>CAWDOJ010000016.1:0-31919 GCA_963803825.1 uncultured Verrucomicrobiae bacterium | reverse complement strand
AGCCACTCCCGCCTCCTCGTCCCCCGCTGATAAGCCACCACCCGCTCCCATCTTCGCCGCCACCAGGCGATGATCGCACCCATCGAGAAGCTCGCAGGAAATTCCGCCCACCTTGACCGACCGTCCAACCCTGCCGCCTTCGTCCAGAGAGCCGAAATGTCGCCGTCCAGCCCGCGAAGATCAAATTTCAAGAATAGTGAAAAATAGTGAAAAATAGGGGTCAGGAAAAATAGGGGTCAGTGTGCAAAAGCGAATTAAGGCGGTGGGATTCGGTCGATAGATATCACTGAATGGCGCGGATTCTGCGAGTTGAGTATGCGGGAGCGTATTACCACGTGATGGCGCGAGGGAACCAGCGGGAGAACATCTTCGAGGACGATGAGGATCGGCGATTCTTTCTACAGGTGATCGCCGAGGCTTGGGGTCGGACAGGTTGGCGGGTGCATGCGTGGGTTTTGATGGGCAATCATTACCATCTGCTGATTGAGACGCCGGAAGCCAATCTGGTGGAGGGGATGAAATGGGTTCAAAATACCTATACGCGACGGTTCAGCGTGCGGCAACGCGCTCGGGGGAAGGTCTTCGGAGATCGCTACAAGGCGGTCGTCGTCGAAGGCGATGCGCCGGACTATTACCGACGGGTTATCGAAGACATTCACCCAGTGTGGCGGGAGGCTACGCATTGGTGCCGGAGCGAAGGGCGAAGGGCGAAGTGGCTCGCGGCGGCGGATGGTCTGAGGCGATTGAGTGACGAGGATTGTGTGGAAGGACGTCGACAGATGGTCGAGGATCTGGATCAACGGGCGAGAGATGAGGGGGAGGCAGGTGAAGTGGAACCGCTGCCGGAGAACTTTGATGCGCGGATGAGTCACTTGCGTCGCAGATGGGATTGGGGGAGCGAGAGGTTTGCCGAGAAGCTGCGCTGTTTGTTGGCGGCGAAGATGAAAACCGCGCAATCAAGAGCGTATCAAGGCTCGCCGGAGCGGCGGGCGCAGGACCTGGAGCATGCAGAGGAGTTAATATCCATGGGGTTACGGGGCGGCGGGATTGCGGCGGCGGGATTGGGGGAACGAAATCTCGCGGACGTGCCCGACGGTGATCAGCGAAGACTTGAGATTGCCAGAGTGGTGCGGTCTCGCACGACGGTCTCGCATGGCTGGATCGCGAGACGCCTGAAAATGAAGAGCGCCGCAAATGTCGGGCAGCAGCTTCGGACAGAAACGAGAGATCAAGGCATGCCGACAGAGTTTGACGACCCGTTCAAGGCGTGGATCGAGGGACTGGATTGAGCCTAAGAAAGTCCGACGCATTTCGTTTTTGCACACTGACCCCTATTTCCCTGACCCCTATTTCCCTGACCCCTATTTCCCGTCGGTTCTTCGAGCATCTCGAAACCACCGACGTCGTGTTGCTCGATCCCTGCCTCGGGCTGGTCCTTCCCAAGCTCGAGGACCGCCTGCCGCGCACGATCCTGACGGCCGGGGAAGTGAAGCGGCTGCTCGAGGCGCCCGATCCGCGGGAAGAGCGCGGGATCCGGGACCGGGCCATCCTCGAACTCTTTTACTCGACCGGGATCCGGCTCGAGGAAATGGCCGCGCTCACGATCCACGACGCCGATTGGCGCCATGGGTTCGTGCGGGTGACCCGTGGCAAGTTCGCCAAGGATCGCGTCGTTCCGATGGGCGGCGAGGCCGCGGCCCGGCTCCGCGAATACCTCGAACGTGTCCGCCGTCCGTGGAGCCAGGAGCGCCGCGACGAACGCGCGTTGTGGCTTTGCTCGCGCCAGCCGCACGGCCCGCTCAAAAGCCAGATGATCCAGGTGATGGTCAAGCAATCCGCCCGCGCCGTCGGGATTAAAAAGCCCGTCACGCCGCACGTTTGGCGGCATTCGTGCGCCACGCACCTGCTCGCGGGCGGGGCGAACCTCGTGCAGGTCAAGCAACTGCTTGGCCACCGCAGTTTGAAGACCACGCAGATTTACACCCGCGTGAGCGTCGGCGAAATGAAGGCCGCGCACCGTCGCGCCCACCCGCGCAGCCGCCTCCGACCATGAGCTTGGACGAAGGCATCGAGCGTTACCGCTCGCAGTTGGAGCTGCTCAACTACTCGCCCGCCACCATCGCGGCCTACGTCCGCTCGCTCGTGCGCCTGGCCGCGGCGCTGCCCGAGTGAAGTGGAGCCGAAAAAGTGGACAGGGGAAGTTAGTCTGTTTTGGTTGTTAGGTTATTGAGTGAGTTTTCGTATTCGAGGGGTGATTGGTAGTCGAGGGATCTATGGAGACGGCGCGGATTGTAGAAGGTGTCGATGTAGTCGAAGAGCATTGCGTTTGCTTGGGCGCGGGTGGCCGGAGGGCCAGCGTGGAAGCATTCGGTTTTGAGAGTGGACCAGAACGACTCCATGGCGGCGTTATCATAGCAGTTAGCGCGTCGGCTCATGCTTGTCGTCACACCATGGGAGTCGAGCAGGGAGCGGAAAGCCCCAGCAGCATACTGGCTGCCGCGGTCGGAATGGTGGAGTTGCGGACGCGTGCCTGAGAGCAAAACGGCACGGTCGAAGGCGCTTTCGACGAGGGTGCTCTCCATGGTTGAGCCCGTTTTCCAGCCCACGATCCGACGGGAAGCAAGGTTCATTTCGGCAGCCAGATAATGCCAGCCTTCACCGGTGGGTAGATAGGTGATGTCAGCCACCCACGTTTGCTCGGGGGTGACCGAGGTTGTGTTTATCGTATCGGGCAATAGCCGATTGGGGGCGATGGGATGAGGGTGGCGGCTATCGGTCGTGCGGGGCCGATAACGGCCCTTGCGCAAGGCACACAGCCCTTTTTGGGCCATCAATCGCGAGATGCGCCGTCGCCCGCAGACTTGTCCTTCCCGATCGAGGACGACACGCAGCCGCCGCGTCCCGTAGGTTCGGCGGTTCTCGTGGAAAGCGGATTCGATCCGATCACTCAGATCGGCGTCCTCACGCTGGCGCAGGCCTCCGGCTTTTTTCCCGTGGGCGTAGTAGCCGCTGCGGCTGACTTCCAGCGCCAGGCAAAGCTCCTTGAGGGTAAAAGTGTTCTTTTCCATCGTCTCGATCAGCGCGAAGCGTTCGACGGTTCCTGGCCCAAAATGGCGCAGGCTTTTTTTAAAATGTCTCGTTGGCGGGTGGTGAACTCCAGTTCCCGTCGCAGGCGAGCGTTCTCGCTGGCGAGGTCCTGGGGCCGCCCCGCCGCCGGGACGGGTCCTCCTCCCCCCTCCGGACCCGTCCCGGCGGCGGCCCTCCCGTAGATCTTCTTCCACCTGCCCAGGCTCCATGTCGAGATCCCCAGCTCGACCGCCAGTTGTGTCGCGCTTCGCGCTCCGCTTTCCAGCATCTCCACCGCGCTTCGTTTGAACTCTTCGTCAAATCGTCGCCCTTTGTTCGTCTCTCTTGGTTTTTCGTTCACGGCTTTTTCTTGGTCTATCCCGTGTCCGCATTTTCAGCACCACCTCAGAGACCGCGCAAACCGATCTGAGCGCCATCACCTCCCGGCAGTTGGAGAACTACCAGCGCGAGAACTTTTATCAGCCCACGGTCCGCGGCACGGCCCGCAGCCCGAAAACGCAGAACCAGCTTCTCGTCGCCGTGAAGAACCTTTTCGCGTTCCTCCGGGAGGAAGGACTCATCACCCACGATCCCGCCGCCGAACTCCATTACGCCCGCGAGCCGCAGACCCTCCCACGCAACATCCTCACGCCCTCCGAGGCCCGGCGTGTGAACGAGGCCGCCGATACCGGCACGCTCACCGGCTACCGCGACCGCACCCTTTTTGGAAGTCCTTTACTCCACGGGCGTCCGCAAAGCCGAGCTGCTCGCTCTCGAAGTCGGCGACGTGAACCTCGAAGAAGAACTCCTTCGCATCAACGCGGGCAAGGGCGAGCGCGACCGCGTGGCCCCGCTTTCGACCGTGGCCTGCCGGTTCCTGGAAACCTACCTCAACGCCATTCGACCGCAGTTGCTCCGGGATCGCTCCACCGCCCGGCTCTTCCTTTCCAGCCAGGCGCGGCCCCTGGGCCGCACCACCCTCGACGGCATCGTCACCAAGTGCGCGAAGATGGCCCGCGTGAAAAAGCACGTCACCTGCCACGTCTGGCGGCACACCTGCGCCACCCACCTGCTCCAGAACAAAGCCAACCTGCGCCACGTTCAGGAAATCCTCGGCCACCGCAGCCTCGTCACCACCGAGCGCTACCTGCGCGTCACCATCACCGAGTTGAAGGCCGCCCACCGCCGGTTCCATCCCCGCGAGAAGTCGACTCGCCAATCGTAGGCCGCGACGCCACCCTCGTTCCCGTGCGTTACCGGCTCTTCATCAGCGAAAAGGCCCGCCAGCAGTTGCGGGCCATGGAAAAACCCATCCGACGCAACATCGGCTTTCGCATGGAACTTCTGCGCGACGACCTTCAGGGCGACGTCAAGAAACTCGAGGCCAAAGGCAATCGCTATCGACTCCGAATCGGATCCCACCGAGTCCTCTTTACACTGGAAGCCGACCAGATCGCCGTTTATGCTGCCAAAGACCGAAAGGAAGCGTATGAGTAACGCCGCAATCGCCGACCATCCCGAGCCGCTGACCCTGAGCAAACTCTATCGCGAGTTTTGCTCCTTGCGCGAGCGCGTCGAGGACCTCGAAGACCTCCACGATCTGGAGGACGCCATCGCCGAAAACGCCGGAAAACCCCTGATCCCCTGGGAAGACGCCCGGAAGGACCTCGATCTTGATTGACCTCTTCCCGGAGCCGAAAACCTCCTTCCCCAGCCGTCGATCCGACGCGCCGGAGATCACCAAAATCGCGTTCCGCGTAGAAACCGAAAACGGCTCACAAATCAACGTAAGTTACTCGTGGCACGGCACGTTAGAGCCGGAAATCGCACCCGGGTTATTACGTTACTATAACCCCGAAACCGGCAGATGGCTCAACCGCGATCCGATTGAGGAGCAGGGCGGTTTCAATTTGTACGCGTTTGTTGAAGGCGACCCAGTAAATAAGCTGGATCCGTTTGGGCTTGCCACAGTCGATTATGATTTTGCGCCTTCATTCAAGGGACAGATAGCCCATCGAGGAGTTCCGATTGGTTCTGCTGCTGATGCAGCGTTCACTGGATCTTCGGGAGAAGCAACAACCTCCTTGTATATCCATTACACGATGGGCCTTACTACATCAATTTCGGGGGGGCGGCGAACTGGTAGCGCTAGTGATACTCTTGATATTAGTGGATCTGGACTAATTAAAGATGTTGTTGACACCGTTAACCGAGATCAGATTCGCGTTCTTTCAAATGACGTAGTGCGGGATGCAGGCGACGGGTTCAGACAGAACGGATATGGTGGGGATTTCAGGTTTCACGGTGGTAGAGAGGAGCAACTCGTTTTTGCCAGATCCGGAGCCCTCAGGGTAACTCTTCAAAGGTTCTATGTGAGCTGGGAGTACACATGCGACTTTAAGTGTGGAACACCGTTCAGCGCTTCAACAGTTGATTGCGCTTTTAATTTTGAGCTTACGGACATTTACGATTTTGACGGTCCTGGACCCGGTACATAAGTTTATTAGGTACACAGTGGGTTTGCCTGGAGTTCCGTACTGGGTTTACGGGGAGTTCGCAGGTCAAGGTGCCGGAGACATCAAGAGTGGAATTAAGAGCTTTGAGCGGAAGTAGGTTCTTCTTCTATCATGATAAAGATTATCTTGAAGGGAGCAGTTGAGGTTTTCGTCATGTTGCTTGGATCGGGATTTGTATTGGCGCTGATGCTGCCCTATCTTGAGGAAATGGAGGACGTTACGCAGCTATTTGTGATCATTCTGATTCTGCTGCTGAAAACTGTGGTGGCACTTCGGCAGTTTCGCTATCGTGTTGTACAGCTCCGGACGACGGGGAAACGGGGTCGGTCAGGCGACATGAAAGGGGTCGTGAAAGGGGTCGGTCCTTCAAAGTAACATTTACTGTCTCAATTGCCTGCCAGCTTCCGCGTCCGACCGCGCCGTCACGCCGGATGCGAAATGTCCCCATGGTCCCGACATCCGTCGCGCCGACGCTCATTTGCCGTAACTCGAACGCTCACCGTCTCCGACAGCACCCGTCCTGCAAACTCCACCCTCCGCCAGAGCGCGTTCGGAGGGGCTACGATTGCGGCCTGTCACGAGACCTGCGCGGCATGACATCACCCAACAGCGCCACCGTATAGCCGTGCCTGATGCGGTCCCTCCCTGAAGGGACCCTCCGCGGCACCGCTCGCCCTTCGCAGCCAAGCGCTGCGAAGGACTCGCTCGGCTAATACGTTGCCGCGAGTTGGGTGAAGTAATGCCTCCGACCCCAGAGCGGGTCGGGCAGGTCCCGCGCCAGGCCGCAATACAGAATCGACGCCATGCGGCAATGCTCGGTTGACCAGCCCTGCAGCCCCCGCCGGGACGGGTCCCAGAGCGGCCCCGCCCCCGCGCGGTCCGCTCCCCAGTGTAAGCCAGCCGCTCCGGCGGTTCCGGTGATCGCAGAGCCGAGATTGCCTTCCCAGGCTGCGCGCTCGACCTGCCCTGCTTCTACGAATGCGCTATCGCGCGGGCGCTCTCACGCACGAGCGGGCGCGCACGGCTCGCGCCAACACCCCCGCAGAGCCGTGGGCGCTGTCACGCCCCGTGCAAGCGCGGGGATGCCAGTTGACGAGGGCGAGCGAACCGGGCGAAAAGTCAGGCAGGCCGGGCGGCGTCCTGGGTGTTGCAGGCCGCAACCAGTCGGCCTCTAGGGCGGCTGCCATCGCCTGGTGCCGTCGGGCGTTTTGGTGGGTGTCGTTGCAGGTTGATGCCGGAGCCGCCCCGGCTCCCGCACCACTTCGGGGCTGCTCTTCGAGCAGTCTGTCTCAGGCCGTCCCTCGGCCTTCGGCTGGCAGCCGCAGATCGCCGCAAGGATCCCTGCGGCTCCCAAATCCTCTGCTGTCGCGGCGTCCAATAAAGAACGCCGTTCTTCTATTACGAGCACACCCGCCCGACCCGAAAGCCGCTCCTAGAAATCGCGGGCGAGTTGAACGGCTGGGAAAGGAACGCGTTTAGCGCACCTGAGTAAAGGGTCGGAACAAACCTTCGGGAATACCGTAGTCGAGAGGGGCAGTCCGTCCGTGTATGCGTTCAAAAACGTGCGTTTCACGACTTTGAGAGCGTGCGTCGGTATCGGTCCGTGCATAGGTGCAACAATGCCTCAATTGCCAACCTGTTCATGCGTTCGCCTGGTTCGTTTTGCGCTGGATGCGATCTTTCTTGCCTTCCCAGCATACAAGCGCGCCAGCGTCCGCGCATCTTTACTCGGCCCCCTCGCCTGCCTCGTCTAGGTCCGTCCTGCAGATTTTCTCTTACGCCGATGGCGGTGGCCGTGCGGGGAAATGGGGTCAGAAACGGGGATGGGCTTTAATCCTTGGATTGAATCGTCGGTCGCGGACCGTGTTGGATTGGCTTGAGCCAACGAGGTGTTCCCCTCGCTTCAGTCGATCTATTGAGGGAAACATTTTGCGTTCAGCTGGATCAGCGATTTTCCGCGTGCTATGGCGGCCCTCCCTCGCGACTTTACAAACGCTTGGGTTCTGTCAGATTCCTCGACTCTTCCGATGCCCATTTTGCTCTACTCTCTCCTCGCGATCCACGTGATCATGTGCGCTCTCATGATTCTCGTCACCCTCATGCAGCGTCCTCGGAGCGAAGGACTTGGCGCTGCGTTCGGTGGGGGCATGACCGACAACATGTTTGGCGCGCAGACAACGAACGTGCTCGCAAAATTCACGACTTGGCTCGGCGGGCTATTTTTCGTCGTCACTCTGGTTCTCGCGATGCTCTACGCCCGCGCCGGCTCCGGCGGCGATACGAAGATCCAACAGGAATTGAAGAACCTCCCTGCTCCCGCCGCTGCGACGGTCCCAGCGGCATCCGAGGCTGTCGCGCCGATTGACGGCGCTTCTGCAACGACGTCGGAGCCGACCGAAGCCGTGGCACCGGTCGTTGGCGAGATCTCGACCGATGCCTCGGATGCAGTATTGGCCCCCGCCCCGGCGGCGGCCGAACCGGTGGCGGATTCGTCGCCCCTCAATTCTCTCGTGATCCCGTCGCCCGCGCCGGTCGACACTCGCGAGTGACGTCCCACCCCTTGTGAAGATCGCGCGAGGAGTCGGCGCTGCGCGATCAACGCTCGACCGGGCGCCCTCCCCCGTCGTCTTCGTTCCGACGATGGGCGCGCTCCACGCGGGGCACGAAGCACTCATCCATCGCGCGCGACAACTAGCTGGTAGCTGCGGGACCGTCGTGGTCTCGATCTTCGTGAATCCAACGCAGTTCGACCGGCTTGCCGACCTGGACGACTACCCTCGTTCGGGGCGGGAGGATGCGAGCATCTGCCGTCGCGCCGGCGTCGATCTTCTCTTTCGCCCCACCGATCCGAGCGAGATTCACGCCTCGGACGCCTCGGTCGTCGTTGATGAGATGGCGCTCTCCTCCACCCTCTGCGGCGCCACCCGCCCGGGCCACTTTGGCGGCGTTTGCACGGTGGTCACCAAGCTTTTCAACATCCTCCAGCCCGACCAAGCGGTCTTCGGAGAAAAGGACTGGCAACAACTTGCGATCATACGACGTCTCGTCCGCGATCTTCATTTGCCGGTCCGCATCCACGCTCACCCAACCGTCCGCGAGCCGGATGGTCTGGCGATGAGTTCGCGCAACCGATTGCTCTCCCGCGATGAGCGCACCATTGCGCCCCGCTTCCACACCGCACTCGTCGGGGCCATCTCGATTCGGAAAACTCCGGCTGGAATCGAAGCCGCCGCAATTCGTGCGATTCGTGCCATCCCGGGAGCGCGGATCGACTACGTGAGAGTCGTCGATGCGGACACCCTCGCTCCCCCGCGCCGTCTCACGCGGCCGTCGCGGTTGGCTGCCGCTATTTTTCTCGGAGGCACGCGGCTCATTGATAATGTGACGATTTCGCCACGAGCATGAGAGAATTTGATTACGTCGTCATCGGCAGCGGCATCGCTGGACTGTCCTTCGCCCTCAAAGCCGCAGAGCACGGCAGCGTCGCCATCGTCACCAAGCGAGGCCTGGCAGATTCCAACACGGCCTGGGCGCAGGGAGGCGTTGCTTGCGTCGTGAGTGAGCAAGATTCCTTCGAACTTCACATCGGCGACACCCTCACGGCGGGGGCCGGACTGTGCGACGAAGCGGCCGTTCGGGCCGTCGTGACCGAGGGTCCTGATCGCATTCGCGAACTCATCGCCCACGGGGTGCACTTTGACGAGCGCCTCGACGAGAATGGCGAGAGCGAACTCGATCTCGGTAAGGAAGGTGGGCACTCGAAGCGACGCGTCCTTCACTTTCAAGATTCCACTGGTCTGGCCATCGAGACCACTCTCGTAGAGCGAGCACGTGAGCACCGAAATATCACGATTCTAGAAAGTCACATGGCCGTCGATTTCATCACGACCGGCAAACTTGGCTACGCCATGCAAAACGCCTGCGTCGGCTTGTACGTGCTCGACGAGGCCACCGGTCTGGTCGAGACGATCCGGACCGACGTGACGATCGTGGCGACCGGCGGCTGCGGGAAGGTCTACCTGTATTCGACAAACCCCGACATCGCGACCGGCGACGGGGTTGCGATGGCGTGGCGGGCCGGTGCGGCGGTTTCGAACATGGAGTTCATCCAATTCCACCCCACCTGTCTCTTCCAGCCAGAGGCGAAATCGTTTCTCGTTTCCGAAGTTGTTCGCGGCGAAGGCGGCATTCTCGTCGACGAGCAGGGCCGCCGCTTCATGGACCGCCACCACCCCCTCGCGGAACTCGCCCCCCGCGACATCGTCGCCCGCGCCATCGACGGCGAGATGAAACGCACGGGCAGCAAATGCGTCTACCTCGACATCTCGATGAAGCCGCCGGAATTCGTCAAAAGCCGGTTCCCGACCATCTACGAGACCTGCTTGCGCTACGGGATCGACATCACGACCGACCCCATCCCGGTCGTGCCCGCCGCCCACTACCAATGCGGCGGCATCAAGACCGATCTCAAAGGGGAGACGTCTCTGCGCGGGCTTTACGCCATCGGCGAAGCAGCCTGCACTGGGCTCCACGGCGCGAATAGACTCGCCAGCAATTCGTTGCTCGAAGGATTGGTCCTCGCGCACCGGGCGGCAGAGAAAACCACTCGACACCGCCCAGCCCGGACCCGCTTCGATTTGCCAGAATGGCGGCCCGGCAAGGTGCAAGACGTGGATGAACTCGTCGTTATCTACCACAACTGGGATGAGATCCGCCGCCTCATGTGGGATTACGTCGGCATCGTTCGCACCGACAAACGCTTGGCCCGTGCCGCCACTCGGCTTCGCAATCTCCACACCGAGGTTCAGGAGTTCTACTGGAACTTCAAAGTCACCACCGATGTGTTGGAGCTGCGCAATCTCGTGACCGTCGCCTCCCTCATCGTTGATTGCGCCATCAGTCGCAAGGAAAGCCGCGGCCTCCACTACACCCTCGACTACCCCCAGACCGACGACGCGAAGTTTCTCCACGACACCACGATGCGCCGCACCTGAGGGTGTGTTCGAAGAAGAAGCCAAAGACGCCATCGTCGGACCACCGCACATCTCGGCCTTGCACCAATTCGCTGGCATTTTGCGCGAAGCAAGAGCGCCCAGTGAGACCGCGCGCAGGCTGGGCGGGACCTCGCACCGCCCGAGATTGCTCCTGACAACCGCCCCATCCGAAAGCCCGAGTCCAAAACTCTATGCTGATCGTCCTCAAGTTTCGTTAGGGAGCTGGGACGGGTATTTCTGTGGTGACTCGTGACAACGCGGGTGGGGAGCTTCCATTCACCGAAAATGGGGTGGATTGCGGTTGCCGCTAGCACCTGAATTCAACTTGCAATCCGCCCACGATCTCTCGATAAGTCTTCGATGCTGGCCCGAACAAGCCTTCTCAGTCTTCTCCTCCTGGGCGTCCACTTGGCTCCGCTTCGCGCTGAGTCCACGGTCTCCGCCTCGGCTGATTTCTTTAAATACGCGGAGAAGCTGCGGGAGAAAGCCCTCCTCAAGGTCGAGCCGCAGGTCGTTTCGGCGAGCAAATTTCGCTTCGGTTTCAGCCGATACGGTTGGAAGCGAGACATCGTCACTACCGTCTTCTGGGTCGGTGAAGATCCATCCCAGAACAACCCGGTGTCGAATTACAAGAGCTCCTGGGACCAAAACTGGACCGCGAACTTCGGCGGCTACGACGATCCTGATCCAGCAGCGCGCAAAGACTTCCTACCGAAAAAATTCACTCCGAGACAAAATCCGTTTTACGTCGCCCTCCCCTACAACGACGTCACCCGTGGGACCACCAAGCCTGAGTCGCGCGAAGCGATCCCCTGGTTCCGCGAGGCTTTCGAGCGTCCGGGCAAGTCGGTTTGCAAGGGTCGTTGGTTGGCCATCCGTCACAAGAACCGCATCGCCTACGCGCAGTGGGAAGACTGCGGACCGTTCCGCACGGATCACTGGGAATACGTCTTTGGCAACGAGCGTCCGAAGATGAATCTCAATGGTGGTGCCGGATTAGACGTCAGTCCGGCCGTCCGAGACTACCTTGGTATGACCGGGAAAGACGTCACCGACTGGAAGTTCGTCGACTTCAAGGACGTCCCCCCGGGGCCTTGGGCCAAGCACGGCGATAACAACACCTTTGTTCTGCAGAAGCGGGGCGAGGATCTCATGACCGCCGACCGTAACAACGCCTACGGAGCAAAACGGTAATTGGCGACTGTATGACGACAGCTTTCGTCGGCAGCTAGGTCTCCGGTCGAGGATAGACTAGATACTTGCAGCGACGTGCGTCGCTGCTTCCGAGTAGGTCTCGTCAGGAAGTGACATCGCGGATCGAACGGACCATTTCTCCGGGGAGTTTAAGCCTGCGGCAGAGGACGCCGAGTCCCGGCCAATAGGCACGGAGTGAACCGGGCATTTACATCCCAGGGTCGAAGCACGGCGACCCACTCGCGCCAAACTCCTCCCCAGACAATGAGAGCGGCGCGCACTTCGGTGTGGTCTCTGGGTAGGTTAGTGCCGAACACGACTTAATTATCGGAGCGGGACCACTAGACCGCTAACGCATTTTCATTCACGAATCCAAGATTTGCCTGATACCACGAAGCGGGATCATGATCCAATCTGGACGATTGTTTGCCTCGTAGCCGACCTCGTAGATCGCCTTATCGAGCAAGAATGATTCGAGCAAGACCTCAAACCCAGCGCGATCTTCCGGTACGAACGACGCTCCATTGACCGTCGTGAGGTAAGATTGCAGAAAGACACGACTCACGTATTCATACCACATGTCCGCCCACGGCGACACGGTTGGGACGTCGACGTTCCGCACCGCTATGCGTTGAGCCAGAGCCGTGTACGCGGCGTAATGAAAGGAGCGGAGCATTCCAGCGACGTCGCGCAGCGGCGAACGTTTGAGCTTTCGCTCGCTCAACGCCCGCGCCGGTTCTCCCTCGAAGTCGATGATGATGAAGTCGCGTCCCGTGTAGAGCACCTGCCCAAGGTGATAATCCCCGTGGATCCGGATCTTATCCGTGAGGATCTTCTCGCCAATCAGCCGTCCCACCCGGTCGAGAATCTCCTTCTCGCGACTCAGGATAGCAGACGCTTCATCCCGGCGGTTCTCCGGCAGACTCTTGAGGTGCCGATTGATCGACTGGAAGGTCCGTCGAAGGGAATTTCGCGTCGATTGATACACCGAACGCTGGTAGAGGGTTGTGAACGCCTCGGGAGCGAAGGTCGGATCCGACTTGTCGGACGCGAGCGCCAAGTGCATCTCGCCGGTGCGCTGACCCAATACGCGCGCCCGCTCGGGAAACACTCCGCCAATCATGTGAATGAACTCGGGTGGAAAGTTAAGCGGCGCATCGATGTCCGAGATCTTCGGCAGTTTGAACTTCCCGAGCGTTGGTTGCTCGGTGAGTACCCGTTCGAAGTATCGACCAACAACGTCCAGTGCCAACGTCCAAGCGTCGCCCTGGTTCTGAACCAACGACTGCATCATACAAACCACCCGGGCTTCGTTGCCGCGGTGGTGATATTCGATGGCCCCCGAGTAAGGCGGCACATTTTCGAAGTCCGTTTTTTCCGTAAGAAAGCGCGTAAGCTCAACGTCCGGATTAACTCCCTCTTCCATTCGGCGGTACAGCTTCAGAAAAAGTTCGCCAGCGTAGATGACGGACGTATTGCTCTGCTCCGCGCGGAGGACGTTTGACGTCATCGCCTCGCCCTCGGTCACCCGGCTCCGAAGGCTCTTCGTCGCATCGCCCACCAACTCGCCCGACGCGGACTTGGACGGCTTCTTCTGCGTCATCGTTCGAAGTAAGGCAGCGCGGAAGGGAGCCTCGAAGATCGCGTCAAACAGGATGAGTTCTTCGGCCCCTTCGCCGAATTGAGCGATGATCGCTTGGGGGAATTCCTGCCGGATCGCGCTAGCCTGCTCGCCGGTCTCAAATTGCAACGGAAGAACGTAAGTTTCCGGGTTCCCCTCGACGTAGTTGACGTCGATCAGAAGGAGGCGGGCAGCGTAGATCCCGTCTTCGACGGGAACCGTATCGCGAATGACCATCGATCGAACGGGTCGCCCCTTGCCGCCGAACCAGCGGCACTTCGCGAGATAGGCAGGAAGCAGATCGTGCTCAAGGGCCTCGCGGCGAACGTCGGAGAAAAAGATCTTCCACGAAAGCTTCCCACCGAAATCCCCGCCTCGTCGACTTTCAGTCACTGTCACCACCTCGTGCTCCTGCTCGAGGAGCAGCCAGTAGGTGTCGTGCGGCCCCATCGTGAAGAGGTAGGGGCTATCCTTAATGATCGGGAACTTGTTCTGGCTGAAGACTTCCTTCGGAGTCCGGCCCGAATAATCGGACAGGTCGACATCGACGACTTGTGAGAATCGCGACAAGTTAATCACCACAAGGATGATCTGGTCTTCGTATTCCCGGACGAACATGAGGACCTTCGCATTCTCCGGATAGAGAAACGTGAGCGTGCCGTTACCGAAGGCCTTGTATTTCTTACGCATCGCGATCACACGACGCATCCACCAGAGCAAGGAGGAGACATTGCGCTCCTGGTTTTCGACGTTGATGCTTTCGTAGTGATATTCGGGATCGATGGTGACCGGGAGGAATAGCTGTTGAGGGTTCGCTAACGAGAAACCAGCGTTCCGATCTGGACTCCACTGCATTGGGGTCCGGACCCCATCGCGATCACCCAAAAAGATGTTGTCGCCCATGCCGATCTCGTCGCCGTAATAGATGATGGGCGTCCCGGGGAGCGAAAATAGCAAAATGTTGATCAGCTCTATCTTACGTCGATTATTAAGCAAAAGCGGTGCGAGCCTCCGGCGGATTCCGAGATTGATCCGGGCGCGTGGGTCCTGGGCGTAGACCCGATACATGTAGTCGCGCTCTTCGTCGGTGACCATCTCGAGCGTCAGCTCGTCGTGGTTGCGTAAGAACGTCGCCCATTGGCATCCGTCGGCGATAGCCGGCGTCTGGTCGAGAATATCCATGATCGGGAATCGATCCTCCATTTGAAGGCCCATGAACATCCGTGGCATGAGCGGGAAATGGAAATTCATGTGACAGGAGTCGCCTTCGCCAAAGTAAGCTGCAGCATCCTCCGGCCACTGGTTTGCCTCGGCGAGCAACATCTTGTCCGTGAACTTGTTGTCGATGTGTTTACGCAGTTTCCTGAGGAATTCGTGCGTTTTCGGAAGGTTTTCGCAGTTGGTCCCCTCCTCCTCGTAGAGGTAAGGAACGGCATCTAGCCGGAGTCCATCGACTCCCATCGCGAGCCAGAAGTCGATGACCTTGAGGAGCATCTTGTGCACTTCGGGATTCTCGAAGTTGAGATCGGGCTGGTGATGGTAGAATCGATGCCAATAGTAAGACTTAGCGAGCGGATCCCAGGACCAGTTGGACGTCTCGAAATCTTTGAAGATGATGCGGGCGTCCTGATATTTTTCCGGGGTGTCGCTCCAGACGTACAGCTCACGGTCGGGCGACCCGGCGGGGGCGCGGCGAGATTTCTGGAACCAGACGTTCTGATCGGACGTGTGGTTGAGGACCAACTCGGTGATGACGCGGATCCCCCGGCGTTTGGATTCCTTCAGGAAATGCTTGAAGTCGGCGATCGTGCCGTAGGCTGGATTGACATTGTAGTAATCGGCGATGTCATACCCATCGTCCCGGAGCGGCGACGGATAGAACGGGAGAATCCAGATCGCGGTGATGCCGAGGTTCTGGAGATAATCGAGCTTTTGAACGAGTCCCTGGAAGTCGCCGATGCCGTCGCCATTGCTATCGTTGAAGGCCTTGATGTGGGTCTCGTAGATGACCGCGTCTTTGTACCACAGTGGATTGGAGACGACGCCCGATGCTTTCTTTGCCATCCCCGACCGTAGGAACGACGGCCGCTCCCGCCAAGCCCTTTTCGGCTCAACCGCGAGGGATTACGATGCTTTGGGTTCGGAAGTTTCGCCGAGCTGCTTCGCGGTTTCTTGGTAGAGCCGTTTCGCCTCGGAACGGGGTGCGCCGTCGATGAAATACGCGATGGCCGCTCGGCCAATTGCGTAGGTCCCCGCCCCCGCAACCGCCCCGGAAATCGCGTTGCCCCAGAGCGGGATAAATTTGAGCAACTGCCGCGACACCGACCGGAAGGCGAATCCAATTCCGAAGCTGATGCCAAGCGTCCCGGCGAATTCCGCCGCCAGACGGGGCGAGAATTTTCGCCCGCTCACGTGAACGATCATCCCAACCATCAGGGTCTGCAAGGCCGTGAGCACGGGGAGATCGGCCAGTGGGATCGGCTGGACGCCGATCACGCTGCAGATCGCGGTGAAGGACTTCAACGAAGCGGAAGCGAGTTTGCGCTGCGTCTCGCTGGCGTGCGTGAGACGGGCAAACTCCAGCTTCGCGGCGGGCGGAAGCGCTTCCGCAAGATCATCCGCTTCGGTCGGAAGGCCGGTCATCTCCGCGCGGAGGTCGGCGGTGTCGTCGATGATCGCCCCGTCGCGAGCGTCGAAGATCTCGACGGATCCCAGGCCTTCCACCCGGTAGCTGCGCCACCCCTGGATGGATGCACCTGGTTTGACCGGCCCCGCTCCGAGGCCATTTAACCACTCGGGCACGGTGACCCCCTCACCGCCGCCGGTGATCGCGATGCGGGCTGGCCGCTGCTCGAGGAAGACACCTTTGATCGGAGCCAATTCGCGTAGAATCGGCTTCTGAAGCCCACCGGGCAACTTGTCGACCAATCCCTCGAACTTTTCGTATAATCCAACTAACTGTTCCTGCGCGCTCATTCCGCAGACCCTAGCAGAAAGTCGGCGCAGCGCACGCGTCTTGCAACGTCATGCCAAATTAGCGTCCAAGAACTCGAGCGCCTTCACGTAACTCTGCCGCTCGAGGTAATGCCGCAGCATCGGATCGGCGGTGGGCGACACCTCGGCGGCAAGGGAATCGACCTGGGCAGACACGGCCTGGAGTCGCGCGAGATGCCCGGCTGCGTCACGCTCGTAGAAGCCGCGATCAGCCACCGTCTCCAGCCTCAGCCGCAGGGCATCTCGAAGTGCAAGGAGTCGCGCATCCATCGATCAATTCGCCAGCGCGACCTCTTCGGAATGAAGATTGCCCGACTTGCCGAAAGTCTCCGCCACGCTCCGGGGATGGCCATTTGCTGAAGTCGCCGGTTTGGTTTTGTCATTCCCGGAAAATTTGACGCTGACCAGCTTGCTGACGCCGTGCTCTTCCATCGTGACGCCAAAGACCATGTCGGCCCGGGCAATCGTCCGCTTATTGTGCGTGATGACGACAAACTGGCTTTGCGCCTCGAAGCGGTCGAGGATCTTGATGAAGCGGTTGATATTGGACTCGTCGAGCGGGGCGTCCATTTCGTCAAGGACGCAGAATGGACTTGGCTTCACCATGTAGATCGAGAAAAGCAGTGCGACGGCCGTCATCGTCTTCTCGCCACCGGAGAGCAGCGTGATGCTCGAAAGCTGTTTGCCCGGGGGCTTGGCGACGATCTCGATCCCGCTCTCGAGCGGATCGCTCTCGTCGGAGAGAATGAGATTCGCCTTCCCGCCGCCGAAGAGCTCGGTGAACATCTCCTGGAAATTGCAGCGGATTTTCTCGAACGTCTCCGCGAAGAGCACCTTCGTGGTGACGTTGATTTTGGTGATGACCTCCAGCAGCTCGGCTTTTGAATTGATCAGATCCTCGTTCTGTTTTTCGAGAAACGTGTAGCGCTCCTCCAGCTCTTCAAACTCTTGGATGGCATCGATGTTGACCGGCCCCATGCGGTCGATCTTCTCGGTTAGTTCGACGACCAGCTCCTCCACGCGTCCCCAAGGCACGCCTTCCTCCTCGCCATCAACTGGAGCTGGCGAGGTCACGTCGCTCTCGCCCTCCGAAGCCACCGCAGCAATCGTCCCGTCTCCGCCTACCACACTCCCGCCCACTTCGCTTTCCTTCCCCGCCCGGTCCGTCAGCGCCTTCATGAGCGCGAACGAATCCGTCCGGAAGTCAGTCAGGTTGACCTGATACCGCTGCGTCACGTGCTCGCTGACGTGCTCGGTCCGCATCTCGAGCTGGGTCCCCCGCACCTCCAACTTTCCGAGCGCATCCTGCAGTCCGGTCAACCCCTTGCGAGCCTCCCGGAGTCGCGCCTCGACCGCTTCGGTCTCTGCCTGAGCTTCCGCCCGCTCGGCCATCAAGCCCTCGACCTGCTGCTCCCCACTTTCCAGGAGTGCCTGCCACGTCACCACGCTGCCGCGCAATTCTTCCGATTCCGCGTCGAAGGCCGAGATCTTCCGATCCGCCTCCTCGATGTCGCGTCCGCGCGATCCCAACAGGTCCGACAATTCACCCACCCGAGCCGCCATCGGCCCTCGCTGCCGCGTGAGACTCTCCTGCTGCTGCCGCTCGGTCGCGACGCGGAGCCGTAGTTCGCTGAGTTCGTCGTTCATCGCCCTCTCACGATCCCGCGCGGCCTCGATGCCGCCTTCGACCTCGGCCTGGCGACCCCGAGCGCCTCCGACCGCGTGCTCGGCGTCGCCAATCTGCGCTTCGAGCGTCGCGACCTTTTCGCCGGCGACCGTGACAGTCTGAGCGATCTGGGTCACCTCGCGCTCGAAGTTCGCTCGCCGGTTCGCCGCGTCGCGCTGTTGCCGCTCGCACATCCCACATTCGCTTTGGGCGGTCGAGAATTCTACCTGCGCACCTTGCACGGCATCCCGCGCCGCTCGCACCCGATCTTGCGCGCCCTCGAGCGCCGCCGCCGCTTCGTCGCGACGCGTCCCGCACTGCTTGGCATCGCGCTGGTGCCCGGACAGATCTTTTTCGAGAGCGGCGATCTCGTTTTTGCGCAGCAGCGCGCTACTTCCCTTTTCACCCCCCCGACCGCCCTGGACGATCCCTTCGGCGGAAACAAACTCCCCGACGGGCGTCACGAACGCCAGAGTCGGATGCCCCGGTTTCATCGCAAACGCCCGGTCGAGCGACTCGACGACCGCCACGTTTCCCAGCAACCGCGCGACCAATGGAGCGACGTCGTCCTTCGCCGTCACCCAGTCCAGCGCCCAAGCGATTGCCCCGTCCGGCAAGCCTTCCCCTCTCCCACTCTCCCCGTCGCCCCCTTTTTTCAGGGCTGCCCAATCTCGCGGCACGACCGCAGCCTTGCCCAGCGACTTCGCGAACAAAGTCTGCACCGCCGCCTCGGCGACCGACGGATCTTTGAAGACAATCGCCTGCAAATTTGCACCCAGCGCTGCCTCGACCGACGGGATGTGTTCGGAAGGCACGTCGATCAAGGAGGCGAGCGCTCCGAGCACCGCGGGCTTAAAAAATTCCGGATGATCCAGGCCTCGCAACACCGCCTGCGCGCCTTCGCCGAATCCCTCGCCCGATTCGTTGAGCTGGCGCAAGACACCGAGTTTCGAATCGACCTCGGCGACTCGTCGATTGGCTCCGTTGACTTCCGACTCAGCCGTCTGCCGCTCGCGCTGCGCTGCGTCTTGCGCCGTTTGCGCCTCCGTCAGTTCGGTCTTCGCGCCACCCAGAGTCTCCTCCGCGACGCGCCGCCTCTCGACCCACTTGGCGAGCAGGTTCGCCGCTTCGTCCAGCGCCTCGCCCGCCGACGTCTCCTCCGCTCGCAACTGCGCCAGCCGCGCTTCCCCCGCCTCGCGCCGCCCACCCGCCGAGGCGATCTCGCCGCGCAGGGAGTTCAGCCGTGCCTCGAGCTGCCCGACCTCGCTGCGCAGGGTATTTGCCCGCCGCTCGATCTCCACCCGCTCGTCGCGAGCCGCGACGAGCCGCGCGTTGGCCCCATCAAGGCGTTCCTCGCCGTTGCGCATGTGGTCCACCATCTCGGCGATCATCTCATCCGTCCGCGCAATCTGGGATTCTTGATCCTTGAGCTTCTCCTCGCCCGACGCGATCTCACCCCGATACCGCTCGATGAGACCGCGCGCCTCGACGGCGCGCTCGCCATTCGTCGAGATCCGGTTCTCCGCCGAGTAGATCTTATTGCGTTGACTCTGGATGTTGTCCCGCAGCCCCGTCGCTTGAGCTTCCAGCTCGCTCAACTTGTCGCGGTACTCACTCAGCTCGATCTCGCGCAGTTCGATCTCGCCTTCCAACCGTAGTCGCTCGTCCTCGCTCCCGCCGAGCCGCTCGCGCACGTCGGTCAATTCCGTCCGCAGAGTGTTAAAATTCCGATACGACAAGTGCGTGTCAAAGACCCGCAGGTCCTCCATCACGCTTTGATACCGCCGCGCCTTCGCCGCCTGTCGCTGCAGCGAGCCGATCTGCCGCTTGACCTCCTTGATGATGTCGGTCACCCGCAGCAGATTTGCCTCGGTGTAGTCGAGCTTCCTCAGCGCCTCCTTTTTCTGGGACTTGTACTTCGTGATGCCAGCAGCCTCCTCGAAGATGGCGCGCCGATCCTCCGGGCGACTGCTCAGAATCGCGTCGATCTTCCCTTGTTCCATGATCGAATACGCCGACCGCCCAATCCCCGTGTCCATGAAGAGCTGGTGAATGTCGCGCAACCGGCACGGTGCTTTGTTGAGCAGATAATCGCTCTTCCCGTCGCGAAAGACCCGCCGCGTGATCCGCACCTCATTCCACTCGACGCCCAATTGCTCCTCGCAATCGGTAAAGGTCAACGACACCTCCGCCATCCCGAGCGGCGGGCGGCTATCCGTCCCGCTAAAGATCACGTCCGACATCTCGCCACCCCGCAGCGCCTTCGCCGATTGCTCCCCGAGGACCCAGCGCAGCGCATCCAACACGTTCGACTTCCCGCACCCGTTAGGCCCGACCACCGCCGTCACGCCAGGGTTAAAATTGAGAACCGTCTTGGGCGCGAACGACTTGAAGCCGATCATTTCGAGAGATTGGAGATACATGGGGCGATTTCGCGGGTTGGCTCCCCGCAAGCTAGGTCTCGCTCCGCCACCGAATCAATCCCGAAAACACAATCTGGCGTAGTTTCGCGCGCCCAGATCACTATATCTTGTGTTATTCACAGCCCATTCACAATTATCCACCGCTGATCCGGCAAAGTCTGCGCCAACCTCGATCTTCGTGTATTCTGCTCCTTGCCATGGAAACCGATCACCTCGCTCTGCTGCTTAAATTTCTCCGCTTCCCCACGATCTCGACCCAGTCCGCTCACGATGCAGATCTTCGCCATTGCGCGGGCTGGCTCAGCAATCTGCTCCAGTCCAGCGGCTTGCATTCCGCCGTCCACGAGACCCCCGGCCACCCCGTCGTCCTCGCCCGCACCGCCAGCGCCGACCCCGCCAAGCGCACCGTTCTGATCTACGGTCACTACGACGTTCAGCCGCCCGAGCCACTCGACCTTTGGCGGACGCCACCCTTCGAGCCGACGGTCGTCGATGGCAAGATCTACGCCCGCGGGTCCACCGACAACAAAGGCCAGATCCTCGCCCACGTCCTCGGAGTCCGGGACGCCCTCGCCGACGGCGGCAGTCTACCGGTCAACGTCATCTTCCTCATCGAAGGCGAAGAGGAAATTGGCAGCCCGAATTTGGAAAGATTCCTCACCGACCACCGCGAGGAGCTCCGCTGCGACCTCGTCTGCATCTCCGACAACGGCATGGTCGCCGACTTCCACCCCACGCTCGCCTACGCCCTCCGTGGCATCACCGCCCTCGAAGCCACCGTCCGCGGCCCGTCCGTCGACCTCCACTCCGGCGTCTACGGCGGCGCGGTGATGAATCCCGCCACGGCCGCCGCCCGCCTCGTCGCCAGCCTGCACGACGACGACGGCCGCGTCCTCATTCCCGGCTTTTACGACGACGTCCAATCGATGGCCGACTGGGAGCGCGAGGCAGCCAGCGTCCTCCCGACCTCCGACGCCGACTTCCTGGACCAGACCGGATCACCCGCTCTTTTTGGGGAGAAAGGCTATACCGCCATTGAGCAGATCGGGGCCCGTCCCACCGCCGAAGTCAACGGCATCGGCGGCGGCTACCAGGGCGAGGGCAGCAAGACCGTCCTCCCAGCCGAGGCCTTTTTCAAACTCACTTTCCGCCTCGTGGCAAATCAGGACCCGGCCAAGATCAGCGAACTCGCCGAAGCCCATCTCCGCGCCAAATGCCCGCCCGGCGTCACCCTCGAGATCGACCGCGGCCATCACGGCGAGCCGTATTTCACCGACCCGACCACCCCCGACGGTGCCGCCACCCTCGCCGCCCTCGAGCAAGTCTTCGGAGAGAAGCCAGCCCTGCTCCGCGAAGGCGGGAGCATCCCGATCCTGACGACTTTCAAGAGGATTCTCGGCGTCGAAAGCTACCTCCCCGCCCTCGCGTCGCCCGACTGCGCCGCCCACAGCCCGAATGAGAATTTTCCGGTTCGCAATTTCGAAGCCGGCATCCGACTCAATCCCGCGCTCCTCGCCGCCTACGCCGCCGTCCAGTTCAAAGGCGACATCGGACTCGACGACAAGATCGCCCGGACTGCCTGAACGCTGAATTTTCGCGTCATTTTTTCTTCGTTCGTCTTCGAAAGCCAATCACCCCAAGATCCGCGCTAGATACCGCCCGGTGTAACTCGCCGCACACCCTGCCACCACCTCCGGCGCCCCCTCGCACACAATCTCCCCGCCCCCGTCGCCCCCCTCCGGCCCCAGGTCGATCACCCAGTCCGCCGTCTTGATCACCTCCAGATTGTGCTCGATCACGATCAACGTATTCCGCGCGTCCCGCAGCTTCATCAGCACCTCGAGGAGCTTGTGGATGTCCGCAAAGTGCAACCCCGTCGTCGGCTCATCCAAGATGTAGACCGTCCGCCCCGTCGCCCGGCGCGCCAGCTCCGTCGCCAGCTTCAATCGTTGCGCCTCCCCCCCCGACAGTGTTGTCGCCGACTGCCCCAGCCGCAGATACCCCAGCCCCACCTGCAGCATCGCCTCCAACTTGTCGGACACCGCCGGCACCGCGCGAAAGAACCGCCCCGCCTCATCGACCGACATCTCCAGCACGTCCGCGATATTTTTCCCTTTGTAGGTCACCTCCAGCGTCTCGCGATTATACCGCCGCCCGTGGCACACCTCGCACTCGACGTAGACGTCCGCCAGAAAGTGCATCTCGATCTTGATCTGCCCGTCGCCCTGGCAGTGCTCGCACCGCCCGCCTTTCATGTTAAATGAGAACCGCCCCGAGGCGTAACCCCGCACCCGCGACGCCGGAAGCTGACAAAAGAGCTCCCGAATCGGCCCCAAAGCCCCCGAGTAAGTCGCCGGATTGGATCGCGGCGTCCGGCCCACCGGGCTTTGATCAATCACGATCACCTTATCGAACTGTTCCGTCCCCACGACCTCGGTGTGCGCCCCCGGCTTCGCCTTCGCCCCGTTGAGATCCCGCGCCAGGGAAGCCCAGAGGATGTCGTTCACCAACGTCGACTTCCCACTCCCCGACACCCCCGTCACGCAGGTGAAAAGCCCCGCCGGAAACGCCGCCCGCACGTCCTTGAGATTGTTTTCCCGCGCCCCGATCACCGTCAGCCACCCGTCGCCGATCTCACCCGCCAGCTCGCGACCCTTCCGTGGTTGCACGCGCTTTTTTGGAACAGAAATGTTCAACCTTCCGCTAAGATATTGCGCCGTCAGAGACTCCTCGACCGCCATCACCTCATCGAGCGTCCCCTGCGCCACGAGCTGCCCACCCCGCGGCCCTGCCCCCGGACCGATGTCCAGCACGTGATCCGCCGCCCGGATCGTGTCCTCGTCGTGCTCCACCACGATCACCGAATTCCCAAGGTCGCGCAGATTCCGCAGCGTCCCGATCAGCCGGTCGTTGTCGCGCTGATGCAATCCAATCGAAGGCTCATCCAGCACGTAGAGCACCCCCGCCAGCCCACTCCCGATCTGCGTCGCCAGCCGGATCCGCTGCGCCTCGCCACCCGATAGCGTCCCGCTCTCCCGATCCAGACTCAGGTAGCTCAACCCGACCTCGTTCAGGAATCCTAGGCGCTGCGTCACCTCGCGAAAGACGTCCCCCATCACCGCCCGCTCCGCCGGCTTGAGAACCAGCCGCCCCGCCACGTCCAGCGCGCGCTCGATGCTCAACGAGCAGATCTCATTGACGTTATACTCCGTCCCATCACCCGTCCGCACCGTCACCGCCAGGATCTCCGGTTTCAACCAGCCCCCCGGCACACCTTGCACTTCTCCCAGCCGGTGAACGCCCGCAGCCGATTCTTCGTCAGTTCGCTTTCACTCTGCTCGAGCAGCCGCTCAAGCATCGGCACCAGACCTTCGAACGGCTTCGAGATCGTCTTCGCTCCGCTCTTGATTGCGATTTTCCGATCCCCCGTCCCGTAAAACAGCGCGTCCGTAAACCCCGCGCGCAGATCGCGAAATGGCGCGTCCTCGTCCGCATCATACGCCTCAATCATCCCCTCCTGCAGCGCCGCATAATACGACTTCATCTTTTTGTTCAGCGACTTCCACGGCTTCACCGCCCCCTGCTTCAGCGACTTCGCCGGGTCCACCATCAGCTCCGGATCACAGAACCGTTGCGTCCCGATCCCGTGGCAAGCCGGACACGCGCCGAAGTGGCTGTTGAACGAGAAATGCTTCGGCGTCAGCTTTGCCATCGTGAACCCCGTCTCGGGATTGCAGTAATCCGTCGAGAACCGCTCCGCCACCCAATCACCGCCCGCGTCCTGTCGCAGCGCCACCACCTGATTTCCCCCCCACCGCAGCGCCGTCGCGATGGAATCCGCGAGCCGCTGCCCCATCTCGTCCCGCACCGTCAACCGGTCGACGACCGCCTCGATCACGTGCGGCTTCGTTTTATCGAGCTTGATTGGATCCGGCGCGCCCAACTCGACCATTTCCCCGTCGATCCGAAGCCGCACAAATCCCTCCCGCCGCGCCTTCTCGATCACGTCGCGAAATTCCCCCACCTCTCCCGCGACCATCGGAGCCAGCACCATGAACTTCGTCCCCTCCGGCCACCCCGCGATCGCGTCCGCGATCTGCTGCGGCGTCTGCCGCACCACCGGCGCGCCCGTCACCGGATCGTGCGGCAACCCGACCGCCGCGAAGAGCAACCGCAGGTAATCGTAGATCTCCGTCGTCGTCGCGATGGTCGACCGCGGGTTCGCCCCACTCGTCCGTTGTTCGATGGCAATCGCCGGACTCAGCCCCTCGATGTAGTCCACGTCCGGTTTCTGCATCTGATCCAGAAATTGCCGCGCGTAAGCCGAGAGACTTTCCACGTATTTGCGCTGCCCCTCCGCGTACAAAGTATCGAACGCCAAAGAAGACTTCCCCGACCCACTCAACCCGGTGACGACAACGAGCTGATTGCGCGGAATCTCCAGATCCAGATTGCGCAGATTATGCTGCCGCGCCCCCTTGATGCGAATAACCGAGTGATTACGAGTCTCCATCCGTCAAAAGGCAGACCCTAGCTCACCGAGCAAGCAATGGGGAGCGCGGGCGTCCCGCCTGCGAGCGGCACCGTCCCGGTGCCGCACTCGGCAAATCGAGCGAAGCGAGAGAGCCGAACTTCTCCCCGCTGCAAGAGTCCCCATGCAGAAGGCCCCCGCCCGCGCTCTGTCATCAGCGTCGCGGAGGACGCTACTTCCCCGTCAAATCGATCCGGCCTACAACTCACCCCCCATGAGTGCCCCCTACGCCCACACCGATCCCGCACATCCCAACGACCCGTCGAAGTGGGAACCCCTCTTCACCCCCATCGGTGACGGCTCGGACGAATGCCAGCGCGAGTCCTGCAAAGCCTGCGAATCCCTCACTCCCCACCACGGCCACCTCAACAAAATCGCCTGGTGGACCGCCAAATTCGCCGGAGAAATGTTCCCCCCCGGCCCCGACCGCGAAGCCGCCCGCCAGTGGGGCCACCTCACCGGCCTCTGGCACGACCTCGGAAAATTCGCGCCCGCGTTCCAATCCTATCTCGCGGTCGCGGGGAAAGAATCCCACCGCGGCGAGATCTCTGGACGCATCGATCATTCGACTCCCGGAGCCCAACACGCGAACCAAAACATTCCAAATTTCGGATGCCTTCTGGCGTATCTGATCGCGGGACACCACGCGGGGCTTCCCGACGGAATCAACGACACCCGTGCAAGTCTCGACTTCCGTCTCGGAAAGCTTCCGACCGATCTCGGTGCGGCTCCTCCTGAATTACTCGGTGCGGCCATCCAACTTCCTCCGGTTTGCTTCCCGCTCACCTCCGGATTGTCGCTCGCGCCCTTCATCCGCTTCCTCTTCTCCGCGCTCGTCGACGCGGATTTTCTGGCGACGGAGGCGTTCATGAATTCCGGTCGCTTCGCGGCACGCTCCACTCGCCATCCGACCATCGAAGCGATAGAAGCCTGCCTTTTCGATCACCTCGCTCAAATGACCGCAGTCGCCGCCGCAACTCCGGTCAACGCCCGTCGTGCGGAGATCTTGAATCACTGCCTCGCTTCAGCCAGTCGTCCGCCCGGCCTCTTCTCTCTGACGGTCCCCACGGGTGGCGGAAAAACTCTCGCGTCACTCGCCTTCGCCCTTCGCCACGCCCGACTTCACGGACTGCGCCGCGTCATCTACGTCATCCCTTACACTTCGATCATCGAGCAAAACGCCAAAATTTTCCGCCAGGCGCTGGCGTCGCTCGGGGAGGACGTTGTCGTCGAACATCATTCCAATTTCGATCCGGATCGCGAAACGACCACCTCACGCCTAGCGACCGAGAACTGGGATGCTCGCTTGATTGTCACGACCAACGTTCAATTTTTCGAGTCGCTGCACGCCAATCGGACCAGTCGGTGCCGCAAGCTTCATCGCATTGCGCGATCCGTCATCATTCTCGACGAAGCCCAGGCCTTGCCCGTGGAGCTTCTTCAGCCGTGCCTTCGCGCGATCGACGAACTCACCCAGCACTACGGCGCCAGCGTCGTTCTCTGCACCGCGACTCAACCCGCGATCACGCGCAACGAGGAATTTAAAATTGGACTCGCTCATCCTCACGAGATCATTCCCGACCCGCCTACCCTTTACGCGTCGCTGCGCCGCGTCACGACAACGCAAATTCCTGGAAAAATTTCAGACGCTTCACTCATTTCTCGGATTCTCGCTTTTCCCCAGTCCCTCTGCATCGTCAATACGCGGCGTCACGCTCGGCAGCTGTTTGAACTCCTTCCGAAGACCGATAGCCGCGTCCATCTCTCCGCGCTGATGTGCCCCCAACATCGCACCGAGAAACTCGCGGAGATCAAACACCGCCTCGATTCCGGTCTCGCCGTCCAACTGGTTTCGACCCAGCTGATCGAAGCGGGCGTCGACATTGATTTTCCCGTGGTTTTCCGGGCGCTGGCGGGACTCGATTCCGTCGCCCAAGCCGCCGGTCGCTGCGATCGCGAAGGCACGCTCACCCACGCGGCGGGTGCACCGGGCGGCCGACTTTTCATCTTCGAACCCGACACCGCCCCTCCACCCGGCTTCATCCGGTCGACCGCGGCATCCACCGCAGAAGTCCTTAGCGCCCATCCTCCCGATCCACTCGCGTTGGAATCAATCACCGACTACTTCCGCACTCATTACTGGAAAAATCAGGACTGCACGGACCAAAAACGCATTCTGGAATGCTGGCCCCAGCACCTCTCTCGGCCCGAAGATCTGCTGCTTCTTCGATTCAGAGATTGCGCGGGAAAATTCCGGCTGATCGACGACTACAGCGAACCGATCCTCATTCCGTTCGGGAAAACGGGGCGCGCGCTCTGCGACGAAATCCAGACCACCTACGACCCGACCGACATCCGGATTCTCGCGCGGAAGCTTCAGCGCTACACGGTCACCATTCCACCCGGCCAACACGCCCGTTTGCTCCAATGCGGTATCCTCGAGCCAATCCACGAGGATCGTTTTTTCGTTCTCAACAGTGACGCTCACTACAGCGGAGAATTTGGACTCCACCCGGATCCCGACCTAACGCTTCCAACCCGTCAATCGATCATTTGAAGGGACGCGGAATTCCAGCAGTCTCTGCGCAGGCAGGAAAGCGGGACCGCGCCATTGCGCGGTCCCGCCATCATCATCGTTTCCAATCTCGAAACTTTGTTTCAATCCGCGCGCCCGGGAGGGCGCGACACCAGTTGTCACGGTGGAACCGATTCCATTATCTAAGACGGCATTGGCTTCGCGACATCAGGACACTCCCGAAGCACCTCGGCGTCACGAGTCCGCAAGACTAGGTTACGGGAGCGCGCCAGCCAAACGTAAGAGGCGTCGTAAAACGTCAGCCGCCGTTCACACGCGATTCGCCACGTAGCCCGGACGTCCAGATCGGCAACCGTTTCGACGACGAGATCCTCCGCGCCGAGCAGGGTTCCTTCCAACCGGTCGCGATCCCCATTTCGAAATCGCACCTCTTTCCACAAAACGTTCCCCAGTTCGAACCTCCACAACGATGGGGAGATCCATTCCGAATCCTCTTCCGCCAAGCGAATTGCCGCCTCCATCAAATCCTCTTCCCCGATCAGGAGATCGGCCAAAACCGTCGCGTCGATAACAATCACACTCAAACTTGTATCAGTTAATCTCGATACTTTGAACAAAAAACATTGCCTTTTCGGATGCGGTGCTTATCGTCGGCCTTCCTCAACCGCAGAATCGATTTCGCCAGCCGTCATGAACCTCTTCATCCCCACCCTCAGCTGCCGGGCACGAGCAATCATCGCTCGGGCTCGCCACCGATCGTCAGCCTCGTTCCGCACGTGCGCGTTTCGATTTATCAACTCGGCGATGACCTCTTGGTTCAGACTGCGCCGGTTTTCCCTCGCCCGGGATTTGAGTTCCGCATGCACCGCCTCGGGTAGGTTCCGGATCGTGAGTGTTGCCATGCAATCACTCTGACATCACCCCGCTGTCACTTCAATTCGAGAATCCACCATGTCCTACGGAATCCAACTCCACGTTTGGGGAGAATTTGCGTGCTTCACCCGCCCCGAGATGAAGGCCGAGCGCGTCTCCTACGACGTCATCACCCCGTCAGCCGCTCGCGGCATTCTCGAGGCCATCTATTGGAAACCGCAAATCCGATGGGTCATCGATAAACTTCACATCCTCGCCCCCACTCGCTTCACCAACATCCGCCGCAACGAAGTCGGGAGAACGATCCCGACTCCCTCCAAGGCGATCCTGTCCGGCACCGAGACCACCCCACTGGGAATCCACATTGAGGAGGATCGCCAGCAGCGCGCCGCCCTCATCTTGCGAGATGTCGCCTACGTCATCGAAGCCCACTTCGATCTGATCGACCGTGCCGAGTCGGAAGGAAAACATCTCGATATGTTCAACCGTCGCGCGCGACGAGGCCAATATTTCCATCACCCTTACCTCGGGACCCGGGAATTTCCCGCAAGCTTCGCCCTTTTGGAAAATGGAAATTTCCCCGCGACCAAGCTCGCCGCCGCCGATCAGGATCGGGATTTCGGCTTCATGCTCCACGACATCGACTTCGAGCAGGACCCCCGAACCAAGAAAGTCCGGGAGACCACCGCACGATTCTACCCGGCGAAGATGAAGGGCGGGACCATCGACGTGCGCGAGTGTCTCAAAAATTCACCGCTCGCCCAATGATTCTTCAGGCGCTGAACCAGCTTTACGAGCGTCTCGCGGACGACGAGGAATACCGGCTGCCTCAGGTGGGCTACTCCACCCAAAACGTCACGTTCCGCATCGTCCTCAATCCCGACGGCTCACTTCAGAACATCGAAGACGTCCGCGAATCCATCACCGAAACCCTCAAGTCCGGAAAGACGAAAACCCGGCAAATTCCCCGGCAAATGCGCGTTCCCGACCTCGGTGGCCGAACGTCGGGAATCAAACCTTACTTCCTCAGCGACAAACTATCCTACCTCACCGGCTACGACCTCGATCCCAGCAAACGCCCCCTGGCGGACAAGCAATTCGCCGCCGCTAGGAAGCTTCATCTCGACGTCGACGGACTCGCCGATTGTGCGCAATACAACGCGATTCGAGCCTATTTCCGAACCTTCGATCTCGCCGCGAGGCAAAGCCTCCTCGAGGACTCGGCCCCCTTCACCGCGACCGGATTCGGAGTCTTCCGAGTCCTCCCGTTCCGCGAGAACGTTCACGAAGCCGCCGCCATTCGAGACTACTGGGCGGCACGAGGAGACACCGCGCCCGAGACCGACGAGGTCAAAGGCCAATGCCTCGCCACTGGGAAATTTCTTCCTCTCGCCCGCCTGCACGAACCGAAGTTCGGCGGTTTCGGCACCGACAAGCCACTGCTGGTCTCATTCAATGATCCGGCTTACCGCTCCTACGGAAAAGACCAGTCTTACAACGCGCCAGTCTCGACGCAGGCCACCTTCCAGTATTGCAACGCACTGAATTCTCTCCTCTCCGGCGCGCAGTCCCATCGCCACCGGGTTTCCATCGGGGAAGCGACGACGGTCTTCTGGACCGAGTGCAAAACGGCGACGGAGTCGCTCTTCGCCCAATTCTTAGGGGGAAATGTCGTCAGCGCCGAAATCGAGGCTCCGCCCCATCCCTTCGCACAAGACGCGGTGCTTCATCAGCGTCTCACCGCATTTCTCGATCTCCTCCGCCGCGGAAGCGCGACGTCGTTCCGCGAACTCGCCGACGATCCCGCCACAAAATTCTTCATCCTCGGCCTGTCCAAAGTCTCGAAGAGTCGCCTCGCGGTGCGCTTTTGGCACGTCGGCACGATTGAGGAAATGGTCTCGCGACTTCGATCCCATTTCGCCGCCCTTTCCATTCATAAGTCCTTCGACGATGATCCCGAATTTCCCGCCGCCATTCGCCTGCTCGACCAGACCGCCCGCGAACGCAAAGCGATCCGCCCCATCCTGGGAGTCCAGCTCATGCAGTCAATTCTGCACGGCACCCCTTATCCCCTGTCGCTCGTCCAAGGTGTCCTGACCCGCCTCCGGGCCAACGAGCCCGTCAACTATCTCAAAGCTTCCATTCTCAAAGCATTCCTCATTCGCAACCACCACAAACAAATGAACGAAGCCATCGATCCCACTCGCAAGGAATCCGCCTATCACCTCGGCCGACTCTTCGCCGTCTACGAAGTCGCCCAGCGTCACGCCCACGATTGGAAACTCGACCGCACGATCCGCGAGACGATGTATTCCGCCGCCTCCGCTACGCCGCTCGCCGTCTTCGGTCGGCTCGAGCGACTCCACCACCACCATACCGCCAAAAAATCCCACCCCCGCGGCTCATCCGACTCCTACGCCGACATTGTCGCGAGCATCAGTCAGAATTTCCGCGGCCCTGGCTCCGTTTACCCGGCAACGCTCGACATCGTGCAACAATCGCTCTTCGCCGTTGGATATTACCACCAACTTCAGTTTTTCCGAGAGCTCGGCAAAGCCAAAGAAATGCAAATCGCTCCAACGACCTGACCGTCATCCACCCAAATAGACAGCCAACCACCACACCCTACTCACCAATGAACCGCTCCGATTTCATCTACCTTTTCGACTGCACCGACGCCAATCCAAATGGCGACCCCGACGCTGGCAACCTCCCCCGACTCGACCCGGAGACCGGGCAGGGTCTCACCACCGACGTCATGCTGAAGCGCAAGATCCGTAATTTCGTCCAGCTCACGCGGGACGGCGAACCCGGCCACGAGATTTACATCAAGGAAAAAGCCATCCTCAATCACCAGCACGCCCGCGCCTACCAAGCCCTCGAATTGGATCCCAAAAAAGCCAAACAAGAACAGCGCGATGACGCCAAAAAGTGGATGTGCCAGAATTTCTACGACATCCGAGCCTTCGGGGCGGTTATGACGACCGACGTCAACTGCGGCCAAGTCCGCGGCCCCATCCAACTGTCATTCGCCCGCTCGATCGACCGAATCGTCTCAGCCGAACACGCCGTGACCCGCATGGCGGTCACCACCGAAGCCGAAGCCGAAAAACAGTCCGGCGACAATCGGACGATGGGCCGTAAATTCACCGTCCCCTACGGCCTTTACCGCGCCCATGGCTTCGTAAATCCGTTTCTTGCCGCCCAGACTGGATTCAGCGACGACGACCTCGAGCTCCTTTTCACCTCGCTGAAAAACGCGTTCCAATTCGACCAGTCCGCCGCTCGTCCCGCTGGCAGCATGGCACCCCGCGCGCTCCTGGTGTTCGAGCACAATTCCGCGCTCGGCTCCGCGCCAAGTCACGAACTCTTCGACCTCGTCGAAGTCGGGAGAAAGCCGGGGATCGAAATTCCCCGATCCTTCAAGGACTACAACCTCACCATCGACGAATCCGCCATCCCCGACGGTATCACCCTCATCCGCCGAATCTAAGAAGCCGTGGAC
>CAWDOJ010000015.1:0-209532 GCA_963803825.1 uncultured Verrucomicrobiae bacterium | reverse complement strand
TGACGAGCTACCAGACTGCTCCATCCCGCGATTGGATTGGAGAAGATATCTTTCGAACGGAGCATTGCAAGTCGGGATTTCGCCTTTCTTTTAGGTGGCTTGCTCGGCTGTTTCTGATCTTGGCAGCGCTCGGTGCGAGCACGGCGTCGGCGGGTGATCGCGCTGCTTGGTTTGCCCGGGGGGGACCTGACGCAAAGAGCGGACTGACCCCTCCGGTGCGGGGGGGACCTGACGCAAAGAGCGGACTGACCCCTCCGGTGACCCCAAAGAGCGGACTGACCCCTCCGGCTGACGCAAAGAGCGGACTGACCCCTCCGGTGTGACCCCTCTGGTGTTGGGGGGTTATTGGATTTAGGATTGGGGGGTGGGAGCGAAAGGTGGGGGGGCGGCGCCTTTGCGGCGGACGTCGGGGAGTTCTTGGATGGCGGAATCGTCGGGGAGGGCAGTTTTGGCGAGGTCGAGGAGGACATCGCGGGTGCTTTGCGGGATGATCGCAAGTTGGGTGACGTCTTGGCCGGTCGGGACGGAGGCGACTTCGTCGCAGGCGAAGCAAACGAGGAGGTCGATGACGTCTTCGCCCGCTCCGTAGCGAAGTGCGATGCCAGGGCGGAATTTGCAAGTGGCCACTCCGTCGGAATCGAACGCGGCGGGGTCAGTCGTCAGGTCTTCGAGCGTGGCGATCTGGTCGGTGGTTAGCGCGATCGGTTGTCCGATGACCTCGTAACCCGCGATGAATTCGATGCCGTCGAGGCGGAGGTGGGTCGGCGTTTCGCTGGGAATGATGCGGCGGATCTCGGTCGGGGCGCGGTCGCCGAGGACATCGGAGATCGGCTCGGCGTGGACGGTGACACTGAGCGCGAGAACGAGAAGCGGAAGGGTGGAGCGAAGCATGGTGTCTAGCGGCTGAGTTCGAGCATGCGGCGGATGGGGAGTTCGGCGCGGGCGCGGAGGGGTTCGGGGATCTCGATCTTCGGCTCTAGATCGAGTAGGCAGTCGTGGAGTTTCTCGAGCGTGTTCATCTTCATGTAGCGGCAGTCGGCGCAGGCGCAGTTGTCAGTGGGGCCGGGGATGAAAGTCTTGTCGGGAAGCTCGCGCTCGAGGCGGTGAAGCATGCCGCTCTCGGTCACGATGATGAAAGCGGGTGCGGGGTTGTCGCGGCAGTAGTGGACCATTTTTTCGGTGCTGCAGACTTCGTCGGCGAGGATGCGGACGGCGTAGGTGCACTCGGGGTGGGCGACGACGGGGGCGTCGGGATATTGCTCGCGGATCTTGCGGATGCTGTCGCGGGTAAATTCGACGTGGACGTAACAGTTGCCGCGCCAGAGGTCCATCTTGCGACCGGTCTGCTCCATCACCCAGGAGCCGAGATTCTGGTCGGGAACGAAGAGGATGTTGCGGTCGGCGGGGACGGATTCGACGATGCGCATCGCGTTGCCGCTGGTGCAGATGACGTCGGAGAGGGCTTTGACGCCGGCGCTGCAGTTGATGTAGGTGACGACGTAGTAGTTCTTCGCGGCGTTCTCCTCAAGAAAGGCCGCGAGCTGCTCGGGCGGGCAGGAGTCGGAGAGGGAGCAGCCGGCGTCCATGTCGGGGATGACGACCGTCTTGGATGGATTGATGATCTTGGCGGTCTCGCCCATGAAGTGGACGCCGCAGAAAGCGATCACGTCGGCGTCGGTCTCGGCGGCCCGGTAGCTGAGGCCGAGGGAATCGCCGACGTAATCGGCGAGCTCCTGAATCTCGCGGACCTGGTAATTGTGTGCGAGGATGATGGCGTTGCGCTCGCGCTTGAGCTCGCGGATGGCTTCGGTGAGGTCGGTGGCAATCAAGGCGTCAGGGTAGATCAGAAAGTTGGAATGCGAAACGAGGAATGGGGGTCAGGCTGGGTGGGCGTAGGTGCCGGGACTGTCGGGGGTGGCGCGGCGGGCGTCAGGGCGCTCGGGTCTGGCTGCGGCGAGGGCTGCGCGGACGCCGGCGGCGGTGAGGTTGGTGCCGTAGACCGGGGTATCGGGTTGTTGCCGCCAGGAATAGTCGATGGTCCCGGCGTCGACGGGGTCGAAGCCGATGGAGTCGACGAGGTCCATGACGGTGGCCTTGGCGATGGGATCGTCGCCGGAGATCGGCAGGGCGATGCGGGCGGCGGCGTCGGCGGGGCGGGCGTGGTGGAGAAGGTGGTCGCGGTCGATGTTGTTGAAGACTTTGATGACCGGGTGGTCGAGTTGTTCGCTGACCCAGCGGCTCTCGGCGAGTCCGTCTTCGATGCCGCCGATCCGCCCGTCGCGCTGTCGCGGGAGGTAATTGCAGGTATCGATCACTATGAGGTCGTGCGGGGCCTGGTCGAAAAGGTTGTCGGGCAGATTGACGATCTTGCCCATCGGGATGGTGACGACGACCACGTCTCGGTCGCGAACGGCTTGAGCGGGGGTGGTCGGGACGGCTCCGGTCTCGGCGGCAAGGTCGGCGAGCGTCTCGGGTCCGCGCGAATTAGCGACGGCAACTTCGTGACCGGCTTGGCGAAATTGGCGGACGAGTGCGTCACCGATGTTGCCCGCGCCGATGATTCCGATTCTCATGTTCTTAGGGGTAGTTTGAGGTTTAGACCTCGATATTCTGCTCCGCTTGGATGGCGGTGAGGGCGATGGTGTAGATGATGTCTTCGACGAGGGCTCCGCGGGAGAGGTCGTTGACGGGGCGCTTGAGTCCTTGGAGCATGGGGCCGACGGAGATGACGTTGGCGCTGCGTTGGACGGCTTTGTAGGTGGTGTTGCCCGTGTTGAGGTCGGGGAAAATGAAGACGGTTGCGCGGCCGGCGACGGGGCTGTCGGGGGCTTTTTTCTCGGCGACGTCGACGGTGGCGGCGGCGTCGTATTGCAGCGGGCCGTCGATGAGGAGGTCGGGGCGCTTGGCTTGGGCGAGGCGGGTGGCTTCGCGGACTTTGTCCACGTCGGCTCCGGAGCCGGAGGTGCCGGTGGAGTAGGAGATCATGGCCACGCGGGGCGGGATGCCGAAGCGGGCGGCGGAGTCGGCGCTCTGGATGGCGATGTCGGCGAGGGCCTCGGCGTCGGGGTCGGTGTTCACCGCGCAGTCGCCGTAGACGACGACCTGGTCGGGAAGGCACATGAAGAAAATGGAGGAGACAACGCGGGCTTCGGGGCGGGTCTTGATGACTTGGAGTGCGGGGCGGACGGTGTTGGCGGAGGAATGGACGGCGCCGGAAACGAGGCCGTCGCCTTCGCCGAGAGCGAGCATGACGGTGCCGAGCATGACGGTGTCGGTGAGTTGGTCGCGGGCGGTCTCGGCGGAGAGATTCTTGGCGCGGCGGAATTCGACGAGGGCGGGGACGTATCTCTCGCGGACTTCGTCTGGGTCGATGATCTCGAGTCCTTCGGGGATCGCGAGGTCTTGGCCACGAGCGATGCGGTGGATTTCTTCGGATTTGCCGAGGAGCACGCAGCGGGCGAGGCCGCGTTCCTGGCAGTGGATGGCCGAGCGGATGGTGCGTGGCTCGGTGCCTTCGGGGAGGAGGATGCGTTTGTTGGCGGTGCGAGCGCGTTCGGTGAGCTGATGAAAGAAGGCAGCGGGGGAGGTGCGGGGTTCGATCTCGGTGGTGAGGAGATCGCCGATCCAAGAGTCGGCTACGTGGTCGGCGACGAAGGTCATGGCTTGCTCGACGCGGGAGAGGTCGTCGGGTGCGATCTCTGGACTCATGTGGTCGAGCGCGGCGGCGGTCTCGTAGCTGCTGGTCTGGACGAAGAGAATCGGGAGACCGGTGTCGAGGGCGGGGCGGCAGAGGTCGAGGATGCCTTGGTCGGGGGCCGACGATCCGCCGGTGAGGAGGAGAGCGGCGACAGGGACGTGGTTGAGGGTGGCCATGGCGACGGCGACGATGACGTCGCTACGGTCGACCGGGGTGACGAGGGCGGCTCCCGGGCGGAAGGCTCCAAGCATGTTGGGGACGGTGCGAGCGAGGATGGCGATGGATCGCACGCGGCGGGTGTCCATTTCTCCGGCGGAGAGAATGTCGGCGCCGAGCGCGCGGGCGACGTCGACGGTGCGGGGGTAGGTGAGGTCGAGGTTGGCGGGGATGGCGGCGATGAGCGGAAGGCCGCCGCGGCGGAGTTGGGCGCATTCTTGGCGGTGGGTGTCGACCGGGGTGTCCGGGTCGACGCGGTTGAGGATGCAGCCGGCGAGCCGAGAATCGTCGAGTCCGCCGAAGGGGCGGGCGGCGGCTTCGAAGGCGGCGCGGAGTGCGGTGGCGTTGCCGCTTCCGACGAGAATGACTTCGGCGCCGAGAGCGCGGGCGAAGCTCGGTATTGAGCGTGGTGGCTTGGGGGCTTTCAAGGGACGGGACGAGTCCTTCGACGATCATGACGTCGAGGTCAGCGGAGAGGCGGCGAAAGTCGGCGATGACTCGGGAGAGCAGATCGTCGGGGTGGCTCAAGGCGGCCTCGGCCTCGGCGAGGGGGATAGGATCGGCCGTTTGGATCTGGGTGGTCTTGCGGATGAAGTGGGTGGAGCGTTCGATCTCGCCGGAAGCGGATTGGGCGATGGGCTTGTGAAAGCCGACGCGAATGCCGCGGCGGTCGAGCGCGCGGACGAGGCCGAGCGCGACGGTCGTGAGTCCGGCGGACGGGCTGGCGGGAGCGAGGAAGAGGACGCGTTTCATGATGCGGTCGGAAGGTCGAAGAGTCGAAGGTCAGCCAGTGGTGAGGCTTTCGGTGGCTTGGGCGATCATTTGTTCTTCGTCGGTGGGGACGACGAGGATTGGGAGGGGGGCTTGCTCGGGGGAGATGTGGTGGTTGGTGGTCGCTCCGTGGGCGGCGTTGCGGGTCGGGTCCAGGGTGGCTTGGAGGAGGCGGAGGTGGCTAGTGGTCTTCTCGCGGACGAGGGAGGAATTCTCGCCGATGCCACCGGTGAAGACGATGGCGTCGAGCTGGGAGAGGGAGGCGGTGAGGCCGAGCAGGCCTTTGGCGAGGCGGTAGCAGAAGACGTCGATGGCGAGGGCGGCGCGTTCGTGACCGGCGGTCGCGGCGTGCGTGAGGGTGCGGAGGTCGTTGCTGAGACCGGAGAGGCCGAGTAGGCCGCTGCGCTTGTTGAGAAGGTCGGTGATGGCGGGGAGTTCGAGGTCGGTATTCTTCGCAAGAAAGCCGTGGAGATTAGGGTCGACGTCGCCGCTGCGGGTCCCCATCACAAGGCCTTCGAGGGGGGTGAGTCCCATGGTGGTGTCGACGCTGTGACCTTCCCGGATCGCGCAGGCGCTGCAGCCGTTGCCGAGGTGGGCGGTGAGGATCTGGAGTTCGGCGAGCGGGCGGTCAAGGACTTCGGCGGCGCGGAGGGCGACGCAGTGGTGGCTGGTGCCGTGAAAGCCGTAGCGGCGGATCGCGTGGTTCTCGTAGAGTTCGGTCGGCAGGGCGTAGAGATACGCGTGGCGGGGGATGGTGCTGTGGAAGGCAGTGTCGAAGACGGCGACCTGCGGGACACCGGCGTAGAGGTCACGGGCGACGCGGATGCCAGCGGCCTGCGCGGCATTGTGCAGCGGGGCGAGGGGGCCGAGGGCTTCGATGCCGGCGAGGACGTCGTCGTCGACGAGGGCGGGGGCGGTGAAGCGCTCGCCGCCGTGGACAACCCGGTGGCCGACGGCGGCGGGGGTGAAGTCGCTACCGAGGAGATCGGTGAGTGAGCGGAGGGCGGTGGGGAGATCGGCGCTCGGGAGGGCGTGAACGGTTCTCTCTCCGTCGCGCGTGAGGGTAAGAGTGGCTTCGGGGGTGCCGAGGCGGTCGGCGAGTCCGGCGGCGGTGGTGTGACCGGAGGATTTAACGGCGAACTTAAGGGAGGAGCTACCGGTGTTGAGGATGAGGATCGGGTTGGCGGGCATTGGCTGGTGAAAGAAACGCGGCTACGCCGTGGGTGACGAGGGCTGGCCAGGATGAGCTCCTCGCTGGCTCACGCTAGCTTGACGAGAGCTTCTTCGAGGGTCGCGGCGTTGTTGATCGTGAGGACTTCGGTGCCTTTGCGGATGCGGTTGACGAGACCGGCGATGACGGCACCCGGACCGAGTTCGATGAGGAGGTCACACTTCTCGTGGTCGAGCAAGTACTCGACGGATTCGGTCCAGCGGACGCTGCCGGTGACTTGATCGGCCAGGGAGCGGCGGATCTCGTCGGGATCGGCGACGGGGATGGCGTCGACGTTGCAGATGACGGGGACGCGGGGCGTCTCGATGGCGGTCGTCGCGAGAGCGGCGCTGAGGGATTGATAAGCTGACTCCATGAGGCGGGAGTGAAAGGCTCCGGCGACGGTGAGTTCGACGGCTTTGCGGGCTCCGTAGTCGCGGGCAAGGGAGCAAGCGAGCGCGATCTTGGAAGATTGGCCAGAGATGACGATTTGGCCTGGGCAATTGAGATTCGCGATGTCGACGTCGGCGGCGGCGGCCAAGTCGCGGACGGTATTTTCCTCCGCCCCGATGATGGCAGCCATCCCGCCTTCGGTCTCGTCGCACGCTTTCTGCATGGCAGTGGCGCGCTGGGCGACGAGGTCGAGACCAGTGGCAAAATCAAAGGTCCCGGCGGCGGCGTGGGCGGTGAATTCTCCGAGCGAAAGCCCGGCGGTGGCGGCGAACGAGAAATCGGGAAGCTTCTCGCGAAGGGCGGCAAGGCAGGCGAGACCGTGCACGTAGAGCGCGGGTTGGCAGACGGAGGTCTTGGTGAGTTCCTCGGTCGGGCCGTCGAAGCTGGTCTGGCTGAGTGGGGTGCCGAGGAGGGCGTCGGCTTGTTCGTAGAGAGCGGCGGCGGCGGGTGAAGCGGCGGCCAGATCTTTGCCCATGCCGACGGTCTGCGCGCCTTGTCCGGCGAAGAGGAGTGCGATTTTTTTGCTCATAACTGCTTGGAGAGTGCGAGGAGTTTGGCGGTGCGTTCGGCGGCGCGCGAGAGAAGAATCGCCGCGTCGGCGATGGCTTCCGCGAGGGGAAGCGGTCGGTCGGTGATGGGGACGCACGCGTCGAAGGTGCGTCCGAGGGCGTCGGGATTCTCGAGCGAACCGGCGAAGGCGATGCAGGGTTTGCCGGCGGCGCGGGCGAGGCGGGCGATGCCAGCGGGGCCCTTGCCTTCGAGGGTGGAGGCGTCGAGGCGACCTTCGCCGGTGAGAACGAGATCGGCTTGGGACAGGTGCTCGTCGATGCCGATGAGCGCGATGCAGGTGTCGAAGCCGGGTTGGATCGCGGCGCCAAAGAAGCTCAGAAGACCAAAGCCGAGGCCGCCTGCGGCCCCCGCTCCGGGCGTGAGGCGGTGATCGCCGTGCTGGTCTCGGTCGATCACGCGCGCCAGATGAGCGACGCGAGCTTCGAGGTCGTCGAGGTCGGTCGCGCCTTTTTGGGGACCGTAGACGCGGGTCGCGCCGCGCGAGCCGAGGAGGGGATTCGAGACGTCGGAGAGGGCGATGATCTCGGCGGCGGGTAGAGCGTCCGGTGGAACGATTCGTTCGATCTCGAAGAAGTTCGCCGGGATGGGTTCGACCTCTTTGCCGGCTGAATCCAGGAAGCGGTAGCCGAGGGCGGCGGCGAGGCCCGCGCCCGCGTCGTTGGTGGCGCTGCCGCCTAGGCCGAGCAAGATGCGGCGGGCTCCGTGGGCGATCGCGGCGCGGACGAGTTCGCCGGTGCCACGGGTGGAAGTGCGGAGCGGATTACGCTCGCTGTCGGCGAGTCGCCAGAGGCCCGAAGCCGCGCTCATTTCGATGACGGCGTCGCGGGTCTGCGGGAGCCAGGTGAACTCGGCGGCGACGGGAAGGCCGAGCGGGTCGGCGACGGTGGCTTCGATGCGTTGGCCGTCGAGGGCTTCGCGGAAGAGGGCGGCGGTGCCTTCGCCGCCGTCGGCGAGCGGGATGCGCGTGGCGGAGAGGTCCGGGAAGACGCGGCGGAAGCCGGTCTCGATGGCGGCGGCTGCTTCGGCGGAGGTGAGGGAGCCCTTGAATTTGTCGGGTGCGATGAGGATTCGCATCGGGAGTTAGGTAGTCGAACCAGCGGTCGGTTGCGAGCTTGCGATTTGGGCTGGGGGCGCGTAGTTCTCTGGCTTCGACAGGAGAGGTGGTAGAGTGGTCGATTGCGCCAGTCTTGAAAACTGGAGAGCCGAAAGGTTCCGTGGGTTCGAATCCCACCCTCTCCGCCGGATGTGTTTTGAACAAAGGGGAACGAAGGTAAGAAAGTTATGCCTTGGGTTTTGGGTGTCGTGGGTGGGGTTCGAACCCACGTTCGTCGATAGGTTCGAGCCGGAGGGAGCGGAGCGACCGGAGACAGTCCCGGCTCTGAGGGACAATCCCACCCTCTCCGCCGGATGTGTTTTGAACAAAGGGGAACGAAGGTAAGAAAGTTATGCCTTGGGTTTTGGGTGTCGTGGGTGGGGTTCGAACCCACGTTCGTCGATAGGTTCGAGCCGGAGGGAGCGGAGCGACCGGAGACAGTCCCGGCTCTGAGGGACAATCCCACCCTCTCCGCCGGATGCGACTTCAAATGCGAATGCGTTTTTGAACAGAAGGTCGCAAAGGTAGCAACGAATACAGGAAGAATGGGGGATCTGGCGGCGGGCGCTACCACGCCCTAGGTGGCAGCTCGGATGAAGCGGTTGATGCCGTGGTAGTCTTGGTGGGCTGTGGCGGTCTTGAGGCCGGCGGCCTGGCAGAGGTGGAGGACTTCTTGGGATTGGTCGTGGCCGATCTCCAGGAGGAGGGGGGCGCCGGGGTTGAGCTGCTCGGGGGCCTTTTTGATGAGGGTTCGGATGAGGTCGAGGCCGTCGGGGCCGCCGTCGAGGGCGGCGGTGGGGTCGTGCTGGACCTCGCGGGAGAGGTTGGCGATGGCGGCGGCGGAGATGTAGGGGAGATTGGCGACGATGGCGTCGTAGCGGGTGTCGTCGTCGGGGAGGAGATCGGCTTGGTGAAAGGTGACGTTGGTGGCGGTAAGGCGGGTGGCGTTTTCGCGGGCGAGGGCAAGGGCTTCGGCGGAGAGGTCGGTGGCGTGGACGGTGGCGGTGGGGAGTTCGAGCGCGAGGGTGATGGCGATGACGCCAGTGCCGGTGCCGCAGTCCAACACGGTTGAGAGTGGAGCGTTCGTCGTCGAGAGGAAGAGTTCGACGAGTTGCTCGGTCTCGGGGCGGGGGATGAGGGCGCGGGGGTCGGTGAGAAATTCCCGACCGTAAAATTCCGTCGTGCCCACGAGGTGCTGGAGCGGATGGCCTTCGCCGCGACGGCGGACGAGGTCGCGGAGGGGGGCGCGGTCGGCTTCCGAAAGTGGCCGGTCGAACTCGAGGTAGAGATCGAGGCGCTTCTTCCCAAGGCTGTGGGCGAGCAGGTGCTCGGCGTTGAGGCGGGGGGACTCGATGTCGTGCTTGGCCAAATAAGTGGCGGCGGCTTGGATGACTTCGAGGGTGGTCATTGTCTTTTTGGACAGGATCAACGGGATATACTGGATTGGAATGCGATGACCGGAGCCGAAGGCTCCGGATGAATGAATCCTAAGAATCCTGCTAATCCTGTTTTCTCTACGCGGCTACCGTCTCGGCGGCGAGGCGGTCTTCGAGGTCGGAGGCGGCGAGGGACTCGATCATCTCGGCGATGTCGCCTTCGATGAATCTGTCGAGGGAGTAGAGCGTGAGGCCGATGCGGTGGTCGGTGACTCGATTCTGCGCGTAGTTGTAGGTGCGGACTTTTTCCTCCCGTCCACCGCCACCGAGCAGGGCCTTGCGGTGGGCGGAGTATTTGTCTTCCTCGGCCTGGCGTTTGTCTTCGAGCAGGCGGGAGCGCATGATCTGGAGGGCGCTGGCCTTGTTCTGGATCTGGGAGCGACCGTCTTGGCAACGGACGATGCGGCCGGTGGGGATGTGGGTGATCTGGACGGCGGAGTCAGTGGTGTTGACGCCCTGGCCGCCGGGTCCGCCGGAGCGGCAAACGTCGATGCGAAGGTCGCTCATGGGGAGAACGAGGTCGACTTCTTCGGCTTCAGGGAGCACGGCGACGGTCGCCACGGAGGTGTGGACGCGGCCTTGCGTCTCGGTGGCGGGAACGCGTTGGACGCGGTGGGGACCAGATTCGTAGCGCATGCGGCGAAAGACCGATTCGCCGGTGAGGCGGAAGGTGATCTCCTTCAGACCGCCGAGATCGGAGTCGGAGCTGTCCATGACCTCGATCTTGAGGCCGGCGACCTCGGCGTAGCGGGTGTACATACGGTAGAGGTCGGCGGCGAAGAGAGCGGCTTCGGCGCCGCCGGTGCCGGCCCGGATCTCGACGATGGCGTCCTTGTCCTCGTCGGGTTCGGGTGGGAGCAGGGCAATGCGGAGGGCAAATTCAGTTTTCGGCAGCGATTCTTCGAGCTCGGCGATCTCCAGGCGGGCGAGTTCGGCGAGTTCGTGGTCGGGACCGCTGGCGAGTTCGCGGTTCTCGGCGAGTTCGCGGGTGTTCTTCTGAAACGCGTCGGATTTATCCAGGATGGCCCGGTTGCGAGCGTGTTCTCGGAGCAAGGTCTGGGCGCGCTTGGGGTCGTCGTAGAGATCCGGCGCGGAGATGGCGGCCTCGAGTTCTTCGAAGCGGGCGGCGATGCGGGCGGTGAGCGGGGCGTAGTCCATGAGATGCGGTCGAAGGTCGGAAGGTCTTAACGTCGGAAGGTCCGGGGTTGGCTTTGCCAAGCGGGGCAAAGAAAAACGGTGAGTCCGCGCGGGGCGGACTCACCGTTGAAAGTGGGGGTCGGAATTGGGTCGCTAGGGTTTCTTGGGAGCGCGAGTCGCGCGGATGCTGCCGTAGCGGCGCTGGAACTTCTCGATCCGGCCGGCGGTATCGACGAATTTCTGCTCACCGGTGAAAAAGGGATGGCATGCGGCGCAGATGCCGATGCTAAGGTTCTCGCTCGTCGAGCGGGTGTGATAGCTGGCTCCGCAGGCGCAGTTAATGGTTGTATCGGTGTATTTGGGATGAATCTCGGCCTTCATAAGGAAAAATGGAATCGGAGAAAGTGAGGGAGGTCGTGAAATTGCGCAAGGCGAATCTCGCGCTTCTGGATCGCTGGCAGCGAACGTTGGACGATCTCGGGAACGGGGTCGCGGTTTTGCGTCCGGACGGTTCGGTGGCGCGATCTTTCGAGCAACTCGGGGAAGAAGCCGCCGGGGTCGCGTCCCAATTGGATAAATTGCGAATGTCGCCGGGTGCGGTGGTAACGCTGCTCGCGGGGAACGTGGTCGGATGGCCGGCGATGGTGCTGGGGATCTGGCAGGCTGGTGGGGCGGTGCTGTTGGTGGACGCGACGTGGTCGGAATCGCAGATCGCCGAGGCGGAGGAGACGGCCAGGGCGGCGGCGCGAGTGACCTGGGACGGAGCGCCGCGGGTCGAGCTGATCCGGTCGGCGGGGCCGGTGGGTCGGCTGGCAGCGGACGTGGCACTGATCAAGTTAACGTCGGGCACGACCGGGGCGCCGCGGGCACTGGAGTTCGATGCCGCCGCCGTGCTGGCGGATTGCGACCAGGTCTGTGAGACGATGGGGATCTCTCGGGACGACGTGAATTACGCCGTGATCGCTTTCGCGCATTCCTACGGGTTCAGCAATCTTGTCGCGCCGCTGCTGTTCTGCGGAGTGCCGCTCGTCGCGGCTGAGGATTCGTTGCCGCGGGCGGTTTGGAGCGGCGTGGCGGCGAGCGGGGCGACGGTGTTGCCTGCGGTCCCGGCGATTTTCCGAGCGCTCGGGCGGATCTCGCGAACGCCGACTGACCCGAGGCAACTACGCCTCTGCATCTCGGCGGGCGCCCCCCTCACGGCGCGGGTGGCCGAGGAGTTTCGCAACGCGCACGGGCTGAAGATTCATTCGTTCTACGGAGCGTCGGAATGCGGCGGGATTTGTTACGATGCGTCGGAGCGGTCGGTCCCGTCCGACGGCTTCGTGGGCACGGCGATGCGCGGGGTCGAACTTCGTTGGGAGACCGGGGACAGTGGAGCGGTGTGGGTGAAGAGTGCGGCGGTCTGCCGGGGAACGGGCGGAACGCTGCGACCCGGCGATCTGTTGGAGGGGAGCGAGACGACGGGTTACCGGATCGTCGGGCGGCCGTCGGAGATCGTGAACGTGGGGGGTCGCAAGGTGAACCCTGCGGCGGTCGAGGCGGTGATCGCGAAGCATCCGGCGGTCGACGAGGTGGCGGTGTTTGGGCGCGGTGACGCAGCCCGAGTTCAGTCGCTGGCTGCGGTGGTGGTCGGAGGGGCGACCGGGACGGAGGTGCGGCGGTGGTGCGCGGAGCAGTTGGCGACTTGGCAAGTGCCGCGCGAGATCTTCGTGGTCGATGCGATTCCGGTGACGGCAAGAGGGAAGGTGAGTCGAAGGGCGCTGGCAGATTGGTGCGAGGTAGGGACGTGCTGAGGATCGGTATTTTTCGATGGTGGGGACTTGCCGGTCCGAGTAGATAGCGGGATGAGGTGCGGGTGGTGGGTCGGTCTGGTTGTCGGGCTGCTGGTGATGACCTCGGCGTCGAGGGGAACCGGGGTGGACCCGGTGTTGGAGCTGAACGTTGCGTTGATCGAAGATCTGACCGAGGCGGGCGCGGCCCCGGCATGGGCATCGAGGGCGTTGGCGATCTATCATTTCTCGATGTGGAACGCAATGGCCCGAGCCGAACAAGCTGGACTGCCGGAGGAAGATCAAGTTGTCGCGGCGGCGGCGGCGGCGGCGACGGTGGGAAATTATATTTACCCCGGTGGAGAGGCGGCCACCGTGGCGATGAGCTTCGGGCCGGGGAGTGCGGCGGCGATCACGATCGGGCAGGATTGTGGAGCCGAGCTCGTGAGGAGTCGGCAATCCGACGGGAGCGCGACCGTGGTGGAGTCTCCGGGGAATGAAGGAATCGGGCGGTGGCGGCACACGCCGCCGAACTACCAGTCGGCGGAGCTGCCCCAGTGGGGAGACGTCCGGCCATTCACGTTAACGGATCCAGATCAATTCATGCCCGATGGTCCGCCGGATCTCGTGAGCCAGCCCTACACCGACGCGTTGGACGAGGTGAAGGCAATCGGTGGAAAGCGATCGACGGTCCGGACGAAGGAGCAGAAGGTGATCGCGTATTTCTGGTCGGACCTCCGCTTCACCGAGACGCCGCCGGGGCATTGGAACGCGATCGCCCGAGATCTCGCGGAGCGCAATGATCTGTCGTTCGGCGACGGGATCCGTCTCTTTGCGACGCTGAACCTCGCCATGGCAGACGCAGGCATCGTGATCTGGCGGGCGAAATATCAGTATCGGCTCTGGCGTCCGGTAGACGCGATCCGGAACGGTTGGGAGGACGGGAATCCGGAGACGGCGGGGGACGGCGAATGGGAATCGTTGCTCCCGTCGCCGCCCCACCCGGAGTATCCGTCGGGCCACGCTGGCTTCAGCGGGGCGGCCTCGGAGGTGCTGGCGAGGTTCTTTGGTTCGGACGGGCAGACGTTTGCGGTGACGAGTGGAATGATCCCTCATTACTCCAGGACCTATCGATCCTTGTGGGATTGCGCACTAGAAGTGGCGATGAGCCGCGTCTACTGCGGGATTCACTTTTCGTTCTCCGGAGTCGACGGTTTAGTCGTTGGGCGACGGGTGGGCGCGACGGTTTGGGAAGCCTGCGGTGAGCCGCAGTTGACGGGGCGCTGAGGGCCGGCGCGCTGAGGGCAAACGGCAAATATTCTTGAACCGATCCGCGCGGTCATGGCTCGGTGCGCGATCAGCCTTTATGATAAAACGGTCTGTCTCGAATAAAGCGGTCGCTCGGGCGGCGAGCACGGTATTGGTGTCTGGCATGTTGCTCTCGCTGGCGGCTTGCGACGGGAAGCAGGAGGAGCTTGGCAAACAGGTGGATGAGGCAGCCGAGGAAGTCGAGGAGGCACGGGAGGAAATCGTCGAAGAGCGGGCGGACTTGGTCGAGGCTCAGCAAGAACTGGCGGAGGCCAAGCGAGAGGCCGAAGCGGCGCTGGCCACCGCATCACCTCTGCCGGAGGCGGATGCAGACATCGCTGAACCTACTGCGATCCCGGAGGTGACGGCTACTCCAACGGTCGGGGTCACGCCAGCGGGCGACTTCCCTCCCGCTCCGGAGGCCAGCCCGGTGGGTGGTCTCTTGGAGCCCTGACAAAGGTCGACGAGCCGCGTCTCCGGTTGCGACCGGGACCGGCTCGTAGCATCTCGACCTTCAGCCGGCGTTGCTGCGCCGCGGCGGGGGATTGCGGCTGAGAGCGTCGATCTCGGGTCGGCGGAGGGGTCGCCAGTGGCCGGTCTTGAGCTTGGGATCGGTGAGTTGTCCGATCCGGGTGCGGGTGAGGCGCTTGACGCGGTACTCGCCGGTCGCCCAAAGCATCTCGCGGATCTGGCGCTTGAGGCCCTGGCGGAGGATGACGATCAACTTCGTCGGATTGATCACCCGGACAGATTCCATCTTCGCCCGGCCACCTTCGATGAAGACGCCGTTGAGCAGCTTCGCGATCAGGGTCGAGTCAAAGGGCTTGTCGAGGATGACGTCGTATTCCTTCTCCACTTGGTGGGAGGGATGGGTGAGTTCTTGGGAGAGGTCGCCGTCGTTGGTGAGGACAATGAGCCCCTCGCTTTCTTTATCCAAGCGACCGACGTGAAAGAGACGACCAATGTCGCTGGGTAGGAGGTCGAAGATATTTTTCCGCTTTAGCTCGTCGGAGCGGGTGCAGACGTATCCGGCCGGTTTGTTAAGCAGGACGTAGGTGTGGGACTTCGGCCGAACGACTCGTCGCCCGACGCGAACGCTGTCGGCGGGAGATACGAACGTTGCGAGATTCTCGACCGCTTGCCCGTTGATCGAAACTCGACCGTCACGGATGAGGTCGTCGCAGGTCCGGCGGGAGCCAAGACCGGCTGAGGCAAGGAAGCGATTCAGCCGCATGGCGGGTGGACGATCGCCCGAGAGCAGGCGGTCGCTGGCGGAGGATTATTCCTCGGGTTTCGTCTTGGCGAGGCCGATGACGCGCTGGCCGGGCTTGAATTGACCGCGCTTTTTGAGCAATTCGACGCGCTCGAATCGTTTGAGGACGCTGCGTTTCGCTTTGATCGCGCCGCTGCCTTTTAAGCTGGGATGTTGACTCATAGAGCCGTCCAGAATTGCACGAAGCGTTGAGTTTGCAATGCGAAATGCGGGGAGTGACGTGAATTTTCCGAGCGGAGGGCGGTGGCGGTGGTCGGAGCGCCGTGTCTTTCGGGTTGGTCTTACGGCCTTTTCCCGCGCCGTTCGTTGGCGATACCGCGGGCGATGGCGTCGGCGATGCGTTGTCGGCCTCGCCCACTCTGGGCGGCCGCGTTGTCGCTCGGGTTGGAAACGAAAGCGCACTCCACCAGGACGGACGGGCGATTATTTTTCCGCAGGACAAAGAAGCCTCGCTCTTTCACGCCGCGGTCCTTGGTCTCGTAGGCCTTGAGTAATTCTTTCTGAATGTTCTCTGCGAGCCGCTCGGAGCGGCTTGAGTAGTAGTAAGTCTCGATTCCCCGAGCTGACCGATAGGGCGCGTAGTTGTAGTGAACGCTCACAAAGATCGTGTTGCGTGTCCGGTTGGACAGTGCCGTCCGCTCGCCGAGGGCGATGAACTCGTCCGAGTCGCGGGTCATGATGACCTTGAATCCGCGCCACCAGAGGGCGTTGCGAAGGCGTTTGGCGGTATCGAGTGCGAGGTCCTTCTCGTATTGGCCGGAGACGGGGCGGGCACCGAGATCGTGCCCGCCGTGGCCCGCGTCGACGATGACGGTGTTGAAGTCCCCCGCTCCCTGGAGACCGACGCAGGCGGTGAAGAGCTGAGCGGCGAGGGCCAAGGCGAGGAGTCGGAGCGCGGCGTTCATGGTCGGTCTTCGTGCGATGGGCGGAGGGTAATGCGGCTTGGGGGCAACGCAAACATTTTGGACTCGGGTTTGCGGAGGGTGGTGGGCAGGGTGGCGGGCATGCTTGGTAAACGCGTGATTCCGTGCCTGGACGTGACCGGGGGTCGGGTGGTGAAGGGAACAAAATTTCTCGACCTGCGGGACGCGGGCGATCCGGTGGAATGCGCGAAGGCGTACGACGCGCAGGGGGCCGACGAGCTTGTCTTTCTGGACATCACCGCTTCGAGCGACGCGCGGGCAACGATGGTAGATGTGGTCGAGCGGACGGCGGAAGAGTGTTTCATGCCGCTGACGGTGGGGGGCGGGATCCGGGCCGTCGAGGACGTCCGGGCGATGCTGTTGGCGGGGGCCGACAAGGTCAGTATGAACACGGCGGCGATCAGCGATCCGTCATTTGTGCGAAGGGCTGCGGATCTGTTTGGCTGCCAGTGCATCGTGGTGGCGATCGATGCGAAGCGGAACGCGGACGGATCGGGCTGGACGGTCTACACCCACGGCGGACGGAACGCGACGGAGTTGGACGCGGTGGCCTGGGCGGCGGAAGTCGCGCGGCTGGGGGCGGGCGAGATCCTGTTGACTAGCATGGACGCAGACGGAACGGGCGGCGGCTACGACCTCGGCCTGACGCGGTCGGTGAGCGACGCGGTCGATGTCCCGGTGATCGCCAGCGGCGGCGCCGGATCGATTGATCATCTCGTCGAAGTCCTGGCGGAAGGGAAGGCCGACGCCGTTTTGGCGGCGACGATCTTTCACTTCGGTGAGTTCACGGTCGGCGACGTCAAGCGCGAGCTGGCGGAACGCGGAGTGCCCGTGCGGCGACTTGGCTAGGAGGTGCGTCTGGTGAAGTCCGGAGGCTCCGGTGGGGCCAGAAATTAGGGGCTGTTTAAACGTGTGTCAGGCCGGTTCTGAAGGTAAATCATTTTCGATTTCACGGTTTCGCTCCGGCTTTTCACTTGCCGATCTCGGGCACGCTGCCCATAAAACGCAGTTCTTGTGTCCAAAGTTAACCTCGATTTCAGCGTGGAAGGCATCCTCGCCATGCTCCGCTCGCAAGGTCTTCGCATCACGCGCAGCCGACAAGGGATCATGCAGGCTTTCTTCGCTGCGGACGGTCCCCTTTCGCTGACCGAGATCCAGGCGAATGCGTTGAAAGAGGGGGGAATGCTGCCGGATTACGCGACGGTATTCCGCATGGTCACGCTGCTGGAAACCTTCCGATTGGTCCACAAGGTGAATCTGCGGCGTTCGTGTAGTTATTACGAATTAACCAATCCGGCCCGACATCACGACCACGTGATCTGCACGGAGTGTGGGAGCGTGCAGGTGCTCAAGTTTCCTTGTTCGGTAGCGGCAGTCGAAGCTCAGATCGAAGCCGAGTTGGGTTTCAGTGGGGTGCACCATTCCCTCGAGTTCTTCGGTCACTGCGCGGAGTGCACGGCGAAGCTGCCGGCTTCGACCTGAACGAGGGGCGCCGGGAGCGGGGCGGGCCCTTGACGACCGGGATCGCGGAGGTGACGCTAGACGCATGAGGTGGTGGTTCGGGTTAGTTGGCGCGGGTCTTCTCGCGGGGACAGTCGGGGCTGGGGAAGTTGTGGATCTGGTTTTCAGCTCACGCGTGGCGCGCGAGGAGGGGGTGCCGCAGGGGCGAGTCTTCGCCTTGAAGGAAGCTCTCGCCGGAGATTCGCTTGGCCTGGATGAGAGGAGAGCGGTCGCGGTCGAATTGGCTCGGTGTCTGTTGCTAGCGGGCAGAGAGGATGAGGCGGTGGCTTTCTTGGACGATGCGGAGTTGTTGGGGGGTACGGAAGTGCGGTTTTGGCTGGCGCAGGCAAAGGCTCAGGGGGGGGAATTTGAGCAGGCGCTCAAGCTCTATTCGGAGGTGGCTTCGGTCGAGGGCTACGCGCGGGTCGGCGAGGCCTTGCTCGGCAAGGCGCGGATGCTGGAGGCAACGGATCGGCTGAACGAAGCCCTCGTCGCCCTCGGGGAGGTGCCCAAGGAGAGCCGGGTGATCCATCCGGCAAGATTGAGTGTTGCGGCGCTGTTGATCGAAGCGGGCGGATTGGATCAAGCTGCGTTGGCGCTCGAAAGCATCCGGAATCCGCGGCCTCGGGTCGCGGAGGAGAAAGATTACCTGATGGCGCGATTGAAACTCGAGCGGGGGGAGATCGACCAGGCGAGGGCGAGCTATTCTAGGCTTGATACCCGCAATCGCCGACTATCGGGAGGAACGGCTATCGGTCTGGCCGAGGCGCTCCTTCGTGAGGGTGACGTGGAAGCAGCGGAGCGAAAGCTGGAAGCGTTCATCCGGGACGCGGGGCGCAACCCGCTCATCGGCGACCTGATGGCCAAGCTCGACCAAGTCTACGGGGCTTCGAACGATCCGGTGAACGCGGAGCTCAAGCGCTTCGAGAACGAAGAGGGCACCCCATTGTCCGCGCTGGCGACCTACTACCTCGCCCGCAACGACGAGCGGCAATCCAACCTGAATCGGGCCACTGCGACCTACCGGGAATTTCTAGCAAAGCACCCGAATCACCCGCTGCGGGGCGAAGCGACGATTCGATTGGCGGATCTGCTGCTGGCCGATGGGCAGCTCGAGGCGGGCGTCCGGACACTAGCCGCCGCGGAGGGAGCGCCGTTTAAGGCTGGCGAGAGCGCTCGGTTGGACTTCCTGCGAGGGACGTCGAATTTTCAGGCCGGCAACTTTGATCGGGCGGCGGGCTACTTTCGGGAGGCCGCCCGGGGTCCGGAGTGGTTGCGGGGCGCTGCGCTGACCAATGCGGCGCTGGCGGCCGGGTTTGCGCCGGGTGGCGGCGAGGCCGACCTGGCACTGCTGCGGAGCGAGGACGCCGGGGCGGCGGAGCGGATCGAGTTGGCCACGGCGCTCGACGCCGATGGGGCGAGCCGTGGGCGGACACTGGCCGCATTGCGCCGGTTGAGTGTGGAGGCGGAGAATGCGGTGGTCCGCAGTCGGGCGAGGCTCGGGATCGCGGAGTGGAATTGGATGAATGGCGACCGCGACCGGGCGCGGTCGAACTTCCGAAAGATCGCGAATGGCTCGGGTGGGGAGCAGGCGGATTACTTCGAGATCTACGCGGCGGACGACGGGACCCCGGCCGGCGGCGAGGCGGCGCGGGCGGCGGCGGAGCGCTTCGTCACAGATCACCCGGACTCGCGTCACGTCTCCGCCGTCCGGATGAAATGGGGCGAGTTGCTGGCGCGCGGGGGCGACGCTCGCGGGGCGCGAGATCAATTCGAGCGGGCGGCGCAGTCGGCTGAGGACGCAACCCAGCGGGCGGCGGCCCTCTTCTTGGCCGCGAGATCCGCGTCGAAATTGATCGAGCCAGCGATGTTGGAAGAAGCGATCGAACTCTTTGAAGAGGTGAGGCAGACTGGCGGATCGCTGGCGAACCGCGCCCTGCTCGAGCAGGCGCTTCTCTTCAATGCCTTGGGGCGAAGTCGTGAGGCGGTGGGATTGTTGGATCAGGTTGCAGCGACCGCTGAAGATCCGCGATTGCAGATCGCCGCTCGGCTAAAAAAGGGCGATACCCTCAACGGGTTGGACCTCGGCGACGGGGAACAGGGAAGTGAAGCGATCGAGGTCTGGAGGGAAGTCGCTCGGGACCCGGCGGCGTCCGTATCCGAGCGGAACGAGGCCTTGGCGAAGGCGGCTTCGGTGAGCGAGCGCTTGGGCGACTTTGATCCGGCACTGGCGGGCTACTACGAGGTGCTGAACTCGCCGCGCGCCGGGGAGCCGGAGTATTTCTGGTATTACAAAGCGGGATTCGACGCAGCGCGGTTGCTCGAGGAGCGGGATCAGCTGCGGGAGGCGGGGGCCATCTACGAGAAGATGGCGGCGACCGAGGGGCCGAGGTCGCAGGAAGCGGCGGATCGCGTAAAGCGCTTGCGGCTGGAGAACTTTATCTGGGACAACTAGGGGCTCATGCCAATCACCGAAGACCACGTCAAACTATTCATCCCGGGACCCGTCGAGGTTTCCGAAAAGACCTACGCCGCGTTTTGCAGTCCCATGATTGGGCACCGCAGCGGCGACTTCAAAGCGCTCTACGGCGAGATCCAACCGCGATTGCAGGAGCTCTTCATGACGAAGCAGCCGGTCTTCATCTCGACTTCGTCCGCTTGGGGCGTGATGGAGGGGGCAATCCGTAATCTGGTCGGGAAGAAAGTGCTCAACTGCATGTGCGGCGCGTTTTCCGACAAGTGGTTCGACGTGAGCACGCGTTGCGGGAAAGTAGCCGAGGCGCTGCAAGTCGAGTGGGGTCAGGCGATCCTGCCGGACGCGGTGGACGCGAAGTTGGCGACGGGCGAATTTGACGTGATCACGCTCATTCACAACGAGACCTCGTGCGGGGTGAAAAACCCGCTGCGTGAGATCGCCGAAGTCGTCCGCAAATACCCGGACGTGATGTTCGTGGTCGATTCGGTGTCGTCGTTCTCGACGGAAGCGATCCCGATGGACGAGCTGGGGATCGACGTGTTGTTGACCGGGAGCCAGAAGGCCTTGGCGTTGCCGCCGGGGATGGGGCTATTCGCCGTGTCGGAGAAGGGATTCGAGCGGGCCGCGACGATGGCGGATCGGGGATACTACTTCGATTTTCTCGAGTTCCGGAAGAACCAGGAGAACGACATGACGCCGAGCACGCCGGTCATCTCCCACGTGTACGCGCTACGTTCGAAGCTCGAAGACATCTTCACCGAAGGGCTGGAGAAACGCTACGCTCGCCACGCGGAGCTGAATGCGATCGTGCACGCTTGGGTGCGCCGACACGGCTTCGAATTTTTTGCACCCGAGGGGTATCGTTCCGTTTCGCTGACGTGCGTGGCCAACAACCGGGACGTCGACGTGGCGGGCTGGATCAAGCGACTGCGGGAAAAATATCACTGCGTGATCGACGGCGGATACGGGAAGATCAAGGGGAAGACGTTCCGCATCTCCAACATGGGCGACGAGACCGTGGAGACGATGACGGAGTTGCTCGGGTGGTTGGATGATACGCTGGGGGAGTGAAGTTTTCCCCTAGGCTTCGAGCGTGGGGAGGTTTTTGTTCAAAAATTGAGCCGCTCGGTGGGCGACTTCTCGGACGGTGGGGGCGGATGCGGTCTCGCGTTCGATGGAGGTGATCTGGACGTTGGCGATGCCGCAGGGGGTGATGTGGCTGAAGCCATCGAGTTCGCCGCTCACGTTGAGGGCGAAGCCGTGCATGGTGATCCAATGGCGAACGCCGACGCCGATGGACGCAATCTTGCGATCTCCGACCCAGACACCGGTCAGTCCTTCGGACCGGGTGGCGGCGATGTCGTAAGTCGCGAGGACGTCGATGAGGACGCCTTCGAGGAAGCGGAGGTAGCGGTGCAGGTCGCGACCGTACGGGTGGAGGTCGAGGATGGGGTAGCCGACGAGCTGGCCCGGCCCGTGGTAGGTGGCTTGGCCGCCGCGGTTCGTCTCGTGCACGGGATACGGGAGCGACTTGATCGCGCGGAGGCTGCTCTGGTCGCGGGTGCGTCCGATGGTGAAGATGGGTTCGTGCTCGAGGAGGAGGAGCGTCGGCTCGGACTGGCCGGAGTGGATCGCGGCGACGGTCTTGTCCTGGATGTCGAGGGCATCGGCGTAAGCGAGACGACCGAGCCAACTTGGGGTGAGCGGCGTCACAGCGAACGCGGTGAGATGTGATTGGTCTCACGCGAAGGTGCGAAGGCGCGACGATTCGGGTGAATCAGCAATCGCTTCGCGGCTTCGCGGCTTCGCGTGAGAATCCAAAAGATCTGGAGTGATGGGGTCATATGCGCTTGAGGGGTTCGCGGCGGTGGTGCGCGGCGTCGGCGGCTTGGACGTGGGCGAGCGCGACGGCGAGGGCGTCGGCGGCGTCGGGCGGTGGGGTTTCGCGCAGTTCCAGGGTGGCGCGGATCATGAAAGCGACTTGTTCCTTTTGGGCGCTACCTCGGCCGACGACGGCTTGTTTGACGCTGCGGGGGGCGTATTCGTGGATTGCGAGGCCGCGCTCGGCGGCGGCGAGGATCGCGGCGCCGCGAGCGGATCCGAGGGTGATGGCGGTGCGGAAGCTCTGGACGTAAATCGTGCTTTCGATGGCCATCGTGGTCGGCTGCCACTCGAGGATGACGTCGGTCAGTTGCTGGCGGATCTCCAGCAGACAGACTGAGAGCGGGCGGGAGGCCGCGTTTTTGATGGTGCCGTAGTGGAGGCAACGGCTGCGGCGGGGGTGGCGTTCGATGAGTCCGTAGCCGGTGCAGCGAAGCGAGGGATCCAAGCCGAGGATCCTTTCTGGCGCGGGGATCGGATCAGGCATCGGCGAACAGAGCATTGGCTGCGGCGAGGACGGAATCGAGCGGAATGTCTCCCGGTTGCCCGCTAGCGGCCCGAATGACGCGGACGAACTCGTTGCGTGGTGCCCACACCTCCGGGTCGGTCGGGCCGAAGAGCAGGAGGCAGGGGCACTCGGTGGCGGCGGCAAGGTGGGAGATGCCGCTGTCGTGCCCGAGGTAGGCATCGCACTGGGCGAAGACGCCGCCGAGGACGGGGAGCGGGAGATCGGTGAGGAACTGGACGTGAGGGGTGGTGCCGTGAGCCGCTCGAAATACCGTGAGCGCGTCGGCGTCGGCCTCGCCGCCCACGACGATGAATTGAGCTGGGGTGTGGCTCGCCGTGAAAGCGGTGATGAAGTCGATCCAACGGTCGACGGGCCAATTCTTCCGCTCGCCGCCGCTGCCAGGGTGAATGGCAATGACGGGGTGTTGCCCTCGGGGGATGAGATCGCGGGCGGCTTCCAGGTCGGCGTCGGAGGGGAAGAACTGGGCGGCGGGTTCCTCGAGGAAGAGCGCGAGGCGCTGGAGCGGAGCGGCGAGCTGGAGGGCGGCGTGCGATTGGTCGCCGACGCGGGGGTCCGCGGTCAGGAGATTTTGCACGCCCGCTCGCTCGAGGTTGCCTTTGAAAAAATCGTCGGGATCGAAGAGGTAGCTGATGACTTGGTTGAACCCGCTGAAGTAAGCGCAGAGTTCGGGATCGAGATCGGCTTTGGGGTTGAAGAAGCCAGCGAGGGGCGCGTATTCGATGCTCCGGATCTCGTCGGCGTAGAAACGGTTCTCCGCGAGGGCCAGGATGTGGCGGGTGCCGAGGATCTCGAGGTGGGCCGACGGGAAGGCGTCTCTTAAGAGAGCGATGGCGGGGAGCGTCAGGATGAAGTCGCCGATGGCGCCGCCACGAATAACGAGGATGCGGGGCGGGGTGATGGCTGGTTGGTGAGTTGTGATTGGTGCAGGAAGTTGGAGGCTCTGCCTCGGGCTACGTCGGCAACCGGAGCACTCGGTCCCGTCCGGACCGAGCTACGACATCTCCACGGTTGGAGCACTGGCGGCCAGAACGCTGCGGGACAGACAGCATCGGGATCGCTAACGATATCCGAAGGTCTGGACGCGCGAGTGACCCCGACGTTCGGGGATGCGCCCGCTTTAACCGCCGGAGTTAAGGGCGGATCCGTAGACTCCGGGACCTTCCCAGGAGGCGGGGCTATTCCACGGGATGGTGGAGGGCCGCTTCTGACCGGTGGGGGTCGTCTGGTCGGTCGCGCACCCTGCGAAGGTAGCTAGGCAGACCAACGCGGCCAAAGTCCGAGCGGCGGCGGGCATGAGGTTCAGTTGCTGGACTGGTAGATGACGCGGTCGCCCGGCTGGACGGCGATACCGGCAGGGACGGAGTTCGCGACGATGTCGGCGATGGCGGTCGATGGCTCGACGGACGTCACGCGGACCTTACCGAGGTAGCGACCGTCGCGCTTGAGGAGAAGCTCGGCGTTGTTCACGACGCCGCGGTTGTCGCCGATGCTGAGAACGACGAAGTTCCAAGCGGAGTTGACGGCTAGGACTTGGCCCTCCAAACCGTCGCGCATGATCTGAGCCTTGCGATCGGTCTCCTTCTTTTCGAACGTCTCGTTATCGCTGCGCAGCTGGCTATTTTTCTGTTCCAGGCTGGAAACGAGAGCTTCGAGTTCCAACTCCCGGGGGGTCGGTCCGGCGGTGTCGACGACCTCGGTCTCTTCGTTGGTGCCGACCGCTAACGTGTCGGCGATGATCTTCTCTTTATCGGCGAGTTGGGCCGTGAGAGAATCAATCTCGCTGTCCTTCGTGGCGATCTGGCCCTTGATGTCGGCGAGTTCGGATTCGGCTTGGTTCTTGGCGGCTTCCGAAGTGGCGAGGGAGGCCTCGGAGGTCTCCTTCTCGGCGGTGACGGTCTCGAGGGAGGCGTTGGCTTCCTCGAGTTCGGCGGTCTTCCCGGAGAAGCTCGGTTGTGCGGGTAGCGAGGGCGTTTGTCGTCGTGTCGAGGGTGAGGACGGTCTCGTCGAGTTTTTGTTTGTTCAGATACCCGAGACCCGCGGTGGCGAGGGAAACAAGGATGGCAACGATCAACAGAATTTTAGCCATGGAAGAAAAGTCGGTGAGGGACAGTTAGAGATTGAGGGAGTGCAATTACGGAGTTCCGATTTTGATTGCAAGCGGCAAACTCGGACGGGGCCGCGAGCTGTCGCCCGCAACAACGGTTCCGGGGTGCCGTTTGCGGGGGGAGTTCTAGCGGGGATTTGATCGCGTTGGCAATGCCGGTCTTCGAGAAAAAGTCTCGATTCGGATTGAATCGCGGGCCGACCGGAGTAGGGTCTGAATCGCCAGGGGCTATGGATTGCGGACGGGTGAACCCCGCCAGGGCAGGAATGCAGCAACGGCAACCCGCTCTTCCTTGCCGTAGTCCTCTGGCACTCTTCCTCTGCTTGACTCCGGTTCCGGAAATCCTACCGTTGCTCCCGTGGAGTCCTCCTTTCGCGAAACTGTCTACGCCTACTTGGCCGAGCAAGGCCTCCGGCGGACGGCGCAGCGGGAGGCGATCATCGAAGCGGTCATGGCGACCAGGGAGCACTTCCACGCCGAGGAGCTACTCCTCATGGCGAAGGCCATCGACCAGTCGGTCTCACGGGCAACGGTCTACCGGACGATCCCGCTCCTGGTGAGAAGTGGGTTGATGCGGGAGTTGGATCTGGGGCGGGACGTCAAATACTACGACCCGAATTTCCTGGAGCACCCGACGCATAATCACCTCATCTGCACGGATTGCGACAAGATCATCGAATTTGAAGATACCCACATGGAATTGCTGGAAAACTGCATCACGCGGAGGCTCGGCTTCTCCCCGGCGACAAAAATGGTGCGGATCGAGGGGAGCTGCGACGAATTGAAGTTGAGCGGAAAGTGCGCGAAGGCGGACCCGGTGCTCGCTCGCTGAGCGCGGGTGGGCATTTTTTACTAATCCAGAGATCGAGGGGCGCTAGTCGAAGATTCACCATGTGGAAGGGACGTTTTGACGAAGAGCAGTCGGATCTGCTGAAGAGTTTCAGCGAATCGATTTCGTTCGATTGGCGGTTGTTCGCCTGCGACGTGGAGGGGAGTCTGGCGTACGCGGTGGCGCTAGAGCGGGCGGGGGTGGTCGATGCTGCCGAGCGGGCGGCGATCTGCGACGGACTGGTCGAGATCCGGGGGGAGATCGAGCGGGGGGAGTTCGAATTCCGAACCGATCTCGAGGACATTCACATGAACATCGAGGCCGAACTCACGCGGCGGATCGGCGCACCGGGGGCGAAGCTGCACACCGGGCGGAGTCGGAACGATCAAGTGGCGGTCGACATCCGGCTCTATCTGCGGGGCGCGATCGACGACTTGGTGGCGCGGGTGCGGGGCTTGCAGGCGGCGCTGATCGGTCTGGCTGGGCGGCACGAGGGCGTGGTGATCCCGGGCTACACGCACTTGCAGCGGGCTCAGCCGGTGCCGGTGGCGCACCATCTGCTGGCTTACGTCGAGATGCTGGAGCGGGACGCCGGGCGGCTGGTCGACTGCCGGGCGCGGATGAACGTCTTACCGCTGGGGTCGGGGGCAATCGCGGGGTCGACGATCGTGGTGGACCGGGAGTTTCTGGCCGAGCGGCTGGGATTTGACGGGGTGACGCAGAACAGCATGGACGCGGTGTCGGACCGGGATTTTGCGTGCGAGCTGCTGAGCGACATCGCGATCTGCGGGATGCACGTCTCGCGTCTGAGCGAAGACGTCGTGCTGTGGGCGTCGGCGGAATTTGGTTTTCTAAAGTTGAGCGACCGGCACACGACGGGATCGTCTTTGATGCCGCAGAAAAAAAATCCCGACATCGCGGAGTTGGCGCGGGGGAAAACGGGGCGGCTTTACGGAAATCTGGTGGCGCTGTTGACGGTGCTCAAGGGCTTGCCGATGACCTACAACCGCGACATGCAGGAAGACAAAGAGCCGGTGTTCGATTCCGTCGATACGCTGGGGCCGACTCTGGCGTTGTTCGCGGAGATGCTGGAGGCGGCGAACTTCGACGAGCAGCGGGCGGCGGAGGCGGTGAGCGACCCGCTGCTGCTGGCGACCGATCTGGCGGACCACCTCGTGCGGGCAGGAGTGCCCTTCCGCGAAGCACACGAGGTGGTCGGGCGACTCGTGGGAGAGGCGTCGCGGCAGAAGACGCCGCTGGACGAGCTGCCGGTGGCGACGTTTGCGGCCGCGTCGGAGCACTTTGCGGGCGGGGTGGCGGCGATCTTCGACATCCCGGTGGCGCTGGCGGCGCGGCGGGCGCCGGGGGCGCCGTCGCCGGAGAACGTGGCGGCGCGGCTCGCGCATTGGCGGGGTCGGCTGGCGTGAGCGGATGGCGAGAGATCAGCCGGGATCAACTGGCGGAGACGCCGTATTTGTCCGTGAGCCGCGAGACGGTGGCGACGCCGTCGCGTCCAGACGGGCTGGATTGGCTGGTCGTGCGGCGCAAGCAGGCGGCGGTGGTCGCGGCGCGGACGGTGGCGGGCGAGTATCTCCTGGTGCGGCAGGAGCGGGTGGCGGCGAGGCGGGCTTTCTGGGAATTTGCGGCGGGGCAGATCGACACGGCGGTCGTGGATGACGCGGCGGTTCGGGAGACGGCGGCGCGCGAGCTGGGGGAGGAGACGGGTCACGAAATCGGGTCGGACGGCGAGTTGCTCGCGCTGGGGCGGTATTTCTCCTCGCCGGGGTTCACGGACGAATTGTGCCACTTGTTCCTGGCGACAAACGTGGTGCCACGGGCGGGTGGGGCCGCGCTGGACGCGAACGAAATGATCGTCGAGTGCCGGGCATTTTCCCGGGACGAGCTGACGGAGATGATCCGCTCGGGGGAGGTGTGCGATGCGAATACGCTTTGCTCCTTCGCCCGGCTGCTGGCGCTGGGGCTTTTTTAAGATCATGGCCAAGCGGCGGAAATGGAAACAGCGGTTCTTTGAGTTCCGCGAGCTGGCGGACGAGCCGAAACCGTTCCTCGATCACATCGAAGAATTGCGCGGTATGGTCATCAAGATGGCCATCGCTTTGGGATCGGCGATGATCCTGAGCTTCCTGGCGCGGAGGTGGCTGTTCGCGTTGATCCAACGTCCGCTGACGGACGTGGACCCGGTCGAGCTGGGGAATCTGCGATCGCTGGGGGTGGTCGATTCGTTTTCGATCTCGCTCGAGTTGGCTTTCTACGGCGGGATCGTGTTGTCGTTTCCGTTTCTCGTTTATTTCCTCGCGCAGTTCGTGCTGCCGGCTCTCACCAGCAAAGAGCGCGGGTACGTGCTGCCGGCGGCGGGCTTTGGTTTTGGATTGTTCTTGGTTGGGATCACGTTTGCCTACGAGTTCGTGCTGCCGCAGGCCCTGGCGTTCTTCTACAAGGACGCGCAGTCGCTGGGGTGGCGGCCGGAGTGGACGGTGCGCGAGTATTATTCGTTCACGACGCAGTTCATCATCGCGTTCGGCCTCGCCTTTGAGTTGCCCTTGGTGGTGCTGCTGCTGGTGAAGCTGGGGGTGATCGTGGCGGCGGATCTGCGGCGGATCCGACCGCAGGCTTTTGTGTCGGTGATGATCTTCGCGGCCGTGCTGACGCCGACGACGGACATGGTCACGATGGCGATGATGGGCGGGCCGATGTATCTGCTGTACGAAGCGTGCATCATCATCGCGTCATTCTCCAAGCCGAAGGAGACCGTCGGCGTGGCGCACGAGAAGCCCGAGGTGCTGGCGGACCGGGAAGACGGCGATGGCGTCGGGTAGGGGGACCGGTGGCTGGGGCCGGAACGAATCCCGGCTTTACGGACGTTTCGCGGATTGGAAATAGTGGGGGATGCGTTGTTCCCTCGGATTGGATTACGGCACGAATTCCGTTCGTGCGCTCATCGTGGATTGTGCGGACGGCCGCGAGGTCGGAGTCGCGGTCTTTGATTACCCGAGCGGGCGGCGGGGAATTTTGCTCGATCCCAAAGATCCGAATCTGGCGCGGCAACATCCGGGCGATTATCTGCTGGGCGCGGAGGAATCGGTGAAGGCGGCGATCGCCGACGCGCGGAGGAGGGACGCGGAGTTTGATCCGCAGGACGTGATCGGAGTCGGCGTGGATGCGACGGGGTCGAGTCCGATCCCGGTCGACGCGGCCAACGTGGCGATTGGGACGAAGGCGGAGTTCCGCCATTCGCTCGCGGCGCAGTGCTGGCTGTGGAAGGACCACACGAGCTGGCGCGAGGCGGATCAGATCACGAGCATCGCGGGGCGGATGCGACCGCAATACATCGCGAAGTGCGGGAATACGTATTCGTCGGAGTGGTTCTGGGCGAAGATCTGGAAGTGCGCGCTCGAAGCGCCGGAGGTGTTCGAAGCGGCGCACAGCTGGGTGGAATTGACGGACTGGGTGCCGTCGCAGTTGGCCGGGATCGAGGATGTGGCGGTGGTCGCGCGGGGCATCTGCACGGCGGGACACAAGGCGCTGTATTGCGACGAGTGGGGCGGGTTGCCGGACGAGGAATTTCTGGCCGAGCTGGATCCGCGTTTGGCCGCGCTGCGCAGTCGGCTTTACGATGAGGCGCTCGATGCCTCGCACGCGGCGGGGGCTTTGGGCGCGGATTGGGCGGATCGGCTGGGGTTGCGCGAGGGGATTCCGATCGCGATGGGCGAGATGGACGTCCATTACGGGGCGATCGGGTCGGGGGTCGCCGAGGGGACGCTGGTGAAGGTGATCGGGACGTCGACGTGTGATTGTTGCGTGGTGGACGTTTCGCGGGAGATCGCGGACATCCCGGGGATCTGTGGGATCGTGAAGGGGGCAATCCTGCCGGGGTTTTACGGGATCGAGGCGGGGCAGTCTGCGGTCGGGGATATCTTCCGCTGGTGGGTCGAGGACGTGTGCGAGGGCGACGGGGCTCTGCACGGGAAACTCACGGACGAGGCGGCGGGTCTCGCGCCGGGCAAGAGCGGATTGCTGGCGCTGGATTGGAACAACGGGAATCGCACGATCCTGATCGATCAGCGGCTCACGGGATTGCTGCTCGGGCAGACGCTGCACACGAGTCGGGCGGAGATCTATCGGGCGCTCATCGAGGCGACGGCGTTCGGCGCGCGGATGATCATCGAGCGGCTCGTGGAGTACGGGGTGCCGATCGAGCGGGTCGTGTGCGCGGGCGGGATCGCGGAGAAGAATCCGATGCTGATGCAGATCTACGCTGACGTGACGGGGCGCGAGATGCGGATCGCGGCGTCGACGCAGGCTTGTGCGCTGGGTGCGGCGGTGTCGGCGGCGGTGCTGGCGGGCGTGGAGGCCGGGGGGCACCCGGACTTCCCGACGGCGCAGGCGGCGATGACGTCGCTCAGGGACGAGGTGTATCGTCCGAATCGGGCGGCTTCCGCAGTTTACGACGAAATTTTTGGCTTCTACCGGAAGGTTCACGATACGTTCGGCGGCGTCGCGATTGCGGACATCGGCGACGTGATGAAGGGACTGCTCGAGATCCGGGAGCGGCAGCGGAGCGCGGACTGAGCGCGTGAATTTTTTATGAACCCACCCATCCATTCCAATCCCGACATCGAAATCTGGTTCGCGACCGGCAGTCAGCACCTCTACGGGGAGGCGACGCTGCGGGAGGTCGCCGCGAACAGCAAAAAGATCGTCGAAGGTCTCGCGGGCGCGATGCCGCTGCGGGTTGTTTTCAAAGACGTGCTCACCGGGCCGGACGCGATCCGCGAGCTGGCGCTGGAGGCGAATCGGGCGCCGAATTGCGCGGGTCTCGTCTTCTGGATGCACACGTTCTCGCCGGCGAAAATGTGGATCGGCGGGTTGAGCGTGCTGGCGAAGCCATTTCTGCACCTGCACACGCAGTTCAACCGCGACCTGCCGTGGGGCGAGATCGACATGGACTTCATGAACACGAACCAGGCCGCGCACGGCGACCGGGAGTTTGGGTTCATTGGGGCGCGGATGCGGATCGAGCGCAAGGTCGTGGTCGGGCATTGGAGCGACGAGCGGGTGCGGGGCGAGATCGCGACGTGGATGCGGGCGGCGCGGGCTTGGAGTGATTGGCAGGGCGCGAAATTTGTCCGAATCGGCGACAACATGCGGCAGGTCGCGGTGACCGAGGGCAACAAGGTGTCGGCGGAGATCCAATTTGGGTTCTCCGTGAACACGCACGGCGTCGGCGACGTCGTCGCGCACGTCGACGCGGTGAGCGACGGCGAAGTCGATATTCTCATGAGGGAATACGCCGACACCTACACGCTTGGCGCGGACCTGCGGCGGGGCGGCGACCGGCACGGGTTGGTGCGCGACGCCGGGCGGATCGAACTCGGGCTGCGGGCGTTTCTCGAGGCCGGGGGATTCAAAGGATTCACCGATACGTTCGAGGATCTGCACGGTTTGAAACAACTGCCGGGAATTGCGACGCAGCGATTGATGGCGGACGGCTACGGCTTCGGTGGCGAGGGGGATTGGAAGACGGCGGCGCTCGTGCGGGCCATGAAGGTGATGGCCGCCGATCTGCCCGGCGGCGTGTCGTTCATGGAGGATTACACCTACCACTTGGAGCGCCGGGTCGGAGTTGGTGCTCGGGTCGCACATGCTGGAGATCTGCCCGTCCATCGCGGCGGGCAGACCGTCGCTCGAAGTGCATCCGCTCGGGATCGGCGGGAAGGGGGATCCGGCGCGGCTCGTGTTCGATTCGCCCGCCGGGATGGGTCTCAACGCGTCGCTGATCGACCTCGGCAATCGTTTTCGTCTCGTCGTGAATACGGTCGAAGCGGTCGAGCCGCCGGAGCCGCTGCCGCACCTGCCGGTCGCGCGGGTCGTCTGGAAGCCGTTGCCCGACTTCGCGACCGCGTGCGCGGCGTGGATCACTGCGGGCGGCGCGCACCACACGGGATACAGTAGCGTCGTGACGCCGGAGCACCTCGACGATTTTGCGGCGATGGCCGGGATCGAATTGGTGTCGATCGACGCGCGGACGACGCTCCGGGAGTTTCGGCGCGAGCTGAAGTGGAGCGAGGTGTATCATCACCTCGCGGGTGGCTTCGGGGGAAAGGCGTTATGAATGCCGCTACGGGATCCGTTGTAGCTGCGGTCTGTGACCGCCGAGGTCGTCGAGTTTGGGTTGGGGCGTCTCGCGAGACGATCAGCGGCGGTCATGGACTCGCCGCTACAGATGGGGCGGGAGGGACGTGAGCCGTTTTACTGCGATTCGCGAGGAGTGCTGCGAGGCCAACCGGGCGCTGCCCGCCTCGGGTCTGGTCGATTTGACTTTCGGCAACGTGAGCGTGCTTGACGTGGAGGCGGGAGTGCTGGCGATCAAACCCAGCGGGGTGTCCTACGCGGCGCTGCGGCCCGAGAATATGGTGCTCGTCGATCTCGATGGGCGCGTGGTCGAAGGGGATTTGCGGGCTTCTTCGGACACGCCGACTCACCGGCATTTGTTGCGGGATTTCGCGGGGGTGCGGTCGGTCGTTCACACGCACTCGCGTCGGGCGGTGGCGTTCGCGCAGGCCGGGCGGGAGATTCCGTGTCTCGGCACGACGCACGCCGATTATTTTCACGGCCCGGTGCCAGTGACGCGGGCGCTCACCCCGGAGGAAATCGAGTCGGATTACGAATGGAACACCGGGGCGGTGATCGTCGAGACCTTCGCAAAAATCGCTCCGCTCGACGTGCCGGCAGTGCTGGTGCGCGGGCACGGACCTTTCACGTGGGGGGCGAGTGCGGCGAAGGCGGTGGAGAATGCGGTGGCTTTGGAGATCATCGCGCAGATGGCGCGGGACGCTTTGCTCCTCGATCCGGGGGCGGATCCGCTGCCGCAGGTCCTGCACGACAAGCACTTTCGACGGAAGCACGGCGCCGGAGCGTATTACGGTCAACGGTAGGATTGACCGATTCCGGTGTCCCGGGCATTAAGGAGCGGACGTCTCCTATGAAAATCGTATTCCCGCTCGTTCTCACCAGTCTCTTCGCTTTTGCCGTCGGTTGTTCGACCGGTCCCGGCACCTATCCCGAACCGCCGAGCCTGCGGACGCAATTCGAAAAAGCCGATGCGAACGACGACGGCAAGGTCTCGCGGGCGGAATTCGGCGTGCTGCGCGTCGAGGATGCTTTCAAACTGTTCGACGACAACGAGAACGGCGTGATCACGGTAGACGAGTTTGTGGCGTCGGGCGGATCAAGCAGTGCGTTTGCCAGCCTGGACACGGACGGAAACGGGGAGGTCACGCTGGCGGAAGCGCTGTCGAGCAAGGTCGTGTTGGGCACGATGATGACGACTTTTTACGATGCGGACACGGACGATGACGGGTTTGTTACGCTGGCTGAGGCGCTGGCGTACCGACAGGCCGCGCGCGAATACACCGGAAATAATCCGCAGATCTAACGCGTTTGCGACCCGCGGTGCCCGGCGACCGTGGTGGCGATGGTCGCAGCGAGAAACCAGACGAAGGGGGCGGCTTTCATTTCGGTTTGGATCCTGGTAAGGCCTCCGGATGAAAGCGACGAAAGGATTGCTCCGGGCGGCGGAAGACCTGCGGGACGGGGTGGATGGGTTGCGATTTGCCGAGCCGGTGACGTACGTATACAACCCGCTCAACTACGCTTGGCCGGTGCACCGGGCGTACATCGAACGGTTTGGCTGGGATCGGAAGCGGGTGATCTTTCTGGGGATGAATCCTGGACCGTTCGGGATGGCACAGACCGGGGTGCCGTTTGGCGAAGTGGCGGCGGTGCGGGATTGGATGGGGATCGACGCGGCGGTGGGAAAGCCGCCGGTCGAGCACCCGAAGCGGCTGGTGCTCGGGTTGGGTTGTGCCAAGTCCGAGGTGAGTGGGCGGCGGCTCTGGGGGTTGATGGCGGAGCGGTTCGGGACGGCGGAGGCGTTCTTTACCGATCACTTTGTGGTGAATTATTGCCCGCTGGTCTTCATGGAACACACGGGGCGCAACCGGACTCCGGACAAGCTGCCGCCGGCGGAAAAGGCGGCTTTTGGCGCGGCGTGTGACCGGCACTTGGCGGCGGTGGTTGCAGCGTTGCAGCCAGAGTGGTGCGTGGGGGTCGGAGCCTACGCAACGAATTGCCTCGAGCGGGTGGTCGCGGATGGAGCGCGGATCGGGACCGTGCTTCACCCGAGTCCGGCGTCGCCTGCGGCGAACCGTGGGTGGGCGGAGGCGGCGACGCGGCAACTGGTGAAGATGGGGGTCTGGGAGGGTCGGTAGCCTTTCGGTGGTGGTTGGGTGGGGGCGTTATGCGTCCAGGTTGAGTTGGGGTAGATTGGCGGGGTCCCAGGGGTTGAGGGTGTAGTCAGACTGGCGGATGGCCGTGGCTTTGTCGTGGCAAAGGCCGAGGGCAGTGGTGACGTCGAAACCGAGATGGCGGGGGGCGACGGGGGTGAGATTCTTTGCGGCGAGGTCGAAGAGGCGGGACGCGGGGGGGAGGCGGCGACCGTGGACGCGGTGGGTGGGGTGGCGGTGCTGGTGGCGTAGGTGAACGAAGGCTCCGGCGAGCTGGATGAGGCCCTTGTAATAGCTCCAATCGTCGTTCGTCGTGGCGAGCCAGAGTTGCTCGAGGACGTCGTGGGCTTCGTAGTATTCGCCGCGATTGAAGCAGGTGAAGTAACCCGCGTAGCACGGGTGCCAGGAGCTGGCTGGGTCCGGGGTGAGCGAATCGACAAAGGTCTGGACGCGGTCAGATTTTTTCATGCGCGGGCCGGGGTCGGGATGTGGTAGAGGATCTGTCTTGCAGGAGTTTGCCTTTCCATTGCGGTCGTTTGCCGGCCAGTTGGGCCGTGGTCCGTCCGTTTTGCCGGCAGCATTCGTTCTTCTTCGATGACCGGAGGGCAGGCGACGTTAATCGGATTTGGCCTACTGCTGGGTGTCGGGTCGGCGGCATTTTCGGCCTTCGAGACGGCCATATTCTCTCTGAACGAGGAGCGGCGCAAGAAACTGCGGTCGCGCACGCCGCGGCGGGCGGATGCTTTGTCCGACCTCCTGGACCGCCCCGACGACGTGGTGAACTCGATGGTGCTGGCGAATACGCTGACCAATCTCCCGCTCATCGTGGTGACTTTGTTTCTGCTGGACGAGTTCCGGGGGGTGGGGAGCGAGCTGGGGTGGGGACCTTTTCTGGTGGTCTTCGCAATTCTCATCGTGTGCTGCGACCTGCTGCCGAAGCTGGTTGCGTTGGCGGCTCCGATCCGGACGGCGCGGCTGGGGATCCCTTTGATCGAGTTGGTCGTCCCCCTGCTGGGTCCGGTCTGCGGCAAGTTGCTGGCGATCTGTGATCGGATGGTCGCTGCGGTGCTCCCGCAGCGGCTGCGACCGATGCCGCACCTCACGGATGCCGAGCTGGAGACCCTGGTGGAGATCGGGCGGTCGGAGGGGGTGATCGAGGAGGCGGAGAGTCGCTTGATCGGAGAGCTGATGAAGCTCGCCGAGGAGCCGGCGAAGCATTGCATGACACCGCGGACGGACGTTTTTTTCCTCCCCGACGATCTGACGAACGAGGAGGCGGCCGAGGCCGTGCGTCGGAAGCGGTATCGGCGGGTTCTGGTGCGGGGGGAGACGCCGGACGACGTGGTTGGCCTCCTGGACGTAAAGGATTTTCTCCTCGATCCGGACCGGCCGTACTTGGCGCACGTGGTGCCGCCGTCGTACGTGCCGGAGACGACGAACGCGCTCGAGCTGCTGCGATCATTTCTCAATCGGCGGCAGAGATTTGTGATTTTGGTCGACGAGTTCGGCGGGATCGAGGGGATCGTGACGTTGTCGGACTTCGTCGAGGAACTCCTCGGAGAAGAGGGGCCGGACGCCGGGACGGAGCTATACATCGAACCGTTGGGGAACGATCGCATCGTGGCCGCTGGGAGCGCTCGGATGGACGATCTGCGCGACCTGCTGAGCTGGGAGGGCAAGGGAGCGGGGGTGGACTCCATCGGCGGATTTGTGGTCGAGCACTTAGGGATCTTGCCGAGGCCAGGTTCGGTGCTCACCGTGGACGGTTGGCGGATCACGGTCCGGCGAGCGACGCGGAAACGGATCAAGGAAGTGCTCATCGAACCAGCGCCGGAGACAGCGGGCGAGGGAGTCACGAAATGATCTGGTTGGCAATCGCTGCGTGTCTGGTGATCTCGTTCACCTTCTCGGGGATCGAGTCGGGCGTGCTCTCGGTGAATCGGGTGCGGCTCCGGCACCACGCGCTGCGCGGCGAGCAAGCGGCGCTGCAATTGGACGCGCTGCTGGGTCGCATCGAGCGGCTCATGATCACCGTTGTGCTGGTGACCAACGGCGTGAACGTGCTGGCCGTGGCGTTGATTTACTCGGAGTTTACCCGGTGGCTGGGGAGTCTGGGTGCGGTGGCATCGGTCCTGGCGCTATTGCCGGTGTTTGTCGTAGCGCTGGAGTTCCTGCCGAAGGCGATCTTCCGACAGTTTCCCTACCGGACGCTGGTGATCTTTGCGCGGATCTTGACCTGCGCGCACGCGGCGCTGGGGCCTTTGGTGAGCGCGGGAGCTTGGGCGTTGAGGCCGATCTTCCGCGCGGGGCGCGAGCCGCGGCGGCGGGGCCTCGTCGGGATCGAAGAGTTGACGCGCGCGGTGGCCGAGAGCGCCGAGCGGGGGCAGATGACGAGGCCCCGAGCGCGCGTTCATTCAGAACGTCATCGAGTTCCGCGAGGCCAAGGTGCGTGACGTGATGGTGCGGACCGAACACGGTGTGACCGTGACGCCGGAGACCGAGGTGCCCGAGGTGCTGGAGTTGGCCCGGACGACGGTGGCGGACCGGTTCCCGGTGGTGGAGGAGGACGGCGGGGTGTCTGGAATCGTGCGAGTCTTTGACCTTCTCCGGGACGACGTGCGGGCGGGTCGGGCGAAATCTTACGCGCGCCGCCCGGTCACGGTGGCTGCGGACGAGCGGGCGATCGAGGCGCTGCGCAAGCTGCGGGCGGCGCGGATGCAGCTCGGGATCGTCGTGAGCGCCGGGGGGCGCCCGACCGGGACAGTGCACACCGAGGCTTTAGTGAGAAGACTGCTGGCCGGAAGGGGCTGAAGCAGGGCTGGTTCCGCGCGAGGCGGTGAGCATTCGTTGTGAACGTGGCTTGCGTGGGCGCGGGGGATGTTTTTTATTAGGCGGCTATGTCGTCACCCGAAGCCGCCACCGTATTCTCGCGAAAGAACCCTTTTCCCGCTCCGATGACCGTCAATCGGCGGCTCACGCTGGAGGGATCGGACAAGGATACGCGTCACTTCGAGATCTCGCTGGAGGGGTCGGGGTTAAGTTACGAGGTGGGTGATTCGTTGGGGGTGTTTCCGAAAAACGATCCCGAGCTGGTCAAGCAGATCCTCGACACGCTCGAGTTCTCTGGCGACGAGCCGGTGCTAAATCCGGCGGGCGAGATGGTGCCGATCCGGCAGGCGCTGACCGAGAGCTACATCATCACCGCGCCGTCGAAGCAGTTGCTCACGGCCATCTCGGAGAAAGATTCTAGCGCGGTGTTCCTGAAGGATCTGCTCGATCCGATGGTGAAGACGGAGCCTCGATACGTGGCTCTGGGGACGGGACGTGCTGGACGCGTTGACGGAGTTCACGGCGGCGAAGTTCACGCCGGAGGAGTTTGTCGGCGTGCTGCGGAAGCTGCAGGCGCGGCTGTATTCCATCGCGTCGTCGCAGAAGGTCGTCGGGGAGTCGGTGCACCTCACTGTCGCGCTGGTCCGCTACCAAGCGCTGAACCGTGATCGCACGGGGGTCGCGTCGGTGTACCTCGGCGAGCGCACGACGGACCCAGAGCGGATCTCGGTGTTCATCCACAATGCAAAACACTTCCGCGTGCCGGAGGATCCAGCCACGGACATGATCATGGTCGGACCGGGGACGGGCATCGCGCCGTTCCGGGCAATGCTGCAGGAGCGCAAAGCCAGCGGGGCGTCGGGGCGCAACTGGTTGTTCTTCGGCGAGCAGCGGTCGGCGACGGACTTTCTCTACCAAGAAGAATTCGAAGGCTACGCAGCGGACGGGTCGCTGCACCAGTTCGACACGGCATTTTCGCGAGACCAAGATTACAAAATCTACGTTCAACACCGTATCCTCGAGCGGGCGGACGAGATGTTTGCCTGGCTCGAGGGCGGTGCGACTTTCTACGTCTGTGGCGACGCGGCGCGGATGGCGAAAGACGTCGACCAGGCGCTGCACGAGGTCGTCGAGCGGGCCGGTGGTAAGACGAAGGAAGAGGCGGTGGAATACATCAACGAGCTGAAGAAAGCGAAGCGCTACAAAAAGGATGTGTATTAGCCTGGACCCCGGACGCCCCCAACGCAATCGCTCGGGCGATTGCACGGTGCCGTTCTGACCTTTGACCTTCCGACTGCTCTCTTAGTGAAGAACGTCCACTTTTTAGGAATCTGCGGCACCGCCATGGGTGCGGTCGCGGCGGCGATGCGCGACGCGGGCTACGTCGTCACCGGGCAGGACTCGTCGGTCTATCCGCCGATGTCGACGTTTCTGGAGGAGAAAGGGGTGCTGATCACGCGTGGATTCGACCCTGCGGACATCCCGGAGTCGACCGAGGTCGTCGTGGTTGGAAACGCCATGTCGCGCGGGAACGAGGCGGTCGAGGCGGTGCTCAACCGCAAGCTGCTTTACGTGTCGATGCCGGAGGCGCTGAAGCAGTTTTTCTTGCGGGGCCGACATAACTTGGTCGTCGCGGGGACGCACGGCAAGACGACGACGACGTCGATGCTCGCGTGGATCTTTGAGAGCGCGGGGCGGGAGCCGGGGTATCTCATCGGCGGGATTCCGGCAAATCTGGGTCAGGGAGCCTGCCTTCGAGACTCGAAGCATTTCGTGATCGAGGGGGACGAATACGACACCGCTTTTTTCGACAAGCGCTCGAAGTTTGTGCATTACCTGCCCGAGCTCGTGATCCTCAACAACATCGAGTTCGATCACGCGGACATCTTCCGCGACCTCGAAGCGATCAAGACCAGTTTCCGGCACCTACTTCAGGTCGTGCCGACTGAAGGGATGGTGCTCCTCAACGCGGACGATCCGAACTGCGTGGACGTCGCGCGGACCAGCCCTGCGCCGATTCTCGAAGTCGGTTTCTCGGAGAACGCTGCGCAACGGATCAGCAACGTGACGTACGGGCCGGAGGGGGTGTCGTTCGAGCTGTTCGGCGAACGGTTCGATCTGCCGATGCTTGGCGATTTCAACATTCGCAACGCGGCGATGGCGGCGTCGGCGGCTCATTTTTACGGGATCAGCGCGGAGGAGATCCGCGTGGCGCTCGCGGGCTTCCGGGGGATCAAGCGTCGGCAGGAGCTGCGCGGGGAGGTCGGCGGGGTCAAGGTGATCGACGACTTCGGCCACCACCCGACTGCGATCCGCGAGACGCTCGCTGGGCTGCGGCAGCGCTACGCCGGGGCGAAGCTGTGGGCGATCTTCGAGCCGCGGTCGAACACGACGCGGCGGTCAGTCTTTCAAGACACGCTCCCGGCGGCGTTTGTCGACGCCGACGGAGTGTTCATCGCCCAGATCGCTCGGCTCGAGCAGATCGAAGCGGCGGAGCGTCTCGATCCCGAACGGGTCGTCGCGGACATCGCGGCGAACGGGCGTCCGGCCTTCTACGAGCCGACGGCAGCGGACATCGTCGAGCGCGTCGTGCCGATGGTGGCGGCCGGCGACGTGATCGTGGTCTTCAGCAACGGAGGATTCGACGGCATCCACGATCAGTTGCTGGCGGCACTCGGTCGGCGCTGAGCCGGTCGCCGACGGGTAGCGCGGGAGCGGGGAGCGTTTTGAGCGTTCGTCGGGGGCGGCCCCCTCACCGCGACGGCTTCGGCGGTAGCGGCCTTGGTCGCAGCGAATCAGGTCGACGAATCTCGAGTCAGAGATCCCGCCGACCAAATGCCCGGGCCTTTTTCCTCGCCAAGGTTGATCGTTCTTCTGATCATCAGCGGTTCGCATGAACGAAGAACTGCAGAAAGTCGTCGAATCAGAAAAATTAACGCCCGGTGCGGCGGAGAAAATAGACCAGCTGGCCCCGGGGGCCTACTGCCAGCACAAGAGCTGGGGATTCGGGCAGGTGGCGGAGTGGAATCTCCTCACGGGTCAGATCTTCATTGATTTCGGAAGTAAGAAGTCGCACCCCATGCAGCTAGAATACGCCTCGGAGACGGTCACGTTCATCCCAGCCGATCACGTCCGCGCGCAGCTTGCGTCCGACCCAGAAGCCGTGAAGGCACGGGCGAAAGAAGATCCGGCTGGTCTCGGGATCGACACGCTTCGGAGCCTCGGCGGTCGGGCGACGACCGAGCAAATCCAGGCGCTCTACGTACCGCACGGGATGGACGCGGCGGCCTTCAAAAAATTTTGGGACGCGGCGAAGAAGAAGCTCAAGAGCGATCCGCACGTTCATTTCCCTGGTAAAAAATCCGAGCCCATCGAGCTCCACGACGAGCCGGTCGATCAAGGCGCGAAGCTCATCACCCAATTTGTGGATGCACGTCACCCGAAAGACCAGGTCCTCGCTCTGGATCTCATCGTCAAGTCGCCAGACGACCTGGCGAACGCCGAGGAGATGCAGAAGCTTACCGCAGAGGTCGAAGACGCCGCCGGCAAGGGGGTGCGTCTGCATTCCGTGCAAGCCCTCGAGATGCTCCTCGCCCGTGACGAGATCGTCGGACGTCAAGACGGCGTTGAGACTGGCGAGGACGCCGCAGTCGTCGCGGACGTGCTGAAGGGCGAGCAGAACCGCCTGCCCGAGTTGTTTTCCAGTCTCCCGGCGGCGAAGCACCGGAAGGTCCTCACTCACTTTAATACCGCCTTTCCTGACTCCTGGAAGGACCGCGCGCTCGACTTGGCGCTCATGGCTAGCCCGCGTTTGGTTCAAGAGATCTCTCGTCTCTTTGCGAGCGAAGGTCTCACCGAAGAGTTCCGCGACGCGCTCGACAAGTGGATCCGCGAGCGTCGGATGTCGCCGGAGGTGCTGCTCTGGTTCTGCCGCGAGCGTGGGGGCGACTTCCCCGAGTTGTTCACGATGGAGATCTTTAGCGCGATCCTGGCATCGCTGGAGCAAGATATGCTAAGCGACGTGACCCGTGGGACAAAGCTTCACGACTTGGTGATGGACGACAAAACGCTGGTCGCTGATCTCTTCGGCATCGCGAACCTCGACGCCGTCCGCAATGCCGTCCGCAAGCTCAAGTTGACGACCGTCTTCGACGATCTGGATAAACGCTCCCTGTTGGCACGCATCATCAAACTTCACCCCGAGGTTCAGGGCATGGTGACGGGTCAAGAGGAAGAGCGCGACGACAGTCTGGTCGTCTCCTGGGCGAGCCTGGAACGCCGGCGCAAGGAATACGAAGACCTCATCAACAAACAGATCCCGCAGAACACGAAGGACATCAGCATCGCTAGGTCCTACGGCGATCTGCGAGAGAACTTCGAATTTAAGTCGGCGAAGCAGCAGCAAGGCGTGTTGCTTCGGCGCAAGGCGGAGATGGAAAGCGAGCTGTCGCTTTCGCGCGGCACGAACTTCGAAGACGTCGATACGGCCAAGGTCGGTATCGGATGCATCGTCGACCTGATCGACGTTGATTCGGGTGGCAAAGAGACGTTTTCGATTCTCGGAGCGTGGGATTCCTTTCCGGAGAAAGGGATCGTTTCTTACCAAGCGGCGATCGGGCAAGCGCTCAACGGCAAGGCTCCTGGCGAGGTGGCCGAGATCCCCGCCGACGAGGGCACCCGAAAGGTGCGCGTCGAGAGTATCGCTGCCTTCAAAGATCTTGAAATGCTCGGTTCGACTGAAGAGGTTGAATCGGAGCCCGCGCACGCGTAAGCGACCGGTTCCCGTTCAATCACACCCTAACATCTCAGCCCGCATCTCTCTCATGTCCGATACGACCATCATCTCCCTCAAGGCCCGCCAGATTCTGGATTCCCGCGGTAATCCAACCGTCGAAGTGGATGTCGAATTGCTCGGCGGGGCCGTGGGCCGCGCTGCGGTGCCGAGTGGTGCCAGCACTGGCGAACACGAAGCGGTCGAGTTGCGGGACGGAACGAAATCGCGCTACTTGGGAAAAGGCGTCACCAAGGCGGTGGCCAACGTCCACAAATTGATCGCGCCCGAAGTCGTCGGGATGGACTCGCTCGATCAGGTCGCCCTCGACCGATCGATGATCGCTCTGGACGGGACGTCGACGAAGAGCAAGCTCGGGGCGAACGCCGTTCTCGGTGTTTCGTTGGCGGCAGCCAAGGCGTCGGCCACGCAGCTTGGTCAGCCCCTGTACAAGTACTTGGGCGGACCGAACGCGAAGGTGCTGCCCGTTCCGATGATGAACATCCTCAACGGCGGAGCCCACTCGGACGCTCCGATTGACTTCCAGGAGTTCATGATCATTCCGAAAGGACTTGGATCATTTTCGGAGGCGCTGCGGTGCGGTGCAGAAGTGTTCCACGCGCTGAAGGCAGTGCTCAAAGGTCGTAATCTCTCGACGGCTATCGGCGACGAGGGTGGGTTTGCTCCGTCGCTTGATTCGGTCGAGGACGCGCTGGATTCCATCGCGAAAGCGGTGAAGAACGCGGGCTACAAATTTGGCAAAGAGGTCTTCATCGGACTGGATTGCGCGGCCTCCGAGTTTTTCGACAAGGACAAGAAGAAATACGTCTTCTCCAAGTCCGATGGCTCCAAGCGGACCTCCGACGAGATCGTGGATTATTACGCAAGTCTCTGCGCGAACTACCCGATCATCTCGATCGAGGACGGCTGCGACGAGAACGATTGGAAAGGCTGGAAAACGCTGACCGACAAGATCGGTGACAACGTGCAGCTCGTGGGCGACGATTTGTTCGTCACCAACGTCGAGTTCCTTCAGAAGGGGATCAACAAGGGAGTGGCAAATTCCATCCTGGTGAAGGTGAACCAGATCGGCTCGCTCACCGAGACATTTGACGCCATCGAGCTCGCCAAGGAGCACAGCTACACGGCGGTCATCAGTCACCGCTCGGGTGAAACCGAGGATACGACCATCGCCGACATTGCCGTCGCGACGAACGCGGGTCAGATCAAGACGGGCTCGCTTTGCCGGACGGACCGGGTCGCGAAATACAACCAGCTCCTCCGCATCGAGGAAGAACTGGGTGCCAGTGCGATTTACGGCGGCAAGATGCGCTGAGTTTGCTACCTTCCCAAGCATGAGGCCCGGATCGGCGAGACCCGACTTTCGAAAGCGGCAAGAGGCCGACTTCTGGAACGTGGTCAACAAGCTCATCTTCGGGCTTTGCGCCATCGGAGGCTTGGTTCTCGTCGGGCTGTTGGCCTACCCGGAGCTGCGCCGGATCGACGAGATGGAGAAAAACGTGATCGATCTTGAGGCCGAGCGAGACGCTGAGTCGTTGCTGCTCCAGAAGCAGATGCGGGAGGAAGGTTGGCTCAAGAAGGACCCGGCTTACGTCGAGCTATTGGCCCGGGAGAAATTTGGAATGATGAAGGAGGGCGAGACCGTCTTCCGTTTAGACGAAGAAGTGCCCCCCGCGTTCGTCCCCGACGGACCGTCAGCAGTGGAGTCGGTCCCGTCGCAGAAATAACCTTATGTCCGCAGTAGAAATCGCTTCGATCAACACCTCCGAACTCGCCGACCGTGTTGGCGAGTTGCGGAGGTACCTTTGACTTACCCGACCTTGTGAAACAGCTCGAGGAGATCGAGGCGCGGATGACGGCGCCCGACTTCTGGGATAATAAGGAGAAAGCCCAGGCGGCGATGGAAAGCATCTCGGAGCTGCGTGGCAAGATCACGCCATTCCGAGAGATCGAGACGCGCCTCGAGGACTTGGAAGTCATGCGCGAACTCGCGGCAGAAGAGGAGGATGCGGCGGTCCGAGCGGCGACGCTGGCCGAAATGAAGGGCGACTTCGATCGCTTGTCGGGCGACCTCGCGAAGTTCGAGCTGCGCCAATTTTTGAGCGGAGAGTTCGACAGCAATCCGGCGTTCGTCACGATCCACGCCGGGGCGGGCGGGACCGAATCCTGCGATTGGGCGGACATGTTGTTGCGGATGTATACCCGGTGGATGGAACGCAGCGGGATCAGTAGTGAACTCGTCGACGTGCAGGAGGGTGACGGGGCTGGGATCAAGAGCGTGACCCTGCGGATGACGGGCGAATACGCTTACGGATACCTCTCGTGCGAACGGGGGGTGCACCGCTTGGTTCGCATCTCGCCCTTCGATTCGGCGAAGCGCCGGCACACGTCCTTCGCAAGTGTCGACGTGACACCCGAGATCGAAGACGCCCCCATTGAAGTGGACGAGAAGGATCTCAAGATCGACACCTTTCGGAGCGGCGGCAAGGGCGGGCAGAACGTGAACAAGGTCGAGACGGCGGTTCGATTCACGCACTTGCCGACCGGATTGGTCGTGGCCTGCCAGGCGGAGCGGAGTCAGCTCAAAAATCGCAATCTGGCGCTAAAGATTCTGAAGGGGAAGCTCTACCAACTCGAAGCCGACAAGAAGCGGGCCGAAGCGGAACGGGAGTACGATCAGAAAGGCGAGATCGGGTGGGGCAGCCAGATTCGGTCCTACGTATTTCAACCGTATCAGATGGTCAAAGACCTGCGCACGGGGGTGCAGACAAGTGACATTCAGGGCGTGATGGACGGGGACATCGATGGCTTCATCGAAGGGAAATTGCGCGGTCTCACGTATCAAAAAGGTGCCGCGGACGACGACGAATAGGGCAACATGTGCGCGAGGTTCGAATTGAACGATCGCCGGTTGACCCCCGGGCGTCCGGTTGCCGCCTGGGTCGGGCCGGGACGAGGTGAACGGTTTGTCTGGGCTGGGTTTGCCCGGCGGGAGTCGTTGGATTGGTGGGCTCGGAAGGGTGGCGAACTGGTGGATCTCCCGGCGACGCGTTACGCCGAGCGATCTCGGGCGAGTGGGGATCTGGTCTGGGCCGACCTCCCGAGCGGTTGGGTGATCCGAGGACTACTCGATCCCAACGCCGGAACCCCTTTGATCAAGGTCGTGACGCGGGCGTGCGATCCGGGTGAGGCGGCTTACTTCGGCCACGACCGGATCTGCGTCGTGGAGGAGCCACGGGTACTCGGCGGAAGCGGTAGCGGCGGCGGAGTCGGATCAAGGGACTTTGCTGTGATGGGTCGTGGGCTGCTGGCGGCTTGGTTTGCGCTGTTGTTCACGTCGTGCGCTTCCTTCACGCCACCTCGGGAGACGGACCAGACTTTTCTGGAGCGGGCGGAGAAGCGGAGCGACGGCGTGGTGACGGTGACGGCGGCGGTGCTGACGGACCGGGAGAGTGACCGGACGTTTGGCACCCGCCTGGCGCGCAATGACGTGCAGCCCGTTTGGATCGAGATCGAGAATCGGGGTGACGAGGAATTGCTCCTCATGCAGATCGCGATTGACCCAAATTACTATTCTCCGTCCGAGGCGGCGTGGCGGAGCCGCCGTTTGCTCGAGCGAAGATCGCAGGAAAAAATGAAGTATTTTTCCGACCAGCAGATCCCGACGGTGGTGCCGCCGAGCCGGCGGGTGGGGGGGTACGTCTTCACAAATCACGATCCTGGGTTGAAGGCATTTACCGTCCAATTGATCGGCGATCAGGAAAGTCATAGCTTCAATTTTGAACAATCGATCCCGGGATTGCGGACGGACTTCGACCGGGAAGACGACGTGGCGCCGGTCGGCGCTGACCAACGCGCAAACCTCGATCCGTCGGAACTGCGCGAGTATCTGAAGAAGCTACCGGCCACGGCGTTGGGCGGAGATCGGAAATCGCCGGGGGACCCGCTCAATCTGGTTATCGTGGGCGATGCGGCTCTGGTCTTCTCGACCTTTGCGAGGCGGGGTTGGGATGTGACGGAGGCGCTCACGTTTGGCAGTGCGTGGCGGACGGTCCTGTCGACGCTCTTCAAATCGGCCTACCGCACTTCGCCGATCTCGCCGTTGTTCCTGTTCGAGCGGCGGCAGGATTTTGCCCTGCAGAAGGCGCGGGGTTTTGTCGACGAGCGGAATCACCTGCGGCTCTGGCGAGCGCCCGTGAATTGCGATGGTGCGCCGGTCTGGGTGGGGCAAATTAGCCGGGATATCGGGATCAAGCTGACGACTCGCACGGTGGTCACGCACAAGGTTGATCCGGAGATCGACGAGGCGCGGGTCTATTTGCTCCAAGACTTGATCAGCTCGGGCGGAGCGGAAGCGGTCGGATTTGTCGAGGGGGTGGGGGCGTCGCTGCGGGCCAACCCGCGGCGGAACTTCACCCGCGATCCCTACTACACGGATGGGTTACGGCTCGTGGTCTTTCTCACATCGGATCCAGTGGCCGAGGACGGAATCGATTGGATCGATTGGGAATGGCCGGAGATCGGGGAGGATGGCGTGGTGAACGTAGGGCTGGATTGATCGGCGGGAGATATTTGATGCGGTGAGGACCTGCCGTTGACGGATGTGTCTCCGATCCTTTTACAGCCGGGAGATGAGGAGTTCGCGTTGGAAGACGAGTTCCTTGGGGAGGTGGGAGTAGAGACGCATGAAGAGCTGGTCCTGGAGGACGAGTTCGCGGTGCCAATCCTCGGGGCTGATTGTCTGAATCTCGGTAAAGGCCGCTTCCGTCATCTCGCTTTCGAGGCCGCGCATGTCGAGGTCCTTGTATTCGGGGACCCAGCCGATCGAGGTCTCGAGGGCGTGGGCTCCAGATTGGCAGCGTTGGACGATCCATTTGAGGACGCGCATGTTGTCGCCGAAGCCGGGCCACATGAATTCGCCCTCGGGGTTCTTGCGGAACCAATTGACGTGAAAGATGCGGGGGATGTGCTTCACCTTGCCGCGCATCTCGAGCCAATGGGCGAAGTATTCGCCCATGTTGTATCCACAGAACGGGAGCATCGCCATGGGGTCGCGGCGGACGGCTCCGGCCGCTCCCTCGGCGGCGGCGGTGGTCTCGGAGCCGACGGTGGCTCCAAGGTAGACGCCGTGGATCCAGTTGAAGGCTTGGAAGACGAGGGGCATGGTGGTCGCGCGGCGGCCGCCGAAGATGACGGCGCTGATCGGGACGCCGTCGGGGTTCTCCCACTCGGGATCGATGATCGGGCAATTGGCCGCCGGGGCGGTGAAGCGGCTGTTCGGGTGGCTGGATAGGATTGGCTTGCCGCTGGCGTCGGTCTGCCCCGGGGTCCAATCGTTGCCCTTCCAGTCAATGAGATGGGCGGGTGGAGCTTTGGTCATTCCCTCCCACCAGACGTCGCCGTCGTCGGTGAGCGCGACGTTGGTGAAAATGGTGCCGGTCTTGATCGAGTCCATCGCCATCGGGTTCGACCCGTAGGACGTGCCGGGGGCGACGCCGAAGAAGCCCGCTTCGGGGTTGATCGCGTGGAAGCGCCCGTCGTCGCCGGGTTTGATCCAGGCGATGTCGTCGCCAACGCAGCTGATCTCCCAACCCTCGTCGGCGAGTTCTTTCGGCGGGATGAGCATGGCAAAATTGGTCTTGCCGCAAGCGCTGGGGAAGGCGGCGGTCACGTAGGTCTTCGCGCCGGAGGGATCTTTCACGCCGAGGATGAGCATGTGCTCGGCCATCCAGCCTTCGTCACGCGCCATGACGCTGGCGATGCGGAGAGCGAAACATTTCTTGCCGAGCAGCGCGTTGCCCCCGTAGCCGGAGCCGTAGCTCATGATGAGGCGTTCTTCGGGAAAATGGGCGATGTGGGTGTCGGCGGGGTTGCAGGGCCAGGGGACGTCCGGGGTGTCGGCGGCAATCGGCGAGCCGATGGAGTGGAGACATTTGACAAAAAATCCGTCGGTTCCGATCTGCTCGAGCACGGCGGAGCCCATGCGGGTCATGATGCGCATGTTCGCAACGACGTAGGGACTGTCGCTGATCTCGACACCGTATTGCGCGATGGGCGAACCGAGCGGACCCATGCAAAACGGCACCACGTAAAGGGTGCGCCCGCGCATGCAGCCGCGGAAGAGGCCGTGGAGCTTGGCCTTCATCGTATCGGGATCTTCCCAGTTGTTGGTGGGGCCGGCGTCTTTCTTCGTGCGCGAGCAGATGAAGGTGCGGCTCTCGACGCGGGCGACGTCGCGGGGGTCGGAGCGGACGAGGATCGAATCGGGGCGCTTGGTCTCGTCGAGCCAGATGGCTGCGCCCGAGTCGACCAGAAGCTGGCGCATGCGCTTGTCTTCCTCGGGTGTGCCATCGCAAAGGACGACATCGTCCGGCTCGGTGAGCGCGGCGATCTCCGAGACCCAGGCCTGCAGGTGCGGGTGGCTCGGGCAGAGGGTCTGGCATTTTTCTACGAGGGAGAGGCTTGAAATCATCGGGAGCGGAGTGGGTTGAACGGTTGAGTTCAAAGGTCGGTGGGCGGGGGAGCAAGGAAACTCGCCCGGGCTGGCGAAATGAAGTCGGGGGAGACCGCGCATGGTTCGACTTGTGCGAACGGGCGGGCAGCGGTAGCGTATTGGTCTTTCCCGATGCTCGCCGGACGAAACTCAGAGGACTACTATCCCATCACGTATGTCGGTCGCTTCCCGATCTACCTAACAACGCTGTTGGTGGCCGTGCAGGCGGCGTGCTTGATCGGGACGGCTCTGTTGATGGCGTCGGGTGGGGGCGCGGTGCTTGCGGCGCTGGTCTACTCCAGCGAAAGCGTGCTGGAGAGCTTCACGGTCTGGCAGTTTGTCACTTACGCGTTTGTCAACGACCCGAGCGGAGTCATCTGGTTTGCGATTGGCTTGTATTTTCTCTTCGTGTTTGGGCGGGAGGTCGAAAAATTTCTCGGCCGAATGGCCTTCGTCTACCTTTATCTCGCTGTGTTGCTGGCGGCTCCGCTGGTGCTGACCGCTGCCGGTGCTTTCGGCTACGAATCCGCCTACTCGGGGGCTAGCGCGATCCATTTTGCGATCTTCATCGCGTTTGTGGTGATCTACCCGAGCGCGGAGATTTTCTTTGGATTCCAGGCAAAGTGGGTGGCGCTGGTGCTGCTGGCGATCAATACGATCCAGTACCTGCCCGGGCAGCAGTGGGCGGAGCTTGGGGTGCTGTGGGTCTGCTGCGGTTGTGCTTACGGGATGATGCGGTTGCGCGGGGTAAGCGGATTCGGAATGCCGTTTGAGACTTGGGAAATGAAGCCGGAGAAGCCGCCGCGTCGCAAAGAGATCAAGCGGATCAAAGAGGCGGAGGCGGATCCCTACGAATCCATCGATCCGCTACTCGAGAAGATCTCCAAGCAGGGCATCGCCAGCCTGACGAAGCGCGAGCGCGAGCGTCTGGAGAAGGCCCGGGAGGCCTTGTTGGAACGAGAGAAAAAGGTCTCGTGAGCGAAGAAGAGGGCGATCCAACGGAGCCACGGTCGACGACGCGAGAGGCGGGCACCAGTGGGATGCCCGCGCCGAGTCTCAAAGATCCGTGCTACGTGAACGCGATGATCCACCTGTATCGCGGGGAGTTGGGTCGCATCATGATCTGGCGGCAGCGGCTCGACGTGACGACGACGTGGGCGATCACGAGCACGACGACGATCGTGACCGTAGCGTTTTCGTTTCAATCCATCCCGCACATCATTTTCTTTTTCAACATCGCGCTCGTGTCGGTGATGCTTCTGGATCGAGGCGCGGAGATTCCGCTTTTACGACGCGTTCCGCGGGAGGGTGCGGATGCTCGAGTCGCACTTCATGATGCCGATGATCGCGCAGAGCGACCGGTTGCTGGACGGGGAGTGGCGTCGCTTGGTGTGCCAGGATCTCGTGCTGCCGTGCTTCAAGATCTCGAAGCTCGAGGCGGTCGGGCGACGAATGAAGCGGAACTACGTCTTCATCTACGCCATCATCATCGTGGCTTGGCTGGGGAAGGTCTTCATGCACGCGGATCCACCGATCACGAGCCTGGGGAGCTTTTACGAAGCTCTGGCCGTGCAAGCCTTGCCGGCGTGGCTGGCGGCGGGGATCTTTGGGATCACGATTCTGGCGGTGTCGACGCTCACGATCTACGTGATGGGCCGGACTCCGGAGGAAGTCTCGGAATTTGGCGGGAAGGCATCGCTGTGGCGGACGTGAGCGGATCCGTCGAGCGATTGCAGGAGATCGTCCAGCGGTTGCGAGCGCCGGACGGGTGCCCGTGGGACCGCGAGCAGACTCATCGCTCACTCAAGCCTTCGTTGGTCGAGGAGTGCTACGAAGTCGTGGACGCCATCGACGCGGAGGACGACGAGAATCTCTGCGAGGAATTGGGGGACTTGCTGCTTCACGTCGTGATGCACGCCGAGATGGCCAGCGAGCGGAGCGCGTTTGCATTCGACGCGGTGGTGGCGGGGATCTGTGAGAAATTGATCCGGCGGCATCCGCACGTGTTCGGCGGTGGCACGGCGGAGGGATCCGACGAGGTGCTCAAGCAATGGGAACAGATCAAGCGCGCGGAGAAAGGCGAGGGGGCCTCGGTGCTGGACGGTCTGCCGAAGGCGCTGCCGGCGCTCATGCGAGCGCAGAATGTGCAGAAGAAAGTGGCACGGGTGGGATTCGATTGGGGCGAGGTCGGCCCGGTGCTCGACAAGATCGAAGAGGAGACGGCGGAGGTGCGCGTGGCCATCGCGGAGGGCGGGCCGGACGCGGTCCGCGACGAGATCGGGGATCTGCTCTTTAGCGTGGTGAATCTCTCGCGGAAATTACGAGTCGAGTCCGAGATCGCGCTGACCGAGGCGACGAACAAATTTGCGCGCCGCTTCCGGGCGGTCGAGAGCGCGGTGCGGGCCGAGGGTCGTGCGGTCGAGGATTGTTCCTTGGAGGAACTCGATGCCTTCTGGGATGCCGAGAAGGTGGCGCGGGGCTGAGGCGTGTTTGCGGTTCTCAATCCTAAGGGTCGCGATCCCGAGCAGTCGTTTCCCGATGGGGCGGGCGCACCGGACGACGACGCGCACCCGCCGACAAATTACCACGCCTACGCGGCGTGTCTGCGCGGGGGCTTCTACCGAACGGTCGAGCGGATCCCGGATCCCGTCGAGGAGGTGTTGGTGCTGCTGCGGAAAAAAAATCTCCGAGCCGTGGTGGAGTCGATTGAGCGCGTCCACGAGCGCGGCGCGCGGGCGTGGGTGTCGCTGAAAGAATCGGGGCAGCACCAGATCGCGGATTTTCTGGACGACCCCGGGCGGTTGGATCTCTTCCGGCAAATCGCCGAGTTGGCGGACGGCTACGTATCGAGCACGGGGCCAGCCGAGAGCGTCTACCGCAATGCCGGATTTCGGCGCGGGGCATTCGTCCCGACGCCCTACCCGGTGGAAGTGGGGGTTTGGGACTTCGGCGTCGAGCTGGCGCAGCGAAACGGGATCTTTGTCGGCACGCGGGAGTTCGGTGTGCCGAGTCGGCGGCACGCCGAGACTCTGCTGGCGGCCGAGCGATTGTCCCGGCGCCTCGAGGTGCCGGTGGTGGTGGTCAATCTCGCGGGGCGGGCGGGCGGGGCGAGGCTGAAGCGGATCCGACGGGAGAACCCACTGTTCTTCATCGTCGATGGGCCGCTGAACTACCCGATGTATCTGCGGCTCATGGCATCGCACCGAGTGACGTTACAGTTCGACCGGAGCGCGGTGCCCGGGCAGGCGGCGGGGGATTCGTTGCTGGCGCGCATGCCGTGCGTCGGCGGGAATGGTGCCATCGATGAATTGGTCTTCGGCAGCGACGCGGGTCTGGATACGGACGCGGCGACCACGCGGGTCGAGGCCCTGCTCACGGACGACGACGAGTATCGGCGGACGATGGAGGCCGCGTTGACCCGGGCTGGCGAGACGGTGTCGTTCGCGGCGGGTGCGAGCCAGTTGCGGGCTTTATTCGCCGGGGAGTGATTCGCCCCGGAGGTCGAGGACACGGGCGATGGCCTCCTCAATGAGGTTGTTCGGGCAGGATGCTCCGGCGGTGATGCCGACCGTGAGCGGACCATCGAGTGGCAGCCAAGCGGTGCGGGTGTGCTCGGCTTTTGCGTGAAGATCGAAGCAGTCGATGAGGTCGGCGGAGTGCAGGCAGTCGGCGTTGCGGACGAAGTAGGTCGGCACGGAGCGTTCGCCGATTTCCGCCAAGTGGGTGGTGTTGGAGCTGTTGTAGCCGCCGACGACGATGAGGAGGTCGAGCCGTTCGTCGAGCAGGCCGAAGAGGGCGTCCTGCCGCTCCTGGGTGGCACCGCAGATGGTGTCAAAGAAGCGGAAATTTGTGTTCGCCCCGCCATCGCGTTGCTCGATGGCGGCTCGGACGCGCCGCTGGACCTCCTCGGTCTCGCCTCGGAGCATGGTGGTCTGGTTGGCCACGCCGACGCGCAGCAAATGCTCGTCCGGATCGAAGCCGGGCGAGACGGCATCGGCGAAGTGCGCTCGGAAGGTCTCGCGGTCGCTGCGGCCCAGGATGTAGTCGCAGACGAGGTCGGTCTCCGCGAGATCGAGGACGATGAGGTAGTGGCCATCGCCGTTCCCGAGGGCGCGCGAGGCGGTCGCGCGGGTCTCCTCGTGAGCCGCTTTGCCGTGGATGATCGAGGTGACCGCTTCGTTCGCGTTCTGGCGGACGCGCTTCCAGACGCTCATGACGTCGCCGCAAGTGGTGTCGACGATCTGGCATCCGATCTGTCTGATGCCGTTGACGATCTGAATTTCGCTGCCAAATGCCGGGACGATGACGACGTCGTCGGCGGTGAGCGTCGACAGGTCGGCTTCGGCCGAAGATCCAATCAGATTGCGGATGCCCATCGCGGCGATCTGCCGGTTGACGTCGGGATTGTGGATGATCTCGCCGAGGATGAAGATCCGGCGATCTGGAAAGACTTTGCGAGCGGCGTAGGCGAGGTCGATGGCGCGTTCGACGCCGTAGCAAAAGCCGAATTGCTTCGCGAGGCGCACGCTGGTTTGGCCGACGGTCATCGTTCCCGCGTTTGCTCGGATCTGTTCCACCAGAGAGCTACGGTAGTGGTGCTCGACCTCGGCTTGCACACGCTCCATGACTTCGGGGGTGCGGAGGTTGACGCGCGGGGCTTTAACGGGTGCGGACACGGTCTTCAGGAACGGCAAATCACCGATTTTGTCAAATGCCGGGGTGCTGGCCGGTGGCGGTCGGGAGCCGAAGCCGCGAGAAATCGACTAGAAATAAAAGTGATTCGTGTCCATCTTCGCCGGAAATGTCCGAACAAGAAAATTCTCCCACCCGGTTCCCCATCTGGATCATTGGCGTTATCGTTGGTGTCGTCCTCGGTGCCGCGCTGATTTTTGGTCTCAATCGCTCCGACGAGATGGTCGCCGAGGAGACCGTGGTCGCGCCGACCCCCGTCCAGAGCGTGGGGGAGACGACGAGCGGACCTAGCATGAGCGGAGCGGAGGTCGCGGGTCGTGAGGAAGTGAGCCGGGCTTCGGCGGCCGAATGGACTGAGCGGATCGAGCAAGCCGGACCCGACCAATACGCGGAGCTCATGGAAGGCGCGGTCAAGATCGGCGATCCCACCGTGCGCAAGCAAGTGGTCGCGAAGTTGCTCCTGACTTGGTTGGATTCCGATCAGACCGGATTTCTCGAGTTTCTGGACGACGTCGAGTTCAGCGAGACGGAGGGCAGCGAGTATTGGCCGACGCTCATTCCAGCGGCGGCTGAGGTGCTCCCGAGTGTGAGCGAAGCGGCGGCGGGGCAGCCCGACCTGGACGAGATCGTCCAGTGGATAGTCGAATACTACGCCGAGATGGACCCGACGAAGGCAGCGGCTTGGGCGAACCAATGGCTGCTCGACGACACGAAGGATTACGCACTGGCCACGGTCGCTGGACAGATGGCAATCGAGAATCGCACCGACGCGGAGAGCGTGCTCGCGAGCATCGAGTCGCCCGACGCCCGTCTGGAAGCCGTGATGAACATCGGGGCTTCGCTCGCGGGAGAAGATAACGAAGCCGCCCTCGCTTGGGCGCGCGGCTTGACCAACGAGGAGGAACGCTCGGCGGCGGTGGAAGAAGTGCTGTGGACCATGTCCGAGACGGATCCCAGCGGCGCGGCTGCGGAACTTGCTAACGCGGAGAATCCTAGCCAACTCGACGCGGTGAGCGGATCGATCGCGGAAGAGTGGGCCATCAAGGAGCCACAACAAGCGGTCGACTGGGCGGAGGCGTTGCCCGCGGGGGCGGCCCGCGAGGAGGCGATCCAGGGCGCGCTCGCCGGGTGGGCCGAGAATGACCCGAGGGCGGCGTTCGCCTATTACGAGTCGAATTTTGGAACCAATCTCGAGACGGCCGAGTGGATCTTTGACTCGTGGGCGTTCAACGATCCGCAGACGGCTTCGGCGGAGGTCCTCAAAATCTCGAATCCCGCGATGCGCGAGCGCGCCGTCTCTGGAGTCGTCAGCGGTTGGTTGGACGAGGGGACCTCGACCACTGCGGTCGAGGGTTGGGTCGACGCGCTCCCGCCTGGGCGGGAGCGGGATCAAGCCTCGTTTGCCATCGTCGACATGCTCAGCTTCGACGAGCCCGAGGCTGCGTGGACGCGCGCGGCGACGATCCGAGAGCCCGACGTCCGCAGCGAAGCAATTCAATCGGCCTTCGCTGGTCTCGCGGACGTGGACCCGGCGAAAGCTCGCGCCGCGCTCCAGACCTCGAATCTTACGCCAGAGGAGATCACGCAGTTGGAAGGCCAGCTCGATCCTGGCCGGTCGGTCGTGCCGACGGTCGGACAGCCGGTTGCCCCGGTCGCTCCGAGCATCCCGGTCGCCCCGTGAGCCGGGGATTTCTGTTGCGTCACCCCGGTCGCGGTCTAACTTCCCCCGCCTGATGTTCCGCGAAGACGACTTCCACTACGCCATGGAGAACACCCACGTTCTCCGGCAGCCGGAACAGAAGATTCAGACGTTCGGCACCACGAGCTTTCGCTTTCAGCTGGTGAGTGAGCTGCATGGATCACGTCGATCGTGTGCGCGTGCGGGGCGGGCAGATCGAAGCGGAGAAACCGGCCATCGTGTCGCCGCACAACATGTCGAAGATGATGTTGGACGGCTTTGGTGACGAGGCCCGGGAGTACGCCGATTGGCTTGAGTCCAAGGGACGCCCGCTGCAATTCCTCAAGTATGGATTCCAATTTCGAAAGACGAACGTGACGGAGCAGATCGTGCATTCGCCGAAGGAAGAATTGCTCGACCGGATCGCGACGGAGATGGATGCGCGGAACGATCCGATGGAGGCGCTGATCGACGGAGTGGACGACGCTTGGGAAGTGTGTCTGCTGAAGTTCACGGTGGACCTGATCTCGCAGTCATCCGGAGAGAACGTGGAGGATTGGAAGCGGCGTGGGCTGCTCTAGGGTCGGGTCCGTCTCGCTCTCGGACAGCCGACGGGCATTAGGACTTTTCAGGGTGCGGCCGGTCCGGCAATGTTCGCGCGGATGAGGCTGCTCAAATTGGTCATTTTGGTGCTCGTGGTGCTGGCCGTCTTTGGCGGAGCCGCGTTTTTTGGTTACAAATTGTTCGTCGAACCGATCGAGCTGGATCGCGAGGCAGAGATCGCGCAGGAGAATGCCCCGCCACCAACGCCGCTCCCGGACTACAGCATCCCGCGCTTCGAAGAGGCGGCGGCCCGGGCGGAATCGAGCAGCGTCCCGGAGAGGCAGGAGATCTGGCGAGACTTCATCGCCGCCTATCCGAAATCGACGAAGATCGGAGACGCCAAATCTGCACTGGGCCGGATCAACGTCGACCAGATCTTTGCCGACGAGGAGTCGCCGAAGAAGGTGCCGTACACCGTGGTCAGCGGGGACTCGCTGCTCCGGATCGCCGGGAAGACGGATTCGAACGGCGAGTTGATCATGCGGGCGAATAACCTGCTTTCGATTGATCTGCGGATCGGCCAGAAATTGCTGATTCCGAAGGTCGCGGCGGCGATCTTCGTCGACCGGGAGGCCAAGACGTTGACGCTGCTGGACGACGGGAATTTTTTCAAAGAATACCCCGTGTTGTCGATCAAGGCATCTGGGACGCCCGTCGACACCAAGGTGAGTGACCGGCTGGCGATGCGCGGATCGGATCGCGTGGCGTTTGGCAGCCGGGACTACGCGAGTGCCGAGCGGTGGCTCATGCTGGACGATGGCGACACGATCCGTGGCGTCGTGCGAGAAGCCGACGGTAGCCTCCCAGCGTCGTTGCCGCCGGGGATCGTCTTGGCCAACGAGGATATGACCGAGATTTTTCCGTTGGTGAGCCGGGGGACGCCCGTCACCATCCAATAGACCATGAAAGTTCAGCCCTTGGAATTCGAGAAGCCGATCAGCGATCTCGAGCATAAACTCGAAGACATCAAGAAGCACCTCCACGGGCAGGCCATCGACAGCGATCCAGAGGTTCGGAAGATCGCCGCCAAGATCGAGGAAACGCGGCGGGAGATCTACGCGAAGCTCACCGCCTGGCAGCGGGTGCAGATCGCTCGTCACACGCAGCGCCCCTTTTTCTTGGATTACGTGAAGCACGCCTTCGACGACTTTGTCGAACTACACGGCGACCGACTCTTCGGCGACGACGCCTCGATGCCAGCGGGATTGGCGACGATTGGCGGGCATCGCTGCGTGGTGATCGGTCAACAGAAGGGGCGCGACGTGAAGGAAAATCTGCTGCGCAACTTCGGAAGTCCGCACCCGGAAGGTTATCGGAAGGCGCTGCGGCTCATGAAGCTGGGCGAGAGATTTGGCCTGCCGGTCGTGTGCCTGATCGATACCCCGGGAGCGTATCCGGGTGTCGGCGCGGAAGAGCGGCACATCGGGGAGGCGATCGCGGTGAATCTGCGGGAGATGATGGTGCTCGAGACGCCGATCATCTCGGTGGTCATCGGCGAGGGGGGATCCGGCGGGGCGCTGGGCATCGGCGTGGCGGACCGGGTGCTCATCTTTGAGAACGCGTATTACTCGGTGATCAGTCCCGAAGGTTGTGCGGCGATCCTGTGGAAGCACCGCAAACACGCTCCCGAGGCGGCGGAGGCGCTCAAGCTGAATGCCCGGGAGCTGCTCGCGCTGGGAGTGGTCGACGGCGTGATCGACGAGCCGCTCGGCGGGGCGCACCACGACCACGCTGCCACGGCGGCGCTGCTCAAGGACGTCGTCGTCCGCGAGTTGACGGAGCTGAAGCGCGTGAAGCCAGCGGATCTGCTCGAAGCGCGGTATCAGAAATTTCGCGCGATGGGCGTGACGGCGGAAGCGGCCGCAGCGTAGTCGGATTGGCGGGCCGGCGCTAGAACGAGCGGAACGACATCATGCCCGCAGCGGGTTCGTAGTCGGACCCTCCGTCGGCGAGCTTCAGGTAAGCGACCGTTTCCTCCTTCTCCTCCGGCACCGGCACCGCGCCGGGTCCGACCCAACCCGCTGGATGGTTCGTCCGCTCGTAGCGGATGGTGATGATGTCGCCTGCTTTGAGCGTCTCGCTGCGACCAACCTTGAGGACCTCGGCGAGCATCTCCACCGCCTCGCCGCTTCCGGAGTCGTCGGTCGAGACGGTGAGAACGTTGATCCGCAGCACCTCCGGGGCTTCGCGCTGCATCGACTCGTAGGCCGAAGGGGGGAGTTCGGCGTGCAGGGTCGGTGCCAGATGAAGAGGAAGTAGAAAGGTGAAGGCCAGGGCCAGGAGTGGTCTTGCGAGCATCCCACAAGTTACGTTGCGACCGTGCGGCGGCAAATCGGAAATCTGCCTCCGTCGACGTTGCGATCGCGGTCTTTGGTGATCGGCGGACTACCCTCGGACGTCGGCGACAAACGCTCGGACGGCGGTCTGGATCGTGGTGGCGACGTCGGCTTTGGGTTTCGCGAAGGCCGGGCGGAACCAGGGGAAAAGGCCGATGATGTCGTGAAGGACGCGGATCTGGCCACGGCAGCCCTCGCCGCTGCCGATCCCAAACGTTGGGATGGTGAGTTCGGCGGAGATCTCGGTCGCGAGGGGAGGGGTAAGAAGTTCGACGACGACGGCAAAAGCTCCGGCCTGCTGGACGGCAAGAGCGTCGGCGCGAAGGGACGCGGCTTCGTCCGGGGTGCGGCCTTTGATCTTGTAGCCGCCCTCCGCGAGAACCCGTTGAGGAAGCATACCGATGTGGGCAAGAACGGGAATCCCTCGATTGGTGAGGGATGAAATGATGGTCGCCATCTCGCGACCGCCCTCGATCTTCACGGCGTTCGCGCCGGCGGCCAGCGCGGCGCGAGCGGACGCCATCGCGCAGTCGGGATCGTCGTAGGTCCCGATGGGGAGGTCGGTCACCACGGGTGTCTTGGAGGTGCCGCGAGCCACTGCCCGGGTGTGGTGCAGCATGTCGGCGAGAGTCACTTCCGTGGTGTTCTCATGGCCTAGGACGACCATTCCCAAGGAGTCCCCAACCAGAATGAGATCCAGACCACAATCGTCGAGGAGCTTCGCGGACGGGAAATCGTAGGCCGTCAAAGCCGTAAGATGTCTCTCTGGTTCTCCGGCAAAAGACCTAAAAAAATCGAAAGAGAACATAATACATTAAAATCGGTAAAACGTGCTTAAACTGCTGTCTGGAAGTGGTTTGCGGAGATGGATTACTGCAAATACGTTAGAAGTATTTGTTGAAGCGTCGTATCGCCGAAGCGTAAAATGACGTCCGGCTGCAGTTCCGCGAGCGGTCGAAGGACGAATTCTCGGTCCAACATCCGGGGATGAGGTAGGGTCAGTTCGGGGCTATCAAGGCGTATTTCCCCGAGGTAGAGGAGGTCGAGGTCCAGCGGTCGAGGCGAGTTAGTTGCGCGTATTTTTGGCCGCCCGTGGGCAGTCTCGATGGCTTGGAGGCTGTGCAGCAGGTCGAGCGGCGATCCGCTCCATTCGATCTCCATGGTGGCGTTGAGGAATCGGTCGGAGTCGGGCGGGCAATCGACGGGGGCTGTCTCGTGGTAACTCGAAACGCGGGAGGTCTCTGGGGACGTCGAGAGCGCCGTGACTTCGCGGACGGCGGCGTCCAGGTGAGCGGTGCGGTCCCCAAGATTGGAACCCAGCGATATCCCGGCACGCATCGAGCGAGAGCGGTCAGTCCCGAAGACCGAGGACGTCCTGCATGTCGTAGAGGCCAGCGGACTGATCAGTGGCCCAGCGAGCGGCTCGGAGGCCTCCGTTGGCGAAGGTATCGCGTGAGGAGGCTTTGTGGGTGAGCTCCAGACGTTCGCCGTCCGCCGCGAAGACGACGGTGTGATCACCGACGACGTCGCCACCCCGGAGGGAATGCATGCCGATCTCGGTGGACGTCCGCGCGCCGACCATCCCCTCGCGTCCGTGGCGGACGTCGTCCGCGTAAGCGAGGTCGCGGGCTTCGGCGAGGATCTCGGCGAGACGACGAGCCGTGCCGCTCGGGGCGTCCTTTTTGTGGCGGTGGTGCATCTCGATGACCTCGAGGTCGAAGTCGGGGCCGAGGATGTCGGTTGCTTTTCGGCTGAGCCAAAAGAGGGTGTTCACGCCGACGCTGAAGTTCGGCGCGAAGACGATGGGAATCTGCTCGGCGTGGGCGACGATGGCGGCGCGCTGGGCATCGTCGTGGCCGGTGGTGCCGATGACGAGTGGCTCTACCGGAGGCGGCACAGGCGGCGGCGATTTCCGCCGTGGCGGTCGCGTGGGTGAAATCGATCACGACGTCCGTCGCGTCGAGCGCGTCGGTGAGAGAATCGTCCGCGTCGAGCGCGGCCGAGATTTCCAATCCTTCGGTCGCCGCGGCGCAACGGATGAGGGCCTCGCCCATGCGACCGCGGGCACCGTTGATGAGGACGCGGAGGCTCACGAGGCGAGGAGGCCGTAGTCGCTGAGGACCGCGCGCAGCCGGTCGAGGTGGTCGTCGGTGAGTGGGGTGAGCGGGAGGCGGAGGTCGGCGGTCATTCTCCCCTGCAGCGCGAGCGCCGTCTTGATCGGGACGGGATTCGTTTCGACAAAAAGTTCTTTGAATAGCCGGTAATATTGCGCGTGGAGGCGGCGGGCGGCATCGGGCTTGCCGTCGAGCCAGGCGCGGACGAGTTGACCGACCTCGCGGGGGATGAGGTTCGACGCAACGCTGATGACTCCCACGGCGCCGACCGAGAGGAACGGGAGCGTGAGCGAGTCGTCGCCGGAGACGATCTCGAAGTTGTCGGGCAGAGCCTGCCGAAGGGCCGAGACGCGCTCGACGGAGCCGCCGGCTTCCTTGATCGCGCGGACGTTGGGGCAATCCGCTGCGAGGCGGGCGGCGGTATCGAGTTCGATCTCGATACCGCAGCGGCCGGGGATGCTGTAGAGCACGAGGGGGATCGCGACCGATTCGGCGATGGCGCGGTAGTGTTGGTAGAGCCCCTCCTGCGACGGTCGGTTGTAGTAGGGCGTGACGAGGAGCGCGGCGGTGGCACCGAGGCGTTCGGCCTCCTGGGTGAGGGCGATGGCTTCGGTGGTGGAATTGGATCCCGTGCCGGCGATCACGTGGCAGCGACCGGCGGCGGCTTCGACGGCGATGCGGATGGCGTCGTTGTGCTCGTCGTGCGAGAGGGTGGGTGACTCGCCGGTGGTGCCGACGGGAACGAGGCCCGAGATGCCTTCGCGGATCTGAAATTCGATCAGATCACGGAACGCTGGTTCGTCGATCCGGTCGTCGCGGAAGGGGGTGACGAGCGCTGTGTGGGTGCCTTCAAACATCGGGAGCGAAACGTAGTCACAAGGTGATGCGACCGTCGAAGACGAAATCGGCGGGGCCGGTGAGCGTCACGTTGGTGAACCCGCCGTCGGCGGACACCGCGAAGCCAACGGCTAAAGTGTCGCCGCCCCGGACCTGCACGGCGACGGGCGACGCGGCTCCCGTGATCCGGTGATGGATGAGTGCGGCTGCCACGACACCCGTGCCGCAGGCGAGGGTCTCGCCCTCGACGCCGCGCTCGAAGGTGCGGATCGAGATCGCGGGTGAATCGCCGTCGACCTCGAGGAAGTTCACGTTCGTCCCGGCGGGCGCGAAATGCTCGTGGTGACGGACGCCGGAGCCGATGCGGACGACGTCGGTCGCTGCGAGGTCCGAGACGAAGACCACCGCGTGAGGCACGCCGGTGTTGACGAAATGAACGCTGGCCATGGCCCCGTCGACGGCGAGGTCGACCGGCGCCGCGAGGGAGTGTGGCTCACTCATCGCGAGTTCGACATGTTCCCCGAGGAGGCGAGCGGTGATGACACCCGCGAGGGTCTCGAACGAGAGCGATTCGGTCTCGAGACCGGTCAGCCTGGCCGCGAAGCGGGCGAAGCAGCGGGCACCGTTGCCGCACATCTCGGCTTCGCCGCCGTCCGCGTTGTAATAACGCATGCGGTGGGTGGCGCCGTCGCGAGCGGACTCGACCGCGAGCAGGCCATCGGCACCGATGCCCCGTTGGCGGTCGCAGAGGCGGGCGATGGTGGCCGGGTCGAGGGCGAGCGAGTCGTCGCGGTTGTCGATGACGACGAAGTCGTTGCCGGCTCCGTTCATTTTGGTGAAGGCAAATTCCATGAGGCGTGCGGTGGGCAGGCAACATAGCGAGAACGGCCGCGAGGGCATGCAATAAGTTCGGTTGGCTCGGCTGAGATCGCTTTGGGGGTGAGCAGGTGGCAGCTTCCGCGCCATGAAAATCGCCGCCGTCGCCGTTGTGATCGGAGTTCGACTGGGGACGTTCGCGTGGGCTGCGGGGGATTGGGTCGAGACCGGAGCGAAGATTGATGAGGTGGTGGCGGAAACGGGGATGCCGGCTCCCCCCAGTCAGCTCCGTCCGCTGGCGGCGGAAATTCCCTTCGCGGGTTTTCGTTACCCGCCCGTCGACGATGAGGAAAACGTCACGTTCATCGCGGACGGCGCGATCTACACCGACGGGGGCAAGAATCACGGTATCTACCGTTCGCTCGCGACGCGACCTTGACCTACGTCCGCAGCGTGCAGACGGAAGGTGATCGCACCGAGCGAATGGTCTTTCACGCCACCGACGATCGGAACGGTTTGGGATGGTATCGGTGGGAGGACGGCGCGATCCGCACGGTGGTGCGGACGGGCGAAACGCTTCTGCCCGGAGACAGCGAGCCGGTGACGGCGATGTTTGAGGGCGATGCGAGCGGAGTCTATCTGGCGACGATCCCGCCGGATTCGCTGGAGCTGCTGCGGAAGTAGGGTCGGGGTCGGGGGTCTGAGCCTCGACTTGCCGGACCGCGGGTTTTGGAGTATTGGCAGCTCGTGCGCAGACGCCTCCGATCCACTTGCCTGCTGAGCGTCGTCGTCTTAATGACGACGGTGTCGTGGCTGGCAGCGGCGAACCATTGCGCGATCTCGTCTTGGCAGCCGCCGGTCGCGAGCGCCGGTGAACACGACTGCTGCCAACCGAGTGAGGACAATGACTCGCGGATGCCGGGCATGCAGATGCAGTGTGGAGGCGAGCTCAATTCGCCGCTTCCGCTCGGACTCGACGCACCGACGTTTGCGCTTGTCCTGCTCAAAGCGGCTTGGCTCGATGTGGGTCGGCTGGCTCTAGCTCTGCCGTCGGCGGAGGTGGACCCGTCGGTCGAGGGTGGGCCGCCGGGCGGTGCGGCGTTCGTTCAGATTTTCTTGTCTCGGCGTCTGCTCGCGCACGCGCCGCCGGTCCGCGTCGCCTGAGTTCCCGCTCCCGCGCGCTCGTTCGAACGAGCGCGGAGCTGGTGAACCGTGGCGCTTCCCCGCCGTCCTTTGCCCGCCGCGTTTCCGTGGCGGGCGTCCGCCCGTCCGACCGCTCGCATTCTCAAGATCTTGATTTTCCATTTTTCACACTTCATCTCGTTTCGGCTCCTCGGCCTCGCCGTCGCGCTGACCTTCGCGCGAGCGGGACACGGCGGCGACGCGTTTGCGGATCGGTATCTGGCGGAGGTTCTTGCCCTGAATCCCGGGGTGGAATCTGCGCGATTCGAGTGGCTAGCGATGGCCGAGATGCCCGAGGTCGTTGCCTCGCTCCCCGATCCGACGATCAACTACGGCTACTATCTCACCAGCGTGCAAACGCGAACGGGGGCGATTCGGCAGCGATTCGGAGTGTCGCAGAAGATCCCTTTCCCGGGGAAGTTGGGGACGGCCAAGGCGCGATCTGCGGCGGACGCACGGGTCGCGTATTGGCAATACCGCGCCGCGTTGCGCGACGCGTTTGCGCGGGGTCGCGCGCTGCTCGCCGACCTCTACCGCGCGGACGCGGCGATCCTTGTCCTACGGGATCAGCAGTCTTTGTTGCGTCAATCGGCGGAGGCGGCGACTACGCAAGTCGAGACGAACCAAGGATCGCTGGGCGACGTGATTCGCGCCCAGGTCGCCACTGAGGAAGTTGGGACGCGGATCTCCCAACTCGAGGCCGAGCGGACAGGCGTGATCGCTCGCATGGCGGCGTTGCGCGGGGACGCGACTCCCGCCGCCGCGCTGTCGCGCTACGCGGACCCGGCTCTCCCCACGCTTCCGTCGCTGGCCGAAGTCATGCGCCTCTCGCTGGGGAGCAATCAGGACCTCGAGGCCGCCCGCGCGGCGGTCGCGCGGGATGACATCGGCGTGCGAGCCGCAGCTCTCGAATACTACCCCGACTTCACCCTCGGCCTCGACTACTCGACCGTGGACGCCAGCACCGTGTTGCCGAACACGCCGCAGAGTGGAAACGATCCGATCCTCGGAACGATCTCGGTGAACGTGCCGATCTGGTGGGACAAACTTGGAGCGCAGCACCGGTCGGCCGTCGCGCGTCGTGGATCGTCCGCCGCGCGCCAAGCCCAACTCGCGGCGGACGTGAGCGCCAGCGTGCAGGCCGCCCACGCGATGGCGGCGGCGATGCACGACCAACGCGAATCGCTACGCCCGCGAGATCATTCCCTCCGCCCGCCTTGCCGCCGAATCCGTGACCGCCGCCTACAGCGCGGACTCCGCGACATTGACCGATCTGCTCGACGTCCAGCGCGCCATCCTCGCCGCCGAACTTGGTCTCATCGATCGCACGGCGGGCTACCTCCGGGCGATGGCCGACCTCGAGCGGGCGGTCGGTGAACCCATTCTCAACCAGCCATGAAGAATCGACTCATCCTCATCGCATCGCTGGTCCTCGTGGCCGGGTGCGACCCATCGGATTCACCCCGAGCCGAAGGGGGGAAGGTGCAGTATTGGATCAGCGGGATGCATCCGTGGATCGTGATGCCCGAGCCGGGGCAGTGTCCGATCTGCGGCATGGATCTCGTGCCGCTGGACCCAGCGAAGTTTGCGGGCGAGATCGCGATCAATCCCGTCGTCGTGCAGAACATGGGCGTCCGCATCGCCGAGGTGACCGAGGGTCCGCTCGTGCGGACCACGCGAACGGTCGGGATCGTCGACTACGACGAAGAGCTCGTGCGCGACGTGAACCCGAAGGTGTCCGGCTGGATCGACGAGATCTCCGTCGATTCGCTCGGCGCGCGGGTGACCGCAGGCGATCCGTTGTTTTCCCTCTATTCGCCGCAGCTGCATTCGGCGCAGGAGGATTACCTCATCGCGCGGCGCGGCGGGGATCGGGCCCTCGTCGCGGCCGCTCGGAAACGGCTAGAATTTCTCGACGTGACCGACGGGCAGATCGAGGCGCTCGCGCGGCGCGGCCGGGCCGAGAAGACGTTGCCCGTTTTGAGTCCGTTCACCGGCGTGGTGACCGAGAAGCACGCGAACGAGGGCATGAAAGTCGACCCCGGCATGCAGGTCTACCGCATCGCCGACCTGTCGAAGGTGTGGGTGATCGCGACCGTCTACGAATACCAACTCCCGTACCTCGAGGCGGGCCAAGCGGCCGAGATGACCCTGCCCTACGTCCCCGGGCAGACATTCGCCGGGCGCGTCGCTTACATCTACCCGTATCTGGACACGAAGACGCGGGAGGCGCAGGTGCGGCTGGAGTTCGATAATCCGGCCGGCCTGCTCAAGCCCGGGATGTTTGCCAACGTCGAACTCCGGAGCCGTCTCGCCGCCGAGGCCACGCTCGCGCCCCGGTCCGCCGTGATCGACACGGGCGTGCGGCAAGTCGCGTTCGTGAGTCTGGGCGAGGGGAAATTTTCCCCGCGCGACGTCGAGACCGGCGTCTCGACCGACGACGGAAAGGTGCAGATCCTGGCGGGCCTTGAGCCCGGCGAGATCGTCGTGACGTCGGGCCAATTCTTGTTGGATAGCGAGGCCAACATGCGCGAGGCGCTGGCGAAGATGCTCGCGGGCGAACCTGCCGCCGATCAGGCGCCCGTGATCGAAACGATGCCGGACGAGGGATTGCAGGTCGCCGAAGGGGCCACCGTGGGGCCAATCAACTCGGTCGGGCTGGCGTCCGCGCTCTCCGATTACCTTGAGATTGGGACGGCGTTGGCGAGCGACTCGCTCGATGGTGTGGGGGACGCGGCGAATCGATTTGGCGCGACGATGCGGGAAGTGCCGACCGACGGAAGTCCGCCTTGGGACGATTGGGCGACCGACTTAGCGACCGCCGAAGACCTGGCGGCGGCGCGGCTGGCCTTCGGCAAATTGAGCGTCGCCTTCCGTGATCTCCTTTCGCAATACGGGGTCCCCGCGAGCGTCTCCGAGCCGATCGTGGCTCTGAGTTGCCCGATGTTCTTGTCGGATCAAGGCGGGGCGGTCTGGCTGCAGACCGGCTCCGACGTTCGCAATCCCTACATGGGCGGTCGCATGCTGGCCTGCTTCGACGAGCGCAAGATTCTGCCCGAGGCGAAGACCGACCGATGATCGAGCGACTCATCGATTGGTGCGTGCGCAACCGCGTGATGGTGCTGCTGCTGAGCGGTTTCTTGATCGTCGGCGGGGTGTATTCCGCCCGGCACATCACGGTCGACGCGATCCCGGACTTGTCCGACGTGCAGGTCGTCATCCGCACGGAATACGCCGGCCAGGCCCCGCGCATCGTGGAGGATCAGGTCACCTATCCGCTGACGACCGCGATGCTCGCCGTGCCGAAGGCCAAGGTCGTGCGCGGCTACAGCCTATTTGGCACGAGCTTCGTCTACGTCATCTTCGAGGACGGGACCGATATCTACTGGGCGCGAAGCCGCGTGCTGGAGCAGCTAAATTCCGTGACGAACCGTCTGCCCGCCGGCGTGGCTCCGCAGATCGGACCCGACGCGACGGGCGTGGGCTGGGTCTTTCAATACGTGCTCACGACCGAGCCCAGCGCTGACGTTGACCTCGCTGGGCTGCGCAGCCTTCAGGATTGGTATCTGCGTTACGAGCTGACGGCGGTCGAGGGCGTGAGCGAGGTCGCGGCCATTGGTGGGTTCGTGAAGCAATACCAAGTCGTCGTCGATCCGGTGAAGCTGCGCGCCTACAACATCGCGCTAGGCGACGTCCGGACGGCGATCCAGCGGTCGAACACCGACGTCGGCGGGCGGCTGATCGAGCAGAGCGAGACGGAGTACGTCGTGCGCGGACTCGGCTACCTGGGCGGCGGGGAGGACGGGACGGTCGTCGGAGATCTCGAACGAATCGCCCTCGGCGTGAACGACGCCGGTGCGCCGATCCGGCTCGCGGACGTGGCCGAAGTGCGGATCGGGCCGGACATCCGGCGCGGCATCGCCGATTGGAACGGCGAGGGCGAAGTCGTCGGCGGCATCGTGATTATGCGCTTCGGCGAGAACGCCAAACGGACCATCGACCGAGTGAAGGAGCGCCTCAAGGAGTTGGAAAAAGGCCTGCCGCCCGGCGTGAAGATCGAGATCGCCTACGATCGGTCCGACCTCATCGAAAGGGCCGTCGGGACGCTGCGCCGCACGCTCACCGAGGAGATCCTCGTGGTTTCGGTCGTCTGCCTGCTCTTCCTGCTCCGCGCTCGGAGCGCGCTCGTCGCTGCGTTCGTCCTGCCGCTGGGCGTGCTGGCGACGCTCACGATCATGCACCTCGCCGGGATCAACGCAAACATCATGTCACTTGGCGGCATCGCGATCTCCATCGGCGTGATGGTCGATAGCTCGATCATCATGGTCGAGAACGCTCACAAATTCCTCGAGATCGAGCGCCATCGCGTCGCCGAGGGCGCGACTGCTCGACCGCGGGTGGAGGTGATCGCCGAGGCCGCGAAGGAGGTCGGACCGAGTCTTTTCTTCGCGTTGCTGATCATCGTCGTCAGCTTCTTGCCGATCTTCGTGCTGGGCGAACAGTCCGGTCGGCTCTTCAAGCCGCTCGCGTTCACGAAGACGTTTGCGATGGCGTCGGGGGCGATCCTGGCCGTCACGGTGATCCCGGTGCTCATGACGTTCCTCCTGACGGAGCGGGCGCTGCTGACGGGGGCAAGTCGGCGGCGAAGCTGGGTCGTAGCGGCGGGCGTGATCGGGCTGCCGGGCCTGGCGCTGGCGTTCGTGTCGCTGTGGGGGGCGTTGGCTTGGGTGATCCTGAGCGCCATCGCGTTGCTGCCGCAGCGGATCCCGGACGAAGAGCGCAATCCGGTGAGCCGGGTGCTCGAGGCTCTCTACAATCCGGCGTTTGCGTTCGTGATGCGGTTCAAATGGCTGACGCTTCTTTTGGCCGTCGCGCTGCTCGCGGCGACGTGGTTTCCGTTCAGCCGACTCGGGAGCGAGTTTATGCCGCCGCTGGAAGAAGGCGATCTGCTCTACATGCCCACGACCGATCCCGGAATCGGGGTGACGAAGGCAAAAGAGATCCTGCAGCAGACCGACCGGCTGCTTGCGCAGTTTCCCGAGGTCGCCGCCGTCTTCGGCAAGATCGGTCGGGCCGAGACGGCGACCGATCCGGCACCGCTGTCGATGCTGGAGACGACCATCACGCTGCACCGCGACAAGTCGGAGTGGCGGGCGGTGCGCGTCCCGAGATTCTTCGACGATTGGCCGGATTGGGCGCAGTGGTTGCCCGAGAGATTGCGACCGTCGATCCGCCCGATCACGACTGAGGAGCTGATCTACGGCTACGACATCCCCGACGGCGACGGCGGGAGTCTGCGCGTCCCCGGCATGAACGATGCCGTGCAGATCCCCGGTCTGACGAATGCCTGGACCATGCCGATCCGCACGCGCATCGACATGCTGTCGACCGGGATCCGCACGCCAGTCGGGATCAAGTTCATGGGTTCTGACCTCACCGTGCTCGCCGGACTCGCGAGCGAAGCGGCGAACGCTCTGAAGACCGACCCGCTCACGAGCGCGAACACGACGAGCGCGTTTCCGGAGAAAAGCGTGGGCGGCAACTATTTCGACATCGAGATCGATCGCGACAAAATCGCCCGCCACGGCCTCGTTGTCGGCGACGTGCAGGACGTGATCATGACCGCCGTCGGTGGGATGAACGTGACGTCCACGGTCGAGGGATTGGAGCGCTACCCGGTGAATGTCCGCTACCCGTCGGAGTTACGCGACTCCATCGAAGCCGTCCGGCAGACGCTCGTCGCCACGCCCGCCGGTGCCCAGGTGCCGCTCGCGCAGCTCGCCGAGATCACGATCCGCAAAGGTCCGCCGATGGTGAAAAGCGAGAACGCTCGGCTGACGAGCTGGGTCTACGTCGACATCGCCGACGTCGACGTGGGCACCTACGTCGAGCGTGCGAAGCAGGTCGTCGCCCGCGCGGTCACGCTGCCGCCCGGCACGACGGTCGTCTGGTCGGGTCAATACGAATACATCCAAGCGGCCAACGCCCGGCTCGCCATCGCGATCCCGCTCGCCCTGGTCGGCATCGTTCTTCTGCTCTACCTGTCGACGCGAAGCTGGTTGCGGGTGGCGATCATACTGCTGGCGGTGCCGTTTTCGCTGATCGGCGCGATCTGGTTTCTTTACCTGATGGATTACGATCTTTCGTTGGCGGTGTGGGTCGGGCTCATCGCCCTCGCCGGACTCGACGCCGAGACTGGCGCGGTGATGTTGCTCTACCTCGACACGAGCTACGAACGCTTCCGCGCAGCGGGGAAATTGAACACACCCGCCGACCTCTGGACGGCGGTCCACGACGGAGCGGTCAAACGCATTCGCCCGAAGACGATGACCGTCGTGTCCACGTTCGCCGGACTGCTGCCGCTCCTCTGGGCGACGGGGGCGGGAGCGGACACGATGCGGCGACTAGCCGTGCCGATGATCGGGGGGCTTGCGTCGAGCTTCCTGCTGGAACTGTTCGTCTACCCGATCGTGTATTACCTCGCGCGGCGGCGGAGCGTCGGGGGGACCTGATCTCAGGCGAGGTGAAACGAGGAGCGCGCGAGCGTGGTGCCGTTGGCGACAAGGTCGACGGCGTGGTCGCCGGGGTAGAGAGCACGGGTGGTGGTGCGAGCGAGGGAGTGCCGCTTTCGGACGGTGGCGGTGCCGTTCGCGGGGAGGTGCAGGATTTTTCCTTTGAAAACTTTGCGCGAGGTGGTCCCGCGTTTGCGCTGGTAGTGGACGGCGTAATCCAGCGCGATGTCCTGCGGACGCGCGGCGGTCGAGGTGAGGGTCGCTTCGAGGAGGACGCCCGCGCCGATGGCGGCGTGCGCGGGAGAAATGGTGAGGCGGGCGGTGACTCCGGAGACAGGGGCAAAGCCGAGCAGGGCGAGCGCGTCCGCGTGGCCGGACTTCACGAGGGTGCGGAGCGCGTGGCGGACGAGGCGGCGGGCGTTGGTCAGATTCCCCGAGGCGAGCCAGCGGCGGCAAGTCGCGACGACGAGGCCGGGGTGGTCCTTGGCGATGTCGTTGAGGTGATTGGCGACGGAGCGGCGGACGTCGGGACTGGGATCGGCGTGCAGAGCCTCGAGAATGGGGAGAACCGGAGTGGGATCGGCGATAAGGGCGGGGAGTTGCGCTGCCCACGGGAGGCGGGGCCGGAGGCCTTCGGAGCACCAGCGGCGGACGGTCGCGCTCTCGTGGGTCGTGAGGCGCAGGAGGTCCCGCGGGACCCGGTCGGGGTAACGGATCGCGAACGGGCGGATGGCGAACTCGGCGGTGAAGCGTTGGGTCAGTTCGGTGAGTGCGGCGAGGGATTGGTCGTAGTGATCGAGGCCGTGGGTGGCGATGAATTGACCGATGGGCCAGAGGTGCCAAGCGGTCCAGTCGAATTCTTTCACGGCGCAGACCGGCGGCAGGCTGGCGCGGAGGATGGCGATGGCTTCGGGAACGGAGGTGGGGAGTTCGGAGCGGAGGGCTTCGGCAAACGCCGTGACGCGGGCGGAGAGTTCGAGTCGGTCGAGGTTGGCTGTCGCTTGGGTCAGGTAGCGGTCGGTGTCGAAGGTCGGGTGAACCGCCAGAATCTGCTGGGCCAGCCGGCTCGCGGTAGCGTGGTTGAGCCGATCCTTCAAAACGAAGCGGGTGCGTGGGCGAGCCGGAATCCAGCGAAGATTTTCCGTGCGAGCGTCTCTAGCCGCGCGGATGTCCGAGTGAGAGGACGCCAACGTGAAGCGAAAGTGCCGGGGCTGTGTGCGGCTGACAAGCGAAGGTTGCCGTCGAATCAGGAATGGTTCGCGGAAGACGGGCGCGGCGGCGGAGGCGGGAGATCCTGCGCGGCGGGTGCGGTTGGTTTGACGAGGCGGAGGCTGGCGGAGCTGTCGGGGAAGCGGCGGGCTTCGAGTTCGTAGTAGGCTTGGAGGAGGTCCGGCTCGAGCCCGATCCGGCGGCGAGTCTCGGCGAGCGGGAGATCGAGCAGCGGCGTGAAGTCGATGGCTTCGACGGGTTCGCACGCCGAGACGTAGCCGAGGTGGACGGCGTCGCGGAAGACTCGAGTGCCGTCTTCGGTGAAGCGGTAGGGCTTCGGGTAGACCTTCGAAGCGATGAAGGCGAAAAGCCGTTCCTCGGTCGTGGTCACTCGGTCGCTTGACCCCATGGTGAATCCGATGACGAAGGCTTCGTCCATGAGCGTGAGACCGCGACCGAGGATGATGTGGGCGTAGTCGTGCTGCTCGAGGGTGATGCGGCCTTTGAAAAATCCGAACCCGCCGTAGTGGTATTTCGGGTTCTCGCAGATGCGGATGATGAGCGGGACGTCGGTCGGTGGGTTGCCGACTTCCATCAGGCGGGCGTAGGCTTGGCGTAGGGTGATCTGATCCTCAGCGAGCGGGACGAGGAAGTTGGCGAGGCCCTTAGCGTTGAATTTCTCGGGTTCGGGATCGGTCATTGCGGGACGGCGGGGTTGGGGTAAGTCGTTGTCGCCTCCTCTGGACCGAGGTCGCGGACGAGGCGGTCGCGAATTTGTTGGGCTTCGGCGAGGCGGGTCTCGAGCCGGTCGGCCTGCGCGGTCGCGGCGCTGTCAAACGCGGGGTCGAGTCCGGCGGAGGGGCGGATGAGGAGGTCGATGTCGGCGCGGGTTTTTCTCATGACGGCGATCCCGCGTTCGACCGAGGTGATGAGGCGCTGCGTCTCGGTGTCGCCGAGGGTGCCGTTGGCGAGGCGGTCGAGATCGGCGAGCCACGCGGTGGCGAGGTCGGAGATCATGCTTGCGATCTCGGCTTCGACCGGGGTGACGCGGTCGTCTTCAAAGATGGCGGCTTCGACGTGGCGTTTGTTGGCGAGGAAGTTCGGTAGGCTCAGGCGAAAGGCGGTGTCGCTGGCTGCGGGCAGTCGTGGGGTGAGGTCAGCGAGAGTCCGCTCGATCCGGAGGTTGGCGAGGCGGGCGTCCTCCTTTTGCAGGAGGATCTCGTTGGTTTCGCGCAGCGTGGGCCAGTGCCGGCGCCACCACGCGGCGATCGCCGTGGCGGCGATGGCGGCTCCGGTCGCGCAGATCCACCACGGGGCGTCGAGGAACGAGTAGGCGGCGGCGAACGGGAGGAAGGGCGCCCAGGTGATCGGGTCGGTGAGGACGCGGGTGAGCGTGCGGGAGGTGGCTTGGACCTGAAGTTCCCCGGGCATGGAGCGTGACTCTAACGCGCGGTGGGGTGAGGGGGAAATGCAGTTTTTAGCGTGTCGCCCCACGGAAGGAAACCGGGCTCGGTAGAATCTGACTATTCGCCGACGAGAGTGATGCGGGCGCGGCGGGCGCGGCGTTCCCAAGCGCGCTGGCTTTGGCCGGCGATCCGTTCGGGCGGGGCGGTGCCGCCGGCTCCGACGGTGTGGATGCGCTCGCCGGGGACCCCGCATTCCCAGCGGAGAAATTGCTTCACGGCGTCGGCTCGTTGTTCGGAAAGCGCGCGGTCGCCTTCGGCGTCGTCGCTGGGAGCGACGTGGGCTTCGACGACGATGCGGTAGTCCGGGTAGTGCGCGAGCTTCGGAGCGGCGCGGCGGACGGCGTCCTGAAAGTCGGCGGGGATCTGGGTTGAGCCGGGGCGGAAGGTGATGGGTTCGTCCAGCAAGGTGCCCTTCACTTCCGAGGCGAGCTGCGCCCACTCGGCGTCGGTGAGGGCGGGGTAGGAGGCGGTGGTGGCCGGTTGGGCGACGGTGAGCGGCGCGATGGTGCCGCGATCAGCGGTCACGTCGGCGATGGTGCGGCGATAGAGAAGACTCAGCGGATCGTCGCGCGGAATGGACACGCGTTGACCGCCGTCGGCGAGGATGGTGCCGATGGATTCGATGCTTTCCGCCAGGGTGGGGGTGGAGGTCGAGCTGAGCCAATCGAGCGAGTTCTCGTCGAGGGAAGCAAAGCGGATACCTGCGAGCATGACGTCGGCTTCGTCGGGGGATTTGCCGGTGTCTTTGGCGGCGACGGCGCGGAGTTTCTCGGGAGAGTTGAGGAGGTCGTGGAGGGTCTCGAAATACGTGCTGGTGAAGGTCTCGGCGAGGTCGGGGTCGTCGGCGAGAACGCGGCGGGACGCGAGGCAGATGTCGATGATGAGGCCGCGGGCCTGCTTGGTGTCGACGAGAATCTGCGCGCCGGGGACGGACTCGAGCGTCTCGGAAACGAAGGGTTCCCAGAGAACGGCAAAATCGACTTCGCCCTTCGCGAAGGCACGGCTGGCGGCTTCGGCGGTGGGGACCCGCATGCTGGCGAGACGCGGGCGCAGGGCGTCGAGTTGGAAATGGGAGGTCTGAGATTTGAGGAGAAATTCGGACGGCGAGTCGCCGACGAAGGCCCCGCGAACGCCCGCTTCGTTCAAGGCGTCGACGTTGGCCAAGTCGGCGTCGCCGATGAGCGCGTCGCCGCCGAAGGATTCGTCGATGACGAAGATGGCGGAGCCGGGCCAGTCGCTCGTGCCTCCGCTGACGAGGTAGCTGTCGAGCGTGAGCACGATGAACTCGGCGGTGCCGTCGCGGAGGGCGCGAATGCGATTCTCAAAATCGGGTTCGACTTCGAACTTCACGCGGACCCCGGCGCGCGCCATGCGGTTCTGAAATTCGCCGGAGCGCAGGACGAGGTAGCCGAGCCAATCGTCGCCGAGGACGGTGATGGTGCGGTTGGTCGGGATGGCGTCGCTCGTCTGCTCGACGAGGTCGTCCCACTGGCTGCGCTCGCGCCAGGGCTTCGAGACACCCCAGATCACCATCCCGAGGGTGACGAGGATGATGAGGGCGGTGAGCCATTTTTTCATCGGAAGGTCAGCGCTTCTTCTTGCGCAGGACGAAGCGAATGATGCCGTAGACGACGACGGCAACAATGATCCACGTGAAGGACGGACCGGACTCGGACGGAGAGGAGTCGACGTCCTCAGCGGTCGTGGGGGTCGCTGCGGTGGGGGCCAAGTCGGCGGTCGAGACGGTCTTCATCGCTTCGGCGATCTCGGGCGAGATGACGATGTCGCTGGTGTCGCCGATCTCGGAATCGACTTTCGCGAGGCCGGCGCGGAGTTCCTCGGTGTTCGCTGCATCGAAGTAACGGGTGGCGGATCGCTCGAGGTAATCGCCTTGACCGTGAAAACCGATGCCGACCGTCTCGATGGACGCGCCGCTGGCGGCGGCCATTTCTTCCTGCACGCCGCCCGCGCCGCGCGAGGTGCTGTCCTCGCCGTCGGTGAAGACGACCAGAACGTGGCGCTCGAAGGGGCGCTCGGCTTTGCGGGTGGCGATGGTGCGGCGGGCGCTCTCGATCGTGTTGGCCAGCGGGGTGCCGCCGGTGGCTTGGACGCGGGCGACGGCGTCGGCGACTTCGCTCTTGTTGCCGCGCTGCCAGTCGACCAGTTGGCCCGCGTTGAGCGCGACGAGGCCGAGTCGGTGGTTATCGGGAACGGTGGTGAGCCAGTCGCGGAAGGCGCGCTTGGCCTGGTCGAGCTTGTCCCCCCGCATGGAGCCGGAGTCGTCGAAGAGGATCGTAATGACGGTACCGCTCTGCTCGAGTCGCTCGGCTTCCAGCGCATCGACGGCGGCGGACGGGTTCGACTGACCGACGAGCGCCGGTGTGGCGGCGGCGAGGAGGAGGGCGAGGATCGGGATGCGCATGGGTCGGTTTAGCGAAGGTCGTCGGCCCCGAAGTCGGCGGGGATCTCGGATTCGGCAGCGATGATGACCATCTCCCCGCGCATGTTCTGAGCGCGTTCCTCGGGGGTGGCTGGATTGACGATGACGGGTTCGCTGATACCCATCCCGCGAACGTCGAAGCGCGAGAGATCGATCTCGTTGGCGGAGAGGCGGAGGGACTCGCGGACGTAGGCGGCGTAGGCTCGCTTGACGGCGAAGGCGCGGGAGTAGGAGAGCGTGTTGGCGTCGTTGAGCAGCTCCTCGTATTTCGGGAGGGGAAGTTTGTCGAAGTTGCCGGTCGAGCGGTTGCGGCGCTCGTAGGTCGTCTCGCCGGCTTGGCGCTTGGCGGCAACGAAGTTCGCGAAGAAATTGTCGGCGTGGCCCTGAAGCTGGACGATGGCTCCGCCGTAGCGGGCGACCGTCTCGTGGATCTTCGCGAAGACGTCGGGGTAATCTTGCCAACTCATGTCGCTCATCGCGGCGGGAAATTGGAACGTGTAGCGGTAGAGCGTGCTCGCATCCTGGCTCTCGGCGGCGGCGCGGACGGCTTGGGCGCTGGGAAAACTCTGCTTGGCGGCGGTCGCGGTGGCGGGTTCGTCGGATGCGGTCGGCGCTTTGAACGCGATCTGGGTCGGGGAGGCGATGAGACCGATCTCGGCGAGGAAGCTCTGGATGCGGTCGGTGGTGGCGCGGAGGCCAACGGAATTCTTCTCGTCGAAAAACCTCGCGTTGCCCGCGTTGCCCGCGAGGCGGGAATCGACGCCGACCCAGAGGATGAAGTCGTTCACCGCGCCTTCGTCCTGGAGGAAAATCTTGGCGAGCGGGCGGGCGGCGGACTTGAAGGCGTCGACCTGGCGGCGGTTGGCGTCGTTCTTTTTGGCGACGTTCGCGAGTTCGGCGAGAAATTCTTCCTGCTTCGCGAGCTGGGCTTGGCGGAAGCCCTCGACGATCTCAGGGTGGTCGGTGAGGAAGTCGCGGCGGACGGCGTAGACGTCGAAGATGACGTTGTCGGCGGTCTTCGTCGTGAAGACGGGGCGGCGCTCCTTGACCGTGCCCTCCTGTCCGGTGCCGGTGCCGCCACCGGTCGTGGCGAGGATGTCGGGGAAGATCATGGCCGCGCCCGCGAGCGACGGGTCGCGGCGGAGGGCGTTGGCGGGATCCTGCGCGGCGTCGCTCTCGTCCCAGCCGGGGGGCGTGGTGATCTCGCGGACAAACTTGAGCGTCACGTCCGACGGCGCGAGTCCGGCGTCCTTGATGAGATTGCCGACCAGGGAGAGGTGGGGGCCATTGAGTTGGAGGGCGATGGATTTGCCCTTGAGATCGGCGAGCTGATCAATGTCGACGGCGACGAATCCATCCGCGCCGGTGGAGGTCGAAAGTTGGAGAAAGACAACGGGCTCGAGCGCGGGGTCTTTGGCCTTGAGCGCTTGGCTGACGAGAGCGATCATGTCGGCTGTGCCGCGAAGGAACGGGGATTTGCCGGTGACGTAATTGGCAACCTGCTTGTCGAAGTCGTCGATGACCTCGAGCTGCACGGCTCCGCCCATCGCGCGAGCGAGCGGGGAGTTCGGGTTGGGATCAAGACCACCGTTCGCGTTGACGGTGACGCCATCGGCGGCCCAAGTGATGAGCGGAACGAGGAGCGTGCGGGTGGGGTCGACCTCGCCTTTGGTGGTGTCGCTAATCGCCGGGGATTCGCTGAAGGGCCGGTAGGGTTCGACGTATTCGACCTCCTGCGCGAAGAGCGGGAGAGAGGTGGCAAGCAGCAGGGCGAGAGAGCGAATGAGGTAATTCATGTGGATGGGCGCGGTGTGGGCGAACTGGCAGAACAATCCCCGTTGTTGAACGTCTGCATATCCAATCGGGTTGTGGCAGTCAAAGCCAGGATTGTCAGCCAGCAGCAATGCGACGTTGCCGGATTCCCCGCCAACGGGTTGAGTGAAGCGGTCTGCACCAATTGTAACGAAGACCTGCAGAACGCTGGACTCCCAGAACCGGATCGTATTCACCTCCTCGCTCAAGTGCGGCGTGCTACGCGAGACGATCAGTAAGCCCTGTTGGATCGGTTGGTTGGGAAGTTCGGGTTCGAACTCAAAGGGAAAGCGTGATCGCTGGTGCTTCGGGTGACTCAGAATCTGACGATAAGTAGACCGGGATCGACGACGCGTGGGACCTTGGGGCGCGGAGCATCCGCGCGACGCTTCCTGTGGCACTGCCCAGTCAGCGCGGGGAAACTATCGACGGGTTCAATCAGCAATCGATCGTCTTCCTGGCGGATAGCCACCCCGGGTGCAGCGATTTCGAACTCGTTTGAAATGAGAATCGCTGAATTGCGTCCATTTCGAAAAACTCGGACTCGCCGCGCGGTTGCCGGAGTGTCCCGAGTGATCGGCAGATGGCAAGCATCCACCGAAAGTAGAAAGAGTCACCGAGATGAATATCTCACCTCGATCGATTTGCCGGGGGCGGCGGCGAGACGCCGCCGTTCCCACGCGAGACGCGCGCGATCCGCCGGGGGTGCGTGCGCGTGCCTTGAGCGCGCGTGAGGGGTTGGCTCAGGCTTTGGCGTAGAGCTCCGTCGACCGTGTTCCAGTTCACGAGGTCCCACCAGGCGGAGATGTAGCCCTTACGTTCGTTCTTGTATTTGAGGTAGTAGGCGTGTTCCCAGACGTCGAGGCCGAGGATGGGGGTGCCGGGGGTCTCGGCGATGTCGGCCATGAGCGGACTGTCTTGGTTCGGCGTGCTCGTGATCTCGAGCTTGCCGTCGGGGGTGACGACGAGCCAGGCCCAGCCAGAGCCGAAGACGGAGGCTGCTTCGTCGCTGAACGCCGTTTTCAAATCGGCGAAGGAACCAAAGGTCTCGTTGATTGGTGCGGCGATGTCGCCGGTGGGTTCGCCGCCACCGTTGGGGGTCATCATGCGCCAGAAGAGGCTGTGGTTCACGTAGCCGCCGCCGTTGTTGCGGATATCTTTGCGGACGGAGCCGGGGAGGTCTTTGATTGATGCCAGGATGTCTTCGATCGGCTTGCCGATGAGGTCGGGCGCTTTCGCCAGCGCGGCGTTGAGCTTCTTCGTGTAGCCGGCGTAGTGCTTGTCGTGGTGGAGGGTCATCGTCTCGGTGTCGATGACGGGATTGAGCGCGTCGTAGGCGTAGGGGAGCGGGGCGACCTCGAAAACGCCGCCCGCTTCGGGCATGGCGTCCGCGAGACCGACAGCCGCGGGTGCGTCGGCGCCGAAGCTGCGGGGAACCGAAGGGAGAACACTCGCGGCGACGGCGAGACCACCAAAACCGATGAACCGGCGACGTGAAAAGGACGAGCTATCGAGTGCGGATGCATTTTTCATACCTAGGGGGAGATTCGCACGCTTTGCGGGGATTGCGTGCTCTTTTTTCGGATCAGGCGGCAGGTTTTTCGCAGGGTGCGCGGGGAGCGGCGAGCTGGTCGCGGGCGCTGGTGGTGGTTTTCGGCGGGTCGTGCGGATCAGCGAATCTTACTCTATACGAAACCTTGGTATTCCGATAGGAATCACGCAGAACGAGAAATGTCAGTCAAACCGGAATCGACCCGAGCCATGTTCACTAACCGATCCAGAATCTGTCCAACGCTCGCCGCTGATGACGTCGAGCTTGATCCGCAAAGCGAAAACCGACAGGGGCATGAGTGGCTGATAATCGGCCCGAAGATGTCCAGCGGATGGGGAGGAAGCTCGGTCATCTTCGCGATTGCTGGAGCCGTGGCCTTCGCGCCAGGCGGGCTTTTGGCGGACGTCTTTGGGAGCGGGTCAAACGCGTTCACCGTTGACTTCGTCGCCGTCGGAGACGCGGGGAACCCAGCCGACAGCGGCACGACTGGATCGTCTTTTTCGCCGTACGGTGCGGTGAGTTACGACTTTCGCATGGGAACGACGGAAATCAGTCGAGAAAGCGTCACGAAAGCAAATGTCGGCGGGAATCTCGGAATCAGCCTGACCTCCGTGCCTTTCTTTCAGCGCGGCAACGCTGGACCGGACCCGGCGATGGGAGTCTCTTGGAACGAAGCGGCGCGCTTCGTGAATTATCTGAACACGAGCACTGGTGCAACGGCGGCGTACAAATTTGCACTGCAACCGGGGGATACGGGCTACTCCGCAACGGCAGACATCGAACTGTGGAATTCCAACGACGTGGGGTTCGATCCGACGAATGCGTTTCGCAACCTCAACGCCACCTACTTTTTGCCCAGTGAGAATGAGTGGTACAAGGCCGCCTACTACGGGGGCACGGGGTCGACCTACTTTGACTACGCGGGCAGTGACGTGGTGCCCACGAGTGTCCAGAGCGGGACCGCCGACGGGACCGCCGTCTACGACCTCTCTTTCCAGGTCGGCCCGGCCCCCGTCGCTCAATCCGGCGGAACGAGCTACTACGGAGCGCGAGGGATGAATGGGAACATCGGTGAGTACACCGAGAGCGCCTTCGATGGAAGCAATGACAACGCTTCAGAACTCCGGGCGGTCCGCGATAGCTACTTTAACGCTCAGTCAGCCGCCGAATTCAGCTCGTCGTTCCGAAACCAACTCGGTGCAGATTCTGAAAACATCAACACGGGCTTTCGCGTGGCCTCCGTCGTCCCCGAACCCGCTGCTTCTGCGCTCATCGTGCTCGGCCTCGGAGGACTGGTGCTGCTCGGCTGCTGCCGTCACGGTGCAAAGCGCAGCCGCTAGACACGGCGGTGAGGCACGGATCAGCCCGGCGTTCTTCCTGCACTAAGCAGGTGGGACGTCCAGGGCACGGGTTGATCCTTCGAGCCTGCCCCTTGGGTCAATCAAGTGGCGGTTCGGGATCGTCGGACTGATCGGAGCAGGTCGACTCGTGCAAAAGGGTGCCTCACGGATCCAGTTATTGTCCTCCGGGAGCTGGGCGCTGATGAAGGTTATCTCGGGCTGAACCTGGATGAGCTGGCGGAGCGGGGCTGGCGCGGGAGGTGATCGGGGGTCGGCGGACGTGCTGGTGTCCGGGGTGCCAGGAGGTGAAGAGGATAGAGAGCATCGAGCCGCTGGGAGCGGCTGAGGCAGATTCGGCTGAAGGCCGAACCCGGAGGGCGAGACGCTCGGGAGAGCGCGAGTCAACATCGAGCCGCTGGGAGCGGCTGAGGCAGATTCGGCTGAAGGCCGAACCCGGAGGGCGAGACGCTCGAGAGAGCGCGAGTCAACATCGAGCCGCTGGGAGCGGCTGAGGCAGATTCGGCGAAGGCCGAACGGAGCGGAAGGCGGCCTCGAATGGAATTCGGATTTGGAACAGAAGGTCGCGAAGGGCGGTGAATTGGAGAGTATTGTCATCGAAGGCGAAGGTGCCGTCGATGACATCGGGATTGCTGATCGAGAAGTCGGAGGCGGGTCAAAGTGTTCCGGGCCGGGATCGATCGATAGTCGGAGACGGCATCTCGTTTGGTGGATTGGGTGAAGCGTGGCAGGGTATCGACATGAAGATGCTTCGAACCCTCGTTTGTCTGGTCATCCCGTTTGCCGCGTTGAATTCGGCCCACGCCGTGGCGGTGTTGCTCGTGCTCACGAATCACGGAGAATTGGGCGAGACCGGAAAGCAAACGGGATTCTATCTGTCGGAGGCGGCGCATCCGTGGGAGGTGTTTCGGGATGCGGGGTTTGACGTTGTGTTGGCGAGTCCGGCGGGTGGATTTGCTCCGGTGGATCCGAAGAGTTTGGAATTGGAGGACGAAGCGAATGCGGCGTTCTGGAAGGGATTTGGCGGTGAGGTCGATGGGGTGGTGGGTGTCGAGAAAACGGTGAGGCTGGCGGACGTGACGGCGGGTGATTTCGATTCCGTGTTCTTCGCGGGCGGTCACGGGACAATGTGGGATTTTCCGGATTCGGCGGCGGTGAAAATGGCGATCCGTGAGGTGTGGGAATCGGATGGCTTGGTGGCAGCGGTTTGTCACGGGCCAGCGGCGCTGGTGGACGTGAAACTGGCGGACGGAGAGGCACTGGTGAAGGGGAAGCAGGTCGCGGCTTTTACAAACGCGGAGGAGGCGGCGGTGGGGTTGACGGACGAGATGCCATTTTTGCTCGAGGATCGGTTGACGGAATTGGGTGCCGAGGTCGTGACGGCGGAGAATTTCTCGGAGAATGTCGTGGTCGATGACCGCTTGATCACCGGGCAAAATCCGGCGTCGGCGCGAGGAGCGGCGTTTGCGGTGATGCAGGAAATTTTGGCGCGGCAGGAGTAGGCGCGGGGAATTGGACAGGATTTACAGGATTTTGTGGTGAAGTAACTCGGAGTCATATATTGACTTGGAGTAACTTTTGGCTGAGAGAGGTGGAATGGTGTCTCGAAAGGAGCGGGCTTTTGCGGAGCGGGAGCGGTTGGTGGTGGAGACGGCGGATGGGATGTTGCGCCGGGTGGGGTATCTCGGGTTGCACCTCGATGAATTGGCGGAGCGGGTGGAGTATTCGAAGGCGACCCTTTATCATCACTTTGAGAGCAAGGAGGATCTGGTGCTGGCGGTGGTGGCGCGGCAGATGCTGATGCGGGTGGATTTTTTCGAGCGGGCGGCGGGGTATCGGGGTTCGACCCGGGAGCGGATCTTTGCTTTTGGAATTGGTGACCTGCTCCTGAGTCGGCTGGCGCCGCACGGGTTTCCGCTGGCCGAGCTGGTGCGGTCGGATTCGATCTGGGGGAAGTGTTCGGAGGCTCGTCGGGCGGGGATGCACGCGATCAACGGGCGGTGTTTTCAACTCGGTGTCGAGGTGGTGGACGCCGCTCGGCGGGCGGGCGATCTGGAGGCCCTGGCCCCGCCGTCGACCGAGGTGGTGTGGGGGTTGGTGAGTCTGTCCAAGGGAGCGCATTTGCTCGCGGCGGACGAAATTTTTCGGGACGCGGCGGCGACGAGGGATGGGCCGATGGATTGCCTGTTGGAGAATTATCACCGGTATTTGGACGGGTGCGGGTGGCGACCTTATCGGCGGGATTTTGATTTCGACGGGAGCCGTGGGGAGATCGAGGCGGCGCTTTTTGCCGAGGAGTTGGCGAGTCTGGAGGGAGGGAAGGGAGAATGAATTCGATTCTCACGCGAAGCCGCGAAGGCGCGAAGGAATGCACGATGATGTTCCTTCTTCGCGGCTTCGCGGCTTCGCGTGAGGCAAAAATACTGTGGTGGCTTGGGTTCAGCGCCGGTTTGATGTTGGTTCTAGCGGCCTGCGGGGGAAAGCCGGAGGAAGTGGTAACTCGCGCGACGCCGGTCGAGGTGGTGGTGGTCGCGGCGGCGGGGAGTTATCCGGTGCGGGAGGAATTCGTGGGCGTGGTGGAGGCACGGCGGCGCGCGAATCTGGCGTTCGAGGTGGCGGGAACGGTGACGACGGTGGGGGCGGACGAAGGGGATGCGGTCGACGTCGGCGAGGAGCTGGCGGGGATCGACGTGGCGCGGCTGGAGGCGCAGCGGGCGGAATTGACGGCGGCGATCGCGGCGGCGCGGGCGACGCTGAAGCGGGCGTCGTCGGATTTTGACCGGAACCGAAAATTGCGGGAGACGCGGGTCATCGAGGCGCAGCAAATGGATCAGGCCGAGGAGGGGTTTCGGGCGGCGCAGGCGAACGTGCGGCGGACGGAGGCTCGGTTGGAGAGCGTCGAGGTCGATCTGGGTAAGAGTGTGCTGCGGGCGCCGTTTGCCGGGACGGTTGCGCGGCGGATGATCGACGAGGGGGCGGTGGTGTCACCGAATCAGCCGGTCTTCGAGTTGCTGGAATCGGAGGTGCTCGAGGTGCGGGCGGCTCTGGTGGGCGAGGCGCTGGATGGATTGGAAATCGGTGACGCGGCGACGGTGGTCGCGGGTGGCGGTGAGCGGGAATTTCCCGTGGCGCGGATTTTGCCGCAGCGCGATCCGCGGACCCGCACGGTGGACGTTATTTTGTCCGTGCCGACGGGTTCGGGATTGCGGGACGGGGATCTGGTCGGGGTGCGGCGGGAGCGCGAGGTCGCGGCGGAGGGTTTCTTTTTACCGCAGGACAGCTTGACCGAAAGCGCGCGGGGGTTGTGGGCGTGCTTCGTGGTGGTGCCGGATGGTGAGTCGGGTGAGCTGGCTTTGGATCGCCGGGACGTCGAGGTGCTGCACGAATACGGGGACGTGGTCTACGCTCGCGGGGCGATCGGGGCTGGGGACCGGGTGGTGGGAAGCGGGCTGCAGAAGGTCGCCCCGGGGCAGCGGGTGAAGGTCGTGAAAACGGAACCGATGGGCGGCGCTCCGGCGGGGTTGTGAGTGATGAGAAGCCGGTGAAGGATTTCCGATGGTTGGGAATCTTCTTCGACAACCGCTACCTGCTGGCGCTGACGATCATCGTCACCGTGGTGGCGGGGCTTTCGGCGTTGTCCGGTCTGCCGCGACTGGAGGATCCGGTGATCACCAATCGGAATCCGCTGATCCTGACGATTTTCCCGGGGGCGTCGGCGGATCGGGTCGAGGCATTGGTCACGGAAAAGATCGAGACCGAACTGGACGACATCGATGAGATCAAGAACGTGACGAGCACGTCGCGGGCGGGAATATCCATCGTGAGCGTGGAGCTGCTCGACGCGGTCGGCAGGGACGATATCAACGCGATCTCGTCGGAGATTCGCGATGCGCTGGCCGACGCAGCGCGGACGTTTCCTCCGCAGGTTCAGGCTCCGTTTTTCGACGATAAGCGCAACCCGGTGGCCTACACGTTGATCGCGGCGGTGCGGTGGACGGATCCGGCGCGCGGGTCGGATAGTCTGGGGATCCTGTCGCGGCGGGCGGAGGAACTGGCGGACGGGCTGCGAAACGTCGGTGGGACGGAGCTGGTCAGGATCTACGGAGAGGCTTTGGAGGAGGTGACGGTGACGGTGGATCCGGAGGCGTTGGCGCAGCGGGGATTGACGCCGACGGCGGTGGCGGAGGCGCTGCGGCGGGCGGACGTGAAAGTGCCGGCGGGGCAGTTGCGGGGACCGGGTGCGACGTTGTTGGTCGAGGTCGCGGGGAAAATCGAGGCGTTGGACCGGGTGCGGGAGGTGATCGTGCAGCAGGGGGACGGGGGGAGGACGGTGCGGGTCGGGGACGTCGCGGGGGTGGAGCGAGGTTGGCGGGATCCACCGGAGCAGGTCGCTTTGGTCGACCGACAGCGCTCGGTCCTGGTGGCGGCGAGGGTGGCGGAATCGCAGCGGGTGGATACCTGGGACGCGGCGGCGGGGCGCGTGATCGAGGAGTTTCGTCGGGCGTCGGGCGGGGCGGTCACGACGGACGTGGTGTTTCGGCAGAATGATTACACGGCGGCGCGGCTGGCGGAGTTGGCGGGGAATCTGGTGCTGGGCGCGGGCGTGGTGATGGTGGTGATCTTCGTCACGATGGGGTGGCGTCGGTCGCTGATCGTGAGCCTCGGCTTTGCCGCTGACGGCGGCCGCGACGTTGTTCGTGATTTCGCTGCAAGGCGGGAAGCTGCACCAGATGTCGATCTTCGGGATGATCATCGCGATGGGGTTGCTGATCGATACGGCGATCGTGATCACGGACGAGATTCGGATCTATCTGGCGCGCGGGCTGGGCCGACGTGACGCGGTGGTGGGCGCGCTGCGGCATTTGTTCGTGCCGCTGCTGTCGTCCACGCTGACGTCGGTGCTGGCGTTTCTGCCGATCCTGCTTTTGCCGGGAGGCGCGGGGGATTTTGTGGGCGAATCGGCGGCAGCGTCATCGTGGCGATCACGGCGTCGTTCGCGCTTTCGGTGACGGTGATCGCGGCGCTGGCGGGGATATTTTCGGAGCTGCCGGGTGGGAGTGGAAAACGCCGGTTGCCGCAGTGGATGCGGGAGGGCGTGGAGGCGCGGTGGTTTGCGGGGCCGATGAATCGGATCATTCGACTTGGGGTGAGTCGTCCGTGGCTGGGGGTCGCGATGGGGATGGCGCTACCGGTCGTTGGCTTCGTGCTGGCGCCGACGCTGGGGAGTCAGTTTTTTCCGCGGACGGATCGCGACATGTTCACGGTTGAAGTGACGTTGCCATCGGTGACGGCGATCGGGGAGACGGGGAACGTGATCGGTGAGGTCGAAGCGATCATTCGCTCTTACGACGGGGTCGAGCGGGTGCACTGGTTGTCGGGAGCGAGCTTCCCGCCGGTGTATTACAACCTGACCGAGAACCGGGACAACTCGCCGGAATACGCGATGGGGGTGATCGACGTGGACACGTTTCAGACGACGAGCGAGTTGGTGCCGGAGTTGCAGCGGCGGCTGTCGGATGAGTTTCCGGGGGCGCGGGTGCTGGTAAAAAAATTCGCGCAGGGACCGCCGGCGAACGCGGACGTCGAGATTCGGTTGCGGGGTCCGAGCATCGGGGAGCTGCAGCGGTTGGGGGACGAGGTGCAGCGGCGGTTGGCGGAGCAGCCGGGAATCACCAACGCGGAGTCCACGCTGACGCGGGGTGAGCCGAAGTTGTGGTTTCGGCTGGACGAGGCGGCGGCGCGGGCGGCTGGGCTGGAGCCGGCGGCGATCGCGGCGCAACTGGAGGCGCAACTCGAGGGGATTGAGGGCGGGAGTTTGCTGGAGGCGGTCGAGGAGCTGCCGGTGCGGGTTCGGTTGCCGAATGCGCAGCGGGAGACCGTGGCTGGGATCGAGGATCTTCGGTTGGTCGGGGCGAACGGCGAGCGGGTTCCGTTGCGCGCGCTGGGGGGGCTGGAGCTGCGACCGGAGACGGGTGCGATCACGCGGCGGAACAGCGAGCGGGTGAACAACGTGCGGGGCTACGCCGAGGCGGGGGCGTTGGCGATCGAGATCACGGAACGGGTGTTGGCGGATCTGGACGCGTCGGGGTTTCGGCTGCCGCCGGGTTACGAATTGCAGGTGGGCGGGGAGTCGGAGAATCAGGCGGATGCGGTGGGCAATTTGCTGCTGTATCTGCCGGTGATCGTCACGCTGACACTGGCAACGCTGGTGCTGTCTTTCAACAGCGTGCGGATGGCGTTGATCCTGCTGGCGACGGCGTTCCTGTCGGTTGGCTACGGGTTGCTGGCGACGGGCTTGGTCGGGTTTCCGGTGAGCTTCAACACGATCCTGGGGTGCATCGGGTTGGTGGGGTTGGCTTTCAACGACAACATCGTGGTGCTGGCGGCGATCCGGGCAAACCCGGAGGCGCGGCGCGGGGATTGGGAGGCGATCGTGGCGGAGGTGCGGGGTTGCGGGCGGCACCTGGTGAGCACGACACTGACGACGATCGGCAGCTTCTTACCGCTCCTCATCTTAGTCGGCGGGCAGTTTTGGCCGCCACTGGCGATCGTGTTGGCGGGTGGCGTCGGGGGCGCGACATTTCTGGCGTCGGTGTTCACGCCGGCGGCCTATCAGTTACTGATCGGGCGTCGGCTAGCCGCTGCCTAGCACGGTAGATTCAAAGGCAACGGGTGTTCGGCGTTGGGTCAAGCGGACGCCCACGGGAGAGGGCGGGAGTCCCGAGACCATCCGCCGAGATCTAGAATCTTCCGATTTCACAGAATTTTGTGGGACCGCACGCCCGCGCTGCGCCGAAGTGTTGGGGAATCCGGGAGACCTGCAAAGCCCGGTTCGACAAATTAAACGATCAACACCTATTAGCTATGAACCTATTTGATAACGCGACCGAAGCCGAGCCCCTCGTTGGATACACCGTTGTGGACCAAGATCACGAAACGATTGGAGATGTGGAATGCGTTTGGACCGATGAGGTCACCGGGGACATCGAGTTCCTCGGCGTGGACACCAGTTGGTTCTCCGGGAAGAGCCACGTCATCCCCGTATCGACGCTCCAAGTGGACGCGGCGAAAGAGCAGATCGTGGCACCCTACTCGGTCGCATTCGTGAAGGACGCGCCGAGCTTCATGGCCGACGCGACGATCAGCAGCGCCGAGGAGGATACGATCTTTAGCTACTACGGAGTGGCGCGCCGGACCCCGGAGTCAGCGGCGGGCACCGGAGGACACACCGTGGAGACGACGGGTGATAACGTCGAGATTCCGCTCAAGGAGGAAGAGGTCAAGGTCGGCAAACGGACCGTCCAGACTGGAGCCGTGCGTCTGCGCAAGGTGGTGCGGACCGAGGTCGTGAATCGCCCCGTTGAGCTGCAGCGCGAGGAAGTGATCGTCGAGCGCGTGCCGGCGGGCGAGGTGTCCGGGGATGCGGGAACCGAATGGGACGAGAAATCAATCGAAGTGCCGATCCGCGAAGAAGAGGCTGTCGTCTCCAAGGAAGCCCACGTGACCGGTGCGGTCCGCGTGCGAAAAGACACGGAGGTCGAGACCGAAGAGGTGTCGGAGACGATTCGCAAGGAAGACGTCGAGGTCGACCGGGACGGTTCGACCCATCGGTAATCGACCGAAAACTCGAAATAGCCGCGCAGCTCTCGGGTTGTGCGGCGATCGCCCAGGCTGGACGTGGACCGTAACGGGCCACATCCCGCCTGGGCTTTTTTTTTGAGCCTGCTGACGGGTGATTGCGAAACGGTTTCCCCGTTTTCTACGGGCGGAAGTTGACCAACCCCCCGGGGCGCTGAATTGGCTTGTGGGTCGGGGGGTGGGGGAATTGGATGCGGGGCCAATGAAGGAATTGGCTTACGGGGAGACGCGGACTCGGGTGATGGCGCGGCACGCGCTGATCGCGCCGGATGGATTGGTGCCGAGCGCGGTGCCGGGGATCTGCGGGGCGGTGGTGAACGTGGTCATTTCCCCGGCGATGGGGGCGCGGCTCACGCAGTTGCTCGTGACGTTCGAGGGCGGCGGGCGGGGGGAATTTGACTCCGAGGACGTGGAGTCGGCGGTCTACGTGATGGACGGGGGCTGCACGGTGGGGATCGGGGATCGGTCGGAGGTGATGGTCGCGGGGGGATTTGCGTTCGTGCCGGCGGGGGTGCCTTGGGAGATGAGTGACGCGGAAGCGGGGACGCGGGTGACGATTTTTCAGAAGGATTTCGAGAAGATCGAGGGCGTGGCGCGACCGGGTGTGGTGATCGGAAACGTGGCGGACGTGGAGGCGATGCCGTTTCTCGGAGATGAGGATGCGACGTTGAAGGTGCTGCTACCGGACGGGCCGGAATACGATTTTGCGATGAACGTGTTTACGTACAAATCGGGGGCTCGGCTGCCGTTTGTCGAAACGCACGTGATGGAGCATGGGCTGGTCATGCTGGAGGGCGAGGGGGTGTATCGGCTGGAAGACGCTTGGTATCCGGTGCGGGAGGGGGACGCGATCTGGATGGCGCCGTACTGCCCGCAGTGGTTCGTGGCGATGGGGAAGGGGCCGGCGAGTTACCTCTACTGCAAAGATGTGAACCGGAACCCGATGGCATGAGTCGGCTGGACGACGAGATCGAAGAGCTCGCGGGGATCTCTTCGTGGCCGGCTCCGGCGGTGACGCGGGTGCTCTTCTCCGAAGAGGATCTGGCGGCGCGGGCGTGGTTGGTGGGGAAGTTCGAGGCGGCTGGGTTGGTCGTGCGGACGGACGGAGTGGGGAATATCTTTGCTCGGTGGGTCGGGAGTGAACCGGGGCTGGCGGCGGTGGGGACGGGGTCGCACATCGACGCGATTCCGAACGCGGGACGATTCGACGGGGTGGTCGGGGTGCTGGGTGGACTGGAGGCGGTGAAGCGGCTGCGGGCGGCGGGGTTTGTGCCGAGACGGTCGATTGAGATCGTGATGTTCACGGCGGAGGAGCCGACGCGGTTTGGGTTGGGGTGTCTGGGGAGTCGGCTGCTGGTCGGAGCGCTGGGGGTGGAGGAGGCGGACGGGGTGGCGGACGCGAACGGGGCAACGCTGGCGGAGCTGCGGGCGGCGGCTGGATGTGAGGGGAGGCTGGAGGAGGTTCGTCTCGGGGTTGGTTTCTACCAAGCGTTTGCGGAATTGCACATCGAGCAGGGGCCGATACTCGAGCGGGAGGGCGTGGCGATTGGGGCGGTGGAGAAGATTGCGGCCCCGGCGGCGTTTCGGGTTCGGATCGAGGGCGAGGGGGGGCACGCGGGGGCTGTGCTCATGCCCGGGCGGAAGGACGCGGGGTGCGCGGCTGCAGAAATCGTGCTGGCGGTCGAGCGGGCGGCGAAGGAGTCGGGAAGCGCGGACACGGTCGGGACCACGGGGGTAGTGCGGATCGAGCCGGGAGCGATCAACAGTGTGCCGGCCCGGGCAACGCTCGAGATCGACTTGCGGGACACCAATCTGGAGACGCGGGATGGGGCGGAGCGGGCGATTCGGGCTGCTGTCGACGAGGTGGCGGCGCGGCGCGGGGTGCGGGTGGAAATTGAGACGATCAATTCGGATCCGCCGGCTGTGTGTGACGCCGGGCTGGTGAATGCGATTTTAGACGTGGCGGAGAGTGAGGGGTTGAGCGCGATGCGAATGATCAGCCGGGCGTATCACGATTCGCTCTTCATGGCGCAGGTCTGCCCGACGGCGATGGTCTTCATTCCTTGTCGGAATGGTTGGAGTCATCGGCCCGACGAATTCGCTAGCTCGGAGGCAATCGACGCCGGGGTGCGGGTGCTCGCCGGGATGCTGCGGAAATGCAGCGAATGATCGTTGACCACGGATGGACGCGGATGGACACGGATAAAGTGAACGAGAGGCCCGTCCGTCTTTATCCGCGTCCATCCGTGGTTTGGTATTGGAGGTGCTGGACGTAGGGTTTGCTGATGGAAGTTGCCGAGTCGTATGAGATCGTCGTGAACGGGATCGTTTGCCGCGCGGAGGGGTGTCGGCCCGAAACGACTTTGCTGGAGTGGCTGCGCGAGTCGCGCGGATTGACGGGGACGAAGATGGGGTGCGCGGAGGGAGATTGCGGGGCTTGCACGGTGGCGTTGGTTTCGCGGGGAGAGGGAGGCGAGCGAGTCGTGAGGTCGATCAACTCGTGCATCGCACTGATGTCGACGCTGGCGGGGCGGGAGATTGTGACCGTGGAGGGTCTAGCCGGGGCGGGTGGGGAGCTGCACCCGGTGCAGTCGGCGATGGTGGAGTGCAATGGGTCGCAATGCGGGTTCTGCACGCCGGGGTTCGTGATGTCGCTTTACGAGGGGTATGAGCGGGGGGTGCTGGGGGACGCGGCGAAGGTGGCGGATCAGATCAACGGAAACCTCTGCCGGTGCACGGGGTATCGAGCGATCGCGGAGGCGGCGGGGGCTTGTGAGGATCGACAGATTTGCGGCGTGGCGGCTTCCGGGCTGGAAGCCCAGAAGGGCGAACTGGAAGCTCGCGCTCCCCAGCTTTCGCTGGCGCGGGTGTTGGAGATCCGGGCGGGTGATGCGGGGGCGGTGCTGGTTGCCGGGGCGACGGAGATCGGGGTGGAGGTGACGAAGCGGTTTCGGCGGTTGCCGGGTTTGGTGGTATCGCTGGACGATTGCGCGGAGCTGAAGCGGTGTGAGCGGACGGCGGGTGGATGGAGGATTGGGGCCGGGGCGACTCTCACGGAGGTGGAGGATTTTTTGGCGGGTGAAATTCCGATTTTCGACGAGATGCTGCGCTGGTTCGCGTCGCGGCAGATTCGGAACCGGGCGACGCTGGGGGGGAATCTGGTGACGGGGTCGCCGATTGGTGACTCGGCTCCGGTTTTACTGGCTCTGGGGGCGAGCGTGGAATTGGCGAGCGTGAGGGGGACGCGGGTGGTGGAGCTGCAGGAATTTTTTCTGGGGTATCGGCAGACCGCGTTGGCGTTGGATGAGGTGATGACGGCGGTGATGGTCCCTCGGGGTGAGGGGGGTGCATTCTTCAAGGTGTCGAAACGCCAAGAGATGGATATCTCGATTGTCTCGGCGGCGTTCGTGCGGGTCGGGAACGAGGTGCGGTGCGCGTTTGGGGGGGTGGCGGCGACACCGGCGCTCGTGGTTGTCGCGCGGGACGAGCGGGAGAGTGAAGAGGGATTTGTCGAGCGGGTCGCCGGGGAGCTGGGGGCGAGGTTTGAGCCGCTGACCGATGCGCGGGGGTCGGCGGCGTATCGGCGGGGATTGGTGGGGGATCTGTGGAGGAAGTTTTTTGTCACGCGAACCCGCGAAGGCGCGAAGGAGGAAGTGTCGCTCAACCAATCTGCGACCAACCGTCGGCAACTCCCGCACGAGAGCGCGATCGGGCACGTGACGGGGGGGGCAAAATACGTGGACGATATCGCGCTGTCGCGGGGGACGCTGACGATGTGGCCGGTGTGTTCGGAGCACGCGCACGCGCGGATTCTTTCGCTGGACGTCGAAGCGGCACGGGGGATGCCGGGGGTGCGGGCGGTGCTGACTGCGGCGGACGTGCCGGGGGTGAACGACGTGGGGTGCTCGCGGCCGGATGAGTCGCTGTTCGCCTCCGAGATCGTGGAGTTTCACGGGCATCTGCTGGCCGTGGTGATCGGGGAATCGGAGGCGGCTTGCCGGGCGGCGGCGAAGGCGGTGGTCGTGGAATACGAGAAGCTGCCAACGGTGCTGACGATCTTGCAGGCTCGGGCGGCGGAGAGTTTTCACACGGATGCAAACGCGATCCGGCGAGGTGACGCGGCGGCGGCGGTCGCGGGTGCCAAGCGTCGGCTGGTCGGGGAATTCGAGTTGGGCGGCCAGGAGCATTTTTACCTGGAGACGCAGGCGGCTTGGGCCGAGGTCGCGGCGGACGGGGGGATCCACGTCTGCTCGTCGACGCAGCATCCGACGGAGATCCAGATCATCGTGGCGCGGGTGCTGGGATTGTCGCGGAACGAGGTCGTGGTCGAGGCTCCGCGCATGGGTGGAGGATTTGGCGGGAAGGAGACGCAGGGAAATACTTGGGCGGCGCTGGCGGCGCTCGGCGCGGTGCGGACGGGGCGACCGGTGCGGGTGATGCTCGACCGGGATCTCGACATGCGGCTGACGGGGAAGCGGCATCCGTTCTGGTCGCGCTTCGAGGTGGGGTTTGGGGACGATGGCGTGCTGGCGGGTGCGGCGGTTGAGCTGATCTCAAACGGCGGCTGGTCGCTGGACCTGTCGATGCCGATCGCGGATCGGGCGTTGTTCCATTTGGACAACGCGTATTACGTGCCGGCGGTGGAATTCGCGGCTCGCGTCGCGAAGACGAATCTCGTGTCGAACACGGCGTTCCGAGGATTTGGCGGGCCGCAGGGGATGTTGGTGATGGAGGAGATCCTCGACCGGGTGGCGCGGGAGTTGGGTCTGCCGCCGGAGGTGGTGCGCGAGCGGAATCTTTATCGCGGGAGCGGGGAGACGAACACGACGCATTACGGGCAGGAGGTCGGGGATAACCGGGTGCGGGAGATGTGGATGTCGCTGAAAGAATCGGCGCGGTTGACCGAGCGGCGGGCGGAGATTTCGGAATGGAACTCGGGGAGTGCGATGGTGAAGCGGGGGATCGCGATGACGCCGGTGAAGTTTGGGATTTCGTTTACCTACACGCCCTACAATCAGGCTGGAGCGCTAGTGCTGGTCTACGCGGACGGGACGGTCCAGGTGAATCACGGCGGGACGGAGATGGGGCAAGGGCTGCACACGAAGATCCTCGGGATCGTGATGCGGGAGTTGGGCGTGCCGCGCGAGCGGGTGCGGATGATGTTCACGCGGACGGACAAGGTGCCGAATACTTCGGCCACGGCGGCGTCGAGTGGGGCGGATCTCAACGGGGCGGCGGTCGCCGATGCGTGCCGGAAACTGGTGGAGCGGATGCGGCCAGTGGCGGCGGAGATGTGTGGTGCTCCGGACGGCGCGGCGATGCGGATGGCGGAGGCGACGGTGAGTTTTGAAGGGGTCGAGAAGACGGTGGAGTTCCCGCAGCTTTGCAATGCGATGCACATGCGGCGGGTGTCGCTGTCGGCGACGGGATTCTACAAGACGCCGGGGATCGAGTGGGATCGGGCGACCGGGAAGGGGCGGCCATTTGCCTACTTCGCGTGCGGGGTGGCGATCAGTGAAGTGGAGGTGGATGGGCGGACGGGCATGCACCGGGTGCTGCGGACCGACATTCTGCACGACGTCGGAGATTCTTTGAACGAGCGGGTGGATCGGGGTCAGATCGAGGGTGGCTTCGTGCAGGGGATGGGGTGGCTGACTCGGGAGGAACTGAAGTGGGACGGCGAGGGGAAGTTGCTGACGGGTGGGGCAAGCACTTACGCGATCCCGGCGTTCTCGGATCGACCGGCGGACTTCCGGGTGTCGCTGTTGGAGCGGGCGACGAACGAGGGCACGATTGGCGGGAGCAAGGCGGTGGGGGAGCCGCCGCTGATGCTGGCGATCTCGGTGCGGGAGGCGATCCGGGATGCGGTGGCGGCGTTTGGTGACGCGGGTCGGCGCAGCGCGGTGAAGTTGGCTTCGCCGGCTAGCGTGGAGCAGATCTGGTGGGCGGTGCGGACGCGGATGGGCGCGAGGTGATTTTCGACCGCAGATGGGCGCGGATGGACGCGGATGAATACAGATCTTTTTATGAAGTATGAGGCTTTGAGTGGGCGAATAATTGGGGCTTCGATGAGGGTGCTTAACGCGATCAAGCCTGGGTTGGATGAGAAGGTTTATGAGAACGCCTTGGTGGTCGAGTTGCGGAAGCAAGGGCATGCGGTGGATCAGCAGAGGGAGTTTCCGGTGTCTTATGAAGGAGTGTTGGTTGGGAAGCTGGTGCCGGATCTCATCGTCGATGGCGCGGTGATCGTGGACCCGAAAGTGGTGAAGGTGTTCTCGGAATCTCACTTCGCTCAGATGATCGGGTATCTTGCGATTACGGGGTTGGAGCTGGCGCTCTTGGTGAACTTCAAATTTGCGAAGCTGGAATGGAAACGAGTGGTGCGCGAGCGGGGGCGGCATGAGCTTTAACCGCGGATGGGCGCGGATGGGCGCGGATGGGTCGCACGTTCCTTCCGAATTTATCCGCGTTCATCCGCGCCCATCTGCGGTTAAAAGTATGTCATGAAGGTGATAGCTGGTCAGTTGGTGGACTTGGAGGCGCGGGAGATTTATCCGGCGGTCGTGACCGTCTTTGGAGGGAAGATCGCGGCGATCGCTCGGGTCGAGCAGGCTCCGGCGGTGTTTCTGATGCCGGGGTTCGTGGATGCTCACGTGCACGTGGAGAGTTCGATGCTGCCGCCGTGCGAATTTGCTCGGATTGCGGTGCGGCATGGGTCGGTCGGGTCGGTGAGCGATCCGCACGAGATCGCCAATGTGCTGGGAGTGGCGGGGGTGGAGTTCATGTTGGCCGAGGCGGCGCGGACGCCGTTCAAGTTTTGTTTTGGAGCGCCGAGTTGCGTGCCGGCGACGACGTTCGAAACGGCGGGCGGGGAGATTGACGTGGCGGAGGTCGAGGCGTTACTCGCGCGGGATGACATCGGGTATCTGAGCGAGGTGATGAATTGGCCCGGCGTGTTGGGTGGCGATCCGGGCATGGTGGCCAAGATCGCGGCGGCGAAGGCGGCGGGGAAGCGGGTGGATGGACACGCGCCGGGACTGCGCGGGGAGGATGCGCGGCGCTACGCGGCGGCGGGGATCGAGACGGATCACGAGTGTTTTGCGCTGGAGGAGGCAGTGGATAAAATCGACGCCGGGATGTTGATCGCGATTCGCGAGGGATCAGCGGCAAAGAACTTCGCAGCCTTGGAGCCGCTGTTCGGGACGCATCCAGACAGAGTCATGTTGTGCAGCGACGACGTGCATCCGAACGCGCTGGTGCGGGGTCACGTGGATCGGCTGGTCGCGCGGGCGGTGGCGGGGGGTGCGGACGTGTTCGACGTTCTGACCGCAGCGTGCGTTCGGCCGGTGGAGCATTACGGGTTGGCGATCGGGCAGCTTCGCGTCGGGGACGCGGCGGATTTTGTCGTGGTGAAGGACCTGGTCGATTTCCGCGTGAAAGAGACGTGGATCGACGGAGATTGCGTAGCCAGGGACGGGGAGTCGCTGCTGGAACGCCAGGAAGTGCTCGACCTGGTGAATCGGTTCGAGCCGAGAGAAGTCGAGGCTGCAGAACTCGCGGTCGAGGCGGGCGAAGTGAACGTGATCGTCGCGAGAGATGGTCAGCTGGTGACTGGGGCGGAGGTGGCTTCGGTATCCGATCCGGACGTTCTCAAAATCGTCGTGGTCAACCGGTACGCCGAGGCGGCTGCGGCGGTTGGTTTCGTCCGGGGATTTGGTTTGAAGCGCGGAGCGATCGCGTCGTCGGTGGCGCACGACTCGCACAACGTCGTCGCGGTTGGGACGTCGGATGACGAGCTGGCGAGAGCGATCAACGCCGTGATGGAATCACGCGGTGGGATCTGCGCCGTGGACGGGGATCTGGGCGAGTTGCTGCCGCTGGGAATCGCGGGATTGATGGCCACCGGGGATGGCGAAGGGGTTGCGGCGGACTACGAGCGGGTGGCGAAGTATGCGACGAGCGAGCTGGGATCGGAGCTGCTCGATCCGTTCATGACCTTGTCGTTCATGGCCCTACTCGTGATCCCGGATCTCAAGATGAGTGACCGAGGGTTGTTCTCGGGAGCGAAGTTCGACTTCGTGCCGGTTGCCGCTTCCTGAGTGGTCGCGGCACCGCCGCTCGGGCTAGAAATTCCAGAAGCTTACCTTGCCGGATGTCGGCCATGGCTTGGGAGCTGAGCATGTAGGACTCTGGAGGATTCGGCAGCGGGCCGTCGTCGAGGACGGGGAGGGTCTTGCCGACGGTCTCGTCCTCGGGCTGGGTCTTGGCGACGTTGATCGGAGTACCGACGCTGACGAGGTCGAAGATCTTCTTGGCCGACTTCAGCGGGAGGCGGACGCAACCCATCGTGGAAGGGTAGGGTTTCACGAAGCCCCAATGCATGCCGTAGGCTGGACCGTAGAATTCCATCCAGTAAGGCATCGGGTAGCCGGCTCCGGGGCTGCTGAAGCGGCGGCGCTCGGCGACTTTGGCTCGGATTGGAAAGGTGCCGTGCGGCGTGGGGGTTGCGGCGGTGCCGACGGAGATCGGCGTGGCGAGGAGGACCTCATCGCCTTCGACGACGTAGAGCTTCTGAGCGGTGGTGCTCATTTTCACCTTCACGTTCGAGCGGTTCGTGGGTTGCTTGACCGGTGGGTCGAAGGTGAAGGCGTTCTGTTTGCTGGCTGTGGGCAGGGTCGTGCAGGCTCCGAGGGCGAGGACGGCGGCTGCCAGGGCGAGGGCGGGGACGAAGCGGGTGATGGAAAAGGTCATGATTTGATTGGGTGAGCGCGCTGGGAATGTGCGGGATGCGGGTCGGAGGAGCAAGTGGGAAGATCGGGGGAGTTGGCGGCTTCGCGTTTGGGTTGGTTCGGCGATTGCCAATCGCCGCTCCTTGAGGAGTCACGATGGTGGGTGGAAGAGGGGTGGGGTCGGGAGGTCTTTCAGGAAATTCCAGCGAGCTTTGTCGTCTCGCTTTTGGATGCGGATGTCTTCGACCCCGGTGGCGTCGCAACGCAGGACCTTCGCGTAGCCTTTGTACTGGCGGGGTCGACCGATGACGCGGGCGGGTGGGTGGTCGGTCGAATCGGGTGGTCGGCGAGTCATCGCCAGGAAGCTGAAGGGGAGGGCGCGGAGGTCGATGCCGAGGGCGCGGGAAAATTCCGACCAGTTGGGATCTTGGAATACGGGCGAGGGCGCACGGGCGAAGCTGTGGCACCAGTGGGGGGCATTTTCGGCGCTGAGTAGGCCGCAGGATTCGGAATGCGTGCAGGGAGCGATGACTCGGTGGGTCGAGCGGAGGGGTTCGCGGATTTGATCAATGAGGGCGCGGCTGTCGGCGTGGGCACCGGCTTCGACCCAGAGAATTTCGCCCGCGTCGCGAGCGAGTCGCAATAGGTCGGCGACGTCCGGGGGTGTCAATTCGTTCAGGACGTGGCTGACCACGAGCAGCGTGCTCTCGTCGGTGCGCGGGGGGCCGGAGGCAAGGTTCAGATCGGGAAATTGCAGGCGCGCGGCGTCCGCCGCGTAGCGGTGAGCGGCTCGCGAGCGGTCGTGCGGGTGAAGCTCGGTGAAGCCGTCGAAGGCTTCGAGAACGCGCCGACTGGCCACGCCCGAGCCGCAGCCGAAGTCGAGAATGCGGGTGGCGTTGGGTGCCCAGTCGCGGGCGACGAGTTCGCTCAGGACCGCGTCCCATTTCCACCCGATCCGTTCGGCGAAAGTCGCGTCGTAGATGGCGAGATCGTCGGGGCTGCGCCAGTAGTCGGTGGCGGTCGCGGCTCCGTCGAGGAAGCCTGCGCGGAGGCGGCGGAGGGTGGTGAGTTCTTGCTTGGTGATGCGGCGATAGTGGGGAAGGGGTGGAGATTTTCACACTCCTTTTTCCGCGCGTCAGAAGCGCTATGGGGCTCGGACCTCGGCGACTTCGCGCAGATGATGGGCCGCGAGGTCTTCCAGTTCGGTGACGGAGTCGACGCGCGTGAACTTGGGGCGCAGGGGTTTGCCGTTGGTGAGTGAACGACTGTAGGCCATGAGGCGCGAGCGAAGGCTGTGGATGGCTCGTCGCTCGTCGCCTCGGCGGACGGCTTCCCGGCGAGCGTGGTCGATGATGAGCTGCCAACGGTCTTGGTCGGTGGGAGGGGCGTAAGGTTTGTCGGCGAGAGCGGCTTTGATCTCGGTGAAAATCCAGGGGTTCGCCATGGCGGCGCGACCGATCATGAGGCCTTGAACGCGGGATTCAGCGATGCGTCGGCTGGCGTCGGAACCGGTGGCGATATCGCCGTTGCCGACGACGGGGATGGTGATCGTGTCGGCGACTTCGGCGATGACGTTCCAGTCGGCTTCGCCGGTGTAGCCTTGGTCCTTGGTGCGGCCGTGGATGGCGAGGCGAGTGATGCCGGCTTGCTCGAGGATCGAGGCCGTGGTGGTGGCGTTGACGGTGGCGGCGTTCCAGCCGGTGCGGATCTTGGCCGTGACGGGGAGCGGGGCGACGGCGGCGACGACGGCGCGAGCGACGCGCTCGAGCAGCGGGCAGTCTTTGAGGAGGGCGGAGCCGCCGGACTTCGAGACGACCTTATTAACGGGGCAGCCGAAGTTGAGGTCGATGAAGTCGGGGCGGACCCAGTCCACGACGTGGCGGGCGGCTTCCGCGAGAGCGTCGGGGTTGCCGCCGAAGAGCTGCACGCCGACGGGGCGCTCGCGCTCGGAGAAGGTGAGGTACTCCGTCGTGCGGGGGTTGCGGTGGAGGATGCCCTCGGCGGAGACGAATTCGGACGTGAGAACGTCGGCACCGTGGTCGAGGCAGATCTGGCGGAAGATCGTGTTGGTGACGCCCGCCATGGGCGCCAGGTACAGCGCGTGGCTGGTGATCTGGGGCTGGTGGTCGGTGGGTTGCATCCGCTTCGCGGCTTAGTCACGCCACGGCTGACGCTCCGAGGCTCTCGTCGAGCAGGGCGCTCACTTCTTCCTGGATCGCGGGAATCTGCTCGAAGGTGAGATGGGGGTTTTTAAGAACAATGGACTCGCCGGTTTTGGGGAATTCGTAGACGAGGGTGTCGGGGTCGTCCTGCTCGATGGGGCGGATGGTGCGCTTGCGCTCGAGCATGAGGGCGAGGATGTAGATTGCGTTCTGGTAGCGCGGGTCGTTGGTCTCGGCGAGAGCGCGGAGGAGGGATTCGGCGTCGTTCTTTTTGAGTGCTTCCGGCGGCGCGGGTGGGGGCGGCTCATATCGGCTACGCCAGAACGAGAAGGGGGCGAGATTGTCGTTGCGGTCGTCCCAGGCCTTCTCGCAGAGGTCCTCGCGGCGGAAGGTGCCGTCGGCTTCGCGGAAGAGGAGGGTGTGGAAGAACTGGCCTTCGTGGAAGGGTTCCTTGGTGCGCGTGCAGGCGTGGGCGCGGCTATCGATTTTCCAGTCGGCTTGCATGAGTTTATCCGAAGATCTTGGGGATGGGGATGTCGCGGGCGGTCGAGCGGAACCAGAGGAGGATGAAGCCGATGAGGAGAAAGAACGCGAGTGGTGCCCAGGCGGCTTCGATGGCGCTGATGCGGTCGCCTTTGCCGAGGGCGATGGCGAGGCTGCTGCTGATGACGAGGAGGAAGAAGAGGGCGATGGCGATGGCGACGCCGCCGAGGATCCCGCGGCGGGAGTAGACGATGCCCATGGGGGCGGCGAGGAAGACGACGAGGATGCAGACCCACGGGAGGGCGAAGCGGTATTGGAGGTGCGTGGCGAAGGGCGCGAGTTGGTCGGTGGGGAAGTCGGCGTTGTAGTCGAGGTAGTCGCGCAGCTCGGGGACGGAGAGGTACTCGGGGACCATGCGGGAGCTGGCGATGCGCTCGGGGGTCTCGCTCCAGCCCGCGATCTGAAATTCTTTGTGAAATTCAGTCTTGGCGACGTCGCCGTTGGCCGCGAGTTCGACGTATTTGAGATCGTCGAAGTTCCAGACCTTGCGAGCGGTGTCGAAGACGGCGTCGCGGGCGTACCATTGTTTGCGGGGGATGCCCTTGGCGTTCTGTTGGATGATCTGGACGTCGTCGATGGCGTTGCTCTCGAGGCGGAGCTTCCGCATGTACCAGACGCGGTCGTCCTGGCGATTGACGAAGAGGTGGGCGGAGATCGCGCGCTCACGTTTCTTGCCGCTGTTGATCTCCTTGAGCATCATTTTCTTGGTCGCGGCGGCGTGGGGGGCACCTTCGTAATTGAAGAACGCGGTCACGGCGACGAGCAGCAGGCCGAAGCCGAAGAGTGGGAGCAGGATGCGGACGACGCTGCGACCGGCGCCGAGCATGGAGATGATCTCGTTCGACCGAGACATCTGCGTGAGCGAGTAGAGCAGGGCGAGCAGCGTGCCGACGGGGAGGCTGATCACGACGATCTCGGGGATCTGGCTCGCGTAAAACTCGAGGATGGTATCCAATCCCACGTTCCCCGCGATGAAGTCGGGTCCGTTGTCACTGAGATCGAAGACGAGCCAGATGGCGATGAACCCAAAGAAACAGTAGACGAAGGGAACGAGAAATTTCTTGAGAACGTAGCGATCGAGCAGGGACACGGCGGTTGGGGCGATTTATGATTTACGATTTATGATTGACGATGTGAGCGTGGCTCGGCCCGGTCGGGGACTATTTGCGCGATCCCGTTCGAGGGCAATGGATTTTCGGATCGGTCGGCGGGAGTCGGGCTCGTGATCTCGCTGGTCGAAGGCGGGGGCGGGGCGGCGGCGCGGGCATTCGAGGAGGAAATTGCCGACATTTTCTCCGCGACGGGTCTGCTCTCGAAGCGGGCGGGATTCGAGTGGCGGCGGGAGCAGCAGGAGATGGCTTGCGAGGTGGCGCGGACGCTGGAGGGCGGCGGGCACGTGGTGATCGAGGCCGGCACGGGCGTTGGGAAGTCGTTCGCGTACCTGATCCCCGCGATCCTCTTTGCCGTCCGTCACAAGCGGAAGGCGGTCATCTCGACGCACACGATCAACCTGCAGGAGCAGCTGGTTTACAAAGATATCCCGGCGGTGCGGGAGATCCTGCCGATCGAGTTCGAGGCGGCGCTGCTGAAGGGGCGGCAGAATTACCTTTGCGGCACGCGGCTCGAGCGGGCGTTGCGGCACGCGGACGGCCTCTTCACCTCGGTGCAGCGGACGGAGCTGGAGCGGATCCGGGAGTGGAGTCACGTGACGAAAGACGGGTCGTTGAGCGATTTTACCGTCGAGCCGGAGTCGCAGATCTGGTCGCAGGTGTGCAGCGAGCGAAACATCTGCACGCAGAAGACGTGCGGCCGGGAGCGGCAATGTTTCTACCAAGCGGCGCGGCGGCGGATGCAGAACGCGGACGTGCTGGTGGTGAATCATACGTTGTTCTTCACGCTGCTGGGGAGCGAGGGCGACATCGACGAGCGGGAGGGCGGCGGGTTTTTGTTCCCGAATGACTTCGCCGTGTTCGACGAGGCTCACACGATCGAGGGCGTCGCGTCGCGGCACATCGGGTTCTCGGTCTCGCAGTACGGGCTGCGGAATGGCTTGCAGCGTTTGTTCAATCCGCGGACGAAGAAGGGGTTGTTCCAATTACTTCGGCGGGCGGAGGGGATCGCCGCGGTCGAGGAGCTGCTGCCGGTGGCGGACGGATTTTTCGACGAGGTCGGGCGGGCGTGCCGGTTTGGGCGCGGGCGAGAAGTGCGGGTGCGGGAGCCGGATCTGGTCGACGGGGCGGAGGTGTTCGAGGGGCTGACGGGATTGATCGAGCACGTCGGGGTGGCCATTTCGAAGACGGACGACGACGTGACGAAGTCGGAGTTGCAGGACCTGGCGCGGCGGCTGCGGGAGTCGCGGGCAGCGCTCATGGCCTTCCTCGAGCAAAGCGAGCGGGGGCACGTGTATTGGGTCGAGGAGACCGGGAAACGCGAGACATTGCACAATTTGCACGCCGCGCCGGTGGATCTAGCGGGGTGCCTGCGGCGGATGCTTTACCGGGAGGGGGCGTGCTCGGTGACGACGAGTGCGACGCTGTCGGTCGGCGGAGAGGACCTGGGCTACTTCCGGGAGCGAGTGGGCGCCGACGGCGTGGCGGCGGTGCGGATCGGGAGTCCCTTCGATTACCAGAAGCAGATGGTCGTGCACGTCGTCCGGCGGATGCCGGACCCGCGAGACGCGGGCTACGAAGCGGCGCTCGAGAAATGGATCGCGCACTTCACGGACGAGACGCGGGGGCGGGCTTTCGTCTTGTTCACGAGCTATCAACTGATGCACCGGGTGGCGGACCGGATGCGCGACTTCTTCGCGGACCGGGACTGGCCACTGTTTGTGCAGGGCGAGGGAATGGCGCGGACGCGGATGGTGCAGGAGTTCAAGGCGTCGGGGCAGGCGGTGCTCTTCGGTACGGACAGTTTCTGGGGCGGGGTGGACGTGCCCGGTGAGGCACTGTCGAACGTGATCGTGACGCGGCTGCCATTTGCGATGCCGGACAGTCCGCTGATCGAGGCGAAGCTCGAGGCCATCGAGGCGGCGGGTGGCGATCCGTTCGTCGAATATTCGCTGCCGGAGGCGATCCTCAAGTTGCGGCAGGGGGTGGGCCGGCTCATCCGGTCGACGAGTGATCGCGGGATCGCGGTCATTCTCGATAGTCGGGTGATGTCGAAGGGCTACGGGCGGAAGTTTTTGAAGGCGCTGCCGGAGTGTCCGGTGGAGGTGCACTAAGGAGTCAGAAGACCGGAAAGTCGAAGGTCGAAGGTCGAAGTGGTGAGCGATTATTACGCGGTGTTTGGAGTCGAGCGCGATTGTGAGCAGTCGGAGATCCGGGGGGCGTTTCGGCTGTTGGTCAAGCAGTGGCACCCGGATCGGAACGGCGGTTCGGAGGAGGCGGCGGGAAAGACGCGGGAGCTGAACGAGGCTTACGATGTGCTGGGGGATCCGGAGCGGCGGCGCGATTATGATCGGAAGATGGGGGTCGCCCGCAGCGGTGCCGTCGGCGGGCGGGCGGCACGGGATCTGAAGCAGGATGTGCTGCTGTCGGCGGAAGAGCTGATTCTGGGGACCACGCTCACGATCCGGGTGGATGATCCGGCGAATGCGGATGGCGAGGAGTGTTATCGGCTCGTCGTGCCGGAGGGGACGGCGGTGGGGGAGCGATTTCGCGTGGCGCGGGAGGGCGCGTTTGTTGGAGGCGTGGTGGTTGTGCGGGTGAAGATGAGGCCTGGCTTCCAATTCAAGGCGCGTGGGGTGGACCTGAAGACGGAGTTGAGGATCAGCGCCCAGCGGGCGAAGTCCGGGGGCGGCGAGCTGGTGGCTGGACCGACCGGCGGGATGGTGCGGGTGGCGATCCCGGCGGGCGTCGCGCGGGATGCGGTGGTCGCGGTGCCGGGCGAAGGACTGCCGAAGCCGCGAGGGGGGCGGGGGGATCTGCTGGTGAAGGTGAAGTATCGAGTCGCGGTGGATGTGCGGCGAGGGGGGAAGGGTGATGGCGCGGGAGTTGAGGACGTCAGGCGGTTGTGGTGAGGGGGGAGATGCGGCCCGGAGGGCGGGACGCGCGGGAGCGAGCGAGTGGACGCGCCGCTCCTTGGATCATTTGCCGACTTGGTTGGCCAGGCGCTCGACGGCTTCGGCGAGGAGGTCGGGGCGGATGGGCTTGGTGACGTAGTCATTCATGCCGACGGCGAGAACTCGCTCCTTGTCGCCGCTGAGGGCAGCGGCGGTGAGGGCGATGATCGGGATCTGACAGCCGCGGGCACGGAGCTCCGCCGTGGCTTCGTAGCCGTCCATGACGGGCATCTGGCAATCCATGAGGATCCCGTCGAAGTCCTCCGTGAGCGCGGCGTCGACGGCTTCGCGGCCATTGTCGACGAGCCGGAGTTGGTTGAAGCCCATCCGGCCGAGGATCTGGCGGATGAGGCGTTGATTGATCTCGTTGTCTTCGGCGATCAGGAGGCGGAGGCGGCGCGCGCCGGCGGAAACTGGGTTGATCTGAATGATCCGCTGGGAGGTGCTTTTTGAGCGGAGGGCCGGCTCGGCGGCTTCTGCGGCGATGGTCAACGGTAGCGAAAGTTGAAACGTCGATCCCGTGCCCAGCTCGCTCTTCACGGTGAGCGTGCCCTGCATGGCTTCGACGAGGCGCTTGGAAATGGCCAAGCCGAGGCCGGTGCCGCCGAACCGACGATTGGTCGAGGCGTCGAGCTGGTTAAAGGGCTCGAATAAAACGGCTAGCTTGTCGGTTGGGATTCCGATCCCGGTATCGATCACCGAGATGGTCACGGAGGTGCGGCCCCCTTGGAGGCGTCGGGCACGGGCGTCGATCGTGACGGTGCCTTCGGGGGTGAACTTGATGGCGTTGGACAGCAGGTTGATGACGATCTGGCGGACGCGGTTCGGATCGCCGATGACGTCCTTGGGCAGCGAGGCGCTGATGTGGAGTTCGATGGTGAGATTCTTCTCGGAAGCCTTCGGGGCGAGCAGTTCGACGACCTCGCGAAGTAGCGTGTCGACGGAAAATTCCAGGCGCTCCAGGTCGACGTGTCCGGCCTCGATCTTGGAGTAGTCGAGGATGTCGTTGATGATCGCGAGGAGACCTTCGCCTCCGGCAAGGATGGGGTGAACGAGAGGCTTCAGGTCGGCGGGGATGTCGCTGTCGAGTAGGAGATGGGTGAAGCCGATGATGCCGTTGAGGGGGGTGCGGATCTCGTGGCTCATGGTGGCCAGAAAGGTGCTTTTGGCGAGATTAGCGCGCTCGGCGGCTTCCATCGCGGAACGAATTTTCTCTTCCCGCTGGGATTGGTCCGTGATGTCCCAGTTCACCCCGACGACGCGGATCGGTCGCCCGTCGCCGTCGGCTTCGACGTGGGCGTTTACGCGGATGTGGCGGACACCGCGACTCGGATGGTTGATGCGGTAGCGCGTGTCGAACACCGCCTCACCGCGGACGGCGCGCTCGAAGCTCGCGGTGGCTCGCTCGACGTCCTCTGGGTGAACGGTCGCCCGCCATTTTTCGGAAGTGATCAGTCCATCGGGCGGCAGCTCCACTCCGAAGATCTCCGCCATGAGCGGATCCCAGTGAGCGAGACCACTCGACACGTCCCAGTCCCAGACGCCGACCTTGGCGACTTCGGTGGCGAGTCCAAGCCGCTCGGCCAGCTCGGCCGCTCGGAGCTGCGCGTCGACGGCTTCGGTCAAGTCGGTGTAGATGCCAACGAAACCCTCAAATTTACCGCTGGAATCAAAACTGGGGGACCCGGCGTCCTCGACGTTGCGGTAGGTTCCGTCGTGACGCCGTAGCCGGTGGCGATGGCGAAACGGTTGGCGCGAAGCAAAGGCTTGATCGAGCACGCGCAAGACGCTGTCGATGTCGTCCGGGTGGACGGCGGACTTCCAGCCGCCACCCTTGGTGTGCTCGAGGCTCAGCCCGGTGAAGGCAAGGAAGGCGCGGTTGAAATGGCCGGTGGACTGGGTGGCGTCGACGGTCCAGAGCATGGCCGGGGCCTCGTCGGCAAGGCGGCGGAAGTTCGTTTCGCTAGCCTGGAGACGACTTTCGAAGACCTGTTGCTCGGTCACGTCTTGAATGTGCGAGATGAAATGAACGGCTTCGCCGACATCGTCTCGGAGCAGAGTCACGCTGAGTTCGGTCCAGATCACGTGGCCGTCGCGGTGGAGGTAGCGCTTCTTCAGTTGGTAGCCCGCTCGTTCTCCCGAGATCGTCTCGCGGACGAGATCGAGGTCTTTCTCGAGGTCATCGGCGTGCGTCAGCCGTTGAAAGTCGAGGTCGAGGAGCTCGGTCTCGGAGTAGCCAAACAGCTCACAGAGCGATCGATTGACGCGAAGCCAGCGACCGTCGAGAGCGACGAGCGCGATGCTAATCGGGGCGTGTTCGAAGGCCGTCTCGTAGGGATCCGGTCGGGCCGGGTCCACGGGCTTTGGGGTCGGGCGGTCTCGGTAGTTGCCATGCCGCTGCCGAAAGTATTCTGGCGGAGCGTTGACTTCGAGGAATATCCGGTTTCTGCGGGCCGACGACTTCTTTTAGATTGCCCGACCGGCGGTGGCGGGTTGGATGGTGTCGGCTTGAAACGAAAAAAGCGATCCACGCGGAAGAAGAAACCCGTCCGCCGACGACTTCGACTCGGGAGAGTTCTCCAGTGGGGATTGCTCGCGTGTCTGGCGGTGCTCGTCGTGCCGGTGCTCCAGGTCGGTTGCACGCGCGTCGTCGATCCCCCGGTCACACCCGAGATGTTGCGGTTCCGCCTGACGGGAGGCGAAGCGGCGCGAGAGAGAGGGCTGCGATACGAGTGGTTGCCGATCTCGAAGATCCCGGAAAGACAGATCAAGCTGGTCTGGGCGTCGGAGGATCAACGGTTTTTCGATCACGATGGGATCGATTTCGAAGAGATTCGGACGGCGCTGCGGGAGGCACGGGCATCGGGCGAGGCCCCGCGGGGGGCGTCGACCATCTCGATGCAATGCGCGCGCTCGGTGTTCCTCTGGCAAGGGCGGTCGTGGGTCCGGAAGGGATTGGAGGCGTATTACACCGTCCTGATGGAAGCGTTGTTGCCGAAAAAACGAATCCTCGAGCTGTATCTCAACGTGATCGAGTTCGGCGACGGCGTGTTCGGAGTCGCTGCGGCGGCGGAGACTTTCTACGGGAAGAGCCTCGACCAACTGACGCGCTCGGAGATGGCGATGTTGGTTGCGGTGATGCCCAATCCAAAGGGGTGGTCGGTCCGAGACCCGTCGCCGCGCGTGCGGCAGCGGCAACAGCGAGTGCTGCGGCTGGCGGACCGGTCGAGCTTCCCGGCGGACGAGATCGATTGATCGTGCGTGGCGGGGGAGCCGGACGTCCGGGGTCGCATTCGAGATTGCTTATTAAAAGGCCGTCCCTACCTTCGGCCCGAACGGATTTATGCGAAGATCTACTTGCCATTTTAGCGTTGTCGCTCGGCCTTCTCCCTACGCTGAAGGCGGTGGAGAGCTACGTGATTGTCGATGAGCTGACGGGCTACGTGCTAGCGTCGGAAGATCGCGACGACAAGCGGCAGATCGCGAGTCTGACGAAGGTCGCTACGGCGATGGTCGTCCTCGATTGGGCGAAATTGAATTCCGCCGAGTTGGGTCAGATGGTCGCTATCCCGAGGGACGTGATGGCGGTCGGTGGGGTGAACCCAACGGGCTTCCAACCGGGGGATCTGGTCTCGTTGCGCGACCTGCTCTACGCGGCCTTGATGTCGTCGGACAACATCGCTGCGCACAGCCTGGCGTTTCACGTCGGGCGTCGTTTGCCCAATCCGCAGGACCTCGCGCCGGAGAAGAATTTTGTCGCGCACATGAACGGCCTCGCCGACAAGCTCGACATGACTCGGACCCGCTTCCTCAACCCCAGTGGCCTCGACAACATGGAGGGAGGGCTGCCGTTTTCCACGGCGGAGGACCTCGCGCGGTTGACGCGATACGCCTACGAGAAACCGTCGTTCCAATTTTACGTGTCGCAGAAGACGCGGGACATCCGCTTGGACCGGGGCGGCCAGCTGCTGGCGGTGACCTTGCGCAATACGAATCCGTTGCTCGAACAGCAAGGGATCGACGGCGTGAAGACGGGGCGGACGGCGAAGGCGGGGGACTGCATCATCCTTTCGGCCGACCGAGTGGCTGAGTCTTACCAAGAGGGCGACCAGCTGACGGTGATCCCGCGTCGCGTCATCGTCGTCCTCCTTGGGGTAAGGGACCGATCGTCGGAGGGAGCGGCGATGGTGCGCCGGGCTTGGCAGCTGCACGACCGGTGGGTGGCTGAAGGGCGGAAGGTCACGAAATCGGAGACGCTCTAGCTCGAGACGGAGCGGGTGATCGGATGGCGAAGAAGCGGATCGGAGTCCTCACCAGCGGTGGAGACTGCCCTGGGCTGAACGCGGTGTTGCGCGGGGTCGTTCGCGCCGCAGACCAATTCGATTGGGACGTCGTCGGATTTCACGACGGCTTCGAGGGGCTGCTACCTCCGGGAGATCACACCACGTTGGACCGGACGGCGACGACCGGGATCATGCACCTCGGGGGGACGATCCTCGGGACGACGAACCGGGGGCACTTTGTCACTCGGGGCGGCCCGGGGGGGCGGGCTGGTGTGTCGGCGGAAGTGATCGGCAAGGCCCGCGAGACGTTTGACGGGTTGGGGCTATCGGCCTTGATCGTGATCGGGGGCGATGGGTCGTTGTGGACGGCGCTGCAATTGGCCGAAGCAGGATTTCCGATCATTGGCGTGCCTAAGACGATCGACAACGATCTGGAAGCCACGGCGCTGACCTTTGGTTTCGACTCTGCCTTGGCCTGCGTGACCGACGCAATGGACCGGCTGCACACAACGGCGGCAAGTCACAAACGGCTGATGGTGCTCGAGGTGATGGGTCGGCACACCGGCTGGATCGCGCTCTACGGCGGGTTGGCGGGCGGGGCGGACATCATTCTCATACCCGAGATCGCGTTTGATTATGATCGGGTGGCGACCGAGGTCCGCCGGCGGGACGAGCAGGGTAGCAAAAGCACGATGATCGTAGTGGCGGAAGGGGCGGTGAGCCGGGAGGGGCGGCAGACGAAGCAGCTAACGCAGGAGGGCGAATACCGGCTGGGCGGGATCGGCGAACTCGTTGCCCACGAGGTCGGCAAACGAACCGACAAAGAGGTGAGGACTTGCGTGCTCGGGCATTTGCAGCGAGGCGGCGCGCCCACGCCTCAGGACCGCATCCTCGGCACCCGCTTCGGCGTCAAAGCCGTGCAGCTGATCGCGCAAGGGACGTTTGGGATGATGGTGAGCTACCAGAATCACGAGATCCAATCCGTGCCGATTTCGCACGCGGTGCATCGGCTCCGCAAAGTGCCGCCGGGTGGACAGATGGTGACATCCGCGAGGGCCGTCGGGATCAATTTTGGCGACTAGTTCGTTCGAGGGTGCGGGCGGGCCGCACGGCATCCCAACGGCATCCCCTAAGCGCTCTCGGTGTCGCTCTCGACGTAGGCGGCGATCGTGTTCACGCTTTCGAAGGCCGTGCGGGCGACTTCCGCACTCGGGGTCGCGACGCCGAAGTGTTTTTCGAGGCCAACGGCGAGTTCGAGTGCGTCGATGGAATCCAAGGCGAGTCCTTCCGGTGAAAAAAGAGACGTGTCGTCGCCGATCTCTTCGGGTTGCATCTTGAGCATGAGATTCTCCACCATCATCTGCTTGATGCGAAGGTTCAGATCGGGATCGGGCATACGGCGTGACGCTCTCGGTGGCTGAGCGTGACAGGCTGCGAAGAATAGCCGATTCCCCATGCCGAACAACCCAGAAAAACTGCGGCTCGATGCGCTGTTGGTCGCTCGAGGCTTGAGCGAATCGCGCGAACGCGCCCAACGGGCGCTCATGGCAGGGCAGGTCTTCGTCTCGGGACAGCGGGCGGAGAAACCGGGCACGCGCGTCGCCGTCGACGTCGACATCGAAGTGCGCGGCGGCGAGCGATACGTGAGCCGGGGCGGTTTGAAGCTCGAGGCTGCGCTGGACGCATTCGGCATCGATCCGACCGGTCGAGTTTGCCTGGACGTAGGGGCGTCGACCGGGGGGTTCACCGACTGCTTGCTGCAGCGGGGGGCGGAGCGAGTGCACGCTCTGGACGTCGGTCACGGTCAGCTCCATTGGCGGATCCGGAACGACGATCGGGTGCGGGAGCAGGAAAAAATCAATTGCCGCAACCTGCGCTTCGAAGACATCGGCGAGCGAGTGGACCTCGCCGTGGCGGACGTGAGTTTTATCTCGTTGACCTTGATTGTGCCGCCCGCGTTTGAGTTGATCGGTCCGAACGGTGCCATGGTTGTCCTCATCAAACCTCAGTTCGAATTATCACGCGACCAGGTCGGGCGTGGCGGGATCGTGACCGACGTCGCGGTCCGGCGGTCTGCCGTGGAGAAGATTCAGGACTTCGTGGTCGGGACGATGGGGCGGACCTGGGGCGGCGTGATCGAGTCACCGATCACCGGTGCCAACGGGAACGTCGAGTACCTTGCTTGCATCCGGCCATGATCGGACTCCTCGCGCATTCCGAGAAGGCCGACGCCCGCGAGTTGGTGGCGACTCTCTGCACCGAGTTGGACGCGCGCGGCGCGGCTTACGAGCTGGAGACGCACACCGCTTCTCTGATCGGACGAGAGTCTGCGCTCGACGAATACGAGCTCGCCAGCCGCTGCGATCTGCTGGTGATCATGGGCGGAGACGGCACGATCCTGCGAGCGGTGCACCGAGTGCGCGAGCAACTGCGGCCCGTCTTTGGCATAAATATCGGGTCGCTCGGTTTCCTGACCTGCCTCGGGCCGCAAGAGGCCTGCCGCGCCGTCGAGTCAATCCTGGCGGAAGACTTCGTCCTCAGCAATCGCCACCTTCTGCTGGTAGAACTCATCGGAGCCGACGGAAACGAACGGTCCTTTTATGCGCTCAACGACGTTGTCCTCACGGGCGGCGAGCCCTCCCGGCTCGTTCAGATCCACGTCGAGGTCGATGGCGAGACCCTCACCGACTATAACGCCGACGGCCTCATCATCGCGACGCCAACTGGGTCGACTGCGTATTCGCTGTCGGCGGGCGGCCCCATCCTTCTACCTAGTTCGGGCGTGCTCGTGGTGACGCCGATCTGCCCGCACGTCTTGACGAATCGCACGGTGGTCTTGGGCGACGACTCGACGGTCGAAGCTCGCCTCGCGGTGCCGGATCAACTGGTCTTCGTGACCGTGGACGGGCAGGCTTCCGTCGAGATGAAGGCCGACGAAACCTTGCGCGTGACGAAATCCTCGCGCTGTCTGCCGCTGGCGATGCTGCCCGAGAGGCCGTTCACGGACGTGCTGCGGCAAAAATTGAAATGGAGCGGGACCAACGTTTAGGGACCCGGAGAGGATAGAATGGACATCGGAGAAATCTTGCTCACTAGCGACGTCAATCTCGCGCTGAAGCCAGCGACCAAGGGCGAAGCAATCAGCGAATTGCTCGGCAGGTTGCGAGGCGATAGCCGGGTCAAAGATTGGGACGCGCTCGCGGCGACCGTGCTCGAACGCGACGCTGCGGCGATCTGTGAGGGAGAATCCGGGATCTGCATCGCGCACGGACGGACGTCCGGCGTGACCGAGCTCGTGATGGCGGCCGGCCGGGCGGTGCCGGGCACCGACGTGCCGGAGATCGGGCCACCGGTGCACTTGTATTTCGTGGTCGGCATCCCGGCAGCGTTTGACTCGGTCTACCTCCAGGTCGTCGGCGCGATCGCCCGAGTTTGCCGGAACGAGTCGGCCTTTGAGGAGTTGCTCGAAGCGAAGAACGGTGAGGAATTTATCGAGGCGCTGTCGAGAGCGGCGGCGAAATTGTGAGGACGGACCGGTTTTGAGCGAAGACGATCAGCCATTGCTTGAAGTCCGCGACCTGCGGGTTTGGTTTCCGGTGCTCGGGGGACTACTCCGGCGGCGCATCGGGGAGGTCAAGGCCGTCGACGGGGTGAGTTTTGTCGTGAAGCCTGGGCAGACCGTCGGTTTGGTCGGCGAGAGTGGGAGCGGGAAGACGACGGTCGGGCGAGCGATTCTCAAGCTGAACGAGGTCACCTCCGGCTCGGTTACCTACGAGGGGCGCGACATATTGCCGCTGCGCGAGAGTGCCTTCCGCCCGCTTCGGCGACAAATGCAGATGATCTTCCAAGACCCGTTTGGCTCGCTGAACCCGCGGATGACCATCGGGACGATCGTGGGGGAGGCACTCGAAGTGCACTTTCGCTCGATGACCGCAAAGGACCGACGGGCGCGCGTCGCCGAGCTGCTCGAGCAGGTCGGCCTCAAGGGAGAAATGATGGCGCGCTACCCGCACGAGTTCAGCGGTGGCCAGCGGCAGCGCATCGGGATCGCCCGGGCGCTCGCGGTCGAGCCGAAGTTCATCGTCTGCGACGAGCCGGTGAGCGCCCTCGACGTGAGCGTGCAGGCGCAGATCGTCAATCTGCTGCAGGACCTCCAAGCCCAACACGGCATCGCTTATCTGTTCATCGCTCACGATCTCGCGGTGGTGGAGCACATCAGCGATCACGTGCTGGTGATGAACCGGGGGAAGATTGTCGAGAGTGCGTCGGCGGGGGAGATCTACGCCGATCCGAAGGACGAATACACCCGCAAGCTCTTGGCGGCGGTCCCGACCCTTTGAGCAGCCCGTGGGGCGCCGAGTCCCTTCCGCGCCCACTTTTCCTCCCGGCGCGTCGCCAGGACCCAGAATTGGCAAGCGTCGGACGGGTATGCTCCCAGAGGATCCCTGCTTCTGACCGCCCAAGCACCACCCCGTCAAAAGGGGCGGGCAACCCACCTAATCCCCGTGCCAATAAAAGTGACGACCGTCACTTTTATTGGCACGGGGAGCCTTTATCGGCGGGAGTCTTGTGGGTTGATAGTTGATTTGCGTTGGGTAAGAGTCGCCCCGCGCATGCACCCGTATCTCAGAAAGCTCCTCGGATTCAATTGGCTGCTCTTAGGGCTGATGCTCGGGCTGATGGCTTTTGGCATCTACGCGATCTACAGTGCGACGTGGATGCGGACCGACTCCTTTTGGGAGTCGCAGATCCAATGGATTTTCATCTGCCTGCCGATCTTCTTTGTGGTGTCGCTGATCGACTACCGCTGGGTGCGGTGGGGGGCTTTGCCGTTGTACGTGGTCGGCTTGGGCGGGTTGCTGGCGACGATGTTTATCGGCGAGAAGCGCTACGGTGCGCGGAGCTGGCTGGACCTGGGCTTCTTCAATTTCCAGCCGTCGCAGTTGGCGATCCTGGCAGGGATTCTGGTGCTGGCCCTGTTCCTGAGCCAGTTTAAGACCATCCACCCGTTCCTCCGCATCGCGGCGTGTGGCGCGATCGTCGGTGCGCCCTGGGTGCTCATCCTCATCCAGCCCGATCTCGGGTCGGCCCTGGTGTGGTTGCCGGTCATCTTGGGCATGCTGTTCATCGGCGCGATTCCCCTGCGGTATCTGGTGAGCATGATTCTCATCGGCATCGCGAGTGTCCCGCTGATCGTGAACTTTGGCCTCAAGCCTTATCAGAAAGACCGAATCTTGGTGTTCTTGAACCCGGATCTCGATCCGCAGGGCGCAGGGTGGACGATTACCCAATCCATGATCGCAATCGGCTCAGGCGGGTGGAGTGGGAAGGGCTTCCGCGCGGAGAATACGCTCAACGAACTGGGATTTCTCCCGAGCACGATTGTGCATAACGACTTCATCTTCTCGGTGCTTGGGGAGCAGCATGGGTTCATCGGTGGATCGATTTTGCTCGGGGTCTTCGCGCTGTTGATGCTCGTCTGTCTCTACGTGGTGCTGTCGGCGGGCGACGATCTGGGTCGGCTCTTGGCGACGGGGGTCTCGATGCTGCTTTTTGCCCACATCTTCATGAACATCGGGATGACGGTGGGGGTCACCCCAATCACGGGACTACCGCTGCCGCTGGTGAGCTACGGCGGTTCGTTTCTGATGATTATCCTCGTGAGCTTCGGCTTGCTGCAAAGCGTGTGGATCCACCGGCGGACGGTGAGTTGAGCGCTCCCGCTTGCGATTGACGTCCGACCTTCTAGAACTGACGTATAAAAGTGATGGTTGATGAGGCGACGGTGGTGGACAAGGTGCTCGATGGGGAGCGGATCGACTCGGCGGACGCGCGCGAACTCTACCGGCTCCCGCTGAACGAGATCGGTGCGTTGGCCGACGCGCGTCGCAAACTGGCTAAGGCGAACGCCCTGGGCGGTCGGGGGAACGACGTGGTGACCTACATCATCGATCGCAACATTAACTACACCAACATCTGCAACGTATACTGTAAGTTTTGCGCGTTTTACCGGACCGAGAAGGACGCGGATTCCTACGTGCTCTCGCTGGACCAGATCGACCAGAAGTTGGACGAACTGACCGCCGTGGACGGGATTCAGATTCTTATGCAGGGCGGGCATCACCCGAAACTGGGCATTGATCACTACCTCACGCTGCTGTCACACATCCGGGATAAATACCCGCACATCAACATCCACGCGTTCAGCCCGCCGGAGTTCAACCATTTCGCGGAGGTCTTCCAGATGCCGATTGGGGAAGTGATTCGGCAATTTCGCGAGGCCGGTCTCGGGTCGATCCCGGGGGGTGGGGGCGAGATTCTCGTCGACCGGGTGCGGGACCGGATTGCGCCGCTGAAGTGTAATTCCGACCAGTGGTTGGAGGTGATGCGCATCGCGCACGAGCAGGGAATGAACAGCAGTGCGACGATGATGTTTGGCCACGTCGAGACGTTTGACGAGCGGTTCGAGCACCTGCGGCGGCTGCGGGATCTGCAGGATGAGACGGGGGGGTTTACGGCGTTCATCTGTTGGACGTTCCAACCCGAGAACACGAAATTGCGGGCCGAACCCGTCGGGTCGGCGGAGTATCTGCGCATGCAGGCGCTGTCGCGCATCTACTTGGACAATTTTGAGAACGTGCAGAGTTCGTGGGTCACCCAGGGGCCGCGGATCGGCCAAGTCGCATTGAAATACGGCGCGAACGACTTTGGGAGTGTGATGATGGAAGAGAACGTCGTGAGCAGCGCGGGAACGAGCTTTCGGCTGAATTCCGGCGAGATCGAGCGGTTGATCCGTGAGGCTGGCTACGAGCCAGAGCGCCGGGATAACTGGTATGAATTGGTGGGGAAGCCTGCGGCGGCCTGATCTTTTGAACCAAAGGGAACGAAGGGAACGGAGGGATCAAAGCTTTGGCACCACCTTGTCAAAGGCAGTTCACACGACCAGGACCGGATTGAGGCTTTGTCGGATGAGGGCGTGCACGTCTGCGTAGGTCGGATCGGTCTCGTTGCGCGGACAAGCGACAACGACCAGACACGGTTGCAGATTGGCAAATCTGGCGGTGGCGGGGACGGTTGATCCGACGCGGATACTGACGCGGCAACCAACGTTTTCCTCAGCCGCTCGACGCTGGACGGCTGCTATAAAGCCAGCGGTCTCCGGCTGGTCTAGGCCCGCAAGTTCGGCTTCGTCGAGGTTCTCGAGTTCGCGGGGGTCGCCCTCGATCTTGCGTTCGCGAATGAGCCGGTCGGTGTCGACGACCGCCAGAAGTCGGAGCCGACCGTCGGGAGCGAGCGCGCGAAAGGCCCAGGCCGCGGCGCGGCTGTCATCCTCGGCCACGAAGCTCAGTGGAAGGACGATCTCACGACAAAGGTCGCTAACCGCCCGATCTGGATCGCGGACGACGAGCAGAGGGAACTCCCGCTTGCAGAGAAGACGGTCGAGATTTGACCCGATGCTGGCCGCGCCGAGCTCGGCGAAGTCCTCGCGGAACGGCGCCGGTGCCACGACTAGGTCGCATTGGCGGCCTTGCTCGAGGATCAAGCGATGGGGGTGTGCCTCACCGTCGAGGTCCGCCGTTTTGATCGAAGCCTGGAACTGCTCGGCGATTTCGCGGGCGAGCTGATCCTGATTCGATCCGTCGAGCGCCAGGAGGATCTGGTCGCATTGGATCGGAGGGAGGTCGATCGCGCTGGCCATGGAGGCGGCCTCGAAGCGGTCCATGCTGTCGTCGAGGTCGTGGTCGCTGGCTTCATTCATGGGTCAGAGTTTGGGAAAGAGGTCGAGCCAGCGGTAGAGTTCCATGTAGCCGATGACCAAGGGGATCTGGAGCAGAGTGACGAGGCCGCCGACTTTCAGGTATTCGCCCCAACCGATGCGAATGCCACGTTCTTTCTCGAGGGCGTGCAGGGCGATGACGGCTGCAATAGAACCAACCGGCGTCGGGTTGCCGCCGAGATTGCAGGCAGCGATCAAGCTCCACCAGAGCGGCTCGGCGGGCAGGCCGGAAGCGATCATCGAATTCATGATCGGAATCATCGTTGCCGCAACCGGGATGTTGTCGACGATGCCGGCCGTCACGAAAACGAACGGTACGAGGATGACGATCGCGATGGTGACGTTGGTCCCGGAGATCAGGAAGATCTGCTCGGCGAGGATCTCGAGCAGTCCGGTCTCGCGGACGGCTCCGATGAGGACGAAAAGTCCGATGAAGAAGAGAATGATCGGCCACTTCACGGCGCGGATGGCGTCCTCGGTGTCGAAACCGGAAAAGAGGAGCGCAGCGGTGGCTCCGCAGAAAGCGATGAAGTCGAGGCCCACACCGAGCTGCTGGGCGAAGGCGAAGCCGAGAATCGTGAAGCCAAGAATCAGCGCGCAATTGCGGAAGATGGAGCGGTCTTTCACCAGGGCCCATTCGTCAAATTGGGCGACCTTCGCGCGACGCTCGGTGGCGTCGCCGGTAGCGACGAGGTCGTTCCGGTAGGAAAAGCGGATGACAACGAACGCCAGTGCGGCCGAGATGATCGCGAGCGGAGTGGAGACGACCAGGAAGTCGACGTAAGGGATGTTGGCGCTGGTGCCAATCATGAGAGTCGGGATGCCGGAGGCAAAGGTCATCAACGCCCCAGAGTTCGCGCCGATGGCGACGACCATGATGTAGGGGACCGGCTTGTAGCCGAGGGATTTGGTGATGACGAGCACGAGCGACGTCATGATGAGGACCCCGGGCGCGATGGTGAGGAAGGTGACAAATCCGATGGTGGCTACCATCACGGCGGGGAGCAGCAGGGTTTGTTTGCCCCGCGTCAGCTTGACGAGCTTGATCGCGATGAAGTGAAAGAGCCCCGACTTCGCGGTGATGCCGACGAGGATGCTGGTGCCGACGATGACCCCGATGACGCCGAGGTCGTGTCCGATGAAGTGGTAGACGGTCTCGTAGGGATTCTTGTCACCAAAGACACCGAGCGAGAGGGCGAGAATGACGGCGACGATCGCCCCGGCGAGAGCGGCGAGGCTCTTGTGAACGAGTTCGAACGCGATGGCGATGAAGGTGAGAATGAGGACGCCGCCGATCAGAATCATCGGCAGGGCCGGGCGCGCGCCTTCCGCGACGGCGGTGGCGGCGGCAAGGTCGGTCACGGGAAGAATACGCGGTTCAGGGTGGTTGTGGTTCCTCGTCGAAGGTGCTGCATCGCGAGCCGATCTGGGCGCCTAGCGAGATCGGGGCTGATTGGCTCGGAGGCGGTTTTTCTCCCGGTGGTCGGGATCATTCGGAATCGATGGTGTTCCGGTAGATCGTGAGCTCCGCGCCGGTCGAGTCCGACGTAGAGTTCGTCGACTTCGATCTGCCCAATCTCCGGAACCGACGTGCGGAGATGATTTTGGAGGGAATAGCAGGTGACGCCGGTGAAGGTATCAATCAGCCGATTGTAGCGGATGAGCGCGAGCAGCGCCTGCTCGTCGTCGAGGGCGTAGCGAGCGATGATCCCGGGGGTCGCGTCGGGAATCTTAATCTGGAGTAGGGCTGGATTTGGGGCGACTTCCCACGTGTCGGAGAGGACAAATCGATAGCGTCCCCGGCCAGCGAGCTTGATGAGCCAGGCCTGTCCGGCGGGCGCGGTGCTGGTGATGGAGTCGGGCATCTCCGTCCGGAAGCGGAATGAGTAGAGAACGTCGCCGAGATTCTTTGGCAGCTTGATTCGGAGGACGCTTGCCGTCGCTTCGATCTCGTCGCGGTCGAAGGTTAGCTCGGTTGCTCCGGGTGAATGGTGCGCCTGAAAGATCGCTTCGACGCGCCTCGATAGCGGTCGCGATGCGCTGGACTTCCGGGTGATGAGCGACCCAGGCGTCGTCCTCGTCGCCCTTGTAAACGTTTCGAGTGTTTGAGCGCATGAGCATGCCTTGCTTCAAGGCGCGGAGTCCGAGTTTGTCCTTCACGAATCCGAGGAGAACCGTCTCGAGCCGGGTGGTGCGCGTGTAGTCCTTCTCGTTGGGGTAGGGAGGCGATGTGATGACGGCGTCGATAGATTGGGGGCGGAGTTGAGAGATGGCGCGACGGGAGTCGGCGTGGTGAATGTGGCTGACGACCTTCGAGCGATCCGCAACGGACTCGAGGTCGTCGGCGATCTGACGAACGCGGTCGAGCCAGGGGCCAATGACGGGGGCGTCTTCCTTTGGCTTTCCGACGCCCACTTCTGGGCCAAAATGAAGGTTTCCGATGGAGAGGGGAAGTTCGCGGGCGAGGGCTAGGCGGAGGCCATTGCGAATCGGCGAATCGGGGAGTTCCGCGAGGCAGTCGCGAAGAGTGAGCACTTTGTGCAGGGGGCGGGGGCTGATGGATCCGGCGAGAAGGAGCTTCGCCTGTTCCTCTGGTAGACCCCGCAGTTGTCCCGGTGAATCAAAAACGAATGAACTCTGCGGATCGTCGAGAACACCGTCGAGTTCGAGACGATCGTTGGCTTTGTCAGCAATGGCCTCGGCCATCTCAAACAATGCGCGGGCGTTGAGCTTCCAAGCCACTTTCGTTTTGGCAGCGAAGCATGAAAGCGGGTGGGCTTCTATGCCGACGCTGCGGATGCCGAGTTTCTTGCATTCGACCGGAGTCGTCCCGGTCCCGCAGAATGGATCGAGAACCGTGTCACCGGCGCTGAGAGAAAATCGCTCGAGATAGTCGCGGACGAGGTGCGGTGGGTAGGAAAGGACGAACCGATACCAATCGTGAACGGGGCGGTCCGCAGGACTAAGGCGATTGGTTTCGGTCTTGGTTGGAGCGCGGGCGGCCTGTCCTCGCGCAGTCTGCGCGGTCTGGGATGAAACGGACGAGCCTAGCATAGGTTGGGATCGTAGCCGGGGCGGCGATTTGTGGGAAGTGATCAAACGGGAGGGGAACGTTCATGAGGGAGCGATCCGATGCCGCAGGGATGCTTTGATGGCGGTGTCCGTCCCGTTTTTAACCTGCCGACGAAGACCGATCTCTGCGCGCGGTGGCTTCGCGGAGGCGGTCTTTTTTACTTTTTCGGAGGCCTTTGATTCCTCCGGTGCCGGGTGACGGTGGTGGGGGGAGGTCGGTGGGTTCGAAGCCGGGGAGCTCTTCGCGGGGGACGTTGATCTGATTGCGTTTCTCGATGAGGGCGAAGTGCGCGTTGGATTCGGCGGTGATGAAGCTGAGGGCGACGCCGGGTCGGCCCGCGCGGCCGGTGCGCCCGATGCGGTGGGTGTAGTCGGCCGCGGAGCGGGGGAGGTCGTAGTTCACCACGGCGGGCAAATGCGCGATATCGAGGCCGCGAGCGGCTAGGTCCGTCGCGACGAGGACGCGGATTTTGGAAGACTTGAAGTCGGTCAGAACGTCGCTTCGTCCGCCCTGGCTTAGGTTGCCGTGGAAGGACATGGCCGGAATGCGGGTGCGCCGCAGTTTGTCCGCGACGTGGTCGGCGGTGTATTGGCGGGCGACGAAGACGAGGACGCGGTCCCACGCCTCGGTAGCGAGCAAATGGCGCAGCAGAGGCGTGCGCTTGGCGGTGTCGACAAGGATGGCGCGCTGCTCGATGTCGGGAGCAGGCGAGGGGTCGGCGTCGATCAGAATCCGGATGGGGTCGTGGAGGAAGCGCGCGGCGATTGATTCCACGGCCTGGGGGAACGTCGCGGAAATCAACAGGTTCTGACGGCGTTCGGGCAGAAGCGCGAGGATGCGATCGAGTTCGGCGGCGAATCCGAGATCGAGGAGGCGGTCGGCTTCATCAAGGACCAGCGCGGTGACCGCAGAGAGTTGCACGGCATTGCGGTCCACCAGGTCGAGCAGGCGCCCCGGGGTGGCGACGAGAAAATCGGCCCCGCCGCGCAGGGCCATCATCTGCGGGTTAATCGAGACTCCGCCGACCGCGCTCACGATCTTTATGCGGTCGGGGAGGTGCGCGGACGACCGCTGGACGACCTCCCTGACCTGCGCGGCGAGTTCGCGGGTCGGCACAAGGATGAGCGTGTGGACGCCGGCGGGTGACTCTTCTTGCCGCTCGAACCAGTGCTGGAGCAGAGGAAAGACGAAGGCGGTGGTCTTGCCGGAACCGGTCGGGGCCGTCGCCCAGACATCCCGCCCGGCCAGGACGGCCGGGATCGCAGCGGCTTGCACCGGGCTGGGTGCTGGGTATGAGCCGGCTGCGCGAACGAGGTGTGGCGACAAGCCTAGGGCGGAAAATGGCATTGCCTCGTTGTAGTGTTTGGCAATGCGGACGGCAACGGCTCGAGATGCCGGAAGAGCGTGGGCGGCCGGCGGTGAGGTCCCCGAAGCTCCTGCGCCCAGCGGATCTACGCCTTCTCGACTTCGCTCTGGGACTTGAGGACGATCGAACCGTCTCCTTGTTCGATGACGTAGGCAGGGTCGTCGTTGGTGCCGTTGCGGGTCACTTCGCTGCCTTTGATGGTCTTCGAGATTTTCTCGTGGTGGACTTCGGTGACTTTCCCTTCCGCGGAGCCGTTGCCCCAGCTCCACTTCACTTGACTGCCGGTCTTGATCATGAAGTAGGATTCGTTTTTGGCGGCGCTTTGGGTTTTGCTGAAATGCACGAAGGCAAGCGGAGCGACGCGGGAGTGGTAGGCGAGGGGAAACTGCGTCCGTTATTTGCCAGGAGATTGGCAACTCGAGACGAGGGCGGTCAGATCGGCGGCGGGGAGGTCCTTGCCGATGGCAACGAGACGAGATATTTTTTGCCGGGTACTCCACGCGTCGAGGCAGGTGAGCGTGGTGCGGCGACCGACGCATTGAAGGGCGTATCGGTGGTCGGGGTCGTCGGCGAGGTGGACGATGCCTTTGCAACGGTAGACGGTCGCCGGTAACTGGCGGCGGACCATTTTCTCCAGAGCGCCGCGGTCGAGGGGTCGGCTGGTCTCGTGGGACCACGTGTCGAAGGTCTCGCGGACGATGGGGGTGGTGGGTTCGATGGTGGTGGGTGTGGCGGCGGGGTCGAAGCGGCCGACGCCGAGCAGGATCTCGAGCGGGACGTCGCCGTGCGTGGCGGGGACGATGCGGAGGCGGACGTAAGGCCGGTTTTCAGAAAATCGCGGCGGCTTTTTGGGGTGGGTTGATCGGGCATGATTGGCTGGAGGTTTTGGCGAGGCTGATGGTGAGGGGGCGATCCGGCTAGGTTAAACGGGTAAGCGTGGGTGCCGGGTCGGTTGGGCTTCGCTTGCTTCCGGGGTCGGCGGTGAGTGTATTGGCGGGGTGAGGTTGTTGATTTGAGGACGGAGATTTCGGAGTTGGGGAACGGGGTGCGGGTGGTGACGTGCGAGATGCCGCAGACGGAATCGGTGACTTACGGGGTGTGGGCGGCGGTCGGGGGGCGGCACGAGCCGAAGCGGCTGGCGGGGATTTCGCACTTCATCGAGCACATGTTCTTCAAGGGGACGGTGCGGCGGACGGCGCGGCAGATCGGTCAGGAAATCGAGAGCGTGGGCGGCTACCTCAACGCGACGACGACGCACGATCACACGGTTTACTACGGTGCGGCTCCGGCGAACTACTTCCGGCGATTGAGCAGCGTGCTGTGCGACATGGTGCTCGCACCGCGGTTCGCGGAGCTCGACATCAAGCGAGAGCGGGGCGTGATCGGGGAAGAAATTCTCATGTATGAGGACGAGCCGGCGGAGGTGGCGCAGGAGGGGCTGTGGGAGGATCTGTGGCCGGGGCACGCGCTGGGGCGACCGTTGACGGGGACGCTGAAATCCATCGCGGGTTACGGGCGGGCGGAGTTTTTGGACTACCGGGCGAAGCATTACCACGGGGGCAACGTGGTGGTCTCGGCGGCGGGCAAGGTGACGCACGATGAGGTGGTGGCGCGGACGGAAGCGTTACTGGGCGAGCTTCCGGGAGGGCGCCGGAGCCGGGCCGGGCGGGCACCGGAACTCCCGAACGAGCGGCGGACGCGGGTGATCCAGCGGGAGACCCAGCAGACGCACGTGGCTTTCGCGACGCCGGGCTGCGACCTGCGGGACGCGGATCGGCACGCGATCCACCTGCTCAACGTCGTGCTGGGGGGGAACATGAGTTCGCGGCTCTTCCAGGAATTGCGGGAGAAGCGTGGACTTTGCTACTCGGTGAGTTCGTCGGTGACTCTCTACGAAGACACGGGTGTCATTCATTTCTACGTGGGGCTCGACGCCAAGAATCTGGATCGGACGATGGGGCTGGTCGGGAAGGCGTTTGCGCGGTTGCGGGATGACTTGGTCTCGGCGGGAGAATTACGACGGGCGAAGGAATTCGCGATTGGGGCGGATCGGATGTCGCTGGAGCGGACGTCGGCGCAGAATGCGCGGATCGGCTACGCGGGTCTGTTCTACGGCGACGTCCAGCCGCCGGAGTTCGCGCACGAGCGGCTGCGAGCGGTGAGTAGCGAGGATGTGCGACGGGCCGCGCGGCGGTGCCTTGATCCGGGGCGGGTGACGATGACCATCGTTGGGGATGGGGTGGGGGTTGGTGAGTGGTGAGTGGGTTGGGACCGAGGTGGGTGTGTGACCTTCGAGGTTGACACGAGGGATTGGTAATGAGACCCAGTCTCAAACATGAGATTACGGGTTGGATTGATTTTGGCGGTAGGGAGTGGGCTGGTCTTCTCCGGGTGCGATGGGGACCGCTCGGATGAGGTGGGGGCGACGGTGGAGCCTGCGGAAGCGGTAGATGCCGGGGGTGAAGCGGAGGCCGAGGTCGATGGCTTGGTGCAGATGAAGGCAGCGGTGGTGGCGAATTACGCCGACCTCGTGTTTGCTGGCTATTCGGACGCGTTGGTCGAGGCGCGGGCTTTGCGCGCGGCTCTGGGCGAGTTGGTGGGATCGCCGTCAGACGTGACGATGGAGGCGGCTCGGGAGGCGTGGCGGGCGGCGCGGCTGCCGTATTTGCAAACGGAAGCTTTTCGTTTCTACGGGGGGCCGGTGGACGAGATCGAAGGGATGATCAACGCGTGGCCGATGGACGAGGCTTACGTCGATTACGTGGAGGGAAATGCGGATGCGGGGGTGATCAACCGACCGGACGCATATCCCGAGATCAGTGCGGCGGTGCTGGGCGAGCTGAACGAGAAAGATGGTGAGACCAACATCAGCACCGGGTATCACGCGATCGAGTTCCTGCTCTGGGGTCAGGACTTGAGTGCGGATGGGGCCGGGGAGCGGAGCTTTGAGGATTATGGCACGGCGAAGAATGCCGAGCGGCGGGGTGCCTACTTGCTCGAGTTGGGCGATCTGCTCGTCGGGCACTTGCAGTCGCTGGCGGAGGCGTGGGATCCGGCGGAGGTGGGGAATTTCCGTTCGGAGTTTGTGGCGCTACCAGGGGACGAAGCGCTGCACGACATCTTCACCGGGATCGGGGTGCTCAGCGGATTTGAGGTGTCGGGTGAGCGGTTGGCCGTGGCCTACGAGACGCAGGCGCAGGAGGACGAGCACTCGTGCTTCAGCGATAACACGCACGTGGACATGATCGAGGACGCGCGGGGCGCGCGAAACGTCTACACCGGTCGCTACGTGCGGACGGATGGAAGCGTGGTCGAGGGCACGGGACTCGACGAACTGGTGGCGGCCAAGGACGCCGAGTTGGCCGAGCGCCTCGGCAGCGAAATGGACGCGACGGTCGCGGCGGCGGAGGCGCTACCGGTGCCGTTCGACCGGGCGATCGTCGGGGACGACGATTCTCCGGGGCGGGTCGCGGTGGCGGAGCTCATCGATAATCTGCGGACGCAGGGCGAGAGCATCGTGGAAGCGGCGAACGAATTTGGACTGTCGATCCAGTTGGACGGGGACTGAGGACGGGCGAAGGGATGACGCGGATGGGGTGGTTGGGGTCGGTCGTGGTCGCGGGTGCGGTCGGGACGATCTTTGCGGTCGGGGGAAGCCGCGACCTTGTGCCCGTCGAGGGAGAGGAACTCTCGGGCGGAGAGACGACCGTCTTCGACACGACGGACAACGCGTTTGGCTACTCGGCGAGAAATCTTCGCAAAGAGATGAAGAACTCGTTTTTCGTGGGCAATTCGTTCTTCAAGCAGAACTGGGTGATCGCGCCAGCTTCGACGTCGGCGCGAGATGGTCTGGGGCCGCTCTTCAACGCGCGCTCTTGTTCGGCGTGTCACTTCAAGGACGGGCGAGGGCGGCCGCCGCGGGAGGGGGAAGAGATGGTGTCGATGTTGCTGCGGGTGAGTCGTCCGGGTGAGCGGGACGCGAAGGCGGGAGTGCGATTGGATGAGGCGTTGGGTGACCAACTTCAGCAGAACGCGATCCCCGGGGCGGCGAGCGAGGGGGTGCCGGTGGTGGAATACGCGGAGGTGGCCGGGAAGTTTGCGGACGGGACGGAGTATTCGCTCCGCCAGCCAAGCTACCGGATCGAGGAGCTGGGCTACGGAGACACGGCCGAGGGGCTAGAGATCTCTCCCCGGGTGGCCCCGCAGATGGTGGGCATGGGCTTGCTGGAAGCGATCTCGGAGGAGGACCTCATCCGCAGCGCAGACCCGGACGACTTGGACGGAGACGGCATCTCGGGCCGCCCGAATTGGGTGTGGAATCACGAAGTGGGGGTGAGTCAGATCGGGCGCTTCGGGTGGAAGGCGAACACCGCAACGGTGCGCGAGCAGGTGGCGGGGGCATTTCTCGGAGACATGGGCCTGACGACGCCAACGCGTCCGCACGGAGGCGCGAGCCTATCGGAGCTGGGCGTGGCGGCGATCGCCTACGAGGACGGGGACGAGCCGGAGGTGACGGAGAGAATCTTCGACCACGTCGTGTTTTATTCGTCGGTGTTGGCGGTGCCGGCGCGTCGGGACGTGGCGGACCCGGAGGTGCTGATTGGGAAACAGATCTTTGGACGCTTGGGGTGCGCGGAGTGTCACGTGCCGGAGTTTCGGACGGCGGTGGTCGAGGGGTTTCCGGAGGTTTCGGGTCAGCGGATCTTTCCCTACACCGATCTGCTGCTGCACGACATGGGGACCGGGCTGGCGGATGGGCGGGGGGACTTCGAGGCGGACGGGCGGGAGTGGCGGACGCCGCCGCTGTGGGGGATCGGGCTGGTCGAGACGGTGAATGGCCACACCGAGTTTCTGCACGACGGCCGGGCTCGGAGCCTGGAGGAGGCGGTGCTGTGGCACGGCGGGGAGGCGGAGCGCTCGCGGGACGCTTACCTTGGGCTCGCGAAGGACGAGCGGGCGGCGGTGGTGCGTTTTTTGGAGTCGTTGTAAGCGGTCCTACCGGGTTGCAAGACGAGGGGACCCGTCGCAGCTCGTGCGATCGGATAGGAGGATGCCGACCGGTTGAGGTGCGAGCGACTGGATTTGGTCGTGTATGGACCCGGCGCTGCGGAGCTCAGGCGTCCGCCTGGGCGCGGGTCCCCCGTCGGAGCAGCAGCAGCGTGATTCCGGCGATGGAGACGAGCGCGATGGTCCCGGGTTCCGGCGCGGGATTCAGAACGTAGAGGGTCTGCGGCGAACTGCCCGGTCCCATTTCGCCGACTAAGTAGATGTTCCCGTCAAAATCGATGGTGACACCCTCGATTGCCTTGGTTCCGGTGAAGGTTTGGAGCGAGATCGAACCGAGAAGATCGCCGTTGCCATCCACTTCGAGCAGACGCGCCGATTCCTGACTTAGAATCAAGAGATTGTCCGCCAGCCCGGTGTTCGCGAATGACGGAACGGTGCCAAGGCTTCTGAATGTCGGCAAAATCCGTGACCCCGAAGGCCGCAATTTGCGCTGTAGTGAAGGGCCGGGTGAGATCGACGCCGAGGGTGACCGGCTCGAAAGTGAATCGGTAGACGTCCAGCGGGGTCTTCTCCTTCACGCCGTAGTAGACGGCAGCGGTTGGGTCATAGCTCAGACCTTCCAAACCAGCGTTGCCGACGTTGTCCGGGGTTCCGAAAAGGTCGATGCGGGTGGATTGGGCCAGGTCGATGATTTGGACGGGGTCGGGAAACGTCGTTTCAAAAACGAAGCCGGCGCGGATTCGCTCGAGTCCATACATGTAGCGATTGTTGCCGAGGTAGGTGATGGCCTCGGCGTCGGTGGTGTTGACGCCCGGTTGGTTCGGGTGCCCCGAGATGCGGATGCGACCGAGTTGCTGACCAGATCGATTAATTTCGACCACGTCGAAGGCCTCATCGTCGACGATGACGAAAGAGTCACGGTCCCAGTTGTAAGTGATGGCCGAGGCCTCCGGGACGGCGAAGGGGAGAGTGAAGGTGCCCCCGAGCGTGTAGCCCCCGAGGTCGAGGGAGGTCTGGGCGGCAAGCGGGAAACTCGTGAAAGCGGTGAGTGCGACGGCGAGCTGAAGAATTTTCATTTGAGAAAAGCCGAACGCGCCCCGGTTGGCGGGCGCGTTCGTGGAATCGGTTGACTGGTGGGACGCAGGGATCAGACGTTCCGGCGGCGGCGGGCGTGGACGGCGAGTCCACCGGCGAGGGCCAGCGTCAGGAGAGCGATGGTGCCCGGCTCGGGAACCGCGGCGATGCCGGGCGATCCGACGCCGCTGCCGGACTGCGCGTTCACGGAGCCGAAGTCGCCGGCGACCGCCGGAGCGTAGCGCGCCGTCGCTGGCGTGGTGCCGAAGTTGGGGTCGAAGACGAGGGATTGTCCAGCGTTGCTCCCTCCGGCGGAGATGCCGGCGTGACCGCCGGTCGAAGCGGTGCCGTCCGATTTGGTGAAGCCGCCCTCCGCGTAGGTAAGGGAAAGCACGAGAGCGTTTGAGCCATCGTAGAGAAACACGCCGTCGCCTTGGCCCAGGCCAGGCCCAGTAGCGGAAACGATCGGCACCGAGGCATCGAGCGCCCAGGTCTGCCGGAACGTCGTCTCGTCGGCACCGCCAGCTAGCAGGACGAGCGATTGACCTGCAGCGATGGAGGTACCGAGAGGGATCGTCACCGTCTCGGCGTTCTCGGAGTCGTCATCCCAGCTCCAAGTGGACGTCCCGGTGAAAAGATCGAACGGAGTCGAACCGAAGTTGGTAATCTCCCAGAAATCACCACCGGGCGCGTTTGAGTTGAGTTCGGTGATGAGGATCTGGGCGTGACCGTTGGCGACGGCAGCGAGGGTGACGGCGATGAGAATATTGCGAAGGTTCATTGGAATGGTGTGGTTCGAGCGGCAGAAAAATTAGGGTTCCGCAGATCGATCAAACGATTCGGTGTGACGTTTCTGGAACGTGTGGCGGGCGATGCAGAATCCGGGCATGGACTGAGAGAATGCGTCCGGTGGGCGAGGGACAGCTGACTTTACCTCGCTGTCAATGAGATCGGTCCAAGTGAGGCGGCATCCAACGAGGAAGGCATGGTTCGGTAGAGCTTCGTCGGAAGTATCCCAACTGACTCCGCTTCGCTCCAGCTGCCCTAAGGAACGGGATCCGAAACGGGGTCCGGGAACGGGGTCAAATGTCAAAAATCGATTCGGCTGAATTCGCGGCTTACATTCAAGATTTGACGCCTGACCCCAAAACTGACCCCAAAACCAAGATTTGACGCCTGACCCCCAAACCCCAAGATTTGACGCCTGACCCCCAAACCCAAGATTTGACGCCTGACCCCCAAACCCAAGATTTGACGCCTGACCCCCAAACTGACCCCCAAACCGTGAAGACGATGAGCGACGGGAGCGGGACCGGATCGGGCGTGACGACCTACGCCTACCACCCGGTCGGAGGTGGGCTTGGCGGCGGTCAGGCCAGCTCGATCAACGGGTCGCTTTCGTCGGACGTGATTTCGTTCACCTACGACGAGTTGGGCCGGGTGGCAACCCGCACGCTCAACGGCAACGCGGTCGGCTTTTCCTACGACAATCTCGGCCGCCGGATCGAATGGACAATTCGCTGGCACGTTCGACACTGCCTACGTGGACGAGGACCAGCCGACTTTACTTCGCTGTCAATGAGATCGGTCTAAGTGAGGCGGCATCCAACGAGGAAGGCATGGTTCGGTAGAGCGTCGTCGGAAGTATCCCAACTGACTCCGCTTCGCTCAAGCTGCCCTAAGGAACGGGGTCCGAAAGGGGGTCCGGGAACGGGGCAAATGTCAAAAATCGATTTGGCTGAAATCGCGGCTTACACTCAAGATTTGACGCCTGACCCCAAAACCCAACTGACTCCGCTTCGCTCAAGCTGCCCTAAGGAACGGGGTCCGAAAGGGGGTCCGGGAACGGGGCAAATGTCAAAAATCGATTTGGCTGAAATCGCGGCTTACACTCAAGATTTGACGCCTGACCCCAAAACCGCCTGACCCCAAAACTCCAAAACTGCTGACCCCAAAACTGACCCCAAAACTGACCCCAAAACCGATCCCAAAACCGATCCCAAGCGGCTCACGCGGTTGCGGAAGGAATTTCCGGAGGCGTGACTCCGACTCCATTTGGAGTCTCGGACGGGGTGGCTGCCAGATGGAATTCGATTGCGGCGAAGTTATCAAGTAGCCAGTTCGCTAGTTCGGTCAACGGGGCTGCAATGAACGCTTTCAGAACATCTCGATCCATGAATTTTTCGGCTGAGATTCCGCCGATATTTTTAATAAACACGTGTCCCGTCATAGTTTCAGGAGTTAGGCAGAAATCCACGCTTGGTGGGAGGTTTCGGATGAAAGCCAGATCGGCTGGAAAATCATTGCGGTGATCCTGAAGCAAATCGGAATAGACGTATGCTTGGCAGTCTGAGGTGCTTGCACCCTTAACAATGCCTGCTGCTTCGATTTGTCCAAGCCCGACAGTCACAAAATGCCTTTGGGATTCACGCCAGTTGGCAATGTGGCGCGTTTCGATTCTACTTCCATTGAATTCCCACTTAGCGAACTGGTTGTATCGTGTTGACAGGTCCGTATACACTTCCCGAGCCACATCTTGGAGATATTGGTTAGCTTCATCGACGCATCTCTTCGCGCGCTCGAGTGCAGCGAGGTTTTCGAGGACGACACGGTGACTATGGTCGAGAGAATTCATGGTCGGAAAAGTTGACTCCGGATTTGTTGAATTGAGAGCAGGTAAGACTCGAGGAAGTTCATCAGCAGCGGGCTGAAGCCGCCCTGTTCCGCGAGCGCCGTGCGGAATCCTTCGAAAATCTGCGTTCGCGAGAGAGCGGTCAAATTTCCAAGGCGAAAATCAGCGCTGTCGGTTTTCGGACCGGAGATTGCCGCCTCGCCGGTATCGGTCAGGAACACTGCGTAACGCCGTTTCAGAGGAATTCCGCAGTCAACTGCGACCCGCGCCATGGACGCGATCATGTCGGAGACTTGCTGGTCCCGTTCGAAGTGACGGACTTTGTTCTCGATGAATACAGCGAACTCGCCTCGAGCATACATCGCCAGGTCGACCCGCCCGTGCCGTTCGCGGATGACGACGTGTGTGTCGGAGGCGCCGCCATCGTCGCCGCAAAGAAGAAGCAGGCGATCGGCGAAGATGCCTCCTTGTTCGTGGGCGGCCTGAGGATCAAGAAACCATGCGAGCACGTCGGAGTGGCGGAGTTCCGAGAATTGCAGTCCGAAGACGGCGAGGAGATTGAAGTGTGGAGTCGTCGGGGCTCGAAGTTTTCTGGCCTCGCTATACTGTTGGTCAAAGAATTTGAAAAAATCACTGAGGGAGTCCGCCGCAGCTTGTGATGCTTTTTCGAGCGCGGCGAAGAATTCGGTAAGCTGAAGGTCAGACATATCAGGAGCTATGAAATCAGGCACCATCAAAATAGGATAAACGGTAGGAGTGTAAGTCAGAGATGCTTTGCTTTGCTCAGCATGACAGGTTTGGGGAGGGTGGCTGGACGCCATTCCTACGTTAATAAAGTTCGACCGGGCTGCGTTTGCCGTCCTCGGGGCTTCTCGTGGTGGCTTGGTCTTCGCCGAGGGTGGCGGCTCTTAGTTTTTTGACTTCTTCGTCGAGGGCGGCGTGGGTTCCGACGCTGAAGTCGGCGGGGGGGGCGAGCTCCTTCTTGAATTTGGCGATGTTGGCGAGGGCCGGCGCGAGGGTGGCGTCGGGGAGGGCGCTGACGATGTCGTAGGCTTCGGTGATCATCTCGACGCGGTGGCAGATCATGAGGAGGTCGTTGCCCGCCTCCAAGCCGAGGCGGAGGGTGTCGGCCAGGCCGTAGTGGTTGAGGATGGCGCCCATGTCGAGGTCGTCGGTCATGGTGAGACCCGCGAAACCAAGATCCGCTTTGAGGAGGTCGGTGGTGATGACCTTGGACAACGAGGCGGGGCGGTCCGTCCGTTCCAATCCGTCGATGGTGATGTGGCCGGTCATCATCGAGTCCACCTTGTCGGCGAAGTAGCGGAAGACGGCGAGTTCGTGCTCTTCCATGAGTTCGCGGGAGCGGGAGATGCGGGGGAGTTCGTGGTGGGGATCGAGGCCGGCGGAGGTGTAGCCGGGGAAGTGCTTGCCGCAGGAGAGGATGCCGGTGGCGCGGAGGGCGTCGTTGAAGATGCCGGCGAGGTGGATGACCTGGGCGGCGGTCTTGCCGTAGCAGCGGCCTTTGACGGAGTTGTCGGCGTCGTCGTCGAAGCTGATGTCGATGACGGGGCAGAGGTCGAGGTTGAAGCCGAAGAGTCGGAGGAGGTGACCGGTGAGTTGGCCGTGCCAGCGGATGAGATCGGGGTCGCCTTTCTCGCGGAGCTGCTGGGCATTGGGCGGTTCGTGACCGATCTCGCGGAGGCGGGAGACGCGGCCGCCTTCTTGATCGATGGTGATGATGGGTTCGATCTCGGAGAGGTCCCGCAGGTCGTCGAGGAGGCGGCGAAGCTGGGTGGGAGACTCGATGTTGCGGCTGAAGATGATGAAGCCGCCGGGCTGGATGCGGCGGAAGAGCGCGGCGGTGTCGGCGGAGAGCGTTTTGCCGGGGACGCCGACGAGGAGAGTTTGGCCAGTCATGCGATTAATGATTTACGATTTATGATTTATGATTTGGAGAGGGAAGACGTAGTTCGGCGGGGCATGGAGCGCATTGGGATTTTTGGGGGGTCTTTTGATCCGATTCACCATGGGCATCTGATTCTGGCGCGAGTGGCGCTCGAGCAACTTGGGTTGGACAGGGTCGTTTTTATTCCGGCGGGGGTGTCGCCGTTTAAAATGGAAGCCCCACCGGTGGCACCGGAGTGGCGGCTGGAGATGGTGCGAGCTGCGGTGGCGGGCGAACCGGGCTTCGAGGTCGATGACCTGGAGGTGGGGCGGACGGGGGCTTCTTTCGCCGTCGAGACGGTGCGGGCGCTAGGCGGAGCGGGCGGACGATTGGCGGGGGCGGAGTTCTTTTATTTCATCGGCGATGATAACGTGGCGGATCTGGGCAAATGGCGGGAGATCGAGGCACTGCGGGACCTCGTGACCTTTGTCGTGCTGACTCGAGCGGGCGTGGCGGTGCCGGCGGGGTTCCCGGTGGTGCGGCGGACGGTGGACATCTCGTCGACCGAAGTGCGGAATCGCGTTGCGCGCGGGCGGTCGATTCAATACCTCTGTCCGGAATGTGTGTGTGCCGTGATTGCCCGGGAGAAGTTGTATCGTGACGTCTGAAGAAGGAACGCGGTCGGCGGAGGGTGAGGAATTGGCGCGGGCGTGCGCGGAATCTGCGGCGGATCGCAAGGCGGAGAACATCGTAGTGATCGACCTGCGGGGGCGGTCTTCGTTCTGCGACTACTTCGTGATATGCAGCGGGTTGTCCGATCCACAGTTGCGGGCGATCGGGGCGTCGGTGCGCTCGGGCGTGCGAGAGCGCTTTGGATTTGGACCTTACTCCGAAGACGGTGTGGCCGGGAGTCGCTGGATCGTGATCGACTACGCGCAGGTGGTGGTGCACGTGTTCCACCACGAGGCCCGGGCTTTTTACACCCTGGAAGATCTCTGGGGAGACGCGCCGCGGGTCGTGGGCGATTGGACGACCACCGGGGGCTAGTTGGGCGATGGACATCGTCGAAGAAATTGGCGTGGAGTGCCCCCACTGCGGGGAAGAGTTTTTTATCGAAGTGGAAACGACGACGGCCACCGTGGGGATGATCGAAGATTGCGCGGTCTGTTGCCGACCGGTGAACGTGCGGGTGCGGTGCGAGCCGGGTGCGGTGGTCTCGGTGGACATCTCGGCGGCTTGAAGTGGTTGCGCGGGGTGGGGTTGTGGACTAACGGTTTGAGATGATTCTTGGTCAGAACAAAGCCATCGTCCGGCTGTTGGAGGATGACGATCCGGAGACGGTGCGGCTGGTGAAGGAGCAGCTGCTCGACGCGGACGACACGGTGCTCGCGGGACTGAGGGATCTAAGCGATTGCAGCGCTGCGGCGGCTGGTCACGCGCTGGACGTGCTGCGCGCGGTCGACAATCGCGACGCGGAAGGCGACTTTGGGCTGCTCTGTCATTTCTTCGGGGATCATCATGATCTCGAGCGGGCCAACTGGATGCTGGCGCGAGCCTCTCATGCCCGAGGCGGACATCGGTCCGCTCGAAACCAAGGTCAACGCGTGGGGACGGCAATTTCTGGTCAAAAGTAGTGGGGCGGTGTCGAGCCGGGAGCGAGTGATTCTGTTGTCGAAGTTTATGGCGGGCGAGCTGGGGTTTCGCGGGAACACGGAGGACTACTACAGTGAGCGGAATTGCTTGTTCCCAGGGGTGATCGAGACGCGGATGGGGATCCCCATCGCGCTGACGCTGCTCTACAAAATGGTCGCGGCACGCGCTGGCATGTGCGTGGCGGGAGTGAATCTGCCGGGCCACTTTATCGCGCGGCACGGGGACCTGTATTTCGACCCGTTCCACCGGGGGCGGATCATGTCGCGGGCGGACTGCCTCGCGATCTTGGCGAAGCAGCAGCTCGCTTTGAGCGAAAGTCATCTGGCCGACGCGAGTCCGCGCCAGTTGCTCATTCGGACGCTCGCGAATCTGCTGTACGTCTATGATCTAAGGCGGGACGAAGAGAAGCACGCCAAGGTCAATGGTTGGATCCGGGCGTTGACGGCTGACGTCGTCTAGGGGGCGAGGTGCTTCGTCGCTGGTGAGTTGTGAATGGGAATCGGGGGGGGGATGGACTCGGCTTCCGCCGGAGCGGATGGACGGGATGGACCGGTTGGTGAGTGAATGAAGGTCGAGGTGATCAACACGGGGACGGAGCTGTTGCTGGGAGCAGTGGTGAACTCGCATCTGGCCTACTTTGGGGCGGGGCTTTTTTCGGCGGGGCTGCGGATCGACCGGGGGACGACGGTGCCGGACGGGGGCGCGATCCGGGACGCGTTGGTGGAGACTTTTGAACGGGGGGCGGAGGTCGTGTTAGTGACCGGCGGGCTGGGGCCGACGTCGGATGACGTGACGCGGGAGATTGTCGCGCAGTTGCTGAGTCTGCGGCTGGTGCGGGATGAGGGGGTGCTCCAAGGAATTAAAGACCTGTGCGCGAGTCGGGGGTTTGAATTTCAAGAACGGATGGGGCGGCAGGCGATGGTCCCGGAAGGTGCGGAGGTGTTGACGAATCGGCGGGGGACGGCTCCGGGGCTGTACGTGCCGCCAGTCGATGCACCGTCGTGGCGGTCGCCGCACATTTTTCTGCTGCCCGGGCCGCCGAGGGAACTGAAGCCGATGTTCGAGGCCGAGGTGCTACCGAGATTGCGCGAATTGACGGCGGGGGCGGTGGTGAAGATCTGCCGAACGTATCGGTGCGTGGGGATCGGGGAGTCGATGGTGGAAGCGCGCTTGGGTCTGCGGCTGGACGAGATGCCTGGGTTGGAGGTCGGGTATTGCGCCCGACCGAACGAGGTGGATCTCCGGCTCATCGGCGAGGTGGGGTTATTGGATTCGGTGGACGCAGAGGTGCGGCGGGAACTAGCGGATTTTCTGGTGACGATGGAGGCGGAGGGCCTGGAGACGGTGGTCGTCGCGGAGCTGGCGGAGCGGGGGCTGACGGTGGCGACGGCGGAGTCGTGCACGGGCGGTCTGCTGGCGAGTCGATTGACGGACGTGCCCGGGGCGTCGGCCGTGTTCCTGCGAGGGTGGGTGACGTACGCGAACGAAGCGAAGGTGGCGGAGCTGGGCGTGGACGGTGGGTTGATTGAGTCGTGTGGTGCGGTGAGCGAAGAGGTGGCCAAGGCAATGGCCGCCGGGGCGTGCGAGCGGGCGGGAACGGATTTTGCCCTGGCGACGACCGGGATCGCGGGGCCGGGGGGAGCAACGGAAGGGAAGCCGGTCGGGACGGTCTTCATCGCGCTGGCGCGGCGGGACGGCGAAGTGAACGGGTGGCGGGAGAGCTTTCCGACGGATCGGGCGACTTTCAAGGCGCTGGTGACGCAGGCGGCGCTCAACGCATTGCGGCGCGTGGTCTGCGGCGATCGACCGGACGGCTGATCGAAAGATCGGGGGCTGATTTCCGATGGACGACGATGGGGTGCGCGGGGTGGTGGAGCGGGTGACGTTCCACAACGAGGAGAGCGGATTCTCGGTTTTGCGAGTGCTGGTGCGCGGGCGAAAGGAGCTGGTGACGGTCATCGGAAACGTCGCGACGGTCACGCCGGGGGAATGGATCACGGCGGAGGGCCGGTGGGTGCGGGACCGGGAGCACGGGATGCAGCTGAAGGCGGGGCGGGTGGAGACGCAACCACCCGATTCGCGCGAGGGAATCGAGAAGTATCTGGCGAGTGGAATGATCAAGGGAATCGGTCCGGTCTACGCGAAGAAGCTTGTCGCGCAGTTCGGCGAGGAGGTGTTCTCGATCATCGAAAACGAGTCGGCGCGGCTGCAGGAGGTCGGGGGGATCGGGGCGGAGCGGCGGAGAGCGATCAAGGACGCTTGGGCGGAGCAGCGGGTGGTGCGCGAGATCATGGTCTTCCTGCACGCCAACGGGGTGAGCACGAGCCGGGCGGTGCGGGTCTACAAGACGTACGGTGACGAGGCGATCGGACGGATCAGGAGCGATCCGTATTGCCTGGCGCGGGACATCCGCGGGATTGGGTTCAAGACTGCGGACGCCATCGCGGCGAAGTTGGGTCTGGCGGGTGACAGCGTGCTGCGGGTGCGGGCGGGATTGGCTCACTGTCTGGACGAGGCGGGTTCGGACGGTCATTGCGCGATGGTGAGGGGAGAGTTGGTGCGGGCGGCGGAGGAATTGTTGTCGGTGGAGGGGGAGTTGGCGGAGCGAGTGTTGGCGGGGGCCGTGGAGCGCGGAGAGCTGTGTGACGAGGGGGGCTTGATCTACTCGCCACCGATGCTGGCAGCGGAGCGGTTGGTGGCTGAGCAACTGCGGGCGATGGCGGGGCGGGAGAATCCCGGCTACCCGGAGATCGACGCCGAGCGGGCTTCTGGCTTGGGTGCAGACGAAGACCGGAAAGGTGTTGGCGGGATCGCAGGCCGCCGCGCTGCGGCTGGCCTTGGGGCGGGCGGTGGCGGTGGTGACGGGAGGGCCGGGGGTGGGGAAGACGACGCTGGTGAATTCCATCCTCAAGATTCTCAGTGCGAAAGGGGTGAGGTGCGTGTTGTGCGCGCCGACTGGGCGGGCCGCGAAGCGGTTGGCGGAGTCGACGGGGATGGCGGCGATGACGATCCACCGGCTGCTGGAGCCGGAGCGGGGTGGGGGGTTCAAGCGGAACGCGGGAAATCCGCTGGCTGGGGATTTGTTCGTGATGGACGAGGTCTCGATGGTGGACGTGCCGTTGATGGCGAGGTTCCTGCGGGCGGTGCCCCGGCGGGGAAATCTACTGCTGGTGGGCGACGCCGATCAATTGCCGAGCGTGGGGCCGGGATTGGTTCTGCGGGACGTGATTGCGTCGGGGACGGTGCCGGTCGCGCGGCTGGACGTGGTCTTTCGGCAGGCTGAGGCGAGCGGGATCGTGACGGCGGCTCACGCGATGAACGCGGGGGTGCTGCCCGAGCTGGGTCACCGCGAGGGATCGGATTTTTTCTTCATCGAGCGGGAAGACTCGAAGGCGGCGCTGGAGACGGTAGTCGAGCTGGTTTCTCGGCGGGTTCCGGGGAAGTTCGGCTTCGATCCGGTGCGCGACATCCAGGTGCTGTCGGCGATGCGCAAGGGGACGCTGGGGGTGCGCAGCGTGAACGAGGCGCTCCAGGCCGCGATCAATCCGGGGCGGCCGGGGGATGGGGAGGTCGAGCGGTTCGGCGTGACGTATCGGGCGGGAGACAAAGTGATCCAGACGCGGAACAACTACGACAAGGACGTCTTCAACGGCGACATCGGGGTCGTGCGCGCGGTGGATCGAACGGAGCGGGAGGTGACCGTCGACTACGAGGGGCGGCGGGTGGTCTATGAGTTTGGCGAGATGGACGAACTCGACCCAGCGTGGGCGATCACTGTCCACAAAAGCCAGGGATCGGAATTTCCGTGCGTGATCGTGCCGGTGGCCATGGAGCAGTTCGTGTTACTCCAGCGAAACCTGATCTACACGGCGATCACGCGGGGGAAGGCGTTGGTGATCGTGGTGGGCCAGCGAAAGGCGCTGGCCGCAGCGGTGCGGAATGATCGTCTGCGCGAGCGGGTGAGCGGGTTGCGGGGGTGGATGGCTTCGTAGTTTGGGGACTCGCTGCCCTAGCGGGGCGCCGGGAGATGGTCACGGTGCGGAGAGGACTCGGCGCACTATCGGGGCCGAGACTACGCTTCGTCGCGGACCTCTGCGCGGTCTTCGAAGCGGGTAAATTCTTTAAGAAACGTGAGGTGGACCTCGCCGGTGGGGCCATTTCGCTGCTTGGCGATGATGAGTTCCGCCTCGCCCGCCTTCTCCTGCTTGGCTTCGTCGTCGTCCTCGTAGACCTCGGAGCGGACCAGAAGGCCAACGATGTCGGCGTCCTGCTCGATCGAGCCGGATTCGCGCAGATCGCTGATGCGGGGGCGGCCCTTTGATGCGCCGGTGCGGCTCTCGGGATTTCGGTTGAGCTGGGCTAGGACGATGACGGGGATGTTGAGTTCTTTGGCGAGGGCTTTGATGCCGGAAGAAATCTCCGCGATTTCGATCTGCCGGTTTTCCTGAGCGCGTTTCGAACTCGAGCGCAGGAGCTGGAGGTAGTCGATGACGATGAGTTCGATGCCGTGCTGGGCTTGGAGGCGGCGGGCTTTGGCGCGGAGCTCCAGGACGGTGATGCCCGGGGTGTCGTCGATGAAAATACGGCTCTCGATGAGGAGCTTGGCGGCTTGCCCGATCTTCTCGGAATCCGCGCGGCTGAGGAAACCGTCGCGGATGCGAGCGAGATTCACGCGGGCGCAGGAGCAGAGGAGTCGCTGAACGAGTTGGGAACTCGACATCTCGAGGCTGAAGACGGCAACCGATTTCTTCGAAGTGATCGCCACGTGCTCGGCGATGTTCATCGAGAACGCAGTTTTTCCCATGGACGGACGAGCGGCGACGACGAACATCTCGGCACCGCGCATGCCGCCGGTCATCTGGTCGAGTTGCTTGAAGCCGGTGGAGAGTCCGGTGAGTCCTCCCTTGTTCTTGTAGAGCGTCTCGATCTCGTCGATGGCGGAAAGAATCATCGTCCGCATGTCGGGCAGATTGCCCTTGAATCGGTCCTCGCCGATGGCCATGACGGCCTTCTCCACATCGTCGAGGAGGACTTTGACCTCGCCCTGTTCTTCGTAGCACCGGGAGGCTGCCTCGGTGCAGGCGGCGATCATCGAGCGGAGGAGAAACTTCTCGCGGACGATCTCGAGGTAGAACGTCGCGTTGGTAGCGGTCGGGACGAAGGTGAAGAGTTCGGAGATGGTCGCTGGTCCGCCGCAGGCCTCGAGCTGCGACTGGTCGTTGAGGATCTGCGTGAGCGTGATGAAGTCAACGGGCTTCGAATCCTTCCACTGCTGGACCATGACTTCGTAGATGGTCTGGTGCGGGGGGTGGTAGAAGTGGTTAGCGCTGATGCGCTCCACGCAATCGCCCATGACACCGCCGGGGGACAGGAGGGCAGAGCAGAGGAGGCCCTTCTCGGCGTCGAGGCTCTGGGGGAGCGTCCTGTGAATATCTGGTAAATAACTCCCCGACTTCTGGGGATAACTTCCAGCGCGGGGTGCCCGTTCTTCGCGCCCGTCCCCGTTATTTCTAGCGGGATTCTCTGGCGGACGGGCCTGAGAATCGGCGGGCATCGGTCTGGTGAAGCGAGCTAGAAGCTCGCGCGGCTTCAGTCGTCGTCTTCGTCGGGAGCTTCGGTCTTCACGATCACGTTAGCGGTGACTTTGACTTTCAGCTTGGCGGTGACGTCGGGGTGAATCTTGACGGGGACCTCGTGATCGCCTGACTCCTTGATGCCCTTGTCGAGCACGACGGCGTGCTTGGGGAGGGTGACGTTCTGCAGCTCCTGCTCGACCTTCTCGGTGAGGTCCTTGGCGGTAATGGAGCCGAAGGCCTTGCCGGCCTCGCCGGTGTCGAGGGTGAGATTGATGCGAAGCTTGTTGATACGGGAGGCGAGTTCTTCGGCTTCGTTCAGCTCGCGGCCCTCACGCTCGGCGCGTTTGCCTTTGAGATGATTGATCGCGCGCATCGAGCCAGCGTTTGCTTCGAGGGCCTTGCCCTGGGGAAGGAGGTAGTTGCGCGCGTAACCGCGGCGGACTTTGACGATGTCCGCTTCGGCGCCGAGCGGGACGATATTTTCGGTGAGGATAACTTCGGTGAGAGCCATGGTGTGAGAGATTCGTGGGTTGGAGAGGCTAGGGTGCCGCCCGCCATTGTCAAGAAGGCGGCGGCTCTATTGTCTCACTTTCTACCGATCTGGATGATTGCCCCCGCTGGTCAGCTGCGCGCGGCGGGCCGGCTGCCCGGGAGAACGACGGCGATCCAGATCGGGGAAAAGGGTTTCTCGCGGCGATGAGGCGGAGTCCCTGGAGGGTCAGGGTCGGGTCGATGTGGTCGAAGAGTTCGAGGGCCTCGCCGATAATCGCGGCGTCGCCCCCCGTGGCGACGATGGTGGGGCGGCGGCGGGGGAAAGCTTCGCGACGAATCTGAGAAATGATCTCCTTGATGAGGCCCCGGTAGCCGTGCACGGCTCCGGCGAGCATGGCAGCGGGGGTCGATTTGCCAACGGCGGTGGCGGGTTCGGAGAGCGTGATCGCTGGGAGAAGGGCGGTGCGGTCGTGGAGGTAGTGGGTCATCGCTTCGAGGCCGGGGGCGATCACGCCACCGATGTAGGCCGGGGGGGGGCCGGGCGCGACGATGTCAAAGGTGACCGCGGTGCCGAAGTCCACGACGATAGCGGGAAGCCGGTGCAGAGCCGCGCAGGCGCAGGCGTTGGCGAGGCGGTCGGCTCCGACGGTGGCTGGGGTCGGGTAGTCGAGGGCGACACCGAGGTCGAGGGTGTGATCGACCGCCAGAGAAGGCAGTGCTCGCAGAGCACGACGAATGGCGGCGGCCTTCGGGGGGACGACGGAGGCGAAGATGGCGCGATCGAAGCGGAGCGGGGCGAGGGCGGCGCCGAGGGTTGCCGACGTCAGGTCACGCGTCGGAAGGCGGTGGATCCGACCGATCCGACCGCTCACCGCGACCGCAAATTTCGTGAAAGAGTTGCTGTTATCGAGAAGGAGGGTGCGGATGGGCACGATCTACGTGAGAGATTTGCGCTGCGGGGGCTTGGCTTTTTCGTCGGCGTTGGAAGCTCCGGAGCTGTTCGCGAGTTCGGCTTCCTCGGGCGGGAGGAAATTGCGGAAGCGACCCTTGTCGATGGCTTTCATGTAGGCCTCGTGGGGGGAGACGTTGCCGGTGCGGAGCTGCTCCCAGATGGCGTCATCCATAAATTGCATGCCCTCGCCGCGTCCGCCGACGATCACGTCCTGGAGCTTCTGGGTCGCGCCTTCGCGGATGATGGCCGCAGCGGCAGCGTTGACGACCAGGATCTCGTTGACCGCGACCCGCCCGCTGCCGTCCTGTTTTTTCATGAGCAGCTGGGCGATCACCCCGCGAAGGGAAGATGCCAGCATGGTGCGGACTTGGGCTTGTTGGTCGGCGGGGAAGACGTCGATCATTCGGTCGACGGTCTTCTGCGCATTGTTGGTGTGCAGGGTGCCGAAGACGAGCATGCCAGTCTCGGCGGCTGTGAGGGCAAGAGAGATCGTCTCGAGGTCGCGCATCTCGCCGACGAGGACGATGTCGGCGTCTTCGCGCAGAGCGGCCTTGAGACCGTTTGGGAACGAGCTTGAGTTCTCCGGGACTTCTCGCTGCGTGATGATGGACTGCTTGTTTGCGTGAACGAATTCGATGGGTTCCTCGATCGTGACCACGTGGCGCGAGGAGGTCGTGTTGATGTGGTCGATGAGGGCGGCGAGGGTCGTTGATTTACCGGAGCCGGTCGGGCCGGTGACCAGAACGAGGCCGCCGCGCAGTTCGGCGAATCGTTTAATCACCTCGGGGACGCCAAGTTCGTCGAGCGTCGCAATCTTTGTCGGGATGAGACGGAAGACCGCCCCGTAGCCGTTGGATTGCTTGAGGAAATTGCAGCGGAAGCGCGAGTCTTCGTCCATCTCGTAGGCGAAATCGAGGTCGCCGGTTCTTTCGAAGTCTTCCCAGCGCTGGGGCGAGCAGATCTCGCTGAGCATGTAGGTAGCCTCGTCACGGGTGATGACTTCGTCGCGAATGGAGAGGATCTCGCCGTGGCGACGGACTTTCGGCGGTTCGCCCTCGGCGAGATGGAGATCGGAGGCTCCAGATTCGATGAGGATTTTAAAAAATTGGTCGATGTAGGCCATGGGAAGGGAGGGTGGAGGGTCGGAGGGTCGGCTACTTGAGGCCGGTTTTCGTGCGCATGTCCTTTTTCTGATCGGCGCGGGAGACGGCCTCCTCGGCGGTAATGAGACCTTGTTCGAAGAGTTCAAACAGCGAGTCATCCATGAGCTTCATGCCGAGTCGTTTGCCGGTCTGGATGATGCCGGGGAGCATGAAGGTCTTGGCTTCGCGGATGGTATTCGCGACGGCGGGCGAATTCATGAGGACCTCAAGTGCGAGGACGCGACCCGTGCCGTCGGCGCGGGGGACGAGCTGTTGACTGATGACGCCCCGGAGAGACTCCGAGACCATGATGCGGATCTGGTCACGTTGGTCAACGGGGAAGACGTCGAGCACGCGATCTAGCGTGCGGGCGGCGTTGGCCGTGTGCAGCGTCCCGAGGACCAAGTGACCCGTCTCCGATGCCGTGATGGCGAGCTGGATCGTCTCGAGGTCGCGCATCTCACCGACCATGATAACGTCCGGGTCCTGACGGAGGGCACCGCGGAGTGCCGCCGCGAAGGATTCGGTGTGGGTGTGGACTTCTCGCTGGGTGACGTGGCAGCCGCGGGAGGGGATTGTGTATTCGATCGGGTCCTCGAGGGTGATGATGTGGTCGCGGCGAGTCCGATTGATCTCGTCGACCAGCGCAGCCAAGGTCGTGGACTTACCGCTGCCGACGGCTCCGGTAACCAAGACGAGGCCGTTGTGATATTGCGTGAGGAGCTTGAGCGCGGGCGGTAGACCGAGTTCGTCCATCGAGCGGATGTCGCTGCTGATGATTCGGAAGGTCAGGTCGAGGCCTAGGCGCTGGCGGACGACGCTCGTCCGGAAACGCCCGATCTCGTTGGCGTAGGCGAAGTCGACGTCGCCGATGTCGGCGAGGTGGTGCTTCTGCGCGGCGGACAAGAAGCCCATGGCGAGCTTCTCGGTGTCTTCGGCGGTGAGCGCCGGAGCATCGTCCCAGATGGGAGTCAGGCGACCGAATCGCCGCCAGGAGGGCGGCGAGTTCACGCTCATGTGGATATCGGAGGCTTCGTATTCCTTCCCGATATTAAGAAACTCGTCGACGTGCTGGAACTTCTGCTCGGGTTCGTGCATCAGTTGTTCGGAGGCGGGGGCTGTCTGGCTCACGGCGCGAAGGTAGAGCGGCGATGATATTGCAAACAAACGAAATCGTCGCGATCTGGCGGACCAAGAGGCGGACGGTGACAAGCTTGGTCGGTGGACCTCGGAGTGTCAGAAGGCGGGAGCGTCGCCGTTGGAAATGGCGAGCGTTGGCTTTCTTGTTCGCGCTGGCGCCCTGCCTCTCCGGCTGCGACGACAGTGGATTCTCGGACGAACGGAAAGTGCTAGCGGTCGTCCGAGCGCACGTTGCGGCTGCTGCCGATCCAGTTGCCTCGCGGGCGGCGGGCGGGGCCGGGGTGCCTGCGGCCGAGAATGCTGATAATAGCGCTGCTCGACTAGCGGAGATCGGGGCGACGTTTCAGCTGCAGGATCTCAAGGTCGAAGAATACTCGGACTCGATGGCGAGAGTCGGCTTCGATCTGGAGGTCCGGGGCACCGCCGGTTTTCGGCCTTATCGTCTCAGTGGGATTCACAAATTGCAAAAGATTGACGGCGATTGGGAGATCCATGCGACCGAGTGGAGGCGCCTCGAGTATCTCGATGAAAAACTTTAGCTGAGCTGTGTCGACTCGATCCCATCTTCAAATCGAACGAAATTTTCTCAAATCATTTACGCGCAACAAAGTCCAACCGCGCGAAATGGAGATAACCTTAACCTATCAACATCATGCTTTGGACAATTCTCATCATTCTCGTCATTCTTTGGGCCCTCGGCCTCGGCTTTGGCATCGCTGGCAATCTTATCCACCTGATCCTTCTGGTCGCTCTCGGTTGTCCTCATCATCCAGCTCGTTACCGGTCGCAAAGCCCCGTAACTGGGTAGAATCTAGGGGGTTCTGAAAACCTCCACGCAGAGTTCGCGAAGAGTCGCGGCGTCGTCCACGAGCTGATCGGGACTGTCATTTTTGACAAACTCGATCAGCACGTGGCGATCTGCATCCGATTGTTTGAGGGTCCTCAGATAATCTAACCACCGATCCGTCCCAGTCGCGAGCGCCTGGCGTTCTCGCATCGGTTCCCAATGAAACGCGTGGATGTTGCTGGCTCGCGGCAAACAAGCTCGGAGGCTTTCGACGCAATCCTGGGTCGGCATTCCGACCGGGGGCTGCCAGAGTGTGTCGAGATTAGGGTGGTCGACGGCGTCGAGCAGGCGGAGGGTTGACGCCGTCGTATCGGTGTAGGTCCCGCCGTGGAACTCCAGACAGACTCTTATCGTGGCCTCAGCGGCCAGCGCGGCCATGGATCTGAGGCGGACGACCAGGGTTTGAAACTCCGATTCCGAAATGTCATCGGAATCCTTTGTCCCCGCCCAGACTCGGATCGACGGCGCTCCGAGTTCAGCGGCCGTCGCGACGATAGGATCGAAATCCGGCAGGCTACCGTCGCGGTCGATCGTCCGGAAGTACGAGCCGTACGCGGCGACCGAGAGTCCCGCATCGGAGGTGAGTCCAGCGACTTCCCGAGCCTTCGGGAGATCCCCAGCGGGCACGTGGACGTCGCCGCCCCATTCGATGGACTGGAGTCCGGCGTGAACGCACAGGTCGGTTACCGCTCGAGGCGGGAGGGGTCGGAAGGTGATCGAGACAAGTCCTAGAGTCAGCATGGGAATCGGCAATTTGGTTGAATGATTCAGGCCATCCGGGCGGCGGCTTCCCGTTTAATCTCGGTCCGAAGTGGCTCCCCAGCGAGATAGCGTCGGCACTCGTCGACCATAAGCTGCCCCATCCGCCGGCACTCGTGGCCTTGGCTGCCAGCGATGTGGGGCGAAAGAATCACGTTGTCCATTGTCAGGAGCGGGGAATCCGCCGCTGGCGGCTCGGGGTCCGTGACGTCTAGGATGGCGAAGAGGTCCTGACGCTCGCGGAAGACTGCGATGAGAGCTGGTTCATCGACGATCGGTCCGCGCGCGGTATTGATGAAGGTCGCGCCAAGCTTCATCGAAGCAAGCAGGTCGCCGGAGATGAGGCCGATGGTCTCGGGAAGCAGCGGGGTGTTGAGGGAAATGACGTCAGCTCGCTCGAAAAGATCGGCGAGAGACACGAGCCTCGACGTCGAGTTCGGTGGCTTGCTCGAGGCTGAGAAACGGATCGTAGGCGATGACGTGATGATCGAACGGCTTCAGCGCGTCCCGCAGGAGTCGGCCGGTCATGCCCATCGAGACGATGCCGACGGTGGAACGATAATTGCCCGGGACGGAAGCGTGGGTCGGCATTTTCCCCGTTGCCCGGAGACCGGTCGGGTAGGACCAAGCCCGTTTGTTCGCCAGGAGGATCTGAGCGAGGTTGAATTCAGCCACCGGGATGGCATTTGCCGCCCACGCCGAACAAATGGTGATCCCGCGATCCCAGGCTGCGTCGGTAGCAAAGCCTTTGACCGAGCCGCTGCCGTAGAAGACGACCTCGAGCTTGGGCGCTGCGACGAGGAAAGCCTCGTCGAGTCGGGGCATGCCCCAGCCCGAGAAGATCGCGCTCGCGTCGGCGAGTGCCTCCGGGTGCTCGTGCACCGTCTGCGACGAGAGCGGTGGTGCGGTGACGTCGACCATGCCCTCGATCTCGCGTCGCTGGTCTGGTCCGTAGATGTTGTCGAGCTGACTGAGCCCAAGTAGGTAAATGGCATTCATAGGTTCGGATTCAACTTACGCCCTGCCAGCGAGGAGATCGCGGGTGGCCGGGACGTCTTTAATGATCTGGCTTCGGAGCGGTCCCACGCCGATGTATCGGAGATTGGGCGGGGCGGCGTGGGCACCAGCGACGTCGATGATCGCGCGGAGGACGGTAGTGACGTAATCGCGGGCGGCGGCGGGGAGGTCGGCGTAGTGACGGATCTCGCTGAGGTCTTCGGACCAGCCGGGGACCGCTTCGTAGATGGGGCGAAGTGTGCGGCGGAAGGTATCGTCGCGGGGCACGTGGTCGACGCGCTCGCCGCTGGGTGTCTCGTAAGCCACGCAGATGGAAAGGTCGCCGGAGGACCAATCGCCGGAATAGCTGAGCGCATCGAGCTTATTGAGGACGAGGTCCTGGAAGCCGCCGTAGCGGAGCGCGTCGCCCTTCTCGACGGCGTCGAACCAACCCACCATACGTTGCCGTCCGGTGGTGGAACCAAATTCGATCCGGCGGAGCGTACGACCGAGCGCGTGCTCGTCGGTCAGCTCGGTGAGAAAGAGGTGGGTGCCAACCTTGGTGTCGTAAGCTTTGCAGCAGCCGATGGTGTGGACGGGTTGGGCGGGGATGCCGGCAGATTGAAAAAACTCCGGCGTGAACGTGTGGGAAGCCGTGACGTTGGGTGGGAAGCCGTGGCGCTTGTCGAGCCAGTAGGCTTGGCCGAACTCGCCGAGGATGGTCTGGCCTTCCGCCAGAGCCTGGAGGGTGAGCTCGCGGACGTCGGTCACGCTGGCGACGAGGGCTTGGCCGGCTTGCCAATAGGTCTCGACGAGAAGCTCGACGTCGAGGGTGAAGGGCGGCCCAGCGTCAAACCGGGTGAAGTCAAATTCGGCGACCGGGAAGAGATCGGCGGCCAGGACTTCGGCGTGAGCGCGCGTCTCGGCGGTCGTGAGCGTCTCGAAGAGACCAGGCCAGCGGTCGGGGGCAAGCTGGCAGACGTGTTCGATGACGGCGAGAGCGCGGTTGACGCGGGCGCGGAGCTTGCGCTCGAAGTGAGAGTGGTCGGCGCGAAAGTCGGCGTAGGTGATTTGAAATTGAGAAATCTCGTCCGTGTAGGCTGGCGTGATGCCGCGTCCGGTCGACCCCCGCGGTTCTTCGGCGAGGATCTCGGTGCGGTAGAATTCCCACGCGAGGTCGAGTAGGCGGTGGGAGAGATCGGAGACGAGGGTGCGCTCGTCGATGCGGAGACGGGGGAGCGCGGTGTGGCCGTGGAGTTCGCAGTAGGCGGCTTCCCAGAGAAATTTGCGCGGATCGGCGACGACGCCTGCGCCGATGATGAGATGCGGGACGTCGGGGTCGACCACGCCTCCCGGGATGAGATTCAGTTTGACGTTGCCGACGGAATGCCCGGAGTTCGACCCGCCGTTGACCTTCATGACGGCAGCGACGGCGTCTGGGCGACCGGTGGACTCGCGGAGTTCGTCGATGACCTCGAGGATCACGCGACCCTTGCCTTCGTCGCCGGTGGAGATGCCGGTGTCGGCGATGAGGTGGCTCGTGAACGGAAGGAGCATGAAAACTAAACGGGATTAACTGAATGCGCAGGATTGACTGGATTTCTCTTCGGGAAAATTGCGGGACCGGGGGCTATTTTTAGAACATCCCGTTCATCCAGTAAATCGAGTTAATCCTGTTTAGTTGGCGAAGGACTCGCTTTGACGGTGATGACGTCGTGGGGATTGCTTTCGCGCTGGCCGGCTGGGCTGACGCGGATGTAGCGGGCGTTGGTGCGGAGGGCCGGGAGGTCGTGGGCACCGAGGTAGCCCATACCGCTCTGGAGGCCGCCGATCAGTTCGCGCAGCACGGTGTCGAGGGGGCCGCTGGATTCTTTGAGGGCTTCGATGCCTTCGGGCGCCGCTTTCTGCGGGGCGTCACTTTTCTCGTGGCCGTAGCGGGCGGCGCTGCCGTCCTGCATGGCTTCTCGGGAACCCATGCCGCGGTATTGCTTGTAGACCTTGCCGTTGATTTCGATGATGCGTCCAGGCGACTCGTCGGCTCCGGCGAGCAGGCCGCCGCAGATCACCGCGTCAGCGAGGGTGAGGGCTTTCACGATGTCGCCGGACTTCGTGATTCCGCCGTCGGCGAGCGTCGTGACCTTGTGCTCGGCGGCGGCCAGGGCGCAGACGTAGAGGGCGGTCATCTGCGGGATGCCGACGCCGGCGACGACACGGGTCGTGCAGATGCTGCCGGGACCCTGGCCGATCTTGATGGCGTTGGCTCCGGCGCGGGCGAGAAATTCCACGCCGTCGCCGCTGGTGACGTTGCCGGCGATGAGGGTGAGGTCGGGGAAAGCGTCGCGGATGAGAGCGACGGCATCGCCGACGCCTTTCGTGAAGCCGTGGGCGGTCGAGACGGCGATGGCATCGATGCCTTCGTCCACGAGCCGACCGACGTGACCGACGATGCGGTCGCGGTCGAGGGTGCCGTCGGCGTGGCGGTGCGGCGAGACGGCGGCACCGCACATGAGGCGAAATTTCGCGTCGCGGGCGGGGCGGACGAGGCGGCGGGTTTCCTCCTCGATGCGTTCGATGTCGGAGAGCGTGAAGAGGCCGCGGAGGCGGTCGTGCTCGTCGACGACAAGGAGTTTGTGGATGCCGAGGTGCTCGGTGAAGAAGTGGTCGGCGGTCTCGATCGGGTTGCTGCGAATCTCGCTCTCGGGAAGCGTGAAGACCTGATCGCGACGCGTCATCGCCTCGCGGACGGTGCGGTGGGCGTAGCGGGATTTCACGACGCGGCCGGGGAGCAGGCCGAGGAGGTGGTTTTCCGCGTCCACGACCGGAAAGGTGCTGAAGCCGAAACGCTTTTTCGTGATGAGATCGAGGATCTCGCCGATGAGCTCGATCGGGTCCGACTTTGATCGGCTCCTGGATGAAGCCGTGGATGTGGTTTTTGACGCGAGCGACCTCTTTGACCTGGGCGTCATCGGTCATGTTGTAATGGACGAGTCCGAGGCCACCGTTGAGAGCCATTTGGATCGCCATTCGGGATTCGGTGACGGTGTCCATGTCGGACGAAATGATGGGGAGCTGAAGTTGCAGGCTCTCGGAGAGGCGGACGGCGAGCTGCGCGTCGCGGGGGAGGATTTCGGAATAGCGCGTGGCGAGGCTGACGTCGTCGAAGGTGAGTCCGACGGGCTGGCGAAAAAAATCGTCCGCCGGAAGGTAGAGGTCGTGCGCCATGGGGGAGGGTGTTAGCTCGTGTTTTGGGTGGCAAGGCGATTCTGTGAATGGTGGGGGAGCGGGTGAAAATGAACCGGCGGGTGGGGATTTTCGGAATTGGATCGGGGTGTTCGCGGGGATAGCGTTCCAGCGGATGAGACCGGTCGCGAGCATCGAAAAGCTATGGATCTCTCCGGCGCACAATTATTTTGGTCACTTCGGCAAGCCGCCGGGTGAACACGCGACCGTGTCGGTCGAGGCGGTGGAATGCCACGCGGGGAAGGGTCTGGTTGGGTTGCGTGAGGTGGGTTGGACGGCGCTTCGGGTTCGCGTCGCTGATTGATGGATTGAGCAGAGCGAACGCCGAAAGGAAGATATGGGCCGGTTATCTTGGGAAATATCCTTCTGTGATTGATGAATTCTGTTCATGATACCGCTATAAATCATGTTGGCGCATCGCAGGGCGGGCCGGGGTCTTGTGAAAGGCGCGACGATTTGCCGGTCAGCGCTGAAGTGACCGGGAGTGTCGAGGGTGGCCTCTGGGATCGGTGGTGGCTGATCAGCTACTCGTCACGAAGGCGGAGTCACCCACGGCAAGCGTCCGACGGGGGTGAGCGCACGGGTTTCTCTCGTGCTTCCGCCGTTGAAGGCTGCCCTGCTTTGCTCCGGCCATGACTGGGAACATGTGCATGGCAAACGCTGAAATCCGCGGGTAGGGTGCGCGGACGATGAGGGCGATCTCAAGATGGGCGTTGGCCGTGTTCTTTGTGGCGGCGGGAGTGAACCACTTCGTCGATCCACCCACTTACGTCGCGATGGTTCCGGACTGGCTACCGTGGGCGGGCGGACTCGTTTTTTGGAGCGGAGTGGCGGAGGTAGCGGGCGGGATCGGCGTGCTGGTGCCCGCGTTGCGGCGGGCGGCGGGTTGGGGGTTGATCGCACTGCTGCTCGCGATCTTTCCCGCAAACGTCGACGCGGCTCTCAACGGGATGGAGCTCCTCGGTGGGGCCGTGCCGACCTGGGTGCTTCTGGATTCGGCTCCCGTTTCAGGCGCTGTTCATCGCCTGGGTGTGGTTCGCCTGCGACCTCGGTCGCAGGCGCTCCTGCGTGGTCGATTAAAGGAACGAGGACAGGGCGTATTGGCAGAGGGTGCTGACGAGGGAAATGATCAACGCGCCGAGGATGGCGTTGCCGAAGCCCTTGATCGTGAGGTGATCGGTGAGCGCGTCGGTCAATTTGAGGAGGATGGCGTTGACGATGACCCGGGTAATGAATGCGAGGAGAAATCCCAGGCCGAGAGTCACGATGCCGAGCGCGCCAAAGATGAGCCAGCCGATGAGGGCGTTGAGAATGCCGAAGATGGCGGCAACAAGGATAGCGCTCGTGAAGTTTTTAACCGAAAAGCCAGGGAGGACGATGGCAGTAATCCAAACCGCAAGAGACGTGATGAGCCAGGTGATGAGTAGTGAGACCATGGGAGGGTTCTAGCCTCAGACGGTGGTCAAATGCAATGCTGGGGTTGCTGTTCGCACCTGGTCAATCGCTAGAGTTTGATCAAAATTCGTCGCTTGCAGAAGGTGATTTGGTTTCCCGCGAAGCGATATGGCTGGGGATGGGGCGCGCCGGTTTTTTGGCAAGGCTGGGGTGTGGTCGCAGTCCACGTTGCGGCGTTGGCGGGCTGCTTCGGATGGATCGATGCGATTGAGAACACGTGGTGGTTGGTAGCGCAGTCGTTAGACCGAGCGGGATGTTGGTCGTCGTGGCGTGGTGGACGGGAGAGCGCCCCAAATGGAGGTGGGGCGGGACTCGCCGCAGTGGATGGGAACATCCAGGGATCCTTTTGTGTCGATGCCGGGGGGCCTTGGTGGAGGAAGTTGCGCCTTCGGACCTAGTCCGTCGTCTGTTAGGTGGGCGAGGATGGCATCGCCGTCCTATCCGTTGGACTAGGACGTCTTGAGGACCTCGATGAAGGCTTCTTGGGGGATGTTGACCGAGCCGATCGACTTCATGCGCTTTTTGCCCTCCTTCTGCTTCTCGAGGAGCTTGCGCTTTCGCGTGATGTCGCCGCCGTAGCACTTGGCGGTCACGTTTTTGCGCATCGCGGTCACGCTTTCCCTTGCGACGATCTTCCCGCCGATGGCGGCTTGGATGGCCACTTGGTAGAGCTGTTTCGGAATGACCTCTTTGAGTTTGGCGGCGATGGCTCGGCCGCGTGATTCCGCCTTGTCGCGGTGCACGATGGAACTAAAGGCATCGACGGGCTCAGCGTTCACCAGCATGTCGAGCTTGACGAGGTTGCCAACTCGGTAGCCAGCAGGTTCGTAGTCCATGCTGCCGTAGCCGCGGGTCATGGTCTTTATCTTGTCGTTGAAGTCGACGAGGATCTCGTTGAGCGGGATGATCGTGGTGATCATGATGCGCTTCGTGTCGATGGACTCGGTGTGCTCGACGGTGCCGCGCTTTTCCATCATGAGCTGCATCATGTCGCCGATGTTCTCGTTCGGGACCATGACGAAGCATTTGATCACCGGCTCACGGATCTCTTCGACGATGGACATGTCGGGGAGGTTGGCTGGGTTATCGACCTCGAGAGTCTCGCCGTTGGATTTGAGGACTTCGTAAATGACCGATGGGTAGGTCGAGATGATGTCCATGTCGTATTCGCGACGCAGGCGTTCGATGATGATCTCCATGTGAAGAAGGCCGAGGAAGCCGCAGCGAAATCCGAAGCCGAGGGCGACGGAGGATTCGGCCTGGAATTGAAAGGCGGCGTCGTTGAGCTGGAGCTTGCCCATCGCGGCTTTGAGGTGCTCGAAGTCGGCGGTGCTGATGGGATAGATGCCGGAGAAGACCATCGGGTGGACTTCCTGGAAGCCCGGCAGCGGCTCGGTGGCCGGGCGTTTGGCGTCGGTGAGGGTGTCGCCGATCTTGATCTCGGCGGTGGTCTTGATGTTGGCGATGAAGTAGCCGACGTCGCCGGACTCGAGGCTTCCGGTCGCAAACATCTTCGGGGTGAAGACGCCGACTTCCTTGATCTCGTAGTTCTTGTTGTTGTGCATCAGCTTCACCGGCGTGCCGGCTTGCAGCCGACCGGAGAAGACGCGGACGTAACCGACGGCACCACGGTAGCCATCGAAGACACTGTCAAAGACGAGGGCGCGAAGGGTCTCATCGCCGGGCTTGGGCGGTGGCATGCGGGTGACGACAGCTTCGAGGATGTCCTCGATTCCGATGCCGGCTTTGGCCGATGCGGCGATGGCCTCGTCGCCGGGAATGGCGAGGATGTCCTCGAGCTGCTGCTTGACGGAGGGGAGGTCCGCATTCGGTAGGTCGATCTTGTTGATGACCGGGATGATCGTGAGCTGTTGCTTAGCCGCGAGGTGGACGTTGGCAACGGTCTGCGCCTCGACCCCTTGCGCGGCATCGACGATGAGAAGGGCACCTTCGCAGGCGGCGAGCGAACGCGAGACCTCGTAGGAGAAATCGACGTGCCCCGGGGTGTCCATCAGGTTGAGCCGGTAGTCGATGCCGTCTTTCGCCCGGTAGCGCATGGTCACGGGGTGGCTCTTAATCGTGATCCCGCGCTCACGCTCGAGGTCCATCGAGTCGAGCAGTTGATCCTGTTTCTCTCGGTCGGCGATAGTGCCGGTAGATTCGAGCAGCCGGTCGGAGAGGGTCGTCTTGCCATGATCGATGTGAGCGATGATGCAGAAATTGCGAGTGCGGCTACTAGCGTGGGTCATGACGGACCGGGGACTATCGGAGGTAACCGGGCGGGGTTCAAGGTGATTGCGGGTGCCGGTTGGGGGTTCCGCGTTGACGAGCGCCGCAGAGCCGGGCGGGGAGGCAGAGGCTGGTTGGGATATTTTAATTTTGTCCGGGGGGTCGGGATGAAAAAACGAAACAAACGCCATCCGGTCACAGATTTCCCCCGGTTGTTAAAGATGTGACCTTGCAATAACGCGAGGGCGCAAAAGCCTAACCGAAAAGGACCAACACCATGAAAAAGAAAAAGATCATCCGAAACTACGCAGGGCGTCTGCTCGCCCCGGTAGCCGCCGCGTCGTTGGCGCTTGCAGTGATGCCACCCGCTTTCGCGGCTGAATCGTACGAATGGGAGCCCGGCTGGGGCGTTCATGAGGAAGAGTGGTATGATCCCACCGACTGGTTCGACGGCGAAGATGGAATGAACGTTGAAGAGGTCGGAAACTACGGCTACGACGATTCCTACTACGGGAACGACGTCTGGTCCGGTTACGACTACTACGGCGATTACGGCTACGATTACGCCGATTACGACACCGCGGACACCGGTTACGACTACTACTACCAGTGGTCTCCGGAAAACTCGGACTGGTCGGAAGTCGATGGTGACCAATCCACGTCGGATCAAATGAAGACCGCCGCCGCGACGGCGTCGAAGGACAAGAAGACGAAAGACGTCGCGAAGTCGGACGTGCTCACGATGCGCGGCGAGATCCAGAGCGTCGGTAAGGCCAAGGTGAAAGACGCGACTGCCGATCACACGTTCGTCGTCCTCGAGACTGCCGAAGGAAAATCGGTGATCGTCGATTTCGGTCCGAAGGCTGAACTCGGGAAAATCGATCTGACCAAGGGCACAAAGATCCAAGTCCGCGGACCGCGGACCAAGATGAACGGAAAATACGTCCTCGTGGCTCAGCAGGTGAGTTCTTTGGAGGATAAGTCGTAGTCGAAGACGACCCGAAAGTCTAAACAGGCAACCGGCCCGCCTCTCGAGGCGGGCCGGTTTTGCTTAATCGGCGCAGCGAGCCGTTATAACGTGGGGAATCCAGTGTGAAACGCGGTTCGCTGCAACACCGGAATCCGGCATCCGAAGCGGTGGAGCGTGCATTTTTCCGACGAGGCCGGTCAGTGGAAGCGCCAGAGGGCTTATCGAGATCGCCCAAAATGGGGTTTGGATTTTTTGGCGGGGGTGGGTGATAGTCGCTGGGTATGCCACTCGCCAAGATTGACCCGTCGTTGCACCTGGCCAAGAAGCCGGACTGGATCAAGGTCCGGTTGCCTTCAAATCCCGTCTTTTTCTCGACGAAGGGACTCATTTCCGACCTAAAACTTCACACCGTTTGCGAATCGGCCCAATGCCCGAACCGGTGGGAATGCTGGAGTGCGGGGACGGCGACGTTCATGATCGCGGGGGAGCGCTGCACGCGGGCGTGTGGGTTCTGCGCGGTTTCGACGATGAAGCCGTTGGAGCTGGAGGAGGACGAGCCGACGCGGGTGGCGGAGGCGATCCGTCGGCTGAAGTTGAAGCACGTCGTGATCACGGCGGTGGCGCGGGATGATCTCAAAGACGGTGGGGCGGAGCACTTCGCGCGGACGATCGAGGCGATCCGCGCGGTGGACCCGTCGATTGTGATCGAGGTGCTGACGCCGGACTTCAACGGGAAGGACGAATCGCTGCTGGCCGTGATCGCGGCGCGGCCCCACGTCTTTAATCACAATCTCGAGACGGTCGAGCGGTTGACTCCGCTGGTTCGGTCCCGGGCGAAATATTCGCTTTCGCTAGATTTCCTGAAGCGGGCGAAGGAGCTGGGGCCAGAGATGGTGACGAAGAGTGGGTTGATGCTCGGGCTGGGGGAGTCGGAGAATGAGATCTTTCAGGCGATGGACGATCTGCGGGAGGCGAACGTGCAGGTGCTCACGATGGGGCAGTATCTGCGTCCGACGCCGGAGCATCTGCCGGTGGTGGAATACGTGCGACCGGAGACGTTCGATCTCTACCGCGAGATCGCGGAGAAAAAGGGGTTCGACTTCGTAGCCTCGGGGCCATTAGTGCGGAGTTCGTACCACGCGGCGGACTTTGATCCGACGGCTGTCAAGTAGCGGTTGGCGGTTCCCGGCGGGGAAGCGGCTTGGTCGACGAGCCGGGCAGGCTCATTTCCACCGCAAAGCCGGTGGGGTGGCGGTTCCAACAGCGGACGGAGCCTCCGCAGGTTTCAATGGCATTTTTGACGATGGCGAGGCCGAGGCCGACGCCGCCGGAGTCGCGGGTGCGGGACTCGTCGACGCGGTAGAAGGGATCGAAGAGTTTGTCGAGCGATGGCCCGGGCACGCCGGGGCCGGAGTCCTCGACGGTGATGGTGACCCAGTCGTCCGTCGTAGCACCGGTGATCGAGATGGGACCAGCCGATCCCGCGTAGCGCCGGGCGTTGCGGACGAGGTTGCCGGTCGCACGGCCGAGGAGGTCCGCGTCGGCGCAGGCGCTCAGCGAAATCGGAACCTGGATTTCGACGTCGGCCCCCGCGCCCTCCCGGCGGACCGCCGTCTCAATGACCGCTCGGACTTCGACGTCGGTCAGCTTCGCGCGGTCGGCGTCGAGGGACGCCTGGGTGAACGAGAGGAGTTCGTTCACGAGCTTTGCCATGTCTTCGATCTCTTCCCGGAGGTCGTCCACGCGGTGCCGGTCGGCGCTGGTTACGCGTTGCTCGAGGATGCCGACCGCGACCTGCGCTCGCGCTATGGGGGCGCAGAGTTCGTGGGCGATGTCGCCGAGGAAGCGGCGCTGACCCGTCACGAACCCTTGCAATCGCGACGCCATCTCGCGAATCGAGCGCGCCAGAGACCCCAGTTCGTCGCGTCGGCGCATGGCGCGCGAGAACGGGATGTTCAAGTCCTCCGGGGGCGGTGCGGCGCTTGCGTCCGCGATTGCGAAGTCGCCCCGGGCCACTTGGGCCGTGGCCGCCCGCATGGCGGAGACCGCGAGGGTGATCCGCCGGACGAACGGAAGCCACCACAGGATCGAGAAGCCGACCGCGACGCCGAGGCCAGCCACCCAGGGCCGGTAATCGACGAACAGGCCTCCGGCGCTCAACGTTTCCGATCTCACGACAATCCAGCCGGGCGCGACGGGCCGCCGTTCTTCCCGCCGCGGCGGGGGAAGCCGTTTGGACAGCCAGAAGGATCCGTCCGCCTTCAGCACCGGCTCGTTTTCGCTCGGGTCGCGCGGTTGGCCCGCCCCGCGTTGGGTCAATTTCCGAAGGATCGTCGGCGGAAGGACAACCGAGGCTCCGGCCAATGGCTTCCCTCTCGGATCGAAGAGCAGGAAGGTCACGCCGTAAGCCTCGTCGTAGCGATCGAGCACGGTATTCCATTCGGGCGGTGGGACGCGGCGAAGTTCGGAGACTAGGAGCCTGCCGACCGAATCCAATTGGCCGCGAGCGGTCGCGGAAAACGTCGCACCCAGGTTGATGCCGAAGCCCACGCGCAACACTAGCGCGAGGATGATCGCCAGCGCCACGGCGTTGAGAAACAGCCAGGCGAGGATTTTGCCGTAGAGCGACCAGCCGGTGCGGGCGTTCATTCCGGCCTCCGCAGCAGGTAGCCGGCCGAGCGCACGGTCTCGATGAAGCGGGGATCCCGGGGATCGTCTTTCAATTTTTTCCGGAGGGCCGAAACGTGGACGTCCACCGAGCGGTCGTAGACGTCGTAGTGCCGATCCCGAATGTCCTCGATCAATTGCTCGCGCGATCGGACGCGACCGGGGGGATTGGCGAGCGCCGCCAGCAGGTCGAACTCGACGGGCGTGAGGTCCAGCGGCTCGCCGTCGAGCGTGACCTGGCGCGTATCCAAATTGATCACCAACTCCCCCACCGCGCGCACCCGGTCTTCCGAGTTGGCCTCGTCCGCTCGGCGGACCCCGCGGCGGGTGACGGCTCGGAGACGAGCGAGCAACTCGCGGGTTGAAAAGGTCTTCGGCAGATAATCGTCCGCACCGATCTCCAGACCGACGATTCGGTCCGCCTCTTCGCCGCGACCCGTGAGCATGATGAGCGGGACGTCCGAGGTCGCGCGGATGCGCTTGAGCACCTCGAAGCCGTCGAGTCCCGGGAGCATGACGTCGAGGATCACCACGTCGAAATTTCCGGTCACTGCCGCCTCCGCCCCCGCCGGTCCATCGTGCATCGCTTGGACCGCGTAGCCCATCGGCGTGAGGTAATCTCCGACCAGTCGACAGAGCTTGCGGTCGTCGTCGATCATGAGGAGGCGGGTCGGCTGATCGGTGGTCATCGTCGGGGGGATTGAATCACGTCGCTGGGACGCGAACCCGGGATTTTACCAAAGCTTTACAATTTTGCCCCCGGTTCCACACGGGTTCTTAACGGTGGCGGGGTCTAATCCCCTTGAAGCGCAACGCTTCGAACAACCAAACACAAACACCATGAAAATGAACCTCATCCTCGGCGCCGCCGCTATCACCCTCACCTTCACCGCGAGCGCCGCGTTCGCCAAACCCCCGGAGGGCGAAGGTCGTCCGGCCCGGAAAGCTCCGCCGCTCGTCGCCGCTCTCGACGCCGATCACGATGGCGTGATCTCGGCGGAGGAAATCGTCCGCGCTCCGGCGGCTCTCGCCAGCCTCGATGAGAATGGCGATGGCCAGCTCACAGTGGACGAAATTCGTCCGGAGGGCGGGCGTCCGGGCAAGCGGGATCGGAAGGCGAAAGAGTAAACGACCGCAGTCTCGCTGAACAGTGGGCGCTCTCCCGGATCGGGGGCGCGCTCGCTTTTCGTTTTCGAGGGGAGTGGGTGTGCTGTGGGCGGAGAATTTTGGGGGGTATCGGTCGTTGCGGGTTGGGGATCGCAACGGGTGACCAGAAGTGGGAACCCGGCGGCGCGGCTTCCTTACCTTGGTTGAACTAGCCGGGGGGCCAGGTTAGTTTTCTTCCCGCCAGCATGTGGACGTGGAGGTGGGGGACGGTCTCGCCGCCGTCGGGGCCGTTGTTGATGGTGATGCGGTAGCCGCTCTCGGCGACGCCTTCGGCTTCGGCGATCTTTGCGGCGGTGAGGAGGAGGTGGCCGAGGAGGGATTCGTCGTTTTCGGTGGCTTCGGCGAGGCGGGGGATGGGGGTCTTGGGGATGACGAGGATGTGGGTGGGGGCCTGGGGGTTGATGTCGCGAAAGGCCAGACAACGGTCGTCTTCGTGAACGATGGCGGCGGCGCGTTCTCGGGCGATGATTTCTTCGAAGAGGGTCATGAGAGTTCGAGTTGGAGTTCGTTGGCGCGGTCGCTGTCGTCGATGGAGCACCGAACGAATCGAACGATCTCGGTGCGAAGGCCAGTGCAGTCGCGACGCCAGATCTTGGCGGAGCGGAGGAGTTTGACGCAGGGTGCGAGGTCGCGGAGCTCGGCTTGGACGGCGTCGGAGTCGACGATCCTGCGGAGGCGGTCGCGGAGAAGGTGAAAAAACGTGAGTTCGTAGCCCGAGCCGGCCTCGTAGGCGAGAGCGGCGAGGGAGAGGCGGACGGGGGGTGGGAGGGGTTCGAAGCGGTCCGCAATGTCGGCGTAGCCGATAGTTTGGAGGACGGATTGGACGGCTTTGCGGATTCGCTCGAGGCCGACGGTGGTGTCGGTGTAGTCGTCCTCTAGGTAGGCGACAACGGATTCTGCCACGTGGCTGGCGAGCCACCAGCGGTCGTAGCCGGCTTGGGCGGCGGCGCGAACGAGGCCGCGCGCGAGCCAGGATGTTTCGAAGGCGATGACCTGACCGTCGTCGAAGCGGACGAGTGGAAGGTTGTCCCTGAAAGCAATCACGCTGGAAACAAATCGGGCTGGTCGGGGATTTTCACGCTGCGCTGCTCGAACGACTGGATCTCGTCGATGAAGTCACCGATCTCCTGAAACTCGCGGTAGACGCTGGCGTAGCGGACGTAAGCGACCGGATCGAGGCCGTGGAGCTTCTGCATGACGCGGAGGCCCACCTGGCGGGTGTCGACCTCGCGTTTTTGCGCAGCTTCGAACTCCGAGAGGATAGCTTCGGCTGAGCGCTCGATGACGTCGATGCTGATGGGGCGCTTCTCGCAGGCCTTGAGAAAGCTGTTCAGCAGCTTGTGACGGTCGAAGGGTTCGTGGCGACCGTCGCGCTTGAGGACGCGGAGTTCGACGCGCTCAATTTCCTCGTAGGTCGTGAAACGGGTGTCGCAGTCGAGGCACTCGCGTCGGCGGCGGATGGACGAGCCTTCCTTGGAGAGGCGGGAATCGATCACCTTGTCTTCCAGGGAGCTGCACTTGGGACAACGCATTGTGGTTTGAGCCGAACTCGACCGGACGTTGCCACAACGGGTTGTGGTGTCGAGCTATTTACCATTTAAGATTTATGATTTATCGTTTGGAATGATAGGGTGACGGAGGCAGCGGGCGGTCGCTCGGTTCGGCTCCGGCTGGACCGGGAGGAAAGTCCGGACACCGGATGGCAGCATGCCGTGTAGAATGCACGGGAGGAGCCTTGCGAAAGCGGGCTTCGACGGAAAGTGTCGCAGAAAAGATACCGCCACTCGTCGCTTCGGCGGCGGGGGGTAAGGGTGAAATGGCGGGGTAAGAGCCCACCGCCCGGCCAGCGATGGACGGGGCACGAAAAACCCCATGCGGTGCAAGACAAAACAGAGGAACGGGCAGCCTGCCCGGCGGCTCGGTCAGCGATGACGGAGCGAGACTTCGGGTATTAGTCGCATTAGAGAAATGACCGTCCAGGCGGGCGCGAGTCCGCTGGACAAAATCCGGCTTACAGCTGTCGAATCATTTGGGGCCTCTCGTGAAAACGGGGGGTCCCATTTTTGATCTCTCGTTTGCGCACAGTTCGGGTGAAGGTGCCGGGGCGGTTCAATACCTGGCCGCTGGTCAGTGGGCTGCTTGACCTGGGGGTGAGGCGGCTGGAGGTCGGACCGGGGCGGCGGCCGCGCCTGCCGTCGGCGGGTGGTGTGTTCGTCGATCTTTGCGAGGTGGCCGTTGGGAAACTGCGGGCGGGCGGAGGGGATGCGCGGGTGGGGACGCTGCCGGCGCTGCCGGTGCGGGGGGACGAAGTGATCCTCGTTTGTCGGCGATCAGGCTAAAAATATCGCCGTTTCGGATTTCCCGGAGAACGAGTCGAGGTAGGGTGATCGGGTGAGTTACCAGCCATTCGTCCACCTTCATCTGCACACGCAATATTCGATGCTAGACGGGGCGGTGCGAATCCCCGACTTGATGAAGCGGGCGACGGAATACGGCATGCCGGCTGTAGCGATGACGGACCACGGAAACCTGTTTGGGGCGGTGGATTTTTACCAAGCGGGGCTGAAGGCCGGTGTCAAACCCATCATCGGATGCGAGGTCTACGTCGCACCGGGATCGATGCACGAGAAGAAGGCTTCGTCGGGGCGCGACGCGGCCTACCACTTCACGCTGCTGGCAGAGAACGACATCGGATACCGCAATCTCGTGAAGCTGGTGAGTCTCGCGCACCTCGAGGGCTTCTACTACAAGCCGCGCGTCGATCACGAGTTGATGGCGAAGCACTCGGAGGGGCTGATCGCACTGAGTGGCTGCTTGAAGGGGGAGCTGAACATGCACCTGCGGGCCGGGCAGCCGGAGCGGGCGATGGAGACGGCGGCGACGTATCGCGACATCTTCGGGAAGGACAATTTTTTCGTCGAACTGCACGATCACGGGATCGACGCGCAGCGAGAGACGATGCCGGGGCTGCTGAATGTCTCGAAGGAACTGGGCCTGGGCTTGGTCGCGGCGAATGACGTCCATTTTCTCGACCGAGCGCACCACGAGGCGCACGACGTGATGATCTGCATCGGGACGGGGTCGATGGTGCACGACGAAAAGCGGATGCGCTACGTGCCGGAGCTGTATTTCAAAAATGGCGACGAGATGGCCGCGCTGTTCCCGGATCACCCAGAGGCAATCTCGAATACCGTTCGGATCGCGGAGCGTTGTGAGATTGAGTTCGATTTCAAATCGACGAAGTATCCCGCCTACGAACCGCCGCCCGGGAAGGAGCGAAGCGGGTATCTGCGCGAGTTGTGCTTCACGGGGTTGCGCGAGCGCTACGGCGAGCGGGCGGAGCAGAGTGCGGAACTACTCGAGCGGCTTGAGTACGAGCTGGGCATCATCGAGAAGACGGGTTTTGTCAGTTATTTTCTGATCGTCTGGGATTTCATTCGTTACGCGAGGGAACGCGGCATCCCGGTCGGGCCGGGGCGGGGATCGGCAGCGGGTTCCCTCATCGCTTACGTGCTGCGGATCACCGATCTGGATCCACTGCGGTATGGCCTCATCTTCGAGCGATTCCTCAATCCGGAGCGAATCAGCCCGCCCGACATCGACATCGATTTCTGCATGACGCGGCGAGGTGAGGTCATCGAATACGTGCGGCAGAAGTACGGCGAGCGGGCGGTGTCGCAGATCGTGACCTTCGGCACCCTCGGCGCGAAGAGCGTGGTGCGCGACGTTGCCCGGGTGATGGGGATGAGCTACGGCGACGGGGATCGGTTGGCGAAGATGGTGCCCACGGAGTTGAACATCACCCTGGAGAAAGCGGAGACGATGAACCCCGATCTCAAGGCCGCCATCGAGACCGAGCCGGCGACGAAGCAGCTCTGGGAATACGCGACGACGCTCGAGGGCTTGAGTCGCAACACGGGGATCCACGCGGCGGGCGTGGTGATCGGGGATCGCCCACTGGACGAATACATCCCGCTCTGTCGCGGCAAAGACGACGAGGTGGTGACGCAATTCTCCATGTCGCCGCTGACCGACCTGGGGATGCTGAAGATGGATTTTCTAGGGCTGAAGACTCTAACGGTGATGCACGACGCAATCGCGTTGATTCACGAGGTCGCGCCGGAATTTGATCTGGGAAAGATCCCGATGGACGACCAGGCGTCGTTCGACGTGTTGAATCGGGGCGAGACGGTCGGCGTATTCCAGCTGGAAGGCGGCGGGATCACGAGTTGCTGCAAGCGCTTCGACGTCGGGAGTATCGACGACATCATCGCGATCCTGGCGTTGTACCGACCGGGTCCGATGCAGTTCATTCCGGATTACATCGAGCGAAAAAAGGGCCTGAAGGAGGTCGAATACGCGCACCCGCTGCTGGAGCAGGTGGCGGGCGACACTTTTGGAATCTTGATCTACCAGGAGCAGGTGCAGCGGGCGGCGAACGTGTTGGCTGGGTATTCGCTGGGGCAAGCGGATCTGCTGCGTCGAGCGATGGGGAAAAAGGACGCGGCGAAGATGGCGGCGGAGCGAGTGACCTTCGTCGACGGCTGTCTAAAAACGAATGACATCCCCGAGAAGGTGGCCAACGCGATCTTCAAGTTGCTGGAGAAGTTCGCGGAATACGGGTTCAACAAATCGCACTCGGCGGCTTACGGATTAATCAGCTATCAGACCGCGTATCTGAAGGCGCACTACCCCGTGGAGTTCATGTGCGGGTTGATGAGCAACGACTCGGATAACACGGACAAATTGACGACGATGATCGCCGAGTGTCAGCGCATGCAGATCGCGATCCTGCCGCCGGACGTGAACGAGAGTCAGCTGAAATTCGCGCCGGTGCGCGGCGCGAAGAGCGCGGAGGTTCGGTTTGGTCTGGCGGCGATCAAGAACGTCGGCGCGGGTGCGATGGAGAACGCGATTGCGGATCGGAAAGAGAACGGCCCGTTCAAGTCGCTCGACGACTTCTGCGCGCGGCTCGACTCGCGGACAGTGAACAAGAAAATTGTCGAATCGCTGGCAAAGTGCGGCGCGTTCGACTGCTTCGAACCGAACCGGGCGAAGGTGTTCTCGGTGATCGAGGACGCGATGGCGGGCGCTGCGGCGGTGCAGAAGGACCGGGCGAGTGGGCAGGTGTCGCTCTTTGACGGATTGGACGAAGAGCCAGAGCCGATGGCGAGGAGCGCGGGGCGGGAGATCGAACCGTGGTCGGTGCTGGAAACGCTGAGCAACGAGAAGGAATTGCTCGGATTCTACGTCACTGGCCACCCTCTCGATTCGTTCGCGGGAGTCTTCGACAGCGCCAAATACACGTCCATCTCGACGGCGAAGGAAACGACCGAGCCGACTTCGATGAAGGTCGCGGGGATGATCGCATCGGTGGAGCGGAAGTTTACGCGGAAGGACAACAAGCCCTTTGCGGTGTTGGTGCTCGAGGATTTCACGGGATCGCTGGAGATGATCGCGTGGGACGAAGCGGCCGGTGGCGAGAATGCGGCGTTGCTTGTGCCGGGCGCGGCGGTGGGGGCCTCGGTGCGCGTCTCGCGTCGGGACGACGAGATCCGCGTGAACGCAAATTCGTTTCACGCTCTCAAACCGAGAGTCTCCCGGAAGCCGGTCGAGCTGCGCTTTGTGCGGGAGGCGCTGGGGGAGGCGGATCTGGAGCGGATCGCGGAGATGATCCGAAGATTTCCGGGTAAGCGACCGGTGGTGATGGAGTTTGGCGACGGCAACGGCGGAGCCAGCGTGCGGTTGCGAGCCGGGGAGGAGTTCGTCGTCGGGGACGAGCGGGGCCTGCGGGTGGAACTCGGGGAACTGGTGAAGTGATCTTCGAGCGCACTGCCCGCGACCCGCGCGAAGGTGCGCCGGATCGATCTGGGCTTGGTGCGTGACGGCCAGGGTCCGCCCCGTTCAGGCGGAGCCGCAGAACGTCCCCAACTTTTCCCTCTAGGCTCCGGCGGAGCGGGCGAGGGAGGCTTTCGTGTAGTCGCGATTCAGCTTCGCGATGAAGCTGGCGGGGATGTGGGCCGGGCAGACGGCTTCACACTCGTAGTAATTCGAGCAATTGCCGAAGCCTTCGGCGTCCATCTGGTGGACCATCGCAAGCGTGCGGCGATCCTTCTCCGGTTTGCCCTGGGGCAGGAGGTTGAGGTGCGCGCTCTTGGCGCTGACAAAGAGCATGGCCGAGCTGTTCGGGCAGGCGGCGGCACAGGCTCCGCAGCCGATGCAAGCGGCGGCGTCCATGGCTTCGTCGGCGGTCTGTTTCGGGATCGGGACGGCGTTGGCGTCGGGGGCGGAGCCACTGCGTTCGGAGATGAACCCTCCGGATTGGATGATGCGGTCGAAGGAGGAGCGGTCGACGGCGAGGTCCTTCATCACCGGGAACGAGCCGACGCGGAAGGGTTCGATGTTGATCGTCTCCCCGTCCTGGAACTTCCGCATGTAGAGCTGGCAGGTGGTGCCGACTCCGCGGTCCTTGCCGTGCGGGATGCCGTTGATCGTGAGATTGCAGGAGCCGCAGATGCCTTCGCGGCAATCGTGCTCGAAGACAATCGGTTCTTCGTCCTGCTGGATCAACATCTCGTTCGTGATGTCGAGCATCTCGAGGAACGAGGCCTCGGCCGGAATGTTCCTGGTCTCGTAATCCTTGAGTTCGCCGGGGGAATTTGGTGAGGACTGGCGCCAGACTTTCAGGGTAAAATTCATGAGACTTATTTGTAGCTGCGCGTCGCCGGATGGACGGTTTCGTAAGTGAGGGGTTCCTTGACGAGCGTCGGTCCCGAGCCGTTGCCGTATTGCCACGCACTGACAAACATGTAGTCGTCGTCGTTGCGGACGGCTTCACCCTCGCCGGTCTGGTATTCGCTACGAAAATGTCCGCCGCAGCTCTCTTCGCGGGTGAGCGCGTCCAGACACATGAGCTCGCCAAACTCGAGGAAGTCGGCGACGCGACCTGCCTTCTCCAGAGACGAATTAATCGATTCGCCGGACCCAAGGACTTTCACGTCCTTGTAGAATTGCTCGCGGAGGGCGGGGACTTTTTGCAGGGCTTCTTCGAGCCCGGCCTTGTCGCGGGCCATGCCGCACTTGTCCCAGATAAGCAGGCCAAGTTCGCGGTGAAACGAGTCGACGCTGCGGGTGCCTTTGATGTCGAGGAGCTGCTGGACGCGGCCTTGGCAGGCTGCCAGAGCCTCGGTGAAAGCCGGGTGGTCGGTGGTGACTTTCTCTTTGCCGAACTGGGTCGTGAGGTAGTCGCCGATGGTATAGGGGATCACGAAATAACCGTCGGCGAGCCCTTGCATGAGCGCGGAGGCACCGAGGCGGTTGGCTCCGTGGTCGGAGAAGTTGGCCTCACCCAGGACGTGAAGACCCGGGACGTTTGACATGAGATTGTAGTCCACCCAAAGGCCGCCCATCGTGTAATGCACCGCTGGGTAGATGCGCATCGGACGTTCGTAGGCATTTTCATCGGTGATCTCGGTGTACATCTCAAAGAGATTGCCGTATTTCTCCCGGATCGTGCTCTCGCCCTGGCGCTTGATGGCATCCGCGAAATCAAGGTAGACGCCGCGGCCGGACGGGCCGACGCCGAGGCCGTTGTCGCAGGCCTCCTTGGCTGAGCGGGACGAAATGTCGCGCGGGGCGAGATTTCCGTAGGAGGGATATTTCCGCTCGAGGTAGTAGTCGCGAGCTTCTTCGGGGATCTCAGACGGATTTTTCCCGGTGTCTTCGGCGTTTTTTGGAACCCAGACCCGTCCGTCGTTGCGGAGCGACTCGGACATGAGGGTAAGTTTGCTCTGGTATTCTCCGCTGACGGGGATGCAGGTCGGGTGGATCTGCGTGTAGCAGGGATTGGCAAAGAGCGCGCCTTTCTTGTGGGCGCGATAGGTGGCGGTGACGTTGCAGCCCTTCGCGTTGGTCGAGAGGTAGAAAACGTTGCCGTAGCCACCCGAGCAGAGCAAGACAGCGTCACCCGCGTGGGCCGAGATTTTTCCCGTGGTCAGATCTCGGACGATGATGCCTTTCGCGTGGCCGTCGACCACGACGAGGTCGAGCATCTCGGTGCGGGGATGCATCTTGATCTGACCGCGAGCAACCTGGGCGGACATCTCCTGGTAGGCCCCAAGAAGGAGCTGTTGGCCGGTCTGACCGCGGGCGTAAAATGTCCGGGAGACCTGGGCGCCGCCGAAGGAGCGGTTCGCGAGCAAGCCGCCGTATTCGCGGGCGAAAGGCACACCTTGGGCGACGCATTGGTCGATGATGTCGGTGCTGACTTCGGCGAGCCGGTAGACGTTGGCCTCGCGGCTGCGGAAGTCGCCGCCTTTGATCGTGTCGTAGAAAAGTCGGTAAACGGAGTCGCCGTCGTTCTGGTAGTTTTTGGCAGCGTTGATGCCACCCTGAGCGGCGATGGAGTGGGCGCGGCGCGCGCTGTCCTGGTAGCAGAAACACTCCACTTGGAATCCCTGCGCGGCGAGCGTGGCGGCGGAGGAGGCGCCGGCCAGGCCGGTGCCGACCACGAGAAGCTTGAATTTGCGCTTGTTGTTCGGCGCGATGAGCTTGGCGCTATTTTTGTAAGTGGTCCACTTGTCGGCGAGCGGGCCTTCGGGGATTTTGGCGTCAAGGTTCATGGCGTGGTGAAATTATAACCGCAGATTGCGCGGATTACGCAGAGGGGGTCTCCGGAGCCGGCATGGCTTTGGCGTTGGGGTGATTCGCCTCGGTGTAGGCTTTGCCGAGGCCGAAGACTCCGACCGAGATTGGAATGGCGGAGAAGCCGACGAAGAGAATCCAGGCGAGGGCGACGCCCGCACGTTGATAGATGGGCAGCAGCCGGCGATTGGCGAGGCCGAGCGTCTGGAAGAGGCTCGAAATGCCGTGGCTGAGGTGGAAGGCGAGGAGGCCCATCGAAATGACGTAGAAGATCGCGACGAGCGGGTGGCTGAATCCAATGGTGACCATCGCGTAGACGTCGTGAACCGCGTGACCGTCGGGGAGGGTCGTCTTGAGGGTGCGGTAAGATGGGTAGACGATCTGAGCGGTGAAATGGGCGATGTGGAAGACGACGAAGGCGAGAATGACCACACCTGTGAGCCGCATCGTCCGGGAGAAGATGCTGGCCTGGACCCGAGATTTCACTTCGTAACCATCCGGCCGGGCTTTCTTGTTTTCAACGGTGAGAAGGACGACGAAGACGATGTGGAGGACGACGATAGCGAGCAGTCCGAGGCGGATGACCCAAAGAAAAATCCCGAGATCCTTCAAGTGCATCGCGTAAGCGTTGATGGCGTCCGGGCCAAAGAAAAACGTCATGTTCCCCGCCATGTGACCGAGGACGAAGCCGACGAGGGCGAGGCCGGTCACGGCAACAACGCTTTTTTTCCCGATAGAGGAGAGGAGCCACGCGATGAGGGGGTTCGCTGGACGGCGTCGGGTCTTGGGATCGGCGGTAGTGGTGGCCATTTGCTGGTATTAGATACGCTTATGTCGCCAGGGGTTCAATGGCGGAAATGCGGATGGGTGGATGGCCGAACGACAGGGGCCGGATCCCGGGTGAGACTCGGGCGGAAGCGGGGCGCGCCGCACCTCGAGATCGATCACGCGAAGCGCTCGGCGAGCTCGGGAGGAAAGTCGGTCTGCTCCTCCTCGGCCTGGAATCCGGCAAGCGTCCCGCTTTCGTCGTAGACGGGCGTCACGTGAATCTTGACCCAATAGGGGGTGCCGTCCTTGTGGTAGTTGAGCATCTCGGTGTGATGCTCGCGGGCCTCGCGAAGTGCCCGGCGGAGGCTCTCAATGGTCTCAGGATCGGTGCCTTCACCTTGAAGGAGATGGCCGGGCTTGCGTCCCGCGATCTCGCTGAAGGTGTAACCGCAGAGGCCGGTGAAGGCGGAATTGACGCGGGTGACGTGACCGCAGACGTCGGTCCAGACGCGAGGAGCAACGAGGGCGACCAGGCCAAGGACGCGATCCCTCAGATCGTCAGAGGGCAGCTTGATCGGCGTCGTCGTCGAACTGAGATTAGTGAGCGTCTCGTTGAGGTCGGAAACGGTGCGAAGGAGGTCGGGGTTGCTGGCGAGATCTTTCTCAAAAGTCTGTGACTCCAGCGCGTCCAGGAGTCCGAGGACGTGGAGGCATGCTTTTTCTTCGTTTTGATTTTCGATCATCAGCGTGCAATGGATACCATTCATTTTTACGATTAACAAGTGAGCACCGAGGAACTGATCGACGACCGCAGCATTGAAATTCGGACTTATTTTGTCCGGGGACGAAACGCCCTCGTGGCTCGGGGGGAATTTTCCCAGATCTACGTCGACTATTACCTTCACTTGGCAGATTACGCCCAGACGGTCGATCCCGACGCAGCGGAATACGTGAAAAGCGCACTCACCGCGATTGCGCTGCACGGGGCATCGCGGCCGCGGGCGGACCGGGTGGCGTGGACGGTCAACTTCCAGACCCCGCTTCTCAACGTCTTCGCGGCTGCGGATAATCCGGCTGGAACCGTGGTGGCAACGGTGTTTACCGAGGGAGTGAAGGCGGCAGCGAAGGGATTATTCTACTCGGACGTGATCCCGGGGCGGGGGGATTTCCGACGGAGTGTCGTCGACTTTGAGGGCAAAGATTTTTTTGCGGCGGCTGAGCGTTTTTACGCGCACAGCGAACAGCGGCTAGGTCGATTCTTTCATCATTCGGACGATGACTTCGTGTTGGTCGGGGCGCAGCCGGATTGTGATCTCGAGTGGCTGGAGGGGCTCACTCCGGAGGCGATCCGCCGGTTGGACGAGGACGAGGAGATGAGCTTGCTCGAGCAGAGGTGCTTTCGATTCGAGTGCGGCTGCAATCAGGACCGGATGATGCGGGCGCTCCTGCCCGCGTTCGAGCATGACGCGGATGATCTATTCGGCGACGAGGCGGTGATCCGGATGGGGTGCCCCCGGTGCGGGGCCAAGCACGCGATCACGCGCGAGGGCCTCGAGGCGTTCGCGGGGGCTGCAGTGTAGGGCCAGATCGCCGAGCACACCGGCAATTGCGCTATCGGATTGGCAAGGCGAGCTGGAGAACCACAGGATTGTGGTCGGAACCAAGTGCGGGGCCGATCGAGCGAGAGCGGACGGTGATGTCGGGCGAGACCAAGACTTGGTCGATGGGGACGGCGAACAGCGGATTGGTCCGCATCCACGTGGGCGAGACACCGTGACCTACGGCGGTATCGCGGAGGCCGCTCATCCGGACGAGATCGGCGAAGTGGGGTGAGAATTGCGACAGGTTGAAGTCTCCCGCCGCGATGAATGGATGGGGCCGCGGACGGTCGGACGGTGGGGAGAGGAGGGCGGCAAGCATTTCGTTCCGAGAAGCGGAAGCCAGCGCGGAAATCGGCGGGTCGGGGTGGACACCGATCATTTTGATCATCTGATCGGGGAGTTGGACGAGAGCATCGATGACGGGACGGCCAAAGCGGTCGGAGGCGTCGGGCGAACGGTCGGTGAACGGGTATCGGCTGAGAAGGGCCAGACCAAAGTTATCGAGGCGGGGGTTCTCGTAACGATAGGGGTAGCGGGAGTGAAGGGGTGCAAGGTCCACAATCCAAGCCGGGCTAACCTCCAGAAGGATGACAACATCGGCGTCCTCGCGGAGCAGGTAGTGGGTCACTTCAGCGTGTCGTTGGTTGGCGGTGTGGACGTTATAAGTGATGAGCTTAAGTTCCGTGGCACCGTTGGCGGCAATTTTGTCGGGCGATGGGAAGTAGTAGGGGGCTAGAGTCGAGGCGAGGTAACTCGCACCGATGGTGCAGGCGACAGCGAGCTTCCATCGGCAAGCGAGCGCAAGGGTGAGGGCCGCAAACGTGAAGGCGGCTAGATATTGAAAGCGGAAGTGACTGGCCAGATCGAGCACCCAGTGGTGGCGTCCGAACGTGCCGAGAAGAAAGCCGATGGCGGCGAGCAAGGCAGCGATCTCGGCGAGATGTCCGAGCAGAACAGTTGCCCTGGGGAGGCGGCGGGGCACGCTGGAAACCGCTGGAGTGGGAATTCGTTTAATAGCCTGAAGGGCGCGCGTGTTTGGTCTGCGGCCAGCTGTCAGCTGAAGAGCGCGGTGAGGACTTTCTCGGTGTCGCCGAAGTCCGCGAAGAGGTGGTCGGGATGGTGCGCAGCAAGCTCGGCTTGGCTGTAGTTGCCGGTGGCGATCGCGACCGTCTTTGCGCCGATGGCGTTGCCGCACTCGATGTCTCGTGGGGTGTCGCCGATCACGTAGATACGGTCGGGCGGAAAGTCTTCGCCGCTGGTCTCCTTGGCCCGGGCTTGGGCGAATTTACCAAGCTCATTGCGGTCGTGACTGTCGTCGGCGTAAGCGCCGAACCCGAAATAATCCCAGACTCCGTAGTGGCTGAGCTTGATCTCGGCTCCGGCGGCAAGATTTCCGGTGAGGAGCGCGAGAACGCAATCATCGCGGTCGCGCAGGACGTCGAGCAACTGGATGATGCCCGGGAGGAGGCGGCCGTCGTGCTGGGAGATCCGCTCTTTCAAGTTGTGGAGGTAGCCGTCCAGTAACGCCGCGATGTTCTCCGGGTTGACTTCGACGCCGTGCTTGGCGAGCAGCTCGCGGGAGATCGCGGCGTCGGTGTTACCGGCGATCGTGACCCCGGCAAGATCTTCGTCCTTGCCGAAGCGGTCTTTCACCGCGGCGCGCAGGGCATTCTCCCCGGCTCCGCCCGACGTGATGAGCGTGCCATCGATGTCGAAAAGAAAGAGCCGCCGAGCGGGGCTAGGAGTCATCCTCTTCGTGCTCGTCGGTGGAGGCGATGTCGGTGTCTTCCTCGTCCTCATCGATATCGTCGGCGACCGTCGAGAACTTCCGAACGCGCTTGTTGGCGGGCAGGGGGCTGAGCGTCATGCCGATCGCGCGGCCGGTGAGCTTGGGCTCCATGTCGACGTGCGCCATCGTAGCGAGGTCGCCCTTAATGCGTTGCATGACGGCGTGACCGTTCTCCTGGTGCGCCATCTCACGACCGCGAAATTGCAGGCCGACCTTCAGCTTGCTGCCTTTGTCGAGAAATTGCTCGGCGCGCCGGATCTTGGTGACGTAGTCGTGCTCGTCGATGTTGGCGCGGAATTTGACTTCCTTGACCTTGTTGACGGTCTGCTTCTTATCCTTTTCGTGCTTCGCGATCTCGTAGCGAAACTTGCCGTAGTCGACGATACGACAGACGGGGGGATCGGCCTTGGCGGTGACCTCGACGAGGTCGAGACCGTAGGCTTTGGCTTTGCGGATGGCGTCCTCGGTCTTGAGGATGCCCAGCTGTTCGCCGGTAGCGGCGAGAATGACGCGCACTTCGCGGGCGCGAATGCGTTCGTTAACACGATGATCCCACCGTGGAACGATGGGACGACGACCTCTTTTTGGTTTAATAAGACCTCCTGTGGGTTGGTGAATGACTCGCCTGAAAGGTGGACGAGCCGGGTTGCAAATTCATACCGATCACGGCTGCGAGTGAGCCGTGGGTTGTGACGAGACGGAAATGCGCGGGGACGTCACGAGGGCGAGCCGAAGCATTGGGGGATTCCGAGTTTCAATCTGTCGCTATGATTCAATGAGTGAAAGGTTTGCCCACGTGGGTCGGGCGAGGAAAGGAGGTAAGGGAAGCGGCGCGGACGGGGCAAGTCGATTTTTGCTGGTGGAACGAGTGGGGCCGGGGTCCCGGCTGGATTTTATTTCGAGGGGCGGGGCATTTCAAATCGATCACGCGTGCGGCAATACCAAGCGGGACTGGCCATGCGTCCGATTGGGTGGAAGTGCTCGCTCAGAATCTCGAGCGACTCCGGGTCGATGAGCTCGTCGCGGACGTGGACGCGGTGGACGAGCCCGACGATGAGGCGATTGTCCCCGATCTGCAGCGTCCCCCACTCGGTGCACTCGAGTGCCGCTGGGGCGGCGGAGATGCGGGGTGGCCCCACCAGGTCGGAGGCCGTGGTGGCGAGCCCGGTCGCAGCGAGTTCATCCACTCCGGGCGGAAGGTCGGCGGCGGTGGCATTCATCGCCTCGGCCAGATCTTCGTCGACGAGGTTCACGACGAATTCGTGAGTCGCGCGGACGTTGGCGGCGGTGTCTTTGGGGATCCTTGGTCCACGGTCGCCGGGGCAGAAGCCAACGATCGGCGGATTCGCTCCCAGGACATTAAAAAAGCTGAATGGTGCGGCGTTCAGCTGGCCCGTTGCCGAGAGAGTCGTGACCCAAGCGATGGGGCGAGGGGTGACGAGCGAAGCCAGGATACGGTAGGCGTGGTCGGCGTGTTCGTTGTCGAGATCGAGGAGCATCGGGGATGGATGGGCGGGGTGTCGCGGCGGTCGGCGCTGGACTCGCTACTTCACGCCGACGCTCGAGGCGCGTTTGGCGAGATTGCGTTTTGGCTGCTTCTTTTTGGTGAGGTCGGTGCGGTGCGCGACTTTGTCGACCTGGCCGACCTTGAGGTATTGTTGCCGGACGGCTTCGAGCATCTCGTCGCGGCGGTCGTAGATCTTCTTCGGCTTTCTCGGCTTGGTCTTGCTGAGGGCGTAGGCGGTGATGAGGGGGAGGGCAACGGTGGTGTCGAGATAACAGACGACGCAATCTGGCAGCGAGTCGGGATCGATTTTTCCCCAAGAAACGGCTTCGCCCGGGGTCGCGCCGCTGAGGCCACCGGTGTCGGGCCGGGCGTCGGTGCATTGGAGGAAGTAATCGTGGCCGCGCTCTTCGATGCCCATGACTTCCTGGATCTGCGGCTCCGTCTGGAGCATGAAATTCTTGGGACTACCGCCGCCGAGGATGAAGACGCTGCTTTTGCCGCCGGACGACTTCGCGTCGTAGACGATGGCAGCGCTTTGGTTGACGTCGCGGTTGACGTCGAAGCTGAGCTTCGAGTCACGCAGCGACATGGCGGCGACGTTCATTCCGATGGAGGAATCCCCGGGACTGCTCGTGAAGATGGGCACCCGGTATTTGTAAGCGGCGGCGAGCAGACTGTGCTCGGAGATGCCGAGCTTCTTCTCGCGCTCGTGGACGTATTTGCCGAGGAGGAAATGGAACTCGTCGGTGCCGAGGGAGCGTTGAAACTCCGGTCCCTGGATCACCTGCCGGACGAACGCATCGGTGTCGAGCAGGACGTCGTAGTCGAAGAGGACGTCGTAGATGCGGATGACGCCCGCGTGGCGGAGGTCGATGTCATTGAGGTTCGGCGATCCCGCGAAGAGCTCCATGCCGAGGCCGTAGTGGAGGTCGTGGTAGAGATTGGCCCCGGTTGAAATAATCCAGTCGACGAAGCCCGCCTTGAGGAGCGGGACGAGGCAAGATTTACCAAGGCCGGCGGGCGTGAGCGCCCCGGTGAGCGACATGCCGACGGTGCCGTCGCCTTCGAGCATCTTGTTGGAAAAGAGGCGACAAGCCTCGGCGAGGCGGGCGCCGTTGTAGGCCTTAAACGTGCCGTCGACGAGATCGGCGACGGACATGTTCTTTTTGACGGGCGTGGGGAGGAGACGCGGGAATTGTTTGTTGAGCGTGGGCATTGGGGTTTTTTGTTGGTAGGTCAGTCCATGAAGAACGGGCTGGTCTCGGCTTCCTCGTAGCTGGTTTCGTCGAAGGGGGCGTCGAGTGAGGGTTGGGGTTCGCCCTGGGCTTGGATCTGGGCGGCCGCGTCGTCGTCGGTGGCGAGTTCGGATTGCGGGGTGGTCGCACAGGAAGCGAGCAAAGTGGCAGCTAAGAAGACGGAGGCGTGGCGGATCATTCAGCAGGATTAGGCGAAAATCCGACCCCGAGAAATCACAAACCACCGCACCCACGAACGTGCCAATAGATTGGTCCGATCGCATCAAAGTTTGGTAAATTCTCGGGTGAGGGGGATTTGGTGGCTTGTGGTGAAAGGGGGGTGGAAATACGTTCGCGGCCATGAAGATTGCGTTTTTGGGGGCCGGGAAGATGGCGACAGCACTCGCCCGAGGGCTCGTCGTTTCGGAGGTTTGTGGGGCGGGGGACATCACCGTGGCGGACGCCAGTAACGTGGCGCGGAGCGCGCTGGCTTCGCAACTCGGGGTGAAGGCGGCGGAGTCGAACGAGGCGGCGGTGGAGGCGGCGGACGCGGTCATTCTTTGCGTAAAACCTTCGGACGCGGCGGCGGCGGTCGAGCAATGCGCTGGGGCGCTGGATGGGAAATTGTTCATCTCGATCGCGGCGGGTCTGCCGTTGAAGTCGCTCGGGGAGATGGTCGGTGCGGACGTGCGGGTCGTGCGGGCAATGCCGAACACGGCGGCGCAGGTCGGGCGGAGCGCCACGGCTTTCTCGGCGGGGCCGGGAGTGACGGAGGCGGATCTGACGGTGACGCGGAAAATCTTTGGCGCGGTCGGGATGGCTCTACCCGTGCCGGAGTCGCAGCTCGACGCCGTGACGGGACTGAGCGGCAGCGGGCCGGCCTACGTTTATCTGGTGATCGAAGCGCTGTCGGACGGTGGGGTGGCGGCGGGGCTGCCGCGCGCATTGGCTTCGCAGCTGGCGGTGCAGACGGTGATGGGTGCGGCGGCGATGGTGGCCGAGACGAAGGAGCATCCGGCGGTGCTGCGCGAGGCGGTCACGAGTCCGGGCGGGACGACGGCGGCTGGGTTGCGGGTGCTGGAGAGCGCGGCGGTCCGGTCGGCGTTTGTCGAAGCGGTCGGCGCGGCGGCGGACAAGGCTGGGGGGATCTAGGTTGTGAGATGGCGGGCGCTATTTCTTTTCTTCGCGGCGACCGTCGGCGCGGTTGCCCAGGAGAATCCCGATACGTTCGTGCCGGAGGTGGCCCGGGCGGCGGCAGCGGCGGGGAACGAGGCGTTCGCGCGGGGTGACTACGATGCGGCGAGGGAAGCTTACCAGAAGGTGATCGAGCTGGCTCCGAACAACGTCGTCGGGTCCGTGAACCTTGGCGTCGTGGAATACCGGGCTGGCAACCTCGAGGCGGCGGAGACGGTGCTCATGAATGTCGTCCAGCAACGGATCAAGACGGGGGCAGCGTGGTTGACGCTGGGGATCATGTTCTACGAGAACGATCGGATCGACGAGGCTCTCGCGGCGCTCGCACAGGCGACGCTGCACGACGAAGCGAACGCGCGGGCGCACAATTACTTCGGCGTCACGCTGGGCGTGAAGGGTTGGAAAGACGGGGCCGAAGCGGAGCTGCGGCGAGCGGTCGAACTCGATCCCGGATACCGTGACGCGCACTACAATCTGGCATTGCTCTACATGGAGAGACGCCCGCCTTCGGTCGAGTTGGCCAAGCGGCATTATTACCGCTCGGTCGAACTCGGGGCACCCCGCGACGAGCTATTGGAAAAAAATCTTAAAGTCACGACTGGCACCCGCTAGCGTCTTGATCCAGTGAAAAGTCTCCGATTCGTTGTTGTCTGCCTCCTCGCCGCGCAAGTGGCCCTCGCCGCCGATCCGCCGCAGATCTACGGCAAGTCGGCTATCCTGTTCGACGCTAACACGGGTGAAGTGCTTTATAAAAAAGCGGACACTGACTCGACGCCCGTAGCGAGCACGCAGAAGCTCCTGACCGCATTGGTCGTGGCAAAGGCGGGCGACCTGGATGGTGAGTTGACCATCGAAAAATCCGACACCCTGGAGGAGCCGACGAAGCTGTATCTCAAGGAGGGCGATCAATACCGGCGCGCGGATCTGGTCAAGGCGCTGCTCGTCAAGAGTGCGAACGACGTGGCGCACGCGTTGGGGCGCGATAACGCGGGGAGCATCGACGAATTTGCGGTGAAGATGAACCGCGAGGCGCAGCGGCTCGGGGCGCAAAGCTCAAACTTCACGAACGCCAACGGTCTGCCGGATGCTCGGCAAGTCTCGACGGCCCGCGACATGGCGTGCATCGCGCGGGCCGCTTACCGCAATCCGTTCCTGCGAGACATCATGGCGATCAAATCCTACCGGTTCGAATACGCTAGTGGGAAGGGCGTGACGCTCACGAACACCAACCGGGTGCTGCGCACGTATTCGTTCTGCAACGGGATGAAGACCGGCTACACGAGGCTCTCCGGGCACTGCCTGATCGCGAGCGGATCCTACGGCGGACGAGACATGATCGCGGTGGTGCTGCGGAGCAACAAGGCAAACGTTTGGAACGATTGCGCGTCGCTGCTGGAGTACGGGTTGGGAATCGATCGGCGGGAATTTTTGGGCGATTCGTGAGGGTTGCGAGTTTCGGCGGCGGGAAGCCGCCGCTCCTTGAAGCAGGGTCGTTCTGATGGCGCGGAAGTATTCTTTGGCTCCGGTTGCCGGGGCGACTTCGGGGATCGATTTTGGGGCGGAGCTAAATGAGCAGCAGCTCGCTGCGGTGACGAGTCCGCCGGGGGCGGCGCTGGTGATCGCGGGGGCGGGAAGCGGGAAGACGCGGACGCTGACCTTTCGCGTAGCGTGGCTGCTGGATCAGGGCGTGGCGCCTGAGTCGATCCTGTTGCTGACCTTCACCAACAAGGCTTCGCGCGAGATGTTGGAGCGGGTCGCGGGTGTCGTCGTCGGGGGAGCGGATGGGATCTGGGGCGGGACGTTTCACTCGATTGGCAATCGGATCCTGCGACGGAACGCGGAGCGGATCGGGTTCCGGCCGGGGTTCTCGATCATGGACCGGGAGGACCAGACCGATCTCATCGAGTCCGTCGTGGCGCGTGAGGGGATGCGGACGGAGGACAAGCGGTTTCCCAAGGGGAGCGTGCTGGCGGAGATCTTCGGGTTGTCGATCAATTGCGGGACGTCGATCCCGGAGATCCTGCGCGAGCGCTACCAGTATTTTATCCCGTTGGAAGCGCAGATCCAGCGGGTGGGCGTGGCGTACGAGGGGCGGAAGCGGGAGTCGAATTCGATGGATTTCGACGACTTGTTGTCGAAGACGCTCGAGCTGTTTGTGACGTGCCCGGACGTGGCGGAGCGGTATCAGCGGCAGTTCCACCACGTGCTGGTGGACGAATACCAGGACACCAATCGGCTGCAGGCGGAGCTGATCGATCACGTCGCGAAGGTGCACGGCAACATCATGGTCGTCGGTGACGACGCGCAGTCGATCTACTCGTGGCGGGGGGCGAACTTTGCGAATATCCTGCGCTTCCCCGAGCGGTATCCGTCGGCGGTGGTTCACAAGATCGAGACGAACTACCGCAGTGTGCCGGAGGTGCTCGAGCTGGCGAATGCGGCGATCTCGGGTAACACGAAGCAATTTAAAAAAGAGCTGCGAGCCGTGCGAGCGTCCCTCGGGATGAAGCCAGCGGTGGTGCCGCTCCAGACGAACAACCAACAAGCGTCGTTCATCGCGCAGCGGGTGCTCGAGCTAAGCGAGGAGGGAGTTGATCTGCGGGAAATGGCGGTGCTGTATCGCGCGCACTACCATTCGCTGGAAATCCAACTTGAGTTCACGCGGCGGGGCATCCCGTTTGCGATCACGAGTGGACTGAGATTCTTCGAGCAGGCGCACGTCAAGGACGTCGCGGCGTTTCTCAAGTTCGCGGTCAATCCAACGGACGAGGTCGCGTTCAAGAGGATGGTGAAGCTGCTGGCTGGGATCGGCCCGAAGGCGGCCGAGAATCTGTGGGTCGCGGTGGCCCAGACACTGGGGAAGGGCGGGACGTTCGCCGACTTGCGGGCGAAGTCGAAGGTGCCGAAAAAATCGGAGAAGTCGTGGGAGCAGCTCGTGCACACGCTCGAGGATCTGATGCCGGGTGACCGGGTGGTGGCACCCTGGGAGATGATCGAGGCGGTGATGTTCGCGATCTACGACGAATACATGAAGTCGAAGTTTCCGAACTACGACGCGCGGAAAGAGGATCTCAACACGCTCGCGAACTACTCCCGGCAATACGACAGCACGGCGGATTTCCTCGCGCAGCTGGCGCTGCTGGGTTCCATCGAGACCGACGACGCGCTCGCTCCCGACGTGGCCGAGGACGAGCGGGTGACGCTGTCGACGATCCATCAAGCGAAGGGGCTCGAGTGGAACATCGTCTTCGTCGAGTGGTTGACCGAAGGGATGTTCCCCAGCGCGCGGTCGACGGAGACGGACGAGGCGGTGGAGGAGGAACGGCGGCTCTTCTACGTCGCGGTCACGCGGTGCAAAGACGAGCTGTATCTCACCTACCCGGAACTGAGGTTGAACGCGGGTTACGGCGAGGCTTTTCAAAGGCCATCGCGGTTCCTCGATGAGCTGCCGGAGACGACTTACGAGGATTGGGAGGTCGACGTCACGGGGAGCTTCGGAGCCTCGGGCAAGGGTCTGCCGTCGGGCGCGAGTGAGGATCCCGATGCGGATGGTGGCGGGGAGGTGCCTTGGTAGGAAGTGGCTAGTGGCTCGGGATCGGTGGGAATGGGTCGGCTTCGAGAGCGACGCTCAGGTTGTGGAGCCAGATGGGCCAGACGTAATTGGTGTGATGGCCCTTGGGTAAGAAGCCGGACTCGATCTCGAGCGGGAAGGTGATCGTCGCGGGGTCGAAAAAGCGTTGGATTTGGGTGAGGGGGATCCAGGCGAAGGGGCCGCGCTCGGTGTGGACGGGGTCGTTGGCTGGGATGGGGTGTTGTTCGATCTCGGCGATGGGGACGGGGTCGACTTCGACGAGATAGAAGGCGTAGGGGCCATCGTAGATCGGAGTTTGATCGGCAATCTTGGCGAGCAGGTCTTCGCGATGGAAGAAGCCGCGGGTCTCTTCCTCGGTCTCACGGGCGGCGGTCTCGGCGATGGTCTCGCCCGGCTCGCCGTGGCCGCCGAACGAAGCCCAGCCGCGGTCGGAGGGCGGGGCGTGGTCGGCGAGGAGAAAAGCGATCCCGTCGGGCGTCTGCGCGTAGAGGATGATCCCGGCCGGTTTGTCGACGTCGGCGGACGCTTCGGTGGCGACCGCGAGCGTCGTCACGAGCATGAAGATGATTTTTACCACGGATCGCACGAATGACTCGGATGGTGAGAAGGCGGCTCGGTGGCGGTGCTGGGTTCTATCCGTGTGATCCGTGTGATCCGTGGTTTTCATTTTTGAATTGAACCGCAGATTGCGCGGATTGCGCAGAGGAATGCAGTCGCGGGTCGGGGTTGTCGTGAATGATTGATTCCGATTGGATGCCGGGGTGAAACCATTTGTGCAATTGGCGACCGCGACGACGGCGGACGGAACGGTGATGTCGTTGCACACGCGGGCACCGCATTTTTTCCTCCGGGTCAACGGCGAGGCGCTCATGGCGACCAACGCGCCGGTGTCGGAGGAGGCGCTGGCCGAGTTGGCCTGCCAGGGGTTGCGGGATCGGGCGGGAGTTGCGGTGCTCATCGGCGGGCTGGGATTGGGATTTACTTTGCGGGAGGTGCTCGGGCTGGTGGGACCGGGGGCGGAGGTGATCGTGGCGGAGTTGGTGCCGGAGGTGGTCGACTGGAACCGGACCTTCATGGCCGACGTGAACGGCGGGTTGTTGGAAGATCCGCGCGTGCGGGTCGCGGTCGGCGACGTGTGGCGAGCGATCACGAACGCGAAGCCCGCTTCGCTCGACGCGATCTTACTCGACGTCGACAACGGGCCGAGCGCGGTCGTGCAGAACGCGAACAATCGCCTCTACGACGACCGGGGGCTGCGGAAGATCTGGAGCGTGCTCCGACCGGGCGGGCGGCTGACGATCTGGTCGGCGGACGACGGGGAGAAATCGTTCGTGCGGCGCTTTCGTCGGGCGGGCTTTGCCGTAGAGGTTGTGGCAGCCAAGGCGATGACGAAGTCGAAGCGCTGCGCTCACACGATCTTCGTCGGTGAAAAGGTGCTGACGAAAACCGGCTGATCGCGTCGTTTTCGCCAAGGAGGGAGGTCGCGGCACTCAACGGGTCGACCCTGCCGGCGGAATAAATCCCGACTTCGCGGCTCGTATCGGTCGTAGAATCCCGACATCTCTCCTCTATGACCAACGAAGAACCTCGACTCTCCCCGCTCGATCTTTCTGTCGATCACCCGCGGAGCCCGCGGGAGACCATCGCGGGCTACGTCATCGCCGCCCGGACGCTGGACAAATGCCGTTCGTTGCTGAACGGGACGATCGGCGAATACCACTACGATTGCCCGCTGGACAACGTCTTCTTCGAGTTCGCTGGATTGACGGGCGATCAGTTCAAAGACTTTGTCGCTACGGGGGCTTCCGACGATGAAGTTGGGGCGTGGATCGAGGAGCACGCGACGAAGCGGGAGCGGATCGAGCTCATCCGCTGGAACAACGATCTGCGCGGGAAGCGGATCGGGGAGATGCCGGACAAACTGCAGGAATTTCTGGAAGATTACGTTCCGGCCAACTTGCCGCCGGAGAAGCCGGTCTACGTCTGGTTCGACGTCTACGACATCGAGGAGGGACGGCTCTGAGCGCGGGGAATCCCATCGCGAGCTACTACCATTGGCTGCACGGCAAATGGCCGGCGGGCAAGGTCGAGAAGGCCCCGAGGATCAACGACGATGGGTCGACGAACGTGGCGGGTGTCTACATCGTCGGCGATCTGACGGGGATTCCGCTGCTCAAATTTTCCTCCGACACCGGGGCGCGGGTCGTTCGGGTGATCGACCAGGATTCTGGCCTGGAAAAGGGCGCGGGTGGCGAGGGCGTGGTCGACCTAGCGATCATCGGGGCGGGCGTCTCGGGGGTCGCTGCGGCGATGGAGGCGTCGAAGCGCGGATTGAGCTACACGCTCTACGAGGCGAAGCAGGCGTTCTCGACGGTGATCGATTTTCCGAAGGGGAAGCCGATTTACACGTATCCGACCGACATGACGCCGGAGGGAGATCTGCAGTTCACCACGGACGTGAAGGAGGATCTCGTCGAAGAGCTGGAGGGCTACCGCCAGGAATACGGGATCGAAACGACCGAGGCGCAGATCGAGAAGATCACGCGCAAGGGCGGGGCCCTGGAACTCCAGATCGGCGACGGAGAGAATCGGCGCGCTCAGCGGGTGATCGTCGCGATCGGGCGGAGCGGCAACTATCGAGCGCTCGGTGTGCCGGGTGAAGAGCTGGACAAAGTGCACCACCGACTGCACGACCCGAAGGATTATCGTGACAAGAAAGTGCTCGTCGTCGGCGGTGGTGACTCTGCGATGGAGACGGCGATTGCGCTCGGGAATGGCGGCTCGGACGTGATCCTGAGCTACCGGAAGCCGGAGTTCTCTCGACCGAAGCCGGAGAACGTCGAGAAATTGAGGGCTCTCGCCGAACGCGGTGCGGGCGGTGGCTCGGTCGAGTTGCTGATGGCGTCGAGCGTGCGCAAGATCTGTGAAGACGAAGTCATCCTGAAGACGTCGGACGGGGAGGAGCGGACGGAGGAGAACGACGCGGTGTTTGCGATGATCGGGCGCGAGGCTCCGCTGGATTTCTTCCGCCGGTCGGGCCTGAAGATCAGCCAGGAGCGGAACGCGAGATTCTGGCTCACGCTGGTCGCGGTGCTCGCGGCCTTCACGGTCGTCTACCAATGGAAAAAGGGAGGGACGTGGTTGCCGATCAACGAATTCTTTAAGGAGCAGAACTGGTTCCCGTTTAACGTCGGCGAGTGGTGGAACTCTCTGGGCGGCATCTTCGACGACCCCGCGCACCTGCTCGGGACGCTCAAGTTCACGGCGGGCGATCCGGGCTTTTACTATTCGCTTCTCTATTGCTCGCTGATTGTGGTGTTCGGCATCCGGCGGATCCGGGCGCGGCGGACACCCTACATCACGAAGCAGACGACGACGCTGGCCGCGTTCCAGGTGATCCCCTTGTTTCTCCTGCCCTACATCTTGCTTCCGTGGGCGGGCTTCAACGGTTGGTTCGACGCGGGCGTTGGAAAAAGCGTCGCGGACGAATTGTTTCCACCGGTGAGTTACGGGTCGGGTCGCGAGTATTGGCGGGCCTTCGGGTTCGTGCTGGCTTGGCCGCTCTTCATCTGGAACGTCTTCACTTCGCAGCCGATGTGGGGGTGGTTGATCATCAGCCTCATCCAGACGTTCGTGATTATTCCGCTGATCATTTATCGCTGGGGAAAGGGGGCTTACTGCGGGTTCATCTGCTCGTGCGGGGCGATGGCGGAGACGCTCGGCGACTCGCACCGGCAGAAGATGCCGCACGGGCCGATGTGGAATAAGATGAACATGATCGGGCAGGCGTTCCTGGTGTTCGCGTTCGTGATTCTGTTCGCGCGGGTGCTGTCGTGGATCTGGCCGGACTCGCCGTTTCAAACGATGTTTTCGCTCGGGCTGCGCGGATCGACGACCGGCGAGACGATGCCATGGAGCTACGCTTGGTTCGTGGACTTGCTCTTTGCGGGGATCATCGGGTTCGGTCTGTACTTCCACTTTTCCGGTCGGGTGTGGTGTCGATTTGCGTGTCCGCTGGCAGCGCTCATGCACATCTACGCTCGGTTCACGCGATTTCGGATCTTCGCGGACAAGAAGAAGTGCATCTCCTGCAATGTCTGTACGTCGAATTGCCACCAAGGCATCGACGTGATGAATTTTGCCAACAAGGGCGAGCCGATGGCGGATCCGCAGTGCGTGCGGTGTTCGGCCTGCGTGCAGACGTGCCCGACGGGGGTTTTGCAATTTGGGAGGTATGCGGCGGACGGGAAGGTTGTGTTCGACAAGACGGCGGCGTCGCCGGTGCTGATGGCGGAGCGGAAGACATGAGGCCTGCGGCCTGTGGGTTGGGTCGGCGATTGCAAATCGCCGCTCCTTGAGCGGTGGTGATGGACGGTCTTCGGTTTTCTGACCCCTACCGTGAAGTTGTGCGGACGGAGAATCGACTGCCGCATTGGCAGCAGGAGGGGGCGGTCGATTTCGTAACATTTCGGCTAGCGGACTCCCTCCCCCGTTCATTGACGGATCGGTGGAATGTTAAGCGGGCTGCTTGGCTGAAACATCATCCCGAACCGTGGACCGGGGAGCTTGAGCGAGAATATCGAAAACGTTTTCTAGAGCCTTGGGAAAATGGTCTGGACCGAGGTCTGGGAGAATGTCTGCTGCGGAGGCCTGTGGGCGCGAGATGCGTTGGGGCTGCGCTCGGGTATTTCGAAGGAGGGAAGGTTTCTCAATTGTCTGGGATCGTTGTGCCAAACCACGTGCACGCACTTTTTGTGCTTAAGGCCGAGGAGGATCTCGGGAAGCTGCTCCAATCGTGGAAGCGATTCAGCGCTCGTCAGATCAACGAGGCCCCGGGGCGTGAGGGAACGGTCTGGCAGGAAGACTACTTTGATCGGGTGGTGCGGGATGCCGCTCATCTCGTCAATGGCGTCCGCTCCATCCGACGGAATCCACAGCGAGCAAAATTCGCTTCACGCGCCTCCCTTCACTTCGGGAGCGAACCTGCGAAGGAGGTGCCGTGAGCCGCTCTCAAAGGGTGGCGATTTGGAATCGCCGAACCAATCCAAACAACGAGCGAAGCGAGTTGGATGCCTCCAAGCTGATCGTCGTGATCCCGGCCTTCAATGAGGAGGGGGCGGTTGGCGGGGTGGTGGACGGGTTGCTCGCGCGTGGCTTCACGCGGGTTCGCGTCGTCGACAATGGCTCGACGGATGGGACCGGCGAGGTGGCTCGGGCGGCGGGGGCGGAGGTGATCGAAGAGCCGCGGCGGGGGTACGGGCAGGCTTGCTTCACCGGGTGCGTGGATCTGCCGGAGGATTGCGACTGGATTCTCTTCTGCGATGCCGATGGGAGCGACGACCTCGATTCGATCCCGCGACTTGTCGAGCGGGCGGAGAAATTTGACTTCGTGCTGGGCAATCGGCGGGCGACCGAAGCGGGGCGGCGGCACATGACGGCAGTGCAAAATTTTGGAAACTGGTTGGCGACGTTCTTGCTGCGGGTGCTCTTCGGTGCGGCGTTTCACGATCTCGGACCGATGCGGTTGATTCGGCGGACGACCTACGAGGCGATGGCGATGAAGGACCGGGGATTTGGTTGGACGGTGGAGATGCAAGCGCGAGCAGCGCAGCTCGGTGTGCGGTCGGTGGAGGAGCCCGTCCCGTATCACCCGCGCCGCGCGGGGCAATCGAAGGTGTCGGGAACCATTCGAGGTTCGGTGCAGGCGGGGATCATCATTCTCTCGACGATCGGGCGCTTCGCGGTCGACGTCTGGCAGCGACCGATCCGGTGGGTGGCGGCGGTATTGTTGCTGACGGGCGCCGGGGCGATGATGCCGTTTGGAGACTTTCGCGACGTCGCGGCGACTCCTTGGTTCCTCGTGGGAGCGGGGGTGATGAGCCTGGGATTCTTGGCGAGTTGGGCGGTGCGGTCGGTCGGGCCTCTGGTATTCTTCGGGGTCGCGGTGGTGGCCCGGCTCATCCTCTTGCCGATGGAACCTGGGGGAGACGTGTGGCGATACATCTGGGAGGGCGTCGTCCAGAACTCGGGGGCGAATCCCTACACGGTGGCTCCGGACACCCCGGCGCTGGCTAGCCTCCGGGCGGACTGGTGGCCGAAGTTGAATCACGCTTCGATCACCGCAATCTACCCTCCGGTGGCGGAGCTTGTTTTTCGCCTGATGGCGTGGATCTCGCCGACGCTCCTCTTCTTCAAACTCGTGATCGTGGCGGCGGACCTGGGGGTCGTCGGGCTGCTCTGGCGGCGGTATCGCAGCGCAGCGATGATCTACGCTTGGAATCCGCTCGTGATCTACGTCTTCGCCGGGGGCGCTCATTACGACGCGCTCTTCTTGCTCCCGTTGGTGGCGGGTTGGCTCGTGCTGGTTTCCGCGAATGGTTCGCGGAATCGGGTGGTGGGCTGCGCGTTGCTCGGACTGTCCGTCGCGCTAAAATACATGTCGGCCCCCTTGGCGGCCTTCGCGGTGCTGATGGTCTGGCGGCGCGATGGGTGGCGGCTGGCTTCGGCGGCGGCGGGGTTGGTGGCATTGCCCGCCGTCGTGGGTGTTGCAATCTTCTGGGGTCGCTTCGGGGTGCATCCGCTGGGTCCCGAGGAATTTGGTCAATTTGCCCGGAGTGCGGAATTGATCCCGCGCTTCGTCGGGGAGATCTGGGAGAAGACGGTGAAAATGAACTCCGTGTTCGTGTGGCCGTTTGCGGTGGTGATATTGTGGCGACTCTGGCGGTCGCGTTGCCTGCGGGCGTTTGGCGAAGAGGCGTTTCTGGCAACTTACGTGTTATCGCCCGTGGTCCACGTTTGGTATTTCGCCTGGGCGATTCCGTTTGCCGTTGCATCGCGCAATCTCGGCTTTCGATGGGTGAGCGTGTCCGCCTTCGTTTACTTCTGCCTGGAGTATCGCCAGGCGGTGAGCGCGCCGGTGTGGCGACAGACAGATCTGGAGCTGTTCCTCATGTGGTCGCCACTACTTCTGGGGTTCTCATGGTCCCGCTGGCGAGAGCGCGCTGCCAAGAAGCGAGATGATCGACGTCTTCCAGCGCCGGCTCCAGCGCCCGCAAGGTGAGCCCGGCGGCGAGGCACTGTCGGGTGGTCTGGAGGTAAACGCGGGGCGTGCTCCAGTCGATGTTGTCGAACACGGAGGGGTGATCCGCGGCTAGGCCGATGAGGACGTAGCCGCCGTCGATGGCTGGGACGATGCAGATCTCGCGGTGGTCGAGGGTGGCGGCGGCTTCGGTGAGCACGTCGGACTGTAGGTAAGGGCAGTCCCCGCCGATCACGACGAGCGGGCCGGCGTCGGTCTGGGCGAAGTGGTGCGCGGTCGCGTGCCGGAGGCGTGCACCCAGGTCGCCGTCCGGTTGGGGAACGTAGGCCGGTCGGTCGCCGAGAAGATCGCGCATGGCGTCGGCTGCGTCGGCGGGGGCGAAGTGCACGACGATGTCCCAATGCTCGGGAATCTGGTCGAGCTGGTGCAGGACAAGGCGGCGGTAGATCTCAAGGGCTCCGTCGTGGCCCGCATAGCGAGCGAGGCGGGTCTTCACGGTGCCGCGGATCGGGGCTTTGAGGAGGAGGGCGGCGGTCGGGGTCATGGGAGCGGGGTCGGCGCAGGGTCAAATGTGACCGTGGGGTCGTGGCTGGCAAGGATGCTTCTGGAGTCGGCGTTCGGCGGAGGCGCGAGCTTCGGTCAGCAGGTCGGAGTCGTGCGCTTGGAGAATGGCGCGGTCGCGGAGGTGGCGGATGGCGGCCTCGCGGTCGGCGGCGGTGAGCTGGTTGAGCCAGCCATCCTCATCGCGGGTGATCCGGAGATTGGTGAGGTCGACGGAGAGGATCTCGGCGGCGGGTAGGTCGCTGGTGATCTCGCCCGTCTCGGGATCGACTCGGATCACGAAGGGCTTGGAGAGATCGAGTCCGGCTCGGAGGGTGAAGTCGCCGCGAACGCTGATCCGTTTCGTGCTTCGGAGCCAGGTGTGCTCCCACGTGTAGGTCTCCGTGATCGGGCGCTCAAGCGTGATGAGCTTGGCGGCTTCGTTGTCCTGCTCGATGACGGTCTCGGACGCGACGACGACGGTGGGTTGAAAATGCAGGGCATCGCTGACCTCCGAGGCGATCTCGCGAGCGATGTCGAGCGAGCGCTCGGCGGCGGACGCCGGGGTCTCGACGATGAACCAGCGGGCAAGCAGCGTGGCGGCGATGAGGAGCGCGAGCACGCAGGCGGTGGCCGCGAGGACGAAGCGGGTTGCGCTGGCCGAAGTGCTGTGGCGGGTGGGTCGCATCGTGGTGGACGGTAGCGAGAAATCGGGTGAATGCGAACCTCGGGAAGGTGAGGCTGCGCCTTTGGTTTGGGTCGGCGATTGCAAATCGCCGTTCCTTGAACGTATACTTCGACCCATGGGAGTTGTTGTTACTGGGGGCGCTGGTTTTATTGGTTCGCACGTGGTGCGGAGGCTCGTGGCGGATGGACACGCGGTGAGCGTGATCGATTGTTTTAGCGACTTCTACAATCCAGAGATTAAGCGAGCCAATCTCGCCGACGTCGAAAACATCACGGTGCACGAAGATAGCATCGAGGACGCTGGCGCGATGAACGCGATCTTCTCGCGGGGCGGGTTTGACGTGGTGATCCACTTGGCGGCTCGGGCTGGGGTGCGGCCGTCGATTGCAAATCCAAAAGCCTACATCGAGACGAACGTGACCGGGACCTACAATCTGCTGGAGGCGGCGCGGGCGGCGGGGGTGAAGAAGTTCGTCTTTGCTTCGAGCTCGTCGGTCTACGGATTGGCGGAGACCGTGCCGTTCTCGGAAGATCTGGCGCTGCCGCAGACGTTGAGTCCCTACGCGGCCACGAAGCTGGCCGGGGAGCATCTGTGCGGCAACTTCGCCAATCTGTTCGATCTGCCAGTTGTGTGCCTGCGATTTTTCACGGTTTACGGTCCGGGTCAGCGACCCGATCTGGCGATTCACAAGTTCACGCGGATGATCGACAGCGGGCAGGCGATTCCGAAGTTCGGCGACGGCGAGACGCGCCGAGATTACACCTACGTGGACGACATCCTGCAAGGAGTGCTCGGAGCGATGGAGTACGAGGCGAAGACCTTCGACATTTTCAATCTGGGCGAGAGCGAGACGACGACATTGAACGAGCTGATCGGGGAGATCGAGGCAGCGCTAGGGAAGTCGGCGCAGATCGAGCAGATGCCTGAACAGGCCGGGGACATGCCGCTGACTTGCGCGGACATCTCCAAGGCTCGGCGGCTGCTGGGTTACGACCCACGCACCAAGATCGCCGAGGGGATCCCGAAGTTCGTCGAGTGGTATCGAGGCACGCGGAGATAGTGCCGGCCAACGTCGTCGAGTTACTGCGGGAACTCATCCGGATCCCGAGCGTGAATCCCGACGGTGATCCGGGGACGGACGGGGTCGGGGAGCAGCGGGTGGCGGAATACCTACGGCGGGTCCTGGAAGCCGTGGGCGCCGACGTTGAATTGCGAGACGTCGAACCAGGTCGGCCCAATCTGTTGGCACGCTTCCCCGGCGGCGAAGGGAAGCCGCGCCTCCTGTTGGCTCCGCACACCGATACGGTGAGCGTCCGGGGAATGGTGGTCGATCCGTTCGCCGGCGAGACTCGGGACGGGCGGATCTGGGGCCGCGGGGCGTCGGACACGAAGGGATCAATCGCTGCGATGGTCTGGGCTCTCGGGCGGTGCGGGGGGGATCTGGCGAAATGTTCACACGAGATCTGGTTTGCCGGCTTGATGGGTGAGGAAGCCGGGTTGCTGGGATCGGCGGCGCTGGCGGCGGAGGAAGAATTTGATTTCGTCATCGCTGGGGAACCGACCGGTCTCGACGTGGTCAACGTCACGAAGGGCTGCACCTGGGCGACGCTGCGGACGCGGGGGCGGGCGGTGCACGCGTCGATGCCGGAGCGCGGCACCAACGCGATCTACGCAATGGCCGATGTCGTGGGGTTCCTTCGTGATGAGGTTGCGGCGGAATTGGCGGCGATGGCGGACCCGCTGCTCGGATCCTCAACCGTGAGCGTGGGCGTGATCGCGGGCGGCTCGAAGGCCAATATCGTGCCGGACACCTGCGAGCTAAAGGTCGATTTCCGGACGGTTCCCGGCCAGTCCTTGAATGGCATCTTCGACCGAATCCGGGCGATGGGCGTCGAGGTCGAACTCCAGGCTGCAGAGCCGATGCGGACCGACCCGGGGCACCCGCTCATTGACAAGCTCGGCGTGCTCGGCGGCAAATGCGTGGGCGCGCCGTGGTTCTGTGACGGAGCGAACTTCGCGGCTCGCGGCACCCCGGCGATCGCCCTGGGGCCGGGTTCGATCCTGCAGGCGCACACGGAGGATGAATTCATCACGGTGGCCGATCTCGAGCGCGGGGCGGATTTTTTTGAGCGCTTTCTTCGTTCGCTGATCTGAGGTGGTTTTAGAAATTCACTTCCCGCCGATCCCTGCTAACGCTGGTGGCCCATTTTTATGAGTGACAAGAACGCGATCTCGCCGCGGCGGGCGGAACATTTTCCCGAGTGGTATCAGCAAGTGATCAAGGCAGCGGACTTGGCAGAAAACTCCGAGGTGCGCGGCTGCATGGTCATCAAGCCCTGGGGCTACGCCCTGTGGGAGCAGATGCAAGCGGTGCTGGACGGGATGTTCAAAGCGACCGGGCACAAGAATGCCTATTTTCCCCTCTTCATCCCGCTCTCGCATCTGCAAAAGGAAGCTGACCACGTCGAAGGATTTGCAACCGAGTGCGCGGTGGTGACGCACCACCGCCTGGAGAAAGATAGCGACGGGCAATTGCGGCCCGCGGGCGAGTTGGCGGAGCCACTCGTGGTGAGGCCGACGAGCGAGACCATCATCGGCGCGACCTACGCGAAGTGGGTGAACTCTTATCGCGACCTGCCGATCCTCATCAACCAGTGGGCCAACGTGGTGCGCTGGGAGATGCGCCCGCGCCTCTTTCTGCGGACCGCAGAGTTCCTTTGGCAAGAAGGGCACACGGCTCATGAGACCGAGGGCGAAGCCGTTGAGGAGACCGAGCGGATGCTGGGCGTCTACGAGACATTTGCCCGGGAGTACCTAGCGGTGCCGGTGCTGACGGGAGAGAAATCGGAGACTGAGCGCTTCCCCGGCGCGGTGCGGACGTATTGCATCGAGGCGATGGTTCAGGATCGTAAGGCGATCCAAGCCGGGACGTCGCACTTCTTGGGGCAGAACTTCGCGAAGGCGTCGGGCATCTCGTTTCAGGGTCGCGACGGTCAAGTCGAGAACGCTTGGACGACGAGTTGGGGCGTTAGCACGCGGCTGATCGGGACTTTGATCATGGCGCACGGCGACGACGATGGGGTGATCATCCCTCCGCGAATCGCGCCCTCGCACGCCGTCATCATCCCGATCACGCCGAAGGAAGAGACGCGAGACGCGGTGATGAAAGCCGCCGAAGATCTCGCCGCCGCGTTGCGAAATCAGACTTACGCGGGCGAGCCACTTCGCATCGAGATCGACTCACGAGATGTCGGCGGCGGGACGAAGAGCTGGGACTGGATCAAGCGAGGGATCCCGACGCGGATCGAGATCGGGCCGCGCGATCTGGAGAAGGGGACGGTTGCTCTTGCGCGGCGAGATCGAGGACCGAAGGACAAGGAATTTGTCCCGCAGGCGGATGTTGCCGCTCGTCTCCCGGACGTGTTGGCGGAGATCCAGGCGAATCTGCTCGAGCGGGCGACGGCTTTCCGAGACGAGAACACGCGATTGATCGATTCGCGGGAGGAGTTCTACGAATTTTTCACTGCCAAGAAGTCCGATCAGTCGGCGATCCATGGCGGTTTCGCTCTCGCGCATTGGAACGGATCGCCCGAGGTCGAAGCGAAGATCAAGACCGACCTCAAGGTGACCATTCGCTGCGTTCCGTTTACGAATGACGAAGCGGGCACCTGCCCGTTTTCGGGTGAACCAAGCGCTAGGCGGGTCGTCTGGGCGAAAAGCTACTGATCATTTGATGAGCGCTGCACTCCTCGGGATCGATCTGGGCGGAACGAAGATCGAAGGTGCCGTCATTCGGCCGGAAGCGCCGGATGCGGCGGTCTTTCGGACCCGCTTGCCGACCGAGTCGGTGGGAGGATATGACCACATCGTCGCACAGGTCGTGCGGGTGGTGGGACAACTGAGAGAACACTGTGGTGAGAATTGCCCAGCCGAGATCGGCATCGGGACGCCGGGAACGGTCGATCCACAGACGATGCTGCTCCGAGGGTCGAACACCCAGTGCCTGAACGGACGTCCCTTCAAGGCCGACCTTCAGTCCGCGCTCGGTTTGCGAGTCGAGATGGCCAACGATGCGAATTGCTTTGCGCTGGCCGAAGCGACGATGGGCGCGGCCAAGGGGTACGAGACCGTCTTCGGCATCATCATGGGCACCGGCTGCGGCGGTGGCTTCGTTGTAAATGGTCGCGTGCTCGGCGGCTGCCATGGAATCGCGGGGGAATGGGGACAGAACGTGCTCGACCCCGAAGGCGAAGTGTCGGGCTACGGCACGCGCGGAATCGTGGAGACGGTGCTCGCAGGGCCAGCACTAGAATCATTCTATCAGCGTCTGGCGGGACGCCGCCGTCCTTTGAAAGACGTGATCGCGGACGTCGGGAGCGATCCTTTTTCTCAAGTCACAATCGACCATCTCTGCGCTTCGTTCGCTCGGGCGGTGGCCGTTGTGATCAATACCTTCGATCCGCACGCGATTGTGATTGGGGGCGGGGTCGGAAACATCGATGTGCTCTACACCGACGCGACGCGGGCGCTCATCGGGGATCAGATCTTTGCCCCGAGCTTCGAAGCCGTCTTGGTGAAGCCGAGTCTGGGCGACAGCGCGGGGGTCTTCGGAGCCGCCATGCTGACGGCTTGATCAATCCGCTGCCAGGCGCTCGGCGATGGTGGCCAAGTCCGCGACAAAGCGGGCATAACCCTCGACGCGTGCCTCCTCGGTCGGCGCGCGCAGTAGCGAGGACGGGTGGACGGTGACGAAGGTCTGGTCGCACCAATCGGAGGTTCGAAACGTCCCGCGATCCCGCAGCACCTTGATGTCCGGGCCGAGCACAGATCGCGAGGCGGTCGATCCCAAGCACACGAGGACAGCTGGGTTGATTGCCGCGACTTCGGCTTCGAGCCAGGGGCGGCAGGCGTTGATGTCCCGGACGCCGGGCTTCGCGTGGAGGCGGCGTTTGCCGCGCGGGGTCCATTTGAAATGTTTCACCGCGTTGGTGACGTAGGCGAGATCGCGGTCGATCCCGGCTTCGGACAGCGCGCGGTCGAAGAGCTGGCCGGCGGGTCCGATGAAGGGTCGGCCTTGGAGATCCTCGTTGTCGCCGGGTTGCTCGCCGACGAAGACGAGCCGCGCGTCGGGGTGACCCTCGCCGAAGACCGTCTGGGTTGCGTCGCGGTGGAGAGGGCAAGCGGTGCAAACTGCAGCTGCGGCTCGGAGGACCTCGAGCGGCGCGCCAACGGTGGCGGGAGCGGGGGAATGTTCGGCGAGTGGCTGACGTTTCGATTCGGAAGCTTCGATCATGGCGTCCACCCGACGATCAGCTTCGGCGAGCAGACCGGGGATGGCGGCGGCCTCGGGGAGGTTCTTCCAGTATTTCTTCGGCATCTCGGCCTGCATCGCGTGGGTCTTCACGCGGGCCGGGTTGAAAATATTGCGGTAGTAGGTTAGCCAAAGATCTTCGACGGCGTCTTCGGTCGGAGCGGAGGATTTCGGGACGCCGTCGCTAAAGGTCGCGGCAGCTCCGTCCCAATGGACGCATCGGTCGGGAGTGAGGATCGACCAGCGCATCCCGGTGAAGCGGTCGACGAAGAACGGGGTGTTGAGCTCGACGATGGCGTGTTCGGGTTCAAACCAAGCGACGTGCCACGGCCCTTGCTCGGTCTCGACCACCCGAAAACGAACGAAGGCGCGCATCTTGTGAACGGCGCGGCCGATAGCTTTATCGTGGCGGATGAGGCGGTTTGTGTCGGGGTCCGTGATCAGCTCGAGGAGGTGAGATTCCCCGTGGGTGAGCCGCCACAGGACGCGATAGAGCAGCGCCCAGCGCTCGGGATCACGGTGGCAAGCGACCCGCCGCGCGAAAGCCACGAACGCTTTCGGAACGCGGTGGCGGCTCGGGGCCGACGGGTTGGGTTCGGATTCTTCGAAAAGATCGAGACTCGGGGCGGCGGCACCGAGGGTCTCCCAGACGATCTCGGGCGGTGGGATTTCGTCGTTGAGGGCCGTTCGGGCTGATCGCTGCCAGGCCTCGAAGGTCGGTAAAATCGTGAGTTGGCGGGGCACTACAGGACGAGGCTCAACTGCTTCGGCTTCGGCTTCAGAAGATCCGCGAGGCTGCCGAGGAGCTTGGGCGTATGGTCGGTCGTCTCGATGAACGGGAGCATCTTCTTCACCGGGGCACGCAGTCGGGTGAGATCGGCGAGGGTGATCTTCGACCAGCGCCGGATGGTGAGAATGCGGTCGACATTTTTCACGCCGAGTCCCGGCACGCGAAGAAGTTGCTCCCGGGAAGCGCGGTTGAGGTTCGTCGGGAATTGGGCGGGGTTGCGCACGGCCCAAGCAAGTTTCGGATCGACGGTCAGGTCGAGCGATGGGGCCGAATCGGAAGTGAGTTCGGAAGCTTGAAAACCGTAAAAGCGGATGAGCCAATCAGCCTGGTAGAGCCGATGCTCGCGGACGAGGGGCGGCGCGATGAGCGGGAGGTCGCGCGAGGCGCTCGGGATCGGGCTGAACGCCGAGTAGTAGACGCGGCGGAGGCGTTGCTTGCGGTAGAGGCTGGTCGCGCGGTCGAGGATGACGCGGTCGGTGGTCGGCGTGGCTCCGACGATCATCTGGGTGCTCTGGCCGGCCGGGGCGAAGGCGGGGGCGCGACGGCTGAGTTTTCGTTCGCTCTTGGCCTCGTCGATTTTGGCTTTGATCCCGGTCATCGAAGCCTCGATGCGGGTGAGATTTTTTTCCGGAGCCAGCTGTTGGAGGTCCTGATCGGTGGGGAGTTCGACGTTGATGCTGATGCGATCGGCCCAGCGTCCGGCTTCGTCGATCAGCTCCTGCGAGGCCTCGGGGATGGTTTTGAGGTGGATGTAGCCGCGGAAGCCGTGGTCTTCGCGGAGGGTGCGGGCGACTTTGACGACCTGCTCCATCGTGTAGTCCGGGTTGCGGATGATGCCGGAGCTGAGGAAGAGACCCTCGATGTAGTTGCGGCGGTAGAAATCGAGCGTGAGGTTGACGACTTCGTCGGGGGTGAAGCGGGCGCGGCGGACGTCGCTCGAGATGCGGTTGATGCAGTAGAGGCAGTCGTAAACGCAGTAGTTCGTGAGGAGGATCTTGAGGAGCGAGACGCATCGTCCGTCGGGGGTGTAACTGTGGCAGATGCCGCTGCCGGTGGTCGATCCGATGCCACCGGTGCGGGACGTGCGCTTGTCGGTGCCGCTACTGGAGCACGAGGCGTCGTATTTCGCCGCGTCGGCAAGGATGGCGAGTTTGTCGGCGACGTCCATGGGTCGTCATTAATACGAACGAGGAACCCGGGGTGGATTGGCCTTCTAAACGAGACGCGCTCGGAAAGAATCGCTCAGCCGAAGATGGGGACGATGTGGCGAACCAGCAGGTTGTGGCTCACGTTCCGGCTGACGATCCCAGCGTTTGCTTCGAGCGCGCTGGTAAATTCGTTGCCGAGATGCGCCGCCACTTTGAAGCCAACGTGAAGCAATTGGCGCACGTCCGAGTTGTAGGCGGAACAGGTGGGTTCGTGGCGGAGGGTCTCGACGTATTCCTCGCTGGTCCATCCCTCGACGGCGCTTGGATCGGGTAGGTTGGCGCGATTGATGTCGATCACCGAGGCGTAGGGCGCGGTGAGGTCTTCGAACTTCGCGTGGGCACCCGCGTAGATTTTTTTAGCGACGGCGAGTCCGTTGCTGCCGGATTCCGCGAGGCCGATCACCTCCTCCAACCAAGTCGTGCCAGCCGTCTTCACGTGCAGTCCAGCGTCGTGCTTGCGGATGAGTTGGTTGATGATCGGGTAGAGCGAGAATTTATCGCTTCCCGAATGGACGCTGAGTTTCAGTGTCTCCGGAAGCCCGAACTCGGCGACCGCGTAGGCGAGGACGCACAGATCCTGATCGAATTCCCGCTCGAATTGCGCGAGGTCGCCGACGTAATCGACGCCTTTGTTGAATCGGCCCGTGAACTTCGGTGCGATGGTCTGGACCGGCACGTTCTCGCGGGCGAGCATGGCAAGGATGAGCAGCAACTCGACGGGACTCTGCGGGGAGTCCGTCTCGTCGACCGAGACTTCCGTGACAAAATCGTCGGCCTTCGCCGCAGCGATGTGCCGGTGGATGCGACCGGCCTCCTGGGCCGCGAGGAGAAACTTCCCCGCCGCCCGGCGGACCGCGTCTTCGCCGATCTCCAGCGGCTCGTCGATCCCCGGGATCGCGACGCGACCGATGAGTGCGCCGTGGGCCGCGACGAACGCGTCGACGTCGGCTGCGGCGGCGGGTTTGCCGATGGAATCGGCGACGTCCAGCGTGAAGAAGTCACTCCCCGCCAGAAACGGGTCGACGGTGCTAAGGCCGATGTGATCGGCGTCGACGTAGTAGTCGCCTTCGTAGCCGAGTGCCGCGACGGCGGCGTCTGCTTCGGCGCGGAGGTCGTCCGGTTGGGACCCGATGATCGAGTGCTCGCGGTTCGATTTGTTCCAGGTCGGGCAGACGTCGATGCCGCGGGCGCGGGCGTCGAGGACGGCGGAGAGTTGGGCCTCGCCCTGGTGACCGAAGCGATCGCCCATGCCGAAGGTGAATCTGTGGATCGTTTTCATGATGGAGGATGGGAGGCGTCAGACCTTGCCGCGCTGAGCCTCGAGTTGCTCGCGGATCTCGGCCATCCGAGCCGGACTCAAAGGATACAAGCGCAGGAGCAGCAGTGCGCAAATCCAAAAACCCATCGGCAGGAAGACGTACCATTCGAGCATGCGCTCGAGCGTCTCCGGCGGCTGGGTCTTGCCGTATCTCACGACGTCGAAGCCGGTCCAGACGAGGATGAAACCGGCTAGGCCAGTCGTCAAGGTGGCGGACAATTTGAAGATCCACGAGAAGATCGCGGAGAAGCTGCCCTCGCGGCGCTCGTGGGTGCGGAGTTCGTCGTAGTCGACGATGTCGGCCTGCATGGAGGGGATGAGCATCCACATGGCGACGCCGAAAGCCGAGAGGAAGACGTGGGGAAGGATCTGGAGATAGGGCTGCTCGGGCGGTAGCAGAAGTAGATGAGGATATTCGCGACGAAGCCCATCGAAAGGGTGAGGGCGAGGGCTTTCGTCTTGCCGATTCTTTCGCTGACCCACGCCCAGAAGGGAACGCTGAGGAGACCGGGGATGAAGGTCGCGGTGGACTTCCAGCCTTGGATCATCGAGGCGCTGCCGATGTCGCCTTGGTTGATGTAGTAGATGTTGAGGTAGAGACCGAGGCTACCGACGAGGGTGGAGCCGACGGTGTTGAAGAGGACGATGCCGAGGACGAGCTGGAAGGGTCGGCAGGCCAGCGTCTCGCGCATGCTCTTGAGGAGCGGGATCTTGGGTTGATCCTTCGCCTCCTTCGCGTAGTAGCGCTCCTTCACGAAGACGCCGGGCAGGATGGCGACGGCGAGAATGATCAATCCCATGACCCAGCCCATGACGCTCATTCCTTTGGCGATGTCGGGTTCTCCGGTGACGGGATCGGCGAAGGCGGGGAGGGCGGCGAGCGCAAGCATCCAGCCGCCAAGCAGGCCGACGAGTTTGGAAAAGGCCGTCCGCCACGCCACGATGCGCGTGCGTTCGTGGTAGCTCGGCGTCATTTCCATGCCGAGGCTGTAGTAGGGCATCGCCCAGACCGTGAAGCAGGTGTAGAAGAGTAGACCGACGCCGATCATGTAGGCGATGGTCGCCGTCTGACTCCACTCGGGTGAGGGTTGCCAAAGGAGCGGCATGACGAGGCCGGTGAGGATGCCGCCGACGACGATGTAGGGGCGGCGCCGACCCCAGCGCGTGCGCGTGTTGTCGGACAGGTTGCCCATGATGGGATCGGCGAGCGCGTCCCAGAGTTGATAGATCATGAGGACCGTGCCGATGAGCGCGGGGCTGATGCCGAGGCCGATGTTGTAGACCGGCACGAACATGTTCTTGGTCACCGCATTCGACAGTTGCTCGGTCATACCACCGAGGCCGTAGGCGATCTTGTGCCCGAGCGGGGCTTTGTCTTCCGCGCGGATGCGGGGGGGGTGGAACTCATGAAGCGAAGGGATTGGGACTACCTATGACGGAGCTTTTCGGCGGACCGAACCCCCGGTCGGTTTGACGTTAAACCGATTGTGGAGGGCGAGCTGTCGAAACTACGGCGTGAGATCCTGGTAATAGATGTCGCGGAATCTGACCTCGCTCGTGGCCGGGTCAACGTAACGCTCGACGATGGCGTGCAGGCGCGTGGTGGCCGTTACGATCAGGTCACCCGTGGGAGTCTGCTTGAGGGTCTCGCCGATCGAATAGACGCCAAAGACGTTGCCCCGCGTCGTGAGCAGACTGGCGACGTCTCGGATGAGCTGCTCGCTCTTCTCGCCGCCATCCGCGATCCCGGCGATTTCCACGATCTCGCCGGGTGAGTCGAAGACGCCCGCGTAGCCGTATTCCTGGCCCGCTGGAATCTTGTTTTCGCCGGGGGAGGGTTCATGCCGAACGACGTTGAGCGCGAGTTGCTCGGCCTTCGCCGCGTCCACGACTTTCGTGGCGTCGGTGGAGTCGGTGCGCGCGTCGCGAAAGACGGCTGCCAGCGGAGCGGAGCGGGTGAACTGAAAGGGTGTGATCTGAGCGTTGACGTTCACCCGTCCGGCACTCGAATTTCCGTGGGGCGAGTAGAGTCCCTTCGCGTCTTTCGGGGTCTTCACGGGCGCGGCGAACAAATCCATGAACGCCCAATCCGGGACCTCGGAGCCGGCGGGTTCCGCGCTTGGCTGCAGACGAATCGTCCGCCACGGGACGCTGGCGACGCTCGTTTGGTAGTGGGCTCCGGTGTGGATCAAGCCGAGTTCACCGGGTGATTGGACCTGGCCGTCCGGGTTCGCCGCGCTGCCCTTGGGGGCCGGCATTTGAGGACTGGCCGCAGAGATTTTCCCTTCGATATCCGTGTCCTGCGCCGGGGAGGTGGTGCTGGGAAGTTGACCGACCATTTCCGTGAGGCGGTCATTGACGCCGCCGAGCGTGTTGGTCGATCGGATCGTTCCCCAGTCCGCGATGAGGTATTCGAGCCGGGGATCGTTCGTTTCGAACGACCTGATGGTGGGAATGCCGGTGTCTCCGGGATCCGGGACGTTGGCGTTGATGGGGTAGTCGAGGTAGGTCGAGGGGTCTCCTCTGGTGGACCCCATGTTCGGTGCGAACGCGATCCGGGGCGGGGAATTTCCGTCGATCAGATCGTCGTTGTCGCCATCGGTCTCGATGAAGAGGATGGTCTTCAAACCGACGTTTGGCGTTACCGATCTGGACGTGTCGCGGTAAAAGACGTGACTGAGAACGGCGTAGTTGCCGGCGAGCAGAATGGGATCTCCCGTGACGATATTGCTGGTGCGCACCCGAAAGAACCTCCCCCCTCTCGAGGATGTCCGGTCGCCCTTGAAATCGTTGTATCTCACGTTGGCGTCGACCGACCGCGCCGTTTCGTCGTAGTAGCAAAAGAGAAGCTTGCCGGGTTCCGGCTCCAGCAGATTGATCGACTCGAATCCGTAATTTTCCGGAAGGTAAACTTCGACGTAAAACCGGGCTTTGTATCTGTCCTTGTTCGGTCCGGAGGCTTCCGGCGTCTCGGAAAGCCACATCGCCTGCTCCGTGATCAACAATCTGCGGGTCTGGCCGATGAACGTCTCCGCGGTTCCGCTGGTTTTGTCCAGAACGACGCGGTCTTTACCCCCCACGTTTTCGATCACGGCACGGGCAGGTTCGACAAACGGTTTTTCGGACTCCGTACTCCGGACGTAGTCGATGATGTTGATTGCAAACTGCGCCAGTCGAAGCTCGGCCAGCGCTGGATCTCCCGGGAAATATTTCTCCTTCAAGGATTTTCCGGGAGCTATTGGCCAGTTGGTCTCTTCGAAGTATTCGATCAAGGTTTCGATCGTCGCGTTGTATTTTGTGGGATCGAGCGAGTCCAGAAACCCGGGGTCCGCTTCCTGGTCTACCAAAATGTCGAGAAACGAGCGCTTGCCCGCGAGGTCTTCTTTGGTCGTCAGAACAAAACGATCTTCGTTGAAGAAGGTCGTCCCGGGATCGTTCGCGTAGTGGGTGAGATTGAATTTCTGATCGGTCAACGCCTCCAAAAAACCGGTGGGCACGGCGTTGTCGAACGCCACGCGACGGACATTCAGCGGGGTGTCGAAGGCGACTCGTTTCAACGCGTCGTATTGATCGAGGCTTGGAGCCGTCGGCGCACCCGGCAGGTCGTAGAAGTGAATTGCCCGCGCCATGTCCTCGCCGACCGTGAGGTTGTCCGGATCGAGCAGCGCCGCCAGGCCGACCTTGGTCGGGTGGCTGATGGAATGCGGGTTGGCGTCATCGCGCGTCCACGCGATGTTGTAGTTTACCTTTGCCGCTCTCGTCATCGGTCCAGTAGGCGTAGCGCCCGACGAGTGGATTGTCGGTGTCGGACGTGCTGGGTGCCGCCGATTTGTCGAAGGTGCCGTCTTTTCGAACGTAGACCCACTGGGCCCTGAGCGCCGCGACGTTGCCCGTAGCATCCGGACTCTCGGTGATGAGGTGGGAGGCGGGAGTCTCGAAAGTGAGCGCGTTGAGATCGGGCGGCCGAAAATTTGGATCCGTTGTCGCGGTCGCCAGCCCGGAGGACAGCGGCACCTCCTGCTGAAGAATCTTCCGCGCATCCGGTGATCCGCCTCCGGTCGCCGCGCCCGCGATCAGCCGACCGGGCTGGCTGATCCAGTTGCGCTCGGGGTCGGCCGTGGTTTCGCGGATGGCCGAGACGGCCTGGTCGATCCCCGCCTGGGCCAGAAGCGTGGCCTGCGTGCCATCCAAATGACTCCGGGCCGAAACGCGCTCGATGCGAACGCTCTCAGAGAATCCAACCAGGATAATGGTCAGGATCACGAGCGTCGCCAGCGTGATGAGCAGCGCCGATCCGTCGTGGTTCCGGCGAAGTGGGTGGTCGTTGATCTTCATCGCGAATTCCTCAGGAAAACTGTGGTTGTGTAGGCCCGGAGGCCCGGGCGGATGGCTTCCAAACCGGCGTCGGCGATGGCGGCTTCGACGAATTCCGACGCCGTCTCCGCCTGCCCCGTGCCCGAAATGATTTTTGCTTTGAGCGCCGGTTCGATGCGTTGCGCGAATCGCGGATCAATCAGCGCGAGGCTGATTTCGATCACGGCCGGAAGAGCGGATCCGACTTTGGTGACCATTTGTCCGGACCCGTCCTGGTAGCGGTAGCCCCGTCGCGAATCGAACCCGTTCGCGAAGGCATTCCCGTCCGCGTCCTGCGTGATTGGATTCCCCTCCGGATCCAGGCAGCGAATCCAGAATCCCAGGACGTTTTCCGCGAAGAGTCCGCGGTAATCGTTCGGCTCATCCGCAGGACTGGCCGCCGCGAGAATGTCCGAGGTGATCCAATTCGTCGGATTTTTGTAGATTTGAAAATTCGGGTCTGCGGTAACCTCTCCCGACGGCGAGGTCTGCGTGAGGCTGGCGTAGAATCTTCGCAGTTGAGGTTGCAGACCGTCCCACGCGACGAAGTAGCCGATCTCGGCGACGTCACCGAATGCTCGATCCGTGGCGACCGGTGCCTGCCAAAAGATCGAATCGCGATTTTGATACTCGGCTGGGAGCGTGGGATTCACCACGAACTGGAGGTTTTCGATTTTGGCGACTTCGGCTTCGTCTTCGTCATCGTCATCGTCATCGATGGGCACCTCGATGGGTAGCAGCGCCCCCTGGAGTTCCGTCCGCATCACGTCCGCGATGGCCCGCCCACTTTGGTTGGCTCGGGAGCGGCCCTCGCCGGTCATCCACGCCTGGGAGATCCGATCCATCATCGAGGCAAGGAGCACGACGAGGAGTGAGAGGATCACCATGGAAACCAGAATTTCGAGCAGGGTGAACCCGCGTCGGAGCCGGGGACGGTCAGTATTTTGCGATCGTTGCATGATTCGTTCGCTTTTCGCCCGCTCGCGGTCGAGATCGTGATCTTGATGGTCAGCAGACTGACCGGCGTGCCGCTTGTGGAAGTCTGTTCGACCAGACACACGTAGGCGGGCGAGTCCCCCGGCGCGACCGGTGCGGCCTCTTGATTGAAGGTAAAGGTGCGACCGCCGCCTGCCAGCGAGGTCCGCACGTCGTCGAAGGGCTCCGCTCTCAATCCATCGACCACCTGGCTCAGGATCGCCGAGGAGGAGGTGTCCTCGGATGCCTCCCGACTGCCCTGGAACGAGACCGACAACAGACCGATGATCGCGATGATCGCCACGGTGGTGATCCCGAGTGCCAGGACGACCTCGATGAGGCTGAAGGCTCGGCGCCTCGCGAGTCGAATTGGATTACGGGCGATCAACTTTCAACCTCCCCGTGGCGGCGATCAGGGACATTTTGTAGTAATTCCCGGGAGTCCCGTCGGAGCCTGGACGCGTGTAGGTGGGCGAGGCGGCCCCGCTCGGCCAGATCCCTTCCACCAGACGAAGGCCCGCCGCCCCTCCGCCGAGAATCGCGCCACTGGGTTGGAATATCACGTAGCGGAACGAGTTCGAGCGTTCCCCGGCGCGCTCCGGCAATTGCGAGGGCAACGAAGGGACCAGCTTCGTTCCAGACTCCGTGAAAGTGGAACCCGAATCGACGGTGATTCCCTCGGGGAGGACTTCCCACTTGGAAACCTGCTTCCAATCGGCGGCGGTCAGAGCCGCGCCGTCGCTTCGCGGTCGGGCTGCCAAGACCACGAAGGCCTGATTTCGCTTTGGACTCGCGGAATCGGTCGCGATCGCCACCGCCGTCATGGCTCCCTGCGACAGGGCGTGCTGCCGGGCCTGCTCGAGGATGCCCGCGACTCGGTTTCCCGACGCCGCGAGTGCGGTCGATTTTCCGAAGTTGTTAAACGCGGCCGCCGCCAACACGAGCATCAGCGAGATCACCGCCATCACGACGAGGAGTTCGATGAGGCTGAATGCGGGAGAGTCCGAACGTTGGAGGGGGGCGGGACGGGGGAGCTTCATTGCGGGGGTCCCAAAAAAGTTCGGCGGTCTCAGGAATCGCCGACAATGGCGCTAGGGTTTACGTTAACTCGATCTTTGGCAAAGATTGACCCGGACCGCACGATTAGCCGCACGCTCCGATGTCAGCGCGGCCTAACCGTAGAGCGGTTTCGCGGCGAGGTCAGGCCTTCGGGCAATGGGTCCGACGTCGGCGCAGAGCGACCAGTAGACAGCCGCCTCCGATGAGTAGCGCGACGCTGCCGGGCTCAGGCACCGCGGTGACGTCGCCGTTTAGCACGACGTTGTCGATGCCGGACAGGCGGGTCGAGCTGCCGCTGTTGGAATTGTCGGTAAAGTAAATTCGGAATTCGACCGGAGTCGACAGGCTCTGAAAGCCGGCGGCGATGAGGCTTACTGATTTCGGTGTGAGGGCATTTTCAGTTGTGACCTGGTTGTCCGGCGAGATGCTCAGATCAGTGGCAAATGCGTCGCCGCCCGCATCGGACCGAACAAAATAGCTCACCGGACGGACGGCGTTGTTTTCGAAGATTCCGTCGAAGGTCAGCGACGTGAGGTCGACGGTGGTTAACGCGGGGATCGTGAGAGTGAAGGTGAAATAAATTGCGGCATCGAAGGTGGCCGGAACCGAGCCAGTCTGCACCGCGCGGTATTGATTACTCGCAACGGTTCTGAACTGAGAAGTCCAACCCGCGTCGTCAAACGTGGAGGCCGTCGTCAGCGGTTCGCTGTCACCGGAAGCGGTATTGGTCGTGAAGTCGTAGCTGGCCAGGATGACGGCGTGGGCGGGAGAAGCCGCAAGTGCGGTCAAGGCGAGGAGGGAGAGGGCTTTTTTCATGGTCTTTGGGGTTGGGGCTGAAACCGAAAACAAGATTCCGGCATTTGTCGTTCAGCGGCTGAAGGTAACCCAGCCCACCCACCCCCCGCGAATTGGTTCGCGTTTTACGTTAAACCGACTTGCTCCCGAAGATCTTCCGCACCACGGCGCAGGCGGCTTTGGGGCGCCGGTATTCGTCGAACGTTCCCTTGTTGTTGTAACCGCGCGGACGGCGGATGAGTTGTTCGTTGCGGTCGACGCGGGCGTCGGAGAAGTGCCAGATCGCCAGGCCGGCGATGTCGGGATTGCCAACGGCTTCTTCGCAGAAGACGCGCAGGTATTCGGCCTGATACTCCTCGGTGAAGAATCCGTTGAGCGGATCGTGCCAGCCCGGGAGCGCCTCGGCGCCGGTCTCGCTGATGACGTAGGGTTTGTCGAACTGCGCGACGTGGGCCAGGCATTCGTGGACGCGTGGGAGGATCAGGCTGAGCGGGTCGGGGTGCTCGCCGGTGTCATACCAACCCGGGTAGAGGTTGTGGTTGATGATGTCGACCTGGTCGTGGAAGAGGTCGTCGAGCGGGAACATGCTGGCGCAGGCGACGAGGCGGTCGGGGTCGCGTTCGCGGAGCCGCGCGACGGATTCCTCGAAGATCGGGCGGGTGGATTCTTCGTTCGTGCCGGCTTCGTTGAGGAAACCCCAGATGATCACGCTCGGGTGGTTGACGCTGGCGTCGACCATTTCGTCGAGCATGCGAAGGTGGGATTGGCGGAAGTGCGGGTCGGTGAGTTGGCGCTCGCGCTGACCCCAGCCGAGCCCCTCCTCCCAGACGAGGATTCCGAGTTCGTCGCACAGATCGAGAAACCGCTGGTCCTGCGGGTAATGACTGCCGCGGACGAAATTGCAGCCCAGATCCTTGATCAAATGAAGGTCGATGAGATGCTGCGCGGGCGAAATCGACGAGCCGGTGTCGGGGTGGAATTCGTGGCGGTTGTAGCCGAGGAGTTTGATCGGCTGGTCGTTGAGGAGAATTTCCCGGCCCGACGTGCGGATCGTGCGCAGGCCGAAGCGGACGATGAGGTCGTCTTCGCCAACGCGGATGGCGAGCGTGTGCAGGTGCGGCGCGTCCGGCGACCACGGGCGGGGGTCGGGGACGCTGAGCTCGATTGAGAATTCCGAACCCGACACCGCGTGGACTTCCGACGCCGCACCATCGATCGAGGTCGTCACTTCGGCTGCCTCGGCGGAGAGCCGGACCGTGACGGTGATCATCCCGGCGACGAAATCGTCCACGCGGACGTGGGCCGAGCGGACGTATGTCTCGGGCACCTCGTGCAGCCACGCGGATCGAGTGATCCCTCCCCACTGGTAGAAGTCGAAGAATTGCTCGTGGAGCGGCGTCCGTTGCCAGTCGAAGCGGTTGTCGACGACCACGATGATCTCCGTCGATTCCCGCTCGCTGGCACCCGCGTCGCACCAGAATCCGGTGTAACCGCAGTCGTGATCGGTGAGCGCGACGCCGTCGACGAAGACGCGGCACCAGAGACTGACCGCCTCGAAGTGAAGCAGGCGGCGGCGACCAGGCGTGGTCGGAATGGAGCGGCGGTAAACGGCGACGCCGCGCCGTCCCATCAGCCGGGGCAGGGAGTCGAAAGCCGCCGGGACGAGCATTCGATCCGCGAAGTCGACGGAACCCAGGTCGACGGAATCGCCATCGACGTCGCCGAGAAAGGAAAAGTCCCAACTCCCATCGAGGGAATGGACGACGCGGCGCTGATGCTGGGGAAAGGCCTTGTTGATGGTCATGGGAGTGGCGGGTGGGAAAGGATAGCGGGACACCGAGTGATCCCAATTCGAGGCGGGTTTTACGTTAAGCCGTCGCCGCAAGCAGGTCGGCGGTCGCTGTGAACGCCACGTCAAGCCGGCCGCGCACGGTGGTCGTGTAAGCGACAAATTCTTCCCCGAGGACGAAGCGGGGGTGCGGGTCAATGTGGTATTTCGCGCCGACTTCGCCGATCAGCTCGGGATTGTGGGCGATCTCGATCTCGCGACCGGTGGGAAGATTTTTGAACGTCACCCGCGATTCGCAGCCGCGAAAAAAATTCCCGTGGCGGTCCCCGACGAGCAGCGTGTCGTCGGAGTTGGCGTGCGTGTGCCAGGTGGCGCCGGGCCAGACGGGTTCGCGTCGGCAGGTCGCCTGATCGACCCGGAACGTGCCGTCGCCGTCGATGGCGTAGATCGCGCGACCGTCGGCGCTCCACCATTCGTGCGTGCAGACGGTCGGCGTCGGCAGGACGGGGCGCGGAGTTTCGCCCCGCCGCAGGGTCCACATGCGGTCGTCGCACGGGATCCGCCGCCCGGTGATCGGATCGACGTGAATCTCCTGCGAGAAGAGCACGAGGTCGGGATCGGTCGGATGAAATTGCGCGTGGTCCCAGGTGCCGTCGAGACCCGCCCAGCAATCGAACGCCCCGGTCGCAATGGACATCGTGCCGAGGTAGGTCTTCGCCGGGGTGCGCAGGTCGATGAAAAATTCCCGCCCGTCCGCCGATCGCGAGAGGTGCGTGACCGTGCAGGTGACGTCGCGCCAACCGATGAGATCCTTCGGGACTTCGCCGATCTTCTCGGCCCGGTCACCGGAGTGGGGCCCGCGTTTCCAGATGGCGCGTCCCGTTCCCCAGAAGACCTCGCCGGTGTCGGGGTCGACCCACGGTGAGGCGTGGGAAAATTGGGTCTCGGGAAAATGGCGGATGTCGCCGTCGACGAAATCGATCACCCCGAGCGTGCGCCCCGCGTTCGCGTCGCCGGACGGCGGGAAGGCGCAGTAGAACCAAAAGAACCGTCGGTCGCGGGACGAGCCGTCGTTGACGTAATAGAACGTCTGCTGCTGCGGGGCGACGCGTTGGTCGAGCAGGTGGCTCGTGATGCCCGTGTCGGGATGAACGTGGGCTCGAAAAAGGGGGGATTGGGAAATCGAAATCATCGAGCGGGCGGGTTGGAGGTTGAAAAATTTCCCGGCGGAGCGTTGGGTGCGGGTGCCCCATGAACAAACGTCGAGTGACTCTGCGCGATATCGCGGAGCGAGCCAAATTGTCCCGAGCGGCGGTCTCGTTCGCGCTGCGCAATCATCCGCGGATGCCCCAGAGCACCATCGACCGGGTGCAAATAATCGCGCGCGAACTCGGTTACGCGCCCGATCCCGACGTGTCGAAATTGATGGCCCACGTCCGCGGCAACCAATCGACTCCCTACCGGGCGACCATCGCGTGGCTGACTGCGTGGCCGACCGAGGAGGGCTGGCATCCTTATCGCAAAAACCTCCGCATTTTCGACGGCGCGCAACGCCGGGCCGAAAGCCTCGGCTACCTGCTGGAACCCTTCTGGTTGCGGGCCGAGGGGATGACCGGAAAGCGCGCCGTGTCCATCCTGCAGGCGCGCGGGGTCGAGGCCGCCATCGTGGCGCCGCTCCCCGACGGCATGACGACGATCGATTTCGAATGGTCGGCCTTCTCCATCGCGGCGATCGGGCACTCGCTCGAGGACCCCGACATCCACCGCGTCGAAAGCGCCCACGCCGACAATTTCGAATTGGCCCTGCAAAAAATTCGTGAGCGTGGGGTGACGAGGATCGGCTTCGTCGAGACCGATGGCACCGACTCCCGCGTCGCCCACGCTTGGACGGGAGCGTTCCTCGCGGATCAGCAAAATCTGCCGCGACAGCACCGCGTGCCGCTTTTGAAGAAGCCGCGGATCCGCGAGCAGGACTTTGCCGCCTGGTTCGCGCGCCACGCGCCCCAGGTGATCATCTCCAACGAATGCCCGATTCTCGAGTGGCTGAGCGGCATTGGCCTCGAGGTGCCGGGCGACGTCGGGCACGTGCGTCTGGACTGCGCCGCCCCGGAACTCGCGGGCCGTTACAAGATGCGCGCCTCCGACACGTGGTTTTCCGGGATCGACCAGATGGCGGAAGAGGTCGGCGTCTCCGCCGTGGATCTCGTCATCGGTCAGCTTCACATGCGCGAAACCGGCGTCCCCTCCCACCCCCGAATGGCGCTCGTGAAAGGTCGGTGGCTCGACCTCGACACGTTCGCTCCCGAGAAAAAACGGACGCGCGCCAAATCCAAGCGCAAGTCCGCCTGAGCCAGCAACCGTCCTCACGGCAACCCAACCTCGCGGCGCAGCCCGGTCATCGTCTCGCGGTGGCGTTCCGCGACGAAGTCCCGCGCGTGGCCGGTGGCGACCCGGGCCGCCGGCAGATTTTGCGCCCAATCGATCACGAACGCGGCAAACCGCTCGCGATCCGTCGCCCGGTCGAAGTTGAAGAGCCAATCGCCCAGACCGATGTCCCGCCACATGAAGCCCTTGCTGGTCTGCTCCTCCCAGCGCGCCACGATGGCGGGGATCCCGTGGCCGACGGCCATGATCGGGCTGTGCATTTCGTTCCCGAAGATCCCCGCACTCCGGCGGTAGGTCGAGAGGGCTTCGTCCGTGAGCCAGTAGTCCTCGCGCCAGACGACCCGCTCGCGCACGTCCGGGGTCAGGGGTTCGTAGAGCATTTCGCGGGCGGCTTCCATCTGGGTGCGATCCTCCGGGCAGAGCAGAATCTTCAAATTCGTCGACCGCACGATTCCGCGGATCGCGTCGCGGAGCGGCGCGTGATCCTGCTCCTTGAGGGCGTTGTTGCGAGCTTCCTTCACGAGATCGGGACCACGATTTTTCTCCGGGATCATCCAGTGCGGCGTATTCCGATAGCGGGCGATGCAGCAGAGAAATTTTCCATCCTCCAGGTCGTTCGCGCGGAGAAAACGCTCCGCCTCGCCGTCGTCCACCAAATCCACGGCGAAAGCCGCGTCGGGCGTGAATCCCATCACCGGACACGTCACGCCACGTTCGCGGGCGAGCTGAAGCGACACCGTGTCGCGGAAATACACGAACCGCGCCGCGTCCAGCAGTTGCTTCACGGGATCGGTCAGCCGCACGGATGGCAGCGTGATCCCGTAAACGCCGTAGGGTTTTCCCGTCTCCGCCCGCCACCGCGCGACCGCATCCTCCCCGACCAGATACGGACCGGAGCCGTGCAGCAGGAAGTCGCATTCCGCAAGCGCGGTGGAGATTTCCGCCTCGGTTTGCACGATTGGCACGTCGGGAAAACGGCGGCGGAGCATCGCCTCGACCCCGTGGCTCACGTCGCTCGGCCACAGGCGGATCTTCGCCTCCGGCAGATGGCGCTCGAGCAGGGCGAGCAACCCCGGGGAATGCCCGATATCGCCGATGTTGAGCGTCTGCCAGGAGGACCGGACGAGGATGGCGGGCGGCCTCAACGGCCCGCCTCCGACTCGACGAATTGCCGCTGCTCCCGGAGCACGTCGCGGATTTCGCGGGCCTCGATCCCTCGGGAACCGCCCGCCGCCCGGGTCGCCGCGAGCGCCGCCGCGACGCCCGCCGCCTGACCAATCGCACTCAGCGGAGCCATTACACGATAAGCGGAGTGCGCCTCGTGGCTGCCGCTGATGCAGCGCGACCCGAGGAGCAGATTGTCGAACCCCCGCGCTCGCAGGCTCCGGTAAGGAACGTGAAAATACCCCGGCGGCGCGATGTGTTCCATCCGCGTCCCAGCTCCAGCCGGATCGTGAATGTCCAAGTGGTAGGCGCAGGCCGCGACCATGTCGGGAAATTTCCGGGCCGACAGACAATCCTCCGCCGTGAGCACATAATCGCCAATCACGCGGCGGCCTTCGCGCACGCCCATCCGCGTCGCCACGAAGTCCATCGTCGCGTTCGTAAAGGCCGGGTGGTGGCGGATCGATTCGAAGAACTCGGTCGCCTGCCGCCGACCCTCGGCCAGCGCGGCGTCCATCGAAGCCGCGTTCGTCGGATCGGCCCCCAATACGCGCGTTTGATTGAAGAGCAGCGCCCGCCCGTCGGGATACGGGAAGCACAGCACATTGTCGCGCGGGTTTGTCGTCCCGCCGCTCCGCTTGAGGTCGAGGTAGAGTGGAAGCAACTCCGCGCGCAGCGAACGAATGCCGGCCCACGAACCGATGTCGGGATCGCGCAGCCGGTCGAGGTCGACGCCGGAAACTTTGAAGGTAAACGTCGCCGGCTGCGTTTGCCCGTCGACCTCCCGCCCCAGCTCGGTCTCCGCACCAGCCAGCGCGGAGAGATTGCCGTCGGCCGTCGAGTCCACGAAGACCGCCGCTCGGACGCGTTTTCCGTCGGACAATTCCACCGCCGCCACGCGCGAACCGGACCGCTCGACCGCGGTGACGGCGGCGTTCGTGAGCACCGCGAGATTCGGTTCCGCCGCGAGAAGCTCGCGGTAGCGGCGGGCCAACTCGACCTCGTCGTAGGTCGGGACCCGGTCCCACGGTGCACCCCCGTTCTCGGGATAAACGTCGGGAAAAAGCTCGGCGTGCAAGCCGCGATTGATCGGCTCGCGGTCGTCGTCCCAAAATCGACACACCAGTGAGACGGGCGAGTGGACCCCGGTGCCGCCAATCTCCGCCGCCGCCTCGACCAGCAGCACCCGCGCGCCGGCGCGCGCCGCACCGATGGCCGCACAGATCCCGCCGACACCCGCCCCGGCTACTAGAACGTCGGGGTCTTCGGAGGGAGCGGGCGTCTCGGTAGCATTCACTGCATTTAATCTTGAGCGCAGTCCTCACCTTGGCAACGGCCTCCCAATGTCTCGAATGGTCGAAAAGCTATCTGTTTTGAACAAGCTCGAACGGCTTGTTCAGGGGGCGGTCGGATTTCTCGTGCTCAAAATGCGTACCTTTTTGCGCGATCCAAACCAGTGCCTTTGTTTGCCCGGGTGCGGAGACACCCTTAATCTTCATCCAACCGAGGGTGGATCAATTCCCGTCCTCTCAACCTCCAATTCACCCCACACTCCAGTTCTTCCTCATGAAAATATCCAAATCTCTTCTCCTTCTTGCGGCGTTTAGCATTTCGTCAACCCACGCAGCGACGTTGATCTCCGATATCACGACGACCACCACGGCTGGGGGAAATCTACAGATTTCTTCCATCACGGCGGGATCCGTTTATTCGCTGTTCGAGCAGCCGACATCGGTCGATGTCCTGGCTTCTCGGGAATACCTTTATCTGGAGGACTCGGCGAATCCAGGTAGCCCTGCCAACGCGTTGCTGGACTCGAATGTCGACACGGGAGTTCTGAATTCTGGAACGGTTTCAGTCCAGTTTGGACGGACGCTCCTGAGTAGCGAAACGTTCGTCTGGCTCGACGGTGACAGCAGCGCCCTCGACCCGGTCGTCTTCAGTCTCGTTGACTCGGCTGGGACGGTTATCAGTGATCCGTTGAGTCGGCCTGGTCAGAGTGACGGTGACGTTTTTTCCATTGGCAGGGTAACCCGATCGGAAGGCGGTTCAATTGGCGGCTATAAAGCGGGAGGTTGGGCAGTATCGATCGGCGAGTTCACCAACGTCACTGGTTCCGCGACCGGAATTCAGTTCGCAGATTCTGGCAGCAGAATCCTTGATCCCATGATGATTTCTATCGCCGCCGTCCCCGAGCCTTCGACCTACGCTCTACTCGGCTTCGGACTCGCAGTCGTGGTGGTTATCGGCCGCCGCCGTCGCGCCGCGCGGCAGTAGTCCCCAATCCATTTTTCCAATGGGGGTTGGCAGGAGCCGGGCGAGAGCCCGGCTTTTTGCTGCCGCCATCGCGGACGATTCCGGACTAGACTGATTCATGCGGCTGACGGACTGGCGAAATCTCCGGGCTCACGTGGTGTGGGCCTACGAAAGCGTGCCGCTGGCCCTGCGAGGGACTTTTCACGACGAACATCTCGTCGGTTGGCGCTTACTCGAGGGATCGGTGACCGTCTCCGGTCGGCGAAAGACGGTGACCGCGGCGGCGGGGCAGTGGGTCTTCCCGCCGCGGGGTGAAGAAGTGCGCGAGTTCTCGGAGGATGCGCGCGTGATTTCGGTCCATTTCCGCGCGACCTGGCCGGATGGGCATGAGCTCTTTCAGGAAAACGAGCCGCACGCCGGTGAGCCGGACGGATTCCCGGACCTCGATGCCGCGGCTCGCCGTCTGGCGGAAATCATTCACACGCGTTTCCCCGACGTCATCGGCAATCGGCTTCCCTTCGTCGAGGCCGGTTTTGCGGATTACCTGGCGTTGGAGAGCGGACTGCCGGCGTGGTTGGACGCCTACGCCACCGCCATGCAATCGCTCGGCGCGCGGATGTGGACGCTCAACACCTTCGACGAGCGGGTGGTGCATTTGAGCGAGGCCATCGACGCGTTGCCGCTCGACGCCGAACTCTCTCTCGCGGACGTCGCCGGAGGATTTGGGCTCAGCCCGGGGCACGCGTCGCGACTGTTCGTCGCGCAGTTTGGATTTACACCCCGGGAATACCGTGAGCAGCAGCGGGTCGACGCGGCTCGTCGCCTGCTGCGCGGATCCTGCACACCGGTGAAGGAGATCGCCTTCAATCTCGGGTTCAAGCAGCCAACGCATTTCTCGGCGTGGTTCAAGAAGCGGACTGGCCGCTTTCCTCGAGCCTTTCGGGACGCCGTCGTGAAGCCGAGCGAGGCGATGTGAGAATGCGGTGTCTCGCGCAGAGGCGGTGGGGCGCGGACCGCATCCGTGTTCATCTTCGCCGTTCGAGCATCCGCAACCTATCCGATTCGGAAGCTGTCCGCCTTGCGTGCCGAACGGTGACATTCGACCAAAGACTTACCGAGATCTACTCGTTGCTGAAGCGCGACGACGGTCGGCGACGGAGTTGATCGAAATCAATCAGTGGTCGTAGGTTGCCGACGAATCTGGATCGAGTCTGTCCCGCTGACAGGCTTGAGTTGATCACCGCACCTCGGTTAGCCGATAGATGTCTCCGCGGCGTAGCTTTGGCGCTGTCGCTGACGAGGATGTTTGCAGTTCTGCGCGGCCCTTCAGCCAGTTCTTGAGAAATGTCTCCTGAACCGTGGGATATCGCATGGCTGTCGCGTAGAGGGTGTCGTATTCGATCTCCCTTTTCCCGGCGGTTAATCGGCGGAGCGCCGTTTCGGCTTTTGCTTCGAAATGGTCCTGCAGATTCGCGAGGTGGGCGGTTTCTGGAATGTCTTCCCCAGAAAAAAATTCTGTCTGGCCGCTTCGGTGTTCGCGTTTGGTCTTTTTTGCATCGGCTCGGAGTGTTTCGGCCAGCCGTAGGGATTGCCGCTCGGCTGCCTTGAAGACATCGATCCCTCGGATGTCTCTCGTTGCGTAGATCAGATGATAGTTTGTTCGATCTTGAGTTGGGCGGAGAACCAGCGCTGTCGAAACGAAGGGAAAATTGCCGACGGCCGCCAGCCTCTCCGCGTAAGATTCGACCATTGCGTTTTCGCGTTCCTGTCCGCCGAGCCCCTCGATCGTTTTCTCGTAAGAATTGTCGCCGAAAAGCCGTCGGAAGCTCGTTTTAATCCCGTCGCGCTCGTCTTTAATAAAGCGCTGGATGTGCCCGGTCATGAAGTTGACGAGGACTTCGCAGGGTTGGATGCGAATGAGAGGCGCGATTACCTCCATTGAAAAGCCCTTCCAGCCCTTGGGATCGATCAGGATGAACGGAAAGTGTGTGTCTTTGCAGGCGTTGACGATTTTCACCAAGTCAGGGATTGCCTTTTCGAAAGGAAGTTCCAAGGGAGTCACCTCGACATCGGTTTGTCGAGATGCGTAGTCACGAAGTAACTCGAATGAAGTCGGATCCTTTTCAAGAAAGACGCATTTGATGCTGAGATCTTTCGTGAAGGTCGCACGAACCGTCTCGCGAGCGGCTCTCAGTTCCTTTAGGGCAATCGCGAACGAGGAGTCCGCAAAGTCGCTCGACGAAGTTTCCCATGGGCCCGAGAAGCCATCGATGTAAAGAATGCCACCCTTCCACGACCCAACAATCCTGGCGAATCGCTGAAGGTATTTCTCCAGAACCAAGTGCTTGATCTGAGTTTGTTCGCGTTCTGAATAGGGGTCATTGGCCTCGGCGGTCATCTTGCTCAGGCTGGAATCAGTTTACTGAGCAGCCCTGCGCGGCTGGTTGGGGACGCGACAGGATAGCTCGAAGCCTCCGGGAACTCATCGTGCGTGCGGCCATCCAGTTCTCGACCCGTCGTGGACTTCCTCACTCCGCCCCACTGTTTGAAGAAGAAGGGAACTTTCGCCACCCGGCATTGTTTGCGGACCGATCGAACCCATGATGCCTCAATGGGGCGAAGCTCCGGGTCCGCTTTCACCACCAACGATTACCCAGTGAATCCCTTTGAGATTGAAATCCCCCAAGTCCTCGATCAGCGGTTCGACGGAGAGAAAAGCGACGCTCGGGCGCGCCTTGCGAAGCAGATCGATTCGAGGCAAACCATGGGACCGATTTTCCACACTGACGCCCCACCAGATGTGATCGGCCTTTGCAGCCTTCTTCAATTTTGTCCGGAGAAGCTCGCTCATCCGATCGGCCCGTTTGGTCAGGATTTGGTAGGTGTGCCAATTCGCGGCTAGCATCACCCTGCACGTGCGCTCGATGTACGCATCTGGAACGTCCTCGTGGAAAAGGTCACTCATCGAATTCACGAAGATCCGGCGCGGTGTGCTCCAACGAATTGGATCGCCGAGTTTGTCCGGAACAAGCCGGAGGTCGAATCCAAATTCGAACGGGTGGTTCTTCACGCCACGGAACCTTTCAGCCAACGTTTCCGCGTAGCAGTGTTTGCAGCCGGGACTTACCTTCGAACACCCTCGCACAGGATTCCACGTGGAGTCCGTCCATTCAATTTTTGACGAAGCACTCATGAGGGAAATAGACGGATGACGCTACGGGCAACACCTTGAACTTGGAGGTCGAGGATGGGATGCATTTCGGGATATTTCGGGTTCTCACTCTGCAGCCAACAACGATCAGCGCCGCGAATGAACGTTTTGAGGGTGGACTCATTGTCGATTAACGCGGCAACGACATCCTTGTTTCTTACCTCCGTTGTTTTCTCAAGAAGAACGAGATCGCCATCATGAATGTGCCTCCCGTCCATCGAATCTCCATGCACACGGAGCAAGAACGCATTTGATCTATGTTTGATTCCGTAGGGTAGGAGATTCAGGGGCAACGTTGCCTCCTCATATTCATGGGTCGCGATCGACAATCCGGCCGGTATCGCGCCGAGGACGGGTATTCCCAATGCTTTTGGCGTGAGCTGGACGGATCGGGCTGAGCCCGGCCCCGACTGGAGGTAACCCTTTTCCTTGAGAGCGGCGAGATGGTCTGCTGCCGCCTTCGGGCTGGCGAAATTGAAGTGACCGCAAATTTCGCGATGGGTCGGCAGATTTGCTCCTGATTCCCATCGGGAGATAAGAAATTCAAGAATTTGAAGCTGCCTCTGCGTCAGGCCGTCCATAAGCTATACAACTGAATAGTAT
>CAWDOJ010000014.1:0-56697 GCA_963803825.1 uncultured Verrucomicrobiae bacterium | reverse complement strand
CACGCGGCGAATTCAAGCAGGTCCGCGGGGTGTCGAACTGGGGTGTGATCGACGGGTGGCGTCGCCCGAAGCCAGAGTACTGGCACGTCTTCAAAAGCTACAGCCCAGTTGTGATCGACGAGCAGGAGCCGATCGCGGTCCCCGCCGACGGCGGACCGATCACGTTGCCCGTCGATAATCGCTACGACTTCACCAACTTGGCCGATCTCACGGCGACGTGGGCGCTCGGAAGCGAAGGTGGCAGCATCGACCTCGACGTCGCGCCGCGCAGTTCGGGCGAGATCACCATCCCCACCACGGGAGCCAAATCCGGCGACGTGCTCGAACTCGATTTCACGGGGACGGACGGTCGACTGGTGAACACCTTCGCCCTCACTATCGGCGACCGGGCACCGGCGATCCCGCCAGCCGCCACCACAGCGTGGACCCAGCAGGATAACGCCGACGCTTACGTCGTCGAGCGGGGCGACGTGATCTGCCGAATCGAGCGGAAGACGGGCATGCTCAACATCCAGGTCAACGGCGAGACCGTCCTGGAGAATGGACCCGTCCTCGGCTACGTGCCGACGTTCGCTCAGGTCGGACAGCGCATCCAGCAGCGCGCCATCAAGAGCGGCAAGCCATCGGATCCTCCCGCGATCTTCGGGAGCGATTGGGAATTGACCGAGCTATCGGCCACGCCGTCGGATGCAAACATTCAATTTGCCTGGGCGGGGAGTTACGCCGAGGGCGACATCCAGGGCACCTACACGTTTGCGCCAGATGGTTCGCTGGTGATCGATTACTCAATCGAATTGGGCGTCGGTGCGCTCAGGAAAAACGATCTCCTGCGCTTCGCCCGCAAGGAGGGCGGCGACTTCCACGCCTTTATCTCGCTTGAAGGAGAGAAGACGGCCGTCTTGGCCAACCCCGGCAACGGAAACGGGCCCTTCGAGGCGCCGGTTGATCAGCTCGAGCTGCTCCCGCGGCAGCTCGGACTGCGGTTCACGCTGCCAGCGAGCCAGTCGCAGCTCGCGTGGGACCGCAGGGGCCAGTGGACCGTCTACCCCGACGACCACATCGGACGGCCAACGGGCGAGACCCCCGCCTTCCTCGCCGAAGAGACCGTCGAGGTCCTCGGGAGCGAGCCAACTTGGCCGTGGGCCGCGGCGTCCAGCGAGTTGGGCATCCGTGACTTCCGCTCCACCAAGAACAACATCAACTGGGCATCAGTCACGAACTCCGCCGGAGTAGGCGTGAAGGTCGAGTCCACGGGAGACCAGCACTCCCGCACCTACGTCGACGGCGACAGCATTCAATGGCTGATCGCGGGACTGGATAACGGTCCTTCCGAGGGATTCATCAACAACTTCTTCGGCCCGCTCCGGACGCCCCTCCCGTTGGGCCAGCCCTTCACGGATCGCGTCAAGCTCACCTTCCTCGGAAAATAGGACCCGCAACGAGCCCCCAAACGACCAACCCCACCACCAAAGCACACGATGAAATCTGACCGATTCTTACCCATCCTCGCCCTGGCCGCACTCGGCCTCGGTGCCCCCACTTCCAGCGACGCCGCGCCGCGGGTCACCGTCGGCAACGAGACGGTCGAATACTTCGACTATGGGGATCGCTGGACCGAGGGGAAGGTGTTCCTCCTCGACGACGTCACGGGATTTGACATCGCCGCCAACGAGATCCCACTCGGGACCTACGGGGGCCGGACGGACATGCGGGCCGAAGCGACCGGCTTCTTCCGGGTCGAGAAGATTGATGGTCGGTGGTGGTTTGTTGATCCAGAGGGCTACCTTTTCGTTGCCACCGGGATCAACGAAATCGGGATCGGCAAGAAGCCCGCGTCGCAGGAGCAGATCGACGAATACCTTGGGATCCTCGAGGACAATGGATTCAACGTGGCTCACATCAGCGTCGAAGAGCGGAATTACGGCGTGGGCGATCGCAAGCTCGAGATCCCCTACTGCATGGAGGTCATGCTCACCTTCTTTTATCTCTTGGATAACCACGACGGGGACGCCCGCATCTGGGCGGCGCAGCCGCTGTGGGACGACGTGATGCGGGAGTCGGTCGAGGCGCGCGCCGCCAAGTATCTGGCGCAGCACAAGGACGATCCGTGGCTCATTGGTTACTTCGCCGACAACGAGATGAAGTGGCGGGGAGATGCGTTGGACCGCTACTACGATCTCTACATCAACAACGAACCTTACGAGGTCACGAAGCGCACGAAGGGTGCTCAGGATCCCGTCTACACCGTTGATCCAAAGGATTTCAAAAGCTACGGAATCGTTGCTGAGTGGGCGAAGACCAACGGCTTCGAACCCGACGCGGACGGGAAATTCTCGCAGGATGCGCGGATGCGCTTCCTGGAGTTCATGGGCGCTCAGTACTCCAAGCTGGTGACCGACGCGATCCACAAGGTCGACCCGAACCATTTGGTGATGGGATCTCGGAATATCCGCCAGGACGGGAAGGAGCCCGGCCTGCTCAAGGGCTTTGGCAAACACTTCGACGTGATTTCCATGAATTACTACGCCGCTTGGCCCGCTGATCCAGCCGTGCTCGATGCGTGGGAACGGTGGAGCGGTCGCCCGATCTTCATCACCGAATTTTCCGCTCAATCCTGGGAGACGATCGCTCGCAAAGCCCGCGACGCGTGGATCGTCAAAACCCAGGAGGACCGGGGTAAGTATTACCAGAACCTCATGCTTTCCGCCCTCCAGAACAAAAACTGCGTCGGCACCCTTTGGTTCTGTTTTCGCGATTTCGGAGACGACGCTAACTACGGAATCGTCAACAAAGACAACGTGCCTTACGAAGCTTTTCTCGAATACGTCCGCCCGATCAATCTCAATCGCTACGCTCTGATGGATACGCTCGCCGCCAATCCGCTCGGATTTGACGAAGCCTACGATCCGCTGCGCAACGTCAACTGGTCCAAGCCATTCGACGAGTTCGATTACGACTGACCCCGGGGACCGCGAAAGATGCCATCTGGCTCTGTCCAGGCGGGGCTGATCAATTTGCCACTTTCAAAATCGGAAAGTGGCGACCCCAACGGGATTCGAACCCGTGTTACCGCCGTGAAAGGGCGGTGTCCTAACCGCTGGACGATGGGGTCTCAAAAAGCGGTCCCAGAGAGTTCCTTCAAACGACTTAACGAGCAAGGGCAAATTCGAAAATTCCATCTTTCCGGATGCGATCACGATCCGCGTCGTTCACCAAAAGAAACACGCGCCCTTCCCCCGGGAACTTCACCGGCGGCAAGTCCCAGCCACCCCCACTTCACCGAACTTTGCGATGGTCGTCATAAAGTATGGTCAGCATTCTTTGGAGTGCTGGAACTCGCTTCTACCCAACTCTCCCCCACTTAGAATACGAACCGACCTCACACACCTAGCCCACCGGGTCCGCCGCTCGCTTGTCGATAAGGCCAACAGTGTCGCGCCGCGCTGGGCAGAAACGGGACGACCCGTCGCAGACCTCCAATCATCGCTCCCAAAGCAAGCCTCCCCCCGGACGTCGACCGGAAGCCCAACCTCTCCCGCACGGGCGCTGGAATCGTCTCGATGACGAGCTGCCGTGTCGGTCGTGCTCCGAAGGCGAACCACCAGGGTGCCCCCGGTGCGACGATCGCTCGCGCCACCTCCGCGCTCAACGGCAGCGATCCCATTTGCTCGCTGGTTAGCGTCCGCAGGTAGTAGGCGTCGAAGTCGCTCCGGCTCTGCGGCCCGAAATCCCGAGGCAGGCCAAAGTACTCGCCGAAAACCCGCATGTCTTGGTAATGCGCCTCGCGCTCGTCCGGAGTCAACGGCTCCACGAGTGTCTCGAAGACTTCCGTTCCAACCGCGATCAACGTCGCCAACACCCACAACTGCGCTTCGGGATGGCTCGCGTCATAAGCGATAGGTCGGTGTCCTCGAACGGGATGGTGAACGGCCGCGACGTGGTCCCGGAGTCTCTCGGCTTCATCCGCCGACCCGAACGCCACCGTGTAGACCGCGTCCAGGGTCCGGTGCAATCGCCCGAGGGTATCCCGCCGAAAGCGGCTGTGCCGAGCAACGCCCGCCGCAATCATCGGATGAGCGACCTGAAGAATCGCAGCGGCCGGGCCACCCAATAGGATCACCTTCTCGCGACTCACTCGCCGGATCAACGAGTCCGCCGGGAAGACTCCCGTCTGCTCAGACCGCGCTGCCATCGAGTTGGCCGTCCTCGATCAGGAGGATCCGATCTCCGCGCTTGGCGAGTTCGCGGTCGTGCGTGACGACCACCAAGGTCCGCTCGTCCTCCCGCACGACCTCTAGGAGAATCTCGACGATCGATTCCCCAGTAGCCGAGTCCAGGTTCCCCGTCGGCTCGTCGGCGAACAGCGTCCGTGGATCGTTGACGAGCGAACGCGCGATGGCGACTCGCTGCTGTTCGCCGCCACTCAGTTCCGAAGGGAGGTGCTCCATCCGGTCGCCCAGACCAACCCGCTCGAGTAACGCGGCGGCGCGATCTTTTCGCTCGGCGCCGCTGATCATCGCCGGGACGAGCACGTTCTCCAGAGCCGTCAATTCGGGAAGGAGGAAGTACGATTGAAACACAAATCCCATCCGCTCATTACGAAGGCTCGCGAGCTTATCTCCGCCCAACTTGTAAAGACTCGTGCCCTCAAGAAAAACCTCGCCAGCCTCCGGTCGCTCCAACCCCGCGAGCGTATAAAGCAACGTCGTCTTTCCCGCTCCCGAAGCCCCACAGAGAAAGACCGACTCTCCGGCCACAACGTCGAGGCTGATCCCCTTGAGAACATCGATCTTGTTTCGCCCGATTTTGAATGACCGGCGCAGATCCACGGCGCGAAGGTGGGTTTCTCGTTTCTCGGTCATCATTTTTCAGCTCCCACCTCGGTGTCACCCGTTTCGCCCAGAGTGACGTTGCCCCCGGCGCGCTCGGGTTGTCTATTCAAGACCGTCACGTCGAGGAGCGCCAGCACGCGGGCAATCCGCTCGCGAACCGCCGTCCTAGGATCGACCGAAAACGACACCGGCTTGGCGGAATATCCAACCACGTCCTGCCCTCGCATCCGCCCGATGAAGATCGCGCGCTTGGTGTGCTCCGGCTGCGAGACCACGACCACGTCGTCGACTCCAAATACGTCCGCCGCCCGCACCACGCTGTCGAGCGTCCGCAGTCCCGCGTCGTCGCGATAGATCCGGGACGCCGGGACCCCCCGCGCGATCAGATCCTCCCGCATCGACTCGGGTTCGTCGTAGATCGGCTCGACGCCGTTGCCACTCACGATCACGTAATCAACCCGATCGGCGGCGAAGAGTTCTGCCGCCGCGTCCATGCGATACTTGTAATGCAGATTCTCGTTTCCACCGGGCACGAATTTCGCCGTCCCGAGCACGAGAGCCGCCGTGCGGTGCGACATATCTTCCGGATCGGTGAAGACTCGCCCGCGCGCAGAGAGACTAACCGCGACTTCCGCCCCGATGATCACCAGTAGGCAAACAACGCCTGCAAGCAAAGCGAGGCGAAAACAAAATCGAACCAGACGCTTCATGGGGTGGGACGCGAAACTCTCCCAGCGGAGGTCCTAACGCAAGCCCACGGGCTCGCAATCGCAATCGCAATCCAGCTGACCCACCAAAAAAAACGCCGCTCCGTTCCTAAACGCGAAGTCCATGCACAGCCAAGCCCCAGCGCGACCTAAGTTTAAAACTTCACAACGATCGTCTTAAAGTCTCGGAATCATGCTTGGGGGTGGTGCCGCCCAAGCTAGATTCTCTTTCGGTGCGCCATCTCGCCCATCTCGACCATTTGGCGCAAACTCTCCGCGTCGCTTCAATTCCTGCATCGCGGCCGGGGGCTGGCGGGTGCCAGGACGCTTCGGCAGTCTGACGATTCCGCGTCTCGCGAGCCTGCGCGCTCGCACCCGGCCGGCGGGGGCAGCGCTGATTTCTCGTTTCGCATTCCGCCGGTTCTCATTTATGGAGAGCCATGGTCAAAAAACTTCTGCACACCCGCTACCGCGTCTCAGACCTCGCGCTGAACATCGCTTTCTACCGCGACGTCCTCGGACTCGAGCAGACGCGCAGCTCGACCAGCTCCCGCGGTTCAGAACTCGTTTTCTTCAAGGCGCCCGGTAGCGAGGAGGAAATCGAAATCTGTAAGTTCGACGAGAGCGGCCCCGTGCAAGTCGGCCCCGACCTCACGCACCTCGCTTTCGAAGTCGAAGACATGGACGCCTTTGCCACGCACGCTGAGAAACTCGGCTTCCCGCTCAGCGACGGCCCCAGTGAGACGTCCAGCGGTTCGATCATCGCTTTCATCGATGCGCCGGACGGCTACGAGATCGAACTCATCCAGCCCGCAAAATGATCGGCAACTCCGCCGCTCGGTGGACTCAGGTAGCCAGCCCGGTTGGCCCTACGTTCCAAAGACTCCCCCAAACCTTTGGAACAACCCCTGCCAACCGGACTGCTTCCTGAATACAAACCAAATGAACAGCATCGACCGTGCCAAAGCTGAGCCGCAGAAGCCGACACTGCGCCACCCGCGCCTCTGGTGGGGGCTGCTCGCCGCGTGGGCGCTCACGGTCTGCGTGCTGTCCGCGATCCCCGGGAACCGGATCGCCGAGAGCGGCCTGCCGCACGCCGACAAACTCGCTCACGCCCTCATCTTCGCCACCGGTGCCGGGTTCCTCGTGCTCGCACTGCTAGCTGGCTCCAGATGGACTGCCCGCCGGATCGCGGTCGTTTCGTTTCTCGGCGTCACCCTGTTCGGAGTCATCGACGAGACCCACCAACTCTTCACGCCCGGTCGCAGCGGCGGCGATCCGGGCGACCTGCTCGCCGACGCCGTCGGCGCGGCGCTCGGCGTCGCAGTTTGCCTCTTTGCTTATGCCCAGCTCAAAAACAGACACCGCCCGACTGCGCCTCTCGGAGCTCCGAGGCCAGATCCAGCGGCATAACGCGCTCTACTACGAGCAGGCCGCGCCGGAGATCGCCGACCGCGACTACGACGCGCTCTACCGCGACCTCGTCGACCTCGAAGCCGCGCACCCGGACCTCGCCAGTGCCGAATCTCCCACCCAGCAAGTTGGCAACGACGTCCAGGACGCCTTCACCACGGTCGAGCACCTCATGCCGATGCAGAGCCTGGACAACACGTATTCCGAACTCGAAGTCGGCGAGTTCGTCCGCCGCATGCAGCGCGGCCTGCACGACGAAAACATCCCGCTCACCATCGAACCCAAAGTCGACGGCGTGGCGATTTCGCTCCTCTACGAAAATGGACACCTCGCCCGCGCGACCACGCGCGGCGACGGCTCCAAGGGCGACGACGTGACGCGCAACATCGCGACCATCGCCGCGATCCCGGCGAAGCTCGTCGGCTCCTCCCACCCCGACCGCGTCGAGATCCGTGGCGAAATCTACCTTCCGAAGTCCACCTTCGCTGCGCTCAACGAATCCCGTGAGGCCGACGGCCTCCCGCCTTTTGCCAATCCTCGCAACGCCGCCGCCGGTTCGCTCAAGCAGCTCGACGTCCGCATCACCGCCAGCCGAGGTCTCTCCGCCGTCACCTACGCCCTGGGTGCCTACGACGGCGGCGACCGGCCCGAGACGCAGACCGACCTCCTCGACCAACTCGCCGCCTGGGGTCTACCGACCGCCGACTGGCTCCGCCGCGCCGCCTCCGTCGACGAGACCCTCGCCGCCATCCGCGAACTCGATCCGATCCGCCACGATTTCGTGTTCGAGACCGACGGAGCCGTCATCAAAGCCGATCGCGCGGCCCATCAACGCACCCTCGGCTCGACCTCCAAAGCCCCGCGTTGGGCGATGGCCTACAAATACGAGCCCGAGCGCGCCGACACCCGTCTCACGGCCATCACCATCCAAGTCGGGCGCACCGGCGTCCTTACCCCGGTCGCCGAGCTGGACCCGGTGTCCGTCAGCGGCAGCCGGGTCTCCCGCGCGACCCTTCACAACGAGGAAGAGATCCACCGCAAAGACATCCGCGTCGGCGATACGGTCACCATCGAGAAAGCGGGCGAAGTCATCCCCGCCGTCGTCGCCGTGAAAAAAGGACTCCGCACCGGCGACGAGACCCCCTTCGCGATGCCGTCCACTTGCCCAGCCTGCGAGCAACCCGTCGTGCGCGAACCCGACCAAGTCGCGGTCCGCTGCGCGAATCCCGCCTGCCCCGCGCAGCTCCGCCGCCGCCTCGAGCACTTCGCCAGTCGTGGCGCGATGGACATCGAAGGCCTCGGCGAGGCCATGGTCACGCAGCTCGTCGAGGCGGGCCTCGTGCACGACATCCCCAGCCTCTACGACCTCCAGCTCGACGCCCTCATGGCGCTCGAGCGCACGGGCGAAAAGAGCGCCAATAACCTCCTCGCGGGCCTGGCCGCCAGCAAGACGCAACCCCTCTGGCGTCTCCTCTTCGGTCTCGGCATCCTTCACGTCGGCGCGACCGCCGCCCGCAATCTGGCGGCAGAATTTGGCACCCTCGATGCTCTCGCCGACGCCAGTCAGGCCGATCTCGAGGCGGTGAACGATATCGGGACGATCATGGCCGCGAGCGTGCACGACTGGTTCCAGACGCCAGAGGTGGGAAAACTCGTCGCCGCCCTCCGCGACCGCGGCCTTCATCTCGGCGACGCCACGCAGCCGAAGCGAGCCGACGGCGCTTTCTCCGGCACCATCTGGGTGCTCACCGGAGCGCTCAGCATCCCCCGGGACGAAGCCGGCGATCTCATTCGCGCCCAAGGCGGAAAAGTGACGTCCAGCGTGAGCAAGAAGACCGATTACGTCGTTGCCGGATCGGAAGCCGGGAGCAAACTGGAAAAAGCCGAGAAGTTTGGCCTCAAGATCCTCGACGAACCCGCCTTTCGGGACCTTCTTGCCGCCGGACCCACGTAGAACTCTGCGGGTCCGCGATTCCAGCCAGCATGTTTGAATCTTTTCCCGCGACGGGTTCGCTGGTGCCGATCTTCGAGAGCGCCAAGCACGCCCGACTGGAACCCGACGTCCTCGACGCCCGACTCGTGATCGGCTGGCGGCACTTTGGCGCTCACTTCTTCCGCTGCAACTTCGCCATGCACGACGGCGTCCTCTGCGGTGTCCTGCCGCTGCGCATCCCCGTCGCTGGATTCGAAGCGAGCAAAAGCCAGCGCCGCGTCCGCCGCCGCAACGACGATCTCGATGTCCGCGTCATCCCAGCCGCGATCACGACCGAATTCCACGACCTTTTCGAAAGCCACAAGCAGCGCTTCGAAGACAACGTCCCGGATTCGCTCTTCGACTTCATCGATCCCCACCCGGCGAACATTCCCGTCGAGACCCGAGTCGTCGAAGTCCGTTCGGAAGGCCGCCTCGTGGCCGCTAGCTTCTTCGACGTCGGCGCAGAAGCGGTCTCCAGCGTCTACGGCATGTTCGATCCCGACTTGGCCGACCGCAGCCTCGGCACGCTCACCATCCTGCGCGAACTCGAGGCCGCTGCCGCTCTCGGCAAGCGCCACTACTACCTCGGCTATTCCTACACGGTCCCGTCGCCCTACGATTACAAAAGCCATTTCACTCCGCTCGAGGCCTACGATTGGAACGTCGGTTGGAAGCCGCATTCCGCCGACTTCCGCTGGTCGCGCGAAGTCGATCCGGGTCCGGATCTTGCGGGCCAATAAAAATCCGCCATAGTCTGTCCCGCTATGAAGGCAATCCGATGGCTGACCTCCCTCGCCCTCACCGTCTCGGCCGTCGCGCAATCCACCGACCCCGTCTCGGATTCCCTCGCCACCCTTCGTGCCCAATCGCCGAACCCCGTCCGGACGATCCCGCAACCCAAGTCTCCCCCTCCCACCCTCGCCCCAGCGGCCATTCCGAGCGCGTCGCCCACTTCCTCCCCGGCTCCCAGCCCCTCTCCGAATCCCACACTGCCGAAGGCAGCCCCCGCGCCACTTGAGATCTTCTCCGCTATCGCGGCTGAAGACGCCACTTGGCTCGCGAAGCTCCTAGCCGCCGGAGTCGACCCGAACACCACGTTCCCCAAGCCCGGACCTCGAGAATTCACAGATTTCTACGAAGGCACCGATCTCCACTATTATCTCCGGACGGAGCCAGGCTTCACCGCCCTCATGTTCGCCGCGAATATCGGCAACGGCCCGGCGGTCGACGCGCTCCTTGCCGCCGGAGCCAGCAAAGGCCGCCTGACCAAGCGCTCGAAGACGTCCGCTCTCTACCTCGCCGCTCGCGCCGGGCACATCCCGATCATGCAGACTTTGATGGGCATCACCGCTGACTCGCCCGTCTCTCAATACAAGATCCACGTGAGCCTCCGCGATCAGCGCGTCGTCCTCTGGAAGGGAGACAAGATCATCCTCTTTTCCAAGATCTCGTCCGGGAAAAAGTCAACGCCCACCGAGACCGGCACCTACCTCGTGACGAGCAAGCACAAGGACCACACCTCGACGCTCTTCGATGCCAAGATGCCCTACTTCATGCGATTTTCCTGCGGCGACTTCGGACTCCACGCCGGCGACCTCCCCGGTTACGCCGCCAGCCACGGCTGCATCCGCATGCCGCTGCGCGACGCGCGGGAATTCTACGAGGCAACGCCAATCGGCACGCTGATCGTGGTGGATTGATGATTCTTGGAGAGGATTGACCGGATTTCTGGGATTTTCGGAATCCCGGCTACTTCACGAAGACATCTCGCCGCACCCGCCCCCAACCGTCGAATCCCGCCATCGCCGCAAACCGGAGCGCCAGCACCACCCCCAGCGCCATGACCGCCAGGATCGCGAACATGATCGCGATCTGATACTTGATCGCGCCCACGGGCGACGCCCCCGCCAGGATCTGTCCCGTCATCATTCCAGGCAGCGACACGATCCCCATCGTCATCATCGACGCGATCATGGGCCGGAGCGCGCGCCGCGCCGCTTCGCGATAGATCGGGCGCAACGCCTCCTCCCGCGTCGCCCCGTTCGCTAGGCGATATTCAAAGACCGCCGCGCCGCTCCCTCGCACGGTCTCGAAGAAATGCGTCAACGCCACCACGTTCCCCGACATCGTATTCCCCAGGAGCATCCCGCTGATGACGACCAGATACCGAGCGTCGAAGAGGCGGTCGATCTGCACGATCACCCCATTAAAGTAGAGGACCACCAGCAGGGCCGACACCGCCGTGGCCCCGCCGACCGGCCCCAGCATCCGCTGCCATCGGAGGTCGCTGTTCCGGCACGCGCTCGCCGCTGCGGCGTTGATCATCACCAACAACCACGTCAGATTCAGCCAGGGAGAATTCAGCTCGAACAAAAATTGCAGGTAGATCCCCGCGAGCGCGAGCTGCAGCACCATCCGCCCGCTCGCGATCCCGATATCGCGCATCAACCCGAGCCGCCACCACCACGAGACCCCGAGCGGCACCGCGACCAGAGCCACCGCCGCGACCAGCTGCCCCCAACCCAGATCCGGCGCGCCCTCGCTCAAAGCCGCACCTCCCGGAATCCGTCCGACCAAGCGTCGTCGTGAGCGATCACCACCACCGTACAATCCGCAGGCAGCGCCCGAAATCGATCCACGACCAAGCCCCGCGAGACTTCATCCAAAGCCGCCGTCGGCTCATCCAAGAGATACACCCTCCGCCCCAACATGAGCGCCGCAGCCAGCCCCACCCGCTGCTGTTCCCCCCGACAATCCCGCACCCACTTGATCCAGCCGACCCGCACCCAGTCCCAATTCTCCGAGAACCCGCTCGTCCAACTCCCGTCCCCGATTGGCCCGCCAACCCAAGACCGATCCCACGGCTTCCCGCACCAACCCCGCCCCCAGCGCCACCGCCTGCGGGACGTAAGCCACCTCTCGCCGGACCGCCCACACCGACTCGGCGCTAACCTCCCGCTCTTTGAATAAAACCGCCCCAGAATCGACGGGCAGAAACCCAAGCAACATCCGAAACAACGAGCTCTTCCCGACCCCCGAAGCTCCCCGGATCACGACCCGCTCCCCGTCCGAGATCCGCAGGGAGAAGCCCCGCAGCACCGTCCGGTCGCCAAACCCGAGATCAACCCCCCGCCACTCAATCATCAGCAATGCATCCGCGCCCGTGAGCGTTCTCAACCAGCCATCAGACTTCCAACACCTTCGGGAACTTGCTCAGCACTCGATTCCCTCGCTCGGTCACGACCACCACATCCTCGTGCCGCACGCCGCCGATACCCGGCACGTAGATCCCCGGCTCCACCGTCAGCACCTGCCCGGCCCGGAACGTCGTCTTCGAGATCCTCGGCTCTTCGTGAATCTCCAACCCGAGTCCATGACCCAGCCCGTGAAAGAATCCCGTCCACCGCCCGGCGACCTGCTCCGTCGGGAACCCTGCTTCCTCGAAAAAATCGCGCACCGCCTCCTGCAGTTCGCCCCCATCGACCCCCGGGCCGATGCCTTTCAAAGCCCCCTTTTGCCCCGCCAGACAGACTTCCCACATCTCCCGCTGCGCCTCCGTCGCCCGCCCGCGTACGACGGTCCGAGTCATGTCTCCGAAGAAACCCGACGCCATCATCCGGGGAAAGATGTCCAAGATAATCAATTCGCTCCCCCGCAGTGGTCCCCGCCCGCGCTCGTGCGGATCGCAAGCCTGCTCGCCCCCGGCGACGATCGTCTGCCCGCCCCCCAGACCTCCGGCTCGCAACATCGCCGACTCAATCTCTGCCCGCAACGCCTCGGAGGTCAGCTCCGATCTTCCCCGCACGAGCACGCCGTCTTTCTTGCGGATCTTAGCCGCTCGGAGTGCGTCGACGCCGACTTGCAAGCCGATCTCGGTCACGCGCAACGCCGCCGAGATGAGCTTCAGCTCGGCCGCAGATTTCGTTTCCCGATCCGGCCAGAAGTGGCCCGTCGCCGGCTTGAGACCGATCCCCAACTTCCCGAGCGCCGTCGCCAACCCAAGTGGGAAATCCCCCGGCACCCCCGCCCGCCTCACCCCCTGCTCCCGCAGAAAACCCGCCACGACCGCCGCGAACGGAGGTTCTTTCCGGCCCCGACCCTTGACCCGCTCCGCCACGTCGCTGTAGCCCACGACCTCGTCCACCCTCGCCTCGCGCCGCCCGCGGTCCACCTCGAGATCACTCAGCAGCACCGCCGACCGACCCCCGACCTCGACGAACGCAAAGGCATCCGGCACCCGGAAACCAGTCGCGTACAGCATGTCCGCACTCGCCTCGCTCGCAGCCACGATCAGCTTTGCCCCGCTTTCCTTCTCCATCGACATCCCTCCCACTTTGACCCTCAACTACCAACTCTCAATCACCAACTGACCTCCAATGCACCGCTGGACTCGCCTCACGACCGCCAAATGGGAAGATTCCTGGGCCGAAAGACTCACCTTCCTGGGCGCAGACCGCGTCGCGTTTACGACTTGGCCTAACGGGAACACGGTCCGCATCGAGGCCTTCGTGGAAGAGGAGACCGCTGGCGCGCTGGTGCGTGAATTTGGCGGAAAAGCGGCTCCAGCTCGACTCTGGACGGGCGATCCTGCGCCCCCACGCCCACCGCTCCAGATCCGAGGGCGACTCACCGTCTACCCCGACGAAGACTCCTATCAACATTGGAAAGCTAATCCTGGCAAGAAGCCCGGTATTTACGTTCCCGCCGGCATGGCCTTCGGCACCGGCGACCACGCGACAACCGCCTCGTGCCTCCGGATGCTCGCCGACGTCAGTCGCGGTCTTCCCGACGGTTGGACCGCCCTCGACGTCGGGACGGGGTCCGGGATTTTGGCCCTGGCCGCCCGCGCCTTGGGTGCTTCGACCGTCGCGGCCTTCGACAACGACCCGGCTTGCGTCCGTATCACCAAAGAAAATACCAAGCTCAACGGGATCGCCAGGATCCGCGTCACCCGCGCCGACGTCACGAGATGGCAGCCAACCGCCCAGCACGAGATCGTCCTGGCCAATCTCTTCAGCGAGCTGCTCATCCGCGTGATTCCCACCCTGCGATCCGCGACCCGGCCCGGTGGACACCTCATCTTTTCTGGTGTGTTGCGCGACCAACTCGAAGAGGTTGTCGCCGCATTCGAGCACGAGGGGTTCTCCGTCCAGCGCACCGTCGTGCGCGGCAAGTGGTCCGCCGGCTCCTGCCAGCTTCCCGAGACAAAAAAAGGCGCGACCCGCAAAGATGCGGGCCGCGCCGAAACTGCGAGAACCTGAGTTCTCGTCGCGATGACCGTTATGGCATGAGCACGGTGTCGATGGAGTGGATCACTCCATTGCTGGCGACCATGTCGGTCTCGGTCACGGTCGCATCGTCGACCATGACACCCTCGTCCGAGACGACGACGTCAGCCTCGGTTCCTTCGACCGTCGGTGCCTTCATCGTCTTGACGTCCGCCGCCATCACCTTTGCCGGGACGACGTGGTAGGTCAGGATCGAGGTCAGCTGATCCTTTCCTTCGGGACTCATCAGCAACGCGATGGTGTCTTCCGGCACCTTGGCGAATGCTTCGTCCGTCGGGGCGAAGATCGTAAACGGTCCGTCTCCGGAGAGCGTCTCGACCAGACCAGCTGCCTTGACGGCGGCGACGAGGGTCGAGAAGTCAGGATTGCCCGCCAGGACATCCACGACGGTTCCGGTCTCTTCGGTTTCTTGGGCGACTTCGGTCACTTCTGGCGTGGCGGTGTCCGCATCGGCAAAAGCCTGTCCCGAGAACGCGAGTGCTGCGGCCACCGTGGCGGTCGAAGCGAGTTTTAATGATTTGGTGAATGGAGTTGTCTTCATAGGCTCACTGATACGTGGGCAGCGCTGTTCCGGATTGAAATTTTGAACCTCCAACAGCGGTGGACGCGATTTATTCCTCGGGGGCCCCGTCCGACCGGTCGCCGGCGACCACGTCGTCAGACGTGTAAAACTCACGATCCGCCCCCGCCGAGCGCACCTCCATCGACTGACTCGAGATCTGGTGGAAAAAGAACGCCGTCCCGTAGGCGTCGAGTAGTTCGCCTCCTGCGCCAAGCCGATCGCTTTCGCGCGGAAATAGTGCCCGCTTTCCGGGATTACCGCCGCGGAGCGCCTGCATGAACTGCGCGTTATCTTCCCCGGTCGGATAGCTACCAAAGGCTTCTCGGTAGGCCCGGAAAACCGCCAGCACGACCACCGCCTCCTCTGCCACCGCGATCTCCGGCCCGCCCAACGCTTCGGCGGCGGGGTGGGGCGGCAGCGAGGACACCGCGTCCGGCGGCGGGAGCTCGAAGACAGCTCGCTCGGCCGTCAGTCTTGTTGACTCCGGCAGACCGACAGCCGATCCCCCCGTCGGTTGCGAGACGAGTTCCCCCTTCTCCGCTGGTCGCTCGTCGACCGCTTGGACGCGGTCGGCGTGATCCCACCAGAGAAGCCCTACTGCCGCCCCGCCTAGGACGAGGATCACGAAGCTCCAGGATCGTCTGCTCACCGGGTCAATCCAAGACGCTCTGGGCAGGCGTTGGCCTAGCTCTCATGCCCGCATGAACTCCAGATCCGTCCGCGAGAAGCGCCCGATATTTGGCAACACCAGCGGTAAGTCTGCTTCGGTCACGCCGAACCACCGGGCGAGTCCCGCCGCCATCTCGTCCGTCGACACGGCGGGGATCCAGCTCCCGCGCGACCCCGTGTCGTCCGGCCCGCCGATCTGTAGCTCGGGCATTTTTCCGTAGAGTCGACCGCCATTCACCCCCCCACCCATCACCAAGTGGTGACTCCCCCACGCGTGATCCGATCCCTTGCCGTTGCTGTTGAAGGTCCGGTTGAAGTCCGACGCCGTGAAGAGCGTGACATTCTCCCGGATCCCAAGCGTCCCCGTCGCATCGTGGAAGTCCGCGAGGGCTGCGCTCAATTGCCCGAGCAGCGCGTCGTGGTCCTCAAGCTGAGCGTCGTGGGTGTCGAAGCCTCCGAGCGACGCGAAGAAGATCTGCCGTTTCATCTGGAGCGCGCCGCGCCCCTCGATCATCCGCAAGATCATCTGCAACTGAGCGGCCACACGATTGAGCCGCCCGTCTGCATCCGTGCTGCGCGCGAACTTGTCCGTGTGGTCCGGGACTCCGGCGAAGGTGGCCTTCAGCAGCGAGTCGTTCGCGATCGCGCGGTTGAAAACGTTGGCGTATTCCTGTTCAAAGATCTGCCCGTATCCCCGCGTCCGGATGTCGTCCATGGCGGCATAGCGTTCTCTGACCGGCGAATAGTTTCGCCCGTAGTTACCGAGTCCGATGCTGCCATTTGGCGTCACGTGGTATTGCACGACCTCGTTGCCGACTTGGAAGAAATTGTTGCCCGCCAACGAGACGTTCATCGAGATATTCGACCCTGCGTTCAGCCCCTGCAGCAGATCGGCCAGTCGCCCGCCCCACCCGACCTTGCGGTGACTCTCCGGCACCGACGTCTGCCACTGGACCTGCTGATCGTTGTGCGAGAAGAGGTGCGGTGGGACGGCCGTGCCTCCGTTCTGATATTCCGCCTTGGTGATCGGAGCGACGAGCGTCCCGACGTTGGCGATCATCGCCAGATCGCCCGCGTGAAAGATCGATTGCAGGGGAGCCATCGCGGGGTGAAACGCAAATTCCCGCCCGTCGTCGCCGCTCGCATTCAGCGGCAGCAGACCTTCCCGCGGCAGCGCCAAGATGCCGCGGTTCGCCGCGTAGGCCTGGTAGGCCGCGTTGTCGTACGGCACGAGCATGTTGTTCGCGTCGTTGCCACCGAAGAGAAATAGGCAGATGAGCGCCTTCCCGTCGTCCGCGGGCACCTCCTGAGCGGACAGGGTCGCATTGAAGAGCCGCAGCGTTCCAAGCGTTGAAAGCACGCCCGCCAGGCCGAGCCCCGCGCACGCGCCCTGACCCAGAAACCGCCGCCGTGATAGTAGATTGCTGCGTTCGCTCATTTTTCTCTTCTCCTCATTTCGATCTAGCGCTGCACGAAGCCCTCCGGCGACGTCAGCACCAGGAACAATGCCGTCTGGACCCGCCCCCGCTGCCGATCCGGCGAATCATCATACCAGCTCGGCAGACTCGCGAAAGCCGACTGGATCGAAGCCCGCAACTCCGGACTCATCGCGCCAAACAGGAATCGCTCGTCGAGGTCATCGATCAGATCACCCTGCGCCTCGAGCGGCGTCCGCGTCGGGTCATCCAGGATCGCCACCAGCCGCGCGGTGTCGATGCGAACAAACGCGTTGTCCATCGTCCCCGGCAGGATCTCCGGCGTCCAGATCCCGTAGGTGAGGTAGCCGTCGATCAGGTTTGCGTGCCTGATCACGCTCGTATCCGTCAGGATCTGATACTCCGGCGACGTGAGGCCCGCCTCGGCCACCGGCCCGGGCGCGCTGTAACTGGGAAGGAAAAAATTGAAGACCGACGGCGAGAACAGCGCTCCCTGCTCGGGTAGCGAGTAACGGGTCTGGAGAAAAAATCGCTCATCACCCGTGGCCGCCCGCAGCGGCGGCACCGCGTCCGTGCCGCGAAGGATGCGGGCGAGCCGGAGCACCGGCTCGGCTCCCTTGCCGAAACTGTTCGACGTCCTAGGTGCCACGTTTCGAGCCTCTGGATCGAGCAGGACTGCGCGGAGGGTGGCACCCAGATCGCCCCTCACGCCGCCCGCATTGGCATTGAAAACGCGGGCCACCCGGTAGACGTAACCCGGACTCGGATTGCTCGTCACGAAGCGCTGGATGAGTTGGCGCGCGAGAAATGGACCGACGTTTGGGTGGGCAAAAAGCGCGTCGAGCGCCGCCGCCATCCGCGCCTCTCCGCTCACCCCTCCCGGGATCTCGGCACCCCCGGCGATCGTCCTCGGCTGGTCGTCACCAAATTCGGGATAATGCGTCATCGGCCGCTCGTCGTCGCTCCCGTAGAGAAACCACAGATTCCGGGAGCGGACGGTGCCGTTGGCATTGAGAGGCGGGGCCGCCGAGTCGTAGTGCGGCCCCCAACCCGTGAAGACGTGCGCCAGAGCGACGATGTCATCCTGCGTGTAGGTCGGGATCGGCTCACCTTCAGACGAAAGCCGGATCGATCCGTCGGTGTGCAATTTTGTCAGCCCGATCGTGAAGAGCTGCATGATCTCCCGAGCGTAATTTTCGTCCGGCTCGCTGCCGGTCTCCGGGTCGGGCTTCCGGTTGCGGATCATGCTCAGATACCGCCCCATCATCGGGCTCAGCGTCACGGTCTGGAGAAGATCCCGGTAATTACCAAACGCCCCGTCGACCAGCGAGTCGTAGTATCGGGTGACCCCGACGTGCTCACCCTCCAAGCTCCCGACCTGCGAGATCACCAGGATCTGGCTCAGCGCGAAGGCCATCCGCTGCCGGAGCTGGTCCGGACCTTTCAGCGCAGCCTCCCAGAACGCCTCATCGCGCGGACGTTGATACCCGTCGTTGCCGATCGTCGCTTCCAACTCGGCCCGCCGCGCGACGAGGTAATCGAGATGATGCGTCGCCGGGACCGCCATCTGCGCGTCGATCCACTCGGCGAAACTCCCCGCGCGCACTTCCGCCAGCGACGCACTCGTGCCGCCAAAGCTCGCCTGCGCCAGGAACCGCGCAGCCTCCCCCTCGGACCCCGCGCTCACCACCGCGTCGGGCGGTGTCTCGGACGGCGGCATCATCTCAAAGGCCGGCGTCGTCCGCAGCTGTCCGACGAGCTCCCCCGTCACCTCCGTCTCGGACCGCACCCGCACCCAGAGCGACCCGGCGTCCAGCGCCGCGATCAGTTCCGCCGACGAGAACCCGGCGGCGCCCGCGAACTCCCAAGCGACCCCGCCGACCTGCCCCTCCGGCAACGCGAAGACCGTCGGCCCGCCGCTCCCATTCGCAGAGTGATAAATCTCCGCCCCGGTCGCCGCGCTCGTCAGCCCCGTGAAGCTCAACACCACGCGAGCGCTCAACCCATTGCCCGCCCGTCGCACCGACGAGATCCCCGAGCCACCCGAGCCAGCGATCCCCCGCAACTGCGCCACGTACAGCACGTCCGGTGCGTCGTCGATGGTCACCGAAGTCGACGCTGGCGACCCCACGGTGTAGCCCGCCCCAGGTAACAACGCGACCGTCACGTTCTCCGGGGCTTCCACGATCTCGTCGGGTATCGCGACGATCTCGATGTCCGCCGAATCGACCGCGACCGCGAAGGCCGCTCGGCTCCCGGGGTCGACGTAGTCCGCTCCCTTCGTCGCGCCGCCCGACAAGGTGTAGTTCACCACCAGCGGTCGGATGCCGCCCGACCGAAAGACCGTGAACCGCGCCGCCGACCCGTCGCTTTCAAAAGCCCGGTCCGCCGCGACGCCCAGCGTCACCACGCTCGGACTCGCCACCCGAGTCCGCGCCGCGCTCTTGTCCGCGACGCGCGGCTTCGTCGACGCATCACCCGCGTCCAAGCCCAGCACCGCCTCTTCGTAATCAGTCAGCCCATCGCCATCGCGGTCCGCATCCGAGACCTCGAGCCGGAAAAACATTCGCCCGGTAGCCAGGAGCTCGCTCAAGTCTCGCCCCGTCGACGAGAGCGCTGCGCCTCCGATGATCTCGCGCTTCCCCTCGGCATCACCCGGCTTCGTCCACGCCACCGCCACGTGATCCCCACCGGCACTCTCGCGCTGGAAGACCTCAAAATAATACGCTCGTCCCGCGAGTAACGGGATCGGCGCGGACCGCTGCGAGGGACTCTTGGTCCACTCGTTTTCGCGACTCCAACCCGCGATCCGCGCCACGCGGACCACACCTTCGGCGGTCGCGTCCGGCGACAGCCACAGCTCACTCGTGTCGTCTCCGGCGATCCAGAAGGTGTAGTCACCCGAGACCGGCGGCACGATGAAGCCCGTGACGCACTGCCCGTATTCGTTTTCGTCGGGATCGCTCTGCCGCACCCGCAGCTCCGCCAGCCGATCCTCCACGCGGGGCGGAGTGGATCCCGTCCGCGCCAACGTCCGCAAGCCGTCGATCCCGAGGTCCCCGTCCCACTTCCGCCGCTGCACCCCGCCCGAGGCAAACCCCGATGTCACTTCGAACGACACGTCGACCATTCCCCCCGTCCCCACGATCAGGTCGCCGATCGGTGACCAATCCGTCAATCCTCCCGCTACGAATGGCTGATACCGGACGCCCGCGACCGTCGGCCACCGCTGCTCGACCGTCTCCCCTCGGAGCGCGATCCCCGCGAGCACCGGACAACTCCCTGGATCCATCGGATCCGTTCCCGCGATCGACTCCTCGCGATTGTTATATCCATCCCCGTCTTCATCCACCCCCGGTAGGCGGTTCCCGCCAAACGCAGCCTCCCAGACGTCACTCAAACCGTTCGCGTCGTCATCGAGCATCGCCCGAGCCGGCGATAAGCACAGGCTTGCTAAGAGCAAAAGGGGGAGGGGGAAACCTTTCATCGCGTCAACTCACGTTGTCTCTCGATAAACCAGGCGGTCACCCGAGTCGAACCCGACTTGCTTTCCGCAATAATTATTGCGCAGAAAATTCGAACCCGTTACGCGTCTCCGCGACGCTATGACATTTCCGCGCTCCATCGCCCTTCTGCTCCTCGTCACCACCATCTCCCCTGGCTGCACGACCATGAACCGAGTCGGCAACTCCGTGGAATCCGGTGCCCGCAGCGTTGGTCGCGGCACCAGCAACTTTTTTGGCAGCCTCTTCGGTCGGAAAAAGCCAGCGGACACTCCCGCCCGCCGCCGCTCCCGACCCCAACCGGTCGAGGACGCCCCGCCCACCTTGGAGAGCACCCCTCAAGAATACGTCGGCTCCTAAGCAGCCGCCCTTTCTCAGGCGTGCCACCGAGTCGGCAGAAGCCCACCCGCGCGCCCGACGAAAAGTTGCCATCGCCCCGCGACCAGCTTAAATGCCCAGTCGCCACGATGTCCGAACCGCTCCGCTTTCAGCACTACGAAGTCGCCCGCACGCCCACCGGCGCTCCCGTCGAACTCGGGCGCGGCGCGATGGGTATCACCTACCGAGCCTTCGACACCAATCTCCGCGCCGACGTCGCCCTCAAAGTCATCTCGGGCGCGTATCTCAATAGCGACACCGCCCGCGAGCGCTTCCTCCGCGAAGCCCGGGCCGCCGCCGCCATCCGCCACCCAAATGTCGCGACCGTCTTCCACCTCGGCGAAGCCGAAGAATCTTACTTCTACGCGATGGAATTCGTCGACGGCGAGACCGTCGAGCACCTCATGCGCCGCAGTGGAGCGCTCCCGACCCTCCGCGCCCTCGACGTCGCGTCCCAGGTCGCCCGCGCCCTCGGAGCCGCGCAGAAGCAAAATCTCGTCCACCGCGACATCAAGCCGTCCAACATCATGCTCACCCGCGACGAGGACGACGACGAGGATCTCGTCAAAGTCATCGACTTCGGACTCGCCAAGGCCGCTGCCGCTACCTCCGACGACGGCGACGCCCCCACCCTCACCATGGGCGGATTTCTCGGCACCCCGCACTTCGCCAGCCCCGAGCAGCTCGACGAGCGCGAACTCGACGTCCGTTCCGACATCTACTCTCTCGGCGTCACCCTCTTCTACATGCTCGCCGGCGAAGTCCCCTTCGGCGGCTCGCTCGCGCAGACCATCAGTCGCCAGCTTCAACACCAGCCACCCTGGGAGAAAATCGACGCGCAGCCCCGCGAGGTCCGCAAGCTCCTCGAACGAATGATGGCCAAGGCGCCGGCCGACCGCTTCGCCAGTCCGTTGGAACTGCGTCGCGCCATCGATCTCGTGGTCGCCGCCGTCGACCGCGACGACCTCGAGGTCCCCGGTGGCGCCCAGGCCGAGATCCTTCCCGACGCCACCACCTCCGTCCCGCCATCCACGCCCACCGACGCCCCCGAGCCGCGCATCGGCGACCAGCTGGCCGGGCGTTACGAGCTCCTCGAAGAGATCCCCGCCAGCCCCCTCGGTCGACGCTTTCGCGCTCGCAGTCTGGAAACGAGCGCTCCCATCGGACTCATTCTGCTGGAACCCCACCTCCTCCCGGGTCCCGCCGCCCGCAATCGATTTGAGGACGAGATCGCCACCCTCCAGGACGTCCGCGAGTCCGTCATTCTTCGCATCGACGGCGTCGAAGACGACACGCCCCACGCGTGGATCACCCACGAGTGGGTCGACGGCCCCACCCTCCTGGACGAGATCCGCGGCCACGGGCCGCTCGCCCCCGAGCGAGCCGCCGGCATCTGCGAGCACCTCGCCACGGGCTTAGCCGCACTGGCCTCCGCCGGCGTCACCTGTCCGGTTCTCGCCCCCGCCTCGATCCGCCTGCCGCCCGGCAGTCCCGGCGTCAAATTCGACCCCCTCAACGCCGATTCGATCTCCGCCATTTCCTCGAAAGCCACCCTCGCCGACTCCGCCATCCGCCGACTCCGCGCTCGCGGCGTCTTCACCGATCACCCGGAGACCAGCTTCACCTTCGCCCTCGCCAACATCGCTTACGAGATGCTCGGTGGGGTCCGACCCGGCGGTCCCGACCACCCTTTCGTCCCAGTCCCCCGCATCTCTGAGACCGCCAACCAACTGCTCCGAGAAGGCCTGAACCCCCGCAACGAGCGCCGCGCCGTCATCCCCTACGCCACCGCCCTCTCCACGGCCCTTCGCGGGTCGCAATCCAGCCCAACATCGCCGCCGCCCCCCCACTCCAAGGTCGCGCCCTGGGACCGCCGCACGCTCATCATTGCCGGCTGTGCCACCCTCGTTCTGCTCTGCCTACTCCTTCTCTTCATCCCGGATACCAGCGACCAGACCACGAAATCCTCGCCCGCGCTCGAGACCACCGAGGCCTCGCCCACCCCGACCCCGACACCCGTACCCCCGCCCATCGACCGCGTCGCCGAAGCCATCGAGGAATCCGGCGACCGCGCCGTTGTCGGCGATTACGCAGCCGCCTTCGCCACCCTTGGAACGCTCGATCCCCCCGCCGCGCGAGATCGCCGGGTGAGCCAAGCGTACGAGAACCTGGCCGACCGCCTCCGCGCCGAAGCGCCTGACCTCGCGCCTTTCGAAGAGAATCTCCGCGCCGCCGCTGCGGCCGATTCACTCTCGGCGACCTACCTCCTCGCGAGCCTCTACGACCAGCAGGGTCGCGCCGCCCAAGCCTTCCCGCTTTACCTCGAGGCCGCTCGGGCTGGCGACGCCGAAGCGATGACGAAGACCGGAGCCGCCGCCGCCGCCGGCTGGGGCACCGAGCAGAGCTGGCCTGAGTCCATCGACTGGTTCACCCGAGCAGCTGCCGCCGGAGACCCCTCCGCCGACTACGCCCTCGGGGAGTGCTACGCCCTCGGCAAAGGCGTCGACCGCGATCCCGCCAAAGCCTTCTACCACTTGGATCGAGCCGCACGCGCCTACGATCACATCCTCGCCAAGACCCTCGTCGCCGACCTCTACCTCAACGGCGTTTTTGGCACGCCCAACAACACCGAGGCTGCGAGGCTCTTCACCGAAGCCGCCGAGCAAGGCTCCCTCGTCGCCCGCGCCAAGCTCGGCGTCATGATCTACGGCGGCAAAATCGTCGACGGCCAACCCATCGAAGGCACCCCCAAGCCCTCCGACGACGGCTACCGCGAAGCCTACCAGATCTTCGCCGAAGGAGCCGCCCAGGACCACCCGCTCTCACTCTATTACCACGCCCTCCTCCTCAACACCGGCACCGGCACCGACGAGAAAGACCCGGACACCGCCCGCGAGCAGTTCATCCGCTCCGCCCGCGCCGGCGAGCGGAAAGCCATCGCCTGGTGCCGCGAAAACAATGTCCCCTACGAGATCAACGACCTCGCGCCCGCCCCAGCCCCCACCGACCAATCCCTCCCCGACACCCCCGCCGCCGACGCCACCGAGGCCCGGTAACCCATGGGGTCAAAATGGGGGTCAGGCAATCATTTCTGATCGAAAGGGGTCAAAATGGGGGTCAGGCAATCATTTCTGATCAAAAGGGAGATCTGCGAGGCACGTTCGAACGGAGATCAGTGGATCAAGTGTCACGTTCAGGGGATGAGGAGTGTTCCGGAGCTGCCTTTGTTGAGGATTGCTGGTTTGCTGGGTTCGTGCAGCGGTCAGTTGCGAGTTGAAGCAGGTGGCCGCCCCTAACGGGTGAAGTAACGTGGGCCGGGACTTGTTCTGCTCTGATTGAGTCTGAAAGCAGGGTAAGCGGGATGCGGCTACTTTTTTTGAGGCAGGACAGAGTTTCCGCAGCATCAGGGGCGTCTCGCCCGAATCCCGCTTGGATGCTCGCGCGGACCAAGCCGATCTCCGTGATCGAGCAGGTTGTAAGCTTCACCGTGGATCCCATGAGCGCTACCTACGAACGAGAAAGGAACGAGAAAGGGGGCAATGATCGGCGTGGCATTGGTGGGCCGACGCGACGAGAGCGTTCACGTCGAGCCGCAAGCTCAACGGCAATCTTCCAATCAGGTCTTCATCATTTCGGTTGTTACCGGATCGATCCCGTATCGAGCCGACGTGACTCGTATCCCGATCTAGGAATCAGTCTCGCATTGGCGGGGTGAGAGAGGAGATTTTCCAGAATTCAGGATGATCGATTGCCCATCGACGACAACATGACAGCTCGATGCCCGGCGGCAGATGGAGCCGTCTGCGAATCAGACGGGGCAGGACGACCTGTCTTTTGCTCGAGAGGGTTGTTGCTGTCATTCTTCGAATGCTGCGCGCCCGAGGCGGTTGGTCCAGAACGGCCTCCTTAATCCAGCGGCCGTGCAAAAACAAGGGACACGCGGTCTCCTCTCATTCCCTGACCCGCTCAGGGTCCTTCCGGACCTTGTGGCAGGCGCTTTTGATTAATTCTGCGGCGGCGTCTCACCCCGCGCGAACCTCATCTCTCAGATCCCCACAAAAGACGCCGCGGTATTGCTGGAACCCACCGGGGAACGCGGGCAACACTGCCCGCCCCGTCGAGCTTCCAGCTCGACAGCACGCCAGCTTCGAAGTCCGCTTGCGCCCAGCTGCCCAACTACGCCACACTGCGCCAAAATGGCCCGCACCCACACCGTCCTCATCGTCGACGACGAGAAGAACACTCGCGATGGTCTGCGCGACGCCCTCGAAGATAATTTCGAAGTCTACACCGCCCCCGACGCTGCGGGCGCTCTCGCCTCGATGGAGACCGACCCGCCGGAGGTCCTCCTCACCGACTTGCGGCTCGGCGGTGGCGAAGACGGTATGGCCCTCATCGAGCGCACCCTCAGACGCCCGAAGCCGCCGATCTGCATTATGATGACTGCCTATGGCTCGGTTGACACTGCCGTCGAAGCCATGAAGCGGGGGGCCTACGATTTCGTCACCAAGCCCGTCAACATCGACCGCCTCGAGATCCTGATCCGCCGGGCCCTGCGCGACCGGGCGACCCAGCGCGAGAACGTCGAGCTGAAGGCAAAGGTCAGCCAAGCTGGCAACCTCGATGCGATGCTCGGCCGCTCGCCCGAGATGGTCCGCGTCTTTGACACGATCCGTCAGGTTGCCCCCTCCCGCGCCACCGTTCTGATCCAGGGCGAAAGCGGCACCGGCAAGGAACTCGCCGCCCAAGCCATCCACAAGCTGAGCAATCGCGCCGCCGGCCGTTTTGTCGCCATCCACTGCATGGCCCTCTCCGCCCAACTCCTCGAGAGCGAGCTCTTCGGCCACGAACGCGGGGCCTTCACCGGGGCGACCGAACGCCGCGCGGGGCGTTTCGAGCAAGCCGCGGGGGGGACCGTTTTTCTCGACGAGATCGGCGAGATCGATGCCTCCACGCAGGTGAAAATCCTTCGCATTCTCGGCGAGCGGACCTTCGAGCGCGTGGGCGGCAACCAGACGATCCAAGCCGACGTCCGCCTCGTCGCAGCGACGAACAAAGACCTCGCCACCCTCGTCGCCGAGGGGAAATTCCGCGACGACCTGTTCTTCCGCCTCAACGTCGTCCAACTTACGATGCCCCCCCTGCGCTCCCGCAAAGAAGACATCCCTCTGCTCGTCCGGACCTTCCTCGAGCAAGCCGCCGAGGAGAACGAGAAACCTCGGCGCGAACTCGCCCCCGAGGCCATGGCCAGCATCCTCGACTACGACTGGCCGGGTAACGTTCGCGAGCTTCGCACCGCCGTCGAACATGGGGTCGTTATGGCCGGCGACACCCAGATCGGTCTCCGCGACCTGCCCGCCTTCGTCCGGGAGGCCGCCTTCCCTGTCCAGAGCACCCCTGCGGATCCCAAGTCGACCGGCGTGATCGTCCCACCATCGGACGCTTTGAATTTGCACCATTCCGAGCGAGCATTTATCAATCGGGCCCTCGAAGAAACCGGCGGTAATCGAACCAAAGCCGCCCAACGTCTCGGAATCAGCCGCCGCACGCTCCACCGCCGCCTCAAGGAACTCGACATCCAAAAACGCTAGGCGTCGCCCCTCGTCGACGTCCTGCCTCTCCACCCCACTTCCCATGCCCGTCTCCGCTCAAGGCTTTCAACAAGCCGTCCACTCACTCGAACAGGGCAAATTTGCCCCGATCATCCGAGCGGTTGTCGCGTTCATTGCCCTCATCGCCGTCACGCTTCTTTACCTTTTCGTCCAATTCGCGGGCTTCAACAGCGAGACCGCCATGGACCAAGCCCAGATCGCGCGTTCGATCTCTTCGGGGGAAGGTTTCACCACCCGCTACGTTCGGCCCATGGCCCTCTGGCAGCTCCAGGAATCCGAGATCGACATCCCCGCCGACGGTCTTCCCGACACGTCGAACCCCCCGTTGCCCTCACTCGTTAATTCCATCCCGCTCTCCCTCGTCAAAGGTTCCTTGGAGATGGAACCCACCGACCTCATCTACGCGGGCGACCGGGCCATCGCGTTCACTTCGATTCTCATCTTCATCGTCAGCGTCGTGGCGGCTTATTTCGTCGCCCGCCGCCTCTTCGACGCCCAGCTCGCTTTCTACGCGTGCGCGATCATCGTTCTCACGGACATCCTCTGGCAATTCTCCCTCTCCGGCCTCGCGCAGCCGCTGCTGCTCCTGCTGCTCATGGTCACCGCTTGGCTCATCCTCGCTGGACTCGACCGCCAGGAAGACGAAGAATCCTCTGGCGGCCTCGTGCCTTGGCTCCTCCAGCTCGGGATCGGCGTTGGCTTCGGCATGCTCACGCTGACGAACTACGTCACCTGCTGGTTGTTCTTCGGTTACCTCGTCTTCGCCTTCATCTACTTCCGGCCCCGCTTCCTCCCGCTGGCTGCGATCCTCGCCTTCCTGCTTACACTCATGCCCTGGGTCTTGCGGAATTACGCCGTCTCCGGGACACCCTTTGGACTCGCGATCTATCCCATCGGCGACGCCTCGTTCCTTCGCACCCTCCAGCCGAACTTTGACGATCTGTTCTACGGCATCAAACAGAAGATCCGCCTCGGCATCGTCGACCAGATCGGCAACCTGTTTTCCTACATCGGCCTCAGTCTCGCTGCGGGCATGTTTTTCCCGTCGCTCTTCCACGGATTCAAAAGCCCGACCGCCTCGGCCTTTCGCTGGTGCGTGCTTGCGATGTGGGTCGCTTCCGTTGTCGGGATCGCCGTCTACGGTCCGATCGATCAGGCCGTGGGCAACCTGCAGCTTCACTCGATCTTCATCCCGCTCTTCGTCTGCTTCGGGCTCGCATTTCTCCTCGTTCTCTGGAATCGCCTCCACTTCAATCTCTCGATTCTGCGCACCATCTTCATCGGCGTTGTCATCGTTGTCTGCGCCATTCCGATGCTGCTCACCCTGTTCGCCGGGAAGACCCGCTCGATCCACTGGCCGCCCTACATTCCCCCCTACATTGCCATCCTCAATACGTGGTATGCAGCCGACGAAGCCCTCTGCTCCGACATGCCTTGGGCCGTCGCTTGGTACGCCGACCGCAAGACCTTGCTGCTTCCCGATTCGCCCCAGACCATGGTCGAGATCAGCGACTACGAAGTGATCGGCCAGCGCATCGCGGGACTCTACCTCACCCCGATCACCGGAGACCGGCCGTTCCTCACCGAGATTGCGACCGGCACCTACCGCGAGTGGGCACCCTTCATCCTGCGCAATCCGAACTTAAGCGCGTTTCCACTCAAGACCCCCGTCCCCCTCCCCTTCGAAGGCCAGACGATCCTCTACGCCGACTACGACCGCTGGACCCGCGCCGCCGAGCGCACGGCGCAAGCAGACGCCGCTCTCGAAGCGGGGGTTTCGAACGACGGCGAAAGCGCAAGCGAGCCGACCCCGACCCCGGAGCCGTAACGTCTACTAGCCGATGTCCGCTTCCAAAAAAATCGAAGAACCCTCGCTCGAGGCCGCCCTCACTCGCCTCGACGCCGTCGTCAAGGAGATGGAGACCGGCGATCTACCCCTGGAAACGCTCATCGCGCGATTCGAGGAAGGAGTCGTTCTCACCAAGACTTGCCAATCTCGGCTTGACCACGCCGAGACCCGCATCCAAACCATCATTCGGGAGGCCAACGGCGGCGGCGTTCGACTCGAATCCTTCGACGACGACACCGATGACTGATCAGCCACCCGCCCGCAGACTCCTCGACGGCATCGACTCCCCCGCCGACGTCAAAGCCCTCTCCGAATCTGAGATTCCGCTGCTGGCGGAAGAGATCCGGGCAGAACTCATCTCCGTCCTCTCGCAGACCGGAGGCCACCTCGGTCCCAACCTCGGCGTCGTCGAGCTCACCCTCGCGCTCCACCGCGTCTTCGAGACCCCGAAGGACCGCTTCGTCTTCGACGTCTCCCACCAGGGCTACGTTCACAAGCTGCTCACCGGCCGCCGAGATCGCTTCGCCACCATCCGCCAACACGGCGGGCTGAACGGATTTCTCCTGCGCACCGAGTCCGAGCACGATTGCTACGGCGCGGGCCACGCCGGCACCGCCCTCTCCGCTGCCCTCGGCATGTCCGTCGGTCGCGATCTGCGCGGCGGCGACGAGCACGTCGTCTGCGTCGCCGGCGACGCCGCTTTCACCTGCGGCGTCAGCTTCGAGGCCCTTAACAACGCGGCCAACGCCACCGACCGACTCATCGTCGTCCTCAACGACAACGAGTGGTCCATCGCGAAAAACGTGGGGGCCGTTTCCGAGTATCTCAACCGCCTCGTCACGAACCCCGCCTACGCCCAACTCCACGACAAGGCCGCCAAATTCGTCGAATGGATCGCTGGCCGCTCGGCCCGCAAACTCGCCCACAAAGCCGAAGCCAGCCTCAAGAATCTGCTCGCTCCCAGCGTCATCTTCGAAGACCTCGGCTTCCGTTACTACGGCCCCATCGACGGCCACGACGTCGGCTTGCTCACCCAGACATTCGAATTTCTCAAGACGCAGACCGAACCCGTCATCCTCCACATTCTCACGAAGAAAGGGAAAGGCTACGCTCCCGCCCTGGCCAAGCCCGACAAATTCCACGGCCTGGGTAAGTTCGCCCTCGATACCGGCGAGACCGTCGCTTCCCCCACCCCGACCTACTCGCAGATCTACGGCGAGAAGCTCGCGGATTTTGCCGATCACAACAACCGCATCGTCGCCATCACCGCCGCGATGCCCAGCGGCACGGGCCTCACCCATTTCGCCAAGCGCCATCCCTCCCGCACTTACGATGTCGGCATCGCCGAGGAGCACGCTGCCCTCTTTGCCTGCGGCCTCGCGACCCAGGGCATGAAGCCCTTCCTCACGATCTATTCCACCTTCATGCAGCGCGCCTACGACATGGTGATCCACGACATGGCGCTTCAGGGTCTCAACGTCGCGATCTGCATGGACCGAGCTGGCCTCGCTGGCGACGATGGCCCCACGCACCACGGCGTCTTCGACATCGGATACCTGCGTCACATCCCGAACCTCGTCCACATGCAGCCCAAGGACGAAGACGAGTTCGTCGACATGCTCTGGACGATCGCGAACTACCACGACGGCCCCATCGCCATCCGCTATCCTCGCGGGGCGGGCAACGGCGCGACCATCAAAGCCAAACCGAAGCTCCTCGAGATCGGCAAAAGCGAAGTGCTCCGCCACGGAAAGAGCGTTGCTCTTCTGGCCCTCGGCAACCTGGTCGACCTTGCGCTCGAGACCGCCGACCGCCTCCGCGACGAACACGGGATCGAGGCCGCCGTCATCAACGCCCGCTGGATCAAGCCGCTCGACAGCGCCACCATCGAATTCTTTGCCCGCGGCTGCGACGTCCTCTGCACGTTCGAAGACCACGTGCTGCACAACGGCTTTGGCTGCGCCGTGATCGAACTCCTCTCCGAGAAGCGCGTCACCACCCCGGTCGTCCGCATCGGCTGGCCCGACGAATTCATCGACCACGGCACCATCTCCCTCCTCCGCGAACAACACGGCCTCACCGCTCAGAACGCCATCGACCAGATCCTCGCCGAGCTCCCGGCAACCAAAGCCGCCTCCGCGGCTTGATCTCGGGTCAGGTCCCCGACACTCGAAGAAAACTCACCCCAGTGGCGCGTCCGCTGGTGCGACGTCGAGATCGGGTTCCAGCTCCGGCAGGGGCGCGTCGTCGACAATCGGACCCTCGTATGGCCTCGGGCGATTCCGACGCTGATTCGTTCGTGGGACTTCCGGTTGCGCGACGTCCCTCACTACCGGACGGCCTCGAGGCCGGACGACCGGCTCGTCGATCAACCCCACGCGCCTCGCCGTTCCGGGCGGGGCCAGCTCGAGGTCTTCGTTGGCGGCGTACCCCGTGGCACCGGACTCCAGTTGCACGCGGCTGAATCCATACTCCCACCGCACCACCGCCACCTGATCCCCCAGGTCCAACTTCTCGTCCGGCCCGCCCGCCTGCTGCGGGCCGTAAGTCCAAAACGGCGCGCCCCCCCGCACCACCAGATGGATCGGCTCCTCCCCGGGCAAAAAATTCACCGCCTCGCAGCCCGCCAGTCCCAAGCCCGCAATGACCGCCACCAAGTGCAACGCTCTCATCGCGCCAGATCCACCTCGTAGAGCGTCTCCAGCTCCGCCGCGAGCCGCCGGGCGTCGAACCTCCGCTCGACGACCGAACGCGCCGTCGTCACGAGCGCCCCCCGCGCCCCCGCATCGTCCAGCAAGTCCGCGACGACCGTCCGCAGCTCGACCCCATCGCCCACCGGCACCAGCCGAGCCGCGCCCGGTTCGTCCGCGACCAGCTCCCGCATACCGTCGACCGCCGTCGCGACGACTGGCACGCCCGACGCCATCGCTTCGAGCGCCGTCATCGGCAGACCTTCGAATCGCGACGGGAGCACGAGCAGATCGAGCGCTGCGTAGACCGACCGGCGGTCGGCGACCTGACCGATGAGCCGCACGCGGTCAGCAAATTGACTCGCCAGCCCCCGCAGCGCGGCCTCGTCCGGTCCCGCCCCGAAGAGCGCGAGCGTCACGTCTCCCCGCTCCACCGCCAGCGGCCCGAGCGATTCGATCAAGAGGTCGAAATTCTTTTGAAAGACCAACCGCCCGACTCCGCCGATCACCAGCCCCGTCTCCGGCAGCCCCCACCGCCGCCGCGCCGCCGACCGCGCCGCCGCGTCCACCGGGGAGAACACCGACAGATCCACGCTGTTCGGCAGGTAGCTCACCTTCGCCGTCGGCACCCGCTCGACGTCCACGGCGAAGCGCTCGACCGACCGCGAGACGGCGAGCACCCGGGTCGCAAGCCGGTTGAGCAGCGCGTCGACCCACGTCGCCACCCGCGAGCCACTGCGGAACGCGTCGTTGCACTGGTCGTGGTGATAGATGACGCGCGTTCCCGCCAGGGCGGCGATGGGCTTCGCGATCCAATTTGCTCCGAAGAGATGGCAATGCACGACGTCAAATCGGCCCCGGCGCAGCAGCATCGGCAGCCGCCAGAGGTAGCCCGGCGGCCATTTCTTCGCCGAGAGCGAATGCACCGTCACCCCGATGTCCCGAAAGGCAGCGGCAAAAAATCCCTCTCCGTGCATCGCCGCCACTTCGTGTTGAAAGCGCTTGCGGTCGGCGCATTTGACCAAGTTGAGCAACGCCGTTTGCCCCCCCCCGAGGTCCAGACTGTCGATGACGTGCAGGACGCGAATCATTCCTTCCGACCTTTCGCGATCCGCCCGCGCGACGCCAGCGCAAACGCGACGACCGCCGCCGCCGCGACGACGAACGCTCCCGGCAGCCAGACGATGGCCTCGGCGAAGATGGCATTCTCGCTGGCGTCGGGGGCCGCCGAGCGCAGTCGACCGGTCAGCGCCGCGAAGAGGATGCCCGCCGCGCCGTAGGCCAGATTAAACGCCACGCCGCGAAAGCTGAGGACCGTCGCCCGCAGCTCGGACGCGGTCCACAGATTGAGGTAGTGCGAGAGGAAAAAGCTCAACATCGGGAACGCCGCACCGAGCGGGACGACCGCCAGCACGCCCCACCAAGGCACCGCCAAGGCCACCGCGACCAGACCCGTCAGCATGAGGGCACCGAGCACGGCGAAATTCCGAGGCGCCGAGCGGCGGCGGACCATTCTTCGAGCGACGGGAGCGGCGACGAAACCGAGCAGCGCCATGCCAGCTCCAATCACGCCGAAGAGGACCTCCGGCAGCTCGATCAGGCGGAGGTAATTACTTTCGAAAGTCAGGAAAAGTCTCACCACGCTGTCGCAGACAACCGCTGCCAGCAGGACGAGCAAGATCCGCCGATCCGTCGTAACGAATCTCGCGCCCGCCCAGACGTTGGCGAGCGCTTCGCCGATCGGCGGACCCGGGTCGGGTCGGTTCGGATCGCCGTCGCCCGCCCGAGCCCGGGGCACCTCGCGCATCGCCAGCGCGACGCCCAAGCAACCAATCGACATGGCGAAAGTCACAAGGACTGGCCAACGGGCCACGGTCGCCGCCTCCGGTTGCCAGTCCGATCCGAGCCACCCAGCGGCTTGACCGATAAACGCGGCATCGTAGAGCGCGCCACCAACGACCATCGCCACGAAAAATGCCCCGGATTGCCAGCGAGTCAGCGACTCCAGCACGGCCGGCCAAGCTTCCTCCCGATTCGCCGGGTGCAGCGAGTCATACGCCAGCGCTTCGTCCGCCCCACTCGCCGATGCTTCCGCCGCGCCGCTGAGCACGCGGTTGACCACCAGCAACCAGAACAGCAGCGTCGCGTTCCCCGTCGGTGCGAAGCTGAAAATCGCCAGCTCCACGACCATGAGTGCAGCCGCCACGACGACCATTCGCTTGCGGCCAATCACGTCGGCCAGCGCTCCGGACGGGATCTCGAGCGTCACGATGGTGACCGCCCAGACGACGTTGAGGATCGCATACTGCTCGAGCGTCAGCCCGAGATCGAGAAAGAGAACGCCGAGAATCGGGTAATAGAACCGGGCGTTGAACAACACCCGGAAGGCGACGAAGAGCGGGATATTCCGATTCACGCCTGCTCCCTCCTCGGACCGCTTCGCGCCATCCGCGCTCGTCGCGGGCGAATCAGAATCCCGGACCGGTCCGCGTCTGCACGACCTCGGTCGGAGTCGACTCGACCGTGCGTGCCGTCGTGGTCGTCGTCGTCCGACCGCGATCAATCGGTTGCACGACCGGCGGTCGAGGCGTGATGTCTTGAATCACGACGACACCCACGCCGCCATTGCCGTCGGCCATCGCGATGTAGTTCAGCTGACGCTGCACCCGCGAGAAGATCCATTCGCCGTTAAACTTGGCAAATCGCGCCTGCAGACCCTTCTGCGAAGCCACGATGGGGACTTCGTCGCCGAAGCGGGACGGCGGCCCGTAGGATTCCATGAGGTAGTTGCGGATACCCATCCAGCCGCCGGCGCGGGTGAGCGTATTGACCCCCGGCCCGTCGAAGTAGCGGATCTCGAGTTTGCGCAGCTTATTTTCGTAGAACGAGGCCCGCATGTTCGAGATCTGCGGGATCGGGTTGTAGATCTCGTAGACGTCCATCCCGTCGATCTTGATCGGCACCCGCTGGACCTGGGAAAAGACCGCCAACTTGCCGGGCGCGTCGCCGATCTGGATCCCCTCGAGATCGAAGCGAAGGATCGCACGCTCCTCGACCGTGCGATTCGGGTTCACCGTGGCACAACCAACCATTGACAACATTGCACCGACTGCCAGGAACCATCCGAGTTTCATATTGGGTCAGATGGCTAAACAGATGACGCGTCTTCGACAAGCCCCAAACGTCGCGAGAACTGGCTTCGAAAATGCTCAACCCGGCCTTACCCCAATCTCGTTATGCCTCGATTAATCCCCCTTGTTGTCAGCGCTGTGATCGCCGTGGCGACTCTCTTTCCCGCCCGTGCCTGGGACGCGCTCGGGCACATGACGATCAACCAGATCGCCTACGACAACCTCACACCCGCAGCGAAGGAACGGGTCGATGCCTCCCTCGCAGATTTCAACCGTCGCGAGCGGACCGACTACACCTTCGTCATCGCGGGTTGCTACATGGACGACATCCGCAGCGACACGAAGGAGTACAACCCATGGCACTACATCACCCTCCCGGACAACCGCGAGGGACTGCCGCTGCCGCCCGCCAGCGAGGAAAATGTCCTTTGGGCCATCAAGAAGATGCTCGCGATCCTGGACGGCAAAGCGAGCGACTCGAAGATCGATCGCGACCGCGCCCTCATGATGCTCACCCACCTCGTCGGCGACGTGCACCAGCCGCTGCACACGACGAGCAAGAACGACGACCGGGGTGGAAATAAAGTGAAGATCCCGAACCTCGACGATCCCATGCTCGCCATCTTCAACAGCGAGGGGAATCTCCATTGGTTCTGGGACATCGGCTACCGCGCGGGCATGTCCGACGACGGCAAGGAGGTGATCTCTCTTTTCTCCGCACCGCTCTACTCCCCGAGCGCACCGGTCGAAGGTCACCTCAAGGCGCTGGATCTCGTCCGCGAAAAAGCGACGGAATACGAGGCGAAATATCCCGCCGCGACGCTCGGCGAGCCCGCGACGCCCGAGGAGTGGATCTCCGAGAGCCACATGCTGGGCTACGACTACAGCTACGGAAAGCTCCCCGGCGGACCGAACGCCAATCCGGTCGAACTCACACCCGAATACGTCGACCCCGCCCGCGTGATCGCCGAGAAGCGCATCGCCCTCGCCGGCTACCGGCTGGCCAATCTACTCAACGAACGCTTCCGCTAGGACCGGCGCGGCAGCGATTCCCGCAACCCCGCTGCGTAAGCTCCGAAAACGAGGCCGATCTCGTCCCGCACCCGCCGGAACTCGGCCAGCACCTCCGCCTCCGTCCCCTCGGCGTGCGCCGGATCGTCAAATCCCCAGTGGTAGCGATTCACCTGCCCGGGGAAGGTCGGGCACGCCGCGTCCGCGTTGCCACAGACCGTGACCACCGTCGTCACTCCGGCGTCCAAGAACTCGTCGAGGTGCTTCGAGCGGTGCTCCGATAGATCGATTCCCACCTCCGCCATCGCGCGCACCGCCACCGGATGAACAAACCCCGCAGGCTTGGACCCCGCGCTGCGCACGTCGACCAGCTCGCCCATCGCCTGCCGAAGAAATCCCTCGGCCATGTGGCTGCGGCACGAATTACCGGTGCAGAGAATGAGGACAATCGCATTCATCGTCTTCTCACTATCCGACGGCGGCCCGGGTCGGAAGCTACTTCATCGACCGACCCCCCGATGTGACAAAATCGTTACCCGCCGCCATTGCGCACCGCCCCCCCGCTGTGACAGCTTGCCCGCAGGACATGGATGGCACGGCGGCACTCTCGATCACCTTCCTGGGCACCGGCACGTCCCACGGCGTCCCGATGATCAATTGCGACTGCGCCGTCTGCCGCTCCGACGATCCCCGCGACAACCGCACCCGGACCGCCGTCGTCGTCCGCACGGCCACGACCGCCTTCGTCATCGATACCCCACCGGACTTCCGGACGCAGATCCTCCGCGAGCGCGTCGGCCACCTCGACGCCGTCGTCTACACGCACTCGCACACGGACCACATCATGGGATTTGACGATCTGCGGCGCTTCAGCGAGGGCGGGACGATCCCGATCCACGCCGATCCCGCGACGCTCACCGATCTGCGCCGAGTCTTCCAATTTGCCTTCGCCAATGACCACACTTGGCCGGGCTACGTCCGACCCGTAGCCAGCGAGATCACCGCTCCGTTCGTCATCGGCGACGTCGAGCTCACCCCCGTCACCCTCCCGCACGGACGCTTCAACGTGACCGGATTTGTCTTCGCCGTTGGCGGCAAGAAACTCGCCGCCTACTTCACGGATTGCAATGCCGTCCCGCCCGCCGCCATCGACGCCGCCCGGGATGTCCCGGTCCTCATCATCGACGCGCTGCGGCACCGACCGCACCCGACCCATCTCACCGTCGAGCAGGCTCGCAATTTCGCCGCCGAGATGAACGCCAGCCGCACGTATTTCACGCACATCTGCCACGACCTCGGCCACGCCGAGACCGAGGCGGGTCTCCCGCCGGAGTTCCGCCTCGCGCACGACGGCCTCACCATTCACCTCCCGTGAGAGCTTGGGTCCTTGCCGCGCTTGCCCTGGTCGCCGCGTTGTCAGCGTCCGCCAGCCCCGAGTCCGACGCCACGATCGTCCTCTACAACCGCAACCAGACGGAGTCGCGGGACTTGGCAAAATATTACGCCGAAGCGCGGGGCATCCCGTTCAGCCAAGTTCTCGGCCTCAACGTGTCCGACGACGAAGCCATCTCGCGCGACGCCTACCTCACCACCATCGCGGCTCCCGTTCGGAGCGCGTTCACGAATCGAGAGTGGTGGACCGTGGACCGCGACTCCGACGGCAACCGCTTCGTCGCCGCCGCCAGCAAGCGCTTCGTCGCCATCATCCGGGGTGTTCCGCTGAAGATTCTTCCCGACAGCCGCGAAGCGACCGCTCCCCCCGCCGACGCGAAACCGGGATCCGCCTTGGCCAAACTTTTTCGCAACAACGAAGCCGCCGTCGACAGCGAACTCGCAGCCCTCTTCGCCCTCTCCGCCGAACCCGCCGCGCTCATCTCCAATCCCTACTACCGACGGCTCACCCCCATTCTCTCCCAGCCCCCCAGCGCCAGCCCTCTCCTCGTCTGCCGCCTCGATGCCCCGACGGCCGCGACCGTCAGAGGCATGATCGCCGACGCCATCGCGGTCGAGCAGACCGGCCTCTGGGGCTGGGCCTACGTCGACGCCCGCAACATCACCTCCGGTGCCTACAAACAGGGCGACGAATGGCTCATCGAAGTCTCGCGCACCATGCGCCAACGAGGCATCCCCGTCATTTCCGACTTCTCACCCGACGTATTTCCGGCTGGCTATCCTCTCACCGACGTCGCCGTTTACTACGGCTGGTATACCGGCCACGTCACCGGCCCGTTCGCCGATCCAAACTTTCGATTTCTGCCCGGCGCCGTCGCCTGCCACCTCCATTCGTTCAGCGCCAATACTCTGCGCAAACCCAAGGCCAACTGGTCCGCCCCACTCCTCATGCGCGGAGCCGCCGCCACCGTCGGCAACGTCTTCGAACCCTACCTAGAACTCACCGCGCACTTCGACGTCCTCCAAGATCGGCTGATGACCGGCCTCACCCTCGCCGAATCCGCCTACGCGTCGATGCGCGCGCTCTCGTGGATGGGGATCGTCCTCGGCGACCCGCTCTACCGCCCGTACGCCCAGTGGATCGACAATCCCAACGCCCCGCCGACCTCGAATTTTGCAAAATATCGCACCGCGGTCCTGGCGTCCGGCGACAACCCGACCGACGCTGCGGGCGAGCTCCGCGCCCTCGCCGAGGAGACCGGTGACTCGATGTTCCTCGAAGCCCTCGGTCAGGCCTACGCGGGCGAGAAGAAGTTCGACCTCGCTGTCAGCACCCTCGAAGCCGCCGCCAAGATGGAACGCTCCACCGACATCCGTTTCCGCATCACACTCGGAAAAATCGAGATCCTCCAGCGCGCCAACAACCAACTCGCCGCCCGCGCAGCCCTCGGCGAGGCGCTCGGCGACTTCCGCGCACCCGATCAGACCGCGATCCTCGATCAGCTCTCCCTTCAACTCGCACCAGCCGGGCCCTGACCTTGGATCCCTTCATGTTCTTCATGCCCTTCATGGTCAAACCCTCACTAACATGATCGACTACCGCGCCACCCTCCTCTCCGGTGGTTGCCGAGTCGCCGAAGCCGACACCCCGCCCCCCGACCTCACCGGCAGCGAACTCGACGTCCAGGCCCGCTGGTTCGCCGGGAACTACGGCTCGAAGTTCACAACCACGGATCAGCGCTCGGTCGAGATCCTCGACTTTGGGACTTGGAACCACGAAGCCGGCCCCGACTTCACCGCTGCCTCCGTCCGCATCGAGGCCGAAGCCCCCCGACGCGGTCCCATCGAGATCGACTCCGACGTCCGCGACTGGGAGCACCACGGTCACGCAACCAACCCGAGCTTCGACGACACGATCCTACACGTCTTCCTGCGCCGACCCGACGCCCGCACCTTCACCCGCACGTCCAGCCACCGCAACGTGGCCCAAGTCGAGCTGCACGCCGACACCCCCGTCGGAGGCACCGCTCCGCGCTCCCGTCTGATCACCGACGACCGCGACCGGGCCGCTTCGTTGCTCCAAGCCGCCGCCCACCATCGACTCCGCCGGAAGGCCACCACACTAGCCGAAGCCGCCCGTCTCCGAGGGCGCGACAATGCGTGGTTCGAAGCCATCGCCGTGGCCCTCGGCTACAAGGGCAACAAACTTCCCTTCCAACTCGCCGCGCAGCGCGCCGGACTCGCCGCCGCCCGCGCCCCCGGCGGGGAGGGTCTTCTTTTCGGTCTCGCCGGCTTCCTGGAGACGGACGGGCGCCACCCCGACGATCCGAGCATCCGGGCGGCCCTCCGGGCGCTTCTGGGACGATTGGTGGGACCATCGCTCGCGGCTCGAACGGCTCATCCTCCCTGCCACTCAGTGGAACCTAGCCGGCGTCCGCCCCGCGAATCACCCGCACCGCCGTCTCGCCGCGCTGCACAGCGTGGCGACAGATTGGAAGCCCATCGGCGATTCGCTCGAGGCGGCGGACCCGAAGAAATTCGTGGCCAGCTTTGCCGCCCTCCACCATCCCTTCTGGGACGGTCACTACACGCTCGCAGCCGCCCCGCTCCGTCGGCCCATCGCCCTCGTCGGGAGCCAACGGATCGACGACCTCCTACTCAACATTTTCTACCCCGTCGCCTCGCTGCGATCCGCAGACATCTGGGCCGAATACCTCACCCGGGACGGCCCCCCACCCGCCGCAGCCATGCGCGTGAGCGCCCGAGCTTTCTTCGGTCATTCGGACCGCGCCTTTCTCCGGACCGCCGTCCACCAGCAAGGCCTACTCCAAATGCAGCGCGATCTGGACGACTCCCCGGACCCCACCGCCTTGCTGGACACGTGGCGGCACGCGGCCTGACTTTACGCCCTCGCCACCAGCCGCCGCGCGCTCGCGACGCTATCAATGGCGTCCAATCCCTTATCCCGCCGGATGCCCTTGATCCGCGGGAACCGCATCGCCAATCCGCTCGCGTGCCGGTCGCTCTCGTTGATCGAATCGAACGCGATCTCCAGCACGATCTTTGGCTCGACGTCGTAGACCCGCCCCCGCTGCCGCACCACCAGACCCAGCAATTCCTCGGTCATCTCGGCGATCTCCGCGTCGGTCAAGCCACTGTAAGCCTTCCCGATATTTGCCAACCCACCCTTCGCATCCCGGACGGCAAACGTGTAGTCGCTCAGCACCCCGACGCGCTTCCCGTGGCCGTATTCCGCCGCCACGATCACGCAATCCAGAGTCGCGAACGCCTTCTTCAATTTGATCCAGGCCAATCCCCGCCGCCCCGGCGAATACCCGCTCGCCGGATCTTTCGCGATCAGCCCCTCGTTCGCCCGCGCCCGCGCCGCGTCAAACGCCGAGTCGATCTCCGCCGCCGATCCCGCCGTGACTAGCGGCACCGCGCTCAGCACACCCTCCAACCCGAGGCCCTCCAACACCCGGCGCCGCGCCGCCAGATTCTCGCGAAAAACCGACCGCCCCTCCGCCCACAACACGTCAAACGCGAGGAAGGAAACCGGCACCTCGTTCGCCATAAAAAGATCCCGCTCTTTCCGCCCGAGCCGCCGCTGCAACTCGAAGAACCCGAGCGGTCGACCGTCCTGATAGGCCAGCAACTCGCCATCGACCACAAATTCTCGACCGATCGCTACCGCTGCCGTCGCGATCTCCGGAAAGGTCGCCGTCACCTCCTTCAGCTCCCGCGAAAAGATCCGGCACTCCCCGCCCGCCACGTGGACCTGCGCCCGGATCCCGTCCAATTTATCCTCCAGCCAGACGGAGCCACTTTCCCCCAACCGACTCCACACCGCCTCCGCATCCGGCTCCGGACTCGCCAACATCGCCTTCATCGGACGGAACGGTCGCAGGTCGACCGATTCCAGAGTCCCCGCCCGCGCCCGCACCGCCGTCTCCCCCAAGTCCCCGAGCAGCATATTCGCCTCCCGCACCGCCGCCCCTTGGGCTAGAAATGCCTCGGCGATTGCTTCCTCAACGAGGCCCTCTTTCAACCCGATCCGCAGCTCCCCGGTCAGAATTGTGACCAACACCTTCGCCTCCCCAGCGGAGATCCGGGCCAACATTCCCTCGAGCAGTCCCCCCTTGCCCGCCGGACCCCGCGCCTCTTCCAACGATCGAAAGAACTCCGCCACTTCTGCAATCGACGGGGAACCCACCGCCACCGCTCGCCCACCCAGTGCCTCCGCCGTCGTCATCCCGATGTCATTCCAGCGCTTCGAGATCGCCGAGAGATCCCCCGGCGATAACCCCGACACCGCCAACACCGCCCGCCGGATCACCGCCCAGCCGACCCGCACGGCTCGATTCGCCACTTGCGAGAACGCATTCCCCGTCAACCAAACGGCCGCTACCCGCAGCTCCGCCTCGTCCAAGCCAACGAAGTATTCCCGCAAGATCCGCACCTTCTCCAGCTTCCCCGTCGTCCGCCCGATCCCCTCGCAGACCTCCGCAAACAACCCAAATCCTTCCTTACCCTTTGCGACCTCTGCGTCCTTTGCGACCTTTGCGTTAGGATGCATCCCCGGCGTCGCAGACCGCTTCGGCAGAGCCAGCTCCAGCTGATTATCCCCCGTCAGCGCCCACGCCTCCACCCCCCGCTCCCGCAGATCCGCCGCAAACTCCCGGGCGTAGCCGTGCAGAGTGAGCACCTGCTTCGGCCCCACCGCCTCGACGTGGCGCAGCAGATCGTCATACCCGGCATGATCCGATAGCGGGAACGCCGCGTCGGCTTGATAGCGGAATTTTGCCCCCGGATTCATCGCCCACCCCGACAGCATCGCCACCCGCCGGTTCTTGATTTTCCGCAGCATCGCCGACCCATTCACGTTCGGCGGGCAGATGAGCGCGTGCCCCGCCACCGACCCCGCCTCGTATTTCTGATACTCCGGAAAGCGGATCCCGAGCCCTTCGTAGACCCGCGTCATCTTCCACACCGCCCCGTGCAGCATGATCGGCACCCCCGCCGTCGACAGCGCCGCCAGGATCTCCTGCGCCTTCCCGAGCGAATACCCCAACAGCACCGGCACGTCGCCCTCCTCCAGCGCCTCCTGCGCAAACTTCACCACCCCCGCGATCACCTCCTCCGTCGGCGGAAACACGTAGTGCGGCAACCCAAACGTCGTCTCCATGATGAGAATGTCCGCCGGCACCGCCTCCGCCACCTCCGACGAGAGCCCCGCCCGCAGCTTGAAATCCCCGGTGTAAAGCAGCGACCCCGCCGCCGACTCGATCAGACACTGCGCGCTCCCCAGCACGTGCCCCGCCGGAATGAGCATCATCTCAAAATTTGAAAACGCCCGCCGCTCCCGCCACCCCAGCACGTGCTCGACCCCGACCGGCGTCCCCAAGCGCGCCCGCATCAACCGCGCCGTCCCGTCCGTCAGGATCGACTCCGCGTGCCGCCCCGTGTGATCACTGTGCGCGTGCGACACAAACGCAAAATCCCTTGGCCCCTTCGGATCCAACCAAAGCCCAGCCGCCCCCAGCTCCGGCAACTCCACCCCGCGCCCATACCGAACCTCAATCACCCAAGTAGAACGAACTTCACCCCCTCAAGGAGCGGCGATTTGAGATCGCCGACCCGAAAAATTGCGCGAAGCGCCTAGCTCCTCGAAACAACGCCGGTATCCTCATACCGCGACATCTCATCGATCCGCCCCTGGTGCCGCCCACCCTCGAACTCCGTCCGCAGCCAGATATCCACGATGTCCAACGCGATCTCGATCGACGTCATCCGCTGCCCGATCGACAGCACGTTCGAGTCGTTGTGCTGACGCGAAAACGTCGCCGTCTGCGAGTTCCAGCACAACGCACACCGCACGCCCATCACTTTGTTCGCAGCAATCGCCTCTCCGTTCCCCGATCCCCCCAGCACGATCCCCCGCTCGACTTCCCCCTGCGCAACCGCCTCCGCCGTCGGGATGATAAACAGGGGATAATCCACCGACTCCGCCGAGTCCGTCCCAAAGTCGACCACCTCGTGCCCCGCCGCCCGAAGGTGCTCGATGATGCGCCCCTTGTAAGCAAACCCCGCGTGATCCGATCCAATCGATATTTTCATCAAAAACAAGCTCTCCTCAGACTCTTTGCTACCTTCGCGACCTACTGTTCAAAAACCGTATTCGTATCAGCCTCAGACCCCGGCCATCTCCCGAGGCCTCTCCACGTCACTAAACGGTGCCTGCGCGCTCAGCCCCAGCTCCCGCATGAGATCCAGATCCTCGTTCACCTCCGGGTTGCCCGCCGTCAGCAGCTTCTCGCCGTAAAACACCGAGTTCGCCCCCGCGAAGAAGCAAAGCGCCTGCGCCTCCCGCGAAAGAATCGTCCGCCCCGCCGACAGTCGGATCTTTGCTTTCGGCAACGTGATCCGCGTCGTCGCGATCAATCGCACCAGCTCAAACGGATCGATCGGCACCGCGTCCTCGAGCGGTGTCCCGGGCATCGGCATCAAGCAATTGATCGGGACGCTCTCCGGCACCGGGTCGAAATTGGACAGCACCTCGAGCATGCGGATCCGATCCACCTCCGACTCACCCATGCCCAAGATCCCCCCGCAGCAGACCGCCATCCCCGCCCGTTGCACCGACCCGATTGTCTCCAGCCGATCTTGGAATGTGTGCGTCGTCACGATGTTGCCGTAGTGCTCGGGCGACGTGTCGATGTTGTGATTGTAGGCCGTCACCCCCGCCTCCCGTAACTGCTCCGCCTCCTTGTCTCCAACCTGCCCGAGGGTCACGCACACTTCCATCCCGAGCGTGCTCACCTGTCGGATCGTCTCGAGCACCGTCTCGAATCTCGGATCCCCCGCGCGCACCCCCTTCCACGCTGCGCCCATGCAGAAGCGCGTCGAGCCATTGGCCCGCGCCTGCTCGGCGATGGGCATCACCTCCGCCGCCGTCATGAGCGTCTCCCGCTCGACCCCAGTCTGGTAGCGCGCACTCTGCGCGCAGTATTTACAATCCTCCGAGCAGCCCCCCGTCTTCACGCTGAGCAAGGTGCAGAGCTGCATCTCGCGCGCGGGCCAGTTCAGCCGATGGACCGCCCGAGACGCCTCGATTAGCTCGAAAAACGGACGGTCATAGATCTCCTTCAGTGCAGCAAACGTCGCCATTCTCGGCAGTTAATCTCAACCCCCCGAGCGAAGAAACCGGAAAATGTCCGACCGCCACCCGCCGACGCGACCACCAAGCCGATATTTGCCCAACTCGACCGCTAAGCTCGCTTCCCTTTTTACCAAGCAGACGCCAATCTGCGGAACATGTCGACCGACGTGAAAGCTCAAGCGCCGTCCCGCCACCGCTTCACCGGCTGGATCGCCTGGGGAGTCGTCTCGCTCTTCTACCTTTACGAATTCCTCATCCGCGTCGCCCCGTCGGTGATGGAACCCGAGCTTCAACGCTCCTTCCACCTCAGCGCCGCCGGTCTCGGAGCCGCCCTCGGAGCCTACTACTACATCTACGCCCCGCTCCAACTCGTCGTCGGCGGCCTCCTCGACGAGTGGGGCACCCGCCGCGTCCTCATCCCCGCCGTCCTGCTCTGCGTCGCCGGCTGCTTCCTGGAGGTCCTCGGCGGCTCCCCCGCCATCCTCATCACCGCCCGCCTGCTGCAAGGCAGCGGCTCAGCCTTTGCCTTCGTCGGTGCGATGCACGCCGCCGCCCAGTGGTTCCCGCCCGCCCGCATGGCCCTCATCTCCGGTCTCACCACCGCTCTCGGCATGGTCGGAGCCATCATCGGCAACGCCGCCGTTGCGGAATTTGTCGCCTCCCTCGGCTGGCAATCTTCGCTCCGCGCCGCCGCCTTCTTCGGCCTCTTGGTCGCCGCCGCCATCTTTTTCTTCCTCCCCAAGCCCCCCACCGCTGCCAAGGCGAAAAAACGAACCGCCGCCACGCGAGGCTCCTTCACCCGCATGTTCGGGCATCTCCGCAGCGTGCTGTTTAATCCGCAGACCTGGATCATCGGCTTCGTCGCCTCCTGCCTCTACCTCCCGCTCTCCGTCTTCGGCGGCCTCTGGGGCGTCCCGTATCTGCACGCCGTCTCCGGGATCAGCGTCGTCGACGCCGCTCGGCTCATTTCGGTCCTCTACGTCGGCTGGCTCATCGGCGGCCCCGCCGCGGGCTGGCTCTCCGACCACCTCGGCCGCCGCCGCGCCATGCTCCTGGGTTCCACCGCCCTCACACTCCTGACCACCATCTTCCTCGTCCTCTCGCCGCCAACCACCGTCCCCGGCATGGTCGTCCTCCTGCTCGCCATCGGCCTCGCCTCCAGTGTCCAGGTCGTCGGATTCGCCGCCGGTCTCGAAGCCAATCCCCTCCCCGCCGCCGCCACTTCCATCGCCTGCGTGAACATGATCGTCATGCTGCTCGGCGGCCTCCTTCAACCCGTCGTCGGTGTCCTCCTCGACCACTTCTCCGGCTCCCCTGCGGCCATCGCCAGCGGCGAATTCTCCGCCACCGACTTCCGCTACGCCATGATTCTCCTCCCCGCCCTCTCGCTTCTTGGCATCGGAGCCTGCGTTTTTCTCAAGGAGACCTACGGTGGCAAAACTCTCAGCGAAGGTGAGATCCTCGCCGCCGAAAACGGTTAAAGAATCCGCTCCAACAACTTGGGCAACACCACGTCGCTCGCAAAAAATTTCTCCGCCAGCCGCCGCGCCGCCCGCTGTTGATTCGCAAAGTCCGCCACCACCCGCTCGCAAGCGGCTACCGCCTCTCCCGGTGTCGTGAATGGAAAATACCCCGCACCCTCCGGCAGCAAAACGCTCACCCCCGTGTCCTGCAACACGAGCGGCCGTCCCAGCGCCGCGTAGCACACACTCCGGTCGCTGAACCACCCCGCCCGCGAGATCACGTAGCCCCCTTTCGCCACCGAGAACTCCGCCGACGACCCCCGCAGATACCCCGCGTAGGCGTCCAACGACGAACACACCTCCCGCGCCTCGCGCAGCTTCCAACCCGCCTCGCGAAACGGCCCCAGCTCCGCGCGATGATCCCCCACACTCATCGCCAGCTCCACCGGCTTCGACACCGACCTCGGCACGTCCACAAAGCGCTGGAACTCCTCCCGCTTCCCGGTCAACCACCGCCCCCCCCACTCGGAATTTTTGTAACCCTCCCAGTGCGCGATCGTCGTGAATCGCCCGAATTCGTCGAGCGGCTCAAACGGCCAATACCGCAACGTCACCGGCGGGAACGTCGGCACCCATTCGATCCCACAATCCGCCGCAAACCGATCCGCCGCCCCCCAGGTCGTCCCCACCGTCACGAACCTGTCGTGGGCAGCAAGATTCATGTCGCAATCGTAAGTCTCCACCCAAGCCTGCGAGAAAGCCGGATCCCCATCCAAGTAGACCTTCACCGCTCGCGGGAACTCGACCGCCCCCGACTTGAAGTGCCCGGAGTAATTCAGAAAGACATCCGCCTCCGCCGCGAAGTCCCGCAGCTCCTCCAGATTCCCCGCCTCCCCATCCACCAGCAACGTCGACCGCCCTTCCAGCCCAAACGCCCCCATCATCGCCCCCCAGTGCGCCTCGTTCGCCGACCCGGCAAACGGCACCGAGTTCCACTCCAGATCCACACACCGCGAAGAATCCAGCGCCTCGACCACCCACACCTCCCACCCCAGCTCGCGGAATCCCAGCGGCCAGTTGAGAGCCGTCCAAGCGATCCCCACCGCCGAGATCGGCTGCGCCGCGATCCCCACCCCAATCACAATCTTCATCTTCTTCCCCCCTTCCGGTGAACGATCACCCCACCTGCCAAGCGGGCTTATTCTCCCACACCCACCGATAATAATCCGCCCGCGCCAACCCCGCCGCCGCGTCCCCATCGACAAAGATCCGCGCCGCCCGGTGCATCTGCAGGATCGAAGCCGGATTATTCGCCGACACCGGACCCTCCACCGCCCCAGCCACCGCCTCCGTCTTCGCCGACCCGAAGGCCAGCAACGCGATCACCCGCGCCTCCATGATCGTCCCGATCCCCATCGTGATCACGTGATGCGGCATCTCCTCGCCCTCGCCGAAGTAGCGCGCGTTATCGTCCCGTGTCCGCTGCGTCAGCGTCTTGATCCGCGTCCGCGACGCCAGCGAAGACCCCGGCTCGTTGAACCCGATGTGCCCGTCCGTCCCGATCCCCAGCACCTGATAATCGATCCCCCCCGCCGCCTCGATCATCTCCTCGAATCTCCGGCACTCCCGTTCGATCCCGCGCCCCTCGACCGCCCCGTCCGGGATGTGAACCCGCTCCGCGTCGACGTTCACGTGTCGGAAGAGATTCTCCCACATGAAGTGGTGATACGACCCCGCGTGGTCCGCCGACAGCCCGACGTATTCGTCGAGATTGAACGTGCTCACCCGCGAAAAATCCAACCCCTCCTCACGGTGCAGAGTGATCAATTCCCCGTAGAGCGCCAGCGGCGTGCTCCCCGTCGCGAGCCCCAGCACCGCATCCGGCTTTCGCTCGATCAATTGCGCGATCTGACGCGCCACCAGCCCCGACGCCTCGCTCCGTCCCTTCGTGATAATGACTTCCATAAAAAAATTAGCCTCGAGCCGCCCCCAGTGCCCTCTCGAGTTGACCACGCACCTCGGCCCGCAGCCGATCAATCATCCCCAAGGTGAAATCCACCAGATCCCCCGTCTCCGCCCCGATCAGCGGCGTCAGATCCATCGCGTAAGCCACCTCCGACATCCCATCGCCCGAGTGTGAATCCAACAGCGTCGCATTCGCCCGCCGCCGCCCCGCCACCGCGAGGTCGTAGCGTTTCCCCCCGCAATTTGCGAATCGAACACCCCATTCAGCGCCGCCGCCAAGTGCCCCGCCCCGCCGCAATCCAGCACCACCTTGTCATCGACGCCCAACCAATCCAGCGACCGCCACATCTCGCAACCCAGCATACGCTCCGGTCGCAAATCCACCGGCAACTCCCGGATCGCCGCCAGGACCGCGACCAACACGTTGATGTGCGTCGCATGCTTGTCCGCCGGATTGTGGGTGAAAACCACCCGCGCCCCAGCCGCGCCCATCACCGAGACCAGATCCTCCACCAACCCGCTCCCGCCCGGTGGAGAGATCTCCGAGCTCGGATACCCCAATTGCGCCACAAACGAAAACCGCCCCATCCGAGCCGCTTGCCGCTGCTCCTCCATCCGAATCTCGCCCAACGCCACCGGATCGATCCCCGCATACGGCCCACGAGCCGAACTCCCCCGCCCATCCGTGCAGATCACCCCCCCAAACCAATCCGACTCCGACCGAAAGCACTCCGCGATCGAAGAGAACGCCATGAACTCCAGATCATCCTGATGAGCCCCGATCCCGAGCTGAGTCGTCCGCTCCACCGCCGCACCAGCATCCCCGCCCTCCGGCACAAGAATCTCCGCACTCTCCGACCGAAACTTCATCGCCAAACCAGGCTAATCACCCACCCCCACAAGGCAAGCTGGGGAGAGAGCGCGTCCCGCGTGCGAACGGTGCCGCGCCCGGCAATCCGCGCCAGCGGGAGCCGAGCGCATCCCCACCATCCGCCGATCCTAAGTCTCCCCGCCCCACTCATTCCGCATCACCCCACAACGGCACCGGGTATTCCCCCGCCTCACCGACCTTCGCCAACTCGGCGACCACGCCCGCGCGGTCTTCCCGGTAGGTCACGCCGAACCACCGCGCGTCCGATTCCAGCACCGCCACCTCCGTCTCACCCTTTGCGATCAGTTCACTCACCGCGCTCGGGATGTAAAACTCCGCCTTCGGCTTGTCCGGCGTCAGCCCGCCCAGAAACTCTCCGAACATCTCACCCAGCCGAGGAAACACCGCCGGCGAAAATCCCCAGAAGTTCATCGAGACCAATTCCGACCCGTCAAACTCCCGCCCCGCCCCCGCTGGATCCTCCCCGACAAAGCGGCCCCCCTCGCTCGCCCCGATCTCCGTGCATTCCGTCACGCTGATCAACTCCCCACCGCCACCGACCACGCAAATCCCGCGCGACACCGTCCCGTGCTCCGACACCGTATTCCGCAACGCGTACGCCACCAACGAACACGCGATCTCCCCCTCTCCCGCGACTCCCCCCACGCCACGCAGCCAATCCGCCATCACCGCAAACGCCGAGCGCCCGTAAAAATCATCCGCGTTCACCACCAGAAAAGGTTGATCCATCACGTCCCGAGCCGCCCAGATCGCCTGCCCCGTCCCCCACGGTTTCTCCCGCCCATCCGGCACCGCGTATCCTCCGGGCAGATCGCCAATCGCCTGATGCACCAGCTCCAATTCAACCGCCCCCCCATACCGAGCCACGACCTTCTCTCGAAACTCCACCTCGAACTCCTCGCGAATCACGAACACCACCTTCCCAAACCCCGCCTGCACCGCGTCGAAGACCGAGTAATCCAGCACGAACTCCCCCGCCGGCCCCACCGGATCCATCTGTTTCAGCCCCCCGTAGCGACTCCCCATCCCGGCCGCGAGGACCAACAAAATCGGTTTCATCCTCCCAAGTTCCCTCAATCCTCGGTCCTCGACAATCCTCATCGCCCGACGAAAACGTCCGCCCAGACCGCCACCAACCAGATCCCCCCGATCCACGCGTTCGCCGCAAAGAACGCGGCGTTGATCCGCCCCAGGTCCCCCGTCCGCGCCACCCGATGCTCGTAGAATAGCCAGCCCAGGATTGCCACCATCCCAGTTCCATAGATCCACCCCAACCCCGCCAGCCAACCAAACCCCGCCAACGCCACCCACGTCCCCGCGTGCAACCACCGCGCGACCACGAGCGCCTGCGGCACCCCCAGCCACACCACCATCGACCGCAGGCCCTCGCGCCGATCCACCTCCACGTCCTGCGTCGCGTAGATCATGTCGAAGCCCGCCACCCAAAGCAGCACCCCGAGCGCCAGCACCAGCGGCGGCCAAGCGAGCGAACCCGTCACCGCCAACCACGCCCCGACCGGCGCCACGGCCAGCGCCAATCCCAGAAAAAATTGCGCCGCGTGCGTGAACCGCTTCGTCAGCGAGTAGAAAAAAACCAGGCCGAGCGCGACCGGCGAGAGCCACAAACAAATCGGGTTGAGCAAGCCCGCCACCACCACGAACAACCCTGACGAAACGACGCAACCCACCACCGCCGTCGACCTCCGCACCAACCGGTGACGCCCCGCCGTCCGCGGATTTCGTTTGTCGATTTCCCAGTCCGCGATCCGGTTAAAAGCCATCGCCGCCGTCCGCGCGAAGACCATCGCCAGCAGCACCAATCCGACGACCCACCACCCCGGCCAACCCCCCGCCGCCACCGCCATTGACCCCAGCGCGAACGGCAACGCAAACACGGTGTGGGAGAACCGAATGAAACCTAGGAACCGCCGAAACCGATCAAACATCTCGTCGAGATCTAGCAAGTAAGATCGCGAAAAGAAAATTTGATCTCCCGGGCAGCCCATGGTTTTCTATCGCGCTCGTTTTCCGCGAATTCCTGAGTAGCTCAGTGGTAGAGCCGTCGACTGTTAATCGACTGGTCGTAGGTTCGAATCCTACCTCAGGAGCGGTAGCGGATGTGGTAGGGTTCGAACGGAGTTCGAGCGCCCAAAGTCGCGAAGCGACCATCCCAACCCACGCCGAAGGCCACTCCGCGCAGCCTCGGCTCTGCGAGGCAATCCTACCTCAGGAGCGGTAGCGGATGAGGTCGGGTTCGAACCGGTGGTTCGAGCGCACATTCGCGAAGCGAACAACCCAAACAACGCCAAAGGCGCACCCCGCGCAGCCTCGGCCCCGGCCCAGGCAATCCTACCTCAGGAGCGGTAGCGGATGAGGTCGGGTTCGAACGGAGTTCGAGCGCCCGAAGTCGCGAAGCGACCATCCCAACCCACGCCGAAGGCCACTCCGCGCAGCCTCGGGCCCTGCCCAGGCAATCCTACCTCAGGAGCGGATAGGGGGCTCGAAGTCTTCCGTTGATGCATTTCGCAGCTTCCGCTGAGATCTCAAGCTCGGTTTCAGGGATCACTCAGTGCCGAACTCGACTAGATCACTCGGACGGCGGAGCGTTTACGTCCTCCCGTCTGGCCCGGGCTTGCGTTGGGGTCACGCCGCGAAATCGGCGAAATTGGCGGCTGAAGAAATAGACGTCGCGGTAACCGAGCCGGGCCGAGATCGCTTGCACGCTGAGTCGGGTCTCGCGCAGGCAGGCTTCCGCCCGCGCCAGGCGCTCCTCGACGATGAACCGGTTGGGCGAGACTCCGGTGATCGTTTTGAACCGGCGCGTGAACTGCGAATTCGACAGCCCCATTGAGGCCGCCAACTCCCCGACCGAATACGCACTCGCCGGATTCCGCCGGATTCGCTCCACGATCCCCGTGAGATCGGTGTCCGCACGGCTCTTCCATCCCCCCGATCGCCCGATCTCGAGTTCGCGCAGGAGGAGTTGCAGACCCGCCAGCACCACACCCTGCGAACGCTCACGGTCAAAGTAAAAAGCTTCCGACAAGTGCCGCACCAATCCGGTCGTCCACGGCAGTTGCCGCAGCGCAACGGGCCGCCCCTCGGCGCCCAGCTCCCCCAACCACCTCGCTACCCCGCCGACCGCGCAGATGTGCATCGTGAAGTTTGTCACCCGCTGCCCGGCCCCGCCGCGCCCGGCGGCGATGTCGCCCGGAGGTAGCAAAAACAGCGACCCCGCCGCGAAGGGCCACACCCGCCCGGCGACCGACAATTCCCCCGCGCCCTCAAGCGCCAGCCACAGGTTAAAATGATCCGCGTCCCGCCGCCGCCACGACCAATCCTCACCGTGCTCGAAAACGGCCACCTGCCGGACGTCGGCCTCCTTTTCAAAAAGAACAGATTCCGGGAACATGCGTGATTAGTGCAAAATCTGATCCCATAGTCCATTGCCCGACGCGGCCGGTCTCGGGTTAAATTCCCCGCATGGTATCTCAATCCCCCGCCACCGCCCCTCCCGATCCGGTTCGCCTCGGCATCATCGGCCTCGGCAACATGGGCGCCGTGCACGCTCGCTCCATCCTGGACGGCAAAGTCCCCGGCCTCGACCTGGTCGCCGTCGCCGATCGCGACGCCGAGCGCCTCGCACCTTTCCCCGAGGTCGCCCGTTTCGATGATGCGCTCGCCCTCATCGGCAGCGGCTCGGTCGACGCGATCCTGATCGCCACTCCTCACTACAGCCACACCACGCTCGGTATCGCCGCCCTCGAAGCCGGACTGCACGTGCTCGTCGAGAAGCCGATCTCGGTTCACAAGCAGGACTGCGAGCCCTCATCGCCGCCACCAGCCAGACTCGGGCAAGGTCTTCGCCGCGATGTTCAATCAGCGCACCGACCCGCGCTACCGCAAGCTCAGCAACTCATCGACGACGGCACGCTCGGCACCGTCCGACGCATCAACTGGATCATCACCGATTGGTTCCGCACCGAGCACTACTACGGCTCGGGCGACTGGCGCGCGACCTGGGGCGGCGAAGGTGGCGGCGTCCTCCTCAATCAATGTCCGCATAATCTCGACGTCTGGCAGTGGTGCTTCGGCCTCCCGGAGCGCGTGACCGCGCACTGCCAGATCGGACGTTTTCACGACATCGAGGTCGAAGATTCCGTCACCGCGCTGCTGGAGTATCCCTCCGGCGTCCAAGGCGTCTTTGTTACGACGACCGGCGAAGCCCCTGGCACCAACCGTCTCGAAGTCGTCGCCGACAACGGCAAGATTGTCATCAGCAATGACCAGCCGGGCATTCAATTCACCCGCAACGAAGTCCCTGCCGCGCAATTCTCCAAAGACTCCGCCTCCGGGTTCGCCAAGCCCGAGACCTGGGAAATCACCATCCCGATCCACGCGAAGGGCGAACAGCACGTTGGCATTCTGAAAAATTTCACCGCTGCGATCCAAGGCACCGAACCCCTGATCGCGCCCGCCGTCGAAGGGATCCATTCCGTCGAACTCGCCAACGCGATGCTCCTCTCCAGCTTTCGCGACCGACCGATCTCGCTCCCGCTCGACGCCGCCGACTACGCTGCCGAGCTAAAAAAAAAAGATCGCTAGCTCCACGCACCGCAAGGCCCCCGCCGCGACCTCCGGCTCCGCGACGGATTTCGCCGCCAGTTTTTGAGCACCCCACCCTCCGAACAATGATGAGCAAAGATGGAATGAATTACCTGCCCGAGATGAAGCCTGCGCCGGTCGTGCAGCCGGGCGAATTTATCTTCGCAGCTTCCCACTTCGACCACGGGCACATCTACGGACAAGTCCGCGGACTCGCCAGTGCCGGCGGGACCTGCCGGTATCTGTACGAACCCGACGAGGCGCGCATCGAACCACTCCGCGATCTGATCGATTCCGGCACGCGCATCGTGACCTCCTTCGAGGAGGTCCTCGCGGACCCCGAGGTCCAGCTCGTCACTTCCGCCGCCATACCCGATCTCCGCGCTGGGATCGGCCACCAAGTCCTCGACGCCGGGAAAGATTACTTCACCGACAAAGCCCCGTTCACCACGCTCGACCAGCTCGCCACCACCCGCGAGAAAGTCGCCGCCACCGGCTGCCGCTACATGGTCGGCTACTCGGAGCGGCTCGGGAACGAAGCTGCCTGGCACGCGGGCACCCTCATCGCTGAAGGCGCCATCGGTCGCGTCCTCCAGGTCCTCAACCTCGCACCGCACAACCTGGCCGCCCACACGCGCCCGGATTGGTTTTTCCAGAAGGAACGCTACGGCGGCATTCTCACCGACATCGGCTCGCACCAGTTCGAGCAATTTCTCAGCTACGCCGGAGCCACCGGCGGGACGATCAACAGCGCCCGCGTCGAGAATTTTGCCCATCCCGAGCACCCCGGCCTCGAAGACTTCGGCGAAGCCAGCCTCGCGCTCGACACGGGAGCTTCGGCCTACTGCCGCATCGATTGGTTCAATCCGAAAGCCGCCCGCACCTGGGGCGACGGACGCACTTTCATCCTGGGCACCGACGGAACCATTGAGATCCGCAAATACGTCGACGTCGCCCGCGAGACCGGCGGCGACCTCATTTTCCTCGTCAACCAAGACACCGAAGCCGAGATCCCGTGCGCGGGCCGCATCGGGTTTCCATTCTACGGCCAGCTCATCCTCGACACGCTCAACCGCACCGAGCACGCGATGACCCAAGCGCACGCTTTCCTGGCCGCCGAGCTGTCGCTCCAGGCGCAGGCGCTGGCGGATAACGCCCACTAATCCGAGCCCACCGTGTCCAAGCTCGCCGTCCGACTCTAAACCGTCCGGATCTAGGGGTGGAAACGCGTGGCTGGCGGCTCAAACGTCGGCGCAGCGGGGTTCCGACGCTCCGGGTTCCCTTTTGGTGTCGACCCGCGGCGCCGACCAACCCACCACTCTCTCCGCCTACCCGCCACTCATCCTAGCCAATGATCGATCCCCGTCGCCTCCTCCCACCCGTCCGCACCCTGGCCGCGCTGGCCGCGGTCTGCCATGTCTCTACCGCCGAGATGCTCGCTCAACCAAACCCCCTCCCGGTCCCAGCCAATGAAACGGCCAGCAAAGGAACCGCCTTCACGTTTGCCCAGCCGTGGAACGCATCGACTGACCCCGGGTTCCGGCTGGGCGACGCCCGCCTCTCCTGGACGCCCGCCGCCCTGCACGTCGAAGCCCATCTCACCGACGACGACGTGATCTCCCGGACGACCGGCGACAACCAAAAATCCTGGGAACTCGGCGACGTCTTCGAGATTTTCGTCCAGATCGAAGGGCACCCCGGTTACGCCGAGCTTCACGTCACGCCGAACCAGCACCGAGTTCAGCTCGATCTCCCCGGCCCGCGCGGACGCCCGACGCCCGAAGCAGCCCCACTTGCCTTCGACAAGATGCTCGTGACCCCGGTCCGATTCGACGGGAAGGCGACCCGCACGACGACGGGCTGGCGCGTGATCGCCACCATCCCCGCCTCGATCTTTTCCCTGGATCGATTCGCGCCCGGCCAGCGCCTGCGCGTTGCGTTCTCGCGCTACGACGCGACGACCGGTCAGCCACCCGTCCTCTCGACCACCGCCGCCCATCGCCGGATCGACTTCCATCGGCCCACCGAATGGAGCGCCATCGTGCTGGCGTCGCCCTAATCTTCCGAGTCTCGCCATTGCGCCCGGCTTGCGCTCGACTTGAGTCCGACCATTAATCAGCGGAGAAAGCTCCGCCACCCAGCCGTGCCCTCACCCAAGATTCCGACCTCGACCCCCAAGCTCACGCGCGAGATCTCGGCCATGGCGTGGATCGAGAATGCGCAAGGCGAGGTGCTTCTTGTCCGCCAGACCAGCGGACGCGCCCTCTGGGCGCTGCCCGGCGGCAAGGTCGAACCCGGCGAAAGCGTGCTCACCGGCCTGCATCGCGAGATCGCCGAAGAGACCGGACTCGGTGTCCGCTCCGCCGCGCAGGTCACCATGTTTGACCGCCCCGAGCGGCAGAATCTCGCCTTCCTCTACCGCGTCATCCCCGCCCCGGGCGAACCCACCATCCCCCGGCCCCGGAGATTTCCGCCTTCAAATACACCCGCGCCCTCCCGCGCGACGCCACCCCGTCCCTCCGCCACTTCTGGCGCCTCCTGCGCGGCAAGGCATGATCACCCCGCCCCTCACCACGCCCGACTCACCGGTCACGAGCTTGTTCCTCATCGCTGGCAGCGGACGCTACCCGGAACTCACCGCCCGCGCCGCCCGCGCCGCCGGCGTCACCCACCTCACCATCGCCGCCTTCGAGAACGAGACCGCCCCCGCGACCACCGACCTCGCCGACGACCTCGTCTGGCTGCGCGTCGGCCAACTCGGCAAACTCACCGATGCGGCGAAGAAATCCGGTGCTGCCCACGCGATCATGGCCGGTCAGATCGCTCCGAAGAACCTCTTCGACCTCCGCCCCGACGTCAAAGCCCTGCTCGTCCTCGCCAAGCTCAAGGAGCGCAACGCCGAGACCCTCTTTGGAGCCGTTGCCGACCTGCTCGCCGAAGTCGGCGTCTCCCTCCTCCCCGCCACCACTTTTCTCGAAGATGCCCTTGCCCCCGCCGGCCACCTCGCCGGCCCCCGGCTCAAAGACCGCGAACTCGCCGACGCCGCCTTCGGCCTCCGCATCGCCAAGGAGACGTCCCGCCTCGACATCGGCCAGACCGTCGTCGTGAAGAACGGCACCGTCCTCGCCGTCGAAGCCTTCGAAGGCACCGACGAAGCCATCAAGCGCGGCGGCGGCCTCGGACGCGGCGGCGGTCTCGTCGTCAAAGTCACCAAGCCCGCCCAAGATCTCCGTTTCGACGTCCCAGTCATCGGCGAGCAAACCCTCCAGATCGCCGCCACCGCTGGCCTCCGCGGCATCGTCGCCGAGTCCGGCGGAGTCCTCTTCCTCGACCTCCCCAACCTCCGCCAACAAGCCGACCGCCTGAAGCTCACGCTGCATGGCTTGGCGCCTCGAGATTCTTCAGGTTAAACGCTGCTCGCGCTATCAACAGCGCAGTCACGGCGTTTCCCCGCTTCTTGGCACTCGTCATTCGTTCCTGTAGACAAACGTCTTGACCGGTTCGACTTGCGCTTTCGAAGCATGAAAAAGACAATCCTGAGCAAGCGCGACATCTGCACGAAGTTCATCACGCCCCATCTCGTTGCGGCGGGTTGGGACGTCGACAACCAGATCCGCGAGGAAGTCGGCTTTACGGACGGTCCATTTGCGTCTGAGGAAGAATGCACGCCCGCGGCGCGCAGAAACGCGCCGACTACATCCTCGACTTCAAGCCGAACATTCCCATCGCCATCGTCGAAGCAAAGGACAACCACCACACCGTCGGTGCGGGCATTCAGCAAGCTCTCGCCTACGCGGATACCCTCGACATCCCGTTCGTCTTCAGCAGCAACGGCGATGGCTTCCCATCCCACGACAAGACGACCGCTTCCGGCCCCATCGAACGCGAGCTTCTCCTCGAAGACTTTCCTTCCCCAGCCGAACTCTGGCGCAAATATAAAGCCCACAGAAACCTCCTCGACAAAGTGGAACCCATTGTCGCTCAGGACTATTTCGCCGAGAGCCTCCGGTCGCTCGCCTCGCTACTCGCAGCAGATCGCCATTAACCGCACAGTCGAAGCCCTCGCTCACGACGCTGGAGCCAACCGCCACCTGCTCGTCATGGCGAGAGCCACCGGCAGGACCTACACGGCCTTCCAGATCATCTACCGTCTCTGGAAGAGCAG
>CAWDOJ010000013.1:0-92295 GCA_963803825.1 uncultured Verrucomicrobiae bacterium | reverse complement strand
GGGGGCGAAGGGGATGGCGCGATTTGGCGGGCGTTCGGATGACGGGGACTTGCCGAAGCGCTATGGGGCTTTTCTAGAGGAGATGCGAGTGGCGGCGCGGCGTTTGCACTACGCTGATCGGACGGAGGAAACTTACGTGGATTGGATGCGGCGGTTTCTTGTGTTCACTAGGCCGATCGGGAGGGATGCCATGGGGGCGGGGGATGTGGCGTTGTTTTTAGAATACTTGGCGGTGGTGCGGAAGGTGGGGGCGGCGACCCAAAATCAGGCCCTGAACGCGTTGGTTTTTGTCTTTCGGGACGTGCTGGATCGGGATCTGGGGGAGATCGGCGGGGTGGAGCGGGCTAAGCAGAAGCGGCGGTTGCCGGTGGTGCTAAGTCGGGAGGAGGTGGGGCGTCTGATTGACGCTGCCCCGGAGGGATACCGACTCATGGTGCGCCTAATGTATGGGACGGGAATGCGGTTGATGGAATGTCTGCGGCTGCGGGTGAAGGATCTGGACTTCGATCATCGCCAGGTGATGGTGCGGAGCGGAAAGGGGGATAAGGATCGGGTGACGACGATGCCGGGGTCGTTGGTTGACGCGCTACGCGAGAACCTGACGCGGGTGCGGGGCATGCACGATGAGGACGTGGCGGCGGGGCACGGCGAGGTGTTTATGCCGAATGCTTTGCAGCGCAAGTGGCCGAAGGCGGCGAGGGAATTTGGTTGGCAATACGTCTTCCCGGCGGGGCGGTTGACGGTGGAGGGTGCGGCGGTGCGGCGACATCACGTGCACGAGAATTCTTTGCAAAAAGCGGTGAAGGAGGCGGCGGTGCGGGCGGGATTGGAGAAGCGGGTGAGCTGTCACGCTCTGCGCCATAGCTTTGCGACGCATCTTTTGGAGTCGGGCTATGACATCCGCACCGTGCAGGAGCTGCTGGGGCATGCGGACGTGAGCACAACGATGATCTACACTCACGTGCTGAATCGGCCGGGGTTGGTGGTGCGGAGTCCGCTGGATTGAGTGGGGCGTTTCTTGGAGGCGCGAATTTGAGGCGCGAAGGGGCGTAGGTGGCGCAAAAAGGGAGGGGTGGAAGCGGGCGCGGGGTGGCGTTTTTTGCGCGGGGTCGGGATGCTGCCGCTCTTGGTCGCCGCCGGGGATCCGGGGGACTTAGCCTGGAAATGTGCTGACCGGGATAATATGCTGGGAACCTAGGTTGCTTGGAAGATTAAAGGGAGTAGGGGATTCCCCGACATTTGGTGGGGGGGTGTTGGGTCGGCTCTCTCGCGTTGCTCGATTTGCCGGGTGCGGCACCGGGACGGTGTCGCTCGCAGGCGGGACGCCCGCGCTTCCCCCCGGAGTGTTGGTTTGGTTGCGACGTTGCGGGCTGGGAACATGGGGTTCTTGAGTGATAGGGTCTGGGTTAATGGAGGAGTCGAATTGGCGGGTGATCTGGCGGCTTCTGCGGATGACGTGGGCTTATCGCCGGGAGTGTTTGTTGGTGCTGGCTTCGCAGGTGGTGCTGCTTTCGTTGGGGTTGGCGGGGCTTGGGTTGACGGGGGTGGCGATAGACTTTGTGAGGTGGAAGGTGCAAAGCGAGGCTCCGGAGCCGCGTTGGCCGCTGGGGATCGCGCCGCCGGCTGAGTGGACGCCGATGGTGGTGTTGGGCGTGATCGCGGGTGCGCTGGTGGTCTTTGCTTCGCTCCGGGCGGTGCTGAATTACGTCAACCAAACCAGTCTGAATGAATTGACCCAGGGTCGGATCGTGGTGGAGCTGCGCGCGCAGGTTTACGAAAAGATGCAGCGTCTCAGCTTCCGATTCTTCGACGTGAACGCGACGAGTTCGCTGATCAATCGGGTGACGGGGGATACGCAGTCGCTGCGGATGTTTGTCGATCAAGTGCTGATGCAGGCGATCATCATGGCGATTTCTTTGGTCGTGTACGTCATCTACCTGACGAGCATCAGCGTGAAGTTGGCGGTGGCTTGTCTGGCGGTGACTCCGTTGTTGTGGATCGCGTCGTCGAGGTTCTCGCGGGTGGCGCGACCGGCGTACGCTCGGAGTCGGGAACTGACGGATCGATTGGTGACGCGGGTGGTGGAATCGATCCGGGGGGTGCAGGTGGTGAAGGCTTTTGGGATGGAGGGGGAGCAATTAGCGCGGTTTGACGAGGCGAACGACGTGGTGCGGGACCAGCAGCGGTGGATCTTCTGGAAGGTGAGTCTTTTTAATCCGACGGTGGGCTTATTGAGTCAGGTCTCATTGGTTGTCTTGCTGGGGTACGGGGGGTATCTGACGGTCCGGGGGGAGATCGCGATTGGGACTGGACTGGTGGTGTTCGCGGCGATTTTGCAGCAGTTTTCGGGACAGGTAGCGGGCATTGCGCAGGTGGCGAACACGATGCACCAGAGCCTGCGCGGGGCGCGGCGGGTCTTTGAGGTGCTGGATACGGAGGTGGAGGTGGAGTCGCCGGAGGATGCGGTGGTGATGGGGCGGCTGGAGGGGCGAGTGAGGTTTGACGGGGTGTCGTTTGAGCATGCGGGCGAGGTGGTGCTTGAGGGGGTGGATTTCGCGGTGGAGGCGGGGCAATGCGTCGCGATCATCGGACCGACCGGATCGGGGAAGAGTGCTTTGATGAGTTTGCTGCCTCGGTTTTACGATCCGACCGCGGGGGCGATCTCGATTGATGGGGTGGACCTCCGGAGGATGGATCTGGATGGGTTGAGGCGGTCGGTGGGGGTGGTGTTTCAGGAGAGTTTCCTCTTTAGCACGACGGTGGCGGCGAACATTGCTTTTGGGCATCCGGACGCGACGGGTGAGCAGATCGAGCGGGCGGCGCGGATCGCGGCGGCGCATGACTTCATCGTGGCGTTGCCGGACGGGTACGAGACGGTCCTGGGGGAGTCGGGGGTGGGATTGTCGGGTGGGCAGCGGCAGAGATTGGCGATTGCACGGGCGGTGTTATTGGACCCGCCGATCCTCTTGTTGGACGATCCGACGGCGGCGGTGGATCCGGGAACGGAGCGGGAGATCGCGGACGCGATCGCTGGAGCGATGGCGGGGCGGACCACGCTGATCGTGGCGAATCGGCCGGCGATGTTGGTGCGGGCGGATTTTGCTTTGGTGTTGGAGCGGGGGCGGGTGACGCAGCGGGGGACGCACGGGGAATTGCTACGGGCGGCGGGGTATTATTCAGAGGCGTTTGCGGCGGTGGGGGGTGAGCTGGGATGATGGACGATGAGAAAGTGGGGCACGAAGCGCGGCGGGCCTTGACGGCGGCAAGCTTGCGGGTGGGCGAGGGAGAAGCTTTGCCTGAGCGATCCGCGCTGGACGTGGTGGGTCTACTGAGGCGGATGTTCCGCTACACGGCACCTTACGCGGAGAAGCGGAATTGGTTAATCGGGATGGTGGTGCTGCGGGCGATGCTGTTGCCGGCGGGGGCTTGGGCGATCGGGGCAACGATCAATGGGCCGATCTCGAATGGAAATCTGGCTGGGGTCGCGTGGGCGACGGCAGGCTTCGCGGGGCTGGTCGTCGCGACGCAGGTGGGGATGCATTTCCGAATGCGGCTGGCGCTCGAGTTGGGCGAAGGGGTGATTCACGATCTGAGGCGGGACGTGTTCCGGCACTTGTTGAAGCTGAAAATGGGATTTTTCGACCGGACGAAGATTGGGACCATCATTGGTCGACTGACGACGGATCTGGATGCGGCGCGGATGGGGGTGCAGGACATCGTATTCATCAGTCTGGTGCAGGGCGGGCAGATGCTGGTGACGGCGGTGCTGATGGCTTGGTACGACTGGGTCTTGTTCCTCATCGTGCTGGCGATCGCGCCGGTGATCTGGAAGATGAACGTGTACTTCACGCGGAGGATCACGCGGCAGCAGCGGCTGGGGCAGGAGAGTTTTAGCCGGGTGACGGCGGTGTTGGCGGAATCGGTGAACGGGATCCGCGTGACGCAGGGATTCGTGCGGCAGGAAGTGAACGCGGGGTTCTTTCGCAGGTTGGTGGCGGATCATTCGCGCTACAGCGTGGGGGCGGGGAGGACGTCGGCGGTTTTTTTGCCGTTGTTGGAGCTCAATGGTCAGTTCTTCATCGCGTTGTTGGTGGTCGTGGGTGGATACCGGGCACTTGATCCCGAGATGGGCCGACCGGTTGGCGATCTCGTCCAATTTTTCTTTCTGGCCAATCTGTTCTTCGATCCGCTGCGGGCGCTGGGGTTGCAGTACAACAACTCGCTCACGGCGATGGTGGGAGCGGAACGGGTGTTTGCCTTGTTGGACACCGAGCCGGAGTGGGCGGATCCGGAGGATGCGCGGGGATTGGATCGCGTGGAGGGGAGGGTTGAGTTCCGTGGGGTGGGGTTTCGTTACGATGGTGAGGGACGAGTCGCGGGGGAAGTGGACGGCGATGGCTCGCGGGGGGACGCGGCGGCCGGGAGTGACGTGGGAAAGCTGGTCTTAAGAAACATCAATTTTGTGGCGAACGCTGGGCAGACCGTGGCGTTGGTCGGGCACACTGGAAGCGGGAAAAGCTCGATCATTAATCTGGTCTCGAAGCTGTATCGACCGACGGAAGGAGCGGTGCTCGTCGATGGAGTCGACCTGCGTGGCGTGCGGTCGGAGTCGTTTCATCGCCACCTTGGGATGGTGCATCAGCAGAGCTTTCTGTTCGAGGGATCGGTGATGGAAAACATCCGGTTTGCGCGTCCGGAGGCGTCGGAGGAGGAAGTTGTCGAGTGCGTTCGGCGATTGGATTGCCTGGATCTGGTGGAGGGGTTGTCGGCGGGGTTCCGGACCCAGGTCGGGGAGGGGGGAAAGAATCTGTCGGTGGGGCAGCGGCAGATCGTGTCGTTCGCGCGGGCGCTGATGGTGGAGCCGAGGATCCTGATTTTGGACGAGGCCACGAGCGCGATTGATACGATCACGGAGGGCCGAGTGCAGGTGGCGCTCCGGCGGCTGTTGGCGGGCCGGACGAGTTTCGTGGTGGCGCACCGATTGAGCACGATCCGGGGGGCAGATCTCATCCTGGTGATGCGGGAGGGTGAGATCGTGGAGCGGGGGCAGCACGCTGATCTGGTCGCGGCGGGTGGGGTGTACGCGGGGATGGACCGGGTGTTTGAAGGGGAGGGGGGAGGGAGTGGTGACTCGTGAAGGTTGGGACTGGGGATCTCGGAGCGGTGGCGGGTAGGCGGGGGTGCTCTGATTGCCGGGGGTTTTTGTGGGCTTTGCGTGGGACTATCGTGCGAGAGTGACGAGGATGATTGATACGGATGAGCTGGAGATGGTGACAGGAGAGACAGCGATGACGGTGCTGGAGGGGGTACTGGGTGAGGCGGGGTCGACCGAGAATGCGGTGACGACGCTCGTGAACGGAGACGAGATCTTCCCGGCGATGCTCGAGGCCGTCGAGCGGGCGGAAGAGACGATCAACTTCGAGACCTACATCTATTGGTCGGGCGATATCGCGCACCGGTTCGCGCGAGCATTGGAGGAACGGGCGCGGGCGGGGGTGACGGTGAACGTGATCCTGGATTGGTACGGGTGCTTGAAGATGGATAACAGACTAGTGGAAGAAATGCGGGGCGCGGGGGTGCGGGTGGAGATTTATAATCGGCCCCGATGGTGGTGCTTCTGGGAGGGGAATCATCGCACGCACCGAAAGATCATGGTGGTCGATGGGAAGGTCGGCTTCACCGGGGGGGTCGGGATCGCGGATTGTTGGTTGGGGGACGCACGGGACGAGACGGAGTGGCGGGATGATCATTTTCGGATCGAGGGGCCGGCGGTTGCGGGGCTGCAACGGGTGTTCTCGGAGAATTGGTTGTTCGCGGCTGAGGAGACGCTCGAGGGTGAGCACTACTATCCGGCCTTGGAGGAAGCGGGGGGCATTGCTGCGCAGGTCTACTCGAGTTCGCCGGGCGCGGGAGCGACGGAGGCCTACGCGGCGAACGCGCTGGCTCTGCGGTCGGCGGAGCGAAACTTGCGGCTGAATCCCGCGTATTTCGTACCGGATGCCGAGATGGAGAGGCTGCTGGTGGCGGCGGTGAAGCGGGGGGTGCGGGTCGAGGTGATCGTGCCGGGGCGGCACATCGACGAGACGGCAGTGAGGCTGGCGTCTCGGGCGCGGTGGGGTCGGCTGCTGGAGGGCGGGGTGGAGATTTACGAATTCAAGCCGACGATGATTCATCGGAAGGGCGTGATCGTCGATGACTTCTGGCTGATGACGGGGTCGGCGAATTTCGACAACCGGTCGTTTCGGATCAACGACGAGCTGAACGTGAACGTGGTGGATCGGGGAGTGGTGGCGGAGTCGGTGCGTTTGTTCGAGGTGGATAAAGAGCGGTGTGAGCGGATCACCTTGGAGGGGTGGCTGGGGCGGCCTTGGCGGGAGAAGGTGGCGGACTTTGCGGCGAATTTATTTCGGGGGTTGTTGTGAGTGGGGGAAGCGGCGCTTCGGGTGCCGAGTGGGTTGGCGATTGAGTCGCCGCCATTGGCTCCCGCTTTCGGCTCCCGCTGGCGCGGGTTGCCGACGTTGCGGCACCGGGACGGTGCCGCTCGCACCCGGGACGGGCGCGCTCCCCATGGACTACTGGAAGTAGGTGTCGTTGTGGTCGTAGGGGGGGGCGCAGGCGCAGAGGAAGGTGAGGTCGGTGGTGGCGGTGATCTGGTGCCAGGCTCCGGGGGGGATGAGGATGGCGTCGCCGGGGTTGACCGGGCGGGTGTCGCCGTTGAGTTCCATCGTGCCGGTGCCGGAAAGGAGGAAGTAAATTTCTTCGGAGCGCTTGTGGTGATGACGGTCGGTGGCTTTGCCGGTGGGGAGGTGGGCCTCGGCGAGGCTTTGGTTCTCCACCGGGGAGTTGGCCCGGTCGAGGATGCTGCGGATGGTGGATCCGTCGGCGGTGGTGAAGGGTTTTTGGCTGGATAGGTTCTGGACGTTCATCGAAGGTCCGAGGCTATGAAGTTCTTCGAAGGTTGCACAGCGTTGGTCACGGGGGCTTCGGCGGGGATCGGAGCCGAATTTGCGCGGCAATTGGCCCCGGTGGCGGGGTCGCTGGTGCTCGTCGCGCGGCGGAATGAGCGGTTGGAGGAGCTGCGGGCCGAGTTGACGGGGAAATTCCCGGAGTTGTCCGTGTTCGTCTACGCGGCGGATCTGGCGGACCAGGGAACGCGGGTGGAGCTGGCGGATTGGCTCAATGAACACGGGATCGCCGTGGACTTGCTGATCAATAACGCGGGGTTGGGGGATCACGGTGTTTTCGAAACGAGCGAGTGGGAGCGGGTGCGCTCGATGCTGGACGTGAACATCGCCGGGCTGACGCATCTCTCGCACTTGCTGCTGCCGACGCTGCGGTCGGCGGGGCGGGCGGCGATCCTCAACGTGAGTTCGGTGGCGAGTTTCTTCCCGCTACCGAACATGGCGGTCTATTCGGCGACGAAGGCCTATGTGACGAGCTTCTCGGAGGCGCTGCGGATGGAGCTGCTCGACACGGGGGTGTCGGTGACGGCGCTGTGCCCGGGGCCGGTGAAAACGGAGTTCTTCGAGGTGGCGACGCGGTCGGGCGAGGAGGATTCGTCCGCGCACTACGAGACAATGGACGCCTTCGCGGCGACTCCGGCGGAAGTGGTGCGGACGGGATTGGAGGCTGTGGCGAAGGGCCGGGCGCGAATCGTGCCCGGTTGGCTGCTGGCATCGGCGGTCGCGGTGGCGGGTGTGGTGCCATTCGTAATCGTTCGGGGAATCCTCTCGGCGAGTCGCAATCGTATCTGATGCGACGTGACTGAAGATTTGATTTTGCCCGGAAGTTTTCGAAAGGTGGGTTTGTGAAAAATTTCACAAACTACGTGATGCCGAAGCCAACTGGCGACGTCGGGACGGCGTTCAAGGCGGCGTTTGAGCTGATCAATCCGCACTTGTACACGGTCGAGGAGCGGATTCGGCAGCAGGCCCGGGTCTTCGATCCGGCGGTGGAGGGTTACGTGGCGTATGCCATCAACTCGGGGGGCAAGCGGATCCGCCCGGCGCTGGCGTTGCTAGCGGGCGGGGCGACGGGTAAGATCACGTCGAGCCACGTGGATCTGGCGGTGATCCTCGAGTTGATTCACGTCGCGACGCTGGTTCACGACGACATCATGGACGACGCGGAGACGCGGCGGGATCAGCCAACGCCAAACGCAAAGTGGGGCAATTCGTTGAGCGTCTTGTTGGGCGATTGCCTTTTTGCCCACGCGCTGCGGCTGTCGACAAATTTTGCCAATACGGACATCAGTCGGCGAATCGCCGACGCCTCGGCGGACGTGTGCCAAGGCGAGATCATCCAGACGCAGCGGCGATTTGATCTGAAGCTGTCGACGACTGATTATTATAAAATCATCCAGATGAAGACGGCGGCGCTGTTTTCGACGGCTTGCGAGCTGGGTGCATTCATCAGTGAAGCCAATCCGGAGACCATCGGTGCGATGAAGACCTTCGGGACACGACTGGGGACGGCGTATCAGATCTACGACGACATCCTCGACATCGCGGGCGACGAGGAAGAGGCGGGCAAAACGTTGGGAACGGATCTGGTGAAGGGCAAGTTGACGCTGCCGGTGATCTTGATGTTGCAGTCGGCGGAGAGTGGCGAGCGGGATCGACTGCGAGAATTGTTGTTGCACGAGAACGGGAGTGGGCACGCGGAGATCGCCGGACTTCTCGAGCGGAGTGGCGCGATGGCGACGTCGGTCGAGACGGCGCGCCGGATGGTGGCGGAGGCTCGGGGGGAACTCGAGAAAGTGCCAGCGAATCGGTATTCGAAAGGGCTGGTCGCGGTGACGCGGCATCTCGACGGGCTGCTTGGGCAGTTTGATTGAGTCGCGGGGATCGCGGGGGAAGTCTGGTGGCTGCGCCAGTTGGGTTGGGTCGGCGAGTGGAGGTCGCCGTCCCTTGAGCTGGGGGAGCGGGAGGGTCCGGTGCTCCTGGCAGGATTGTTGCTCGATTTCTGAGTGGTTCGGGCTTTAGCTGGCCGGAGTCGCCGATGCAGAGTTTAGAAGCCGAGTCCCCCGTCTCGACCGATGGGTCGTTGGTCGACTCCCCGATCGGGGACCGGCGGGCGGTGCAGCGGGGATGGAATTACGCGTTGCAGTTGGTGAGCCTCGGGTATCTCTTCGGGGGCGGCGTGGTGGTCACGCTGATCGCCCCGGTGGTGCGATGTGCCCTCGCTGGAAAGCCCGGTGCGGGCGCCGAGATGGTGGCGGGGCTCTTCCGGGGCTACGTGCGGTGGCTGGAGTGGGCGGGGCTCTTCCGGGTGAGATACGAGGGAATGGACTCGCTGCGAGATCGACGCGGGGTGATCGTGGTGGCGAATCATCCAGGTCTGCTCGACGCGGTGTTTCTCATCAGTCGCGTTCCGCGAGCGGTCTGCATCATGCGAGCGGGATTGATGCGAAACTGGGCGTTTGCGGGTTGTGCTCGGTTGGCTAGCTACGTGACGAATGATCGCGGTGCGGAATCGATCCGACACTGTCGCGAGAAGCTGGCGGCGGGCGAGAATTTGCTCATTTTCCCGGAGGGAACGCGGACGCGGCAAGGCGCGCGGGGGGTGAATCGATTAAAGGCCGGGTTCGCCCTGACGGCGGTCGCGGCCGGAGCACCGGTTCATACGGTGATCATCGAGCGAAGCGGCTCGTATCTGAGCAAGGAGGTGGGGCTGTGGGACGCTGCGGAGGTGCCGATCCGGATGTCGATTCGCGCCGGCGAGGTCTTCACGCCGGGGGCGGGTGAGACCGCGAAGGAGTTGGCGTTGCGGCTGGAGGCCTACTTCCGGGAGCAGTTGGACCCGCGCACTGGGTTGTAGATCAGACGGAATGAGAAAATTCCGAAGCGCGACGCAATGCGTCATCATTCCCACCTACAATAGCGGGTCGATGCTGGCAGAAACGGTGAGGGCCGTGGCGGAGCGGTGGTCGCCGGTGTGGGTCGTGGTGGACGCGAGCACGGACGGGAGCGAAGAGGCGGTCCGGGAGATCGACGGAGTGCGCTGCATCGGGTTGGAGAAAAATGTGGGGAAGGGTGGGGCCGTGTTGGCAGGTCTGCGGGCGGCGGCGGAGGCTGGGATGGAGCAGGCGCTCGTGATGGATGGGGATGGGCAACACGACGTGGAGGCGGTGGGCGCATTCATGGCGGCGGCGGAGTTCGAGGGGACGGGGGCAATGATCCTGGGCGAACCAATCTTCGGGCCGGAGGCTCCGGCGGAGCGGGTGAAGGGGCGGCGGATCGGCAATTTCTTTGCGAATATCGAGACGGGCTGGGCGGGGGTCGGTGATTCGTTGTTCGGGATGCGGGTGTATCCCGTGGTGGCGACGTTGGCGGTATTGGACGGGATCCGGTCGGCGCGGCGCTTTGATTTCGATACGGAAGTCGTGGTGCGGCTGGTCTGGCGGGGGGTGCGGCCGGTGAACCGGCGGGTGGCCGTCCATTACCCGGCGCGGGCGGACGGCGGGGTGACTCATTTTCGGTATCTGCGGGATAATACCGTGTTGGTGTGGGCGCATGCTCGGTTGCTGGTGGGGGCGGCGTGGCGAGCTGTCGGCGGGCGATGAGTCGACGGGAGTTGCTGGGTGGGGCCTTGGGGGCCGTGGGGTTGGCGCATGGATTGTGTCTTTACGGGACTTTGCGGAGGAACTCGGGTTGGTTCGGGCCGTTGGTGCGCGATTTTCCGCCGGTTGGGGACGAGGTCTGGTTGACGATTGACGACGGGCCGGAGCGGCGGGATACGCCGGGGATGCTCGACGAGCTGGCTGAGCACGGGGCGCGAGCGACATTTTTCTTTGTTGGCCAGAAGGCGGAGCGCGCGAGGGATTTGGTCTGGCGAACTCGGCGGGACGGGCACGGGATCGGCAATCACACGTATTCGCATCCGGCGAAGAGTTGGTGGACGCTGCCCCCGGGGGCCGTGGAGCGGGAAATCGTGCGCGGGGCGGACGCGATCGAAGCGGCTGCGGGGGTGCGGCCGGTCTTGTTCCGATCGCCGGTGGGGATGACGGGGCTGTCCGTGCATCCGGTGCTGCGGCGGGAGGGGGCTACGCTCGTGGGTTGGTCGGCGAGTGGGGTCGACGGAACCGGGGACCGGGGCGAGGTGGTGGTGCGGCGGGTGATGAAGCGACTGCGGCCGGGGGGAATCGCGGTGCTGCACGAGGGGGGTGGGCCGGGGCGGGTGGGGACGCTGCGGATGTTGCTGGAGGAGTTGAAGAAACGGGGGATGCGGTGCGTTGTTCCTGAAGTGAAATTTGAACAACAGGCAACGAAGATCACCGAGAATGCAGGAAGTATGATGCGAGGATGAGTGCTGGATCGAAACCGCACTACGAAAAGTGGTTTTTCAAGAAGCTGTACACTCCGCCGGTCTTCGAGCTGATGGCGCGGTTGTCGGGCGTATTTGGGCGGGGATTCTGTCGGTGGGTGGGGCGGATGATTTCGCTGGGGTATGGGTCGACGCAGGGTGGGGTGCGGGAGGTGGTGCGGGAGAATCTCCGGTTGTTGGGTGATGGGGTGGGGACCCGCGAGAATGCGATGGGGGTCTTCGCCGAGTTTGGGGAGACGATCGCGGATTTTGTCCGGTTGGGAGGGATGGACCCGGAGGAGGCGGAGGGCGTCTGCCCGGAGCGGGCGGGATTTGAGCACATCGACGAGGCGCTTTCCCACGGGAAGGGGGCGATCCTGGCGACGGGGCACTTTGGATTTTTTGAGTTCGGCGCTCTGCTTCTGGGGAAGATGGGGCTGCCGATCACGGTGGTGACTTTGTCGGAACACATCCCGGCGCTCACCAGATGGCGGGCGGACTTCCGACGGAAGTGGGGGGCGGAAACGATCGAGATCGGGCCGGATGCGTTCTCGTCGTTGCGGGTCGTGAAGGTGCTCAACGCCGGTGGGCTGGCGGCGATGTTGGTGGATCGCCCGCACGATCACGCGGCGGTGGTCGACGCGCCGAACGGGCGGACGCGGTTCTCAGAGTCGCCGGCTTTGCTCGCGTATCTGGGGGATTGTCCGGTGATCCCGGTCACGATTTCGCGCCGAGCAGACGGCAACTATCGGATGGTGGCGAAGCCGTGCGTGTGGCCGCGACGTCTGGGGGACGGGCGGGCGGACTGCGTGCGGCGGGGGACGGAGGCGGTGGCGGCGGCGTTGTTCGAGGAGTTTGCGAGGGAGCCGCGGCAGTGGTTTCACTTCGTGCCGGTGGGGGTTTGAGCTGGTGATTTGTGACGGGTGAGGGGTGATTGGTGGGGTGAGGGGGGGCAACCCGCCGCTCCTTGAATCAGCTTTTTTTCACCGTTTGGATGTGGAGGTCTCGGAGTTGGCGGGGTTCGACCGATGCCGGGCTGTGGGACATGAGGTCCTGGCCGCGGTTGTTCTTTGGGAAGGCGATGACGTCGCGGATGCTCTCGGCTCCGGCGAGGAGCATGACGATGCGATCGAACCCGAAGGCGATGCCGCCGTGGGGCGGGCTCCGAAGCGGAAGGCGTCGAGGATGTGGCCGAAGAGATCGGTCTGTTCGGCTTCGGTGACGCCGAGGGCGGTGAACATTTTGCGTTGGAGATCGCCCTCGTGGATCCGGAGGCTGCCGCCGCCGAGTTCGACACCGTTGAGAACGACGTCGTAGGCGACGGCGCGGAGGGTGGCGAGGTCAGTTCCCGGAGTGGACAGCTTCTCGACGTCTTCGGGGTGCGGGCGGGTGAACGGGTGGTGGACGGCGTTCCACTTGTTGTCTTCGGCGGAGAAGGCGAGGAGGGGAAACTCCGTCACCCACAGGAAATTGAGCACAGCGGGATCGGTGATGAGATTGCGCAGCTCGGCGACGCGGAGGCGGACGCGTCCGAGGACTTCGCAAGCGGTCTCCCAAGTGTCGGCTCCGAAGAGAATGAGATCGCCCTCTTCGATGGCCATGGCTTCGGTGAGCGCGGCTTTCTCGGCGTCGGTGAAAAATTTCACGATGGGGGACTTCCACTCGCCGTCCTCGATCTTGACGAAAGCGAGGCCCTTGGCACCAAATTGTTTGGCGAGGTCGGTGAGGTCGTTGATCTGGCCGCTGGTGATGCCGGCAAAGCCTTTGACGTTGATCGCTTTGACAACGCCGCCGTTGTCGAGGGTGCCCCGGAAGACCTTGAACTCGGTGGTGGCAAAGACGGGGCCGAGGTCCTGGATCTCGACGCCGAAGCGGGTGTCGGGTTTGTCGCTGCCGTAGCGATTCATCGCGTCCTGGTAGGTGAGGCGAGGGAACGGGAGGGGGATGTCGACGTCGTGCGAGGCTTTCACGACGGCGGCGAGGACCGTTTCGCCGAGGGCGAGGATGTCTTCTTCGGTGACGAATGAGGCCTCGACGTCGAGCTGGGTGAACTCGGGTTGGCGGTCGGCGCGGAGGTCTTCGTCGCGGAAGCAGCGGGCGATCTGGAAGTAGCGCTCGATGCCGGCTACCATGAGAAGCTGCTTGTACTGCTGCGGGGCCTGCGGGAGGGCGTAGAAACTGCCGGGGGTGAGGCGCGAAGGGACGAGAAAATCGCGGGCTCCTTCGGGCGTGCTCTTGGACAGGACGGGGGTCTCGATTTCGAGGAAACCTTCGGCGTCCATCGTGTCGCGAATGATCTTCACGACGCGGTGGCGCAGGCGGAGATTGCGGCGCATCTCGGCGCGGCGGAGGTCGAGGTAGCGGTATTGGAGGCGGAGGTCTTCGTTGGCGACGCGGCCTTCGAGCGGGAAGGGAAGGACGTCGGATTTGTTGAGAATGTCGATGGCGGTGGCGACGATCTCGATCTCGCCGGTGGGGAGGCGGGGGTTCTCCGTGCCGTAGAGGCGGGGGGCGACAGTGCCGGTGATGGTGATGACGTCTTCGCCGCGGAGGCCGTGCGATTGCTCGGCGACTTGCGGGTGCTCGTCGGGGCGGAAGACGATCTGGGTGATGCCTTCGCGGTCGCGCAGATCGATGAAGATAACGCCGCCGTGGTCGCGGCGGGAATCGACCCAGCCGGAGAGGGTGACCGTGGTGTCGGCGTCGGTGGCGCGGAGGGCGGAGCAGTGGTGGGTGCGATACATGTGAGGTTGGACAGGATTGACAGGATTTTTAGAATTGGGGAAGGGACTGAAGGAGGTCGTCAGCTTCGCAGATCTCGCTGTGACGCGTTGCCATGTCGCGAACGCTCACAACGGGCCATTCCGCTTCGATCAAAATGGCTTTCTTTGCGCCGAGGGATTCGGCGGTTTGGAATTGTTTGTTGAGCTTGGTGGGGCCGAGGGGGAAGTCGGTGCGGTGTCCGGCGGTGCGGAGTTGCTGAACGAGGGCGAGGGCTTCGGACCGTCTCGTTTCGTCGGCGATCACGACGTAGAGGTCGGTGGCGGTGGGCGTCGGGCGCTTGGCGGCGGCGCTGGGGGTCTCGTCGATGAAGTTACCGAGGACGACGTCGCCCATGCCGAACCCGATGGCGGGGAGGTCGCACGCTCCTTCGCTGAGATCGGAGAGGAGGCTGTCGTAGCGTCCGCCCCCGGCGATGGCGCGATTGGTCGCACTGCGGTCGAAGATTTCGAAGACGAGACCGTTGTAGTAGGCGAGGCCGCGGACGATGGAGAGGTCGATGGTCACGTAATCGCGGAAGCCGCGGGCGGTGAGATCGTCGAGCAAGGGAGCGAAATCGGCGGGGCTGGCGGTGGCGATGAAAGCTTGGAGGTCGGCCGAGGAGAGGCCGTGGGGGGCGAGGGCGGCGTTGGTTTTCTCGACGGGATCGCGGTCGAGTTTATCAACGATGGCGAGGACGGCAGCGGGGTCGGCGACGTCGCGCTCGGCGAGGAAGCGCGTCCAGGCGCGGCGGTCGCTGAGGCGGACGACGAAGTCATCGGCGGTGAAGCCGAGGTCGCGGAGGATGTCGATGGCGAGGGCGATGAGTTCAGCATCGGCGGCGGGCGAGGCGTCGCCGATGAGGTCGGCGTTGAACTGGACGAACTCGCGGAGGCGGCCTTTCTGCGGGCGCTCGTAGCGGAAGAACGTGGCGATGGAGAACCACTTGAGGGGTTTTTTGTAATCGCGCTGCCGAGCGGCGACCATGCGGGCGAGGGTGGGGGTGAGCTCGGGGCGGAGGGTGACTTCGCGACCGCCTTTGTCCGTGAAGTTGTAGAGTTGCTTGAGGATCTCGGCGTTGGCTTCGTTCTTTTTGGCGTAGAGTTCGGTCGGTTCGAGGACGGGGCTGTCGTATTCCACGAAGCCGGAGCGGCGTGCGACGGCGCGCCAGCGCTCGAGCAGGTAATCGCGTCGGGCGCAGTCTTCGGGGTAGAGATCCCGGAATCCGTTGAGTGACTGCATCGGCGGTAGGTAAGCGGATCGGGTGGGGTGGGGGGAAGCGTGAATGGTGACGGGGCGAAATTGCGGTCGGCTCTCTCGCTTCGTTCGATTTGCCGACGGCGGCACCGAGACGGTCCCGCCCACACTCGGGACGAGTGTGCTCCCCTAACCCAGGTCGAGGAGGATTTTTCCTCGGCGGGAGTCGGCTTTTGCGGCGGCGAGGGCGGATTGGATGTCGGCGAGTTTGACGGTCTCGGCGATGGGGACTTTGAGAATGCTGGTGGCGATGAGTTCGGCGAGGAGATGGAAGGTGGTGACGCGGTCGTCGGGGCTGGTCTCTTCGAACCAACGGCGGAGCCAGAAGCCGTGAAAGGCGAGGTCTTTGAAAATGAGCAAGCCGTTGGGAACCTTGACGGGCTGGCGGGACATCGCGCCGTAGGTGACGTGGACGCCGCCGGGCGCTAAGGCGCTGGCGAGATTCAGCGCGGACGGACCGCCGACGGCGTTGAGGGCGAGGCGCGGCGGGGTGTCGGTGAGGGGGCTGTTCTTCGCGGAGGTCGACGGCGTCGGTGAGGACGAGGTCGGCACCGAGGGCAGTGAGTTCCGGGATGAGTTCGGCTCGGCGGACGAGGTTGAGGGTTTTCAATCCGAGATGGTGCGCGAGGGCGATGACGCAGCGGCCGACGCCGGAGTTGGCGGCGTTTTGAACGATCCAGTCCCCGGGCTCAAGGTGGACGAAGGTGTGGAGCATCGCGTGAGCGCTGGGGGGATTTACGCAGAGCATGGCAGCCTGTTGCGGGTCGGTGCCGGGTGGCACTCGGATGGCGTCGGTCGCGGCGAGGTTGCGCACTTGGCACCAATTGCCGATTGCGGAGTTGGCGACGAGATCGCCGACGGCGAAGTCCGAGACGTCGGATCCGACGGCGATGACGCGACCGCATCCTTCGTTGCCGATTGTCGCCGGGAGGGCGGGGAGTTCGCCGTAGGTGCCCTCGATGACGTTGAGATCGGCGGGGTTGATCGGGGACGCGAGCATCGCGAGTTGAATCTCCTCGGGACCCGGAGGCGGGATGGCGATGTCGTCGAGGTGGAGAGATTCCCGGGGTTCCCCGAAGGCGTGGAGGCTAGCGTTCATGGGGTCTGGGTTGGGTGCGGTGGTTGGAAGAAGGCGGCGAGTTCGCGGTGGATTCGCGGACTGTAGAGCGGCCAGACGTGGGCGGGGACGGCGCAGCGGTGGGTCTGGGTGGCGCGCTCCCAATCTGCCGAGCGATTGGGCAGGACCATGAGATCTCCTGCGGTCCACGCCACGTAGGTCGGGTGCTGCCACGGGGGGGAGGCGAGGCGGCGGAGGAAGTCGGAGCCGGGGCGCATCTGCGCCATCCCGATCCCGGGCAGGGCGCGGGCGACGATGGACCCCGAGTGGGGAGTATTTAGGAACGCAACACGTTGAATGGGGAGGGCGGGTCGAGCGACGAGGGCGGCGCGGATGACGAGGCCGCCCATGCTGTAACCGAGCAGGTTGAAGGGCCCGGGCCTCGCGGCCAGCTTGGCTGCGAGCGCGGCACCCTCGACCTCAAGGCTGGCGCGACCGCTGGCGTCGTAGCGGTGGATGTCGACCACCGGAAGACCAGCTCTGAGGAGGCGGCGGCGGAGAAGATTCAGGCGGGCCGGACGACCCCAGAGACCGTCGAGGAGATACGTGGTCGCCGTCACAGCAAGAACGCGATGAACGCAGTCGAGATGCCCGCGTAGAAGCCAGCGGCGACGTCGTCCCAAGCGACCTTGCCGCGCCAGGGGCGGACTTCGATCCATTGGATCCCCGGCTTCAGCACGTCAAAGAATCGGAAGGTCACAAAGGCAAAGAGCAGCCCAAGCCCGATGTGAGCGGCGGGAACGAAGCAGACCGCGATGGCGGCTCCAGCGACTTCGTCCAGAACGAACTCGCGGGCATCGGGATCGAGGAAGTAACGGGTCGCGGCGGGTTCCGCCAGGACGCAGAGGGCGGTCGCAGCAACCGCGAGGATTGCCATGAGAACGAGGACGGCGGGCCAGGACAGCCAAAATGACAGGAGCGCGGCAAGGAGCGGAGGGATAGCGGAGGCGACGGTCGCCCCGACGACCGGGAGGTGCCCGACGGGGCCGACGGTGGCGGCTCGGATGAAGCAGGGCTGAGGAGGAGGGGGGCAAGGAAGCGCTGCGTCGATCCAGATCTCTTCGACGAGACCTGGAAGTCGGCGGGCGCAGGGTCGGCATCCGACGTGGTGAAAGATGCCGTCGGGTCGAAAGGGAAGACCGAGGCCTGGGAGGGTGTCATCGAGGACTTCGTGGAGTGCGGCGTGGTGCGAAGCGGGGCGACGATCAGCGAGGACGTAGCCGTCCGGCGGAGACTGGTCGGGTTGCCGGACGGTGGCGACGAGCGGCGAAGTGGCCACAATCGGAAGCGAGCCGAACGTGATCGTGACCTCGGACTCCGGGGCAATGGAATCGGCCCGACGACGGAGCCGCTCGGCGATCTGGGCTTGCTGGCTCGGGGTGGTCACGGCTTTCGCCGGAGGCTCGCGCTCGGAGCGAGAGCAGGCAAGGGGAATCTCGGGTTGCGAGCGAGCGGGGAGGCATCGACTGCCTTGCGGTGAAGCCCGGATCGGCGATCAGAAACTCGCAGTTCGTCGAGTCGAGAATACCTCAGGCGGGTGTCTCTTCGGTAGCCGTCGCGACCTCGTCGACGAGATCAGCAAAATCGGAGACGCCCGTGCAGGGGACGATGATGGAATTGCGACGGCCCTGCGCCTCCTCGGTGATCTTGAGAAAACGCCCGCGGTCGTTTTCGCGGTATTCGATGAAGAAATTCTTCCGTTCGACCTGCAATTCCCGTGATTCGATTACTTTATCCATTGCTTTCCTTTTCTAGCCGGTCGCCATATCGACCGATTGAGCCGGGTAATATGCCCCGAGTCTTTTCGCTGGCAAGATCAAACTGGCGCGAAGTCGACCTGCTGCTTGAACATGTCGACTTTGGCAACGGTGACTTCGATCATGTCGCCGGCGGCGTAGGTCTTCTTCGTGCGTCGCCCGATGAAGCGTCCCTTCGCTGGCTCGTGGGTGAAGAAGTCGTCGGCGAGCATCGAGACGTGGATGAGACCCGTGAGGAGGAAGTCGGGTAGCTCGACCAAGAGGCCGAAGTTGCGCACGTCGATGATGCGGGCGGGGAAGGACTCGCCCTTCCTGCCGGTGAGCTGCTGCTGGAAGAATTCCAGCTTCTTGAGCTTCGTGCTCTCGCGTTCGGCGTCCTGGGCGGTGCGCTCGGTGGTCGAGATGTGCTCGGCGAGGGTGCCGAGTTCGTTCGAGTTCGGGCCGGTCTTCGTGAGGCCGAGGTGGCGCTCCAGGGATCGGTGAACGACGAGATCGGCGTAGCGCCGGATTGGACTCGTGAAGTGCGTGTAATCGTCCTTGCAGAGGCCGTAGTGACCGAGGGGTTCGGTGACGTAGGACGCGCGCTTGAGGCTCTTGAGCAGGCCGATCTTGATGGCTTGTTCGAAAGGTTTGCCTTTGACGGAAGCGAGGAGCTTGCGAAGATTTTCTCGCTTCGAGAGGTCGCCGGGTTCGAGATTGTAGGAAGCGGCCATCTCCTGATACTCAGCGAGGCGGTCCGGTTCGGGGTCTTCGTGGACGCGGTAGACCGTCGGTTGCTTGGCGAGCTTGAGCTGGCGAGCGACGATCTCGTTAGCGAGGAGCATCAATTCCTCGATGAGCTGATGGGATTCGTCATTCTCGATGCGTTCGAGGCGATCCGGTTTGCCGTTTTTATCGAGCCAGACCTTGATCTCGGGGAAATCCAGATCGAGCGCGCCCTTGGCGAAGCGGTTTTTCCGAAGGAGGGAGGAAAGTTCCCACGCGGTGTGGACGCGGTGACCGGTCTCGTCCTTGGGCTTGTCCTGGAGGATGGCGTAGGCCTGCTTGTAGGTGAGGCGGGCGGCGCTGCGGATGACGGTCTTGGCGAAGCGCGTGCTGGTGATTTTTCCCTTCTTGTCGACTTCGGCGAACGCGGAGAAAGCCATGCGATCAACCTGCGGCTTGAGACTACAGATGCCGTTGCTGAGAGCCTCCGGGAGCATCGGGATCACGCGGTCGGCGAGGTAGACACTGTTGCCGCGCTCGACGGCTTCCTTGTCCAACTTGGTTTTCGGACGGACGTAATGGGAGACGTCGGCGATGTGGACGGCGACGGACCAACCGGACTTGGTGCGCTGGACTTCGACGGCGTCGTCGAAGTCCTTCGAGTCGTCGGGGTCGATCGTGATGATGTGGCGTCCGCGCAGATCTTCGCGTTGGGCCGCCTCGCGGGCGGGGACTTCGGCGGGGATCTTCTCGGCTTCGCGAATGACTTCGGGAGGAAATTCCTCGGGCAGTCGGTGCTTCCGGATGATCGAGAGAATGTCGACGCCCGGGTCGCCGGTGCGACCGAGGACTTCGACGATGTGGCCCTCGGGATTGACGTGGCGGGAGGCCCAGTCGTCGAGTTTGGCCACGACTTTATCGCCGATCTTCGCGTGAATGTTCCCAGCGGGGGCCGGGACGTAGAGGTTCTGGACGAAGCGCGGGTCATCGGCGACGACGTAGAAAAACGCTTTCGTCTTTTGCAACGTGCCGACGATCGTCTCGTTGGCGCGGGTGAGGATGCGAATGACGCGTCCTTCGGAGCGGGCGGGGGTGCCGCGGCGGGGGCGCGAGTCTTCTTTGATGCGGGCGACGACGCGGTCGCCGTGCATGGCGGTCCAGGTATTCTCCGGGCTAATGAAGAGGTCGGGTTCGCCGCGCGTCTCGTTGAGGACGTGGGCAGCACCGGAGGGATGGATCTGGATCTCGCCGGTGAAGAGGTCGGCCTCCTTCGGGATGATGTAGCGGTCCTTCCGGACGCGGGCGAGATCGCCAGCGATCTCCATTTTTTTGAGCGAATCGCCGAGCTTGCGGGCTTGCGCCGGGGCCAGGTCGAGTCGCTTGGCGAGTTCCTCCCGGCTGAGTGGTTGGTCGGCGACGAGCGAGAGGATCTGATCGCGCAACGAGGTCGGTGCCGCGCCGGAGCGAGCTGGGGAGGACGACTTCTGCGTTCCGCCCGAGTCGCGGCGTCCGCCGGAGCGTCGTCTCTTCTCCTCCGGCCCACTTGACTGGCCAGACGACTTCTCGCCGCCCTTCTGCGAACGGTGCGGCGCATCGGGCGATGAAGTGGCAGATTTGGAGGGACGCCGCCGACGGCGGCTGGCTTGCTTCGTCGGATCCGCAGCGGGTTCCGAAGCCTTGGCGGAACCCTCCGTCCGCCTCCTTGAATTTCGTGGCACGGGCGGACTGTCTGCGAGCGGAGCGAAGTTGACAAGGAAATCAACGCGAGTCCTGCGGCGAGGTGCGGCCAGCTACGTAGCGGAGCGACTCGTCGGCAAATCGGTCTCCGTCGAGAAATAGCTTGATTGACTCAGCCGGAGAGCGGACTTTCGTTCCAAGTCCTCCTCCATGAATCCGAGTCCCCGTCTGTCCCGCCGCGCTTTCACGCTCATCGAATTATTGGTCGTCATCGCGATTATCGCCATTCTGATGGGTCTCCTCATTCCGTCCGTTACTGGCGTCCTAGAAAACGCGAAAAGGGTGCAGGCCAAAAATGACGTGACGCAGATTGCGACGGCGGTGGTCGCCTATGAGACGGAATATGGGAAACTTCCCCCAAAATTGAACCTGTTCCAAGTCTTGGGTAATCTCGCTGACACGCCGGAGAATCCACGTGGAATCGTGTTTCTTGAGATTCCGGATGACAAGGGTGGAAGAAACGGTTGGACAGGTACCAGAGTCGACGTCGATTCTTGGAAGCAACCCTACAACGTGGAATTAGACGATGATTACGATAACAAGATTGACGATGCAGACGGTAATGTGGTTCGGAAACGCGTTGCGGTCTGGTCTGACGGTAATCCCGATAAGGGTAATAAGCCCGTTTACTCCTGGGAGTAGTCGGCCCGGCTGGCGGAGCGACATTTCTTTTGCGCGGGTGTAGTTCAATGGTAGAACGGCAGCTTCCCAAGCTGCATACGAGGGTTCGATTCCCTTCACCCGCTCTCTGGCTTTGTTCGGTTTGGGCAGTCGCTTGATCGATTACTTTGGTCGCGCAACGGTCGATCAAAATCTGGCCTCCTTTAGCCGAAGCGCAATGTCGCATCGGACCTTCTGCGGTTCGTTTCAGGATCTTACTGCTATGGCCGATCTCGATTGACGAACTGGATCGGTGTCAGGTCTGATGTTCCAGCCGATAGGCGCGTGCGAGGAGGGTCACCGGTTGGGTGACTAAGATGGTGGAGTCTGCGGCGGCGAGGCCGTTTTGCAGTTGGAGATGGCAACCGGGATTGGCGGTGGCGACCGTGGTGGATCGAGTTGCCACGATGTGGCCGACCTTGCGGTCGCGAAGTTTCTCGGCCATCTCGGGCTTAGTGATGTTGTAGACCCCGGCACTGCCGCAGCACCAAGTGGACTCGGGGAGTTCGGTGAGTTCGAGGCCAGGGATCGCGGCGAGGACGGCGCGGGGTTGGTGGGTAATTTTCTGGCCGTGACAAAGGTGGCAGGCTTCGTGGTAGGTGACGGATTCTGGCTTGCCGGGCGAGCTGGTCGGGAGGCGGAAGTCGATCTCGACGAGCCACTCGTGGATGTCTTTGACCTTGAGATCCCAGGCGTGGGCGCGGTCGCGGTAGGCGGGGTCGTCGTGGAAAAGGTGGGAGTAATTTTTCAGGTGAGAGCCGCAGCCGGCGGCGTTGGTGATGATGGCGTCGTAGCTGGCAGGATCAATCTGGTCGATGAGGCGGCGGGCGAGGGCGCGGGCGGTGTCGGCCTCGCCGTTGTGAGCGTGGAGGGAGCCGCAGCAGGGTTGGACGGCGGGGGTGTGGACTTCGCAGTCGTTGGCGAGGAGGACATCCACGGTATCGCGGTTGACGCTGGCGAAAAGGATGTCTTGCACGCAACCGGTGAGGACGGCGACGCGGTAGCGGACGTTGGCCGGACGCTCGATGGGGCGGATAAGCTGGTGCGAGAGACGGGCTTCGGCGGTGGGGGTCTGGCGCTCGAGCGTGCGGTATGGCTTCGGGAGAAGTCGATTGAGCTTGCACGCGCGGAAGAGGCGCTGGCCGCCACTGGCTTGATAAGTGCGAAGGAGGCGTCCGACGAAGCGGAGGAGGCGGGGTCGGGTGAAGAGGACGTTGAGGAGGGTGCCGCGGATGGCGGAACGGACGGGGCGATCCAGGATGCCGCTCTGCTCGATGGCGGAGCGGGAGGTTTCGAAGAGCTTGGTGTAATCGACTCCGGCGGGGCAGGCGGTCTCGCACGCGAGGCAGCCGAGGCAATAATACATCTCGTCCGCGAAGGCTCGGGTGAGCGCGAGTTCGTCGTCGGCGATGGCTCGCATGAGGGCGATGCGACCGCGAGGACTGTTGCGCTCGAGCTTGGTCTCGTCGTAGGTCGGGCAGGTGGGCAGGCACATGCCGCAGTGCATGCACTGCTGGAGGACGGAGTAATCGAGCGTGCGCAGAAGGTCTGCGCCGGTGGCGGGGTCAGTCGCATGCATCGAAAATCTTACCGGGGTTGAGCAAATTGGTGGGATCGAGGGAATGCTTCACCCGACGGAGTAGTCGCATGGTGGCTTCGTCAAACTGGAGCGGGAGAAATTCTTTCTTCGCTAGGCCGACACCGTGTTCGCCGGTGATGGTGCCGCCGAGGTTGATGGTGGCCGTCATCGTCTCGCGGAGGGCGAGTTCGACTCGGTGCATCTCGTCGGTATCGCGTTCGTCGGTGAGGAAGGTGGGGTGGACGTTGCCGTCGCCGAAGTGGCCGAAGACGCCGACGCGGACGCGGTGGCGGGCCGCGATGGATTGGATCTCGCGGACGAGTCGGGGGAGGGCGCTGCGGGGCACGGTGACGTCCTCGAGAATTGTCGTGGGCCGGACGCGGGCGAGCGCGGAGAAGGCGGAGCGGCGGGCGGTGGCCAGGGCGAGCGCTTCTTCTGCGTTGGCGGCGCGCCGGACTGAGCTGGCTCCGGCGCGGGTAGCGATGGTGCGGATGGCGTCGGCTTCTTCGGCGACTTGCGCGGGGTGGCCGTCGGTCTCGATGAGAAGGAGGGCTTCGGCGTCGAGGGGGAGGCCGACGTGGGCGAAGTCTTCGACGGCGGCGAGGGTGGCGCGGTCCAGGAACTCGAGCGTGCAGGGGATGACGGGGTGGGCGATGATGTCCGCGACGGCTTGCGCGGCTTCCTCCAGGGAGTCGTAGGTGGCAAGCAGAGTCTCGCGGGCGGCTGGCTTGGGGACAAGCTTGAGGAGGACCTTGGTGATGATGCCGAGGATGCCTTCGGAGCCGATAAAGAGGTCTTTCATCGAGAGGCCGGCGACATCTTTGACGCATTTGCTGCCGAGCCAGACGACGTCGCCGTCGGGGAGGACGACTTCGAGGCCCATGACGTAGTCGCGGGTGACGCCGTATTTGAGGCCACGCAGGCCGCCGGAGTTGTTCGCGACGTTGCCGCCGATGGTCGAGATCTTCATCGAACTCGGATCGGGGGGGTAGAAGAGGCCCGCTTCCTCGACGAGTTCGGCGATCTTGATCGTGGGGACTCCGGGTTCGGTGAGGACGCAGAGATTGGCGCGGTCGAAGTCGAGGACGCGGTCGAATTTCGAGAGACAAACGACGACACCGCCCGGCGAGACGATGCAGCCGCCGGCGAGTCCGGTGCCGGAGCCGCGAGTGGTGAGCGGGGTGCCGGTGGCGGCGGCCCATTTGACGAGAGCGGAGACCTCGACGCTGGTCGTGGGGAAGACAACGGCGAGCGGCCGCTCTTTGAGGGTGGCGGTGCCGTCGAAGCCGTAGGGGATGATGTCCTCGGGCTCGGTGAGGACGCGGTCGGCGGAGAGGATTTCGACGAGGCTCTGCATCAAGAATGGGAGTGATTCAGCAACGCGGGTGGCGCGAGTCGCAACTCGTCACCGGGCCGACTTGAGAAGGGCTGAGACGAGGCCCGGGATGTCGTGGACTTTTGCTTCCAGGTCCACGTCGAGGCCGAGTTTGCGCATGGTGGCGGTGGTGACGGGGCCGATGCTGGCGGTCTGCAGGCGCTCTGGGAGCGGGAGCTGGAGGGCGGCAAAGTTCTCAGCGGTCGAGCTGCTCGTGAAGGTGATCCAGTCAGCGCCCTCGGTGCGGAAGCGTTCGACGCCGCCGGTGGGGTCGCCGGTCTCGGGGACGGTGCGGTAGGCGACGGTCTCGTCGACGATGGCACCGAGGCTCGGTGAGTTGGGTAGCGAGGATCTCGCGGGCCCCTTCGGCTCGGGCGAGCAGGATCTTGAGGTTCTCGACGTCCATCTCTTTTTGGAAGGCCTTGACGACTTCCTCGGCGACGTATTTTTCCGGTTGGAGGTCGACGGTGAAGCGGTTGAAATGCACCCGGGCAGCGGTGGCGGGGCCGATGGCGGCGATGCGGACCCCGCCGAGGGAACGGGCGTCTTGGTAGATCGAGTAGAAGGCTTCGAAGAAGGCGTCGACGCCGTTGGGGCTGGTGAAGACCAGCCAGTCGTAGGTGTGGGCGACGGCGACGGATTCGTAAAATTCCCGTTTGTCGGCGGGGGGTTCGATCCGGATGGTGGGAAGTTCGTAGGCGTCGGCTCCGAGGTCGCGGAGTTGCGCGATGAGGGCTCCAGCCTGCTTGCGGGTGCGGGTGACGGCGATGGTTTTGCCAAAGAGTGGGCGCTTCTCGAACCAATTGAGTTGTTTGCGGCAGGTCACGACGTCGCCGATGACGCAGACTGCGGGGGCCTTGAAGCCGGTGCGCTCGACCTCGTCGGCGATGGTCCCGAGGGTCGCGGTGAGGGTCCGCTGTTTTCCCGTGGTGGCCCAGCGGACGAGGGCGGTGGGGGTGTCGGCGGCGAGTCCTTCGGCGATGAGGTTGGCGGTGAGGGGGCGCATGCGTTCGACGCCCATGAGCATGACTTTGGTGCCGGGGGTGCGGGCGATGGCGGCGAAGTCGAGCGAGGTCTCGGCTTTTGTCGGGTCTTCGTGACCGGTGAAGATGGTGAGGGTGGTGTTGTGGCTGCGATGGGTGACGGGGATGCCGGCGTAGGCGGGGCCGGCGATGGTCGACGAGATGCCGGGGACGATCTCGAAGGCGAGGCCAGCCGCGACGAGGGCTTCGGCTTCTTCTCCGCCGCGTCCAAAGATGAAGGGGTCGCCACCTTTGAGGCGGACGACGGTGGCGTGAGCTTTTGTCTTTTCGACGAGGAGGGCGTTGATGCCGTCCTGCTTGAGGGTGTGGGCGCCGGCCTTCTTACCGACGTAGATGGTCTCGGCGGTGGGAGGGGCGTAGGCGAGAAACTCGGGATTGCTCAGGTAGTCGTAGATGACGACGTCGGCGCGAGTGAGGAGTTCGCGCCCGCGAACGGTGAGAAGTCCGGGGTCGCCGGGGCCGGCTCCGACCAAGTAACAGGTGCCTTTCATGGCGGTTACGTTAGTGAGAAATGGGGAATGAGGAATGAGAAATGGCGAGGCGCTCAGACTTCGGCGGCGTGTTATACGTTATTTTACGGATGATCAGGAAAGTCACCAAGGTTGGGAATTCGCACCGTGGACTCATGGGAGGAACTCACGCTGGGTGTGGCGGCGGGGGAGTTGGACCGGAAGGCAGCGACGGCGCGGCTGCGAGAATTGACAAATTGAAGCGCGACCTGCGCGGGGGCGGGGTGCGATATTCAGCCGATGAGTAACAAAGCGCAGGACAACTACGAGAAAGAGAAGGGCGACGATCCTCGGATGGAAGCGGTGGGGAATACCGAGCCGGCGGAGTCTTCAGCCGTCGAACCAGGGCAGCCGGAAGAGAAGGGCAAAACCGCCGAAGCTCCCGAGGGAGCGGACGCAGCGATGTATCCCGGACCTTCGGGCGATCCGGAAGAAATCGAAGAAGAGGGAGAGGAAGCGAAATAGCGCTTTTGTTTGGCTCGTTTTTCGCTATCGGTTTCGCCGATGGAGTCACGGACCAACGCAGAAACAGCGCGACAGGCGCGCGAATCAACGGGCGACTTGGATCGCCGGGAGTTTGTCCGGATGTGTGGGCTGGGCGGACTCGGATTGCTTGCAGCGGGCACCTCGGCGGGCGGCGGGTCGATTTTCGATTGGCTGGCGGAGGTCTTTGGTCCGAAGAAATTGGCGTTTGGCGTGCCGGACGAATGGCTGCCGACTCTGGGGCAACCCTTGATCGGCTACTCGGCGTTTGTCGGGGGCTTGCAGCTCAAGCGTGTGTCGGTGCGGCAGGTGATGGCCCCGCACCTCAAGATGCGCGGCAACGTGCGGTGCGGGCTGCCGCCGACGGCTTTGTGGAAAAGCATGCGACCGACTTTGTTGATGGTCGAGGAGATCGGCGACCTTCTTGGGGAAGACGTCGGTGAAGTCATCTCGGCCTACCGGTCGCCGGAATACAATGCCAAGTGCCCTGGTGCGGCGGTCGGATCGCAGCATCTGAAGAACGTGGCGCTGGACCTGGTGTTTCCAAGTTCTGCGCGGCGAGTGGCCGAGGCGGCGAGGGAAGTGCGGGCGAACAGCAAGTTTCAGGGAGGGATCGGGAGTTACTCGAATTTCACCCACATCGACACACGCGGGACGGTCGCGGATTGGTCCGTGTGAGAATTCGCTTCGCTCGCGTGATCGGTGACTAGTGAGTGGTGGTTGGTGGGGTGAGTCGCTCCGGGGCGGCGTCTGGGTGAAAGAGGGTGGCCTTCGTTTCTAAGTCGCCCTGATCAGTAATCCAGGCTCGGACGCCGAGGGGCAGGTGGCAGCCGCCGCCGAGTGCGCGCAGGATGTCGCGTTCGGCCTCGACGCAGCGGGCGGTGGGTGGGTGGTGAAGGGGCGCGAGCAGGGCAATGGTCCCCGGGTCGTCGGCGCGGGTCTGGACGGCGATGGCACCCTGGCCGGGGGCGGGAAGCATATCTTCGATGATTGTGGCGTGGAGTCCGGCTGGAATGATGTGGTGGCCGAGGCGGTCGAGACCGGCTTTGGCGAGAACGGTGGCGGCTAGGCTATCGGAATCGGCGAGCTTCTGAAGACGGGTCGGGACGTTGCCGCGAATGTCGACGACGGTGAGATCGGGCCGAAGATGGAGCAGCTGGTGTTGGCGCCGGGGGCTCGAGGTGGCGACCGTCGCGTCTGGGGGGAGGGCCGCGAGGCCGCCGGGGGTCTTACTGATGAGGAGGTCGCTGGGGTCGGCGCGTTCGAGAATGGCGGCGAGGGTGAGGCCGGGTGGATTCTCGGTGGGGAGGTCTTTGAGGCTGTGGACGGCAAAATCGATGGTCTGGGCCAGAAGGGCGTTCTCGAGTTCCTTCGTGAAGAGGCCTTTGTCCAGCGGGGCGAGATCGCGGAGGGGCGCATCGAGTCGGTTGTCGCCGACGGTCCGGATGACCCGTTCCGTGATCTCGAGGTCCGGATGGGCCGCGCGGAGGGCGGTCGCGACGAGCCGAGATTGGGTGAGCGCGAGGGCTGAGCCGCGGGTGCCGAGGATGAGAGTCGGAAGGTCCAAGGTCGGAAGGTCAGGTGTGAACGGCTGGGGCCGTTGTTTTTGCTTGGACGTCGGCGGGAAGCCGCCGCTCTGCGGATTGGTCGAGCCAGGTGAGGAAGGTTTTTACGTGGGTGTCGATGATTGCCTCGCACTTGTCGACTTCTTGTTGGCGGCTGGCAAGGGAGCGGTTGGCGATGGATTGGAGCGAATCGATGTCGTAGAGGAACACCCCTTCGAGTTCGTTGGCTTGCGGGTCGATATCGCGGGGAACGGCCAGGTCAATGAGGAAGAGGGGGCGGCCGTTGCGGGAACGAACGACGGGAGCGAGCTTCTCGGGGGTCAGGATGAAGTGGGGGGCACCCGTGCTGCTGATAAGGATATCGACTTCGTGAAATTCTTTGTGCCAGTGGTCGAAGTGGATCGCCATGCCACCGATATCGGCGGCGAGCCGGGCGGCACGTTCGTAGGTGCGGTTGGAGACGATGATGGTGCGAACGCCGCGAGAGACGAGCGAGCGGGCCGTGCGTTCGCTGGTGTCGCCGGCACCCAGGATCATGACCCGGCGATGATCGAGGTCGCCGAAGATCCGGCCGGCCATTTCCACGGCGACGGAGCCGACGGAGGTGGCTCCACGCGTGATCTTCGTCTCGGTGCGGACGGATTTGGCGACCCGGAAGGCGTGCTGAAAGAGGCGGTTGAGCGTGGCACGAGTGGCTCCGTGGCTGGCGGCGGCTGCGTAGGCGGTCTTCGTCTGCCCGAGGATCTCGGTCTCGCCCAGGACCATGGAGTCGAGGCCACTCACCACGCGGAACAGGTGGCGGACGCTGGCGGGACCGAAGTGGTGATAGAGCGGGGCGTCGAAGCCGGTGCGGTCGGCGAGGGTGGCTCGGAGATCGGCGAGCGTGCGCTCGGGCGAGGGCGTGGCGGCGTAGAATTCGACGCGGTTGCAGGTCGAGATCACGACGGCTTCCTCAAGACCTGCGATGGTGCGGAGATGAGCGAGGAGATCAGCAAGCTCCGTCTCGCGGACGGCGAACCGCTCGCGGACGTCGACCGGTGCGACGTGGTGGTTGAGACCGGCGCAGAGGACGTTCACGACTACGCTTTGACGGAGAGGGCCTGGATCACGGGAAGAGTTACGAGCGCGAGAGCGAAAACGGCTACGGAGAGAGTGGCGGTGCGGCGGGGAGCAAGGCAGTTGGCTTGCCGAAGCAGGAGGATGAGGCCGTAGACGGCCCAGATGACCAGGGAGGTGATCGATTTTGCGTTGGCGACAGGAAGGCCGGCGGCGAGGCCTGCGGCGAACGCAACGGTAAGAAGCACGAAGCCAAGGAAGAGCAATCGAGCATTCACGCGGCTGAGATCGGTGATGGGGGGGAGATTGTAAAAAAGCTCGTTCGCGGTGCGGCGCTTGAGCTGGTACTCTTGCACGAGATACATGACGCCGGCGATGGCACCGAGGGCGAAGGCTCCGTAGGCGATGATTGACAGGGCGGCGTGGAATTCCACCCAAGCGTTGGGGAAAGCAATCCGGTCGCCGGTGTCGGCGGGAGCGAGCGACGCCAGGAGAAGCAGGGTGAGAACGAGCGGGGCCGTGAAGGCACCCATGAGCGAGAGGCGGTAAGCGGGGCCGACAACTAGGTAGATGAGGACGATGGACCAGCTGAGAAAGACGAGGACTTCGAAAAGATTGGTGATCGGACAGGACCCGACTTGCTGGCTTCGGAGGTAGAGAAAGACGCTGGTGAAGCCGAAGCCGATAATCATGGCGCCCAGGTTGAAGCGGGCGGGGCGAAACGTGCCCGCGCCGAGGGCGTAGAGCGTGTGGCCGAAGCTGGCGAGATAACTGAAGGCGGCGACGACGAGCCAGATGCGATCCATGTTGGGATAGATTCGGATGGTTGGCGGCGATTGCAAGTCCAGCGGCTGGGGGGCTGACACGATCCCAGCCGCGAGCGAAGGCGGGTGGTGGCTTGTGAATACGGGGGAGAGTCTGGCAGGCTGGGAGGAATGGACGGCGCGGCGGAGCGGATCAACGAAATCCCGAAGAGTGAGCGCCCGCGTGAGAAGCTGGCGGCGCGGGGGGCGGGGAGCCTAAGCGACGCGGAGTTGCTGGCCATCTTCTTGCGAACGGGGATCCCGGGTCGCAACGCGATCCGCGTCGCCGGGGATCTGCTCCGGGCGATGGGCGATCTTTCGACGTTGTCGAAGTGCTCGGTGGAGGAGATCCGGTCGGTGGTGAAGGGAATCGGTCCGGCGAAGGCGGCAGAATTGGCGGCGGTGTTTGAGGTCGGTCGGCGGCTCGCGCGAGGCGGATCACGGAAGCCGAAGGTCGACACGCCGGACCGGGTCTACGATTTATTCGGAGCCGACTTCGCGACGATGGACCGAGAGCAGTTGCACGTGTTGGTCGTCAACGCCCGTTACGAGATGATCTGGAACGAGCTCGTGTCCATCGGGTCGCTTACCGAGAGCGTTGCGCACCCGCGCGAGATCCTGCGGCCCGTCCTCCTGCGCGGGGCGTTTGGATTTCTGATCATTCACAACCACCCGTCGGGTGATCCGGGACCCAGTGACTCGGATCGTCGTTTGACCGAGCGGCTGAAGGGATGCGCGGAATTGCTCCGCATCCGCTTTTTGGATCACGTGATCATCGGCACGGCGGACGGTGGCAGGGAGCCGTATTTTAGCTTCCGGGAGCGGGGTCTGCTCTGAGAGCGCCGAGATCGTCCCGGTGGCGCTGGGCCGACGCGACAGGTTGCCAGGGACTCGTCTGCCTGGAAGTGGGGGTGGCGTGGGTGACCGGGATCGAGTGACTGCGCGCGCAAAATTCTTCGAGGTGGAGGGTGTGCACCGCTCCGGGTGAACCGGCTAGAAAGGTCACGGCCAAGCTCGCCGGGGAGCGGGCCATCGAGCAGCCAGTCGCCAGCAATCCAACGATCCAGCAGGAAGACGCAGTTCTCGCAGCAGTCGACGAGGAGGCCCGTTCGGTCGATCCAGATGAGCTGGGCCGACAAGTGACGAGGGACCCTCGTCTGGACGGTGTCAGCTTCACGGGCGGGGGGAATCGCGATTCTTAGGGCTTAATTGCGGCACGCGCGTGAGAATGCGCGCCCTGAAGCAAGTTGGATAGCGAGTTACAAAATGTTTTCACAACGGTCGGTGCGGTGAGTCCGCAATCATCGCTAGCCGGTAGATCTCACGGATGGTCTGCCCACTCCGATGGGCGAGGGTTCTGCAGGATTCGAATTCTGGGCTGGATTGAACGAGCTCTTCGCCGAGATAGCCGAATTTGACGTCGACCGGGCCGTGGGGTGTAGCGACGGGGTGGATCTCGCGGCGAAGTTTGCGGCGGCGAGTGTCGTGCAGGCGGACGCCGAAGGCGGTGGTCTCGCGGAGGATGGTGGTGGCGAAGCGGTCGGCGTCGGCGGGATCGCAGAGGACCGTGAGAAGGACACCCGGGCGATTTTTTTTCATTTGGGCTGGGGTGGTGAAAACGTCGAACGCTCCGGCGGCGAGGAGGTGTTCGGTGCAGGCTCCGATGAGTTCGGCCGGACAATCGTCGAGGTTCGTGTCGATCTGCGTGACGGTATCGGCCTCGTCCGCCGGAGCGGCGTCGGTGTGGGCGAGGACGGCGCGGAGGACATTTGGCCGCGGGGCGGTGTCGCGGGTGCCGAGGCCGTAGCCGATGCGCTCGACGCGGAGGGTCGGCATGGGGCCGAAGGACTCGCCAAATTCCGCGACGATCGCTGCGCCCGTCGGGGTGATAAATTCGAACGGCTCGTCGATCTGGGCGAGCGGGATGCCAGCGAGAATCTCCAGGGTAGCGGGGGCTGGGAGCGGAAACTTCCCGTGGGCGCAGGTGATGAAGCCCGTGCCTTCGAAGAGGCGCGAGACGAGCACGCGCTCGATACCAAGAAGATGAATGCCGACGCAGAACGCGACGATATCGACGATCGAATCGATGGCGCCCACCTCGTGGAAATGGACATCGTCGGCCGGCATGCCGTGGATTTTCCCTTCGGCGACGGCGATGCGTTGGAAGGTGGCGAGGGCGCGTTGTTTGATCGCGGGAGCGAGGTCGGTCGCGGCGAGGAGCGTCTTGATCTGGGCGTGGTTGCGCCCGTGTTGGTGTTGTGAATGGAGAGTCGTGAAGGGCGAATGGCTGACCTGCTGGGTGAGCAAGACGTCGAACTTCGTTCCGGCGATGTTCTGGCGGGCGGAGCGTTGGATGCGGAGGTGGTATTCACTCGTGAGGCCGAGCTTGGCGAGTTCGGCCTGGAGGGCGGCGGGGTCGAGGCCGAGATCGAGCAGGGCGGCAACGCTCATGTCGCCGCTGATGCCGGAGAAGCAATCGAGGAAAAGAGTACGCATCTTAATGAGTTGGTGGTTGGGAGTTGATAGTCGAGAGTTGGCGGGATGATGACAATGGCGGGGCGAGTGATTCTTTTTGGGTTGAGCGGGATAATGGTCGCGGGGGCCGAGGTCGGGGTGGCGGAGCTGAACGAAGCGTTCGGCGCGGAGGTGTGGGCAGATGAGAATCTTTGGGACGACGTCGACGCGGCGGTGGCGGAGCGATTGGATTGGCCGCAAGAAAGTGAGACGTCGACGACCGCTAGTTTCCGGCGCTACTCCGGACCGGAGGAGCGATTGCTTGGAACGCGTCCGTTCTCCCTGGCGCTCTACGGCGAGGAGGGGAAAGCGGACCGGATCTCGATGATCTTTGCGAACAAAGGCGACATCGCGGAGTTGCTGCAGGTGGACCCGGGCTTGAGCGAGGCGCGGGCGCGGACGGAGGTGCAGCGGCAATTGCGCGATTACAAAAAGCTCATCGAGGCCGACGCGGATCTGATCGGAGATCGCCTCATCCGAGACCCTGGGTGAGCCAGCAAACGATACGTTTGGTCGCGGGCGCAACGCGAGTGAGCGGGTGCTCCGGTGGGATTGGAACGGGCATGCGATCTTGCTGGCGGCGCCGGATGGCGAATACGTCGCGCTCCGGATTGTCCCGTCGGCGGAGGCGGATGGTAGCGACGTCGAGCGGGTGAAGGATACGGTGCTCAGGGAGCGACTGGCGAAGCGAGTGGTTCGTCGCGACAACGGCGACGTGGTCCTGTCGGACATCCCGATGGTGGACCAGGGGCCGAAGGGCTACTGCGTGCCGGCGACGTGGGAGCGGGCGCTGCGGTATCTCGGCGTCGAGGCGGACATGTATTCGCTCGCGATGGCGGGATCGACGGAGGTGGGAGGCGGGACGTCCTTGCGAGAGATGCAGGCGGGGGTGAACGATCTGGTCCGGCAGTACGGGCGGCGGATGGACACGAGCGCGGGCCGACTGACGCTGCAGAAGGTGGCGAAGGAGATCGACGATGGGCTACCGATCATGTGGGCGATGTTCATCGAGCGGTCGGTCGATCAAGCGGTGACGCTGCGGTCACGGCAGCGGGAAGCGGTGAGCGATTGGGGAGCCTACAAGAAGTTGCTCGAACCCTACCGCAAGGCGGCGCGGAGCATCCGCACGGATCGGGAGAATGGCCACATGTGCATGATCATCGGCTACAACGAAGAAACCGACGAGATCGCGATCTCGGATTCGTGGGGACCGACTTACGCCGAGAGGTGGATCACCGAGGAAGAGGCCAACGCCATCAGCCAAGGACAGTTCACCGTCGTGAACTGGTGAGCGGATTGTTTTGCTGCGGAGTTGGACATTGCGAGAAAGCGTAGTTTATTCGCGGTCCCATGTCTGACTTTGGCCCCGTTGACGCGACTGCTCTCTACAATATCGACCGCTGGGGGAGTGGGTATTTTGCGGTGAACAAGAAGGGGCACGTGACGGTGCTGCCGACGGGGAAAAAGAAGGAGTCCATCGATTTGATGGAGCTGGTCGAGGAGGCGAAGGGGCGGGACCTGGCGTTTCCGATGGTGATCCGGTTTCAAGATCTGCTGCGGCACCGGGTCGAGACGGTCAATCGGGCGTTCGCGGCGGCGGTCGCGAGCGAGGATTACAACAATCACTACCGGGGCGTGTTCCCGATCAAGGTGAATCAGCTTCGCGAGGTCGTGGAGGAGATCCTGGACGGCGGGAAGGGATTTCATTTCGGCCTGGAGGCCGGGAGCAAGCCGGAGCTGATGGCGGGCCTGGCGATGCACACGGACCCGGAGAGCCTGATCATCTGCAACGGCTACAAAGACACGGAACTCATCCGGATGGCGCTGCTCGGACGGCAATTGGGGAAGATGGTCATCCTCGTCGTGGAGAAGTTGGAGGAGTTGACGCACATCCTCGAGGTGGCAAAGGCGTCAAAGGTCGCTCCGATGATCGGGCTGCGGGTGCGGCTGCTGTCCAAGGGTGCGGGGAAATGGGCAACGAGCGGCGGGGAGAACGCGAAGTTTGGACTGTCGACGGCCGACTTGGTGACGGCGAGCGACCTGCTGCACGAGGCGGGCATGGCGGACGCGTTGCGGTTGATCCACTTCCACGTGGGATCGCAGGTGCCGGACATCCGGACGATCAAACGGGCCACGCGTGAGGCGGCTCGTTTTTACGCGAAGCTCAAGAAGATGGGGCACGAGCTGGGCTACCTCGATGTGGGCGGTGGACTGGGGGTCGACTACGATGGGTCGCGGACGACATTCGATAGCTCGACCAACTACTCCCTCGACGAATACGCGAGGGACATCGTGGCCTCGATCAAGGAGATCTGCGACGCGGAGGAGGTGGCGCATCCCACCATCGTCAGCGAGAGCGGGCGGGCGTTGGTCGCGCACCATTCTGTCCTGGTGGTCGAGGCGTTTGGGTCGATCGAGAAGAGTGGGGATCACAAGCCAGTGGTCGCGGCGGAGGAGGATCCGGAGCCGTGCACGATATGCTGGAGATCCACGGCAACGTCGGGAAAAAGAACCGGTTGGAGAATCTGCACGACGCGCAGGAGATCCGGGATCGGGCGCAATCGATGTTTGACCTGGGGATGCTGGACCTGCGGGCGAAGGCGAAGGTGGAGACCTTGTATTGGGAGATTGCGGTGCAGATCGTCGACGCCTTTCGGGGGGCGCGCTACGTGCCCGAGGAGGTCAAGGACATGGAGATTGCGCTGGGCGATCAGTATCTTTGCAATTTCTCGGTTTTTCAGTCGCTGCTCGACCACTGGGCGCTCGGGCAGCTCTTTCCGGTGATGCCGATTCACCGTCTCAACGAGCTACCGGATCGGAACGGAACCTTGGTCGACATCACGTGTGATTCGGACGGGAAGGTGAGCAAATTTGTCGATCTCCACGACGTGAAAGAGACGCTGCCAATGCACCGGTGGGAGGCGGGGAAACCTTATTACATGGGGTTCTTCCTGACCGGGGCGTATCAGGACATCATGGGCGATATGCACAACCTCTTCGGGAGGGTGAACGAGATGCACGTCTTCCTGGATGATGACGAGGAGAGCGGATACTACGTCGAGGAGGTGCTCGAGGGGAGCACCGTGGGGCAGGTGCTCTCGCTCACGCAGTGGGACACGAAAGAGCTGACGCGGCGGATGAAATCCCAGACGGACGCGGCGATCAAGAGCGACCGATTGAAACCAAACGAAGCGATGCGATTGCTGAAGAGCTACGAAAAGGTGCTGGGCAGTTACACGTATCTCGACCTGAGCGAGTGAACTGTCTCACGCGAAGTCGCGAAGGGATCGGGACTGCGGATCTTCGCGGCTTCGCGTGATCATCAGCTCATCAACGCGTCGAGTTCGTCGACTCGGTCGCTGAAGAGCTGGAGGGCGGCGTCGATGGGGGCGGGGGTGCTCATGTCGATGCCGGCAGATTCGAGGGTGTCGATCGGGAAGCGGCTGCCACCGCTCTTCAAGAACGCGAGGTAAGCCGTGGCGTCGCCGGTCTGGAGCACCTGCTGGCTCAAAGCGACTGCGGCGGAGATGCCGGTGGCGTATTTGTAGACGTAAAAGGCGCTGTAGAAGTGCGGGATGCGCAGACACTCGAGTCGGAGCTGATCGTCGAGGGCGAAGTTGGGTCCGAAGTAGGCCGTGAGCAGGCCTTGGTAAGTCTCCTGCATCGTGTCGAGCGTGAGGGCGTCGCCGCGCTCTTCGATGGCGTGAATCTCGCGCTCGAACTCCGCAAACATCGTCTGGCGGAAGAGGGTGCCGCGGAGATCATCGATCTGACGGCTGATGAGATACGCCTTCATCCTGGGGTCGCCCGCATTCTCGTCGAGGAGGTGCTTCGTGAGGAGCATCTCGTTAAAGGTCGAGGCGACCTCGGCGAGGAAGATGGGGTAGTGGTAGTTCTGGTAGCTCTGGACGCGCGTCGAGAACCAGGTGTGCATCGAGTGGCCGGCTTCGTGGGCGAGGGTGTAGACGTCGGAGAAGACGTCGGCCTTGTAGTTCATCATGATATACGGCGGACTCGCGTAGGTGCCGTAGCTGAACGCGCCGGAGCGCTTGCCCTTGTTCTCATAGCGATCGCACCAGCGGCCATCGGTGAGTCCGTGGCCGAGCGTGGCCACGTAGTCGTCGCCGAGTGGACGGACTGCGGCGAGCACGCGGTCGACGGCTCCACCCCAAGGGATGTCGGTCTCGATCTCGGAGACGAGCGGGACATAAGTGTCGTAGTGGTGGATCTCGTCGAGGCCGAGGACGCGCTTGCGAAGATCGTAGTAGCGGTGGAGGGCGGGGAGGTTCTTGTGAACGGAGGCGATCAGATTGTCGTAGACGGAGACCGGGACGTCGTCGCGGAAGAGCGCGGCTTCGCGGGCCGAGGGGTAATTGCGGGCGCGGGCGTGAAAGACGTCGGTCCGGACGGAATTCGCCAGAGAGGAAGCGAGGGTGAATTTGTGGCCTTCAAATTCCTCGTAGAATTTGACAAAGGCCTCGCGGCGGACGGCGGGGGCTTTGCTGTTGAGAAGAGACGAAAAGGAGCTTTGGGTGAGTTCGACCTCGCGGTCCTTGCCGTCGCGGACGGTCCCGAAGGTCATGTCGACATTGGTCAGTTGGGAGAAGGTCTCCTGGTGACCGGCGAGCGCGGCTGAGCCGAGGGCCAGGAGGCGTTCTTCGGCGGGGGATAGCGTGTGGGGCCGAAGACGGCGGAGTTTTTTGAGGGGAATCTCCCATTCACTCAGCGCGGGGTCGGCGATCCAGGTGGCGAAGGTCGCGTCGTCGAGAGCCTGGAGCTCGGGCGCGAGGAAGGAGAATGCTTCGCCGATGTGAACGAGGACGGATTGAAAGCGCGCTTCACGAGCGAGGGCGGTGGAGTCCGAGCTGTCTTCGGTGGTGCGAAGGGCGACGTATTGGTTGAGAGACTCGATGCGCTGGTCGACGGAATTCTCGAACTCGAGGGCTTCCAGCAGCTTGGCGACGGACTCGGCGAGTTGCCCGCGGAAGTCCGTGATGACGGGGTAGTCGTGTTGGAGCGATTGGAATTCAGATTCCCAAGCGTCGTCGTCGGAGAAGAGGGGAGTGAGATCCCAGGTGTCCGCCTCGGCGACTTCGGAGCGGAGGGGAGTCGTCTTCGTGGCGGCTGGCGTGGTGTCGGAAATGAGAAATCGCATAGCTCAGACAGCTATAGCGCGGGAGAAGGAAGCTGTCGCGCGAAACTCAAGGCGGGATTTCCCACTTGCTTTGCGGGAGGTCGGCGGAGGATGATCGCGCCCATGATCGAGCTGGAAGTGTACGCTGCCGGAATCCGCAACGCGGACAAGATGATGGGCTTGGCTCTGGAACTCGATACGCTCTCCGGCCTGCGCTACAAGGTCGATACGAACCACGACATCGTCTACATGGAGTTCGATGAGAAATCGCCGTCCGTCTCGTCGCTGAGGTCACTCTTCAACAAAGCCGGACTCGACGCAAAATTTGTCGGCGCGCTGCCGGAGGGGATCAGCGCGAAGAAAAAGACCCAGCGCCTGGAAGTGTGATCGGTTGGGTCGGGGTTGGACGGCGCGGGGTGATCCCTTTGGTCGTCTCAAGAGCAGAGAATGGCGTTACTTAGCTACCTTGCCAGCGCGTGGCTTGGCTTCTGTGCTTACCTCGGGCAGGTCGGGCAGCTGGCCGGTGAGACCTGCGGAGCGATCTTCCGGGGACGGATCCGTTGGGCGTTGACCTTGCGGCAGATCAGCCAGATCGGGTTTGGGTCGCAGATGGTCGTGATTGTCACCGGCGCGTTCACCGGCGCGGTTTTTACCGCCCAGACGTTTTTCCAATTCGCGACGCTGAACATGGAGACCGCCGTTGGCCCGGTGATCTCGGTGTCGATGTGCCGCGAGCTCGGTCCCGTGCTGGCTGGATTGATGGTGGCCGGCCGGACCGGTGCAGCGATCAGCGCAGAGTTGGGGACGATGAAGGTGACCCAGCAGATCGACGCTCTGCGGGCACTCGCGGTGAGTCCGGTCGACTACCTGGTGGTGCCGCGGGCCATCGGGATCTTGGTTTCGCTTCCGCTGCTCGTCGGGGAATGCATCTTCTTCGGCATCGCGGCTGGCTACATCGTGGCGACGAAGATGCTGGGAGTGGGGTCGGCGTACTACCTATTGAACATGTGGAAGTTCACTGAGATGGAAGACATCGTGATGGGCGTCACGAAGGGGGTGGTCTTCGCGGTGATCATCGTGTTCGTCGCGGCGCGGGAGGGACTCTACGCCAAGGACGGTGCAGTGGGCGTGGGCCGGGCGACGACTCAGGCGGTCGTGGTGGGGTCGCTGGCAGTGCTGATCGCGAACTTTTTCCTGACGATGGCGCTCAACATCATCTTCCCAGCGGGATGAGCCGCCCGCCGGAACAGCCGCTGATCGAAGTGAAAGATCTGCGCCAGCAGATCGGAGAGCAGGAAATTCTTAAAGGATTTTCGATCTCGATCCACCGAGGGGAGACCCTTGTGCTGCTGGGACGAAGCGGCGGCGGGAAGAGCGTCTTTCTTCGGCATCTGATCGGACTGATGAAACCGGTCTCGGGGGAGATCCTCGTGGAGGGGGTGGACATCGTTGGATTCAGCGAGCGGCAGTTGGAGGCGATCCGCTGCAAGATTGGCATGGTGTTTCAAGACGGCGCGTTATTCGACGGGATGAGCGTGGCGGGCAACGTCGGCTTCCCGCTGCGGGAGCGCGGGGAGCGGGATGAGGCGGTGATCCGCCGGAAGGTGACGGAGACCCTCGCCATGGTGAATCTAGCGGGCAGCAAGGACAAGATGCCGAACAACCTGAGCGGCGGCATGCGGAAGCGGGTTGCGTTGGCGCGGGCAATCGTGTCGCCGCCGGACGTCATTCTTTACGACGAACCCACGGCAGGATTGGACCCCATCGTGTCCGACAGCATCAACAAGTTGATCCGGCGCCTCCAGCGCCAGTTGGACGCCACATCGATTGTGGTCACGCACGACATGGCGAGCTGCTATCACATCGCCGATCGGGTGGCCTTGCTTTACGAGGGGAAGGTGTATTTTTACGGCACCGTCGACGAGTTGCGGGCGAGCCGCGATCCGGTCATCGCGGACTTCGTGAACGGTCGTTCGGAAGAAGGCGAATGAGGTACGGGAAGAATTTATGACGAAAGCAGACAAAATAACGCAGGTGCGGGTGGGCTTCTTTATGCTGCTCGGGATCGGCCTCATCTGCGCGATGGTGGTCTACTTCGGACGCTTCGGGGATGGGCTGAAGGAATTCTACCAAGTGCGGGTGGAGTATCCCAACGCCAGTGGGCTGTTCGTCGGGGCAGATGTGCTGCTGGCCGGAGCAAAGATCGGTTCGGTGGAAGAGGGGCCTTACGTGCTCAAGAGCATGGTGGGAGTCTACGTGCTGCTGAAGCTATACGAAGATGTGCGGATTCCGGAGGGTTCGACTTTTACCATCGGAAGTTCCGGCTTGCTGGGGGACAGCTACGTCTCGATCACCATGCCGTCCGATCTCAACGTGGAAAATTTTCGTCCGATCCCGCCCGACGCGGTCGTGCAGGGACAGCGGGAGACGGGGCTGAGCGACTTAGCGGCTGGAGGAGCGGGTCTGCTCGAGACCGTCGAGGCAGCGGTGAAAAACATCAATACGGTCGTCACGAGAATCAACGAGGAGGTGCTGAATCCGGCGAGCGTCGAGGCCATCGACGGCACGCTCAAGAATCTGGAAACCACGAGCGCAGACTTTGCGGAGGCCTCCAAGGGCTTTGAGAAAGTGCTCGCGGACGCATCGGCGACGATGGACCAGGTCTCCGCGTCCGTGGATCGCGTCACGGTGACGGTGGACGACACGGTTCGTCAGAGTCAGGACACAGTCGAAGCCGCGAAGGCGTCGGCGGAAGCCTTCACCCGCACGATGGACGAGCTGCGGTCGGTCATCGCGGACGCGCGCGACGGAAAAGGGCCGCTCGGGACGTTGCTCACGGATCAAACCGTCTCCGACAACCTCCGGGCTCTCGTCTACAATATCCGGCGCTACGGGATCCTTTTCTACAAAGACCGGGCGATTCAGGACCGGTTAAAATACGAGGAAGGTCTCGAAGAAGCGGACGAGTGAGTCGACCGTTGGTCGATCGTTTCAACTTCAGGAATGACTCAATCCAACGCCGAGAATCGTGCCGCTATCACTGGGCGAACGAACGCGTTTCCATTCGACGTTGATCGGAACACCGTGAATGCCCCAAACGGGACGGAGAGATCACACGGATTATCGGTGGGAAAGCCAGTCGTGATCGACGCAATCACGTCCGCGCAGTTCGGCTCGCTGAACGGATGCCCCGGGGTCGCCCGAGGCCTCGGGGCCGCTACAACAGATCGGGGTAGCGTTCTTTAGCGAGATTGGTGGTGAGGTCCAGGATCTCGGAGGCGCTCTCGGCGGCGAGGGCTCGACCGACCATCTCCTGACAAGTCGGCAGGTCGAGACTTTGGATCGCCTTCTTGACACGAGGGACGAGTGAAGGGCTGGTGCTGAGCTCTTCGATGCCGAGACCGAGAAGGAGCGGGGTGAGGGCGATGTCGCCGGCCATCTCCCCACAGACGCCGACCCAGATGCCGCTCGCGCGGGCGGCGTCGACCGTCATGCGGATGAGCCGCAGGATGGAAGGGTGGGTGGGTTTGTAGAGGTGGGCGATCCGCTCATTCACTCGGTCGACGGCGATGGTGTATTGGATGAGGTCGTTGGTGCCGATGCTGAAGAAATTGACTTCGGGGGCGATACGTTCGGCGCTGATGGCGGCACTTGGGACTTCGATCGTGATCCCGATCTCGATGTTCTCGTTGAACGGGATGCCCTCGGCGCGAAGCTCGTCCTGGCAGGTCCGAAGGAGAGCGTTGGCCTCCCGGACTTCGGTGACTCCTGAGACCATGGGATACATGACCTTGACGTCGCCGTACGGAGAGGCTCGGAGGATTGCGCGGAGCTGAGTCTTGAAGATCTCGGGGTGCTGCAGGCAGAAGCGGATGGCACGGAGGCCGAGGAAGGGGTTGGCTTCGACGGGGAAGCCCATGTGACTGAAGTCCTTGTCGCCCCCGATATCGAGGGTGCGGATGATCACCGAATGAGGTTGTGAACGCTCGGCAACGGAGCGGTAGGCCTGGTATTGGCTCTCTTCGTCGGGCTGGGACTTGCTCTCCAGAAAGAGAAATTCTGAGCGAAAGAGTCCGACGCCCTCGGCACCGACTTCGTTAACCTCCTCCATCTCGGCGGGCAGCTCGATGTTGGCCGACAGAACGATGTGGCGACCGTCTGAGGTGAGACTTTTGGTGTCGCGGATGGATTCCAGCTTCTCGTCGATTTCGGCCCGTTCGGCTTCGAACGCTCGGTAGTCCGAGAGGGTCTCTGCGGAGGGATGAACGATCAGGATGCCGCGATAGCCATCGACCAGGACGGGGTCGCCGGCGTTGAGCTTCGCGCAGATGTCACGAAGCCCAACGATAGCGGGGATGCCTAGCGAGCGGGCCATGATCGCCGTGTGCGAGGTCTTGCTGCCGGCTTCGGTGGCGAACGCCAGAACGAGATTGCGGTCGATCTGAGCGGTGTCGGAAGGCGTGAGGTCGCGCCCGATGCGGACGTGGGGTCGGTCGAGCGAGACGAGATCGCGTGGGCGTCCGAGAAGGTGGCGGAGGACCCGCTGGGAGACGTCCTCGATATCGACGACGCGCTCGCGCAGGTAGGGATCGTCGATGGCTCCGAGCGATTTGCAGTAGCGCTCGGCAATCTTGTGGAAAGCGTATTCGACGTTTTCGCCCTCCGACGCGATGCAGCGAAGCACTTCGTCGATCAGGGTCCGGTCTTCCACGACGAGGAGGTGAGCGTCGAAGATGCTCGCGTCCTTCGTCCCGATGGCTTGGGCAATGCTCTGCTGCATCTCGAGCAGCTCGGCGCGGGTTGCGATGAGGGCAGACTCCAAGCGGTTGATCTCGGCGGGGATCTGCTCGGGCGTCACCGAGCGACGCGGGACGTCCTCAGCCTCGAGCTGGTGGACGACGACTTCGGCGTGAGCGACGCCAGGTGAGACCGCGATTCCCTCGAATCGTTGCTCCGCTTTGGTCTGCTCGTCGCCGTTCACCGGGCAGACTTAGCGGAAAGGGCGTGAGTCGTCCAGAGAATGGGTGGCGAAGGAATAAAAGCAATTCGGCGACTGCTTTTCGTGACGCGGCCCGAGGGACAAAGAGAGGGCTGGGGCGGGGACTCGGCCCGCTACCGCTCGATCATTCTTCGCCGAAGCGGCTCTCGATCAGGGTATTGATCTCTTCGAGAGCCTTCTCAGCGTCGGGGCCATCGGCGATGAGGTTCAACTTCGAACCCTTACCGGCAGCAAGCATCATGAGTCCCATGATGCTTTTGCCGTTCACCCGTTCTCCGTCTTTCTCGACCCAGATCTCGGCTCGGAACCGGCTGGAGATCTTCACCAGCATGGCGGCAGGGCGGGCGTGGAGGCCGTTTCGGTTCTGAACGACAACTTCGCGGGTGCAGGTCGCCGCCCCTTCGACTGGTTTTCTTCTGGATAAAAGCCCCATGTGACTTAATCGGGATTCTGGTTCATTCGGCTGAGAAGACGCTCGTTGAACTCCAACGCGGTGTTGTGGCCCATGGTCTTCAATTTTTGATCGAGCGCAGCGACTTCGACGAGGCGGCCCAAGTCGCGTCCGGTGCGCACGGGTAGGATGACGTGCGGCACGCGGATGCCAAGGATCTCGTGGTATTCGCGGTCAATGCCGAGTCTATCGACGTTTTCGACTTGGTGCCAATCCTTTAGTGTCACGATGAGATCGAGCTTCTTCTCGGGGCGGACGCTCCCGACTCCAAAGACGTTGGCGACGTTAATGATGCCGATGCCGCGGACTTCCATGTGGAATCGAGTGAGATCGTGCGACGTGCCGATGAGTTCGCGCCCTTCGAAGGCCCGGAGCTTGGTGATGTCGTCGCTGACTAGACTGTAGCCTCGCTCGATGAGCCCGAGGACGCACTCGCTCTTGCCGATGCCGCTGTCACCGCGAATGAGCGTCCCGATGCCTTGGATGTCGACCATGCTCCCGAACTCCGAGGCTTTCGGGGCAAATTCGGTCTCGAGCGCGATGGTGGCCGCGTTGATGAACTTCATCGTGATCATTGGCGTCCGGAAGATGGGGGTCTCGAAATCTGCGGCCTGCTGGAGAAGGATCTCGGGGACGTGCGCATTGCGCGCCACGACGAGGCAAGGGATCTTTCGCGAGAATAGCTCCTGGGCTCTTTCCTTCAACACGGCGGCCTTGAGCGATTTCAGGTAGCTGAGCTCTGCGCTGCCGATGACCTGGATGCGCTTCCCCGCGAAGTAGCTGTAGAATCCAGAGAGGGCGAGGCCGGGCCGGTTGATGGTCGGCTCACGAATGCGGCGGCTCATCCCGAGCGAGAGCCCCTCGAGCCGCATGCCGAGAGTGTCGGCGTAGTTGGCGTAAAAGTCGGCGACCTTGATGTATTTAACGAGCTGGGAAGGCATGGGGGGCTGGGGGGGCTGGGGGGCTGAGGGGCATGACGCGCGATGGGTGCAAGGCGGTCGCGCCGCTCTACATCGTGAAGGTCTCGCCGAGGTAGAGCTTGCGGCTGATGGGGTCGTTGAGGAGAAATTCCTTGTTGCCCTGGCTGACGACCTGTCCTTCGAAGATGAGGTAGGCACGGTCGACGATGTTGAGGGTCTCGCGGACGTTGTGGTCGGTGATGATGATGGCCAGGCCGGCGGTGCGAAGGTCTTTCACGATCTGCTGGACGTCGTGGACCGCGATGGGGTCGACGCCGCTGAACGGCTCGTCGAGCATGAGGAGGGTCGGGTTCGTGACGAGGGAGCGGGCGATGGTGAGGCGGCGCTTTTCGCCGCCGGAGAGCGTGAGGGCGTAGTTCTTGGTGAGGTGCTCAATGCCAAATTGCGTGAGCAGTTCTTCGCAGCGGTGTTTTCTTTGTTTTTTGTTGAGCTTGGTGGTCTCGAGGATCGCCATGATGTTTTGCTCGACGGTGAGCTTGCGGAAGATGGATTCCTCCTGGGGGAGGTAGCCCATGCCTTCGCGGGCGCGCTTGTACATCGGCTGGTGAGTGACGTCCTTACCGGAGAAGTGAACGGCGCCCCCGTTGGGGCGGACGAGGCCGACGATCATGTAAAACGTCGTGGTCTTTCCGGCGCCGTTTGGTCCGAGGAGTCCGACGATCTCGCCTTGTTTGACGTTGATGTCGACTCCGTTGACGACGGCGCGGCCGCCGTAGACTTTGACCAGTTGGCTGGTCTGGAGCAGCGGCTTGGCGTGGTCGCCTTTCTGAGTTTTCGCGGAGTCGGCGCTCTCGGTGAGGTTGGCAGTGGCGCTCATCTAGGGAGTCTCGGTTGCGTCGACGATGGTCGTGCGGCTACGTCCGTTGGTCGTCAGCCGGCCTTGCCGATTGAGGATCATGACCGTCTCCGGCGTGGCGGCGACGTGGTTGTTGATGCCCTGTTGGATCTGCGGGGAGATCGTGAGGGTGATGTCGCCGGTATTCGGTTCGAAGAGGGCTTTGCCCGCGCGACCGATGGACTTCACCACGTCGCCTTGATCGTCGACGTTCTCTTGGATGATGACGACGTTGCCGACGGCTTCGGCGCGGTCCATTCCTTTGCGCTCGGAGTTGAGGAATACCTCGAGGACGTCGCAGAAGAGCGTGAACTGCGGATCCTTCACGACGACCCGACCTTTGAAGGTCGCGAGATTGGCTTCGTTGTCGAAGGTGGCTTCGTCCTCGGCGGTGATCTCCGTCTTCGCCCCTGCTGGTCGATCTTTTTGCAGGAGTCCGAGGCCGGTTGGATCCGTTTTGGCACCGGCGTTGGGAGACATCGTCGCGGTGTTCGACTGGGCGACGAGGTGGGAACCAAACGTGAGGATAAGGGCGGAGGCGAGGGGCAGAAAGCGGTTACTCATTCGATGTCTTCGGTGTTGAAAATGATCATTTTGACGTTGCCGATGATGTGGCCGTATTTCGTCTTGGTGTGAAAATTTGCGGTGTCGCCCGTGATCACAAAGTCATCCCGGCGGATTTCGACTGGGGTGTCGCTGGCGAGGATGTTCGTGTCGAGGTCGAAGACCGAGTGGGGCATGGCGACTTGGAAGGTGGTGCCGTCGTCGTTGTGAATCTCGATCTTGAGCTTCTCCATGTCGATGTGGCGGTCGTCGACGCGGGTGGCTTTTTTCGTGTCGAAGAGCATCCGCAGATTGCCGTTGGCGTCCATCTGCGGGATGCGAACGCCCTCGAAGACTTCGCCCACTGGCAGTTCCCGGAACATCGCCTGCTCTTCGCTCGGCTCCTGGACGGTGGTCTCGGCGTCCTTCGAGCCGTCCTCCGAAGTCGACTCGGCAAAGGCCGAGTGCGTCGCGAGCGCCAAGACGAGCGTGCCGAGGGCGAGGAGATTACTGGACCGCATCGTGAAGAGCTTGGAGTTGGCGGATGAGCGCGGGGAGTCGGCGCAGCGGGACTTGGTTCGGACCATCGGACAAGGCTTTAGAAGGATTCTCGTGGGTTTCAATGAAAACGCCATCGCAGCCTGCGGCCACGGCGGCCCGGGCCAGGATCGGAGCGAGCGCACCGTCGCCGCTGGTGGTCTCGCCGCCGCCGCCGGGTCGCTGGACCGAGTGCGTGGCGTCGAAGATGACCGGCACCCCGAGGTCTTGCATCCACGGGATCGAGCGCATGTCGGCAACGAGGTTGTTGTAGCCAAAAGTCGTGCCTCGCTCCGTGAAGCAGAAGTCCTTGCAACCTGCGGCGGACAGCTTGTCGGCCACGTTGCGCATGTCCCAAGGAGCGAGGAACTGCCCCTTTTTGACGTTGACCGTCCGGCCCGTGTGGGCGGCGGCGGTGATGAGGTCCGTCTGCCGACAGAGGAAGGCAGGGATCTGGAGCAGGTGGATGAACTCGCCCGCGATCTCGGCCTCCTGCGGCGAGTGGACGTCCGTCGTGACGGGCACTCCGTGACGGGTGCCGATCTCGGCCAGGAGCTGGCATCCGTCGCGGGCTTCCGTCCCGCGGAAGGACTTGACCGAGCTCCGGTTCGCCTTGTCGTAGGACGCCTTGAAAACGTAGTTCGCGCCGAGATCGCAGCAGATGCTGTCGATTTTTTTAGCCATCCGGCGCGTGAAGGCGGGACTCTCGATGACGCAAGGACCCAGAATGAAGAGGAGCTTCTGCCCGCCAATCTCGCGGTTCCCCACCCGTGCTTTCCGACTACCCATCGGCGTGAAGATATCGAAACCCGGGGGGTGCGCCAGTTTTTCCGCCATCGACTTCTGTCGCGGAGGTGGATAGATTCCGACAATGAAGTATCCGCTGGTGGCTCTCTGTCTTTTGCTTCCGATCGCGCTGGAGGCGGAGGGCGAGGATTACTCCTACACCGTGCGCGAGATCACGACGCAGGAGCTCTACGAACGGCAATACGAGACCCGCGATGAGGAACTGCTACTCAAAGCCAATCGCGATACGCAGGAGACTGCGGTCCATCGACAAGCTCGGAGCCTGCTGAAATCGGCGTCCTCGGTGGAGCGGTCGCGCAGCAGCGTCGAGGGGAAATTGATCGGATCTCCGGGCCACAGCCCGACGCTCGACGAGCGGATCGCTGCGAGCACGGTCCGCGAACTGCCTTACCCGGAGATGGACAGCGACGTGGCGGTGATGGAGGCGGTCTTTCGTCGGATGCTCGAGTATCGCGACCTTGGATTTGCGACCAACGTGAAGACCTTTTTTCTGGGTTCGGGTGAGCTGGGCGATGACCCGCCAACGGCTGTTGTCGAGCGGCTGCAGGCAGCCTCCGACGAAGGGGAAGCGGGTCTGACGATGTTGCCCTTCTCGAGGGCGCTGTCCGTGTCTCGGGATGGGATCCTGGATCGCCAGACCCTCGAACGAGGAGTCGTCTTTCGAGTCAATTCGATGGACCGGCAGGAGGACGGGACGGTTGAGGCACTGGGCAGCTTCTCGGAGCGGGACGGGTTTTATTTCACCAAGCAATTCACGCTCGAACCGGGGGATGACGGAAATTACTCGATCGTGGCGGAGCGGGATTACGCCGGTCACTGACGATCTCGAGCCGCGAGCAAGCCGGCGGCGATACTGATCGCGATCTCGTGGGGATGATTCGATCCCACGGGAAGCCCGAGGGGGCACTCGAACTGGGAGGCTCGCTCGGGAGACAGGCCCGCGGCGCGGAGTTCGCGTTCGAGAACGGCCCGTTTCGCGCGGCTACCGATCACTCCGACGAAGGGCAAGTCCCGGGTCTCGAGGATGCGCTGGAGGATGGGGCGGTCGGTGGCGTGGCCCTGAGTGACGAGAACGACGTAGGCGTCGGGGGGCAGGTCGACCACGGCGTCGGCCAGCGACGGGGTCACGGTCGCAGTCACGTTTGGCGCGGTCGGCAGGCGGGCGATCCATTCGGGGCGGGGGTCTTGGCAAAGGATCTGGCAATCGAGCGGCGCGAGCACGGGAAGGAGCGCGGCGGCGACGTGGCCAGCACCAAAGAGTGCGATGGTCCAGGCGGTGGGACGGTGGACTTCGAAGTAGAGCGACATCGTGCCGCCACAGGTCATGCCGACGTCGCGCTGGAGATTCCATTCGACGGTGTCGGTGCGGGGACCGGTGGGATCGCCGAGTAGATCGGTGGCTCGGCGGATGGCAGCGGCTTCGATCTTGCCCCCACCAACGGTGCCCGCCGCGAGGCCGGCGGCGGTCACGAGCAGCTTAGCCCCGGGATCCTGCGGCGTGCTGCCACGAGTCGAAGTGACGAGAACGAGCACGTGCGCTCTTTGGGTCGCGAGAAGGCGGGCCATTTCGGCGAGGAGGTCGGACGACTTGGCGGGCATGATGGAAGAGTGGAGCAGAACCCGGCAAAATTCGCAAAGACGGGTGCGCGGGCTTTCCGCCCACGGCGAAGGTGCTAGGTTGCGGCGGATGAACTCGATCAAAGGACTGACGCTCGACGAGCTGGCGGAGCGTTTCCGCGAGGCGGGCGATCCGGCCTACCGGGCGAAGCAGGTGATCGAGTGGCTGTACGAGAAACGGGTTCGGGACTTTGCCGCGATGACGAATCTGCCGGCGACGATGCGTGAGCGGCTGGCGGGAGAGTTCGCGGATCGGCCTTTGGAATTGGTCCGGACGGTTGGATCGGCCGATACGACGCGCAAGTTTCTGTTCCGGCTGCACGACGGGCAGTTGATCGAGACGGTGCTCATCCCGGCGTCGCCCGCGCTCTACGGCGGGGCCTCGGACCGGCGGACCCTCTGCGTATCGTCGCAAGTCGGGTGCGCCTACGGGTGCCGCTTCTGCGCGAGTGGGCTGGACGGATGGAAGCGCAATCTCGACGCGGGCGAGATCGTCGATCAATTGCTCCAAGTCGAGGCCATCGCGGGCGAGCGGGTGAATAACCTTGTCTTCATGGGGATGGGCGAGCCCTTTGCCAACTACGACAATCTGTTGCGGGCCATCGGCATCATCAACGCGCCGTGGGGGCCGAACGTCGGTGCGCGCCACGTGACCGTCTCGACCAGCGGGTTGGCTCCGCGCATCCGCGACCTCGCCGATCAACCGTTGCAGTTGCGCTTGGCCGTGTCGCTGCACGGAGCGACGGACGAGGTGCGCGACCGCATCATGCCCGTGAACCGGAAGCATCCGCTGGCGGAATTGCTCGATGCGTGCGCGTATTTTTGCGAGCGAAAGAAGCAGAAGATCACGTTTGAATTTATCCTCATCGAGGGCGTGAACGATTCGACGGACCAAGCGGTGGCGCTGTCACGGATCGTGCGGGGATTGAACGCCAAGGTAAACGTGATCCCGTATAACTCGGTCGACGGCCTGGATTGGGTGCGACCGGCCGACGCGGTGTGCGAGCAATTTGTCGACGTGCTGCACGCGGCGAAGGTGTCCGCTACACTTCGTCGGGAGAAAGGCCACGACATCGCGGCGGCGTGTGGCCAGCTCCGCTTGCAGAAGGAGCGCGAGAAACCCGTTGCAGAGGCTGCGGACGTCGCCTAAAAACAGGCATGCCGGACGATGAATTCGGGTGTCCCGAGCTGTGGGATGAGTACGAGTGGGAGCGTTTTCTGCAGCAGCAGGACCGCAAGACCGACCAGTATTTCGCGTTGTTCGAGAAGTACTCCGACCACCCTGATCGCGACGAGATCATTGCTCGCGAGATGGGTTGGAACCACGTGATGGACGACGAGGACGAAGAGGAAGATTCGGCGGAAGAGTGGGAGACCTTGGTGGAATTCTCGTCCGACGGTGACGACGACGAAGTCTCGGACGAGGAGGACGAAGAGGATGAGGAGGATGAAGAGGATGAAGAGGATGAGGACGCCGAACTCGACGAACTCCAGAACTCGGAAGTCTACCTGCAGAGCATGGAGCTCAATCGGCGGGTTTTCGCGGTGGTCGAGAGCCGCGACTCTTTGCGAGATAACCGGGTCGCGGTGGAGATGGCGTCGCGGATCGCGATCTGCGGAGCGAAGCTGGCTGCGGCCCTCTGCGGGGATGATTATTCCGAGGTCGGGATGACCATCGCCTACCTCAAGCGTGCCCTGAAAGCCGCGACCGACTCGCTGAACGCGGCCTACAAGCTGCACGAGGCGGGCGACCTCTCGCAGCCAGATCTCGAATCGCTCACGGTGCTGCTGTTTCCGATCCGGGAGAAGATCGTCGACATGATGGGCGAGTATCGGGTCGAACTGCGACGGCGCCGCGGTGAGCTGTAGGAAAATTATTTTTGGGTGAATAAACCGGCGGTTGGGGGCGTTACCTCCCAGAGTCATGAGATCGCCCCGGAGGACGATGCCCCGCTGATCGTGAAGAGTCGGGCGGGCGATACGTCCGCCTTCGACGAGCTGATGACCCGCCACCGCAGCCGCGTTTATATGGTCACGTATTCCATCATCCGAAATCCCGATGACGCTCTTGATCTCACGCAAGAGACCTTCATCCGCGCGTGGAAATCCCTCGAGCGGCTCGACGGCAACACGCAGTTCGTGAGCTGGCTCTGTCGGATCGGGCGCAATGCCGCCATCGACCTGCTACGTAAGAAACAGGTCCGGCCCCAGTCGGAGCTGGAGCTGGGACCGATGAAGATCGACGCGGCTTCTCGGACGACGCCCGTGCAGCCGGACCGACCGGGGGCCAGCGTGGAACGGGGGGAGTTCTACGAACGTTTCGAGCGTGCCCTCGCGACACTGAGTCCGGAGCACCGCGAGGTGATCGTCCTCAAAGAGGTGGAGGATCTCGCTTACAAAGAGATCGCCGAGGTGGTCGGTTGCTCGATGGGAACGGTGATGTCGCGGTTGTTTTATGCGCGTAAGAAAATGCAAATTGAACTGAGGGATCTGCACGATGAGCTTTGAGAAGATGAGTTTCGAAGAACGACACACCGCGTGGGTCGACGGCGCGATGGACGAGTCGGGATGCGCCGCCTTCGAGCGGGAGCTACCGGATCTGGCCGGGGCAAATCGCGAGCGAAATGGCTGGCTGGCCCTCCGAGAGCGGGTGCGGGCCGAGGTGCCGACTGCGGCGTTGGCGCACGGGGACTTTCTCAATTCGCAAGTATTGGCGGAGATCGAGCGCGACCGGAAGGTCGACCGCCGGGCACCGGATCGCGGCGGGCTTTTCCCGATCGCCCGGTTGTGGTGGGCGGGTTCGTCCCTGGCGGCGCTCGCAGTCGTCTTGACGACCGTGTGGATGGTGAGTGATCACAGCGGGGCCGGCGACGTCCAGTTTGCGACTCGGGTGATCGAAGCCCAAATGCAGGATCCAATGGCCGAGGCTTACGTTTTCCAAGCGCCCGGCGGTAGAGGCTCGGTGCTGTGGCTCGAAGGTGCTGGCTACATCCCTCCGACGGAGCGGCTGTGATGCGGGCTCGACTTGCCCCGGTCTTCTGGCTGGCCGTGTTGACGCTCGCGGCGGCGCTACCAGCGTCTCGAGCGGCCGACCGGATCTGGACGGGCTTGGTGCTCGCGACGACCGAAGAACCCGCCAAGCCCCCGACCGAAGGCCTCGAGCCTTACGTGGAGCAGATCCGCGAGATCTTCGGCCACAACACGTACTACCTCATCGAAGACGACAAAGAGAAGATCTTGAAAGGAACCGAGGAATGGGTGGTGCCGACCAAGCGCTTCTTCTTGAAACTCCGTTGCTATGGTCGGACGGAGAGTGCCTACCAAGTCGGGCTGGAACTTTACGCCGACGACCGGTTTATCCTCACGTCCGACGTCGAGCTGGCGCGGGACGCTCCACTTTTCATTCGCGGACCACAATGGGGCAAGGGTCGGCTCATCTTCATCCTGGAAGTCCGGTGAGTTTGGACGCGGCCCAGGAAGCGTCGCGGGAGCAGTTCGATCGGCAAAGCGACCGCTACGGGAAATCGCACGTGCTCGCCGACGTGAGCAACCTCGACGCGGCGGTGGCCGGGACGGATTTTCCAGTTGGTCGGGGCACGCGGGCGTTGGACGTCGCGACCGGCGGCGGGCACACGGCGCTTTGGCGAGATCGCCACGATTCAAGGCCTGGCGGCGTCGCATCTCTCGCTTCAATAGTTCGCCTCCGAGGTCCCAGCGGAGTCGACCTGTAAAATGTGACGGCCATCACATTTTACAGGTATTGGGGCTTGATGAGGTACTCTGCCGCGAACTCCGGCGGTCGCCGGCAATTGGCTTCCCCGCCTGGGTGGTAGTATCGCCACCCGGAGGTGGGCCGTGATCTCAGCTCGGCACGTGCTGACCCGTGGATCCCTACTTCACTCCCACCGTTCGTCCCGGCCAGGTCCGCACTTCCAACCACACCCCGGAAAGCGGGTGGCTCAAAATGGGGGTTACCTACCGGCGGCATTTCGAATGAACTCGGGATCTAGCCATGGGAAACTCGATTGCAGTCCCGATGGCACTGATTGGCTTCTCGGCGGAAGCTTGAAGTGAGCTGATCCTTCCCAATACGCCGTCCGCTACAACGGAGGATGGAATCGACGTTCTCCCGTCGAAGGCCGACTGCAGTCGCGCCGACGATCTCGGTGCGGGGGCGAAAGAATGTTCGGACTTCGCAGCGGGCACCCGTGGGACGGACGGTTTTGAAGGTCTTCGCGGAAAACTTCGAGGGACTGCGGTCGCGCAAACTACGGGTGCGGGTAATTCGGAAGTAGGATGGAACCTCGAGAATCACGCGCCGAGCGTATCAAGCGCCTGGAGCTTTCAGATCAAAGGATTCGCAAGGGGGTAGGGGCGGGCGGATCACCCAACACTGGCTGCTTACCCGGGTTCTCAACGCAGGCCTGCTTCAATCCTGCGACGCCGGAATCATCGATTGATAATATTCGACCTCGACCGGTGGGAGACCGGTCGACGCGAGAGCTCGGCGGGCGGCTTGGGGATCGGCTTCGACGAGGGTGGGGAAAATCTCGCGGAAGGCGGCGTCGCGCTGGGTTGCGTTCGTGATTTGGCGCGCCTCGTTCCAAGCGAGAACGGGTTGATCGAAGGCGGTCTCGGCGGCAACGACGGCTCGCGCGCGGTCGCGATCGCTCGGCGACGGGAGTGAACTCGACCAGCGCGCGACCGACTCGGCCTGGGCTCCTCCCTCGATCCAACCGAGCGCGACGCCCGCGATCGCCCCGGCTCGTTCGGGCCCGGCGGCCAGCGATTGGGCGGCCTGCGTCGCCTGGATTGGATCCCGCGCGGCCCAGGACGTGAAGACGGAGTTCGCGAGGGCTTCGTCCCGGATCGGCTCGTTCCGGTAAGCCTGATACGCCGCCGATGGATCGTCACTCATCCAAGCTTCGTAGACGGCGGCGAGCGCTTCGCCGCGACCGCGGGGTGGGGTGAGCGAGCGAGCCCACGCGAGGGCTTGGTTGGGATCCTTGCGGGTCAGTTCCGTGGCGACCGGGCCGGCGGAATTGACGACGTAGCCGAGGGTGGGGTCCGGGAGGTTCGCCTCGGCGGCGGCGGCCTCGGTGGCGCTCAGCCCCTCGTAAGCGTCTTCCAGGCTGGTGCCACTCGATTCACGGTCGGTGCGAAGGCCATCGGTGAAGCTGCGCTGCATCGAATCGGTCCGGTCGGCGAAAACGCGGGCCGCGCGCTCGGTGTGATTTTCTGCCATTCCCGCGATCACTCCGGACAGCGCGTAGGCTTGATCAACTCCGCCGTCCAAGCTGTCGACCCAGGTGAGGGCGAAGTCGGGATCGGAATCGCCGAGGACAAAGCCCACCCCGCGGGCACCTTCGAGGCGTTTGGGGGCGGCGGTGATCTCACCGATCAGGGAGGAAGCGGCCACGGGGTCGACGGTCGCGAGCTCGGGGGCGATCTCCGAGAAGGCGGCGTCGAGTCCGTCCCGCAGGAGCCACTCGCGAGCCCAAACCAGGGCCTGGACCGGATCGGTGGCCGCGAAGTTGGCGATGACGCGCTCGACGAGAGCGAGCAGAGCCGGGGAGTTGGCCGTGGCTTCGCTCACGTCGGGCAGGATCGCCATGAGGGCCGGTGCGAAGGTCGCCCAGAGCCGACCGTCTTCATCGTCGACGTCGAGTTCGTCGACGAACTCGGTGAATCCAGCGAGATCCTCGTCCATCCAGCGGAGGGAAGCCGCCGAGATTCTGGCTTCGGCGGCCGGGCCGGGAGATCGCAGGGCTTGGCGAATGAAGGACGGGAGGCCTGCCGTGGTTTCGGGCAGGATGACGGCGGGGGCATTTGGCGAGTCGCTGGCGACGCTCTTCGTGGAGACGGTCGCTGGGTTGGCGGCTGGAGCCGAGGGGGTCGGGCGGGTGAGAAAGAAGACGACGCCGATGGCGACGAGCAGAGCAAAAATCGCTGGGAGAAGAAGGCGGCGGAGGGTAGCAGATTGGTTCGGCATGCGGATGGCAAAGCGTGGGCGACAAACGATGTCGGCTGGCGGAACGGGAGTGGTGCTCCCGCCCGCCAGCCGATGGCTCGTTGGGTCAATGACGAGTCGACCTCAGATCAATTGATGTTGTTCGGAACCTTGAGTCGGCTGATCGAGGCGTTGGTGAGACCGTTGCTGTCGCGGACGACGACGGCGAGGCTGACCGTCTTCGGGTTCGATCCGCTGAAGCGTTGCAGTTGCTTCAGCTTGATGACGCCGGTCCAATTGGCCTTGCCCTTCACCGGGACGCGGCGGCCATCGACGGTGACCTTGACCGAGGTGATGCGACCGGCGCTGGAAGCGCGCCCGTCAATCACGAGGCGGGTGTTCTTTCCGCTGCCCTTGACGGTGGCGTTGTTTGGCGCGGCGACCACGGGCGGCTGAGTCGCGGCGGGAGCCGGAGCCGGAGCTGGAGCTGGAGCTGGAGCCGGCGGCTGGGCGGCGAGCGTGTACTGGAAGTTCTCACCCTCGAGCGGGGGCACGAAGCTCGAGACCACGCGGGCCTGGCTGGCGCGCTCGTAGGCCCCGGCGATGGCGAGGACCTCATCGTCCTGCCAGTAGCGACCGAGGAAGCCGAGCGTGACGGGTTCCAGCGTTTCGCCAATCGCCACCGTCCCCATCGGGACCGTGACGTAAGGGAGCGAGAACGAATTCACGATCGCGCGGGAGAGGCTCGGGAGCGAGATGCCGGTCGCCGTCTTGTTCTGCGAAGTGGGCCAGATGAGAGCGTCCAGACCGTTGTCGGCGAGGAAGGCTTCGTAATCGAGGTTCTGGTAGCGCACCGCGAGGAAGTGTTCGACGGAATCGGGTGCCTCGGGGCCGAAGGTGGTCTGGTTCGCGATGGCGTCTTTGTATTTCTGCTGCAGCTGGGTGACCGGGTTGATGCGGTCGAGGATCTTCTGCAGAACGACTTCTTCGCTGTCGCCCGGCTCGCGCAGGAAGGAGTCGAGGAATTCCTCGAACTGGTAGGCGCGAGCTCCGGCCACCATGCTGTTGGTGAGGTCGGCGGTCACCGGGTCGTAGAGCTTCCGGGTCGGCGGGTCGAGCACCTCGGGCGGGACGGACGCCCGACGGCCGGTGAAGGTGATCGTCAACTCGGGCGGCAGCGTGACGTCGACGACGGTCGCGCCGGCGTTTTCGAGGACGAGGCGGGCCTCGGCGAGGAGCTCCTTGATGCGGGTCGGCACGGGGTCCGTGGACGACGAGATCATGTTCGTCGGCACGGCGAGTTTCTTGCCCGCGAGCGAGCCGGCGGCGAATTTCTCAACGAACTCGCTGGGGCGCTGGCGGCTGGGAATGATCTCGATGCCGGCCCAGATGTCGAGCGGATCGAAGCCGGACGCCGCGGCCATGACGACCGCGTTGTCGGCGGCGTATCGGGTCATCGGCCCCACCACGTCACGATCCCAGGCCAGCGGCGCGAGGCCGTGGACGGAGATGGTCCCGTTGCTCGTCTTGAACCCGACGATGCCCGCGCGGTCGGAGGGACTGCGGACGGAGCCGCCCGTCTCGCCACCGAGGGCGAAGAACGCCAGGTTGGCACCGGTCGCAACACCCGGGCCGCCGCTGCTGCCTCCGGCGAAGTAAGCGGGGTTGTAGGCGTTGCGCGTGAGTCCGAAGGTCTCGGAATTCGAACTCGAGGTTGAGGCCTGGAAGGTGTCGAGGTTGGCGTGGCCGAGGAAGACGGCACCGGAAGCCTGCAGATTCTCGATGACCGTGCAGGTGTAGGGCGCGATCAGATCGGCCCAGACGGCGAGGCCATCCGTGTTGGGCAGACCCGCGAAGGAGAAGTTCCCCTTGGCGACGAACGGGATGCCCTGGAGCGGGCCGAGCTTCGTGCCGTCGGCGCGGAGGCGGTCGGCCTTCGCGGCTTCGGCGATGGCGGCGGGGCTGACGACGGGCACGGAATTCAACCGGATGCCACCCTGATCGTAGGCCTCGATCCGATTCAGATACAACAGCACGAGTTCGACGCTGGTGAGAGCTTCCGGCGTCCATGGCGCTTTGGACGTCTGCCATGGTGGCCGTCTCCAGATCGAAGTCGACGGTGGTTTGCGCGCGGCCAGTGATGGTCGCGAGCGTGCTGGCGAGCAGCGCGGTCGCAACGATCTGGTCGCGGAATCGGGTAGGGCGTTTCAATTTCATTCGTTCGTTCTTTTGTTGGTTGGCTGCCGCAGCCTCTGTGGACAGGCAGTGGGTGACCGACTTAGCTGCCGCCGTGCCATGCAAACGTTTTGCGAGATCACCCGAACGGGTGAGAAATGATCGACGGACTAATCGACCAGGCCGCGCCGGACGGCGGCGGCGGCTGCTTCGGCTCGCTTGGTGACGGCGAGTTTCGAGAAGATGTTTCGAAGGTGAACTTTCACCGTATTGTCCGACCGGGAAGTGAGGGTCGAAATCTCGCGATTCGAGCGTCCGTGGCCGAGGTGCGTGAGGATTTGGAGTTCGGTGGGGGTAAGATCTCGTAGGTTCAGTCGGTCGCGGAAGGTAGCCGGCATGAGATTCATGAGGCAGTTTTCGCCCGCGAGAACTCGCTCGATGGTGTGGATGACTTCCGCCTCCGATGTGTTCCGCCGGAGGACGGCCCGGACGCCCGAGCGGGCGGCGAGGAGGAGATCGTCATCTCCGAGCAGGACGCTGAAAACTACGAAATAGGTGCTCCAGCGGTGCGGCTGGATTGCCTTGAAGAAGCCCTCCGCCGAGGCGTCCGGGAGACGCATGGAGAGGATGGTCAGCTGGGGCTTGTCTCGGGTCAGCGTCGCGAGCCCGTCGGCGGCGGTTGCGGCTTCGAGAATTTGGCCGAAGCGGGAGTCGGCGGCGAGCCAGGTTCGCAGGCCGGTCCGGACGATCGGGCGGTCGTCGATGATGAGAATGGTGCTCGATTTTGACGTCGTGGGTTCGTCCGGCACGAACCGTGGATTAGCAAGCTGTGTGCAAAGTTTTTCTCTGGTCGCGGCGGGGAGGGCGGAGGATGCGTGAGACGCTGGCAATGCTTCGCTTCGCTCGGCATGACAGGTTGGGCGCGGGGCCGCCTGGCTGGCGGCTGGCTGGCGGCGGCTAGAGTCGCTCGACTTCGCGCTTCTCGACGAAGATCGGGAGGCCCTCGCGGGGGAAGGCTTCCATGAGGGCTTCGGGATCAAGGTGTTCGGGCATCATCACCCCGCGTTCCGGGATTTTTCCTTCGACGAGGAGCCGAGCGGTCACGGCGGGGGGGATTCCGGTCTGCACGAGGGTGAGGCTATAACCGTATTTTTCGTAGGTCTCGCGGTGGGAGTCCATCGAGTAGACGAAGTATTCGACGCGCCGCCGGTCTTTCGTGCCCCGGACCTCGGTCCCGACGCAGGAATAGCCGTCGACGGTGGCACCGAGGGCGGCGGGCTTGGGGAGGCTCGCTGCAGCGACGCGAACGGGGGCAACCTCGACGCCATCAATCTTGATCTTTTTCCAGCTATCGAGATTGAGGAGCGCAAGGCTCTTGGAGATATTCACGACCTTGTCGGGGACGGAATACTTGAAGACGGAGTAGCGGACTCCTTTCTCCACGAATGGCGGGTAGATCCCGAGGGAGACGCCTTCTTCGTGGGCGACGGCGTAGGTTTTCTGCAGGCCGATCGGGTCGGGAAAGCGGACCCACTCGACTTCCGTCTCCAGCGGACGACCGGAGACGACGCGGCCTTCGCGAACGAAATAAGGGACGGCTCCCAATTCCTCAAAGAACGTCTCGGGTGAGAAGAGGACGGCGAATCGATAGCCCCGGACCTCTGCGTTATCGGCGTCGAGAACGCGGATCGAACTGGCCGCATCGAGGCGGTCCATGGCCCATCGGGCGAAGACGTTGACCGCGCCTGGATCCATCCCCATGCAAAGAATGCCCGCGAGTCCTGCCTCGAGGTAGGACTGGTTGAACATCTCGATCTCGGCTTCAAAGGAGTTCTTCCCGGCGCGTTTGACGCCGGGGGCCGAGTAGATGTCGGCCGCCATATCGAGATAGTGAGACCCCGCGCGCAGACAAGCCTCCAGGACGGAGTAGTTCGTCTGGCAAACGCAGGCATTGCAGGTGACGTCGATGGCGTGCTCCCGCATGAGCGCGGTCAGCCGCTCGGTATCCATCGCGTTAGCCGCGACGACGGTGAAGCGGTTATTCGGCGTGCGTGCGGCGAGTTGGCGGGCAAACGTCGGATCCATGTCCGCGAGGACAATGCGGTCGAAGCAATCATACTCGTGGAGTTTCTGCCCGATCACGGATCCCACTCCGCCGATGCCGATGACCATTGCGTTTGCCATATCCTGCATGATGTCCCAAGCGAAGCCGCGAAGTCGCGAAGGAAATACGAATGGTATCCCGGTTCTCACACAGCAAGCGCAGAGAAACGGATGAAGAATGCTTCGGGATTCTCCTGCGCATCTGCGCGAGTAAAAGCACTTATGCCTTCATGAATCCGCGGCTTCGCGTGAGAAAGATCAGGTGTATTTGAGGACTTCCTCGATGGTGGAGTCGCCGTCGAAGATCGAGCGCAGACCGTCCTCGCGGAGGGTGGTCATACCAAGCTCGATGGCTTTCTGCCGGAGGACGACGCCGGGGGCACGGTTGTTGATGAGTTCGCGGATCGGGTCCGACATTTTGAGAAGTTCGTAGATGCCCTTGCGTCCGCGGTAACCGGTGTGATTGCAGTGATCGCAGCCTTTCCCGTAGAAAAATGTCTTGTCGCCGATGTCGTAGGCGGAGAGACCCAATTGCTGCAGGACGGCTTCGGTGGGCTCGTAGGCCGTCTTGCATTTCGGGCAAATGCGGCGGATGAGGCGCTGGGCGAGAACGCACTCGAGAGAAGCCGAGATCATGAAGGGCTCGACGCCCATGTCGACGAGACGCGTGACGGCACCGGTCGAGTCGTTGGTGTGAAGGGTCGAGAAGACAAGGTGGCCGGTGAGCGAGGCTTGGATCGCGATCTGCGCCGTCTCGATGTCACGGGTCTCTCCGACCATGATCTTGTCGGGGTCTTGCCGGAGGAAAGCTCGGAGGACGCGGGCGAAGCTGAGGCCGATACCGTCTTGGATCGGAACTTGGATGAGGCCTTCGATCTCGTATTCGACCGGGTCCTCGGCGGTGAGGAGCTTGGACTCGATCGTGTTGATCTTGCGCAAGCAAGAATAGAGCGTCGTCGTCTTGCCCGAGCCGGTCGGACCGGTGACGATGAAGATGCCGTTGGGCTTCTGGATGACATCGAGGATGAAATTGTAGATGTAGTCCGGCATCCCGAGCGTCTCGAGGTCGAGATTCACGGCGGATCGATCCAGGATACGCAGCACGACTGACTCGCCGAATTGGGTCGGCAGACTCGACACCCGCAGGTCCACCGTCTTGCCGTTGATCACGCGCTGGATCCGCCCGTCCTGCGGGAGGCGGCGCTCGGCGATGTTGAGGTTGGAAAGCACCTTCACGCGCGAGATGACCGGGAGCGCAAGGTGACGAGGCGGGGGGTCCATCTCGTAGAGCGCGCCATCGACTCGGTAGCGGACCTTGAACTCGGTCTCGAAGGGTTCGAAGTGGATGTCCGACGCCCGGGCTTGGATCGCTTTGTCGAGAATGAGGTCGACGTAACGGATGATCGGAGTCGCGTTGGCCTCGGCGGCTGCGGCGTTGGGATCGAACTCGTCGGTCACGACGCCATCTCCAAATTCGACGTCGCCGCCGGTGCCGAGCTGAGAAAGAATATCCTCCATCGAGCTGTCCTCGGTGCCGTAAAACTCGGCGATGAGCTGCTCGACGCGCGGGATGCTCTGCCCGACGCCAAGCTGGATCTCGCGACCGAGGGCGAAGCGGAGGTCTTCGGCGGCTTGGCCATCGAGCGGATTGGTGAGAGCGACGAAGATCGTGTTCTCCGACGCGCCGATGGGTAGGGCACCGTGCAGCCGGGCGAGGCCGCCGGGAATGAGCTGGAGTATCTCGGACGCGGGCGCAAATTCGCTCAAGTCGTAGCGCTCGACGCCGAGACTCTCGGCGATGGTCTGATAGAACGTATCTTCGTCAACGTGGCCGTTATCGACCATCACCTGGTAGATCGGCTTGCCGCTCGCGGTGCACTCGCGCTGGAGGCTCCTGCCCGACGGCGGAAGTGATCAGATTGGCGTCCTGGAAGATGTCGGTGACTTGGATGGCGTTCATGGGTGGGTAATTTTGGCCGCAAAAAGGCACAGAAGGCTCAAAGGGGATCGTTCTTTACGCGAGATCCGCTGCGGTGGCGGTGATGACTTCGTCGGCGGTGGTCGAGCCGGAGAGAATCTTGCGGATGCCGTCTTCGCGCAGGGTGCGCATGCCGAGTTCACGGGCGCGCTGGCGAAGGGCGATGGTCGACGCGTTGTTGTTGATCATGTGGCGGACTTCGTCGTCGATGACGAAGACTTCGAAGATGCCCATGCGGCCCTTAAATCCACGGCCGCGACAAGCGTCGCAGCCGACGGCCTTCATCGGTTGAGCGTTGGAGAGCTGGGAGGCTTCCAAGCCGAGTGCGATGAGCTCGAACTCCGCGATCTCGGTCGGTTCCTTGCATTTTGGGCAGAGGCGGCGGACGAGGCGCTGGGCCATGACGGCGCGGACGGACGAGGAAACGAGAAAGGGTTGGACCCCGATGTCGACCAGTCGGGCGACGGCGGAGGGAGCATCGTTCGTGTGCAGGGTCGAGAGGACGAGATGTCCCGTGAGTGAGGCATTGATGGCGATGTTCGCGGTCTCGGCGTCACGAATCTCGCCGATCATGATGATGTTGGGCGCTTGTCGAAGGATGGAGCGGAGGGCAGCGGGAAAAGTCATGCCGATGGAGGCGTTGACTTGAACTTGATTGATGCCGCCCATCTGATATTCGCAGGGATCCTCGACGGTGATCAGCTTGCGGTCTGGCTGGTTCATGTAGTTCAGGCAGGCGTAGAGCGTCGTCGTCTTGCCAGAGCCGGTCGGGCCAGTGACGAGAATAATGCCATCTGGGAGCGCGATGAGATTCTCGAATTTCTGCTGATCGTCGCTGAGGAAGCCGAGCTCGGGCAGACCGAGAACGAGCGCCGACTTATCAAGAATCCGCATGACGACGGATTCTCCGTGAACGGTCGGGATGGTCGAGACGCGCAGATCGATCGCGTTTTTTCCGACCTTCACCTGGATGCGCCCGTCCTGCGGGAGGCGCTTCTCGGCGATGGACATGGTGCCGGTCATGATCTTGAGCCGGGAGATGATCGCCGATTGCAGTTTCTTCGGCGGGGACTGCATCTCTTGGAGCACACCGTCGACGCGGAACCGGACTCGGAAGGATTTCTCCATTGGCTCGAGGTGGATGTCGGACGCGCGCCCTTTGTAAGCTTCGAGGAGAAGACTCGTGACCATCTTGATGATCGGGGCGTCGCCCTCGCCACCGTCGTCGCTAAGACCACCTTCTCCGGAGGGATCCTGCCCGAGGCTCTCGGCCTCGCCGTAGTACTGGCCGAGGGCTTGTTCGAGCTGCTCGGGGGTGGTGCAGACAAACTCGACTTCGCGTTTGAGAAGGAAGCCGAGGCTGTCGAAGGTCTCGAAGGCCATCGGATCGTCGACGGCGATGGTCACGGAAGTGTCGGTCGCGTAGATCGGAACGGCCTTGTAGCGGCGAGCGTCGTCGGCGGAGAGGATCTCGGTAACGTTCGGCGGGACCGTGATCGCGTTGAGGTCGGCGAAGTCCATGCCGCCATTTGCGGCGAGGGTGCGGGAGATATCTTCGTGGCTGAGGAGGCCGCCTTCGACGAGGGCGTCGGAGACGTTGGTGCCGTCGGGGGCGTTGGCGCGGGTCTCGTCGACTTGCGAGCGGGTGAGAAGTCCGGCTTCGATGAGGATGTCGATGATGTAGTCGTCGTTGAGGGGCACGGTCGGGGATCTCCTTTTTGGGGTCTGCGCAAGTGTTAAGGCGGGCGGGCGGGGTTGTCGATTTTGGAATTCGACGTTTTTGTCGGGCGGGCCGGTGGCACGTGAATCGTTGCAACTTTTTCGTTTCACGCCTATCAATCCGCTCCCCGGACTATGAAAAAGTATCGCACGTATCTGTTCTTCGGCGCTCCTGGTAGCGGCAAGGGAACCCAAGGTAAAACTCTCGGAACGGTGCCCGGTTATTTTCACTGCGCTTGCGGCGACGTCTTCCGCTCGATCGATGTCCGGACAAAGCTCGGACAAGCGTTCTTGGAATACTCCAGCCGGGGCGAGTTGGTGCCGGACGAGATCACCGTCGAACTCTGGCGAGTTCGGATCGAACACGGCGTCGAAGCGCACATCTTCAAGCCCGAGATCGATCATCTCCTTCTGGATGGGATTCCTCGCAACGTGCAGCAGGCTGAGATCATGGAAGACATCATCGACGTCCGGAAAGTCTTCCACCTCGCTTGCCCCGACCGGTCGAAGTTGGTCGAGCGCTTGAAGAAACGCGCCCTCAAGGACAACCGGCTCGACGACGCGAACGAGTCGGTGATCCGGCGTCGGCTCGAGACTTACGAGTCCGAGAGCAAGCCGCTACTCAATCACTACGGGTCGGAGTTGATCTGCGAGATCGACGCCCTGCAATCGCCGGTCGAGGTGCTGAGTGAGATCACTCGGGTGGTCGCAGCGGACGCCGAGCTTGGTCGCGAGTGAACGGGACTTCTTTGCGGCCAATGAGGGTGGTCTTCATGGGCACCGGCGAGATCGGCGTTCCTACCTTGCGGATGTTACTGGGGCGGGGGGATTGCGCGGTGCAAGGAGTTGTGACCCAGCCAGACCGGGCGGCGGGGCGCGGGAATCAGGTCCGGGAGTCGGCGATCAAAGTGGTCGCTCGCGAAGCGGGTATCGCGACGTTGCAGCCAGAGCGGTTGCGGGACGAGGCGGCGGTCGGTGAGTTGGCAGCGGTCGCGCCGGATCTGGTGGTCGTGATGGCTTACGGGCAGATCCTGAGCCAGGAGGTGCTGCGGATCCCGAGGGTTGCGTGTCTGAATCTGCACGCTTCGCTCCTTCCGCGTTGGCGGGGGGCGGCCCCGATTCAGGCCGCGATCGCGGCGGGCGACGCGGTAACGGGGATCACGGTGATGCACATGGCGGAGGGGCTCGATACTGGTGACATCGTTCTTGCGGACGAGATCGGGATCGGGCCAGACGAAACGGGTGGGAGTTTGCACGACCGGCTGGCGGAGCTGGCTCCGGTGTCGTTGGGGCGGGCGCTGGATTTGCTGGCGCGCGGTGAGGCGGAGCGGAAGGTGCAGGATGAGTCGGTGGTGACGGTGACGAAGAAGCTCTCGCGGGAGGACGGGCGAATTGATTGGCGGCTTTCCGCAGGGGACGTCGAGCGGCTGGTTCGGGCGATGGATCCGTGGCCGGGGGCTTGGTGTGAACTGACGGTGAGCGGGGAGGCGAGGCGGTTGAAAGTCTGGCGGGTCGAGTGTGGGGGTGGCGATGACGGCGGCGGAGTGGGGATTGGTGTCGGCGAGGTTCGGGAGGTCGGAGGACGGGTGCTGGTCGGCACGGGGGATGGGAGCGTGGTTCTCCAGGAACTTCAGGCCGAGGGGCGAAAGCGGATGGCGGCGGCGGACTGGTGGCGGGGCGTGGGGTGAGTGGCTGAGCGTGAGGTTGGCTTGGCGGCGGTTCGGGGGGACGCTCGGGGCTTTGCGGAGATGGCCACGGAATCCGGCGGCGCGGCTTCCGTGCCTTGGATGGAGCGCGCTTTGCGTCTGGCTATTCGACCGCGAAAGTAGTGGTGGCTGTGCGGTTGGTCTGGCGGGCGGTCAGGATGTGGGTGCCCTGGCTGAGGGAAATGAGGCGGACGTCGGCTTTCCCGCAGATGAAGCCGGCTCAGTAGGCGTCGAATTCTTGGAAAATTGGAAGCCCCAGTCGCGAAGGGCGTTGAAGGCGGGACGGGCGCCGAGCAGCGAGACGACGTGGACGGCGGGGACGGCCGGGACGTTGAGCGAATTGCCGAGGGCGGCACGGGCTCGGACGGGACCGTAGGAGCGTTGGTTGTAAGTCTGCGGGTCGTAATCGGCGTAGGTTCGGTGGATCGCGTCGGGGGTGTCGGGCAGGAGGGTGGCGGCGGTGATGAGGTGGCGCTCGATAGCGGCGAGGTAGACGAAGGGCTTGAGGGTGGAGCCGCTGGAGCGCGGGGTCGTGGCGGCGTGCTCGGGGCGGTCGACGCTAGCGAGGGCGCGGACTTCGCCCGTGGCGTTGTCGATGCCAAGGCGCGCGTGTTGACGGAGTGGTTCGGCGAGGAGGTGTTCGGTGACTCGTTGGGTCGTGAGGGGGAGGGTGGTCGGGATGAGTTGAAGGTCGAAAGCTGAGAGTTGAGTGGAATGCAAGAGGAGGTTGGCGAAGTGGGGGGCTTCGGTGGTGGGGTAGTTTTCGGTGACGGTGGGCTGGAAGCCTGCGGTCCCGTGGCAGCTCGCGGCTGCCTTTTTGTTTCGGAGATCACGCATGTCGACGGATGGTGGCCTAGGTCGAGAAGCGATAAGTGAAACGTCGAAAAGCAACGAGATCTATAGGACTCCCAAGTCTTCCAATTTGGAGAATCGCCCGTTCAAAAGAGGCACGCGATCTCACTCGCGGATCGATAGTGCATTCCAAGCGGCCATTTCCATGGCTGCGGTCCGCCTCTCCCTCTCCGGAAGCTCGGCCGGATCCAGTGTCCTGTGACATTTCCAGCACCCGCAACCTCTTCTGCCACACCATGACTCCGCCGCGCATCCTCACCATCAACGGACGGCTCCTCGAGCATCAAATCAGCGCTGTTCGAAGTGGGGGGATTCCTCCGGCGGATGCTTGAATTGGTCACGGGAATTTGATTTTTGACACCTGACCCCATTCCTGACCCCATTCCCGGAAATTTGATTTTTGACACCTGACCCCATTCCTGACCCATTCCTGACCCCATTCCCATTCCCTGACCCCATTCCCTGACCCCATTCCTTGACCCGATTCCAGCTGGTCGTCGGAGTGATTGCACTTTGTCGTCAGGGATTCCCAGTTGCGACTTGCACTCGGTAGAACTCCGCCGTTGCCGATGCGGGGATGGTTGCGTGCCGCCAGCCGTCATACCCGGAGAAGACGGGGGCGAGGGGTTCCCATTCTTCGGTCGACATCCCCTCGTCGGTTTCGACCGTGTATTCAAATCCCGGCACCGTGTCGAAGGTCAGCCGAGGCACCGACGGGAATCCGATCAGATAAACCTGCGGTCGCGGCACCGGCGGGTCGGGGTCCAGCGTCATCGCCGTCAGCGATCGGCTCACCGGGCCGTCCAACTGGAGTTCGTAGTCGAGATTCACGCGGTGGGCCGCGACGTCAGCCGGAGACGTTGTGGTTGCGTCGCAGGTCACGGTGTAGGATTCTTCCGCCGTCTCCCCCTCCAAGGCTCCAGACTGCCAGAGATCGTTGAAGAAGGCGCTTACCGAACTGCGGATATCGAGCCAGAGCGCAACATCGTTTTCTTCGTAAGCGGCAAAGGCCAAAGAGCGTTGGATCGAAGCCATCGTCCAGCCCAGGAAACGGACGGCGCCGATTTCGCGGTTTGCGAGATTCGACCGGTCCAGCGTGCGGGAACCCCACGGGACAACCCCAAATCCCTCGATGTCTCGGATCCAATTGATCGCCCCGTCTGCCGCGTCCAAGGTCAGTGTCACTCCCAGCGCATTCGTTGGCAACGACGTTCCCGCCGGATGGTTCCAGATGCCGACGTTCGCGTCGTTGGTCACAAAAATCCCGGCCATCGACCCGCTCGCTGGCGCGGTGATGTGCGGCACGTCCAGTCCCGGTAAGGTCACCAACAGAGATGGGAAATACGTCGCACACGCCGCAGCATCGACCGGGATCGAGGCGCTCGCCCAGTCAATCGCCGCGTCCACCGTGGTCGCCGTCGGTGGCGGGTCCACGATGAAAAACACACCGCGCTCCGTGGCAAACTGGAGGTAGATCGGGAAAACCGTCGCAAAATTTACCGCGCCAAGAGTGCTGATCTCGGGTGCCAGTAAGATCCGCAAATCACTGCTCGGCTCCAGCGCGTAGAGTCCGGTCAACTTGTCCGCCTCGCCCAGCAGCGCTTCCGGCAGCGGCATCTTGGGAGGCAGCCGGACGACCTGCAGTTCGCTCCCGCCGTTGGCAAAATAGAGCCGTGCCTGCACCTCTGCCGGATACGTCGCCAACTCGCCCGCACTCCCGCCCGAACCAAATTCCGTCAGAAACTCAGCCGACGTCACGATAACGGACACGTTCACGAGACCCTTCGCGAAGCGCCCGACGATCGCGGTCTGCGACGTCGACAATCCGACGACCGACGGCGGGGGACCGACCTCCGCCACGTAGACGCCCGGAACAGTTTGGGAGATCGCGTCCAGAGCTGTCAGCGGAACGACGAGCAACCCGAGAACGATAGCGATAGCTCGATCCATCTCCAATCCGTACCGCAAAGTTTTTTTTACGCAACTCGCAACGTGATCCCGAGCCTGCAACGGCGGTTCCCTCGGTGCGTAATCCGACTTAAGTCCCGCGCCAACGTGGACGTCCTGCTCTCCGATTTCTTGTCGCCCATCCTCCTTGCCTTCGTGCTGAGAGCCATCGCCGCCTTTCTCCGTAGTGACCTCCGGCTGCCCGAGCAGATCTACGGTGGCCTCTCCATCTATCTCCTTCTCTCCATCGGCCTGGGAATGGGGTCAGGGAATGGGGGGAATGGGGTCAGTCAATCATTCCTGACCAGCACAAATCGGATTGGTCCGCCATCTTGACGCTTCGCCGAAACGGGGTCGCTCCTTTGCAACGCTGCATTATCGACCGAGCAAATCCGCGTGCTGGTCAAGCGATCCCACGCCCTTGACCTCCCAAATCCTCGCGATCAACTGCCGACTCCTCACGCTGAATTCACAAATGCACGGTCAGCGATAGAAGTTATCGGACTCCCCGTCGCCAGATTCGGAGCGCGGTTGTCAGAAATGATTGGCTGACCCCGCTGCGCACACATCGAACCATGATTGGATTTTCCCGCTAGCGGCTCACGCGGGACCATCTGCTCGAAACCTTTTAGAACAAGCTCCGATCGACAGCCGAACGTTCGGAATCTCACCGCTGCCCGGCGTTGTCGCAAGGGTCGAACCACGCGCCAGTGGAGCTCACGGAGTCGAACTTAGGGTTGAGCGTTTGCGATGGCGAAGGAATGCGATGATCCCGAGCGCAAGACCGAGGCTCCCATACGTTGCTGGCTCGGGCACCACGGTGATCTCGACGGTGTAATTTGCGCTTCCCGCGACGCTCGTCGGAAGGCCGTCCGACCCTTGGTAGAACTCTAGAGGAGCAGCGATTCGAAAAGCGAGGACCGAAGGATCGGAGATCAATGTGGGCAGAGTTGACGTTCCATTACTTCGAATCCTGACCGCACCGACGTTCGGCTGTAGAAGTTCAAGACGCCCGGATCCCGAACCAGAAAACTGGTAGTTCGTTATGTCCAAAGTGATCAGACTGATCGCGAACCCGGCCGGATTTGCGACTCTGAAGACGTCGAGTATCCGAAAATTCAAAATTACCCCCAATAGTTGGTGGTAACGTGCCGTGAATCGAATTCACGCCGATTTCGAGGTTGAAGGGAATGTCGAACGGGCGACCAATGGTGATCGGGAAATCCCCTTGCTCGACGAAGTCGAAGGCATGAACCGATGCGGTCCACCCAAGAGTCCCGACGCTGAACGCAAAGATGATGGGAATGCGGGATAATTTCATTCGATGGATTTGCGGTGGATGGTGCGGTTCCGGTGGGCGAAGCCATTGAGGTTGGTTCGGACAACGAGTGCTTAACCCCGTTGCAAGATTCTGCCTATCCGTGGAAACACCCAGATTTGGTGACGTTTCCGATAAACCTAGGGTTCCTCTCGCAATAACGTGGTCGCGGTGGACGCTGCGGTCGAGCATTACGGCGTGGGCGGTGAGACGCGCAGAGTGCCAATCTCGGCGAGCATCGCGTTGGCTCGATAAGCGGCCATTCGGCGATTGGTCGCGCCGAGTTTGGTGAAGATTGAATCGACGTGACTTTCGACGGTGCGTTCACTAATGGTCATTTGGATCCCGATCTCCTGATTTTTCAGGCCACGAGCCAGCCAATACATGGTCTCGGATTGGCGGGGGGTAAATCCGCAGGGCACGTATTTTCGGAGGTCAGCCGACCCGACGCTCTGCGAGGTCTCCACCTCTTCGAGATGTAAGGCGTAGATCGCGCGGGGGTGCCCGCGAGTAATGTGACGCGGACCTGGATGTCGGGAGACTCGATCAAAAGAGAGCGAGATCGAAAACGTTTGCCGACGCGAATCGATTCGAGGCAGCCGAGGGTCCAATTCCCCAATTCACCCGGAAGAACCGCGCCAAGTTGGCATTTGTAATGGAAGAGCTCTATCAGAAGAATTTCGCTGTCGCGTGAACAGAAAACGGTTGTCCCGTAGCAATCGATACAAATGATTTGCGCCGAGAGCGCCTCCCGTTCGTCACCTTCCAAGGCGAACGGATCCCGGCGCTTCGCGGAGCTTTGATCAAACGATTGAATCACAAGCCCCAAGACAACATTCCAATGAGTCTGTTGCAACAAAAGAAACGGTCGTTTTATCGTAAAAAACTTAAAACCTTAGGTATCGTTGGGATTGGGTAAGTCGACCATCCCCTCTGATCAGCTCAAATCGGATTGGTCCCCCATCCTGATGCCTCGCCGATGATGGGTCGCTCCTTTGCAACGACCCATTATCGGCCGGGCAAACCCGCGTGCTGGTCAAGCGATCCCACCGCTTGATTGCCCAGATCCTCGTGATCACCTGTCGACTCCTCCCGCTGAACACACAAATCCACGGTAGAATTGTCAAAAACTATGGATTCCGAGGAAAAATATTTGCTTTTTGCACACTGACCCCATTTTCTCTGTGACGTCTTCTCCAGCGGATGGCAGGGGCTATCATGAAAACCGGGAGCGCAATCGCTTCCTATCGGAGGAAGGCTTCGTGGAGGCCGCCGTCGACGGTGATTACTTGGCCAGTGGTTTTGCTAAGGCGCTTGCTCGTGAGGAGGAAGTAAGCCTCGGCTTGATCAGCCGGGGTGATGGGCGACTTCGTCAGCGTTCGGTCGGCGTAGAACTGCGCCAGCTTGGTGACTAGGGACTCGGTTTCCTCTTCGTCGGTGTAAGGGATGTCGTATTTAGCGAGGGATCCGATAACGCGGTCGCGTGGAAACATGGCTGAACCCTGAACGACGGTCGCGGGCGCGACGCCGTTAACGCGGACGAGCGGCGAGAGCTCAATGGCGAGTTCGCGAACAAGGTGGTTCGCTGCTGCCTTCGAGACGTCGTAGGCGACGCTACCTTTCTTCGCAACGGCGGCGTTGGCGCTGGTCGTCAGGACAAGATTGCCGCTGAGGCCTTGTTCTTTCCACGTTTTGTAAGCTTCGTCGGCAACGGTGTAACTGCCGGTGACGTTAATGGCGAAGGTGAGACCCCACTTGTCATCGGGGATGTGGCCGGTGGTGTCGCTCGGCACGAAGATGCCGGCGGTGACGCAGATGTGATCGAATCCGCCGTAGGCGAGAGCGACCTGGTCGAGCATGGTGCGGATGCTAGCGCGGTCGGTGATGTTGGCACCGAGGCCAATGGCGGGTCCGCAACCGCTGATCCCGCTGCCGGCGACGCCGATGCCCTGCCCGTAGGCGTCGGTGATTTCCTTGGCCGTGGCCTCGGCCGTTTCGGCGTTCAGGTCGACGCAGACGATCTGCGCGCCCTCTTTGACGAGGCGGTGGGCGGTTTCCTTGCCAATGCCGCTGCCAGCACCAATGACGCAAACGATTTGCCGGGCGAGTTCTTTTTCGGCGGGCATGCGTTGGAGTTTAGCCTCTTCGAGGAGCCAGTATTCGATGTCGAAGGCTTCCTGCTGGGGGAGCGCGATGTATTCGTCGATAGCCTCGGCACCGCGCATGACTTCGACGGCGCAGTTGTAGAATTCTGCGGTGACGCGGGACTCGGACTTGTCCTTGCCCCAGGCTATCATCCCGAGGCCGGGGATGAGGACGACGGTCGGGTTCGGGTCGCGCATCGCGGGAGAGTTCGCGTGTTTGCACCGCTCGTAATAGGCGGCGTAGTCGTCGCGGTAGGCGGTAAGGCCGGAGTCGAGAAGGGACTTGAGGCTGTCGAGGTCGCCGGTGGCGGGATCCCATTCGACGTAGAGTGGCTTGATCTTGGTCCGAAGGAAGTGGTCGGGGCAGCTGGTGCCGAGCTCGGCAAGGCGGGCGGCGTCTTGGGAATTCACGAAGCGGCGAATCTTTTCGTCGTCTTGGATCGTGCCAACGAAGCGCTTCTGCTGAGAGACGCGACCGCGGAGCCATGGAGCGATGGCGGCGAAGAGTTCTTTTCGCTTTTCGTCGTCGAGCGAGTCGTATTTCGCTCCGCCGAAGGCGGAGGTGTCGCCACCATTGGCTTGGTATTTCCGCTCGATGTATTCGGAGGCGGTTTCGATGAAGCGAAGGGTCTCTTCGTAGCATTTCTGGTCGTCGTCATCCCAAGAGATGAAGCCGTGTTGGCCCATCATGATGGCTTTGGTGTCGGGGTTGGCCTCGGCGATTTCCTCCATAGCGAGTCCGAGTTCGAACCCGGGTCGCATCCAGGGGACGTAGGCCATTTCACCTCCAAAAATCTCCTTAGTCAGTTCTTCGCAGCGGCGGCTGGCGGCGATGGCGATGACGGCATTTGGATGCATGTGGTCGACGTGCTTGCCGGGGAGGAAGCTGTGGAGCGGGGTGTCGATGGAGGACGGGCGGGGGTTGAGATTGAAGGTGGCGTGGGGATACATTCCGACCATGTCGTCCTCGGCCGGGGTTTTGAGGCCTTTGTCGTCGCGGGTGCCATAGACACGCTGGAGGTCGAGAAGCTTTTCCTGATAGAGCGACGAAAAATTCTCCCGCTTCGAGGTGCGGAGGTCGCCGCCGGAGCCTTTCACCCAGAGGACTTCGGTGGGTTCGCCGGTAAGCGGGTCGGTTTCGAAGATCTTCGATGAGGTATTACCGCCGCCGGTGTTTGTGATGCGTTGGTCGGAGCCGAGGAGATTCGAGCGATAAACGAGGCGCGCGACGGGATCGAGTTTCGCGGCGGCGGCTGGATCCCAAAGGTAGCTAACGTGTTTTGTGTTCATGTGGGAATTTCTGTGTTTGGCTGTGACCCTGCGCCAGAAATGCGTTGACTTGCGGACATTAGCAAGCAAAATCGCAGGAAATCTTCGTTTCGCTGCTTATTTCCCGGACTGTCCATGCTTGCTCCTGATCGTCATCGCCGAATCCTCCGTCTGGTTGGCACGCATGGGAGTGTGCGAACGACGGAGGTGGCCCGTTCGCTGAGCGTGACCGAGGAAACGGTCAGGCGGGATTTCGAAAAGCTGGAGGCGGAGGGGCAGATCAGCCGAACACACGGTGGCGCGGTGCGAGGCGAGGCGGGTCGGCGAGATTTGCCATTCACGAGCCGGGAATCGATGAATGTCGAGGCGAAGCGGGCGATTGCGCGTCAGGCACTGAGGCACATTGAGGTGGGTGACACGATCGTGCTGGATGCAAGTTCGACAGCGCTGGAGCTGGCGCGGCAGCTGCCGGACCGTGAGACGACCGTGCTGACGAATGCTTTGAAGGTCGCGATCGAGCTGGCGGATCGGCAGAGCGTGCAGGTCGTGTTGGTGGGCGGGGTGGTGAGCCAGCGATCGCTCTCGTGCACGGGCCCATTGGCCGACCACGCGATTGAATGTTACAACGTCGGGAAGGTTTTTTTCTCGTGCCGTGGGGTGGACGCCGAGCGGGGGCTGAGCGAGTCGAACGATGAGCAGGCCCGGCTGAAGCGCCGGTTTTTGGCGCTGGCCGACCGGACGTTTTTGCTCGCTGACGACACGAAGTTATCGCTGCGGTCTTCCTTTTTCTTCGCCCAGCTATCTGACGTCGACTTGCTGATCACCAATCAAGACCCGCCCAGTGATTTTTCCCGCGCCTTGGCGTCTTGGGGCGTGGACATCCAAATTGCTTCTCACCAATGAAAAACTCCCGTCTCCGTCGTGTTTGTCTGGCCGTTGATCTCGGAGCGGGGAGTGGGCGTGTCGTCGCGGGTGTGCTCGAGAAGGATCGGCTGGAGTTGCGGATAATCAGTCGCTTTGCGAACGAGCCGGAGAAGCGAGAGGATGGCTGGCATTGGAAGTTCGATGAACTGTTTGGGGAGATTCAGTCCGGGATTCGCGAGGCGATCGCGATCTACGGGCACGACGTGGAGTCGGTAGGAGTGGACACGTGGGGGGTGGATTATGGACTCCTCGATTCGCGTGGAACTTTATTGGATGCGCCTTTCCAATATCGGGACAGCCGGACGGATGGGATGATGGCAGTGGCGTTCGAGCGGATGCCGCGGGAAGAGATTTATCGGCGGACGGGGATTCAGTTCATGTTCTTTAACACGCTGTTCCAATTGCTGGCAGAGCAGGGGAGTCCGGCGAAGCTGCTTGATGAGGCGGCGGGGTTGTTGTTCTTGCCGGATCTGATCAATTACCGGTTGACCGGGTGTGCGGCGACGGAACGCTCGATCGCGAGTACCTGGGCAGCTCCTCAATGCGGCGACACAAGAGTGGGATCGGGATCTGATCGCGGCGATGGGGCTGCCGGACGGCGTCTTCGGGAAGCTCGTTGATGCGGGGACTGATCTCGGCGAACTGCTGCCGGAGATCGCTGAGTCGCCGGGCGAACGGGCGATTCGGGTGATTGTCGCGGCCGGGCACGACACGGCATCGGCCGTCGCGGGGGTGCCAGCGGACGAACCCAATCCGGTGTTTTTAAGTTCGGGGACATGGTCGTTATTTGGGCAGGAGTTGGACGAACCGGTGATTACGGACGCGGGATATGACGCGGGATTTTCGAATGAGAGTGGTGTCTTTGGGACAATCCGCTACTTGATGAACATTGCGGGTCTCTGGCTTCTGCAAGAGTGCAAGCGGCATTGGGACGCGGCGGGCGAATCGCGTGATTACGCGGCTCTGGTGGCGGCGGCGGAGGAGGCTCCAGCGTTCGCGGCGTTGATCGATCCTGATGCGGAGGCTTTCCAGGCGCCCGAGCACATGCCGACAGCCATCGCGAATTCGCTGATGGAGTCGGGGCAGCCGGGATTGACCGATCCGGGGTCGGTGACACGGGTGATTCTCGAAGGGCTGGCGCTGCGGTATCGCGTGACGAAAGAGCGACTGGAGGCGCTGACGGGGAGACCGATCTCAAAAATTTACGTCGTCGGCGGCGGGTCGCAGAATCGGCTATTGAACCAGTTTGCGGCGAATGCCACGGGCTGCACGGTGATCGCTGGTCCGGTCGAGGCGACGTCGGCTGGCAACATCCTCACACAACTTCACGCGCTGGGCGAAATCGAGTCGTTGTCGGAAGGGCGCGATTTGATCCGACGGTCGTTTGAGACTGAGATTTTCGAGCCTCGCGACCGCGCGGTCTGGGACGAGGCGAGTGGACGATTTGCGCGTCTGATCAGCTAGACGCACGGATTAGATTCCCGCCCTCTTTTATGAAATACGAAACGCACATCGAAAATCCCGACGTTGTTCTGATCGGTAGCGGGGTGATGTCCGCCAATCTCGGGGCGCTGCTCAAACGAGTTTCGCCAGAGATGACGATTCAGGTCTACGAGGTCACCGAGGATGCTGCGCAGGAGAGTTCACACGGGTGGAACAATGCGGGGACGGGACACGCGGGGATTTGCGAGCTGAGTTACACGCCGAATCGCGAGGCGGATGGCAGCGTCGACGTATCGCGCGTGATCGGGATTTTCGAGCAGTTCGAGGCTTCCCGGCAATTTTGGGCGTCGGCCGTGGCGGACGGTATGATCGAGAATCCGAAGGAGTTCATCAATCCTGTGGCGCACTTGAGTTTTGTGCATGGGCAGGAGTGGGTGGATTTTCTGCGGGATCGACACGCGGGCATGGCGGCGCACCATTTTTTTTCGTCGATGGAGTATTCGACCGATCCGTCGACCATTGGGTCGTGGTCGCCATTGTTGACCGAGAAGCGCGGCGACGTTCCGATTGCGGCGACGAAGATGGATTCTGGGACGGACGTAAACTTTGGCGTTGTGTCGCGGAAGCTCATTGAGTGGCTGGCGAAGCAGCCGGGTTGTGGTGTGGCGTCGGGGCACCGGGTGACGGATCTGGACCGGACGGAGGAGGGGTGGAACGTCACGGTCAAAGATCTATCGACCGGCGCGAAGCGAGAGAATCGGACAAGGTTCGTTTTCGTGGGCGCGGGCGGCGGGAGTCTGACGATGCTGCAAAAATCGGGAATTGCCGAAGCGAAGGGGCTGGGCGGGTTCCCAATCGGCGGGCAGTGGCTCGTCTGTGAGGTGCCGGAGATTGTTGAGCGGCATCAGGCGAAGGTCTACGGCCAGCCTTTGGAGGCTGCACCGACGATGGCGGTACCACACCTTGATACGCGGATTCTCGACGGGCGGAAGACCCTGCTGTTTGGCCCCTTCGCCGCGTGGACGACGAAGTTTCTCCACAAGACGGGCAGCTACCTTGACCTGCCGCTGTCGGTGAAGCCGGACAACCTTGCGACGCTGCTGAAGATCGGAGTGCACAATCTCGATCTCGTTCGTTACCTCGTGCAGCAAGGGACGCAGAGCATGGCGGATCGCATGGAGGTGCTTCAGGTGTTCTATCCCGGCGCGGAGGCCAAGGATTGGAGGCTGGTCGATGGTGGCATTCGCGTCCAAGCGATCAAAAAGACCGACGGCGAGGCAGGAATCGTTCACTACGGCACGGAAGTAATTACGGACAAAGATCGGACGATTTCCGCATTGCTCGGAGCGTCTCCTGGAGCATCGGTATCGGTTCATATCGTGCTGGAGGTGATAAAAAAATGCTTCCCGCAGCTGCTTGAGGACGCCGACGCGAAGAGGAGGTTGAAAAATCTGATCCCGACTTACGACGTGGATATCAAACAGCTGGAGAACGCTGAGTTTTTTCGCGACGCGGCGGCAACGGCTAACGCGGCGCTAGAGTTGGGGTAGCGCTGACTGGCTTGCTGCGAGGATCGAGGGCATCGCGGGGGAAGTCGGTGCGAGCGGCCGGGATTTCATCGCGGCGGCGGACGGGAGAATGATCCCCTCCCAGACGGCGTGGACGGGTAGGTTGGCCTTGGCGGTGTGAGCGAGCGCACGCGGGGCGGACGTGGGGCGAATGTGGGGCCGGGAAAGAGGGGCGGAGAGTTCGGCTGGCGTCGTCGGCGCGCGCGCGCGAGGCGGGGGTCGGCCGAACGGCCAGTGCTTTCGAGCACGCTGCCATGGGCCGCGTCCGGCTCTATGAAAATCCACGAAGTAAACGCCTGGCTCTGGCCTGGCTCTGCGAGGAAGGCCTTGGGAGTCCGACTTCTCGTGCACTCATCCGTGAGCCGCTCGACGGCCCAGCCCAAACGCGAGATGGACGACTCCCGCTGTGAATTATGGATCGACGTCGAGCTGTCCGAACGGATCAGCTTCTGAGGGCATCGATCGCTCGGCGGCGAAAGTGTTCGTCGGGTCGATTGTCGATCCGGTCGGCAACAGTCGAGTCGAGAAACTTTGGTCCACCCACGGCCAGGACGCCTCCAATGACCTTTGCCCACTTTTCCAACATCAGCATGATATTGAGCACTTCCCGCTCATTTTGACCGAGGGCAACGGGTCCATGATTTTCCATCAGGATCACCTTCGGCGCAGCTCCATGATTTTCGATGAATTCACGGAGCGAATTCCGCACCGCTGCGGCCAATCGGATTCCGGGATCGACGTATGGCACAATGGCCAAGTGCCGCCCGCACACCACGATCGCATCCGGGAAAACGTGCCTTAGGAAGGGTGCTCCGCCGTGAATGCTGCAGAGAATTTGCAGCACAGATATGGTGTGGGTATGGCCGACCCATTTTGCGCCGCCCTCCGCAATGCAGAGAGCATGGAGAAAGGTCTCAACCGATGGCAGGCGTGCGGATGCATCCACCCGGCTGTGTTCGAGCTCGCGGCGCACGTCGTCGTCGGATAAATCGTCGGCCAGATCGATGGCGGCAAGGATTGGCTGTAGCCGCACCCGGGTGAGTCCAGCCTCGTCGAGCGTCCCCAGCTGACTGCCGGACGCCTTGACGAGGAAGGTGCCGTCGCCGAGGTCGGCGCTCGTATTTCCCTCGCCCAGGATCGCGAGTTGGCGACGTTCATCTCCAAGGGAGTGTGAGAGATCGATTAGGCGCGCTAGCACGTCGGGATTCGTCATCCTTTCCATCAAGCGTAGAGTGGACCGTAGTTGTTACAGGCGCGGAAATCCGCGCTCTCATGGCATTGCGTTCCGAAGGATGCCCACGCGCTCGGACGGAAAATCCGATCTTCCGCGACGTTGTGCATGTAGACCGGGACGCGCAACATCGCCGCGAGGGTGATGAGGTCGGACCCGATGTGGCCGTAACTAATCGCGCCGTGATTCGCACCCCAGCTGTTCATCACCGTGTAAACGTCGCGAAAGGCACCACGGCCCGTGAGAATCGGCGCAAACCACGTCGTAGGCCAAGTGGGGTTCGTCCGTTGATCGAGGATTCCGTGGACGCTCTCCGGCAAATCAATGGTGTAGCCCTCGGCGATTTGCAGAGCAGGGCCGAGTCCCTTGACTAGGTTTATCCGGCACATGGTGACAGGCATGCCGCCCTTCGTGAGGTATCGAGTGGACCATCCTCCGCCGGGAAAATATTCGGTGATGGACGGGTGCCACGTCGTCGCCTCAAGGCAAGCTTCCGCCTCGTCCTCAACGATATCCCAGAAGGGTTTCATCACGGGTTGGCCATCTCGGGTGTGGCATCCCGTCCCGTCAAGCGTGGCCGGACCAGAATTGATGAGATGAAGGATGCCGTCTTTCGCGGGACCGGTCAGTTCGTGATTTGCCACGCGCTTGACGGAGTCGGGGCTCCAGTAGGTGCGGACATCCGCGAAGATTTGAGCGGTGTTTGTCAGCAGGTAACCGAAGAGCATGGACGCACCATTGAGGCAATCATTCTCCGTCGCGACAATGTAAGGTGCCCGCATGCCGCCCCAGTCATACGACGTGTTGAGAATCGCCTCGAGGAAGTCACCGTTTGGCTGATAGTCGGTCCACTGGCGCTGCCCTTGAAAACCCGACGCCATCGCATTGTGTCCCTGCGCTTCCTCGCCGAAGCCAAGCTCGGCCAGCTTCGGATTCCCAACCATGAGATCACGGGCAATGAGAGTCATTTTGACGGACGTCTCCCATTCGCCATCGAGCTGCTCGCGGGTGCGCACGGTCTCGGGCGAGTTGTAGTCTTTGCCTTCCACGCAGTGCACTTTTACCCACGCAAGGGCTTTCTCATATTCGTCACGATCGTAAATGCCCTTGTCGATGCGACGGAGAAACTCGGTCATGTCAACGGTCTCGACCCGCATGCCAAGGTAATCCTCGAAGAAAGGTTGATCGACGATCGAACCGGCAATTCCCATCGAAACGCCTCCCATACTTAGGTAGGAGCGGCCCCGCATCAGCGCTACGGCAACGCCGGCGCGGACGAATTGCAGGATCTTGGCCTGCACGTCAGGTGGGATTTCTTTATCGTTACTCTCCTGCACATCGCGACCGTAGATCCCGAACGCCGGGACTCCTTTCTGCGTGTGTCCAGCGAGCACAGCGGCAAGATAGACGGCACCTGGACGCTCGGTGCCATTAAAGCCCCAGACCGCTTTCGGCATCACGGGGTCCATGTCCATAGTCTCGGAGCCGTAGCACCAGCATGGAGTCACGGTTAGCGAGACCCCGACGCCCTCTAGCGCGAATTTATCAGCACACGCCGCAGCTTCCGCGACGCCGCCGATGCAGGTATCGGCGATGACGCATTTAATCGGATCGCCATTTGGATAGCGCAGCGTTGTAATCAATGCAGCAGCCGCCCGGGCCATGTCCATCGTCTGAGTTTCGAGCGATTCGCGCACGCCGCCGAGACGACCATCGATGGTCGGACGGATGCCGACCTTTGGAAGGGAGTGGGGTCTGTTCATAAAAACTATTCGATCAGGTTGAGACGAGAATCAGGTTGCCGTATTGCGTCGTGTCGCCGGTGCGGATCAGGCCAATAGCGCTAGGTACGCGGGGCTTGAAGGCCATCTCGTGCGATTCGTAGGTCACGGAAACACCTTCAAGTGCCCGGGCAAAATCCGCCCGCGTAACATCGTCGTTATGGGAGAGGAACTCTTCAGCCATGATTGCCTGCCCAGCCACGAAGTTTTTACGAAGAGCCGCGAGTACTTGCAGCACCGTGGGAATGTTGTCGACAAGCGCAAGATCGACGGTTTCGATCGTTGGCCAGAACGGGAATCCGCGGTCGGCGATAACGAGCGAGTTCGTGTGACGGACGCGCGCTATCAACTCTAGAACTCGGGGGTTGAGGAGGCCTGATTTGAGCATGGTATTTAATCGCCAACAGACGAACGGGAGGAAAAAATGCTAATGACCGAACGAGGAGCTGCCGGGGTACCGGTTCTCGGGTAATTATTCATGAGCTGCTGCGTGGTCGAAAATATCAAGGGACGAAAGCGAAATGATGGTCGGGAATAGACTGAGTGAACATAGCCGAGCTTGTCGAAAGCATGTCGATCCTTGACCGGGTCGTCCCAGCAGTTTCAATTGCAACATGGACCCTCAAGACGGCGATCATCCCGCCTTCATTTCTCAGGGCGTTACTCAGGCGCGGCGCTTCTATTTGAATTTAAATCCCTCGAAGAGCTCCGAGCTTGTCGTTTTGTGCGGGGGGTGGGAGCGCTGCGCCGCGAACTACGCAAATACTCGGCCGAGCTTTCCAAACTACGTGGTGGAATTCGTCGTCGGTGGAAAAGGATGGCTGGACTTGGACGGAAAATCGTATGCCTTGCATCGCGGCGCGGCATTCGCTTACGGCCCGGCAATATCACACAGTATCCGAACGAGTTGCGAAGAACGGCTGTCTAAATATTTCTTGGACGTTGACGGTTACCGTTGCGTGCCCCTGCTGGAGGATAGCGGGATCTTGCCAGGTTCGTTCCGAATTGTCGCGGAGCCGGACGCGGTAGAGGCAGCGTTTGAGCAGGTTGTCAGCTCTGGACTCAGCGGCGGACGTCAGGTCGCCCGAATCGTAGCTCTGCTCACGGAAGTCCTTCTGCTCCGCATCTCCGAACGCAACACGACTCCGAGATTACGATATGGTTCGTATCAGACCTTCGCGCGCTGCCGTAGCTTACTTGACGAGAATTACCTTGAGCTCTGTTCGGCGGAGTCCGCCGCAAAAGCATGTAACGTCGACCCCGCCTACCTCAGCCGACTTTTCGCCCAAAATGGCTGCGAACCTCCCTACCGCTATCTTACCCGGAAAAAAATGGCCCACGCCGCCGAGTTGCTGCACGGAGGGGGGGTGATTGTCCGCGAAGTCGCAGACCGACTCGGGATGGACCCTTTCCAATTCTCGAAATCATTCAAGCGCAGCTACGGGATTGCCCCCTCGACCTTTCTTGCGCGTCATCGCGGTCGTGCGGACCAAAGCAATTAGGACGTTCGAACGTAGCCGCGTTTAGCCGATCAGGATCGCGGTCGCAGGTCAGGAACTTCGGGCGATTCACGACAAAACGATTAATGCGATTCTGCCGGGTCAGGTCGGTGAGATCCATTGTCCGGGCAGGTTCTCCTAGGCGGAGGATTCCCGATGAATCACTTCTACGGTCAATGCTTCATTAAAGACTTCAACACTAGATCAAAGCGGGCTGTCAGAACGGGCGGCCGTCAAAATTAGCAGAAGTTGGGAGACGAATTCAGGCCCGTCAACCAACACCGCTATGAAGGCTTCCTAGCCGCGACGAGCAGGAAATCAGGGGAAAAATCAGGGTCAAAAAATCGGGGTCAGAAAAAATCGGGGTCAGTGTGCAAAAACCAAATACTGCCGCGAATGAATGGAGTCTCACGATCGCCGCAGGCGATCAACGGCGACCGTCAAACGTGTTCCACTGCGAGCGCGGATGTCGGCGGGAGACGGGGTAGGGGAGTCCAGACACGGATAGGAGGAGAAGCAGGCCGGAAGGGCCGGGGACGGTGGTCAGGGTAAATTGCAGGGTGGACTCGTTGTATCTGAACTCCTCATCGAATGCGCCGCCGGGAGGTTTGAAAAGTGACCGGAACGGGTGCCCGGCGGAATCCCGGGCACCTTTGCGCGATTAAAATTGAAACTTCATCCCCACCGCGCCGCCGTGACCGATCACGTTGCCGGAGTATTCCCCCTCGTATTGGACGGAAAAGCTCGTTCGCTCGCTGGTCTGCAGCTGCCAGCCAGCGGTGACCCGACCGGAGTAGCGCTCGATCGGGATCGTGGTCCCGAACTCGCCCGCCGACGCCGATGCCTCGGCGAAGCGGGCGTTCTGCGTCCAGCCGTCGGTGGTGGAGATGTTCACGCTGCCGAGGACAAACGACCGGAGGACCATCCCATTGCGGAAGTCGGTTCGCAGTCCCACCTCGAAACCCGGGCTTCCGACGAAGGTCAGTTCGTCGTTCGACTGGACCGCGAGATCCAGCGGGCCCCCGCCACTCTCGGTGTAACCGCCCGATCGGACGTAGGTGGTGCTCAGAGTCAACGTCGGCCGCACGTAGAAATCCTCGAAGCTCGCGGTGTAGGCAACGCGCAGCGCGCCGCCCACCGTCTGCACGTTCGGGTGGCCTTCGAGGTTCGCTTGGTAGCCCGGCAGACTGACGGAGCGCTCGGTCTCGAACCATCCGGCGCTGCCACCGATCGCGCTCGAGAAGAGCCAGGCGTCGCGCTCGTGTTTGAGCGTCACTGCGGCCAGGCCGGTGTGACCGTCGCCGGAGGCGGTGCCGTTGTCACCGCCCAGCCAATCGTATTGGTAAGCCACGGCACCCCCGAGATACCAGTCGGGGGCGACCTCCCACTGGCCGCCCACCTGGTAGGTGGTGTTGTTTTGGGTGAAGTCGGAGTAGCCACCCGGGACGCTCTGCGAGGCGGTCCGACCGTAGGTGCGGAAGTAGCTCCCGGAGGTCTCGGTGGGTTGCGCGGTGTCGCCTTCGAAGATCGGGCCGTTCAACGCGGCGTCTTGGAAGGAGAGTGCGGTCGCCAATCCGCGGGCACCGAAGCCGAGCGTCGCGCCGGGCGAAAATTCGTCGATGAAGTGGCGAGCCGCATCGGCGTCCCCCCGCGTTGCGCGATCGAGCGCTCCGAAGAGCTCGGCAAATTCCAGATCCCGATTCCTGTCGAAAGTCGAGTCGAGGTAATCGGCCAACGACCGTTGGTTCGGCGAAAGCTCGCCCAGAGCCGGATTCCCGAAATCCGAGTCGACTCCAACGTAAAGGTCCCGGTCCCGCCGGGTGATCCCGTAGTCAAAGAACAGGGAATCGTCGCCGAAGCGGTCGCCATCGGCCCGCAGGCTTCCGGTCACGTCGCCTTCGACTCTCGCAAATCGGACCTCTTGACTGGTAAACGCGCCGACGGAGACCGGGACCACTTTGCCAGCCAGGTCGGCGTCGCCGGTGATGGTCAGCAGATCGGCCCGGGAATTCAGAAAGTCGACGTCGACCACGATGCTGCCGCTGTCCGACTGCGTGAGATCGCCGCGGATCACGGTGGTATCGAATTGCGCCTCCGCTCGCCGCCGCCCGATTTCGATGATCCCCTCGTTGAAAACGTCGACGTCCGAAGTCCCGCCGGAAAACCAGGTGCCGCTCGCGAGGTTATTGAGCTGCCCGACGCCGCCGACCGACGCCGCCGCGCTGATGCTGCCGGAAAGGAAGCCCTGATTGTTGACGGTCGGTGCAAACGCGCCGGTGTAGACGATCGCGGAGGCGGACTGAACGAAGCCAAGCTCGCCGATCGTGATGAAATTCCCAGCGTTTCCACCGTCCATCCAGATCGCCGCCAGATTCGTCGTGAAACCATCGGTCGTGAGCGCGCCGTTCACGACAATGCCGATCGTGCCGCCCACCTCGCTGGCGGAAGTGCTTTGGGCAAACACCCCGACGCTATTGTCTCCAGCGGTGTTGACAGAACCCTCGAGCGTGATGCTGATATTGCTCCCCGCCGAAAAGGTCCCGGCGGAGTTGGTCGAGCCGAAGTAGGTCGCACCGCCGGGGACCGGGACGATCCCGCCACCACCCCCGATGCTTTGAGCGACGATGCCGTGCGCGCCATTGCCATCGGTCAAGATCAGGGCGCCATCGTCGAGCGCGAGCGTGATGGCTCCGCTGGTGTCGAAGCCGTCCAGGTTGTTCGGAATTTTGGTGACGGAGATCGTGTCGCCGCCGGGTGCGTAGCCGCCGATGCCGCCGCCGCCCGAGATCGACTGGGCGACGATGCCGTGAGCTCCGTCGCCCTGAGTTTCGATGAGACTGCCTTCACCGAAGGCCAGTTTCAGGAAACCGCTCTCCACGTTGTCGCTCAAACTTCCGCCGACCCGTGACGCGGAGGGTCCGCGGACGCTGGCCAGACCGCCGCTCCCACCGATGCTCTGCGCCAGGACGCCGTAAGCGTAGTCGCCATTCGTTCGGACGACGACGTTGGTGCCGAGGATTTCGATGGGTCCGCCGGTGCCCGAGTTAGAACCCGTTGAGCCGACGCGCGTCCGTAGATTACTGTCGGCGGGGTCGCCAAATCGATTGCCCGCTCCGCCGACGCCACCACCGCTACCGATGCTTTGGAGCACGACACCGTGCGCCGCTTCGCCGGTCGTGGTCACGGTCAGGGTGCCGGCGTTGACGATCACGGTGTTCCCGTTGCCGGCGTCCATGTCGGAGTTTCCGATGAAAATATTGCCGGGAGTCGAGGGGTCGCCCCCGTTGGCGGCGTCCGAGCCATCGGCGGCGAGACCGCCACCTCCGCCGATGCTTTGCAGCAACACGCCGAAAGCGGAATACCCCGCCGTCGTGATGCTTCCCGCCGTCGGGGTCAACGTCACCACCCCACCGTGATCGTTCCCGCTCGCGCTGGCACTCCCCACGGTAAGGTTGAGATCCGGGATGGCGTTCGAGCCGGTGTAGGTGGCACTGCCCGCTCTCCCCCCGCCGCCACCGATCGCCTGAACGACCACGCCCTGCGACCAATCGCCCTGCGTGACGATCGTGCCAGCAAGATTGAGCGTCGCTGCGCCGGCTGAGCCGGAACTCCCGTCACTGGTGGAACCGAGCGACAGGTCGAACTTCACCTTGGGAAAGGGGATCGTCGTGGGCGCGCCATCCTTCGAGAAACGGTTGACGTAGATCGATTGAAACGCGCGCGCGACCTTGGCTGCACCGGGCAAGGGGGGCACCAGGGGATTGTCTGCCGAAGCCTCCGCCCCCGATGAACCCACCACGCCGCCGCCGCCGCCGATGCTCTGGAGGAGGATGCCAACGGCGTCGTTGCCCTGCGTTTGGATGACCCCGCTGTGGGTGACTTCCGCCGTGAATCCGGCGTTGCCACCGGCACCGCCCGTCGCTCCGACTTGAAACTCGACGGCAGCGCTGAGCTTCAGCTCGACTTCACCGCCGGGCGCCAGAGGCCGGATGCCCAGCCCCATACTCACCGTGCCACCCTGCGACGTCCCACCGCCCCCGCCGACGCTTTGCGCCAGGATCCCGTGCGACCCGTCCCCGTAGGTGAAGATCGATCCGTTCGGTTGCGTCGTCACACTCACGTTGCCGCCGTTGCCACCCGCGCCCCCGGTGGAGCCCAGCGCGATCACGGTGGTCTGACTGGTCTTCGTGCCAAAGGATTGCGTGTTGCCACTCCCGATCCCGGCGTTCCCACCCCCGCCGCCGATGGACTGAGCGTTGATTCCGTCCGCGAAATCGCCGTAGGTCACGATGGAAGCCGTCGAGCCACCCGAGGCCGCACCGAGCATCACGTCCACCGCGCCGCCCTCGGAGGCCACTCCGCCACTGCCGCCCACGGAGACGTCCATCTGAATGCCGAACGTCGAGCTCCGCAATCGCTTCGTCGCGAGCTTGTAATCGAGGGTCGCGCTCGAGGCCGAGGAGTCCCCGCCATTGCCGCCCCCGCCCCCGATCGATTGCGCGAGGAGGGCGTGGGAGCCTTGACCCTGGGTGATCAGACTCGTCCCGGGATCGAGGCTCACCGTGACGCTGCCGCCAGCGCCCCCACCGCCGCCACTGCCTCCCATGGCAATGGAGGTCGCCGCGGTCACGTTGATTCCATCGGGGGGCATCGGGATGCCGACCGTGACGGCCCCCGCCGTGGCCGATCCGCCGTTGCCACCGCCCCGCCCGACCGACTGGGCCACGATGCCGAACGCATCGACCGGCAGCAAATTGGTCGTCTGGTCCGATGGCGTATACTGGCCGGTCGCGATGGTTCCACCGTCCACGGCGACGGTCACGTTACCGCCGTTGCCGCCCGCCCCGCCGCTGCCGCCGAAGGCAACCGCGGCGCTGAATTCCAGACTCACCGCCAGCCCGTAGGCCGCCCCGCCGTTGCCACCGCCACCGCCGATCGATTGCCCGAGGATGCCGACCGCCTTCGAACCCATCGTCGTGATGTCGCCGGCACTGGTGAGATCCACCTTGCCGCCGTTGCCGCCACTCCCCCCCGTGCCACCGATTTGCAGCGTGACTCCCGCCGTCGAGAAGGAGGCGTTCCCGCCATTCCCACCGCCGCCGCCAATGGACTGACCCAGCAGCCCGATCGCGAAATCTCCCTGCGTGGTCACGTTACTCCCCGGAAGAAAATTGGCGGTCACCGTGCCCCCCGCGCCGCCGCCGCCGCCCGTGCCGCCGATCCCGATCAGCCCCGCGCTGGAACCGCCGTCGCCGCCGCCACCACCCAGCGACTGCAGCAACGCCGCGTGCGAACCGTTGCCGGACGTCGCGATCGCCGTGTTGTTCGATGCGGTCACCAGGCCAGCGTTCGAGACAACCGGGTTCGTCCCCCCGAGGGAGACGATCCCCAACTCCGAGTTCCCCCCGGCACCCCCACCACCCGCGACCGACTGGACCAGGAAACCGTGGGAGTTGCTCCCCAACGTCGTGATTCGCCCGCTGTTGCTGACTTGCGCGACCCCCAGGACCCCGCTGGCACCGCCATTCCCCGCCGAACCGTAGATGACGACGGAAGCGTCTCCCCCGACACCGCCGACTCCGCTGAACTGCTGCGCCAGCAGGCCGTGCGAGTTTGCGCCGCTGGACTGGATCGTTCCGTTGTTCGACACGTTCACCACCCCGGTGGACCCCCCGTTGCCACCCTGTCCCGCTCCCCCGACGAATCCCGTTTGCCGAGCACCGCCCGCCCCGCCGACACCGCTCACGCTTTGACCGACCAGGACGCTCGAGCTGTCACCGCTCGTCGTCGCTCGCGTCCCGCCGAACAGCACCACCGACACCCCTCCCGAGTTGCCGCCGGTGCCACCGTTCGGCGCGTTGCCGCCGATGTCCGAACTCAACAACCCCCCGGCCCCGCCCGCCCCACCGACGCTCTGAGCGAAGATTGCCGGACTGTTCGAGCCGACGGTCGAGACGGTCGATTGATTATTGAGATTGACCTGGATCGACCCGGCGGAGGCCCCATTCCCCGCCAGCCCCGCGCCGCCGCCGCTGTCCCCGCTGCTCAGTTCGCCACCCGCGCCGCCGTTCCCCCCGCCGGAAAATGCCACGATGCCGGGGGCCTGCAAGCTTCCCAGTGAGGAGATCGACGTGTTTCCCGAGACGTTGATCGTGATGTAGCCAGCCGTTCCTCCCGCGGCACCGTTGCCCGCTTCACCGCCGAGGACTTCGGTGAAAAATTGGCCGGAGCCGCCGGTTCCCGCTTGATTCTGGACGAAAATGCCAGCCGCACCGTTGCCATTTGCACTGATCGCGGTGGTCGCGGTCGCGGTGTCGAGCGACACCAGGATGTCCGCCGTGGCACCCCCCACGCCGCCGTTGCTGTGCTGCTGATAGGCGACCCCATTCCCGCCATCTCCCCCCACGTGGATCGCGGAGAGTCCGTTGATGCCGTCCCCAACCGCCGTCACGGCGGCATCCGTTGCCAAGATCAACGAGCCGACCTGCGTGGCGCTCGCTCCCCCAGTTTCGTACGAAAAGCTCCCCGTCCCGGCGACACCGCCCGTGCCTCCGAACGAATCGGCCCCTTCCTCGCCCTCGAAGGAATCGCCACCCCGTCCGCCCCAACTGAAGGCGCCCGCGGCGGCTCCGCCGACGTTGCCACTGCCGGTCAGGGTCACGTTCGTGCCCGCGCCGAGGTCCAGAAAGAACCCGCCGCCGCTCCCCCCGTCGCTTCCGTTGGTGCTTTTCAAGTAGGAACTCGAGCCGGTTCCGCCGATCGACTGCGCCAGGATGCCGTAGAGCTGTCCCGGAGCACTTCCGGTCGGGATCTGGGAAGCCCAGGTGATGCCCAGGGTTCCGCTTTGGTTCACGATCAACTGACCCGCGCTTCCACCGATCCGGCCAGTTTGTCCCTGGCCGGAACCGCCCCCCCGACTGATGGCGGAGATCCCGAAGACGCTCCCGCTGCCCGATCCGTTGATCGGCGTCAGATCAGCCGTGTTCGTCACGCTGATGCTGCCGCTGTTGCCGCCCGGACCTCCCTGGCCGCCATTGAACTCCGGCTGCCCGGGATCATTCGTCCCCGAAGACGCCACCGATCCGCCCGACCCCCCGCGGCTTTGGTAGTCCAGGATGGTCGCTCCCCCCCCGAAGGTTCCCTGCAGAATGACGTCCCCCGAGTTGGTGGCCACGATGTTGCCAGCGTCACCACCCGGGCCGCCGTTGTTCGATATATTCTGGTTGGTTTGGTTCCCCCCGTTGCCGCCGATCAATTGGGTCGTCGTGCCGATCACGACGAGCGTATTTTGGTTCGCCGTGAGATTGAACGTCGCTGCGGTCACCAGCGACGACACGTTCCCGCTGAATCCACCGCTTTCCGCGTTGGCGTCGTCGGCATCCTCGCCGTTCGCGCCGAAGCCCGACAGCCGAAACCCGAACTGCATGTTCCCGGCCAGATTTCCGGTAACGTCGATGCTTTGCGAAAATTCGAAGGCGGAGCTGCCACTCGGAGCGATGGGGACGTCGACCAAAGCCTGCGCTCGCAGCGAAGCGATGATCGGCGGACCCGCGATCGCGCCCGCCGCGATGACTCCAGCCAAACCGAACCGCCCTCGAAAGAAGTTTTTGCTCAGAATGTTCATAAGATGCAGAGTTTTGGCGACGCTTGGACGCAAGCCACGCCCGGTCCACGCAGCGGACCGAACCACAAAACTCCTCTCAAAAGCAAGGTTTCGTAAGGAATAACTATAGTTTCTCGGAACTCTTTCTTCTGAAACCCGACCAAGGGTCGTTTCTACCCGAAGTGTCTAAATGTCAATCGCTGTGAAACGCCGGGCAATTCTGTTGGGGACCGATAGGGGGTTAGTGATCTCGATTTGTGCAAACAAAGTCGAAACTCAACGCCCGCAGGCGGAGAAAGCCGCTGCATTCCGCATTCCCCATTTGTCAACGAATGGGTTCGTCGAATGGGGTCAGGAATGGGGTCAGGAATGGGGTCAGGAATGGGTCAGGAATGGGGTCAGGAATGGGGTCAGGAATGGGTCAGGAATGGGGTCACGAATGGGGTCAGGTGTCAAAAGTCAAATCACCGCGTCTAATTCAAGGTTTGACACCTGACTCCGTCCCCAGCGGCTGGCTCATGGGTTGCAGCAGGCGGAAGAACTGGCCGAAGGGGGGCTTCGGGCGGCGGGCCCCGTGAGGAGGATCTTCGTAGGATCATGGAGAGTGATCCGCGCATAGTGGAGTTGGCGCGAGTCATTCGCCAGCGGACGACGGCGTCGTTGGGGTGGATCGCGGATCGACTGGGAATGAAAAGCGCGGCGAACGCAGGTCAGCAGCTTCAAATTTCGGATTCGGCGAATGGGCTGCGCAAGGTGCCGGAAGGATTTGTCCAGTGGGTGAATGGCAGAGATGCCGGGGACTTAGAATTCGTTTTTGCACACTGACCCCAATTTTGCTGACCCCGATTTCCTGAAGTCGGTTTCTGAGAGCTTTGTGGATCTGGAGGTGAGCCATCGATTTGTTCGCGTCTCGGACACGAGCCTTGGAAGCGGTTGTTTCGCCGAGAGCTGTCCTTGCGCAGGGACGACGGGCGCGCGCGGCAAGCGCCATTCCGTCGTTGCAAGTTCGCGCGGGGGCCCGGCGAGTCTGGTGCGTCCGTGGTCTCGTCCGACTCGTGATCCCAGCGGAGAGATCTTCGGTGCCCGTTGCGAGGGAGAGCTGCTTACGCAGGCTTGCCGACGACCGGTGAAGTCGGCACAAGGATGGGGTGATTATTTCTCCCAAGATTCGCGGTTTCATTTGCACGACATCCCACCCGGAGGGTTGCGCGGCGCACGTTCAGGAACAGATCCATTACGTGAAGGCACAGCCCGCGCTTGATGGTGCGCCGAAGCGGGTTCTCGTGGTCGGTGCGTCGACCGGTTACGGGCTCTCGTCTCGGATCGTCGCTGCGTTTGGCGGCGGGGCTTCGACGGTGGGAGTTTTCTTCGAAAAAGAGCCGACGGAGAAGAAGACGGCTTCGGCAGGTTGGTACAACACGGCGGCCTTCGAAGCTGCGGCTGAGGAGGCTGGACTCTACGCAAAGAGCTTCAACGGCGATGCGTTTTCGAGCGAGATGAAGGCGTCGGTAATCGGCGCGATCCAAGCGGATCTGGGCCAGATCGACATGGTAGTCTACAGCCTCGCGTCTCCGCGCCGGGTCGATCCGGAGTCGGGTGAGGTTTACAAATCAGTCCTCAAGCCGACCGGCGAGACCTACACGAACAAGAATCTCAACACCGACAAGGGCGAGATCGAAAGCGTGACCATCGAGTCGGCGACCGAGGAGGAAATCGCGCAGACCGTGAAGGTGATGGGCGGCGAGGATTGGCAACTTTGGATCGACGCGATGGCGGACGCCGGCGTGCTGGCCGACGGATTTAAGACGGTGGCCTACAACTACATCGGTCCTGAGATCACGTGGGCGATCTACACCGACGGGACGATTGGCCGGGCGAAGCAGCATTTGGAAAAGACGGCCAAGGAGATGAGCGCGCGCTTCGGCGAGGGGACGGCACTCGTGAGCGTAAACAAGGCGCTCGTGACGCAGGCGAGTTCGGCGATCCCGGTGGTGCCACTCTACATCTCGATTCTCTTCAAAGTCATGAAGGCGAAGGGTCTGCACGAAGGCTGCATCGAACAGATTCAGCGCTTGTTCGCCGATCACTACTGTGCGGTCGGTGGCCCGAATCTCGACGACGCGGGGCGGATCCGGATCGACGATTGGGAAATGCGCGACGACGTGCAGGCTGGCGTGGCGGCGGAGTGGGACGACGTGTCGACGGAGACCTTGGGGGACGTCGCGGACTTCGCGGGGTATCAAGGAGACTTCTTGAAACTCTTCGGCTTCGGACTTCCGGGGGTCGACTACGCGGCGGAATCAGATCCGATGGTCAAGATCCCGAGCTTGGGCTGATCCGCCAGCGAAGCGCAGCCTTCATCCGTGCGCGCGGTCAGACGAAAAACCAGAGCGCGGCTAAGAGAGAGATCGCGCCCGCTGTCGTTGCGATAGCCATGGTGAGAAAATTTGTCGATCCGACGAGTTCGACCGCGTGAGCCTGTCGTTCTTTCGCAAGTTTTGTCGCTCGTCGCTCGGCCTGCCAAGCGACCCATACGCCCAGGACGATGAAGAGACTAGCGATGCCCTTGGCCAGCCAAGTGGGTTCGATCTTTGGGAAGATCGCGTGAAAAGCTAGACCGAGGGCGATGGAGGCGAAGGCCGTGCGAAGCCATCCGGCGAAGGTGCGTTCGTTGGCCAGGAGGGTGCGATCTTCTGCGAGATCGGTGCGGTCCTCGGCCATGCCGGTGCGGTCGTCGGCGCTCATTCGGGCGGTATCATATGGTGCCAATCGGTGCTTTGTTCGTAGGCGTGCGCGATCTTGAGAAGGTTGGCTTCGTCGAAGGGCTTGCCGAGGAGCTGCAGGCCAACGGGTAGGTCGCGGCCCTCCGCTTGAGCGAAACCACAGGGGACGTTGATGCCACAGATGCCGGAGAGATTCGCCGCGATGGTAAAGATATCGGCGAGATACATCTTGAGCGGATCTTCGCTCCGCTCACCGACGCGGAACGCAAGGTGGGGGCTGGTCGGACAGACGAGGGCATCGCATCTCTCGAACGCTTTGGTGAAATCTTCACGGATGAGCGTGCGGACCTTCTGAGCGCGGAGGTAATACGCATCGTAGTAGCCACTTGAGAGGACGTAGGTGCCTAGGATGATCCGGCGTTTGACCTCTGCTCCGAAGCCTTCCTCGCGGGTTCGTTTGTAATGATCGATCAAGTCGGTCGGGTTCTGTGCCCGGTGGCCGTAGCGGACGCCGTCGAAGCGGGCGAGATTGGCCGAGGCCTCGGCGGTGGCGACGATGTAATACACCGCGACAGCGTATTCGGTGTGGGGGAGCGAGACTTCGACGAGTTCGGCGCCGAGGCTCTCGTATTGCTTGATCGCTTCTTCCACCCGGAGACGGACTTGTTCGTCCATGCCGTCGATAAAGTACTCTTTCGGGATACCGAGGCGCACGCCTTTGAGGTCCTGGCCGAGCTTGCTGGTGTAGTCATCGACAGGATGGTCGAGGCAGGTCGAGTCCATCGAATCTGGGCCGGCGAGCACGTTCAGCATCATGGCAGAATCCGCCACCGTCCGCGTGAAAGGGCCGATCTGGTCGAGCGAGGAGGCGAAGGCGATGAGACCGTAGCGGGAGACGCGACCGTAGGTCGGCTTGAGACCGACGCAGCCGCAGAGGGCGGCGGGCTGGCGGATCGATCCGCCGGTGTCTGAACCGAGGGTGGCGTAAGCGACACCGGCGGCGACGGCGGCGGCGCTACCGCCCGAGCTGCCGCCCGGGATACGATCGTGGTCCCACGGGTTGCGGGAGGCTTCGAAGGCAGAATTCTCGGTCGAAGAACCCATCGCGAACTCGTCGAGGTTGAGGCGGCCGAACGGGATCGCTCCGGCAGCTTTTAGCTTGGCGATGACGGTGGCGTCGTAGGGGGCGCGGTAATTCGCGAGGATCCGCGAGGCGGCGGTGCAGGGCTGGCCGGTGACGTTGATGACGTCTTTGATGCCGATGGGAATACCACCCAAGGGAAGTGAGACGTCGGCTGTCTCGGCGGCGGTGCGGGCGGTGTCGAGGTCGCGGCTGAGGTACGTGTGGAGGTGGGGGTCGATCTCGGCGATGCGGTTCTCGACGGCGTAGAGAGCCTCGCGGGGGGACAGTTCGCGGGCGCGGAGGCGGGCTTGGAGGTCGGTTAGCGTGGGTAGGGACATCGAGCAATACGGTTTTGAACAGAAAGTAACGAAGGGATCAGAGGATGCGATGAGGTTGGGACCATGAAGGACATAAAGAGCGTGAAAGATCTGGATTCTGAACTCACCCCTCCGTGCTCTTCATGTCCTGCATGGTGAGAAAATCATTCGATCACGCGGGTGACCATGACGAGGCCGTTGGCTTGGTGGGGGGCGTTGGAGAGGGCGGCCTTCTTGGCGAGGCTCGGCTTCGGGGTGTCTTCGCGGAAGACGTTGAGCACCGGGTTTGCGTGGGCCGTGGGGTCGACGTTCGACACGTCGCAGCTCGTTCAGCTTGTCGACGTAGGTGAGGATCTGGCTGAGTTGAGTCTTAAACTCCTTCCCCTCGGCTTCGGTGAGGTCGATGCGGGCGAGGTGGGCGACGTGGTGGATGTCGAGGTCGGTGGGCATGGGTGAAGAGAAAGCCAAAGATTACGAATAAGAGAAAGAGTTGTTAGTTGAGCTTGGCGTATTCTTGTAGGCAGTAGTGATCGGTCATCCCCGAAAGGTAGTCGGCGACCGAGCGGGGGAAGCCCTCGGTCTTGATGCGGCGGGTGGCCTTGCTGCCGAGCAGGCCGGGCTTGTCGACGAGGCGGTGGAAAAAGCCTTCGAGCACACCGCAACCCCTGGCGTTGGCTTGGGCAACGGCGGGGTTGTCGTCCATAATTTTTGTAGAGAAACTGGCGCAGGGCGGCGTTGCCACGCGGGTCTCGGCGCTGAATTGCGCGAGGCGCTTGGGGTGCACGCGGACGTCGG
>CAWDOJ010000012.1:0-117631 GCA_963803825.1 uncultured Verrucomicrobiae bacterium | reverse complement strand
GCTCATAACCTGAAGACTGCCAGTTAAAACCATGCTCTCGCACAATATGTTTTATCGCGCTGCCTTCGCACGGGTCCATACTGCTCGCGCCGCTTCCTCGTCTGACGATCGGCGCGAACTCCCACCTTTCAAAAGACGATCTCCCAAATTCGAATCATGCTCCCTAACTAATTCGCTGATTCTTTGAAGAGCTTTGACCTGTTTGTGCCCCTTGCTTGTCGCCAGTAATTCCCCGAGTTTCCCTACAATCTCCTCGATTTGTTGAGACTGTTTTGCCTGAGTCCGCTCTCCGCGCAACGTTGCGTCGATCGAACCCGCGACCACACGCTTCTTCCAGTAGTTGCTCTCAATCGTTTCCAGATTATCACCGCTCCACGCCGCCACTTCTTGGAGCGTGTGATTCCCGCTGTTTACGAGTTCTGTGATCCAGCTGTGCCGCATTGCATGGGGATAGAACTCGGGATGACCAATTCCAGACATGTAGTCACCAACCGGCTTTTTGAAGTCGTAGGTTCCATCCCGGGACTTTCGGCTCTTCCTGCTTTTCAGGATGAAGTCCATTCTCGGCTTCCCCTCGAGATACCCTCGAAGAAACGCGACAAACTCTGCTGACAGCGGAATTTCCCGGCTCTCGCCATCCTTCGATTCAAAATCCGCTTCTTTCGCTGGGATGCGCAGGATACCGCTGTCCAGTCGGAACCAACTCGGTTTCGCGTGACGGATTTCATTCGACCTCAGCCCCGCCCAGAAGCCACACATCAGAGACGAATCGCGTCTTCAAATTGAGATCCTCCTCGATCGCAAGAGAGCGTTCGGAGCGACACTGATTGGCGCGAGCGCGTCCAATTCGGACGAAGTTCTCCGTGCCGCGGATCAACCCGCTGGATTCCGACACCGAGTAAACCAGCTTTCGCGATTCCAATTCCCGAGTAGACGGAAGCTGAATCTTCCCGGGCGAACAGCCAAGATGCGTCAGAAAAGCCTGAATCGTAGCGATGATCGTTTTCCCGCCCGCTTTTGATCGTTTGCTGTGAAGAGCGAAATATCGTTCAAGATGGCTGGTAGTCACGTCACCTGGTGATCGCGTCCCGGTCCACTTTGGCGAACGGTCGCAGCACATATCCCACGGACGACGCGGTCTTCGGTCTGAAAGTTCGCCACGTGCCATTAAATCCGGGAGGGCGTTGCGGCCGCTGCTTCTCCACCAAATATCGCGCGACCGATTTTTCCCAGCCGTCACTGTGGCCAACTCGACGACCGTAGTTTTCCCGGACCTCGGCCGCTCTCTCGATTGCCCGGCTTTCGTCAGATGTCTCCAGCGTCCTCCGGACCTGTTTCCCGCCGAACGAGAACCGGACCCACCACGTGCCCCCACGGAGAAAGATGCCCGCCGCCGATTTGAGCCGATTCTTGCGCACGCCACACTGTGCTAGCACACCTGTGCTAAAGCAAGGCTGTTACGAAGGGCATCTTTCGATACTTCCCCAGAATCCTCATTCAATTTCATTCCACTTTGTATCAATACTTGTGCCTTACGACGTTCTGAATGGGGTTCAGGAGGTCGTGGGTTCGAATCCCGCCAGCCCGATGGGTTTCCCTCTCACCGCACTTTGTCCTACCGGTAGCCCGCATCGCCCGCTTGATGCAGGGTCGGCCCAGCGATCTTGATCGGTTCTTGCGCTTCCTCGACCGGGACGTTGGGGCAAGCGTCCACCCATCGCCCACCCTCGGGTGCCGCCCAGTGGACGGCATTCTTGAGCACGCGCTTGATCTCCGCCTGATGGTAGATTGGGTAGGTCTCGTGCCCGGGACGAAAATAAAAAATCTTCCCGTTGCCCCGCCGCCAAGTGAGTCCGGAGCGAAATGCCTCACCCCCGGCGAACCACGAGAGCAAAACGGTCTCCTCGGCGGGCGGCACTCCGAAAGGTTCGCCGTACATCTCCGCGTGAGGGATCTCGATGAAACGGTCGATCCCTTGCGTGATGCGATGCCCGGGATTGCACACCCAGAGCCGTTCCTTCTCCCCCGCCTCCCGCCACGTCAGGGAACAACTCGTCCCCATCAGCCGCTTGAAAATCTTCGAGTAATGACCCGAGTGCAGGACGATCAGACCCATCCCTTCGAGGACCCGCGCTTGAACGCGGTCGACAATCTCGTCGGCAACGTCCGCGTGGGCGCAGTGTCCCCACCACAATAGAACGTCCGTCTCTTCGAGCACCTCGTTCGTCAAACCATGCTCTGGCTCGTCGAGCGTCGCCCACTGGACGCAGAGGTCAGCGTCTTCGGAGAGACCAGCGGCGATGCAGCGATGGATCCCGTCTGGATAGATTCCTCTCACCACCTCGTTCTTCCGCTCGTGAACGAATTCGTTCCAGACCGTCACCTTCACCACCTTATTCGTCATCGTTGTTCTGGCTTTTGCTATCACTCGAGACGCGCTCATCCATCCCCGGGATCCGCGCATAACCGACAAATCTCGCCCCGGGAGAGTACGACTTCGGTTTCCCCTGGGGGATCTTGAAATCGAAGACGCTCACCCCCGATTGCTTCGTCCCCCGGTAGCTCCGTCCATCGCTCGCGCCGAACATGAGCATCTTCCCATCAGACTTTGCTCGCCCCAGGTAGATCATCGAATGCGTCACCGGCGGATCGCGGTCCGTGGAATACGTCCCCGTCCAGAAAAGCAGATCGCCCGGGCGGAGATCGTCCAACTCAAAGCTGTCCTTCTGGCGACTCACGACCGCCTCGAATTCATCCGCCTTGCGAGCCCACACGTATTGCGCGCTCGCGGTGCGCGGGACATCGTCAAACGCGCTGTCTTTCAGGACGTGATAGATCGTGCCGGAACAATCCATCCCGCCATTCGCCGGGTCAGCCGATCCGTATTGATACCGCAGCCCTTCGCCCGTGAGCGCGAGAGCTTTCTCAAGGAGCGATTTGACCGGCTCGGGATTTGCATCGAAGTCCGCTAGCTCATTGGGAGCAAGTGCCGTTGTGACCGAAGATTTCTGACTTTCGTCCGCAAACCCGCTTGTCGTCGCAAAAAATACCCCGGTCGCGACGGCTGCACCCATCCAGGCTGCCCGGCAACACCGATTCCACCTCCGAGCGCCGCTCGACAAACCGAGTCGCTCGAACCCTACCACCTTCGACATCATGCTGGCCTGGACCATTACCTTTCTCATTATCGCAATCATCGCAGCCGTGCTTGGTTTTGGCGGTATCGCTGGTGCCGCTTCGGGCATTGCGCAGATCCTTTTCGTTATTTTTCTGATCCTTTTCATCGTGTCATTCTTCTTTCGGGGTCGCGGTCCTCGCGTTTAACCTCACAACTTCTCGACAGAGAGATTACCTCAATCCGATAATCCAGCCACCTGACCACCTCAAAAATCATGGACGAATCCCACACCACCACTCAATCCTTTCAATCGCGCGTCGACGCGGGCATCGCTGACGCAGAGTCCAAGATCCGGGAAGAGCCCCTCAAGGCCGTCCTCATCGGGACCGGAGCTGGACTCATCTTAAGCCGTTTACCGCTCTTCGGGATTTTCATCTTGCTGGTTCGGCTCATCCTCTGGTCGATCAAGCCAGCTCTGCTGGTCTTTGGTATCACCAAAGTCGTTGACTACGCGAAGCGCAATCAGGCGTAGATCGCGCGGTTCGACCGCACCCTTGACTTCTCTTCCTTCTGAGCCGTAACGTCCGCTCTCCGTTTAGGAAACCGGCCGGTATAGCTCAGTGGTAGAGCGTTCGCTTCGTAAGCGACAGGTCGTCGGTTCAAATCCGACTACCGGCTCTCACTCTGGTCGCTCGACCGAAGGTTGCACTAGAGAAGGGCAACTCGCTGCCGGAGTCTACGGAGGCGGCTGAGCGAGGACGACTCGCGCTTCGTGAGTTCGCGACCAGACAGAGGGAGTTCGAGTTGCTGATAGACGGCGCCGTTGGGACGGAGGGCTTTCAAGAGAGTGGATAGGTTTTTCATACTGGACCAACCCTACCGCGAGGCATAGGACATCTGCGGTCCTATGCCGAAAATTTCGAGAGAGACTTCGAAAAAAGTCGTGCCCGCGAGCGCGCGCCCGCCCCTCGCTCGCATGCTGGGGATTCACAACCTCCTTCGGGACGGGACGTTGCCCAATTGCCGGCGCCTCGCGCATTCCATGGAAGTCGCTCCGAAGACCATTCAGCGAGACATCGACTTCATGCGCGACCAGCTTGGGCTGCCGATCTCATACGATCGAGCGGCGCACGGCTTCTACTACACCGAAGCGGTCACGAATTTTCCGACGGTCCAAGTGAGCCACGGCGAACTCGTCGCTCTCCTCATCGCCCAGAAGGCCGTCGAGCAATACCGAGGCACCGCCTTTGAGAAGCCGCTCGCATCCGCCTTCTCCAAACTCGCGTCCGGACTCGAAGGTGAGAGCGGCATCGCGCTGCACGAACTCACCGACGCGATCTCGTTTCGACCGCAAGGCGTTGCGGTGACGGAGCTCGATGCCTTTCAGACGCTCGCGGAATCCGTTCTTCACCGCCGCACCGTCACGTTTGACTACACCTCTCTCTCCGGACCCCCAGCCCGACGTCACGTCCGTCCCTACCACCTCGGCTGTCTCGCCAACCAGTGGTACCTCATCGGATACGACGTCAACCGCGCAGCGCTCCGCACGTTTGCCATCGCCCGACTCCACCGAGTCGACACGACTGGCGATCAATTCGAGCGACCCGACGATTTTTCGGTGAGTGAGATGTTCGCGGGGAGTTTCTCCGCCTTCCAGACCGCTGAGGTCCAGCGGGTCACCGTCCGCCTCGACGCGTTTGCCACCCGATTGGCGAGTGAGCGGAAATGGCACGCAAGCCAGCAGATTCAAGTGCGCCGCGATGGCAGCGCCGACCTCACCATCGACGTGTCACCCGCCCCGGACTTGGAAAATTGGATCCTCAGTTGGGGTGAGCACGCCGAAGTCCTCCGTCCGTCGACGCTCCGGCGACGGATCGCCGCAGCGGTGAAAGCGATGGCCCACCGCTACGAAACCTGATTTATAAATCTCCCATGAGCCTAGCCACCGAATTCCGGGAGTTCATCGCCCGCGGGAACGTGATCGACCTCGCCGTCGGCGTCGTCATCGGCGGAGCTTTCGGCAAGATCGTCACCTCCCTGGTGCAGGACATCGTCATGCCCCCCATCAATCTCATCACGAAGCGCGTCCCCTTCGCCGAACTCTACCTTCCTCTCAACGAAGCGGCGGCGGCCGCCGAGGGGATCGACGCCGCCCGGCCGCTGGGCATCATCGCCTACGGCCCCTTCCTCAACACCGTCCTGCAATTTCTCGTCGTTGCAGTCTGCATCTTTGCGATCATCCGCGTCATCAATCGCATCAAGCGAGAAGAGGAAGCCAAACCCAAACCGCCACCCCCGGCCCCAACGGAGGAAGTTGTCCTCCTTACCCAGATCCGCGACGCCATCAAGAAATAGCACTCCGATCCCGCTACTCCTCGCTTCTGCTACGGCTGCTACGGCTGTACGCTGCCCTACCGCCAAGAACGGCTACTCCGCGCCACTTCGGAGCAAGGACTCCATCTCGCCCTTGGTCCCCCGAAAGGCCACGACGAAGGCTTTCGACCCGAATTCGCAGATCGCCAGGACATTCTCGTCATTCAACCCGAAGGCGACGACCCGCCACGCTCCCTCCGGCTTGACCGAGACCCCGAGGGGATGAGCGTCGAACGAATAGAAAAACGCTTTCCGGTCCAACAATGGGACCGCCACCGCCGCCACGGCTTCTCCTTCGTGCCGATACAGCCGCACGCCCACCGCCTCGACCGCCGCGAATTCCTCCGGGACGCGAAACCCTTCGAATCCCTGAAGGAGAAACCAATCCCCCAGCGTCGAGGCCTCCGCTTGCAATGGGTCAAATTCGTTCACGTCGGCGCGATTCCCCGCCGAAGCCAATTCGCTGACCTCCCGCATCCCCGCGAAGCCGCCCGCATTCCCGACAACAATCCAAGTCAGGAGAGCGATCAGCACCAGAAACGAAGCCCCAACCGCGAGCACCGCCGGGCTGTGGACCGCAACGCGAAGCCGCGGGCGCCTCGCGGTAAACCGTTCTCCGTAACCGGCAAGCGCGACGGCAACGCTCTCGGGAACGTCAAAGTGCATCGCCGGGGCAGCCTGCCGGTCGAAAGCCACCTGAGACCGAAATTCGGCCGCCAGCTCGGGGGATTTTTCCCCCTCGGCCAGCGCCTCCCGTAGATCGCCGGTCCCAGGTTGCGTGGCCGATTCTTCTCCGGACGGTCCAACGCACCGCAAGATCTGCCTCGCTCGTTTCGCGTTCATTCGACTGCCGCCCCCGCGACCTTGCCGACAAGGGCCTCGTGTAGCCGCCCGCGCGCATCGGCCAGCAGATCCGCAACTTCGGCCTCGGTTTTCCCCAAGACCCTCTGGAGTTCCTCGGTCTCCATCACCTCCAAGTAGAGCAGCGCCAACGCCGATCTCCCCGGTTCCGGCAAAGCGTGCATCTCCCGCCGCACCTCCCGCACGTCGATCGACAAACCCACCTCCCCGGGCAAGATTGTCACTTTCCTCCGCCGACCGGTCCGCTCACCGGGGGCGTCCCGGAGGGCTCGTTCGCGCACGTCCTTGAACAACAAAGCGTGCAACCGATCCAGATCGCCGTGGCTCCGCGGGCGCTTAAGTGCGTCTTCCAGCGACGCCGACACGACGCGCATCGCTTTGCCGTCGTCCCCCGTCAGCACCACCGCGAAGCGATAAAGATCGTGAAAGTACTCCCAATGCTGCGCCCGCTCCGACATCGACGATCACGCTAACCAGCTCCGACCCGCTCCGCCAAGCCCGAAGCCGCCAGCGCCATTTCTCGTTCCCCAATCGTAATTTCGCATTAACGTCTCCCTTGTGTTTCAAGTGATCTTCAACGAGATCAGCGCCGCCGAGATGGCTTCGCTGCCCAAACCACTGCAGCTCGAACTCTTATTTGAGTTCCAGGTTCTGCCCGAGAACCTCGAGAATCTCGACGCCACCCGCTTCGGTCGGGTCCGCCGCGATGACCAGACGCTTCATCGTTGCCGCGCTCACGACTACCGCATCTACTTCGGACCCCACCCAGCCGGCATCGAAGTCCACCGAGTCCTTCACAAGAACACCATCCGCGACTTCCTCTTTCGATCCAATCTGCCCATGACGGAAGAAGACGAAGCCCTCGGCGAGCACCACGGCTTCTGGGATCTCATCAAGGAGGCCGAGAAAAAGACCGCATGACCGAATCCCAACGCCTCACTCAGTTCCCGGTGGCCGCCGCGCGCGTCTTCGTTGGCCACGCTGGCGTCACCGCCCTCCCCCGCGCCGTCGCGGACGCCATGCGCGACCACGTCGAGCGTTCCTGCGAGAATCATCAGGAATTCGGCGACGTCCTCCGCGACATCGCCGCCGCCCGCGATGTCTGCGCCACCGCCATCCACGCGCACGCCGACGAGATCGCTCTATTGGGCCCCACCTCGCTCGGCCTCTCTCTCTTTGCCAACGGCCTCGACTGGCGACCCGGCGACGAGCTGGTCTGCTACCGCGACGACTACCCGGCCAACGTCTACCCCTGGACAAATCTCACCCGCCTAGGCGTGAAGATTCGCTTCATCGAACCGGACGCCCTCGGTCGCATCACGGTCGAGCACGTGGCTGCACAACTGACCCCTCAGACCAAGCTCGTCGCCCTCGCGTCCTGCCACTTTCTCACGGGTTGGCGCATCGACATCGATGCCGTCGGCCAGCTGGTGCACGAGCACGGTGCACTTTTTTCCCTTGATGCCATCCAGACCCTCGGAGCTTTCCCGACGACCGTCGAGCACGTCGACTTCCTTTCCGCCGACGCCCACAAATGGATGCTCGGTCCGCTCGCCATCGGCATCGTCTACGTTGCCAAGCAACACTTCGCCGCCCTCCGCCCCACCCTCCTCGGTGCCTGGAACGTCAAAAGTCCGAACTTCATCACGCAGGACGAGATCGAGTTTCCCGAGACCGCCCAGCGCTACGAACCCGGCGTCCTCAACGTGACCGGCCTGTACGGTATGGTCGCCGCATTGCAGCTCATCCAGGAAACGGGTCCGGACGAAGTCACCCGCCGCATCCTCGAAGTCCGCGATTACCTCCACGAGCAACTTGCCCTCCGCGGCTACGAATTCCTTTCACCAGACAACGACGAACCACTCCGTTGCGGTATCGTCACCGCCCGCCACCCCACCGCAGACCCCGCGAGCCAATTTAAGAAGCTCGAAGATGCTCAGATCACCGCTAGCCTTCGCAACGCCCGAGACGGCCGGGCTTGGCTCCGCTTCAGCCCTCACTTTTACAACACGCGGGCGGAAATGGACCGCATCCTCGCTGCCCTCGGCTGAATTGGGGAGCGCGGGCTTCCAGCCAGCTCGTCCGGGGCTTCCAGCCCGGGATCCCGCCATGCAGGGATTCCCCCCCCCAACCACTCAAGATGACCACCACCCAGCTCAAGCCGCGCACCAGCCTCAGAGCCCGCACTCCCTCCCGCCTCGCCGCGCTCCCCTACGCGGCGATCCTCCTTTTCCCCCTCTCCCTCATGGCTGCCGTCCCGTTCGGCGGAATTGCCCTCTGGGCGCCCCTCGCCATCTACTTCCTCCTTGGCCCCATCGCCGACCACTTCGCCGGTCGCGGCAACGGCATCGACCCGGACACGATCGAACATTCCCGCCTATTTCAGGCCATCGTCGCGACTTATGCCGTGCTCCAGATCGGCTTTCTCACCTGGGCACTCTTCCACTTCCACACCTTCACCTTCGTCGATCAGATCTCCTTCACGCTGAACTTTGGCATCGCCATCGGCGGTGCCGGTATCTGCTGCGCCCACGAACTCCTCCACAAGACCAGTCGCACCGAGCGCTTCTTGGGCCAATCCCTGCTGACCCTCCTCAACTACGGCTCCTTCTCCATCGACCACGTCTTCATTCACCACAATCCCCGGATCACCGCGACCGCGGGGGACCCCTCGCTGTCCCACGTCGGCCAGACGGCCTACGACTTCATCCCCCGCGCCGCCATCTTCAGCGCCATCGAGGCCTTTCAGCTCGAACAACGCCGGCTGAAGACAACCGGCTACGACTTTCGCAACCGCGTCACCCGCACCTTCACCCTCTCCGCCGCCATCGCGCTTGCGATTCTCCTTTTCCTCGGCCCCCTCACCTTCCTCTTCTACATCGCCCAGGGACTTGGCGGCGTCGCCACCCTCTGGATCACCGGCTATCTCCAGCACTACGGGCTCGTCCGGCCCCACGACGAAGAAACGGGCACCCCCGTCCGGCTCACCGACGCAAATTCCTGGGACTGCGATCACTACATCAGCAATTTCTTGCTCCTGAATCTCCCCCGCCACAGCCATCACCACAAGACGCCCACCCAGCACTACCAGAGGCAGCGGACCAACCCCACCGCCATGCCCCTCCCCCACGGATACCCCGCCATGACTTGGCTCGCCCTCTGTCCCCCCCTCTGGTTCAAAGTGATGAACCCCCTTCTGCGGGAGCGAGCTGCCTCCACCGCGCTCGCCCCATCACCAGTCGCCAGCCAGTGACGAGCCAGCCGACACCGGCACGCCACCTGCTGATCCCCCCCCGACCGCCCAGCTGCTAAAAGATGTCCCGCACCCCAGAAAAGTGGAACTCCCGCTTCGGCGTTATTCTCGCCGTCGCCGGTAGTGCCGTTGGGCTAGGAAATTTCCTCCGCTTCCCGGGTCAGGCCGCAGAATTCGGAGGCGGGGCCTTCATGCTGGCCTACTTCATTTCGCTTCTCATCATCGGCCTTCCGATCTGCTGGGCCGAGTGGACCATGGGGCGCTACGGTGGCCTTCGCGGATTTAACAGCTCCCCTGGCGTCTTCCACGCGATGTCGCGGACCCGCTACGGGAAATACCTCGGCATCATCGGCGTCGTCATCCCCGTTATCATCTACATGTATTACGTGGTCATCGAAGCTTGGTGCCTGGGTTACGCCACCAACTTTGCCCTCGGGAACATCGCGTTCACCGAGGCCGCGCAAGCCGGCGACTTCTTCGGCCACTTCACCGGAGCCGACGGCGACGGCTCCGCCATTGGCTTCTCGCTCACCCAAGTCGGCCTTTACCTAGGCTTCGCGTTCCTGCTCAACTTCACCCTCATCTACCGGGGCGTCTCCAAAGGCATCGAACTCTTCTGCACCTATGCGATGCCCGCGCTCATTATCCTCGCGATCATCACCCTCGTCCGCGTGCTCACCCTCGGCACCCCCGACGCCGCCGAACCGCAACGCAACGTCAACAACGGCCTCGGATTCATGTGGAATCCCAACAAGGTCGTCGTCGAGCAGCTCGTTGGAGGCGAGTGGATCCCCGACCGCGAGATCATCGGAGCCGCGCCCATCGCCGCCGCCCGCGCCCAATACGACGGCCCCGTCGACGACCCAGCCCGCCAAGTCCGCGTCGTCGGCGTCTGGGAGCAACTGCAGAAGCCTGGCCTCTGGCTCGCCGCCGCCGGGCAGATCTTCTTTTCCCTCAGCGTCGGCTTTGGCGTCATCATCACCTATTCGAGCTACCTCAGCCGGAAGGACGACATCGTTCTCAGCGGGCTCACCGCCACGAGTGCCAACGAATTTTGTGAAGTCGGCCTCGGCGGGCTCATCACCCTGCCCGCCGGGGTCGCGTTCCTCGGTCTGGCCGGAGTCGCCGGCCAAGGCACCTTCGGTCTCGGCTTTAACGTCCTCCCGATGGTCTTCTCCGCCATGCCCGCTGGTGCTGTCTTCGGCACGCTCTTTTTCTTCCTCCTCTTTCTTGCAGCCGTCACTAGCTCGCTCAGCATGCTGCAACCCGGCATCGCGTTTCTCGAGGAAGCTCTCGGCATCGGCCGGAAGAAAAGCGTCGCCTTCCTCGGCCTCGTCACCGCCATCGGCAGCACCTTCGTCGTTTACTTCAGCAAAGACGTGAAGGCCCTCGACACCCTCGATTTCTGGGTTGGGACCTTCCTCATCTTCATCCTCGCTACGGTCCAGATCATCTTTTTCAGCTGGACCTTCGGCGTCGACAAGGGCTTGGCCGCCGCCCACGAGGGTGCCAGCATCCGCATCCCACGCGTATTCCGCTGGATCATGAGATATCTCTGCCCCGCCTTTCTTCTCCTTATCTTCACGCTTTGGACGTTGGAGAACCTCGTCGGCTTCAAGTTTGGCGGCGGCCCCGCCGAAACTAGCGGCTACGTGAAAGACCTCTTCGTCACGCCCAACCCGGTCGCGTGGATGGCCGTCGGACTCATCCTCACCTTCGCCACGTTCGTCGGCATCCTCATCTCTCGCGGTGCCGCCTACCGGGGCCGCGTGACCGAGGAGGCCAACTCGTGACCCTCGGAGGCTGGCTCGTCATGCTCACGAGCGTCGGAGCGGTCACCACCCTGTTCGCGTGGTGCGTGCGGAAGGTCCTCACCACTTCAAAGAAGCAAAAGTAAAAACTCTCCAGCCCTCCCCGATCCACCCTCCCAAGGAGCGGCGATTGACGATCACTGGCCCGACCAAAACGGCGAAGCCGCCACCCCCAGATCGATGACTCCACCCGCACCACCGCCCGCCCTCCCGATGCCGCCGCTCGATCGACTGGTCGGTCTAGACGTCGCTCGCGGCGCGGCGGTGCTCGCTCTGATCTTTGTCAATATCTCGGCTTTCGCCTCGACCGATTTCTACCTCGCGCTTCTGGACAACGCTCCTCGATTGAGCGGCTTCGCGGCGGTGTGGGATTTCACCATTGGCACCCTCCTCCTCGGCAAAGCGAGTGGACTTCTTGCCTTTCTTCTCGGGGCCGGGCTTGCCCTCCAAGAAGATCGGGCACGACTGAGAGAAGGCAGCTTCGCGTGGTTGACGATGCGTCGCATGTCCGTCCTGTTTCTGATTGGCTTGGCGCACATCATCTTTCTGTGGTGGGGCGACATCCTTTGCGCCTACGCTTTGCTCGGAATAGGGATTCTCGTCACTCGGCAGCTAGGCCCGACGGGCCGACGGATTCTTGCCGGCGTCCTCCTCTTCGGCACCCTCTTAGGCTGGACCGCCCTAGGACTCCTGCCCGCAGGCGACGATCCGGAATTCGATGAGTGGGCGGCGAAGGCGATCTCCCAAGTGGCGCAAACTTACTCGACCGGCAGCTTTAGTGAGATCCTCCAGATCAGATTGCTCGAAGCGATCTTGGTCCAAGGGATTATGCTGCTCATGATTCCCTGGTTTTTCGCGGCGGCACTGCTCGGCTACGACGCGATCCGAACCGGTTGGTTCCCCACTGCAAAGACGCCGATAAGCACCCGCTTTTTAACGGTAGGAGCGTCGGCGCTGATCGTCTCCGCAGCGGGAGCGTGGGCCGCGCAGCGCTATGACGCGTCGTCACCAATCTCTTGGGTGGGGCAAATGTTCGGCAGCCTCCCGGCTGGATTGGCCCTCTCTTGGTGTTACCTCGTGGCGCTCATGCGGATGGCAGACGCCAACTCGAAATTGTCGCTGGCATTCGCTGCTGTCGGACGGACCGCGCTGACAAATTACCTCCTTCAGAGCGCCTTAGCCGGGTTCATCTTTTACAGCTACGGACTGGGCTGGTTTGGAACGCTCGGGCCAGGCGGCACCGCAGGCGTCGCCATCGCCATCTGCGCCGTTCAGCTTGCTTGCTCCCGCTGGTGGCTCGAACGCTTTCGATTCGGCCCGATGGAGTGGCTCTGGCGCGTCGGCACCTACGCCAAGTTCTCGCTCCGGACGGCCCCGTGACGGATCTCGCGGCACCGGATCCGACGCCACCAACGACCGAGGTGACTCGCTGGGCACGCGGAACGCGGTGTCATTGAGCCGCCTCCGAGTGACATCGCCGGCGACCTCTGCTAGTCCTCCTTCGGACGTGAACGGGGATCGGGCGAAGATTGGACGCATGGCGCGAGAGCGCTGGTCAGTCCTCGGATTGATTGGCCTCAATCTGGCCGTTGCTCTGGTGGGTCTCGGCGTGGCGGACGACGTGTTACGGGCATTTATGTGCGTTCCCTCACGGGTTGTGGGCGCGTGGGAAGAGTTAAACCGTGGAGGATTCTCGACAAACGATCTACCCGCCGTCGCGACCCTCCTAACCTACTCGTTCCTTCACGCGGACTCTGAGCATCTCTTCTTCAACCTGCTCTACTTCTGGGTCTTTGCTTATCTCGTCGGCGAATTGATCGGGCAATGGTGGGTTCTCGCGATCTACATCCTGACGGCGATCTCAGGCGCAATTTGTTTTGTGATCTTCGAGAGCAACAGCATCACCCCAATGCTGGGAGCGTCTGGAGCCTTGCTGGGCTTTCAAGGCGTCTACCTCGCGCTGGCGATCCGGTGCCCCTGGATCCCCGATCCGTTCGTCTGGCCGATCGCTCATCCGATTCCGCCCTCGGCGCTGGCAACCTTTGCGGTAATCGGAGTTGCGCTAGACGTCTCCGGGGTCATCAATCCAGGCGGTAGCATGACGGCCTACGCCACGCATCTAGGCGGCTTCATAGCAGGGGTCTTTCTTGGGTCCTTCGTGACCCCGGTTCCCAAGCGGACGTTGTAACGTCGAAGACCCTGTCAGCCATCCGCAGAAAGTGGTGCCAAGAGGCTCTCGGCGGAGCACCCCCATAGTTCCGATACCGCCCGTGATCTGGGGTGACTACCAAGCCTGGAGGATCCACCAGTAGAGCGGGATCCCGACCACGATGTTGAGCGGAAAGGTGATCCCCATGCTCATGGTGAGATACTTCGCCGGGTTCGCTTCGGGCAGCGTGTCTTTGAGGATCGCCGGGGCGACAATGTAGGACGAGGACGCGCAGAGGATCACCAGCAGGAGCGAATCGCCCGGAGCGAAATCGAACACCTTACAGAGCGAGATCGCGATGGCCGCGTTGATCAATGGGGCCACGATGGCGAACCCCACCAACACCGGAGGAAACGAATCCATCTCGCGAAACTTCTTTCCGACGACCGTCCCCATGTGGAGAAGGAAAAAGACGAGCATCCCGGTGAACATGTCGCCCCCAATGAACGAGGAAAGCGGTGAGTCCTCTGTCCCCATCAAGCTCAGCAGGTAACCGATCAACATACTGCCGACCATGAGCAGAAGAGTTCCGTCCGTGAGAGCCTCCCGGACCACCTGTCCGGTCGGCTTCTTGGCCGTTCCCTTCATCGCGATCTGCGCCATCAGGACGGAAAAAATGATAGCGGGCGTCTCCATCACCACGAGCGCCACCGTCATGTAGCCCTCGTAAGCGACCGAGATCGATGTCAGGAAACCAGCCGCGGTAATGTAGGTGAGCGTGCTATTGGACCCGTACGTGGCTCCGATGGCAGCAGCGTCGGCGATTCCCAGGCGTTTACGGAAGAAGTAATAAGAGTAGACCGGAACCACGACGCTCATCAGAAGCACGATCCCAATCATCAGAATCCCGTCCCCGAACAACGATGAACTGTGAAGACTCACCCCTCCCTTGAATCCGATGGAGAGCATCAGGTAGAGACTGACAAATTTCACGATGGAATCCGGAAGCGCCAGATTCGATTTCAGTAAGACCGCGCCAAACCCCAGCAGAAAGAACAGGACGCCGGGATTGAAGATCGATGAGATAAATTCCATAAGCTTTGGTGCCGCTTCTGACGAATCGGTCGGCGCGGATAATACCAAATCCGATCAATGCGTCTAATAGATGAATGAGAAACTTTTGTTACCAAAAAGTGAACGGAGCGTCCCCACCCCGCGCGGCGGAGCGGCAGAGGGCAGGTAGCCTCCGAGCGAACCGCCTCGACGGGCGTCTGCCGGATTGATAATCGGGGATTGCTTTCCCTTTCCGAGTCGCTACTTTCAGCCACCCGCCACAGCCGCCGACCCGCAATGATGCCGGTCGGAGTTCAACTCGGCAGCGTGGCTTCAACTTAATCAACCTCAACCATCCTTATGGCAGAAGTATCCCTGCAAGACCTCCTCACCAGTTCAATCAAGAACTACAAGGAAGGCAGTATCGTCAACGGGCACGTGCTCGAAATCCGCTCCCGCGAATTTCTCATCGACATCGGCTGGAAATCCGAAGGCGTCATTCCCGCCAGTGAATTCGAAGACCCCGAAGAGGTCGAAGTCGGCGACGAAATCGAGGTCCTGCTCGTTCGCCTCGAGAACGACGAGGGCATGGTCGTCCTGTCGAAGGAAAAAGCCGCCCAGCGCCAGAACTGGGAGAAGATCGTCAAAGTCTACGAAGACGGCGGCCTCATTAAGGGCAAGGTCAAGGCGGTCGTCAAAGGCGGTCTCACCGTCAACGTCGGCGTCGAGTCGTTCCTGCCCGCTTCGCAGATCGACATCATCCCGCCCCGCGACCTCACGCAGTTCGTCGGCAACACCTACGACTTCAAGATCGTCAAGATCAACGAAGACCGCAAAAACGTCGTTCTCAGTCGCCGCGAGATCATCGAAGCCGAACGCTCCGAAAAACGTGGGAAATTCCTCGAGTCTGTCAGCATCGGCGACATGGTCTCGGGAAGCGTCAAGAACATCACCGATTTCGGCGCATTCGTTGACCTCGACGGGATCGATGGCCTTCTCCACATCACCGACATGTCGTGGGCCCGCCTCAACCATCCTTCCGAGATGGTCAACATCGGCGACCACCTCGAACTCGTTATCCTCGACATCAACAAGGAAAAGGAGCGCGTCTCCCTTGGTCTCAAGCAGACTCAAAGCAATCCTTGGGAAAAGATCGAGGAGCGCTTCCCCGTTGGCCAGACCGTTCGCGGCAAGGTCACCAACCTCATGCCCTACGGCGCGTTCGTGGAGATCGAGGAAGGCGTCGAAGGCCTCATCCACGTCTCCGAACTCTCGTGGACCAAGCGCATCGCCCGTCCGTCCGACGTGCTTGAGCTTGGCCAGGAAGTCGAGGCCGTCGTGCTCGGCGTCAATACCGGTGAGCAGAAGATCTCTCTCGGCGTCCGCCAGCTCGAGCCGAACCCATGGGACGAGATCGAATCCCGCTACATGATCGGCAAGCAAGTCTCCGGCGAAGTCCGCAACATGACCGCCTACGGCGCGTTCATCGAACTCGAAGAAGGCATCGACGGCATGGTTCACGTGTCCGACATCAGCTGGACCCGCAAGATCAACCACCCGTCCGAGATCCTCAAAAAGGGCGATCCCGTCGAAGCCGTCGTCATCGACATCGACAAGGCCAACCAGCGTATCAGCCTCGGCGTCAAGCAACTTGAGGGAGATCCTTGGAAAGAGATCGAAGGCCAGTTCAAGATCGGCGACCTCGTCAAGGGCACCGTCTCGAAGCTCGCCAACTTCGGCGCATTCGTGCAGCTCGAAGGCAACATCGACGGTCTCGTCCACATCTCGCAACTCAGCGAAGATCACGTCGAGAAAGTCAAAGACATCCTCAAGGTCGGCGACGAAGTCGAAAGCCGCGTCATTAAGATCGACAAGAATGATCGGCGCATCGGCCTCTCGATCAAGGCAGCCAACTACTCGATGGAAGACGTCGAGAAGGAGAGCGCCGCGTTCGAAGGCGTCAAGCCCGGCGAAGATCTCGTCGGCCTGGCAGCAGCCTTCCAGATCGCTCAGGAGGAATACCGCCCCGGCGAAGGGAAGAATTAATCGTTCGCGATCTACGGAACCCACGCGTAATGACAAGCACCATGGCAAAACCAGAAATCACCGCATACCTGAAGACCACCTGTGGCTGGAGTGCCGGCGTCCGCGCCGTCCTCGCCAAATACGACCTCCCCTACACGGAGAAAGACATCATCCAAAACCCGGCGTTTCGCTGGGAGATGGAGCAGCGGAGCGGCCAGCCCCTCTCCCCCTGCGTCGAGGTTAACGGCGAGATGGTGGCCGACATTAGCGGCGAGGAACTCGAAGCTTACCTCAACGAGAAAGATCTCGTCGGGAACAGCGAGAAGGCCACCGACGTCCCGCTCAACGCCCCCTGCACCGATGAGGAGCACGAGGCCATGGTTCGAATGAAGCTCTAAGCTTCCGAGACAACTCAGTCGAAGAGCCGGGCGAAGCAATTCGCCCGGCTTTTTCTTGCGCGAAAAAGCTCCCCTCCACCCTGGTGGTCGGCATGATCAACTTCGCCGTCTGGCCTGCCACCGGCTGGCGTCAAAATGCGTCGACGCAACGTTCCGTCGATGAGTCCGTCGGTTATTTTCCCTGATACCGCACCCGCGCCGTCGGGGTCTCGTGGATGACAATCTCACTCAGACCCGGGAGATCTGGCGCGAGCCGCTGCCAGAACCAAGCCGCCATCAGCTCGATGGTCGGATTCTCCAGCCCCTCGATCTCGTTGAGATAGGCGTGGTCCAATAGCTCGACCAGAGGATTCATCGCGCGTGAGATCCGCGAGTGATCGTAGATCCAGCCGGTAGCAGGATCGATCTCTCCCGTGATCGAGATCTCCACGAGAAAACTGTGTCCGTGCATCTTCCCGCACTTATGCCCTGCTCCCGCATGCGGCAGAGTCTGAGCCGACTCGAACCGAAAATCTTTCACCAACGTCGCTTTCATCGCCCGAACCTACTTTTCGAAAACGGAATGCTCAAACCCCGGTTTTCTTCGGGTCCCAGATAAACTTATGCATTTGCAGCTGAAACCGCGCCTCCAGCCGATCCGCCAACATCCAAGCCACGATGTCGCGAGGATCGACCTTCCCGAACACTGGACTCAGCAGCACTGCACCGACGCGGGCCGACAAACCGTGCTTTCTCATTTGATCGCGGGTCCATTCGTAATCCTCCCGCGAGCCGATCACGAATTTCACCTCGTCGCGCATCGCGAGGTGGGCAACGTTCGACTCCAGATTTCGCGCAACCTCTCCGCTGGAAGGCGTCTTGAAATCCATGATCCGGTGCACTCGCGGATCGATGACCGAGATGTCGTGGGCTCCGCTCGTCTCGATCAACACCTGCCGCCCCGCGTCGCAGAGCTGGGTCATCAAGGGCAGCACGTGCTTCTGGAGGAGTGGCTCTCCTCCGGTGATCTCGACCAACGGACATTCTGTCGCCAGCACCTCCGCAGCGATGTCATCCACCGAGCGTTTGTCGCCTTTGTAGAAGGCATACTCCGTGTCGCAATACGTGCACCGCAGATCGCAGAAGGTTAGCCGGACAAAGACGCACGGCAGTCCCGCCCAGGTGCTTTCTCCCTGAACGGAGAGGTAGATTTCGTTGATCGTCAGATTCATCGCCACTCCTGCATGATCCCTTCCAGCTGGGCCTGCCGCTCCCGCTCCTGGACATAACGTGCGTGCACGGCGGCGTTCGGCGGAACGGGTTCATCCGTTTTCGAAGCGCGAGCGTCAAATCCCAATTTCCTCAAAACGAAGACCGCTGCCCCCCGCAGAGACGCCTCCGGCTCCGCACTGGCGTAAACCGGCTCACCGAGGACGTTCGCCAATCGACTCAGCGCCGCCTGCGAATTCAGAATCCCCCCGGATACGATCCACTTCATCCCGGCCCCCGACCCCCCTCGTGATCCATTCGCGCCACAGTCCTCCAGGTGGGAGATCCGGGTGGCAATGGTGGCGAGGCGGTAAAAGGTTGCTTCCTGGATGGCTTGGGTGAGGTCGAGGGCCGTCGTCGCTTGGTGAATTCCGGCGATCGATCCCGCGTCGTCCTCGTTCCAGTCGGGGGCGCGCTCCGCGTTCCAGAACGGAAGGATCGTCAGGCCATGCTCGGGAGTGCTGCGCTCGATCATCGCGGCTTCGATCTCGGCTTCACTCGGCAGCCGTAGCTCGCGCTTGCACCAAGCGTGGAGATTGCCCGCGTTGCTAACGGCGCCGCCGACCAGGTAGCGATCTAAATCGACCCGATAAGCAAACAGGCCGAAGGGTGCCTGGATGCCCGGGCCATCGCGCATGACCCGAAGCGCCGCGCTCGTTCCAAAATTGATCGCGGCAAGCCCGGGTTCGGTGGCACCGCACCCCAGATTACTCGCGCCGCCGTCGCCGATACCGGGGAAAAATTCGCTGCCGAGCCAGTTCGTCGGCTCGTCGGAGATCGGAAGCAATTGCTCTTCGCGCAAGCCGACTAGTCTCAGCATCTCGGGACTCCACTCACAAAGTCTCGGATCGAAGAGCCCGGTCCCAGTCGCCATGCCCAACGCGCAGGTCGCGTGGCCGGTCAGTTGCCACTGGAGCCACTCCGCTGGCGACACCCAGCGATCCACCCTCGCGAAGAGTTCCGGATCGATGCGTGCGAGCCAACGAAGCTTCGCCGGCCAAAAGGAGGCGCGGAGCATGCAGCCGGTGCGGGCGTGGATCGCGCGTTCGTCGGATTCGGTGCGAAGCCGCTCCGCATCCTCTCGGCAGCGAGAATCCGCCCAGGTGTAGATCGGGGTCAGGGCTTGGCCAGCTCGATCCACCCCGAGAAGGCTGTGCCAGAAACAAGACATCCCAACGGTCAACGTTCCGTCGACCTTCGCGCGGGCGGCGAGGGCGCAGTGTCGCACGGCTTCGAGTAGCTCCAGCGGATCCAACACCGCCTTTCCGTCGGCGTCCGTTTCAAGTCGGTATGACAACTGCGCCAAGGTCCCCGCGACCCTCACGCCGTCCCCACCGAAAACCGCCGCGCGACAGGACGAGGTCCCGATATCCAAGCTTAAGATCATCGCAATCTAGTGGGCCGGAGCGACTTTTGCGGACGAAAACCTCACTTCGCGGCGGCCCACTCCGGCTTCTCCTCGAGCTGATACAACATCTCCCCCGCCTTCGGCACGTAGAGCACACCCTCATTCTCGCGCCCCTCGAACTCCGCCACCCGAATCGACGCGGGGTCGCGATAACCCAGATTGATGTCACGGCAGACGGCTTCGGGGATCCCAGTCGCCAACGTCACCCGGATCCGACAACGCTCGATGCCGTTCTCAAACGTCCCGATCCCGCGCACGTGAGTCGAGTGCGCCAACACGCCCCACGATTCGTCTTTGAAAGTGTCCCATTGACCGAGGAAATAATCGCGGCAGTGGTATCCAATCCGACGGATCGTTTCGTCGTGCACCGACGAGACCTCGTGGATGTGCGGGGCGTAGATGATGAGTTCGCCGCCATCCGCCACGACCGGCTCGAGCTTATACATGCATTTGCCGCCCACCCACAACTCGTCGTACATCTCCGGTGCACGCGAGAGCACCGTGTGAAAGGGCTTCCTTACTTTCACCACGTGTTCCCGCGCCGATAGATCACTGGCCACGTCCCAGGACGCCTCCGGAGGACCGGCAAAGATGCCAACCAATCTCCCGGCGCTCACCACCAAACAAAAACACAGCTTCTCCACGGGGACAAAGGCTGCCGCCCGGTCCACAACCCGGCGCACGGGCGTCCATTTGCTACCGATGATCATTGGGTTGGTGATGACCGCGCCAAGCCAATGGAAGAAGTTGAGCACCTCTGGGCCGCTGACTCCTGGGAAAAGGTACTTGTTCCCCCCGGAGAACCCGACGACCTCGTGTGGAAACACCGGACCGACGATTACGATCCGGTCGTATTCGAGCACCTTTCGGTTGATCCGCACCTCGACGTCCACCGCGAAGCGGTCTCCCGACAGGGCCGCGATCTCGGACGCTGGTATCGTACCGATCACAGCGAGCGCCTCGTCGTTGTTCCAATCGTGGTTGAACAGCTCCACACCCCCGTATTCCGACGTTCGCTCTTCGGTTGTGATGCCAAGGCGCTCGCAGATTGCCGCCTCCGTCATCGGCGGGTGGGTCCCCAGAGCGACCAACACGTCAAACGCAGCTGCCTCACCCGCCACGGTCGCGTGCAAAGCCCTGAAGACTGGGCCAATCGGAGCCGTCCGCGTCGCGTCCGGCACGATCACCAGAATCCGTTGTCCCCCCGCCCGCAATCTCGCTGCCGCTTCCGCCACAAACTCCTCGATCTCCGCGTTCGACAGCGACGCGCCACTCTCCGCTACTCGACTCGTTACCTCCATACGGTTAGGCGTTCACGTGCTCCCGCATCCGGTCGAAGACCGAGTTCCAGAACGCCTCGAGCTTTTTTGCCGATTGCGCACTGGGCAGTTTCCAATGCCGCAGTCGCATGCTCGTCCCCGCGATTCCACCCGATTCAGCCGCTCGCAATCTGACGTCTAGTTCCGATTCCAGCGGCAGCCACCGCGCCCGCACCCGTTCAGGCGGTCGCAGATCGGTGATCGTGAGGTCCGCTCGTCGCAACCACTTCGACCGAAGCGCATCGTCCGCCCACAGCTCGAAGACGACCTTCTGCGCAGCTGGCACAGTGGCCTCGATCTCGATCTCGAACCCATCTGCCCGCTCGACTTGATCTCGATTGTCAACAGATCGCTCGAATGCATTGGCGATCGCTTGCCGCCACCAACCTGGCACGCTGTGCTCGTGATCGAGCCAATCCATCACCTCGGCCGACGATCCTGCGTCCAATCCAGCTCCCCGCAAGCGAGCCATCCACTCCTTCCAATTCTTGCCCGTAGCCGTCTTCAGGGCGGCGTCATCGATTATAGCGGCTGGCGTAGGCATTGGTGGGGAGAACCCACCCGACCTTAATCCTATCGTGGTCTCTTTGGAAAAGGGATATTGTCCCGCCTCGCTGCTTCCTGTTTCTCTCTTTCGACTCGACACCATGACTCTGCGCGACACCCAAAGCGAACCCGACTCCCGCCAGATCTCCATCGACCGAGTCGGCGTGAAAGCTCTCCGATTCCCGATCCAGATCCGGGACAAAAGCCACGTGGTGCAGAATACCATCGCCACCGCAGCACTCACCGTCGACCTCCCCCACCAGCACAAAGGCACCCACATGAGCCGCTTCGTCGAGGTGCTCAACTCCCACGGCCCGCTCCTTCACGTCGACAACATCACCGATATTCTCCAGCAGCTCACGGCGCGCCTTCACTCCGAGAACGCCCACGTCGACTTTGAGTTTCCGTTTTTCCTGGAGAAATCCGCTCCCGTCTCCGGCGCGGTCGGATTGCTCGATTACACGGCGCGTTTCAGCGCGAGTCTCATCGGCGAGCACACCGAGTTCATCGTGACGGCGCTCGTGCCAGTCACCACCCTGTGTCCCTGCTCGAAAGCGATCTCGACCGCCGGCGCCCACAATCAACGAGGACTCGTCACTCTCGCGGTGCGAACGAGGCAGCCGATGTGGATCGAGGACATGATCCGACTCGTCGAGGACAGCGCCAGCTCCGAACTCTACAGCCTGCTCAAGCGCCCGGACGAGAAAGCCGTCACGGAGCGCGCCTACGCCAACCCCGTCTTCGTCGAAGACCTCGTCCGCAACGTGGCGGTCCGGTGCGACGCCGACACCAACATTCTCTGGTATCGCGTCGAAGCCGAGAACTTCGAATCCATCCACAATCACAACGCTTACGCCCTCGTCGAGAAGCGCTGACAATGCCCGACTCGTCTGACCGTTGACGGGAGCATGGACCCAAACTATCCTCGACAACATGCGGGCGCTTCCGACGATCCTTCTCCCCATCCTTCTTGCTACCCTGGCTCACCCCTCCTTGGCGCTGGCCGGGAAGCGAGATGGTTTCGACAAATTTCAGGCCAGATACAACGGCGGTTACAATCTCACCGGTCCGGAGATTCAAGCTGGCGGAGCGAGCAAGGTCAGCATCCGCTCCAATCGTGGGGGCACCGCCGCCCGGGTCCTTTGGAAAAACACCTTCTACGACGAGGCAGGAAGGCGCTCCGACGTGCGGACGGTCTGGTTATTGCGTCCCGACGGGACGTTTCTGGCCCGCACGATTGATCCCACTCGCCCCGGGGTGTCCGCCTCCGGAAGCTACGTTCTCAAGAACCGCCGCATCGTATTCGACGTCGGCGTGGGAGACTCTTCGGTGATCGGCACCATCCGCCTCGTCGGGGGGGGTGCACTGACGATCTCGCTGACCCTCGACTCAGATACCTTCGAGTTTCACGGCGGTCGCCGCTGATCCTCCACCGCCCGCAGCGACGGTCGGCGTCACTCGCGTTCCAGCGCGACGAGACAGACGTCGTCGTCAAACTCCGCGCCGCCAGCCGACTGCTGGATATCGGACAGCACCTTCGCGCAGTGCTGCTCAGCCTCCAGACCGCAGTGCTCCTTCGCAGATTCTAGAAAGCGCTCCAGGCCGATCACGTGCCCCGACGGATCGCTCATTTCGATTGCCCCGTCGGTGAACAGGAGCAACCGGTCTCCCAGCTTCAACCAGCGCGACTCCATCCCATAGACCGCATCGTCGAAGATCGCCAAAGTCGGACCCCGTTGCTGGCGATCCATCTCCACCTCCTGCACCGTGCCCGTCTTGCCGTCGCAGAGCACCGGCCCTGGGTGACCCGCCGAACCCAGCCGGATCTCGCCCGTTTCGACGTCCGCAACGAGGTAGAACGCCGTCACCAACAGCGGCTCGTCGATGTTCCGCAGGATCGCCCGCAATCCCAGGTTCAGGCTGGTTAGGAAACGATCCGGCTGGCTGGCTTCTCCCTTCAGTTGCTCGATCAATCCCCGCACGATTGCCGTCCCGAGAGCCGCCCGCAGACCGTGGCCCATGATATCGCAGATGAGCACCCCCACCTTCCTCCCGGACAATGGGAGAATGGTGAAAAAGTCGCCCCCGACCGCCGATGCCGGTCGATAGACCGAGGAGATCCGTAGCCGATTCTCCCCCAACTCCACTTGCTCGGGGAAAACGACCACCGCCTCGGGCAGCAACGCCTCCTGGATCCCCTTGGCCATCACGAGATCTTGCTCGAGCTGGAGATTCTTGGCGTGCAACTCCTCCGACAATTGTTTGAAGCGGACCCGCTCCGCCTCCACGGCATCCTCGAGCAGCTTCATCTGAGTGATGTCGTGCGAGATGCCGAACGTCCCGGTGATCTCGCCCTCACCCGTCCGCAGAGGCAACTTCGACGTCAGCGACCAACGCACCTCCCCGTCGGGAAGCGTTTCTTTCTCGAGCTTGTTGATGATCGATTCGCCCGTCCGGATGATTTCGCGCTCGTCGGCCAACGCCGGTTGGGCGTGTTCAGACGTAAAGAAATCGTGGTCCGTCTTGCCGATCATCGCCGTCGCATTCCGCATCCGGAAGAGTTCCGTCATCGCTCGATTGACTCGCAGGAAGCGACTCTGCAGATCCTTGAAGTAGATGCGATCCGGCAGCTGGTCCAAAAGGTTGTTCAGCATCTCCTGCTCGCGCGCCAGTCGCCGCTCGACGGCAGCCCGCTCGATACCGTGATGGATGGCACGGACCAGAAGCTCGCGAGGTTAGCTCCGGCAGCAACAGACAATCCTGCGCACCCCGTCGCAAAGCCAATGCCTCCAACTCGACGTCCTCGTGGGCGGTCAGAGCAACAACCGGGATCGGAGACGCCACCGACAGCAGGTGGTCGACCACCGCTTCCGCGCCCTCGGTCGGGAGGTCCAGCAGCACGACGTCCGGCAGCCGCTCGTTGATCAAAGGGGTCGTTTCGACGTCGCGCGAATCGACCCGCAGGAGATACTGAGATCGCATCCGCTCGGTCAGCAATGCTCCGATTCGATCCGCCACCTCAGGATCGGCGGACAAAAGGAGGATACGGTGCATGCGAGCGGGAGTCGGGTAAGCGGAAGAATCTGCCGCACTCCCGGGCGAACATCAAGCCCGGCACACCACTGTTCATTTCCGTTTTCGACCGGGCGGAGTCAGGTCCGGAGAATCGCTCGGATCGTTCCGTCCCCCGCCACCCTTTGGATCCCCCCGGGCGGACCCACTACCCGGCGCTTAGCGCGCGGATCGTCCGCAGCTTTTTCCCGCTACTGTGCCCTCCCCAGCAGCAGCCGCGTCTCCCGGGCGGCCGCCTTCATCGCTTCCTCCGGCGACGACTGCCTGGTGATCGCTGCACTCAAATGCCGCTGGAGGATGTCGGACGCCTGCGCGTATTGGGGGATCTGTGGTCGCGGGGTGGTTCGTTGGAGCACTTCGTAGAGTTCCCGTTGGACCGGATCGTCCGTCTCTTCGTAAAAACTTCGCCGCGCGGGTTGCAAGCCGATCCGCTCGTTCATGAACGCCACCGAGTCGGGCGAAGCAACGAACTCGATCAAATCCCACGCCGAGTCCTTCGCCGGACTCGTCTTCACGATCGAGAATCCCGCACCGCCAAGCGTCGCCGCTGACTCCCCCGAGGCGGTGGCGGGCATGGGCACGATGCCGACCCGCGCCATCATGTCGGAACCATCCGCCGCCAACGATTTGTAGACGTACGGCCAGTTCCGCAGGAACACCGCACCGCCCCCCTGGAAAAGGAGTCGACTTTCCTCCTCCGCGTAGGTCGTCACGCCCGGGGGCGAGATGGTCCCGACGGCGTCGCGCATGAACTCAAGTGCCGCCACCGCAGCTGGCTCCTCGAGTCCAACCTTCTCCGTATCAGGATCGATCCAATACCCCCCAAATCCCCGCAGCACCTCGACGAAGTTGCACACCAACCCCTCGGTACTGCTTGCCCTGCCAGACAAAACCCCAGCGTCCATCGACGCGCAGCCGTTCCGAGATCGATCGCAGCTCCGCAAACGTTTCCGGCGGCTCCGCTCCGATCTCTGCCAACCAATCCTTTCGGTAATAGAGCAGCCCGCCGTTCAACTGAGTCGGCACCCGGTAGATCCGCCCGCCGACGGTCGCGCCCTCGATGCTGGCCGGGACGAAGTCGTCCCACTGGTCCCAGTGATCCGTCAGGTCTTCCAACCACCCAGCGGCCGCAAACTTCGGCACCCAGATGACATCCGCGTAGACAAGGTCGTAGTCACCGCTGCCCGCCAGCAGCGCATTCACGTAGAGATCTTCCCGGGTATCCGTTGCCGCCGGACCCTCCACGAGGTTCACCCGCACCCCGGGATGCGCCGCCTCGAAGCGATCGAAGAGCTCCCGCCACGCCCCCCTTCCGTCCGGCTCCATGAGAACGCTGAGCATGACTTCCCCTTCCGCTGGTCGATCCACCGAACCACCGCACCCAGCAAGCAATCCAAACCCGCCGAGCAGACAAGCCACCAGAAATGATCGACCCACTGCCCCGATCTTCCCGCCCTCCTTCCTCACGTGATCCGACGCGTCTTCGACAACGCGCGGACCCGCACCGTGGGCAATTGTTCGTAGCGCTGCCGGATTGCCACCATTTCAGGGTCATCCGAACCGCGGAAACTTCCCAACGTCTCCATCGCCGCTCGGTAGAAATTCTCCGCCTGCGGGTAAAGCCGCCGCCCCGCGTAGACCGCCGCCAGATCGGCCATCGACTGCGCCACCTCCGGATGCCGCCCGCCGAAGTTCCGCTCCCGCGTAGCGAGCGCCCGCAGATGGTAGTCCTCCGCCTCGTCCAACCGCCCGGTGTCCGCCAGCGCGACCCCGAAGTCATTCGCGATCTGCGCCACCTCCTCGTGATTCGGTCCGTGCAGTTTCTCGGCTTCGCGCAGGGCCCGGCGATACGTCCGCTCGCACGCCGGGAAATCGTCGGTCCTCCGGTGCAAGGCAGCGAGATTACTGAGCAGCGCTGGGAGTCGCGAACGATCGTTGGCCAACTCCATGGCTTCGATCGCCAATCCGTAGAATCGCACCGTCGCCCGCGCACCGCCCAAGCTCTCCGACAGCATCGCCAGTTTGGTCGCGATCCGAGCCACGGCCCCGTGCGCCCGCTCCCGGCGAGCCATCTCGAGCGCCTCGCCGAAGCAGCGCATCGCGTCCTCCGCCGTTCCGTTGGCCTGGTGGATGTCTCCGGTGATCTCCAGCGCGTCCTGGAGACGTTGATGATTCGTCGCAAAGATCTGCTTCGCCGCATCTTCGAACGACCTCGCCGCGGCACCGCGATGCTGCACGTCTTCGGCAGCCCGCCGAGCTTCCAGATCCCGGCACAGCTGCTCCCACAAATTGGCGGTGCTCTGCATACGACCTGAACAGTCTGGACCGTCCCCGTTAACCGTGCACGATCATTCCGAAGCCTCCTTGAGGAACGCGCGGAATTTCGCTTCCAGATCGTCCGAGCGTTTGACCTTTCCCGCAGCCTGCCGCGCGAGTTCGACGCCCTCCGACGTCATCCCCATTTCGACCAAGATCCGACTTGCCTCGAGCGTCAGCCCCGCCGCGCCGTTGGCAATCGATTGGCTACCCTTGCGCTCGACTTCCGCTGCCTTCGCGAGTTCCCTCGCCACTCGTTCTGCCACCGCCGCATCCTCGCTGTCCCGAGCGGACTCCAGTAGCGCAAGCCCAGCCATCCCTACTTCGCGCCAATCACTCACGTCGTCGGCATCTGCCGCCACCGTGTCGTCGAAGACCCTCCGCCGGAGCTCCAACCGCGCCTGCGCCCCGTCTGCTCTTCCCCCGAGCGCATCGCCCAGCAGCGTCGGCCAATAGACTCGCTCCGCCGTCGAATCGATCTCCTTCGACTCCGTAAAAGCGGCCTCCACTCGCTCGTCCCAATCCGCTCCGGGCGACCCGTCGTTCCCCGCGATCTCCAGCGCGAGTGCGACGAACATCATGCTCCCCGAAGCGATTCGATCGGCGGCCTTTCCTTCCAGCGCGGATTTGACGATCTCGACCGTCTGCTCGTCAGCCAAGCTGGCGACTACGTTGAGAAACTCGCTGTCCGGTCGACTGTTCGTGTAGTCTCGCCCCCCGATCAGATCGGCGAAATAGCCACCCTCGTTCCGCTCGGCTCGGCCTCGCACAAATTCGCGGAATTCTTCGAGCGCTCCCAGCGCCTCCGCCGAATCGTCGCCGAAGACCGCCCGCGTTGCCGCGACCATCTGCCCGTAGAATCCGAACAGCATCTTCGCTCCCACGCGGTCTGGATCCAGCAACGCAACCCGCGTCGCCGCCAACTTCACCCGAGGCGTCGAGTCCTCGGCATCGATCAATCGTCGCAGAGCTTGCAGGACCCGGTCGTGCTTCGGCTTCCCGAAGAGCGGATTGATCTCCGCACCAACGGCAACCTCGAATAACTCGACCACTTCTTCCGCGCGTCCCGCTGCCAGCCCGCGTTCGACCAGCCAGAAGCCGTGATAATCCAGAGCCGTCAAAGGCTCGAAGGCCGCCAGCTCGAAGGCCCTTGATAACCTGGCCTCGTCGATCTCGTCGCCCGCCTCCTCCCGCAACATCGCGAGTTCGCCGATCCAGCGCCCATAGGCCCAATCATCGATCTCGTAGACTTCGAGGCCCGCGATCTCCGTCTCATCGCTCACGTTGTCGAGCTTGGGAGCGATCTCCTTCACAGCTTGGAACGGGATCCAGAAGGTGTGCTGCGGATAGGTCGGAATCGCCCGCGTGTAGAGCGTCCACACCCCGGTCACCCCATCGTCATCGCAGAGATTCATCGCCAAGGGCCGCATTTTGTCCTCCTTCACCGCGCGGTATTCACCCCGGATCGCGACCGTCCCGGTCCCCGCCCGGCGCACCCACGACCGCATCACGTAGAACTTCTCGGGCTTCACGGCGACGGCCTCACCCTCGATGCCGATCCGTCTCCTTGACCCACCCGAGTCGATTCGCAGCGCCGCCGAACCATCGGGTGACGTCCCGGCGTCCGTCAATCGATCCGTCGACAGACCCTGCGGACCACCCTCCAGGATCGCGCGCAGATCTTCACCGAAGAGTCGGCGTCCCGAGACGACTGGGATCAGCGGTCCAGCGACCTGCCGGTCCCCGAAGGAAGCAACCGCCCGCAGGAATCCATTGGTCGTCGGCAACACGGCAGAGACCGCACCTTCCGCTGACTCGCCCGACGATTCGGCCACGGGCCTCAGGTCCGCCGGCATCTCGCCGTAGAGAAATTCCACTTTCGTCTGATTTGGAATCGCGCGAACCAAGGGCGCTTCCGACACGGTGATCGCGTCCTCGAGCTCGTTTCCGTTGGCGTCGACGTTTCGCAGATTCCACTGCCAGTGGAGCCTCGTCTTTCCGTCGACCTGCTCGCCAACCCAAGCGACCGGCCACGCGACCGAGACGTCGCCCTGCACAAAGTCCACCAACTTTTCCAACCGCTCGAACTCCGCTCGCACCGCGGTCCCCAGCTGCGAACGGCGGGAATCCGTCAGATCCAAGATCCGCTCCAGGCGTCCCCAATCTTCCGTCGCCACCAGCGCCGTGGCCACCTCGCTCAGCCGCTCGCGATTGACGCTGGATTCGGGCGACCCCAAGCCCGCGATCTCGGAGTCGACCCAGGCGCTCTCGTAGACCGCACGCGCCGCGTCGTCTTTCCCCACCTTGCGCAGAGCAAAGAGCATCTCCGTCGATCTGCGCTGCCGCTGGCGTTCGTTCTGATTGGTGCTCGCCACGAAGCTTTGCACAGCGGCGATGAGATTCCCCGGAATCGCGTGGCTCGCGGCAATTCGCTCGATCACGGATCGATCCGCGTCGTCGTAGATACTCATGTTGTTATCGTTGCGCCGCATCGTCAGAGACTGCTGCCAGAGCTGCGTGGCGGCTTCGGCGTCGGTCGCGGCTACCAGCCACGCTTCGAGCAGCCGGAGGCCGGCTTGATACGGGGTGGGCGGCTGGAGTTTTTTAACTTCCGCCAGGACCGCCTCGGCCCGACCCGCTTCCGCAACGGCGTCCAACAAACTCAGCGTCGTCGGCAACGCGTTCCCCCAGAAACCACGGAGCCGGGCCTCGTTCAGGTCGTCCGGGGCAAATCCCATCAGCGCGATCACTTGATCCGGCTGCACCGCCGCCGCCTCGACCTTCAATCGTTCTCGGAGCACGGCTGCGCCGACGATGTAGCGTTGCGAGTCCGCCAGCGGCGCGCTCTCCATGGCCACGAGCCAACGTTTTGCACCCGGTGTCGCCTCATCACCCACCGCCTCGGCGGCCATGATCTGGATCAATTCTGGCTCGCGAACGGTGGCGGCCCCGTTCAACAGGGGATTGGGCAGATAGAGTGCGGGGTTGGCCAGAGCGGCGAATAATTCATCCAATCGATCAGCATTCCGAAAGACATCCACCAATTGCCGCGCTTCGCGCGAAAAGACCCTTTCGGGTGCCACTCGGATCGCCGCGAGATAGGCGTCCGCCGCCGCGTCGTATGCTTCAGACTTCGCGTCAGCCCGTGCCGCCGCGAGCAAGTCTTCCGCACCACCGCTCACCTCGTCCGCCGCGAGCCGCACGAGCCGCACGCCGTCCCAAGACCCTTCGATGGCGTAGCTACCACCGTAGTTTCGCCCCGAGTTCAGCGTGATCTCGACGCCGACCTTCGCGGTCGCGTCGCCGATGTCCCGGACCGACGGCAACGAGGTATCTGCTGCGTACATCTCGAACAACTGCGCCCAACGCCCGGCCAAGTCAGATCGAGATCGCACTTGGTGTTCCGACGACGTCTTTCCGTCGCTCTCCCGCCACTCCGTCTCGACTCGCGGCGCAGAGCCGTAGGCATCGTCTTTGGAGACCCAACCAATCAACGCGTAGACCCCGAGATCTTCCACGTCGACCGTCGCGTTTTTCAACAGCGGATACTGCCAATCCGAGGTCACGGATCGCCCGGAGAAGGACAGGCCGCTTTGCTCGCCGAGCGGACCGGGCACCGTCACTGGAATGGCCCCGCCATTCTCCCGGATCGGCTCACCCTCGAGTGCCGGAGCTGCTACGTAGACCGTCAAGGGTCCAGAACTGACCGACCCATCTGTCCCGGTCCAACGCGCCTGTAGCACCCCGAGACGGCTTGGAAGTTTGACCTCCCGCTCCCCCTGCGAGTTCGGCCGAGAGACGCTGATCACTGGCTCGAGTGCAGCTGGGTTGGCCCCCGCGAAGATCTGCAGCTCTTCCGGGCAGTCCGCCGCCGCCAACTCGGGTGCCCGCACGTCCCAAGTCGTCAGCTCCTGCTCGTTGTAGCGGTTCTGCGACTTCAGCGTGGGTCGGATCTGCCAGCGCAGAGTCACCTTCTCCGGATCATCCGCCGGCACCGCTACGCAGATGATCTCGACCACGTCGACTTTCCCCTCCGCCGCCAACAAGTTTGCCTCGATGAGGTCAATCTGGACCCGATTGCCGCGATTGACATTGGTCTGCTGGCTCGACGAAACGTCGAAGAGCCGCCGCGCCAGATCGGTCAATCCGCTTTGGGTCAACGCTCGGATCGCCGTCCCGTAGTGCGGCGTATTTGGGAGATACTGGACCGCGTTCGCATCGGCGAGCGTGCTCTCGAGGATGGATCTCGCGTATCGATCCAGCGCCGGATCCCCCTGCATCTCGGCTAGCAGCGGCAAGGTCTGCACCAGGACGCGCAGACCCACGTCACCACTGGAGTTCCCAAACACCGGCGGCATTTTCCCGAGAAACTTCGGCAGCACCTCCGACGCATCGGGTTGTGCCGCCAGCGCGGAGATGGCTGCCCCTACCGTGGGGATGGCCGCGTAGCCTAGGAAGACTCCGCCTTGCTCCGCTGCGTCCAGCCACTCTTGACTCGAACCCGTCCTCCCCAATTCCGAGCGCAACAGCAACCCGACCGGGATACTGTGCGCCGACGTCGCCTCTTCGTTCAACGTCTCCAGCAGCAAGTCGACCGTGCCGGTGGCCTCCGCCATCTTCGCCACGTCTTCGATGGCGTTGGGACCGGAGGGCGAGTTCTGCTGATTCTGCACGCTCCCCGCGAGGTAGTTAGCAAGCCCCTGCACGGGTCTCATCATCCCAAATGTGCTCTCGACTGGCACCAGGAGACCCCGGAAAACTTCTGCCGCCTCTTCCGTGCGTCCCGCCTTCTCCAAGATGTCGACCAGCTTCAGATCGACCCCGAAGTCCCGCCCGCCACGATTGGTCTGGAGCTGACTGTCTCGCGCCCGCTCGAGCAACTTCACCGCAGTATTCATCTCCCCAGCTTGAGCCGCGAAGCCGCCCAATTGCGTGAGCATCCCACTCTCCGCCCCTGGCATGACGAGTCGCTGCGTGAAGAGCAGCCGATTAAACGCGTCCTCGTCCAAGGCCGCGAGCGCGCTGGCGATCCGCGCCCCGCCCTCGGCCCCGTTGGCGTACTGCATCAGCTCGTTGACCTGCATCCCGCCACCAAACGCCCCAGGGTTCTTCGCCAGCACCGCACTCACCATCTTGGATTGCAGCTCCCCACTGTCTCCCGACCGCTGCGCGATGCGGAGCGCCGCCGCGAGATCGACCACCCGCTCTGGGTGCGCCTCCAAGCGCTCCATCAACTTCTCGGCTGCGGCGGTGCCGTCCTTCTGCGCTTCGACCTCTGCCAGCCGGATCGCGGCATCGATGTCTCCAGGATCGTCCGCCAACTTCTCTCGCAATCCCGTCGCGTAGGCATCCAGTCGGTCCATCGACCCAAGCGCACGCAGCACCGAGCTACGGGTATTGATGGCGTCGTAGTCTTGGTTCGAGGGCAAAGGCCGCCCGAGCTGGGCCAACGCGATCCGCTCGGCGTCGTCGCTCCGCCCCGCGTCCACGAGCTTCTCGAGTTGATCTCTTAGCATCTGGTCACGGCTCGTTCGCCCCCTCGAAAACGAACTGCGAAAGTTACTCAGCCGCGCCACCGTCGCTGGAGCGACGCCGAGTGCGTTCAATTCGTTCACGAGCTGGCCGCGCACCCCAGCGGACACTCGCCCGCGCGCCAGCTTCTCTCCTAGCTTCCGCGCTTCCTCCCCCTGACCCGCCGCGTTGAGGAGACGCAATCGCCGCAGAGATCGCACCTCAGCGGTCTCGGTCAACTGTAGATCCGCCTCGTCGATCAACTCCAAGGCTCGCTCTGGCTGATCGCTCCGCTCGTTCAGCTCCAAGAGGAATGCCGCCGTCTGGCCCGTTGGGTCCTGCGCGTGGATACTCTCGATTGCGGCCACCGCAGCTTCTTGATCTCCTTCCACCCAATCCCCGTAAGCCACCGCTGCCGCGTAAGCGTCCAACTCCGTTTCGTCCGAATTATCGGCGAACCAATCCCGCAGCTTCTCTTCTTCGCCTCCCGCCTTGGCCATCTGCATCCAAGTGGTAAAGATCCCATACGGGAACGCCTCAGCACCGATCACCAGCTCCTTCCCGCTCTGGGCCAACGGACTGACCTGCTGATATCCCGGGCCGAAGTTCATTCGCCCAAACTGACCTCCCGCCATGAGGCTCGCCGTGTCATTGGCAAATTGCTCGAACTTTTTTTTGGCCAGCGGGTCCCCCGCCAGGATCATCATCGCAACCAAGGTCCCGTGCGTCCGCAACCGATTTTGGAGCAGGAATCCTTGCATCGCTCCGCCGCTGCCCTTCACGTCGTCCCGCGCCTCCGCGTCATCCAGCAGCTCGAAGGCCATCTCGAAGTCCCCCGCCCGCGCCGCCAGCATCGCGAGCTGACTCTCACCACCATTCGACTCACCTAGACCCGGATGATTCCGCAACTCTTCGACACGACCGCGCAGCTCATCCCGAGTCTCTCCCTCGGCCACCACGACCGTCGGCACCGTGGATTCCTCCGAAAATTTCTCGCCCAGTTCGTTCAGCAATCGCCCAAACTGCAGTCCGGGGTCCTTCGCCTCCCGACGAGCGCGGATTCTTTCCATCGGCTCCGCAAGTCCCTTGGCCGGCGATGGAATGATCGAGACAAGCAGCTTGTCCGCCTCCTCGTCCGGCACCGCTGCGTCCGCCTGCTCGCGGACCAGCTCGGCCAGGCCTTCCTCATCCATCACGGTCATCAGAATGCTCGCCCGATCCGCCACCGGCACACCGTCAGCTCTCAGCATCTCCCGAAGGCGGACCTGATACGCGTCCCGTCGATCCTCCGCCTGAGCCATTTGATTCAACAAAAGAAGCGCCGACACCCGCGCGTTCATCTCGGCGTCGACCGTCCCCGGGACGGCACCCGGCATCATTCCGTGATGGAAGATACGTCGACTGCCCCCGCGGCTCGAGAGCAGCTGGCTGAGATCGTTTTGCAGCGTCGCGGCCAACCGCTGCAGACCCTGCATCTTCAACTGAAGACGATTAGCCTGGAAGAATGGACTCCCGCTCGCTGGCGACGCATCGAGCACCGTCGTGATCGCTTCCTTGGTCCCGCCTTCGTCGACGACGCTCCAGAGCGTCTCCTTCGCCCGCTCGATCTCGCCCTGCGACAACTGGAGCTTGGCCAACGCCACGCGGCTCGCCGCACCACTCCCCGCCGCCAACGAGATGTCCTTCACTAACTTGTCGTACTCTTCCTCCAGCCGCGCGTTCCGCATCGCCGCCAGCACGCCAGCCCACGTCCCGGGGTCTCGCACCACCTCCGCCCGGACCTCGGCCAACATCGACCTCGCGCCCGCGACCTCCCCACTCTCGAGCAGACGCTCCAGGTATTCCGCCCGGTTCGCATCACTCGGCGCGACCTCGGCCAGTCGCGCCGCCAACCGCAGACTCTCGGCTTGATCTCCACCGCGCTCGGCCAGATCCATCATTTTCTGGATCGCCACCGGATCGTCAGGATTGCTCCCCAGACTCTTGGCGAGTTCTTCCCGCGCGGAGACAAAGTCGTTCTGGAGGATGAAAATCTCCGCCAGATACGTGCCGTAGCGCGCCCCCCCTTCCTCCCGCGCCTGCCGCTCGCGCAGCTTCGCGATCAGATCCTCCACTCTCCCCGACGCCATCGCCACCTCGATCTGCCGACGGAAGATCGCCATCCGCCGTCCCTCGCTTTCCTCCCGCTCAAAGGCGTCCTGCAGGGTCTCCGCCGCTTCGTCGAACCGCGCCTGCGAGACCAACAGATCGACCACCTGCAATCGCAAGGTTGTCCCGTCGTCCACCACCCGGATCGCTTCTCGCAGCCGCTCGACCGCCGCATCGAAGCGCCCGGACGCGGAAGCAAGATCCGCGTAGAGTCCGTAGAGCGAAGCGTCCCCCGGGGACTTAGCGATCACTTCCTCCACCGTCTCCAGCGCCTCGTCGATCCGCCCCAGATCCCCCTGCAATCTCGCCACCGCCTGGAGACTCGCCACCGCAAACCGGGGATCCGCCGCAGCCACCGCCCGCTGCGCCTCGATCTGATCTTCCAACGAGCCAAACGCCGCCGCGGCGTCAGCTTCCGCCCGCGCCATTCGCACCGGCTCGTCCATCTCTCCCAGCGCCTTCAAGGCCTCCCGCGCCGCCGCTTCGTCCTGCCGAGCGACGCCCAACTGGAACGCCAACGTCGCTTCGACCAGATCCGCCAATCCGCCCGCCGTCTTCTTTCCCAGCTGCGCGAGCGCCTCCTCCGCCAACCCCGATGCCTCCAGCCAAGCCACTTGGCGCCGCACCACGTCGTCCGCAAAGAACTGATTCGGAGCCGCCCGCCAAGTCCGGCCAAAGAGATCCCCGGGGTTCCCCCCCTCCCGCTCCGTCTCCCGCCGGAACGCTGCGCTCAGCAGATCGTAGTCGTCCGGGAAGAGCGCCAGCCCGTCCACCAGCGTGGCCCCCGCCTCGGACTCCCAATCCAGCTTCGACTGCTGACCCGCAAGCGTCAGGAAGTTCTCCGGCAGCGCCCGCTCTCCCTCAACCAACCCAGCCAACATCGCCTTGGCACCCGCCCCATCATCACGTTCGACCATCGCCGCCGCCAACCGCATCCGCGCGTCCGATGCCCCCGGCGACATCGCCACGATTCGCTCCCACTCCGCGACCGCCTCATCGATCAACTCTCGCGCCGCGAAGATCTCCGCCAATCGCGCGACGGCCCCCACGTCATCCGATTCCTCCGGAGCCACCCTCCGCCAGGCCTTGATGGCCGCCTCCTTCGTCGCGACGTCGCCCGTTTCCTCGAACTTCCGCCACCGCAGGTCGCCCAGAAGAATGGCAGCCTCCTCGGGCGCACTCGCCGGGCGCGCGAGTTCGCTTGCTTCCTCCAGAAGCCTCGTCCGTCCGACTCGCCTCCGCCAACCGCCGGATCAACGCAATCCGCAGATCCCGGTCCTCTGGAGCAAGCGCGACCGCCGCTCGCGATTGCTCGATCGCCTCCTCCCCCCGCCCCAAGTCACCCAACACCTCCGCCCGCGCCGCCAGACTCACCGCGTCGCGCGGGAAGGCCGTCCCCCGCTGCTCGTAATACGAGAGCAGTCCCGGCAGATCATCTTTCCGCCGGAACAACTCCTCGATCCGCGCGCGCACCTCCCGGTTGATCCAGCTCCCTTCGCTCGTCTCCTCCAGAGTTTGGTCGAAAATGGCCACCGCCCCCGCCGCGTCCCCCGCCAGCTCGGCCACCCGCGCCAATCGCAACGACGCCGCCACCTTCCGAAACGGATCCCGCCCCGCCGCCTCGCGCAACTTCTCAAACGCGCCCCGCGCTTCCTCGTAGGCCCCACTCGCCAGAAACGCCTCGCCCGCCTCCTCCAGCACGTACGAGTCCTCCGGATACCGCTCCAAAGCCGACCGCCACACGGCCAGCGCCTTTTCATCATCGAAGGCCCGCTGATGCACCAACGCCAGCGAACGCATGAGCTCCATCCGATCCAGCGGAGCGAGCGACTCCGATTCCAAAGCCGATTCGAACGCCGCCGCCGCCGCCGCGAAATCACCCTCATTCGTTTCCAAGCCCGCCAAAGCCCGCGCCGCCGCCAGCTTCACCACCTCGTCGTCCGAATCCACCCCGCGCAGGAAAAATCTCCGCGCCTCCCCCGGCTCTCGCAGCTCCACCGCCAGCATCCCGCGCAGCACGGCGTAGACCTCCCCTTCACCCTCCGCCCACTTCGCATCGAGCGCCTCCAGCCCACCCCCCTCGGTGGCATACCACTCCACCACCCGGTCAAACGCCGCCCCCTCGCCCGGCGACCGCACCAGCATCGACTCATACCGCTCCGCCAGCTCCCCCGTCAGCTCGACGTCCGCCGCAGAAAGCAAAGCCACCCACCCAAAAACCAAAACACTCAACAATCTCATTTTCATAATTCGTATCGATCCGCGTCTATCCGCGACCATCCGCGGTCAAAAATCACCCTCACTCCGGCCAACGCCGGATCCCCACATCGCCCACAAAAATCAACAGACCAGCCAGCGCCAACCAGGGCCACAGTTCCCTCTCCGCCGCCGCCGTCCGCTCATCCTCCAAAAAGACCGACCCGCCATCTGGCCCGACCACCCCACCCGTCCCCGCCGCCAGATCCCCCAGCCACCGTTCGTTCACGCCCTCCATCCGATACTCCGCCGAGAAGCCCCGCGAATGCGTGAAAAATCTCGATTCGAACAGCTCCTCGCCACGCTCCAAGACCACTTGCCCCGACGTGATCCCCCGTTCCTCCGTCTCGAATGAGGCCACCCACCGGCCAGGCATCACCTTCCTTAGCGGGATCGTCCGCACCTCTCCACCGGGAGCCGCCACCCGCACCGAGCCGGTCACCCCATCCGGAAAACCCACCGCCGGGTCCAACGCGTCCACGGTGATCTCGGCCCGCTCACCCCGATCCTGAATCGACACCTCCGACAATCCCAGCGTCGGTGCCCGCCCGAGCCGCCGAAGGAGCTGACCCCAGAACTTCCCGTAGCCCGGCCACCGCAGCCACTCCACCGCCCACCGATTCCGCGCGTCCGAAGTGAACGCCGCCGTCGTCCCCAACCCATACCGCCACGTCGTCAGCAGCGGGTCCCCCCGCTCCGTCACCAACCACGTCTCCGAGGTCGGCTTCGCCTTCGTCCGCACGTAACCCAGCAAGAACGGCGCGGCGTCCCACGGCACCCCTTCGAGAAAATCCACCGCCCGCACCGGTTTCGCCAGGAACGGAAACTCCTGAATCGCCGACTTCGACGCCGTCATCGTCTCCTTCGTAAAAATCTGCGGCACCGTCGACCAATCGCTCGTCTCGTAAAACCGACCATTCCCCCAACCCGCGATCTGCGAGAGAAGCGCCGTGTCGGCGCTCCCCACCGCCACCGTGCTCACGGTGATCGATCCCCGCGCCATCTCGCTCGTCAGCTCGTAGAACGGCCCCGGCGACGACACCCCATCCGTCAGGAGAATCACGTGCTTCAATTTCGCGGCGCTCGAACTCAACTGCCGCAGCGCCTCCTCCATCGCCGGGGCGATACTTGTCCCGCCGCCCGCTTGGATCGACGCGATGTTCGCCCCGATCCCCGCCGCGTTGGCCGCGCTCTGCAGCGGCACCACCGGATACGCCTCGTTGTCGAACGCCACCACACTCGCGTAGTCCTTCGGCCCCAGCAGGTCGACGCTCGCCTTCGCCGCCGACTTCGCTAGCTCAATCGGCACCCCCGACATGCTCCCGCTTCGGTCGATCACCAGACACAGCGCCAGCGACGGCGTCTCCTCCTCCTTTTGAAAATCGCACCGCACCGGCAACACGTCCTCCACCGGCGTTCGAAAGTATCCCCCCAACCCAAACGCCTCGTCCCCGCCCAACATCAGCAGCCCGCCACCGAAGTCCCGCACGAACGCGTGGAAAAGCTCCATCTGATCCCGGGAAAAATCCGAAGCCGGCACGTTGTCGATGACCAGCGTGTCGAAATTTCGCAGGTCACTCATGGCGTTCGGCGCCCCCTCGCCCGGTCGCACCGAGAGTTCGATCCCCTCCTGCTTCAGCGCCCACTCGAAGTGCCGCGCCGATTCCAGCCGGTCCGTGAGCAGCAGCACCCGCGCCGCCCCGTCCGACACCGCCGCCGCTCCCAGCAGGTTATTCTGCGAAAGCGTGTCTTCGACCGCCCGCACCCCGACCTCGTAGTTGAGCAACTTCTCGTCCCCCGCCCGATCATCGAACGACAGCGCATTCGACCCCACCGCGAGCGTCACCGACCGCTTCCCGATCCGGATCCCGTTTCGGAACAGATCCACCCCCGCCGTCGTCTCCCGGTTACTCTGGATGACCGCCTCCACCGCGACAGGTTCGTCCACCCGCACCGCCGACGGCACCCGCACTTCTCTCACCAGCACCTCCGGCTCATCCGGCGGCGTCACCGGCACGACGTGAACCCGGATCCCCCGCTCCGCCAAACCAGTCGCCAATTCGCCAACCTCCGCCCCACCGGTATCGACCCCGTCCGAGAACACCACTGCCGTCCGCACCCGCCCGGGTCGGAAACTCGCCGCCGTCAAGGCGAGCGCTACATCCACCCGAGTCCGCGACGGGTCCAGTGCCTCCCGGTCCACCTCATCCAGCGCCGCCGCATCCCCCGCCACCCGGCCATCCCCCGCAAACGCCATCCAGGCCACGTCCGCCCCCCCAAAGTCCGCCCCCTCCGCAAACTCCTTCGCCACCCCCTCCGCCGCCTCGCCCACGCTCGCACTCTCGTCCACCAGCAAAAAGATTTCTCCTCGCGACGATTCGCTCAACCACCTCGGCTCCGCCAGCGCCAGCACAACCAAGCCCACCGCCAAGCACCGCGCCACCACCGCCAACACCTTCCGCCGACCGCGCAGCGCCGAAAGCGACCGCAGGCTCCACCACCAAATCAGCGGCAGAACCAACAACAACCACAAAGCCCCCGGCCTCAGAATATCCACGACCACCCCCGAAAAATCATTCTCACGCGAAGCCGCGAAGCCGCGAAGGAATCAGGAAATCTCCCCACGCAAACACGCAGATGCGCAGACAACCCCATCTCATCCCGCTGCGTCTCTGCGTCTCTGCGCGAGAACCGCATTCCATCGCATCCCCCTTCGCGCCTTCGCGCCTTCGCGTGAGAGAAATCAGCCCTCAATCCGTCACCCTCCGGTGAAATAACCCCCACTCTCCCACCAACACCACCAACGCCCCGAAGAGAACCAACCACCACCCCGGAAACACCATCCCACCCGCGCCTTCCAGCGCGACCCCCGCCTCCACCACCGGCACCAACCGCGACTCCACCGCCCCCGGCAACACCGCCATCCCCCCGTCCCGGTCCCCCTTCGCGTCCCGCACCGACTGGAGAACGTTGCCCACGAGAACCGGAAACGCCGTCCGCAGCAAAAAATCCGACTTCGCCGGATCAAATCCCACCACCAACCACTCCGGCTTCCGGTCCCAGCGGCCAAAGATCACCGGCTCCTCCAGACTCGACGCCAGCACCTCCGCCCCCGCCGCCGGCACCCAGCGCCCCGCCTCGTCGATCGCCACCGTCCCCAGCGCCACGTGCCGCAGCAACGCGCTTTTGTCCGCGACCTCCGTCACCCGCACACCCGACTCCGTCCCCGACCGCTCCCCCCAGAAACCGCTGCCCGCCGGATCGATCAACAACGTCGGCAACCCCAGCGCCGCCTCGGGCGCACTCCCCGGTCCGGTGATCACGAGATCCGTCCCGTCCGGCACTCCCGCCGCCAGATCCCCCACCCGCGACCACTTCACCAACGGCACCGAGTCCAGCACGGCCTCGAGAAACGGGTTCGTCGCCCCCACCACGACCACCCGCACGCTCGACAAAGCGGGCAATTCCGCCGCCGCCCCGTCGTCGCTCCCCAAGCGATCCTCGCCCCCGACGTCCACCGACACCTCGAACTCCACCGCCCCTTCGTCGCTCCCCCGCCAGCTCTTCCGCCAGGGTTCACCCGCCTTCGCCGCCACGTCCACCCGGTCCATCGGCACCCCGTCGCGGCGCAACTCGACCTGACCCGAAAAATCCCCCGTCGCCACCACTTCCGCGTCCAATTGCCAATCTCCCGGCGTCTCCGGCGACCGCCGCACCGCGAAAAGCGTGAACCCCACGTTCTCGAGAACCTCCGCGTTCGACCCCACCACCGACCCACCCTTCACCACCTCGGGCCACACCGAGTCCGAAAAAATCTCCACCCGCGACCCCTCGCGCAGGGCCGACAGCGATTCCGCCAACTCGATCGCTCCGCGCGGATCGGTCCCGCCCGCCAGCAACTGCGCTCCCGCCAGAGCCGCCCGCAGCTCCCGCTTGCTCGACGTCCAGCCGCTCAACACCCGAGGTGGCTCTTCCGCCGAGATCACCGCCATCTCATCCTCCAGCCTTAGCCTCGCCACCGCCGCCTCCGCGCCCGCGAGCGCATTCTCCCAACTCCCCCCCGCCCCCAGACTCGCCGACGGATCGATCACCACCACCGTCGCCGCCGGAGCCGTCCGCTCCCAGTCAAACGCCGGCCGCGCCACTGCCGCCACCAACAACGCCAGTATCAACAATTGCAAAGCCAGCGAGATCCATCGCCGCAACTTCCGCCAAAACGGACTGTTCTCGATCTTCGGCTGAAGCTGATTCCAGAACAGCAGCGTGCTCACCGGCCGCCGCCGCTGCCGCGACTTTAAAAGGTAGAGTCCCACCACCGGCAGCGCCAGCAGCCCCAACCAACCCGCCATCGGCAGCAGGAAATTCACCGCGCAAACCCTCCCGCCAGCAGCGCCCGCCGGAGCACCTCCGTCGCCGACTCCCCCGCGTCTGCCCGCAACCGCGCGATCCCGTGCCGCCGACAATACTCCGTCAACCGAGCCTCGTAAGTCTCCACCGATTCCCGATAGGCCCGCGCCGCCGCCCGGTCGACGATCATCGTCTTCGTCGTCCCCGTCTCCACGTCCTCGTAAGCAAATTCCCCCAACTCGCCAACCTCCGCCTCATCCGCGTGCCGGATCTGCACCACCCCCACGTCGTGCCGCGCGTAGCGCAAGCGGTCCAGCGCCTCGAACGCATCGTCCAACGAAGCCCCCCAAGCGTCCGTCACCCAGATCACCAATCCCCGCCGCGGCCGCGAAGCCAACCACCGCCCCACCGCCCCCCGCAGCTCGAACGCACCCGCCGCCGCCTCGCAAGATTCCAGATAACGCAACAATCGCAGAAACCGCGCCCGCCCCCGGCTTGGCGACCAAGGACTCGGCACCAAGGGCCCGAGTGGCGCGATCCCCGCCCGGTCCAGATTCGCCAAAGCCAGGTAAGCCAACCCCGCCACGATCCTCCGCGCCGGATCAAACTTCGGCGGCGCCCCCCACCCCATCGAAGCCGAGCAATCCAACAAAAGATGGACGTGCAGATCCTCTTCCTCCTCAAACAGCTTCAGCAGCAAATGCCGGTTCCGCGCGTAGACCCGCCAATCTATCGCGCGAATGTCATCCCCCGGCGAAAACGTCCGGTAGTCCGCAAATTCCAACCCCACCCCCCGCTTCACCGACCGCCGCTCCGCCCGTGACCGCCCCCGAGAGATCTGCCGAGCCAACAAATGCAGCCCCTCCAACTGCTTCAAAAATTCCGGGGGAAACAGCGCGCTCAGATGAAATTAAACCGCAGATTTCTCAGATTACGCAGGAATGAATTCATCCCATCTGCGCAATCCGCGAAATCTGCGGTTCCCCCGCATTTGCATTCCACCAATCACGGCGAAGCTTCACTCCGCCTCCCCGTCCCACGCCTTTCGACACTCCCCAATCACGTCATCCAGAATCCCATCCGCCCCCACGCCATCGGCCTGCGCCTCGAAGTTCAACATCATCCGATGCCGCAGCACCGGGTGCGCCACCGCCACCAGATCCTCCGTTGCCACGTGGAAGCGCCCACTCATCGCGGCCTGGATCTTCGCCGCCGCGATGCAGGCCTGCCCCGCCCGCGGACTCGCCCCGTACCGCACGTAGCGCTTCACCTCCCCCGTCGCGTAGGGCGACTCCGGGTGCGTCGCCATCACGAGCCGCACCGCCCGCTGGTGCATCGTCGCCGTCGCGGGGATCGAGGCCGCCAACCGGCGCATCCCCAGCAGATCCTCCGCCCCCAGCACCCGCTCGACTTTCGGCGGTGCCCCGGCTGTCGTCAGAGCCAGCACTTTGGCGAACTCGTCCTCCGTCGGATACGGCACGAGCAGCTGAAAGAAAAACCGGTCCATCTGCGCCTCCGGCAGCGGGTATGTCCCCTCCATCTCGAGCGGATTCTGCGTCGCCAGCACCAGAAACGGCTGCTCCAGCGGCCGCGTCGCTCCACCCACCGTCACGTGCCCCTCCTGCATCGCCTCGAGCAGCGCGGATTGCGTCTTCGGCGTCGCCCGATTGATCTCATCCCCCAACAGGATGTTACAAAAGACCGGCCCCGGCTCGAAATGGAACCGATGCTGCCCCTTTCCGTCGTCGACCAGCAGCGTCGTCCCGAGCAGATCCGACGGCATCAGATCCGGCGTGAATTGCACCCGCTGAAACCTCAGATCCAGCGCCGCGGCGATCGTCTTCACGAGCAGCGTCTTCCCCAAGCCCGGCACCCCCTCCAAGAGGACGTGCCCGCCCCCGACCAACGCAATGAGCGCAAACCGCACCACCTCACCCTGCCCGATCACCGCCTTGCCGATCTCCGCCTCGAGCCGCTTGAAGCGCTCTTGAAATTTCGCGATCTCCGCCTCGGGAGCTTCGACTTCGGGTGCCGGGGAGTCTGTCATCATGGTGTCAGGGTCGTTGCTTCAGCCACGGGCCGAATCCGCTCGAAATAAGTCCGGATCAACCGCCGGTGCGCCAACGGCAGATTCTCATCCGCCACCGCCTGCTCCGACAGCTCCGCGTATTCTGCAAAAGCCTGTTCCCGCCCACCCGAAGCCGCCGTCGCCGATCCTTGCGTATCGCTCAAAGTCCGCACCTCCGATTCGCCCTCGCCCGCCACTCCCGTCAGCTGCTCCGTCGTCCCCGCGCCCGCCAGATCCGTCGTCGCCCCAACGGGATTACTCGTTCCGCTCCCCGCCTTCTTCCCGCCCGCCTGACCTCCCATCGCCTGACACAACGAGGGCATGAGACCCATCCCACCCGGCTGACCCATCATCCGCCGCCGCAACTCATCCAACTGCCGTTGACTCAACGCCAACATCCGCCCCCGGCTCTGACACATCCCCGCCTTCGCCAGCTCATCCGTCAGCGAACCCAGACACTGCCCGAGTTGATCATTGGGCACCCCGTCCGATTTCTGCGCCTGCAGCGCCGCCTTCGATAATTCACTCAGCGTGTTGCTCAATTTCTCGTTCCCTTTACCCGCTGCCGTCTTCGCCTCGGTCGCCAGCATCTCGGCGACCGCCGCATTCCGCCGCACGTCCGACTTGCCCCGGGGATTCCGACCCAGTTCTGCGGCCCGCTTCGCCGACTCCGCTGCCGCCGCTTCGAAATCCTGATTCCGCAGCGCTGCGCTCATCGCCCCCAGCCCCTCAAACGCTTCGAGCGCTTCCGCCATCGCCGCCGACTGCGACGCCAGGCTTTGCTCGGCGATCTCCTCCTCGAGCGAACCCATCGCCGCCTCGAGCTCGTTCATCTTGAGCATCACCGCCATCGGATCCGTCTCGTCGAGGGCCTCCCGCAGGTCGAGGGCCTGCGTGAAAAATGCCCGCAATTCCGGATCGTCCGTCATCTCCGCGAACGCCTCCCAATCCTCCATCACGTCCTCCGCCGCCGCGACCCGCTCGTCCCGCGCCGCCGCCAACTCCGCCACCCGCGCGGTCTCCGCACTCCACCTCACCGCAAGGACCGCCAGAAACAGCACAGCTAACCCCGCCGTCACGCCCCCCAGCCACCGCGTCTTCGTCGGGACCTTCACCGGCCACCGCTTGCGGACCGTTGCTGCATCGATCTCCGCCGCCGCCCGACGCCTCGCCGCGACCGCCCACCGATCATCCGCACCCATCTCCGACCCAGCCAGCAGATCGTCCGGCAACCCGAGCACCCGGTCCGCCCGTTTCGCCAGAGTCCCGTCGCTGGGCAATTGCCTCATCCGCAGAAAAACGAATCCCACCATCGCCAAGATCCCAATGGCCGCCAGCCCACCAACGAGCTCAAGAACCGCGAGCGAAGCGGGAACCATGACGACCAGTAAAATCAGGAATCCGAAGAAAGCCGCCAGCACGCCCAACGCCACCCAAAGCGCCCGCACCCCCTGCTCCAGACGCCAACGGCGAAGCAGATCCTCCCGTGCCGGTAGATTTGGGCCGTTCACGACCCCGTTGGTAAGTCGGCAAGCAGTCCGCGTCAACCCATCCGCGTTCATTAGCGGTTAGAAAATCAGAACCGCACTCGGTATCGCTCCCCGGTCGCGACAGCCACCACCTCCATCGTGCTGAGATGCACCTCCTCGAAGGTGAACTTCACGCTCAGCCGCCCGTTCCGATACTCCGACTTCTGGCCGTCCATGTGCGCCGCCGCTTCGAACGCCTCGCCCAACACGATCCACCCCGCCAGATACGGCGGGGCATTGTCCGGATGCCCGGAGAATCCCCCCTTGGCCAACGGCCCCACCGCCGCCCACCCACCCGGGATTCGCGCCAACGTCAGCATCATTTCCTCATCCGACAGAATCGTAATCCGCACATTTTCGTTCTGATCTCGCTCGAACACCCCCCGCGCTTCGAGCGCCCCCACGTCCCCCTTCACGCTCACCGCCGCCCGCCGCGACTCCGTCGCCGCAAAGTCCGGCAGAGTCACCGCACACCCCACCAACAGAACCGCCGCGCAAGCGGCCAGACTCAGACCTTGGACCTTCGACATTGAGACCTTTGACCGCATCTAACCCAACGCCACGCGAGGCGACAGCGGCACCACCCGCTGCGCCGCGACCACCATCCGAAACACCCACAACCGCCAGCGAATCGCCAACTCGCTCCCCAGATTCCCCGCCAGCACCGCGTTCACCGCCGGCACGACGTCGAAGAACTCCGTCGGGTTGAGCAGCGTCTCCACAAATTCTTTCCGATACCACCCGTTCACAAATTCCAGATACAGCTTCATCACCTTCCGCAACTGCTTCGAATAAAGCGCAAACTCCGGACCCGCCACCCGCGAATCCGCCAACGCCGCGTCCAGCGCATCCGCCGCCCGCTCACCCCCGAGCAAGGCCAAGAACACCCCGCTCGAGAAGATCGGATCAATAAAACCCGCCGCGTCTCCCGCCAGCAACCACCGGTCCCCGTGCAACCGTTCGCTCCGATACGAGTAGTCGCCGCTCGCGTGCACCTTCGACACCAGCACCGCGTCCACCATCCGCTCCCGCATCGCCGGCGTCGCCTCGATCTCCCGGACCAGCATCGCCTCCGGCGTCAGCCCCGCCGCCTTGTAGCGCGCGGTATCCATCACCACGCCGACACTCGTCCGCGTGCGCGAGAGCGGAATCAACCAAAACCAAGCGTCCTCGGTCCGCACCATTCGCGTCAACGTCCCATCCACCCCGTCGGGCATCGCCACCCCGTCGTAGTGGGCAAAAGTCGCGAACTTCTTCAGCTTCGGATGCACCCGCTTGAGGTCAAATTTCTGCCCGATCACCGCGTTTCGTCCGCTGCAATCCAGCAAATACTTCGCCCCCACCCCGCGCTCCACCCCGTCCGGCCCAGCCACCCGCATTTTCACGCCCTCCCGCGAGCAATCAACCTCCCGCACCGCCGTCTCCTCGTGCACCTCCGCCCCACACTCGGCGGAATGATCGAGAAGCAGTTCATCAAACCGCGACCGCTCCACTTGGAGCGCCGTCTCCCGCTCGGGTCGAAAACCGTTCTTGAAGTAAAACCGCACCTCCCGCTCCCCCGACCCCGCCGCGACCTCCGCCCCATGCTTCGGCATGAACCCCGCCGCCTCGATCTTCTCGCTCACCCCCAAGCGATCCAAAGCCGGCATCGAAAACGGCAGCAGCGACTCGCCAATGTGAAACCGCGGGAACTTCTCCCGCTCAAAAACGACCACCGACCGACCTTTCTTCGCCAGCAGCGTCGCTGCCGTGCTCCCCGCCGGCCCCCCCCCAATGATCGCGACGTCGTGCATCGACGGGGACGTTACGTCATTTCCCCCCAAGTGTCATCCTGAGATGCGGTCTTGAACAGAAGGTAACGAAGAATACAGCAAGGCCTGAAACGCAAAGGGCGGCGAAGCCGCGCTTCACCCCTTCGTTACCTTCGTTCTCTTCTGTTCAAAACGAATTCGTATTCTACCCCTACCCCCCGGCAGCTTTCTCCAGGTGCCCGCCGAACTGATACCGCATCGCCGAGCACACCTTCTCCGCCATCGTGTGCTCCTTCCGCGAGCGAAACCGATTGTAGAGCGCCGACGTCAGCACGTCGCAATCCACCGCCTCCTCGATCGCCGCCATGATCGTCCACCGACCCTCCCCACTGTCCGACACCCGACCCGAGTAGTGTTCGAGCTTCGGATCTTCCGCGAACGAGATCGCCGCTAGATCCAAGAGCCAACTCCCGATCACCGACCCGCGCCGCCAGACCTCCGACACGTCGGCCAGATTAAATTCGTAATCCAGATCCTTGTTCATCCGCGGGGCCGTCTCGGCGTCCTTCGCATGATCTTTGAGATCGATGTTCGCGTTCGCCAGGATGTCAAATCCCTCGCCGAAGGCCGCCATCAGCCCGTATTCGATCCCGTTGTGCACCATCTTCACAAAGTGCCCGGCGCCATTGTGCCCGCAATGCAGATACCCCATGTCCGCCGTCCCACCGAGTTTGTCGCGGCCCGGCGTCGCCGGCACCTCGCCCTTCCCCGGTGCGAGAGTTTTGAAAATAGGATCCATCCGCTTCACGGCGACATCCTCGCCACCGATCATCATGCAATAGCCCCGCTCCAGACCCCACACGCCACCGCTCGTCCCCACATCGAGGTAATGGATTCCCTTCGGCTGCAGGAAGGCCGCCCGCCGCCGGTCGTCGCGGAAATACGAGTTGCCCCCGTCGATGATCGTGTCATCCGCGTCCAGCAGCTCCGCCAACTGATCCACCACTTTGTCGGTGATCGCCGCCGGGATCATGATCCAGCAATTCCGTGGAGCATCCAGCTTCGCCACGAAATCCTCCATCGACTCCGAACCAATCGCTCCCTCGCCGACCAGCTCCGCAACCACGCTCGGGTTCATGTCAAACACCACGCACTCGTGCCCATCCCGCAGACACCGCCGCACCATGTTCGCGCCCATGCGCCCAAGACCAATCATTCCAAATTTCATAAGCTAAAAGTGTGAAGTTAAGATCGAACGCTGCCCCGCCAACCCCCAACAATCAAGCCGAACCGGGAGAGCGCGGGCTTCCAGCCCGGCCGCACGCCGGCAAGCAAGCCACCACTCCAGCCATCAGAACTGAAACTTAAACCCCACCGCGCCACCGTTGCTGATCACGCTGCCGGAGTATTCCCCCTCGTATTGCACCGACACGCTCGTGCGCTCGCTCGTCTGGAGTTGCCACCCGGCGGTCACCCGACCCGACACGGTATCGACCGGAATTGTCGTGCCAAAATCCCCCGCGCCCGCGGACGCCCCCGCGAATCGCGCGTCCTGCGTCCAATCACCACCAGTCGAGACGTTCACGCTCCCGACCGCAAAAGATCGCAGGACCATCCCGTTCCGAAAGTCGGTCCGCTGCCCCAGCTCGACCCCGGGACTCGCGACAAACGCAACTTCGTGGTTGTCGCGCACTTCCAGGTCCAAGGGACCGCCGCCGCTCTCCGTGTAGCCGCCCGCACGTACGTAGGTCGTGCTCAGCGTGAGCGAAGGCCGGACGTAGAACGGATCGAGATCAAACGTGTAGGCCGCCCGCAGGGCGCCAGTCACCGTCTGCACGTTTGGGCTGCCCTCGATGTCGGCGGAATAGCCCGGTAGGCTCACCGACCGGTTGGTGTCAAACCAACCCGCGCTCCCACTCACCGCACCGGAAAAGAGCCACGCCTCGCGTTCGTGCTGGAGCGTGACTGCGGCTAGGCCGGTGTGCCCGTCGCCGGACGCCGTGCCGTTGTCGCTGCTCATCCAGTCGTATTGGTAGGCGACCGCCCCGCCGAGGAACCAATCCGGCGCGACCTCCCACTGCCCCCCGACTTGGTAGGTCGTGTTGTTCAGCCGCAGATCGGAGTAGCCGCCCGGCACGCCCTGACCGGCGGAGCGACCGTAGGTGCGGAAGTAGCTCGACGACCGCTCGGCGGGCCGGGCGCTGTCTCCCTGGAAGACAGGGCCATTGAGCGCGGCGGTGTTGAACGACAGGGCCGTCGACAGTCCGCGAGCGCCGAACGCAAAGGTCGCTCCGGGCGAGAGTTCGTCGACGAAGCGACGGGCCGTCTCGGCATCACCCAGCGTGGCACGATCCAGCACGCTGAAAAAATCCGCAAACTCGCGACCGCGATTTTCCGCAAAAAGCGAATCGAGGTAACCCGCAACCGAGCGCTGGTTCGGTGAGAGGTCCCCGAGCGCTGGACTGGAAAAATCGGCATCCGCCGAAAGGAAGAAATCGCGATCCCGCCGGGTGACTCCGTAGTTAAAAAAGAGGGACCCGTCGTCGGAGCCTTCATCAGCGACTCGCAACGACCCGGTCACGTCGCCTTCCACCCGCGCAAACCTTGCCTCGGCGCTGGTCAATGGGCCGGAGCGAATGGGGAGCACCTTACCGTCGAGGTCGGCATCGCCGGTGATGGTCAACGTGTCGGCGCGCGAGTTGAATGAGTCCACGTCGACGACGAGTTTCCCACTTTCCGACTGGCTGAAGTCGCCCTCGATCCGCACCTCATCGAAGCGCCCCGCCTCACGTCGCCGGCCGAGTTCGATGGTCCCGTCGTTGAAGACATCCACCGCCGAGTTCCCCGCAGCGACCCAAGTTCCGGTGGCGAGATTGTTGAGCTGGGTCACGTCTCCGGCGACGTTCTGCGTGCCGACACTGCCGTCGACGGTGCCGGCATTGTTCACGACCGGCGCGTAGGCTCCCGTGTATTTGATCGCGACGCCGTCGCCAACGACCATGCCAAATTCTCCAATCGTCACGACGTTGCCGCCATTTCCCCCGTCCAACCAGATCGCGCCAGGACTCCCGTCTCCGTTCGCGAAGACTACGCCATTGATAACGAGATTCAGGGTGCCGCCCGTCTCGTTCGAGGAAGTGCTTTGAGCGAAAAGCCCGACGGAGTTGTTGCCGATCGCGCTGATCGTTCCATCGAGGGTGACGCTCACGTTGTTTCCGGCCGAAGCCGTTCCCTCGGAACTCGTCGAGCCATAGTAGGTCGCTCCCCCGGTGACCGGCACGATGCCGCCCCCTCCCCCGATGCTCTGCGCAACGATGCCATGCGCGCCGTCTCCATCGGTCGATAGCTGCGCCGATTCGCCGAAGTTGATCGTCATCGGACTGCCGAAGCCGAAGCCGTCGAGGCCGTTGGGCGTCTTCGTGACGGAGATGTCGTCGCCACCCGCGGCGTAGCCACCGATGCCCCCTCCACCCGAGATCGTCTGCGCGACGATGCCGTGGGCACCCGCGCCCTGGGTCTCGATGAAGGTATCTCCCCCGAAGCTCAGATTCACCAGACCGCCGTTGACCGCGTCGGAGTCAGCGGACGTGCCCCCGACCAGCGCCGTCGTCGGGCTGCGCACGCTCGCCAGTCCACCGCTCCCACCGATGCTCTGCGCCAACACCCCGTAGGCGAAATCCCCCGCCGTCCTCACGACGACCTCCGTTCCCAGGATGCTGACCGTCCCCCCGCCTCCGGAGTTCGACCCCCCGTTTCCAACCCGCGTCGCGAGATTGCTCTGCGAAGGATCGCCCACGCTGTTGCCCGCTCCGCCCACCCCGCCGCCTCCGCCGATGCTCTGGAGGACGATCCCGTGCGCCGCTTCGCCACTGGTCGCGACGGTGAGGGTGCCGACCGTGATGCCTGTGTTATTGCCGTTCCCGTTGTTCGTGCCCGTGTTCCCGACGGTGATCTTCCCCGGAGTCGTGGCGGCACCGCCGTTGGCGGCGTCGGAGCCGTCTGCAGCCAGACCGCCGCCTCCACCGATGCTTTGCAGCAACACGCCGAAGGCAGAGTAGCCTTCCGTAGTGATTTGCGCGTTCGTTGGCGCTCAACGAGACTTGCCCTCCGGAGTTGTCGAAGGTCCCGGTCGGGGGTCCGTTCGCGCTCCCCAGCGTCTGGGTCAGATTCATGACCGCGCCCGATCCCGTGTAAGCCGCGCTGCCCGCTTTCCCGCCGCCACCACCGATCCCTTGGACGACGACGCCTTGCGACCAATCCCCCCGCGTCGCTACGGTCCCGTTGAGCACCAACTCCGCGTTGTTCGCAAACCCGGAGCTGCCGCCAGTGTCAGACCCGAGCTTCAGGGTGACCTCGGGATTGAGCTTCACCACGACCGAAAACCCGTTGAGATACTTGGACTCGAATTTCCGAAGCACGGAGACCGATCCGGGCGGCACGGGCACCAGCGGATTGTCGGCGGACGCTTCCGCCCCCGAGGACCCGACGACTCCACCGCCGCCGCCGATGTTTTGCATCAGGATGCCGATGGCATCGTTGCCCTGCGTTTGAATCAAGCCGTTGTGCTCCACGTTGACCTCCGAACCCCCGTTTCCGCCGGAACCGCCGCTGGCACCGGCGGTGAAGTTTAACCCGGCGCTGAGCCTCGGCTTGATGAAGCTCGGCTTTCCGCTTCCGTCCGGAGGGAGCTTGAGTGGAAAGCTGAATCCCAGGCTCAACGTGCCACCCTGCGAACTTCCCCCGCCGCCACCGACGCTCTGAGCGACCAATCCGTGCGAGCCATCTCCGTAGGTGACGATCGAACCGTTCGGCTGCGTCAACACGTTCACGGTGCCCCCGTCACCACCCGCTCCGCCCGTCGAACCAAGCGTGAGAGTCGTGGTCTGGCTGGTCTTCGTTCCAAATGATTGGGTGTTCCCACTTCCCACCCCGGCGTTGCCGCCTCCGCCACCAATCGATTGCGCGAGAAGTCCGTTTGAAAAATCGCCATAGGTCACGATCGACGCTGGCACGGTAGTCCCGCTACCGTCGCCAATCGAGAGCTGCACCTCGCCGCCGTCGGACGCCACGCCCCCGCTCCCGCCCATCGCCACATCGACTTGAATCCCGAAGGTCGACGTCTTCGACTTCGCTGCGGCGAGCGAGTAATTGACGGTCGCGCTCGAAGCACTCGAATCTCCGCCGTTTCCGCCGCCGCCGCCAATCGACTGCGCGAGGATGCCGTGCGAGCCCTGCCCCTGGGTGATCACATTTGTCCCGGGATCGAGGAGCACCGTGACGTTGCCCCCGTTGCCGCCGCCTCCGCCGGCCCCACCGAGGGCGATGCTCGTTGTGGCGGTCACATTGGCTCCGTCTGGAGGCACCGGGAGGCCGATCGTGATCGCCCCCGCCGTGGCAGATCCTCCGTTGCCCCCACCCATCCCGATAGATTGAGCGACGATGCCAAACGCGTCGACCGGCAGGAGATTCGTCGGCGTGGCTGGCGGAGTGAATTGTCCCGTGGCGATCGTGCCTCCGTTGAGCGTGATGTTTACCTCACCCCCGTTGCCGCCCGCGCCCCCGCGGCCACCCACCGCGACCGCCGCGCTCACCTGCAAGCTCACGTCCAGCGCGTAGGCCGCCCCGCCGTTCCCGCCGCCGCCGCCAACCGACTGTCCGAGGATGCCGATCGCCTTCGTGCCAGTCGTGGTGATATTGCTACCGCTCGTCACGGCGACCGCACCGGCGCCCCCCCCGCTGCCACCACTGCCACCGATCACCAGAGCGGCCCCCGCCGTCTCGACCGTGGCTTCCCCGCCGTTACCGCCGCCGCCGCCGACGGACTGCGCGAGGATGCCGACCGCCAGATCACCCTGCGTCGTCACCGAACTCCCAGTGCCAAAATCCGCCGTTATCGCGCCACCGGCACCGCCGCCACCACCCTGTCCGCCGATCGCGATGAGACCCGCGCTCGATCCTCCGTCCCCACCCCCGCCCCCGACCGACTGGAGCAACGCGCCATGAGAGCCGTCTCCCGAGGTGGCGATCACCGCGCCATTCGAAGCGAAGACGGGGCCCGCGTTGGACACGACCGGATTGTTCCCACCTAGCGAGACGAAGCCCAGCTCCGAGTTCCCCCCAGCCCCGCCGCCGCCCGCGAGCGACTGCGCGAGGTAACCGTGGGAATTGTCGCCGGAAGTGACGATGCTTCCACCGTTGGAGAGCTGGATCGTCCCCAGCGAGCCGCTCGCCGCGCCGTTGCCGCCCGATCCGTAGAACACGACCGACGAGTTTCCGCCGCTCCCGCCGACTCCGCTGATGGCTTGAGCCAAGATCCCGTGGGAATTGTCGCCGCTGGATTGGATGCTGCCGCTGTTCGAGATGTTGATCTCGCCGGTCGACCCGCCGCTGCCGCCCTGCCCCGCGTTCCCAGCCGCGCCGCCTTCCCGGGCACCCCCGGCGCCGCCACCGCCACTCACACTCTGCCCGACTAACACGCTGGAATCATCTCCCGCTGTGGCAGCGCGCGCGTTCGGAAAGAGATTCACGTTCACGCCCCCCGCGTCGCCTCCGCTCCCCCCGTTGGGTGCGTTTCCAGCGATGTCGGCCGACAGCGTGCCCCCCGCGCCACCCACGCCGCCGACACTCCGAGCGAAGACCGCCGGGCTTTGAGTGCCCGCCGTTGTGACGACCGATCCACCGTCGAGATCGACCTCCACTGATCCGCCGTCACCCCCGGCTGCGGCCAGACCCGCTCCGCCGCCCTGCGAATTGCTGCTCAACTCGCCGCCCGAGCCGCCGGCACCACCGAGAGATTGCGCCACCATGCCGGGTGACTGCGTGCTTCCGGACGTCGAGACAGTCGTTGCCCCCGTCACCGTCAACGTCACGGAACCCGCCGATCCCCCCGCCCCCCCGTTCCCCGCTTCGCCCCCCAGGGCTTCGCTGAAAAGCTGACCCGAGCCGCCGGCGCCCGCTTCGTTTTTTAGGAAAATCGCGGGCGCGTTGTTTCCGCTCGAGCTAATTTTCGCGTTCGAGGAAGCGCTCGTGATGAGCGCGGTTATCTTTGCCGTGTCACCCCCAATGCCGCCGTTGCTGTGCTGCTGGTCGTCGGCCCCCTGGCCCCCAGCTCCCCCTTCGTGGATGGCCGACAACGCAGCGACCAGATCCCCGGCCGCCGTCACCAGAGCATCGGTAACGAGCACGAGCGAGCCTTCTGCGGTCGTCGGCGTGCCTTGGTCGCTGAAGGAATACCCGCCCGTTCCAGCGAACCCGCCCGCCCCGCCAAAAGAATCTGCGCCTTCCTCCCCGCTGTAAGCATCCCCGCCCCGACCACCCCGGCTGACCCCACCCACCGTCGCCGCGTTTATGTTCCCAGAGCCATTTAACGAGACGTTCGTGCCCGCAGTGAGGTTGAGGAAGAAGCCGCCGCTCATACCCCCGTCGGCCCCATCGCGACTCTGCAAATACGAATTGGAAGCATCTCCCCCCAGCGACTGCGCCACGATCGCGTAGGCATCCAACGGGGCGCTGTCCGCCGGCGGTTGCGCTCCCCAGCCGATCGTGAGCCCACCGGTGTGGTTGACCGTCACTTGATCCGAGTTGCCGCCGAACTCGCTGAGCTGGCCCGAGCCCGCGTTGCCACCCCGGCTCAGCGCGCGGATGCCATACAGCGCCCCCGTCGCATTCCCGTTGCCGCTGAGACCAGTAAAGCTAGCGGTATTGGTCAAAACGATTGCACCGCCGTTGCCACCCAGGCCACCGACACCCCCGTTGTATTGTGGCTGACCGGCAGAATTTGTCCCCGAAGCCGTGACCGCGCCTCCGTTGCCCCCCAGGCTCTGCACGGTCAGCAAAGAAAGGCCACCGCTGAAGATGCCCGTGAATGAGACGTCGCCTTGGTTGACGGCGGTCAGGCTCCCGCCAGCTCCGCCTGCGCCTGCGCTGCTGGAGCTGTTAGCGTCGATCTGATTGCCCCCGGCACCCCCCCGCAACTCGGCCAGAATCCCGATCACCGGAAGGCTTCTGATTGGCCGAGAGGTTGACCGCCGCTGAGTTGGTGAACTTCGCGATGCTACCGCTGGACTGCCCTGCCCCCCCGTTCGAGCCGCTCGTGTCTGCGCCGTCCGCGCCGACACCCGCTACGCGCAGCCCGTATTGCACGTTGCCAGTGAGGCTGCCCGAGACGTTGACGCTCTGGGTGTATTGGAAATTGGAATTACCCGCCGGAGTCACCGGCACATCAACGAGAGCTTGGGCTCGAAGCGAAGCCGCGCTGGCGACGAGGAGCAGGGAGGCAGACGTGACGCGGAGCGAGATCATGGGATGAATGAATGGGTGATGCTCTCCCATCCATCACGAGCATGATTCGAACCCCGAGACCGATAGCACAGAAATAGCCGGACGAGCCATGACTTTCGATCATTTCCCCGGAGCCGCCCAACGGCCATTCACGCCACCACCGCCGCGCCCCGCAATCGATTCAAAGCCGCCGCCAGATCCAACCCCCGGAACACCGCCAGATCCCCGCGCACCCCGTCCGCGAAGCCGTCCATTCCCTCGTCCCGCAATCGCGCCACCACCACTTCCACGATCTCCCCGACCGTCCGCCGCCCGTCGACCGCTCCGGAGGACACCGCCCAGGCCAACGCCGCCGCCAACGCCCGCGTCTGCGCCGGATGCACGATCTGGTGCAATCCCGACAGATCGATCTCCGTCCGCCCGATCTCGATGGAATCCGTCCGCCTCGCTCGGCTGTGCACCCCACGCCGCCCGCGCGACACGTCGAGCGATCCCGGATCCACCACCCGCCTCAGCTCACCAGTTGGCCAGTCCCGCGCCTCTGTCACCCGCCCCGTCGGCAGCCGCCCAGCGATCTCCCGCGCCTCCGCCGTCCGCTCGAACGCCCGGTAAGCGTCCATCGCCACGACCGTATCCGCCACGTCGAAGTAGTCCCCGCAACCCCCGAGCACCATCACCGTCGACACCCCTAGCGTCTCCCACATCTCCCTCACCCGATCCACGAACGGTGTGATCGGCTCCCGCTCGCGCGCGACGAGTGCCTGCATCCGCCGGTCGCGCACCATGAAATTTGTAGCCGCCGTGTCTTCGTCGATCAGCAGCAAGCGCGATCCCGCCCCCAACGCCTCGACCGTGCCCGCCGCCTGCGACGTCGATCCCGACGCGTTGTCCGTCGAGAATCGCCGCGTGTCGCTCCCATCCGGCAGATCATCGATGAACGGCGAGATGTCCACCCCCGCCACGCTCCGCCCGCTTTCCGCCTCGATGCTCATCGCGTCCGCCCGCGCCACCACCCGCTCCCGCCCGTCCCCGGGGCAATGGTTGTAAACACCCCGCGCCAGGGCCTCCAGCAACGTCGACTTCCCGTGGAAGCCCCCCCCCACGATCAGCGTCACACCCTCCCGCAGGCCCATTCCCGAGACGACCCCCGCATTCGGCGTCGTCACCGACACCCTCAGACCCACCGGACTCGCGAATCCCACCGCCCGTTCGCCCACCAGCGGCGTCTGCACGCTCCCCCCCGCCCGTGGCAGCACCGCCCCGTCCGCAACAAACGCCACCAGGCCCCGCTCCGCCAAGCCAGCCCGCAGCGCCTCCGCGTCCTCGTTCACCTCCGCCGCCTCCCGCACCTCGCCGGCGTCATAACTCGAAAACGCCAAGCCGTCCTCCGCGACCCGGGCCAATTTTCGCACCAGCAATTCCTCCGCCGCTCGCCCCGCGATCCGCCGACCTTCCCCCGGCAACCCGACCGCCAACCTCGCCTCCCACCAATCCCCAACCAGCCGCACCGCCGTCCGGGCGATCACCTCCTGACCCGGCGCATCGATTTCGATCAATCCCGACTTCCCCGAACCACTGCGACCCGTCGCCTCTCGACACACCCGCGCCAACTGCCGCGCCACGAGATTCTCCACTCCCACCCGCCGAGCTGCGTTCGCCACGAATTCCTCGGGAAATCCCGCCACCTCCCGCCGCACCCGCACCCCCACGTGGGAAGGTGCCGCGAAAGGATCTCCCTGGATCCGGTCGAAACGCAGCTCCCAATCGAGCCGCCCCCCGGCAAACGCAAAACCCCGCCCCCGCAGATCTTTGTACGCGGGGTAAGGCCGACGATCCATCCGGGCCAGCTCCGCCACCAATCGCTCCATATCTTCTCTCATCACGTCAACATCTCCGAGCTTTTCAGCACGCCAGACTCACAAACGCATCCGGCGATCCACCTCGGCATCTGCGGATGCGCGCACGTCGCGCTCACGCCGCCGCTCGCGCACGATCAGATAGACGCAACCCCCAAACAACAGGATCAGCACCAGCGTCCAGGGCACTCGAAAACTCGTCGGCGGCGACGTCGCCAACTCGAACGGCGGCGATTCCATCGATTCGTTACCCGCAGCGTCGAGGGCGATGATGATCAGCGCCACCTGCTCTCCCGCCCGCAGATCGGTGAGATACGCCTGCGCCGTTTTCTTCCCGACCGCGATCCGCACTTCTGGCATCGGCTTCCACACGCTCCGCGCCCTCCCGTCCTCGCCGAACTCGATTTTGCGTCGATAAAGGGCAAAACTTTCCACCCCGGCCCCCGGCACCGACCACGCGAGATCGATCTCATTCTGCGTCAGCCGCGTCACTCCGAGTTCCCGCACCGGCGGGATCGCGCTCAGCTTCTTTCCCGTCGTCGCCAGCCATCCCGCCGACGCAGCTGCCCCTGGCTCCGGCAAAGCGGACAGGACTTCCCCCGACAGGGCGATCCGCACCGGCTGCGCGCCTCCTCGCACCACTAACTCTTCGCGGATCGGTCCCGGTAAGGTCCGCATGAAGGTCACTTCAAATTCTCGCTCCGCCCCCGCCGCTAGCGTCTCGAGCGTCGGCTCCGGCACCACCCGCACCGACCCCGGCACCTCCGCCGTGAGATTCGCTTCCGTTCCGCCCACGTTCTTCACCACCACCGTTCGCCGGACCGTCTCTCCCGCCGTCGGCTCCCCCAGAGCGACCTCGCCACCGGGCTCCACCACCAACCGAGCCGGAGCCGCCGTCACCAAGAGTGGCACCACCAATTCCACCGCGTCACCCGAGAGCGTCACCGTCCCGTCCAGTGCCCCCAAGAAACCCGACGTCGTGTGCAACGCGACCTTGCTCTCTTCGCCCGGCCCGACGACGACCATCTCCTGCACCACCACCTCTTTCGGCGCTGTGACTTTCAGTTCTCGGGTGGTCTCGGTGAGATTCCGCACCGTCAGCGATCCGGACCGGACCTCCGAATCGTTCACCGGTCGCAACTCCGCGCGCATCGGACTGGTCTCCACCGGCGAAAATCCCCGACCACTCAACCCGAGCTCCAGGCGAGCATCGTGCGAGAACGTCGCCGTGCCCTCGTAGTTTCGAGCCGACTCCGGCTCAAATCTCACCGCAAATCGCGCCACGCCCCCCGGCCCCAGCGAATAAATCCCACTGCCTGCCGGAAAACTCCACCCCGCCGGCAGCGTCACTCGTCCGGCCACCGTTCCACCCCCCGCGTTTCTCAGTTCCAGCAGCTGGATCGCGCTCCCACCCAGCTCCGTGTCTTCAAATTGCAGCCGCGCCGGAGCCTCGAACACCGGAGTCCGCTCTCGCACGGTCACCCGCACGTCCGCCGAAGCCGACACGCCCGAGCCCGCCACCTGCACCGCGTAGCGGAACGAATCCGGGCCAACACCCCGCTCCGCGTCGCTCGTGTAGACCACCGAAGCGCTCCCGCGCCCGCCTTCCGTTACCTCCGACAACGTTCCCAACTTTGGCTGGGACCGGATGTGAAACCGCAACTGCCTCCCCGTCCGACTCACCCCGCTCAACGGCACTTCGACTGATTCACCGAGGAAAACGATCACCTCCATCGCCTTCGGTTGCGGAGGCGGTGGCAACGGGACATCGATGTCCGCCCATCCCGCGTCACCGCAACAGATCATCGCCAAGCACGCCGCCAGCCGCGCTGCCACTCGACGCCGCACCCGTCGCCCCACCGGGAAAGTCGTTGATAAATCGGTCTTCAAGAAGTATCCGAGAGTCTTGATGCCCGAATCTTCCGACTCAAGCGAGATGCGATTTTTCCTCGCAAAGTTCCAGCTCCTCGCCGCCACGTTTCTCACGTTCACGCTCATCCTCGCAGCGACCACGGCCCACTCCAAGCCGCGCCCCCGCTTCGCATCCGTGCCCGACATGGACCCGCGCGACGCCCGTCCAAAGAAACAGAAGCCCGCTTCCGAACTCATCTCCAAACCGGGGCAACCGAAGACGGTCCCCCGGGTCCTCGACCGCGCCAACCCGGGCAACACCCACGTCGTCATCTCTCTCGGAAAACAACGCGCCTACCTCATGGTCGGCGACGAGATCGCCATCGACTCTCCCATCTCCTCCGGCAAGAGCGCAGGCATGACCCCGAAAGGCACCTTCACCATCCTGGAAAAAGACGCCGACCACCGCTCCAACATTTACGGCAGCTTCGTCAACAGCCGCGGCGAGGTCGTGCGCTCCGGCGTCAGCACCCGCATCGATTCCGCTCCCAGCGGCACCAGCTATCGGGGTGCCCCCATGCAGTGGTTCATGCGCATGACGTGGACCGGCGTCGGCATGCACGTCGGCGAACTCCCTGGCTACCCAGCCTCTCACGGCTGCATCCGCATGCCCCAGGAGATCGCCAAGCTTTTCTACGAGCGGGTCAAACTCGGGACAGCAGTCACCGTCACGGACTGAGCCACGGCAGTCGCGCCCTCCCGAGAGACCCAGCTAGAGGCCAGAGCCACAACGCTGCCCCCCCCCGACTGACCTTTAGCTCGAGCGCAGAGCGCGCCATCACCATGCCGGCTCCTGCGATATTCCATCGCGGGAGGCGCACCTTACATATCCTGCGGCTCGAGGAAGCCCTCAAGCTGCCGGATCCGGGTCGGATGCCGCATCTTCCGAAGCGCCTTTGCCTCGATCTGCCGGATGCGCTCTCGCGTGACCTTAAATTGCCGCCCGACCTCTTCCAACGTCCGGCTGTACCCGTCGACCAACCCAAATCGCTGCTCGAGCACCTGCCGCTCCCGCTCCGTGAGCGAATCCAGCACGTCCTTGATCTTGTCCTTGAGCAGCACGATCGCCGCTTGATCCGCCGGATTCTCGGCGCTCTTGTCTTCGATGAAATCGCCGAAGCTCGTGTCGTCGCTGTCGCCAACCGGGGCCTGCAACGAGATCGGCTGCTGAGCCATCTTCAAGACCGCACGCACGCGCTCGACTGGCAGCTGGATCTCGTCCGCCACCTCCTCGGGGTTCGGCTCGCGCCCGTATTCCTGCACGAGTTGCTTCTGCACCCGGATCAACTTGTTGATCGTCTCGATCATGTGCACCGGGATGCGGATCGTCCGCGCCTGATCCGCGATCGAGCGCGTGATCGCCTGCCGGATCCACCACGTGGCGTAGGTCGAAAATTTGTAGCCGCGCCGATATTCGAACTTCTCGACCGCCTTCATCAATCCCATGTTGCCCTCCTGAATCAGGTCAAGGAACGAAAGCCCGCGGTTCGTGTATTTCTTAGCGATGGAAATGACGAGCCGCAGGTTGGCCTCGACCATCTCGGTCTTCGCCTTGAGCGCCTTCCGGTGCCAAGCCGATAGCTCCTCGTGCGAGACCTCGTATTCGGCGGGACTCTGCCAGACCCGCGCCTGCACCTCGGTCAGCTGCTGCGAGAGATTCCGCTTGGCCTTGTGACTGTCGTCCTTCTTGGATTTTTCGGCCCGCGCGATCTCCCGGCCCAGATTGTGAAAGAGGCGGTGCTGCTCGTCGGCCACCACCACAAAATCTTCAATCACCTTCTGCTTGAAGAAAAATTTCGGATACAACTTCGCCAGCGACGCCACGTTCTTGTCGAAGGACTTCCGCTGCTCGTCCGTCCCGGCACAATTTTTCGTAGCCGCGATGTCGCGGTAGGTCTCCGTGATCCGCTCGTTCGCCTTCTTCACCTGCTGGCACAGTCGTGGCAGCACCTTCATGTAGCGCTCCCGGCTCTCGATCTTCTTGTCTTGGATGACCCGGTCAAAGCGTTCCCGCATCTCCACCAATTTCTCCGCGAGATCCAGGTGACCCCGGGCCACAAAGCCAAAGCGGTAGAGGATCTCCTGCACCTTCAGCTCCGCGTCCTCGATCCGCTTGGAGATCTCAACCTCTTGTTCGCGGGTGAGCAGCGGGACTTGGCCCATCTGTCGCAGATACATCCGAACCGGGTCGTCCAGGATGTCGAGCTTCGTGTCCGGCTTCTCGTCCTTCTCGTCTTCGTCGTCCTTTTTCTCCTTCTGACTCTCGTGATTATCGACGTCCGACGAATCAATGATGTCGATCTCCACCCCCCGGAGTTGGGAGATGATGCTGTCCAGCGTGTCCGGATCGGAGACCCCTTCTGGCAAGGCTTCCTCGAGATCCTCGAACGTGACGTATCCCTGCTCTTTCGCCAGCTTGATCAGCTCGCGGACTTTTTCCTGAATCGCCTTCTGCCCCTCTCCCGTCGGCTTGGCGACACCTTCTCCGTTGGATCCGGCGTTGGCGCTGACGGCATCGGCGATCACCTTGACCGCTTCGGCTTTGGCCCGCTCGTCCTTCTCGGCTGGCACCTTGGCTTTCGGCGCCGATTTTTCTTTCGGCGATGGTTTTTCCTTCGGCGCCGCCTTCTGCTTCGGCGCCGCCTTGGCTTTTGGAGCTACCTTTGGCTTGGGCGCAGACTTCGGTTTCGTGGCCGCCTTTGCCTTCGCCGCCGCTGCGGTAGCGGGCACGGGGGCCGACTTTTTCGTCGCCGATTTCGCCTTCACCGCTTTCGCAGCGCCCTTCTTCGGGGGCGCGGCGACGACGACTTCCTCTTCTCCGCCGGACGCGGAGCGGGCTGGCTTCTTGGCCTTGCCGGGCGATTTCGCCTTCGTGGATTGAGCGGTGGCTTTCGGACGAGGGGTCGGCGTCCCCTCGGACGCCGCTTTCCCGGTGGCTTTAGAATTGGCTTTCAAAAAAAGTTAGGCGGCGTTGCTAGGTCAAAAGGGCCGGGTAACCTGTGACAGCTCCCCTTGGAGGTCAAGAACTTGTTTGTGGATCTCGCCCGCTTCGACCATCGACCGACCCGGCGCCCGCATGCGGGCCTGCAATCCCGCGATCTGCACCTGCAACCGACGCGCTTCCAACCCTGCCCACGCCCCTCTCGCTGCTTGCACCGGATCCTCCGGCAAGTTGACGAAACTCAAACTACTGAGAACCCGCTCCTCCGGCCCGTCCAGTGTCCCGCAAAACGCCGCCAACCCCGCCGCCGTCTCCAGGGCAAGATCACTGTCCACCAGACGATCCACCAACCCAAACTCTTCCCCGTAAGCTCCCGCCAGCACTGGCCGCTCCCGCAACCAAGCCCGCGCCTCCGGCGACACCACCGCCACGCGGCAGAGCAGCCGCGCCTTCTCCGGCAGGACCAAGATCTCGATCTTACGCTCCGGCTCCTCGACCCGCGCGCCACCCCCATCGACCCGAGCCGCTTTCACCAGCGACGCCCAAGCCTCCGCCCCGATCTCCAGTCGTGCGCGAATCCGATTTCCCAACGCCTCCCGCAGCGCCGGATCGCCAATCGATTTGAGGAAAATCGCCAGCCGCCCCGCGATCTCGGCCCGACCCTGCGGCGACGGATCCTCCGCCAGACCCAGGTCCACGGCTTCCTCAAAATAATCTCGCGCCCCCGCGATTCGCTCCCGAAAGGCCCCCACTCCTTCTTTTTGAATCAACGAATCCGGATCTTCTCCCGCTGGCATCCGCGCCACCTTCACGGCCACGCCCTTGCCCAGCAACGCCGGCAACGACCGGTCGACCGCTTTCCTACCCGCCCCGTCGGAGTCGAAACACAACACCGCCGTCCCCGCAAATTGCCGCACCAACCGCGCCTGCTGCTCGGTGAAAGCCGTCCCCTGCGGCGCGATCACGTTGGTCACCCCAGCTTCAAATGCCGCGATGCAATCCACCTGCCCCTCGCACACCACGGCCTCGTCCGCCGCCAGGATCGCGCGCTTCGTCTGGTGCAGCCCAAAGAGCACCCGCCCTTTCGTGAAGATCGGCGTCTCCGGCGAGTTCACGTATTTTGCGGAGTCCTCCCCCAGCGTCCGTCCGCTGAACGCGATCACCTCGCCGTAATCGCTGTAGATCGGGAACATCACCCGATTTCGAAACCGATCGTAGACCCCGCCCCCGTCCCGCTGCGCGACCAATCCCGCCCGCGCCAACTCACCCTCCGCGTAGCCCTCGCCGACCGCCCACTGCGTCAGCGCGTCCCACCCGTCGGGGGCAAATCCCAGCAGCCAACGCGTCGCCACCTCCGAACCAATCCCCCGGCCCTTCAGATAATCCCGCGCCACCTGCCCGCTCTTCCGCCGCGTGAGGTTGGCGTGATACCAGCCCGCCACCGCTCGGTGCAGCGCCAACAGGCGATCCCGCTCGCCCCGCCGCTCCTTATCTTCGTCGGTCTCCTCCTCGATCATGATCCCCCCCCGCGCCGCCAGCCGCCGCACCGCCGCCGGGAAATCGATCCCCTCGTAATCCTGCACAAACCGAAAAACGCTGCCCCCCGCCCCGCACCCAAAGCAGTGAAACATCTGCTTGCTCGGCGTCACGTGGAAGGACGGCGTCTTTTCGTTGTGAAATGGACACAGCCCCTTCCAACTCGTCCCCGCCCGTTTGAGCTGAAGGTACGACCCGATGAGGTCAACGATATCATTCGCCGACCTCACCCGTTCAATCGTATCTTCAGATATCCGCGCCATGAACCGTCAAAATATCCGACCTTGGAGAAGAATGAAAATCATCCTCCCAGTATTCTTCGTTCTCTTCGCCACCTTCTGTCCAAATCTCACCGCCGCCCCCGAGCCGACCATCACCGAAGGATCGGTCGTCGTCCTGCCCATCGAAGGCGCAATCTCCGAACCCCAATTCATTTTCCTCCGCCGCATCCTCAAGGAAGCCGAGAGCGAGAAGGCTTCCGCCATCATCCTCGACATGGACACTCCCGGAGGCCGTCTCGACGTCACCCAGGACATCGTCCAGCTCCTCACCAAAGCCACCGTCCCGACCTACACCTGGGTCAACACCAACGCCGCGTCCGCCGGTGCGCTCATCGCCCTCGCGACCAAACACGTCTACATGACCCCCGTCAGCGCCATCGGGGCCGCCGCCCCCGTCATGGGTGGCGGGCAAGACATCCCCGAGACGATGGAGGAGAAAACCGTGTCCTACAACTCGGCCTACTTCCGGGGAGTCGCCGAAGCCAACGACTACAATCCCAACCTCGCCGATGCCTTCATGAACGCGTCGAAGGAATTCAAGATCGGCGACGAAGTCATCAGCGCGAAAGACGAGCTCCTCACCCTCACCCCGTCGGAAGCGATGAAGCAATATGACGGCCGCCGCCTGCTCGCCGACGGCACCGCCAGCGACGTCGACGAACTGAAGGAAAAAGCCGGCCTGCAAGGCCCGACGGTCCGCGTCGAACCCAGCGGCTTCGAACGCGCCGCCCAGATCATCACCACCCTGGCCCCGCTGTTTCTTCTCGGCGGGATCATCGGCGCCTACCTGGAATTCAAGAGCCCAGGGTTCGGAGTCGCCGGGTTCCTCGCCGGAGCCAGCTTCCTCATTTTCTTTGTCGGCCACAGCATCGCGGGGCTCACCGGATTCGAAGTCGTCGCCGTCTTCGCCCTCGGCCTCATCCTCGTGCTGTTCGAACTGATCTTCTTCCCCGGCCTGCTTCTCGTCTCTCTCGTCGGGAGCGCCCTCATGCTCGGAAGCATTCTTTTCGCAATGGTCGACACCTTCCCCGGCGAACCCGTCATCCCGTCCTTCGAAGCGTTCGTGACGCCCATGATCAACCTCGGCATCACGGCCGTCCTCGCCATCGTCATCATCACCATCCTCACTCGCTACCTCCCCGAGCTCCCTGTCTTCCGCCGCCTCATCCTGGCGACGCACAACCCCGTCGGCCCCTCGATCACCACCCAGCAGCTCGACGTCTACGAACTCACCGCCAAAGTCGGCGACACCGGCATCGCTCGCTCCACCCTTCGACCATCGGGCAAAGCCCAGATCGGCGCTGCCTTTCTCGACGTCATTACCGACGGAGAATACCTGGAGACGGGCACCGCGATCCGAGTCGTCGAATCCACCCCCAACCGAATCTTGGTCGAGAAAGCATAGCTCAAGGAGCGGCGAGTTGAAATTGCCGAACCAACCCAAAGGCGAAGCCTCAAACCCGACTTTCGACTTTCAGACCTTCCGACTGCGCCGTCTCACATCCCCGGCAACCCAGGGATGTTCATCCCCGCCGTCAGCTTCCCCATCTCCTCGCCCGCCATCGCCTTCGCCTCCCCGATCGCCTGCTGAACACCGCTCAACACGAGATCCTCCAGCATTTCGCAATCCTCGGGATCCACCACCGCCGGATCGATTTTGATCGAAAGCACGTCGCCCGCGCCATTCGCGACGACCGTCACCTTGCCTCCCCCTACGCTGGATTCGACCGTCTTGTCCCCGAGTTCCGCCTGCGCCGACGCCATTTTTTCCTGCATCTGCTGCGCCTGCTTGAGCATCTTTTGAATATTCATGATGCGGGAGTCTCTATCTCCGCACGGAAGACTTCAATCGCTTTCCGGATGAGCGGATCATCTCGGAAAGCCGCCATCGGATCGACCTTTGGCTCCTCAGGTTTGGCCTCCACCGGAGCACCCTTCACCTCGGGTTCTTCCTCCTCCCAAGGAGCGTCCGCGGTCGCCATGGCCGACGAAAATTCGCAGACAAACTCGACCCGCTGACCCAGTGCCGACGCCAGCCTCTCCTCCGCGTTCTTCTTTAGATCCGGCCAGAAGATCGCCGTCGTGTTCTCCTGCAACGACGCCGGAAATCGCACGTGGAATTCGTTCCCCGCTAGCCCCGCAAATTCTCCGCTTTCCAGCCAGCTGAACCGAATCACCGACTCCGCCGCCAACTCTCCCGCCGCCTTCGTCCAGGCGGCTCCCGGATCCGCAGCTGCACGGACCGCTTCGGCGGGTTCCGGCGTTTTTTCCTTCTCGGTCGAGCGCCCGGCGCGCCCCGTTTTGTCTTCACTTTTTGGCGCAGGCACGGTCTCCGGCCGTGGCACTTCGCGCTTCACCTCCGCGACCTCCTTCGCCAGCGGGACCTCCCGCCGGGTCGCGACCTTCCGTTCGGGGAGCGGTTGGCGAGCCTGCGCCAATTGCTCCCGCGCTTTCGGAGAGACGCGCGGCGCTTCCACCGGCTCCCCGCCCTCGCCAATCGCCGCGAGCGCGTCGATGACGTCCGTCAGCGTCGTTTCTTCCAGGATGTGCACCGCCTTGATAACGGCGACATCCAGATAAAGTCGCTTGTCCGTCGCCCACCGGAGCCGCCCCTCCGTCTCCGCAAAATGCTCCAGTAACAAGATCAACTTATCTTGCGAGAGCCCCTCCGCCTGCTCGGCGTCGACGTCCCCCCCGTCCACCACCGTCGGCTGCACCTTTCGCACCAGCAAATCCCGCAAATGCGCGATCACGTCGCTCAGTAAGCGCGACAGATCCCGCCCCGCCTCGGCTTGATCCGCCACCAGCGCGAGCGCCGCCGCCGCGTCCAACCCAAAAATGCGTGCGCACAGATCGTTCACCGTCTCCCGCGCCGTGAAGCCAAAGACGGTCAACACATCGTCCTCCGAGATCGCCTCGCCGCAGAACGCCACCAATTGATCCAGCATCGACTCCGCGTCGCGCAATCCCCCATCCGCCCCCTTGGCAATCGCCGCCGCCGCCTCGTCCCCCAACTCCACGGATTCGTTCTTCGCGATTGCCTGCAAGTGGGCCGCGATCAGATCCGACGGGATGCGTCGCAGGTCGAAGCGCTGACACCGACTCGTGATCGTCGCCGGCACCTTCTGCGCCTCCGTCGTCGCGAAGATAAATTTCACGTGCGGCGGCGGCTCCTCCAGCGTCTTGAGCAGCGCGTTAAAGGCCGCTGTGCTGAGCATGTGAACCTCATCGATCAAGTAAATCTTGAATGGCCCCCGCGCCGGCGCGTAAGCCGCGTTCTCCCGGAGCTCGCGCACCGATTCGACCGAGTTGTTACTCGCTCCGTCGATCTCCAGCACGTCCAACGAATTCCCCTCCGCGATCTCACGGCACGCGTCGCACTCTCCACAAGGCTCGATCGTCGGCCCCCGCTCGCAATTCAGCGCCTTCGCCAAGATCCGCGCCGTCGAAGTCTTCCCGATCCCTCGCGGCCCCACGAAGAGATAAGCCTGCGCCAGCCGCTCGGCCTTGATCGCATTCTGCAGCGTCCGGGTGATGTGTTCTTGCCCGACGACCTGTTCAAAAGTCTGCGGGCGATACTTCCGGGCAAAAACGCGATAACTCACACCCCCGACCCTACCCCACCCAAAAATTCCCTGTCCAACCCCGACTTCCCCCACCCCCCCTTTCACCTCCCCCAAACCAAGCCACCCACCAAGCCACCCACCAAGCCACCCACCGAGCCACCCACCCCACCCCACCCCACCCCGCCGCGACAATGCGGTGGTCCGATCGCATCAAAGTTTGGCGATGAGTTCTTGGCCCAGTTCCGCCGCTCGCCGGAGGACGGGCCCCCGGGCCTTCCACGCGTTTGGCCCCCGGTAGCCCGGCGGCAGCAGCTCCTGCGGCAGGAGGGGATCGCTCGCCAGACACCGGGTCCAAAGCTGGTGATCCCGTTTTGCCCACTCCGCGAGGCCGGCGATGGATAGCCCAGCCTCCCGTTTTCGGAGGCTCCGCAGGTGGGCGGCGTAGTCCCGCCAGCGCCGGTCGATCTCCGCAAAGTCCCAGGCTGCTGCCGCGATCGCCAGCGGAGACTCCCCGCCGAACGTCCGGCCCTCGAAGAACACCAACACTTCCGGCGTCGTCACGATCGACCGAAGGGCTCCACGAGATCGACGAGTGGGTCGGGCGCGATCCACACGCTCTTTTGCAGACACCCCATCCGCTGCTCGGCCAGCACTCGGCGCAATTTCGTGCGCAACGCCCGCTCGGTCTCCGGCAGGTCGAACATCACCATTCGCCACGTCCGGTCCCACGGACGGCCCCACCGCTCGACCGGGTCCCGCCCACCGAGCGCCTGCACCCGTCCGGCCTCAGTGAGCCGACCCACCCGCGCGAGCTTCTCGCTCCCCGGTTTCACCTCCAGGAGTTCGGCCTGCTCAAGCCGCTGGACCTGCCGCAGAAGCCCTCGGCGATAACACCAACCCTCAAACGAGCTGTCCAGATTGCGCAACGTCGGGCGCATCGCGGCATCCGCCGTCCAGAGCAACTGATACAAAAATAGCTCGGTCTTCGGCTTCATGCCGACAACCTTTACCAAACTTTGATGCGGTCGGACCACACCATTGGCAAGATCTGGTAGGGGGTTGTGAGAGGGGCGGGGGGGGGGATTTGGGGCGGCTGGCGCTGCCTTGGCACTCAGTGCGTGGCGATTTTCACCAGGCCGCCGCTGCGCCTGGCCTGCCGGAGGACCAAACCGAAGATTCCCGCCGCAATCGCGAGATAAATCAGGTTGAGACCGAACGCTGCGACCAGCCCGCCCCACGGGGTGCCGCCGCCCGCGAGGATCGTCCGCATGCCTTCGAAGACGTGGGTCGACGGCAAACCCAAGGCCACGGGCTGCAGCCAGCCGGGCAAGACTTCGACCGGGTAGAAGACTGCGGAAAGGGGCTGGACGAGAAACGGCACGGCCCAGGCCAAAGATTCCGCCGCCTGGCCCCAGCGCAGAATGAGCGCCACCGAGATCATCCCCAAGGACCACCCGAAGAGCAGCAGATTTGCGAAGAAGGGGATCAGCTCCCAGCCGACGTCCCAGAGCCGAAAAGCGTAAGCCAGCGCCGCGAGGACCGTCAACACCGCCACCGTGACCGCTACGCGGAGGGTCCCGATGAGCGCCGTCGCCGCCACGTATTCTAGCGGCCTGACCGGCGCGACGAACACATTGAGAAGATTCCTCGTCCAGACGTCTTCGAGGAACGATAGCGCCAGACCCTGCTGCGCTCGGAACAGCACATCCCAGAAGATCATCGCGCCGATGAGAAACGTGATGAATTGCGGAAAGCTGCCCGTCGTCTGCTCCTGCAAAAATTTCGTGAGAAAGCCCCAAACGAGCAGATCGACGACCGGCCAGAAAAACAGCTCCACCAGCCGCACCCAGGTCCGGGTGTAGAGCAGGACGTAGCGTAGGACCAGCCCGCCGAGCACGCCAAACGAGATCATCGAGTCGCCCCCGTCCCGGGGATTTCCCGGCGATCCCCCTCCCGCGCCAGCCGGATGAACATTGCTTCCAACGACGAATCGGAGGACCCACGGACGACTTCATCCGGCGTCCCTGCCGCGATCACCTTTCCTTGATGGATGAAAATGACCCGATCACACACTTCCTCGATGTCCCGCATGTTGTGCGAGGTGTAGAGCATCGAGATGCCGTCAGCCGCCTGGACCCGGCGCAGGATCTTCCGAACCTTGTCGGCGATGTCGGGATCGAGACTGGCCGTTGGCTCGTCGAGCATGAGCAGCTCCGGCGCGTTGATCATGGCTTTGCAGAGATTCACCCGAGTCGACTCGCCGGCCGACAGGTGGCCGGTGACCCGATCTCTCAGATGGCCGATCTCGAACAGCTCGAGCAATTGGTTGATCCGTTGCTTCGGCTTTGGGACGCGGTAGAGCAGGGCGAAGACCCAGAGGTTCTGCCACACCAGCAGATTCGACGGCAGGGCGGCGTAGCTCGAACAGAAGTTGCTCCGCTTGAGAATGGCGACCCGCTCTTTCGGCATCGGCATTCCAAACGCACGGATCCTCCCCGCCGTCGGTTCGATCAGCCCAAGGACCATGTTCATGGCCGTCGTCTTTCCGGCACCGTTCACGCCCAGCAGGCCGAGAATCTCCCCGGGCTGCACTTTGAACGACAGCCCCTCGACCACCGCCTTCCCGCCAAATTCTTTCCGCAGGCCCTCGACCTCCAGCACCGCTGCGTCGCTCATCGGTCAACCTGCTCCCAGCCCGGCGAGACGCTCAGAACGGGAAATCTTCCGGGTCTGGCCCGATCCGCTCGCCCTCGTCCAGACCGTCGATGGTCGCCATCTCCGCTGCCGACAGTTTGAAGTCGAAGACGGCGAAGTTCTCCGCCGCTCTCGCCTTCTTCGACGACTTCGGGATGGTGACCACCCCGTGCTGGATGTCCCAACGCAGGATGATCTGTGCCGTGGATTTGCCGTGCGCCGCCGCGATCTTCTTGAGCGTCGCGTTCTTCAACAGATCTCCCTGCATGAGCGGCGACCACGCCGTCACGACGATCTCGTTCTCCTTGCAGAAATCCACGAGTTCCGGCTGCAAAAGGCGCGGATGGTATTCGATCTGATTCACCATCGGCACCACCGAGCCTCCGTCGAAGAGCGACTCCAAGTGCCGCTCTAGGCAATTGCTCACACCGATCGCGAGCGCCCGCCCATCTTCGTAGATCTCCTCCAGCGTCCGCCACGCCTTGACGTAGTGCTTCGGAGCCGGCCAGTGCGTGAGATAGAGGTCGACGTAACCCAACCCGAGTCGGTCCAGGGATTGCTCGAATGCATCGAGGACCCCGTCCTCGCCTTTGCGCATGTCGTCCGTCCAGATCTTGGTCGTCACGAACAGCTCCTCGCGAGCGATCCCGCTCGATTTGATCGCCCGCCCCACGCCCTCTTCGTTCTCGTAGAACGCGGCGGTGTCGATGTGCCGATACCCGATCTCCAGCGCATCCGACACGGCCCGCTCGACCTCTTCTCCCGCTTCGAGTTTGTAAGTCCCAAAGCCCAAGAGGGGCATCTCGGTGCCGTTCGCAAGTCGGGTGGTCGGAGCAAGTTCAGTCGCCATTTGCCGCGACGCTACCCAATCCCGATCAACGCTCAACAACCAACTTTCACCGGCACCTCCAGGGCTTCGCAGACGTCGCGCCAACCCTCGAAATTCCACGCGTTCGGAAATCCCCGGCACTGGATCGGCTTCACCGCTTGGACTCGGCAATCGATGCCGTCCAGAAAGACGCACTCGCCATTGGGCTTATCAATCAAAGCCAGTCCGTCTCGTTGCGGACGCAGCCGCGTGTAGTCCCGGATGAAGTCGCGCTCGCCCACGCCGACAAACTCCGAGATCGCCGCGATATCCGCCTCACTCAGCCGAACGAACCCCGGCCAGCGGCAACAATTCCCACAGCGCTGACACGCAAAATAAGTTCCCGCCTCCGTCGTTGCGTCCCCGTCTCCCGCTCTGCTAGAACCCCCGCCATGCGTCTCCTCGTCACCGGCGGCTCCGGCTTCATCGGCAGCAATTTTGTTCGTTTTATCCTCGAGCATTATCAACCGGAATTCGTGACCAACGTGGACGCCCTCACCTACGCGGGCAACCCGAATAACCTCGACGACATCGCCGGGGACCCGCGCTACGAGTTTTTCCAAGCCGACATCTCGGATCGCACCGCCATCGACGCGATCATGGGGAAGCACAAATTTTTCGCCGTCATCAACTTCGCCGCCGAGACCCACGTCGACCGCAGTATCAGTGGCCCGTCCGACTTCATCCGCACAAACGTCGCGGGCACCGAAGTCCTACTCGAGTGCGCCCGCGCGCACGACATCAAGCGCTTCATCCAAGTCTCGACCGACGAGGTCTACGGCTCGCTCGGTGCAACGGGCCGCTTCTCCGAGACCTCACCACTCGTCCCCAGTTCGCCCTACTCCGCGAGCAAAGCCGGGGCCGACCTCCTCGCCCTGGCCGCCCACCACACCTTCGGTCAAGAGGTGATCGTGACTCGTTGCTCAAACAATTACGGACCGTTCCAATTTCCCGAAAAACTCATTCCCCTCATGATTACTCGCGCGCTCGCCGACGAGCCCTCCCGGTCTACGGCGACGGCCTGAACGTCCGCGATTGGATCCACGTCGACGATCATTGCCGCGCCATCCTCGCCGTCCTGCTGGAAGGCACCCCCGGCGAAGTCTACAACGTCGGCGCCGATTCCGAATTGGAGAATCTCCAGGTCGTCCACCACATCCTCGAGCAATTGGAGAAACCTCCGACCCTCATCGAGTTCGTCACCGATCGCCTCGGTCACGACCGCCGCTACGCCATCGATAGTTCGAAAATCCGCAACCAACTGGCTTGGAGACCCATCCACGACGTCCGCACCGGCCTCACCGAGACGGTCAACTGGTATCGCGATCACGCCGACTGGTGGCAGCCCTTGCTCGCTCGATGACGCGCCGCCGGATCGCCATCATCGGCTCTCGTGGCCGTCTCGGAGCCGCTCTCGTCCGTCTTTGGTCGGCTGACCACGACGTCACCGGATTTGCCCGCCCGGAGATCGATCTGACAAAGGGCAAGTCAATCGACCAGGTCCTCAAAAAGAGCGCTTACGACTTCGTGGTCAATTGCGCCGCTTTCACCAACGTCGACGCCTGCGAGAGCGATCCCGCCGAGGCTGAGACCGTGAACGTCAAGGCCCCCGCCCGCATGGCCGCCCTTTGTGCCGCGACCGACACCCGCTTCCTCCACGTCAGCACGGACTACGTCTACGATGGCCGCCGGACCAGCCCCTACACCGAGGACATCCCCGTGAGCCCGCTCAGCGTCTACGGCAACACGAAAGCTGCGGGAGAACGCGCCGTCGAACAAGCCGACCCGAAGGCGATCATCGCCCGCGTCTCCTGGGTCTTCGGCCCCGACCGCGCCAGTTTCGTCGACATGATCCTCGCCCGCGCTAGGGGCGACGAGACCGTCTCCGCCATCGCCGACAAATGGTCGACCCCCACCTACACCGACGACCTCGCCACGTGGTTGGAAGCTCTGCTGGACGTCGACCCGCCCGCCGGCATCTACCATCTTTGCAACGGCGGCGCTTGCACGTGGCAGGAATACGGCGAGCACGCTCTCCGCTGCGCGCAGGAAGCTGGGGCGCATCTCAAGACGACCACCGTCCGCCCCCAGAAACTCACCGACCTAGAGGCCTTCATCGCCGAGCGCCCCCCCTACACGGTGCTCAGCACCGAGAAATTCGAGAAGACCACCGGCATCACCCCCGCCCCCTGGCAAGAAGCCGTCAAACGCTACGTCCAATCGATGAGTTAGCACGAGTTTCCAGCTTGTCGTCCAACCAGACCGGCAAAGCCGCACTCCGCAATCAGCTCATCACCCCTCCGCGCCACCGAGCGGCAACCACCCCCGCGCGCACCACCCGGCGATCATCGCGACTCCACAGACCACCAGCGCCCCGCGCAGTCCCACCACTCCGGCCAGTCCCCCCGCCACCGCGCTCCCCACCGCGAACGACCCCTGGAAGGTCAGGAGGTAAAACGACATCGTCCGCCCGCGCACCGCCTCCGGTGCCGCCATCTGCACCGTCACGTTCAGATTCACCAGGAGACCCGTCCAGCAGACGCCGGCGACCACCATCGCCGCACCCGCCATCCACTCGTTCGGAGCCGCCGCCAGACCGAGGATCGCCGCAGCGAAGACCAGATTGGCCACCCCCACGATCCGCTCAACCTCCCATCTCATCCGCAGGCGTGGCAGTGCGAGCGCCCCAGCCACCGAGCCCGCACCGTAGAGCGCCAACAAAGTTCCGTAGCCTGTGACCGGCAGCCGCAACTCGTCCCGCACGAACAAGGGTAACAGCGCCCCGATGGAACTCGCGCACGACACGAACAGCGTCGCCCGCACCATCGCCGAACGCACCCGCCGCTCCGTCCAGACAAACCGCGCGCCCTCCGCCAAGCGGGACGCCAGGGGCACCCTCGGCTTCCGCTCCGGTCGGGGCCGCCGCCACGCGCCCAGCACACCGACCGTTCCCAGAAACGACCCGGCGTTCAGCAAAAACACCACCCCCGCTCCGAACGCACCCGTCAACCAACCGCCCACCGCCGGCCCCACACTCCGCGCGAGATTGAAGCTGATGCTGTTGAGCGAGACCGCCGACGCGACTTGCTCCCGCGCCACCACGTCCTGCACCAGCGCTTGCCACGAAGGCAGATTGAGAGCCATCCCGACTCCCAGCAGAAACGTCAGCCCCAGCAGCACCCACGGATTCACGAGCCCGAAGATCGTCAGCAGCCCCAGCGCTAACGTCACCAGCATCATCCAACCCTGCGTGATCATCAGCAACACTCGCCGGTCGAGCGTGTCCGCCAGCACCCCGCCCGCTAGGCCGACGAACAACGCCGGAGCCGTCGCCGCCGTCTGCACGAGCGCGACGAGCAGCGGCGAAGTCGTGAGCGTCGTCATCAACCACGCCGCCGCCGTCGCGTGCATGAGCGTCCCGAAGTTCGAGACGAGCGCCGCCGTCCACAGCGCGCGGAACAGCGGGACGGCAAAAGCCCCAGATTCCTTTCTCACGCGGAGGCACGGAGCCGCAGAGAATAATCTTTCAATCTCCTGTCTTCCTCTGCGCCTCTGCGCCTCTGCGCGAGGACCGCATTCCTCATCCCCAATCCAACCCCCGCAACCTCCGCGCGACTTCCTCCACGTTCGCCCGACTGTTAAACGCCGAGATTCGGAAATACCCCTCGCCCGCCAGCCCGAAGCCGCTCCCGGGCGTCACCACCACGTTTGCCTCGCCCAGGATCTTATCGAACATCTCCCAGCTCGTCCGACCCGCCGGACCCGTGACCCAGATGTAGGGCGCGTTCGTCCCACCGAAGACCTTGAGTCCGCACTCAGTCATGGCCGCCCGCAAGATCTCCGCGTTCCCCAGGTAATGTTCCACCAACGCCGCGACCTGCGCTTTCCCAGCGTCGGAATACAACGCCGCCGCCCCGCGCTGCGTCACGTAGCTCACGCCGTTAAACTTCGTGCTAAACCGCCGATTCCAGAGCGGGTGCAACGACTTCCGCTCGCCCGCGTCCGTCGAGCACTCCAATTCTTTCGGGACGACCGTGAAGGCGCAACGAACGCCCGTGAACCCGCCGTTCTTAGAGAAACTCCGGAACTCGATGGCGCATTTCCGCGCCCCCTCGATCTCGTAGATCGACCGCGGCACGTCGACCTCGCGGATGTAGGCCTCGTATGCCGCGTCGAAGAGAATGATCGCGTCGTTGGCCAGCGCGTAGTCCACCCATTTGCTCAACTGATCCCGCGTGACCGCCGTCCCGGTCGGATTGTTCGGGTAGCACAGGTAGATGAGGTCCACCCGCTCGTCGGGGATCGCGGGCACGAAATCGTTCTCCGCCGTGCACGGCAGGTAAACCAACCCGTCGAACCGACCATCGGCATCCGCCTCGCCGGTGTGGCCCGCCATCACGTTCGTATCGACGTAGACCGGATAGACGGGATCCATCACCGCGATCCGATTCCCGCTTCCGAAGACGTCGAGGATGTTCCCGCAGTCGCACTTCGACCCGTCGGAAACGAACACCTCGTCGTCCGCCACGTCGATCCCGCGAGAGCGATAATCACCCTCCGCGATCGCCGAGCGCAGAAACCCATACCCCTGCTCCGGACCATAACCGCGAAACGACTCGGACTCCCCGAGATCATCCACCGCCGCGTGCATCGCCTCCCGCGCCGCGAGCGGGATCGGCTCCGTCACGTCCCCGATCCCGCATTTGATCAGCCGATCAGCCGCGTCGAGATTTGCGTCGGCGTAGGCTTTGACGCGGCGCGAGATTTCGGGAAAAAGATAACCAGCCTTGAGCTTGAGGTAGTGAGAATTGAGTTCAGCCATATCGAGCCGGACACCGTGCCCGCAAACCGCCGATAGTTCAAGGAGCGGCGATCTGCGACCGCCGACCCAACCAAACGGCGAAGCGGCAAATCGAAAAACCCGCGCGCCGGACAGGCCAGCGCGCGGGTTCAAGCAAGTAGACTATTTGCAGACCTACGCAGCCGCCGCGAAGTTCTCCTCCGCCTTCGACCAATCCACGACGTTCCAGAAGGCCTTCAGGTAATCGGGCCGCTTGTTCTGATAGTTGAGGTAGTAGGCATGCTCCCAGACGTCGACGCCGATGATCGGCGTGCCGGGGCACTCGACCACGCCCTTCATGAGCGGGCTGTCTTGGTTTGCCGTCGAGCAGACGCAGAGTTCGCCGCTGGCGTCTTTGGAGAGCCACGCCCAGCCGCTGCCGAACTGACCCGCTCCGGCCGCTTCGAACTTTTCTTTGAATTCCGCAAAGCTACCGAACTTCGCGGTGATCGCTTCGCCGAGTTTACCGACCGGCTCGCCGCCGCCGCTGGGCGAGAGGATCGTCCAGAAAAACGTGTGATTGCTGTGCCCACCGCCGTTGTTGCGGACAGCGGTCCGCTTCGCCTCGGGCACCGCCGAGAGATCCGCGATGACGTCGTTCACACACTTGGACGCCAAGTCCGTGCCCTCGAGAGCACCGTTAAGTTTGGCGACGTAGGCGGCGTGATGCTTGTCGTGATGGATTTCCATCGTCTTCGCGTCGATGTGGGGTTCGAGCGCGTTGGTGGGGTAGGTGAGATCGGGAACTTCGTAAGCCATGATAGATAATTGGGTTTGTGGGTTTGATGTGAACCCGACACGGTAAAGAACCACCCCGCCGGACACAAACAATTCGAACTCAACCACCCGCCCGGACGCAAATCGGGGAGCGCGGGCTTCCAGCCCGGCGACCGTTCACCGCTCGGCGAAGCCGACACTTCCGCCGCGCAAACCTCGACACCCCACCACCCACCCTCCTACCTTGCCCGCATGCCCCCCCCCGACACCTCCCCAGCGGCGGCAACTCCCCCCGACTGGACCGCCATCGAAGCCGACCCCGACTTCCGCGCCCTGCTCAAACAGAAGGCGACCTTCATCGTCCCGGCTACGGTGTTTTTCGTCGTCTACTACTTCACGCTCCCGATCCTCGTCGGTTGGTTCCCCGAGATGATGAGCCGCCCGGTCTGGGGCGACGTCAACGCCGCCTACCTCTTCGCCCTCTCCCAATTCTTCATGGCCTGGACCCTCGCCTTCCTCTACGTCGCCGCCGCCGCCGGCTGGGACAGAAAGGCCACCGCCATCCTCGCGAAGTTCGGCCAAAAGTAAGCTCGACGCGCACCCTCTCTCCGAGTCACCCCCTCTCCCCCTCTTCATCACATGTCTCTCTGGATGTTTCTCGCCTTCGTGGCGGCCACTCTCGTCATCACCTACTTCAGCGCCCGCAAGTCGACGGGTTCCAGCGCCTACTTCGCCGCCGGGCGCCGCATCACCGGTTGGCAAAATGGCCTCGCCGTCGCCGGTGACTACATGAGCGCCGCCAGCTTCCTCGGCATCGCGGGCATGATCGCCTACTTCGGCTACGACGGTTTCATGTATTCCGTCGGCTTCCTCGTCGCCTACCTCACGGTCCTCCTCATCGTCGCCGAGCCGCTCCGCAACGCCGGCAAATACACGATGGCCGACATCCTCGCCTACAGACTCCGACCCCGCCCGGTCCGTGCGCTTGCCTCCCTCAGCACGCTCACGGTCTCCATTTTTTACATGATTGCCCAGATGGTCGGTGCGGGAGCGCTCGTTTCGCTCCTCATCCCCGGCGTCAGCTACGAGATCACCGTCGTCGGCGTCGGCGTCCTCATGGTCGTCTACGTCGTCTTCGGCGGCATGCTCGCCACGACCTGGGTGCAGATCATCAAAGCCGTCCTTCTCCTCACCGGCAGCGCGTTTCTCAGCTTCTTGGTGATGCAGAAATTCAACTTCAGCTTCGCGGATTTTTTCGGTGCCCTCACCGCCATCTCGTCGACCAACGCCGACGGCGTCGAAGTCACCCGCAACTTCCTTACGCCGAATCTCCTCTTCAAAAACCCGTGGGACCAGATCTCCCTCGGCCTCGCCCTCGTCCTCGGCACAGCCGGTCTACCCCACATCCTCATCCGCTTCTACACCGTCCCCGACGCGAAGACCGCCCGCTCGTCCGTCGTCTGGGCGATGGTGATCATCGGCTTGTTTTACATCATGACGACCTTCTTCGGCTTCGGCGCGGCCAGCCTGCTCGGTCCGGATTTCATCAAGGAAAATGGCGGTAACAACATGGCCGCTCCGCTGCTAGCCAAGGCCCTCGGCGGCGAGATGTTCTTCGCCTTCATCTGCGCCGTCGCGTTTGCCACCATCCTCGCCGTCGTCGCCGGTCTCACGATCAGCGCCTCGACCAGTTTCGCCCACGACTTCTACACGAACGTCCTGCACCACGGCAAAGAACACCGCCCCGGCGCGGAGGTCCGCGTCGCCCGGATCACAGCGTTCGTCGTTGGCGCTTTGGCGATTGTCCTCGCCATCGTCCTCGGCCCCACGGTCAACGTCGCCTTCCTCGTCGGCCTTGCCTTCGCCGTCGCCGCCAGCGCGAACCTGCCGGTCATCGTCTTCTCGATTTTCTGGAAACGCTTCAACACCCCCGGCGCCGTCGCCGGACTCTCCGTCGGCCTCGTCAGCTCCATCGCGCTCATCCTCGTCAGCCCCGACTTCATGGGCGAAAACGCGTTGTATCCACTGAAGAACCCAGCCCTGCTCAGCATCCCACTAGGGTTCATCGCGGCCATCATCGGCACCCTCTCGACGCGCGAACCAACCGCAGAGGCCCAGTTCGCCGAGTTCCAAGTGAGAGCCAACACCGGCCTCGGCTCCGAGAAAGCGTCTGCTCATTGATACAAGGGCATTTTTGAGCAACGGGTGACAAAGAATGAATTGAAGGGCTGAAACTCCTTCGTTTCCTTCGTTACCTTTGGTTCAAACCGTATTCAAAATTCCCAAGGTCTCCCTTACGTTCCGCTCGACCGAATACTCCGCCCCGAGCGCCCGGCACGCCTTCCGTGCCGCGTCCCGCCGCCCCACGTCCGACCAGTAAAACAGCGCCCGGTAGATCGCATCGACGTCCCCCACCCGCACCGTCGAACCGTGGACGTTCTCGGTCATGATCTCGGCAAATCCATTCGCGTTCGTCGTGATCACCGGCAACCCCGCCGCCAAGGCCTCCAGGCACGCGTTCGACGACGGATCGTAAATCGTCGGCAGCGCGAAAACATCCGCCGCCGCGTGCAGACTCGCGACGTCCGCAACCGGCCCCAAAAACTTCACCCGCTTCCCCTCAAGCCCCCGCGAATCCCCCCGTCCGGCCACGATCAAAGTGGCCCCCGGCAGTTGCCCCATCGCCTCGACAGCAAACCGCAACCCCTTTCGTTCCCACCCACTCCCCACGAAAAGCACCACCATTTCCGTCTCCCCCACGCCCCACTCATCCCGCAAACGCCACCGCGCCCCCGCCGGAGCCTCGACTGGATCAACCCCATTCCGCACCACTCCGATCCGTTCCTCCGGAAACCCGTAGGCCCGCCGGATCTCGTCCCGCACCATCTCCGAGTTCGCGATCACGACCCGCGTCTTCCCCGGATCCAGCACGCTCGCTTCCAATCGCTCCAACTCCCGGTGTTTCCGATTAAACACCCGCCCCCACCGCCGCCAACCCGGCTCGTATTCCGCCCGCCGCTCCAACCAAGCCCGGTGCACCCCATCCCCCGCCCGATAGACGTCGCATCCAAAGATCCGCTCCAGACTCAGCACCAGATCGCACCCCGCCCCGCTCCGCTCGACCCCTCGCGCGAACGCCATTGGCGACCGCCCCGCCACCCGCACGATCTCCCCATTCGGCCACCGCTCCCCCGGCCAGTCCTCCGACCCGATCAGCACCGGCACGTGACCCGCCGCCGCCAGCCCCGCCGCCAGCCGCACGAGATAAGCCTCCGCCCCGCCCGTCGCGGAATACCCCCGACGCACGAGTCCGATCTTCATCTCCCTATGATTAACCCGCCGGAGACGCCAAATTCGACCAAAATGGTAGGGCCGGCAGGCCCTTGCCCGCCCACTTCAAAGACGAACCGCTCGGCACCAAGCAGCGCGTCCAAAGACCACGCGCCGCCCGCGGCCGACCACCACCCCACCACCCCACCGCTAACACCCACCACACGTTCCACCTCCAACCAATTAGGTATTAATACCGCGAGCAGATCGCGGCCTCCGTGCGTGCGGTGGTCGGCTCCCACCGTGCCGCAACGAGCCGGATGGTCCTTGGCATTGCGATTGATGCGCCTTTGGTTCACACACGCATTCGTTCCATGGAAGCCCATCCCGCCTTAGTCTCGCTCGCTCTACTCACGCTCACCGGGTGCGTGATCGACCCGCTCGGGCCGATCGGAAAAGGGCCGCAACCTCCCCCGCCGCTCTCGCAGCCGCAGCCCGACGACAGATTCGCCTGGGGCATTTCCACCGCCGCCTATCAGTACCGAGGACCCCGCCGTGACGCCCGGCGACAAGGATTACTTTCAGACCGACTGGGATGTTTTTGTCGAGGAAGGCAAGGCCCCCGAGAAGGGCGATGCGCTCTACAGCTGGACGCACTTCGACAAGGATCTCGCGGCGCTGAAGAAGATCGGTGTCACGCACTATCGGTTCAGTGTCTCGTGGGCGCGGTGCGAGCCGCAGCCCGGGGTGTACAACGAGGCGGCCATCGCCCGCTACGCCGAGATGGCGCGGAAGCTGAAGGAGGCTGGCATCGAACCCGTCGTTTGCCTCTGGCACTTCACGTTTCCGTCGTGGCTTTACGATGAAAGGAAGCCGCGGGAGTCGAATTGGCTGCACCCGCTCGCCCGCTCGCACTGGAACGTGTTCGTCGACCGAATGGTCCGTGCGACCGCGCCCTACACGAATTTTTACGCTCCGCAAAACGAGCCGAACGGCCAGATCACCACGGCCTACCTCGTCGGCGAGTGGCCGCCGGGACTCGATCTCGCCTTCGGAACCTACTCGAAGGCCATGGACGCGAGCGTGGCGATGTTTCGCGACGCTGCGACGCTCATCAAAGAGATCAAGCCCTCGGCGAAGGTCGTGAGCGTCGAGGCCCTGCCGTGGTGGGAGCATCCGCCACTCGATCCGGGCCGCGTCATTTACGACGTGATGCTCCACCAAAACGTCGATCACCTCGACCGCGTGTATGACGTCTGCGACATCCTCGGGATCAACTACTACTACTCAGAAATCGCCACCCTCCTCGGCGTGTTAAGAGTCCCGCATCATCACGGCGACGACTTTTCTAGCATGGGTTGGCGGATCAATCCCGACGGCCTCTACAACGAGATCCAGCGCGTCGCCACCCGCTACGGCAAGCCGATGATGATCACCGAAAACGGCATCGCCACCGAGGACGACCCCAAGCGGATCAGATACATCCGCGACCACCTTGCCGCCATCGCCCGCGCGATCCGCGACGGCTACGACGTGCGTGGTTATTTTGCGTGGTCCCTCGCCGACAACTACGAGTGGCACTACGGCTACAAGGCTCACTTTGGCCTCGCCCACATGGACCCAAAGACGTACGACCGCGTCCTCAGGCCCAGCGCGGGAGCATTCGCCGACTTCATCCGCAAGCACCGCACGGTCCGCGTGGTCTCGACGATCCAGCCTACGCCGTAAAGATCTGGTCCAGCTCCAGTTCGAACCCGTCGATCGCGACCGAGCGCACTGACCCGTGCGCGGCGCGGTCGCGAAGCTTGATCCCGCGATCCACCGCCTCCGTGGTCTCGCTCAACACCTCCACGACGAAGTCTGGCGCGGGAGAACGCATCTGATCCGGGGTGATCTTGGCGGTAGCGTCCATTTCCATGGCTTTCGAGGGCGAGTGGACAACGATCTCGCCCCCAATGAACTCCGCCTTCATTTCGGGCGTGAGGAATTCCAAGAATTCGACTCTCCGACGGCGCTCGGACTGGATCTCTCCTGCTGCGAGCACGCGCCAGAAACTAGACCTATCCAGTGACCCCCGCAATCTTCGGAATCGCCACCCCCGCCCCGGTGCGGCCAAGATCTCCCGCCGTGCCGTCCGACCTCCGCCGCCCCCGATCCCTCCTCTATTCCATCGCCGCTGGGATTGGCGGCACCGGCCTCGACCTCGTCGCTGCCGAAACCCTCCGCCTCGCCCAAGACCAAGATTTCCTCGGTCGAGCCATCGCGCTCAATGCCCAAGACCCCGGCATCCCGAAATCGAAAATCGAAAACCGGAAATTTTCTCCCGTCAAACTGCTCTTCACTCCTCCCCCGCGACCATTACGTTGGCGCGAAAAAACACGCCATCGACCGGGCCACCGCCCGCGCCCTCGCCACCGATCGCTACGACCTGCTCCACACCTGGTCCGGCGATTGCCTTCGCTCCCTTCGCACCGCCGCTCGCCTCGGCGTCCCGAGTGTCCTCGAGATTCCCACCTGGCACCGCAACAAGGGCAAGGTGAAGAAGGACATCACGCACTCCGAGATTCTCCGCGACGCTGCGCGGTTCCCGAAGAGTGTGCTCAACCGACTCCTGGTGACCCGCCAGCAGGTGATGGCGGAATACGCTCTCGCCACGGTCACTCTCGTTCTCTCGGAGAAGGCGAAGGAGACTTTCCTCATCGCGGGAGTCCCCGAAGAAAGACTATTTCTCACGTCCCGCGGCGTCGATCCGCTCGAGTTCACCCCGGCCCCCGCTCCGCCGGAAAAATTCCGCGCCGTCTTCGTCGGTGCCCTTAGCCGCCGGAAGGGCGTCCACGTCCTGCTCGAAGCCTGGACAACCCTCGCCCTCCCGGTCAACGACGCCGAGCTCGTCCTCGTCGGCAATCCTTCATCCGACATCGCCACCGACCTTCGCGACCTACCGGCAAACGTCATCCTCCGCGGCCACACCTCCGACGTTGCCGCCGAGCTCCGACGCGCTTCCGTGCACGTCTTCCCCTCCGAATGCGAGGGCAGCGCCAAAGTCACCTACGAAGCCAGCGCCTGCGGCCTCCCGCAGATCACCACCCGCGAATCCGGCGACGTGGTCGTCCACGACCAGACCGGTCTTCTCATCCCGCCCAACGACCCCGCCGCCCTCGTCGATGCGCTGCGGACCCTGCACACCGACCCCGCTCGCCGCCGCGCCTACGGCGAAGCCGCCCGCCAACGCATCCTCGATCACTTCACCTGGGACCACTACCGGCAGCGCGTTCTTGCCGCCTACGACCAGGCGCTGACCCTCGGTGCTCCATAGATCCGTGCGTATCCTCCTCATCCAACTCAAGCGCATCGGCGACGTCATTCTCACGACGCCAGCGCTCGTCGCGCTGCGGGAGCGCTTCCCCGACGCGCACCTCACCGTCGCCATCGACGCAAACGCCGCCGGCCTCGCCGCGGCCCTCCCCGCCGACGAGGTCCTGGTCCGCCGACCCCACAACCTCTGCTTCTGGAGGGCAATCCTCAGCCGCCGCTTCGACACCACGCTCGACTTCACCGGCAACGACCGCTCGGCCCTCGTCTCCGCCCTGAGCCGCGCCCCGCGCCGGATCACCTACCAGCGTTTCGCCAAGAAGCCCCTCCGCCGCCGCATCTACACCGACTTCGTCGACTCCTCCGTCCGCGACCGTCACACCGCCGACCACCACACCGATCTCCTCGCGCCGCTCGGCATCGCCGTCGACGACGTCCCCAGTCAGCTCACCCTCCCGCCGGAGGCCATCGCCGAGGCCGACGCTTTCCTGACTGCCAATCACGTCGCGGCACCGTTCACGATTCTGCACCCGGGCACCACGCGCGCAGAGAAATACTGGCCCGCCGAGAATTGGACCCGGCTCATCTCCCAGCTTCCGGGACCGCTGATCATCACCGGCAGCAACGACCCCGCCGAGCAGCGCCACCTGTCCAGCATTCTCACCCCTGCGGTCACCAACGCCGCCGGTGCCCTCACCCTCCTCGGCACCGCCGCCCTCATCCATCGCGCAGCCCTCGTCGTCGCCGTCGACAGCGCCCCCGTTCACCTCGCCGACGCCCTCGGGACTCCGGTCATCGCCCTCTTCGGTCCGACGAACCCCTTCCACTGGCGGCCTCGCGATCCGAAGAGCCACGTCATTCAGCTAGGCAAGACGATGTCCGACATCTCCCCAGCGGCCGTCCTCGAGGCCGATGCAGCTTCGCGGCTGCGCGGCTTCGCTTGAGCTAGCCCCAATCCAAAGTTGCGCCGAGGCCCAAAACGCGAAATCCTTCCCGCTCCGTGATTCCCGATCAACCCAGAGCCCGCCGCAAATACCGCCGCAATCGTCGCCGCGTCCGGGGCCGTGGTCGCACGGGGCCCATCGCCACGACCATCCTCATCGTCGGAGTCCTCAGCGCCATCGGTCTCGGCGTCTTCGGCGTGATGAACGGGGGCTACAAACTCGGCACTCACACCGAATGGCGCGCCGTCGTTCACGAATACCGGGAAGCGGGCGAGCCCGTTTATTTCGAAGACATCGTCCCCCCCAGCATCCCGCCGGAGCAGAATTTCTTCGTGAACGCCACGTGGGCACCCATCGTCCCGGGCCTCGAGCTACCTGCCGACCAACCCCCCGGCCTCCTCGAGAAAGCCCTCTACCCCGGGCGCGGGATCCAGGTCGGCACGCTGCTCGCCACCGCCGCCCAAGCCCCGGGTGGAGCCAGCCTCGACGCCATCGCAACGATCCTCCTCCGCGCTGGGTTGACCAACCCGAAGACCGATTACCTGCTCGCTGGAGACCGGGTGCTTGCGGCCATTCAGCAGCTCGGACTTGATTTCTCGCCCCTCACCGGGACCGCCGACCGCGTGGGATCGCAATTTCCCATCAATTACCGAGCGAAGCTCACCCCCGATCTCCCGCATCTCCCGTACCTCGAAGCCCTGGGCGACTGGCTCGTAATCAAAGCCATCGCCGAGATCTCCATCGGCGACACGGACGCGGCCGCTATGGACTCGCTGCTCATCTGGCGGCTCGCCGCCTCCGTCTCCGCCGAGCCATTCATCGCGTCCCAGCAGACCCGCCGGAAGCTCCTCGGCCTCTTCGCCGCTTGCATCCGCGTCGGCCTCCAGCGGGCATCCTGGTCCGACGAACAACTCATCGCGCTGTCCTCCGCCCTCGACCACAACGGCCCCCTGACCGATCTCGCCTGGGCGCTTCGTGGCGAGCGCTCGCAACTCAACAGCGTCGTCCACACCGCGCTTTCCGGACGCCAACCTGAGGCGTCGACCGAGGTCCAGGCTTGGCTTGGTGACGACGTCCTCACCCTCGACATGAATGCTCTCCGCGTCCGCCAGGTCGCGGCCAATCGAGCTTTTCAACATCTCATCGAGCATCTCACCGACGAGACCAGCCCTCTCGAGCCCGACACTCTCCTTCCCTCTGCGGATGCTGCTAAAGACCTCCCTGCCTCGGCGACCGAGCATCTGGCCAAGCTTGCTCAAGAGGCCTCCGTTTTCGCGCAAGTGCAGGTCACCCTTGCCCAGGCCCGCGTCGCGTGTGCGCTCGAACGCTACCGTCTCGACCGGGGCGAGTATCCCGCCTCCCTCGGTGCCCTCGAGCCCGAGTGGATCACCGCCGTGCCGTCGGACCCGATGACCGGCGAGCCGCTCACCTACCGGCAGGACAGCCCCACGAGCTACGTGATGACCAGCCCCGGCTGGCCTGCCGCCGACGACCAGCCAGCCGCCCCTTGGCTCTGGAGCCGATCCGTCGACTAGGCGACGTCGGCGCCAAAGTTTTCGTTGCGTTCGACGACCCGACTGACCAACCGCGCGTCGTCAACGAATCCGATCTCGGGAACAGAATCAGGGATAAGATCCGCTCCTTTGAGGAGATATCGCACCGCCACGCCTGCCTCCCGCAGATCATCTGGAAGCGGGTCGGAGACCCCGTCGGCGTTCGCACGTTCGAGCGCGACCAGCAGCCGTTCGGCCTCTTCGGCGAAACCGGGCTGCAGCTCGACGCCCGGCTCCTCTAACTTCGCGCGGACGCGGTGCGCGAACCCGACGAAGCGTCGCAGCTCGGACCCGTCGAACGAGTCCCGTTGGGTCTCGATGAATTCGTCAATCGTCAGCGCTTTTTCTGGTGTGGTTTTCATAAATTCTTTCGGGGAACTGATTCACCCAATCACCGCTGGTCGCAACTTCGCAGAGCAACCACCGATGTCACCCGCAGTTCTGCCCTGCCGAGGTGCCTTGGTAGGTTTGGGGAGAGTAAATTCGCGAAAAAAGCGGGCTGCGTAAATTATCAAATTCGATTCGCCTCGCGCCGGGTCCGCCGCTACCTGTTTGCACCCATGGGCGAGGATGACCTCAGAAATTTGATCGAGAAACGCGGGGTTGCGCCGTGGCGGATCGCCCTGTCCACCTGGATCGAGTCCCGCCGCGTGCAGAGCGTCATCATCGGGGTGATCATCGTCAACGCCATCGTGCTCGGTCTGGAGACCGACGCGGACGTGATGGCCCGCTTCGGCACCATTCTCCTCTTCGTCGACAAAGCCTGCCTGGTCGTTTTCCTCATCGAGTTGGCCGCGAAGATGGCCGCCTACCGGCTGGCCTTCTGGCGCAGCGGGTGGAACGTCTTCGACTTTTTCGTCGTGGGTGTCGCGCTCGTGCCGGGCGCGGGGCCTTGGGCCGTCCTGCGATCCCTCCGCGTCCTGCGGGTCCTCCGACTGCTGACCGTGATCCCCGCGTTGCGCAAAGTCGTCGCCGCCTTCCTCCACGCGATCCCGGGATTGGCGGGCGTAGTCGCCGTGATGGCCATCTTTTTCTACACGGCCTCGGTCCTGGCGACGCGGCTCTTCGGCGGCACGCACCCCGACTGGTTCGGCAGCATTGGGGCGAGCCTATTTTCGCTCTTCCAGATCATGACGCTCGAGAGCTGGTCGATGGGGATCGTCCGGCCAGTGATGGAGATCCACCCCTGGGCGTGGGCCTTTTTTGTGCCGTTCATCATCATCGCGACCTTCACGATTCTGAATCTTTTCATCGGGATCATCGTCTCGACGATGCAGGAACTTGCGCTCACCCCGGAACCCGGCCTTCTCAAGCCGGAGACTCGCGAACTGCTCGAACGCATCGACCAAGACATCCGATCCCTGCGCTCGGAACTCGAGCGGGCCACCCCGGATTCGGTTCCGGTTGCCAACTCGCAGAAAACCTCCGCATAGTCTCGCCGCTTTCCCGTCTATGAGATTCTGCCCGACCTTTCGCCTGCTCGCATTATTGCTTCTGGTCGGTTTCTCGGTCGCCACTGCCCAAGCCTCCGCCGACGCCCTCGAAGGCGCGTCCCAGGCCAGCTTCCCGCCGAGTCTCGCATCTTACGACGACGCCGATCTCCCCAGCGTCGGAGCGGTCCTCCTGGATCGGATTAAGCAAGAACCCTTCAACCTCGTCGGGTCGCTCATTTTCCTTGGAGCCATCGTTCACACCTTCCTCGCCTCCAAGTTTCTTTCGATCTCCCACGGCTACCACCGACGCTTCAAGAAGCTCGAGGAGGAGGAGGCGCACCCGGAGTCGGGCCGGGAAGTTGCGTCCCGGCGGGACCGGCTGCAATTTAAGTCCACGGTCTTCCATTTTCTCGGCGAGGTCGAAGCCGTCTTCGGGATCTGGCTCATCCCGCTCGGTATCGCCGTGCTCGCCTTTGCCGGCCTGGGCGACCTCTATTCCTACATCGATCACGTCAACTTCACGGAGCCGATCTTCGTGGTCGTCATCATGATCATCGCGAGTTCACGACCCGTGCTCCGGATCGCCGAGCTGGCCTTGGCCAAAGTCGCGAGCCTCGGCGGCAGCACGCCGGCGGCTTGGTGGCTCTCCATTCTGACGGTGGGTCCGCTGCTCGGTTCCTTCGTCACCGAGCCGGCTGCGATGACGATCTGCGCCATCCTGCTGGTCGAGCGCTTCTACAAGCTCAACCCGAGCATGAACCTGCGTTACGCCACCATCGGCCTGCTCTTTGTGAACATCTCGGTCGGCGGCACGCTCGATCACTTCGCCGCCCCGCCGGTCGTGATGGTCGCCGCCACTTGGGATTGGGGCCTCGTCTTCATGTTCACGCATTTTGGCTGGAAAGCCGTGATCGGGATCCTGCTCACCAACGCCCTCTTCTTCGCCGTCTTCCGAAAAGAACTCACCGCCCTCCGCGTGGACCCGGAGATGAAGCCCTCCGACCAGCGGGAGGTGCCGACGTGGATTACGCTCACCCACTTGGGCTTCATCGCCTGGGTCGTATTCGTCGCCCACCACCCGGCGCTCGTTGTGCTCAGCCTACTCACCTTCATCGCCTACGTGCAAGCGACCGAGCGAAATCAGGACCTCATCAAGCTGCGCTCCCCGCTCTTGGTCGGCTTCTTTCTCGCCTCGCTGGTCATCCACGGCGGCTTCCAAGCGTGGTGGATCGCGCCCGTCCTCAGCAGTCTCACCGAGGTCCCGCTCATGATGGGTGCCACCGTCCTCACGGCCTTCAACGACAACGCGGCGATCACTTACCTCGCCTCGCTGGTGCCCAATTTCTCGGATGAGTTGAAATACGCCGTCGTCGCGGGTGCCGTCACCGGCGGTGGACTGACGGTCATCGCCAACGCGCCGAATCCGGCCGGCCAATCGATCCTCCAGAAATACTTCGGCCCAGATGGCGTGAATCCGCTCAAGCTACTGCTCGCCGCCCTCGTCCCCACCATCATCATGGGGCTTTGCTTCATGCTCCTGCCTTCGTAGTGGTCTGACTTCATGCCGCTCGGATTACCCATCGCCATTGCCGCCGTTTTTCTAGCGGGCTTCGTCGCGCCCGCGTTGCACCGGCGGTGGGGCGATCGGATCGGCATCGTGCTCGGACTCGTTCCGCTGGCGGCGTTTGCGTATTTCACCACGCTGGTCCCGGGCGTGATGGCCGGGGAATCGCACCGGCTCGTGGTGCCGTGGGTGCCGTCGCTCGACCTTGCGCTTACGTTTTACGTCGACGGACTGAGCCTACTCTTTCTGCTCATCGTCTCGCTCATCGGAACCTTCGTGGTCTGGTACGCGACCGGATACCTGCACGGGGATCGCTACCTCGGGCGTTTCCTCCTCTACTTGCTCGCTTTCATGGGGGCGATGCTCGGCTTGGTCGCGGCGGATAATCTCGTTCTACTGCTCGTCTTCTGGGAGCTCACCAGCATCACGTCCTACCTGCTCATCGGCTACTACGCGCACAAACCCGAATCTCGCGCCGCTGCCCTTCAGGCTCTGCTCGTGACCGGCATGGGCGGCCTCGCGCTTATGGCCGGACTGATCCTCCTTGGTCGTATCGCCGGGACATTCGAGATCTCCGAGCTACTCCAGATCGATCCCTCCGTCGTCACCGACAGCCCGCTTTTCCCAGCCACCCTCATCCTGATCCTGCTCGGAGCCTTCACGAAATCCGCCCAGTTTCCCTTCCACTTCTGGCTTCCGAACGCGATGGCTGCCCCGGCTCCGGTTAGCTCCTTCCTTCATTCCGCCACGATGGTCAAGGCGGGTGTGTTCCTACTCGCCCGATTGCACCCGGTGCTGGACGACCACGCGCTGTGGTTCGCCATCGTCGCACCGGTCGGCGCGATCACGATGATCCTCGGTGTTCTCCTCGGCCTCGGCCAACGTGATCTGAAGAAGATCCTCGCCTACTCGACCCTCGCCGTCCTCGGCACACTCGTCCTCCTCCTGGGTCTCGGGACGGAACTCGCGATCAAGGCCTGCCTCGTCTACCTGCTCGCCCACGCCCTCTACAAAGCAGCTCTCTTCATGGCCGCGGGCGCAGTCGATCACGAGACGGGCACGCGCGACATCGAGACCCTCAGCGGCCTCCGGCGCACGATGCCGATGACCACCGCAGCGGCGCTCATCGGCGGACTGTCGATGGCGGGCATCCCGCTTTTTTTGGGCTTTGTCAGTAAGGAGTACTTCTACAAGGCCCTGCTCGACGCCGACGGCCCGCCTTACCTCTGGGAGGCTCTCGGGGTTGGCGCGAGCATCGCCATGTTCGCGCTCGCCATCATCGCCGGCATCCGTCCGTTTTGGGGCAAGGCGACCGGGGACACGCCGAAGAAACCCCACGAGGCGCCGTGGACCATGTGGATCGGACCGGTCATACTGGGCCTCGCGGCGATCAAGTTTGGCCTGCTTCCCGGGTGGCCGGGCGACTACCTCGTTGGTCCCGCCGTCCAGGCCGTAGCGGCCACCGCCTACGTTCCGGAACTTAAGCTCTGGCACGGGTTTTCGACCGCTCTTATGCTGAGCGGTGTGACGGTCATAGGTGGCGTCGCGCTCACGTTTTTCTCCGGTCATTTTCGCTCCGCCACGGGGATCTACGCCGCCTTCGCCACAGTGGGTCCAGAGCGCGTCTATGGTTTTCTGCTCAAGGGTCTCGCGACCGTGAGTGCCGCCCAGACGCGCGTCCTCCAGAGCGGGTCGCTGCGCAACTACCTGCTGACCATCGGCGGCTTCACCGCCGCGTTGCTCATCGTCAGGCTTCCCTTCACGCCGTTCTCGGTCGACGTCTCCGGGATGGTCGCGCCATCGCTCCTCGGGCTCACCACCTGCGGACTCATCATTGCCGCCGCTGTCGCGACCTGCTTGGCGCAGAATCGATTCACCGCCATCGTGACCCTGGGCGTGGTGGGACTCGGGATCGCTATGTTGTTTTTCATCTACAGCGCGCCGGATCTTGCGATGACCCAGATCCTCGTCGAGACGCTCACCGTCGTCCTGTTCGTGCTCGCGTTCCTCAAACTCCCACTCATGAAGCCGCTCTCGTCGAAACGGGTGATGCGCTTCGACGCGGTGATCGCGATCGGGTTCGGGGCGCTCATGACGACGCTCATTCTCATTGCCTACCAATTCGATCCCGCCATGGAGCGTATCTCCGAGTTCATGGGCGAACAGAGTTACCCCGCCGCCCACGGCCGCAACGTCGTGAACGTCATTCTCGTCGATTTCCGCGCCCTCGACACGCTGGGCGAACTCATCGTCCTTGCCATCGCTGCGCTCGGTATCTTTGCCATGCTCCGGCTGAAAAGCAGTTCGCCCGCCGTCGGAGTGCAAGCCACGACGCCACCCGTCGGCGAGGACCCCGCCGAAGCGCTACTCCCTTCGACCAATCCGGTTGATCCGCCGAACAAGCCATGAGATCCGTCATTCTCGAATCCACGACCCGCCTCCTCATGGGTCTCCTGCTCGTCTTTTCGGCGTTCTTGCTTCTGCGCGGGCACAACCTGCCCGGCGGCGGTTTTGCCGGCGGCCTTGTCGCCGCAACTGCCTTCGCACTCAAGGCCCTCGCCTCTGGTCCCGCTGCCGCCCGGGAAACCCTCCGGATCGACCCTCAAACCCTCGTCGGCGTCGGCCTCGCCGTCGCGTTGGTCAGCGGATTTTTTGGATTGCCGTTCGGTCTTCCATTTCTGACCGGAGCGTGGGACCTGACCGAGATCCCCGTCATCGGTAAGCTGGGAACGCCCCTACTCTTTGACGTCGGTGTCTACATCGTCGTCGCTGGGATTACCCTCGTCATCATCTTCACCCTGGCGGAATCCGAGGAGGACGAGACGTAATGGAACTCGCTCTCGCCATCACCGTCGGAGCCCTCTACGCCGCAGGTGCTTACCTGCTCCTTCGCCGTCATCTCATCAAGATCATCCTCGGGATCGTCTTCATCGGTCACGCGTCGAACCTCCTCATCTTCACGGCTGCCGGACTCAAGAAGGGCGCCCCCGCCTTCGTCCCCGACGGCTCGAAAGTGCTCGCCGCCTCCGCCGCCGACCCACTCCCGCAAGCACTCGTCCTCACGGCGATCGTGATCGGCTTCGGCGTCGTCGCCTTCACCATCGTCATGGCCCAACGCGCCTACCGCACCACCGGCACCGACGACCTCAACGAACTCAACGACGAGACCCGATGAGGAGTTCGGCCACGGATAGCACGGATCAAACGGATATCGTTCGTCTCGGCGAAGCCGTGCCTCCGAGCATTCACCCATCCGTGTCATCCGTGCTATCCGTGGTCAAAAATCACCGCCTTCCACCATGGACGCTTTAACTCTCTGCGTCCTCATCCCCTTCGCGACGGCACTCGTCTGCGTGCTCGTGTGGAAAAACGTCTGCGTCCAGCGGTGGGCCGGGGTGATCGGGATGGCCGCGCTGGTCGCCAACTCCGGCGTATTGCTCGCCCGCGTGTCGTCCGACGGCATCCAGGTCGTCCAACTCGGCAACTGGCCCGCACCCTTCGGCATCTCCCTAGTCGCCGATCTGCTCGCCGCCATCATGGTCCTGATCTCGGCAATCATCGGCTTAGCCACCGCCGTTTATTCGCTCGCCGACATCGATCGACAGCGGGAGCGCTACGGATATTACGCCTTCCTGCACTTCATGATGATGGGCATCTGCGGGGCGTTTCTGACCGGGGATCTCTTCAATCTGTTCGTTTGGTTCGAGGTGATGCTCATCGCCTCGTTCGTGCTCATGACGCTCGGTGGCGAGCGCGCGCAGATGGAGGGCTCCGTCAAATACGTCATCCTCAATCTCGTCTCATCCGCACTCTTTCTCGCGGGAATCGGCATTCTCTACGGCAAAACCGGCACGCTCAACTTCGCCGATCTGAGCGTCCGGGTCGGCGAGATCATGGACCCGGGCCTGCTGACCATCACCGCGATGTTGTTCCTAGTCGCCTTCGGCGTGAAGGCTGGCCTCTTCCCGCTGTTCTTCTGGCTCCCGGCTTCCTACCACACCACGCCCGTCGCGATCTCGGCCATCTTCGCCGGACTTCTCACCAAAGTCGGAGTCTACGCCCTCATCCGCGTCTTCACGCTCATCTTCACCGGCGACACCGACTACACCCACACGCTTCTCCTCATCCTAGCTGGACTCACGATGGTCACCGGCGTGCTCGGTGCAGTCGCGCAATTCGATTTCCGTCGGCTCCTCGCCTTCCACATCGTTAGCCAGATCGGCTATCTGCTTCTCGGCCTCGCCTTGTTTACCCCGCTGGCATTGGCCGGGACGACGCTCTACCTCGTCCACAACATCCTGGCAAAATCGAATCTTTTCCTCATCAGCGGCGTCGCCGAGCGCTACTCCGGCACGTCGTATCTGAAGAAAATGGGCGGCCTTTACGCCGCGGCACCCGGGCTGGCGATTCTCTTCTTCATCCCGGCGATGGCCCTCGCTGGGATCCCGCCGCTGTCTGGGTTCTTCGCTAAATTCACGTTGGTCAAAGCCGCACTCACGGGCGATTCGTTCTCGCCAATGGGGGGTTACATCCTCGCCGCAGTCGCGCTAGCCGTGGGACTCCTCACCCTCTTCTCCATGACCAAGATCTGGGCCGAGGCCTTCTGGAAAACTCCGCCCACTCCCCTGGATCTCGAGAAGCGAGCGATCCCGACCAAAGCGAAGTGGCTGCTCTATTCCCCCATCGTCGCACTGGCCGCGCTGACTCTGCTCATCGGGATCATCCCCGAGTTTTTCCTGGATCTCTCCCTTCGCACCGCCAACCAACTGCTCGATCCGGCTGAATACGTCCAAGCCGTCCTCGGCCCCGCCGCCCCATGATTGCCGCGATTAATTTCCTGCTCGCCGTGGTCTGGGCGGGCGCCTCGGCAACTTCGACGCCTGGACGCTCGGCTCGGGCTTCCTGCTGGGCTACGGCGCTCTGGCCCTCGTCTACCGTAACAAGCCCGGCGTCCGGTATTTTTCAAAACCACAGGCCATCATCGGTTTCCTCGCCTATTACTTGTGGGAGATCTTCCACAGCAACTTCACCGTGGCCTTTGACATCCTCACTCCAGCCCACCGCATGCGACCCGGCATCGTCGCCGTGCCGCTGGACGCGAAGACCGATTTCGAGATCACGCTGCTCGCCAATCTCATCACCATGACCCCCGGCACGCTGAGCCTCGACCTCTCCGACGACCGTTCGACGCTCTACGTCCACGCTATGTACATCACCGATCCGGAAGAAATCCGCCAAAGCATCAAACAAGACCTCGAACGTCGCGTCCTCGCCGTCTTCCGATGATCGAAATGCCCACCATCGCCTGGATTCTGACGATCCCGCTCGTGGTCGGGATGGTTCTCTCCTTCATCCGACTACTGCTCGGCCCCAGCCTGCCAGATCGCGTGCTCGCCTTCGACGCGATGGCCATCATGGCTGTCGGCGCACTGGTGCTCATCTCGATCGCTCTCAGCGTCCCGCTCCTCCTCGACGTCGCGCTCGCCCTCGCACTGATTACCTTTCTCGGCACCGTGGCTCTCGCGCTGAGTCTAGAAAAAGGAATTACCGAATAACCCCCACTCCGTCCATGCTCACCGCCGCCATCATCACGCTCCTCACCCTCGGCTCGTTCCTGATGTTTCTCGCGGGCCTCGGCATCCTCCGCATGCCCGACGTCTTCACCCGCATGCACGCCTCCACCAAGGGCGCGTCCCTCGGCGTCGCTTTGCTCGATGATCGCGGCGTCTCTGCATTTTCAAGAACTCGGTGTCACGACCAAGGCCATCCTCACGATCATCTTCGTCTTCCTCACCGCCCCCGTCGCCGCTCACATGCTCGGTCGCGCCGCCTACCGCCGCGGCACACCCCTCTGGGATCACACGGTCGTCGATGAACTCAAGGATTCATCACGTCCGGAGGCATGACGACCATCGCCCTCGAGCTATCGCTGCTCTTCATTTTGCTGGTTCTCAACGGCGTTTTCGCCATGACCGAGATCGCGGTCGTTTCGGCCCGGAAAAACCGGCTCCGCACCCTCGCGGATGCGGGTGACAAGGGCGCTCGAGCGGCGCTCGATCTCGCCGAGAATCCCAACCAATTTCTCTCCACCGTCCAGATCGGCATCACCCTCATCGGCATCTTCGCCGGTGCCTTCAGCGGAGCCACCCTCGCCACGGAGCTGACCGCATTCTTCGAGACGATCCCCGTCATCGCGCCGTTCGCCACGGAAGCGGCTTTCTTCGTCATCGTCACCATTCTGACGTTTTTCTCGCTCATCATCGGCGAACTCGTTCCCAAGCGGATTGGACTCTTGCGCCCCGAGGCCCTGGCCAGCACGACGGCCCGACCGATGCGCTTCCTCGCGCGGGTCATGCGTCCCATCGTTCACCTGCTCAGCGGGACCACCGACGCCATTCTGAAGATTGCTGGACTCTCCCACGCCCCCGACGCGGAGGTATCCGAAGAGGAAGTGACCGGCCTCATCCGTGAAGGCATGCGCACCGGCGTCTTCCTGCCGTCCGAGGGTCCCATGGTCGAAGGCGTGCTCGGTCTCGACCGTCTGCGCGTGCGCGAAATCATGACGCCTCGGCCCAGCATGGTCTGGCTGGATGCCGAAGCCGACCACCAAGAGAATCTGAAGAAGATCGTCGCGAGTGCTCGGTCGCGCTTCCCCGTCTACGTGGACAGCACCGATAACGTCCTCGGCGTCGTCACCGTCAAGAGCCTCTACGCCAACCTTGCTGCCGAAGCGCCCGTTTCCCTCGCCGACCTCGTCACCGAGCCGTTCTACGTCTCCGAGCTCCAGTCTGCGGCTCACCTGCTCGAGGATCTCAAACGCGCCCACCGCCAGTTTGCCCTCGTCACCGATGAATTCGGCACCATCGCCGGTCTCGTCACGCTCAACGACCTTACCGAAGCCATCGTCGGTGACCTCCCAGAACTCGGCCGCATCGAACCCACCCGCATCGTCCAGCGCGCCGACGGCACTTGGCTCGTCGACGGCCTCGTCGACATCGACGACCTCTCCGAAGCCATTCCCAGCCTGAAGGAAGCCGTCGGCGACGACCTCCACTCCGACACGGTCGGCGGATTCGTCTGCGAGAAGCTCGGTCGTGTTCCGAACGAAGCCGATATCGTGACCGTCGCCGACCACCGCTTCGAGGTCATCGACATGGACCACCTCCGCGTCGACAAGATCCTCGTCACCCCTCCCCCGCCCGCTACGCAGACGGAGTGAGCGCGGCCCCGCACCCCAAAGTCAGCCCGCAAGGCCTCCGCGAGATCCAAGATTCGATCTACCGGGAGAAGGTTCTCCGCGCGCGTGCGATGACGCCGGAAGCACGCTTCGACACCGGGCTTGATCTCACGAACGAAGTCGCGCAGCGAAATCTACAGGTTGCGATGTGGCAAACTGGGATCACCGATCTCGCCGGAGGATGGGCTGAAGCACGGTGACGATCGCTTCGGCTCGCAAAAGCTCGCGACCACGAATTCGACACCCCCTTTCCGCCAGACCGATGACCGTGGAATCGTTGGCAGATTTGGTCATCGACGCGGGCGAGAGACGCCAAGCGGTCCACGTGGTGACAGGGGCGTTCGCCGACAACGACTCCGGTCTGCCCCGCGCGACGACCGACGTCGATGTCGTGGCGGAAGTCCAAGAACCAACGACAATCTGAGCGATTATCAACGAGTCGGAGCCTGTCGTTGAATCCAATCAGCAAGTCCGGTCTGACGCTTCGACCTGGGGACGCAGGCGAGTCGGTCGTGCGATGAGGGAATCTATCTGAAGCGTCGAACTGTTCGACGACGCGGCGGCAGCGGCTATCCTCGCATCAGTTGGACCGCGAAACCTTCCTACCCACCGCCTCCACGACACTCTCGCCGGTCTCCCCGAGATCTAAGTTCCCCGCTCCCTCCCCCGGACGATTCGCCGGAAAGTCCCCTTGCGATCCGCGCACGATTCCCGCACAGTCGCGGACCGCAGGGAGCGGAAGCTGCCGCCGGATCAGCGCTATACGATCACTCATGAACAGCTCATTCACCGCCCGTTGGAACGAGGCGCTCATCGACGAAAACTACGAACGTTGGCGTGGCAACCCGGGGGCCGTTGATCCAGCATGGCAGAACTTCTTCGAGGGCTTCGAACTCGGCTGCGCCAAGCCGATCGAACGGAACGGTGCCACCGGCAACGCGACGTCTACCCCGCCAGCCAACGCCGGATCACTCGACACCCGGGTCGACGCTTTGGTCTACGCCTACCGTACCCTGGGGCACTCGATCTCGCACCTCGACCCGCTGAGCGACGCTCCGCCCGATAATCCGCTCCTCAGCCTCAAGGAACTCGGTCTCGACCAGATCGACCCCGATTCCACGGTCTCGTCCCGTTTTTTCCGGGATGGCAAGGCGATGAAGCTCCGTGATCTGATCGCCGAACTCCGGTCGATTTACTGCGGCACCATCGGCACGGAATTTGTCCACATCCAGAACCCAAAAGTTCGAAACTGGGTGCGCGACAAGATCGAGAACCGCACCGACGACGCCAAACGCGACCCCGATGTCCTCTGCAACATCCTCCGCCGACTCCTTGAGGCCGAGGAGTTCGAGCAATTTCTCCACACGCGCTACCAAGGCAACAAGCGCTTCTCACTCGAAGGCGGCGAATCTCTCATTCTTGCGCTCAATGCGATCCTCGAAGACTGTGAGAAACACGGCATCTCCGAGATCATCATGGGGATGGCCCACCGCGGGCGTCTCAACGTCCTAGCCAACTTCCTCGACAAGCCACTGACCGCCATCTTCAACGAATTTTCGGAAAATTACGTGCCGGATTCCGTCGGGGGCAGCGGCGATGTCAAATACCACCTCGGTTTTAACAATTCGCGCTCCCTCCCGTCCGGCTACGAGGTCGAGATCAACCTCGCCGCCAACCCTTCCCACCTCGAGGCGGTCGACCCCGTCGTCCAAGGCAAGGCTCGCGCCCGTCAGCGACTCCTTGGTGACGTAGATAAACGGAAGAAAGCCGTGCCGCTACTCGTTCACGGGGACGCTGCCTTCATCGGACAAGGTGTCGTGGCCGAGGTCTTCAACATGTCTCAGCTTCCCGGCTACAGCACCGGTGGCACCGTGCACATCGTCGTCAATAACCAGATCGGTTTCACCACCCTTCCGGCCGACGGCCGCTCGACCATGTATTGCACCGACATCGCGAAGATCGTCGAAGCTCCCATTTTTCACGTCAACGGCGAGGACCCACTTGCCGTCATCCAGGTCGCGAAGATAGCCCTGGAGTTCCGCCAGGAGTTCGGCCGCGACGCCGTCGTCGACATCTATTGTTATCGCCGCCACGGCCACAACGAACTCGACGAACCCTCGTTCACCCAGCCCGGACTCTACAACACGATCAAAGGCCATCCGCTCCTCAGCGACACCTTCTCGGCGGAGATCGAGCAGCTCGGCACCATTTCGAAGAGCGACATCGAGAAGATCAAGACGGAGACCATCGCCGAACTCGAATCCGCCCAATCCGAGGTTAAAAACAACGCCGGTCCGCGGTCCAAAGCAGACAAACTTCGAGGATCCACCGCCGTCTACCAGCCGCGTTATTCGCACGATCCGGTCGATACGTCCATCACCGCCGAAGTCCTCGAGCGGATCGTCCAAGCGCTGTCGACCGTCCCAGACAACTTCAACGTTCTCGCCAAGCTCGAGCGCATCTTGCTCGACCGGCGACGCAAGGTCTGGGAGGCGGGCGGTCCGTACGATTGGTCCTACGCCGAGGCCCTTGCCTTCGGATCGCTGCTTCTAGAGAAACGCCCGGTTCGGCTTTCCGGCCAAGACAGCCGCCGTGGGACCTTCAGCCAGCGCCTCAGCGTCCTCTACGACGAAGAGACCCGCGAGCGCCACATCCCGCTCAACCATCTCGCCGACGACCAGGCAAAGTTTTGCGTCTACAACAGCCCGCTTTCGGAATACGCGGTCCTCGGCTTCGACTACGGCTACTCGATGGATTTCCCCGAGATGCTTTGTCTCTGGGAAGCCCAATTCGGCGACTTCGTGAATGGCGCGCAGATCATCATCGACCAGTTCATTACTTCCTCCGAAGCCAAGTGGTTTCGCCCGAGTTCGATCGTCATGCTCCTCCCTCACGGCTACGAGGGCCAAGGACCCGAGCATTCCAGCGCCCGCCTCGAGCGCTTTTTGCAAGCGTGCGCGGAGGACAACATCCAAGTCTGCAACCTCACGACCCCGGCCCAGTATTTCCACGTCCTCCGCCGTCAGATGCACCGTGATTACCGGAAGCCGCTCGTCATCATGACGCCCAAGAGCCTGCTGCGAAACGAGCGAGCCGTGTCCCAAACCGAGGATTTTACCGGCTCCCAATTTAGCGCCATCCTCGCGGGTCCGGCACCTGCGAAGCCAAAAGACGTCGACCGACTCATCTTCTGCTCCGGGAAAGTGTACTACGACTTGCTTGAGCATTGGGAGAAAAACGAAGGCGCGAAGTCGGCCCTCATCCGCATCGAGCAGCTCTACCCCCTGCACGAAGAAGAGATCCTCCGCCTCGTCAAACCCTTCGCCAAGGTGAAGACACTCATCTGGTGCCAAGAAGAACCCGAGAACATGGGCGCGGCCAGCTACATCCGTCCCCACCTGGAGCGGATCCTCGATCAACGGGTGAAATACGTCGGCCGCAAACCAGCCGCCAGTCCCGCCACCGGCTCGACCTCCGTCCACAAAAAGCAACAAGCCGAGCTGGTGCAAACCGCCTTCGAAATCTAGCGAACCGAACCTTAGTGGCGGTCCCCGACCGCCGACGCCACCAACCATGAGCACCGAAGTCAAAGTCCCCGCCGTCGGCGAATCCATCTCCAGCGGCCTCCTCTCCGAGTGGCACAAAAAGGAAGGCGACACCGTCGAAACCGGCGACATCCTCTTCACCCTAGAGACTGACAAAGTCTCCAGCGAAGTCACCGCCACCGAGTCTGGCACGCTCAGCATCTCTGTCCCTGAAGGCGAAGAGGTGAAGATCGGTCAAGTCGTCGGAACCATTGCCGAAGGTGCCGCCGCCCCGAGAAAGGACGCTCCTCCTGCCGAGCCCGTGCCCGCATCCGAACCGGAAGTGAAGGCGAAGCTAGAGCCTGCCCCGGAGAAGTCAGCAGAACCAGAGCCCGCCACGCCAGCTTCAACTCCGGCGTCTGAGGACTCTCGAACCACCCGCAAAAAGCTCTCCCCCCTCCGCCGCAAGATCGCCACCCAGCTCGTCGCCGCGCAGCAGACAGCCGCCATTCTCACCACCTTCAACGAGTGCGACATGAGCGCCATCATGTCGCTGCGCAAGACGATGCAAGAAGGCTTCGTCAAGCGCCACGGCATCAAGCTGGGCTTCATGTCGTTTTTCATCAAAGCCACCGTCGACGCCCTCAAAGCCGTCCCCGGTGTCAATAGCCGCATGGAAGGCGACACGCTCGTCACCAATCTCTACCACGACATCGGCGTCGCCGTCGGCACCGAGAAAGGCCTCATGGTCCCCGTCGTCCGCGACTGCGACCAGAAATCCTTCGCCGAGATCGAACAGAGTCTCGCCGACTACGCCGCAAAGGCCCGCGAAGGCAAGATCGGCCTCCCCGACCTCCAAGGTGGCGTCTTCACGATCTCAAACGGCGGAGTCTACGGCTCGCTCATGAGCACCCCGATCCTCAACCCGCCTCAGAGCGGCATCCTCGGCATGCACACCATCCAAGAGCGTCCCGTCGCCCGCGACGGACAGGTGGTCATCCGACCGATGATGTATCTCGCCCTCAGCTACGACCACCGGGTCGTCGACGGTAAAGAAGCCGTCACCTTTTTAGTCCGCGTAAAAGACTGCATCGAAAACCCCATGCGCCTCCTCCTTGGCAGCTAGGGGAGCGCGGGCTTCCAGCCCGCAGTGCCGAGGTTGCCTTCGGCGGTCTCCGCTTCGCTCCGGCTCCAGCTCGGCACTCGAAACCAACCGGGCCAAGCGCCACTTCCCCCCACCGCCGCCAACCGCCAGCCCCACCCCCGGCGTAGTAATCAAGAGATGACGATCAAATCCTACGCCGCCACCGAAAAAGGTGCCCCCCTGAAACCCCACGAATTCGCCCCCGGCGACCTCGCCGACACCCACGTCGAGATCAAGGTCGAGACCTGCGGTATCTGCCACTCCGATCTGGCGATGATCGATAACGAATGGGGCGCAACGCAGTTCCCCCTCGTCCCCGGCCACGAGATCGTCGGTAGCATCACCGCCGTCGGCGACCACGTGACCGCCCTTGCGCCCGGCGACCGGGTCGGGCTCGGCTGGTATTCCGCAAGCTGCATGGTGTGCGACACCTGCATGGGCGGCGACCACAACCTCTGCGCCGAAGCCCAAGCCACGATCTTCGGTCGGCCCGGCGGTTTCGCCGAGAGCGTCCGTTGCCACTGGGCCTGGGCCGCCAAACTTCCAGACGCTCTTGACGCGAAAAAGGCCGGCCCGCTTTTCTGCGGCGGAATCACCGTCTTCAATCCCATCATCCAATCCGGCGTCCAGCCGACCGACAAAGTCGGAGTGATCGGCATCGGCGGACTCGGTCACCTCGCCCTGCAATTTCTCAACAAATGGGGTTGTGAAGTCACGGCTTTCAGCTCCAGCCCCGACAAAGCCGACGAAGCCCACTCGCTGGGTGCCCACGAAGTCGTGAACTCCCGCGACGAGAGCGAACTCGAAGCCGTCGCCGCTAAATTCGACTTCATCCTCTCCACCGTCGCCGTCGACCTCGACTGGATGACCTACGTCGGCGCACTCGCACCGAAGGGAAAACTCCACACCGTCGGCGCGATCCCCAGCCCCGTCGAACTCGCCGCGTTCCCGATGATCCAAGGGCAAAAGTCCTTCGGAGCCTCGCCCCTGGGTTCCCCGGCGACGACGCGCAAGATGATCGATTTCTGCACTCGCCACGAGATCGCGCCGATGACCGAGCATTACAAAATGTCGCAGGTCAACGAAGCCCTCGACCACCTCCGAGCCGGCAAAGCCCGCTACCGCCTCGTCCTAGAGGCCGACTTCTAGTAGCCCGGGCATCCTGCCCGCGTCCTCCCGACCGCGCAGCGGTATTCCGCACCTCACCATGCCAAACGCCCTCAGCCACACCACCTCCCCCTACCTCCTCCAACACCAGGAAAACCCCGTCGACTGGCAACCGTGGGGCACCGCCGCTTTCGAACAAGCCAAGCGCGAGAGCAAGCCCGTCTTCCTCTCCATCGGTTACTCCACCTGCCACTGGTGCCACGTGATGGCCCACGAATCCTTCGAGAACGCCGAAGTCGCGGCTGTCCTCAACGAGTATTTCGTCAACATCAAGGTCGACCGCGAGGAGCGCCCCGACGTCGACCGCCTCTACATGAGCTTCGTCCAAGCCACCACCGGCAGTGGCGGTTGGCCGATGAGCGTTTGGCTCACTCCCGAAGGTAAACCCTTCTTCGGCGGCACCTACTTTCCACCCACTGACAAATACGGGCGTCCCGGCTTCGTCACCGTCCTAGAACGAATCACGGAGCTTTGGGCCACCGACCGCCCCAATATCATTAATCAAGGCAATCAGGTGATCGAAGCTCTCCAAGCCGCTTCGACTCCGCCGCCCACCGACTCTCACCAACCCAACGAATCCACTCTTACGAGCGCCGTCCAAGCCTTTGCGCAATCTTACGACCGCACCCACGGCGGCTTCGGTGGCGGTCCCAAATTCCCCCGCCCGTCCATCTTCAACTTTCTCCTCCGCGCTTTCGCCTCCAACCGCACGGGTGCCGATGAAGCCCGCGAAATGGCGCTTCACACGCTGCGCGAGATGGCCGCCGGAGGCATCCACGATCAACTCGGCGGCGGCTTCCACCGCTACGCCGTCGACGGCCAGTGGCACGTCCCGCACTTCGAGAAGATGCTCTACGATCAGGCTCAACTCGTCGGCAGCTACCTCGACGCTTACCAGATCACCACCGACGAATCCGACGCCGCCACCGCCCGGGACACCCTCGGCTACGTCGCCCGGGACCTCAGCCACCCCGACGGCGGCTTTCTCTCCGCCGAAGACGCCGACAGCCTTCTCGAGCCCGGCAAAGCCGAACACGCCGAAGGGGCCTTCTACGTCTGGACCGCATCCGAAATCGACACCCTGCTCGGCGACGAATCACTCGAATTCAAGAAAACCTACCACGTCCAGCCCGACGGCAACGTCTCAACCGACGCCGACCCGCACCACGAATTCACCGGCAAAAACATCCTCACCCTCCGGGGCACCGAACCTCCCCCCCGTCGAAGCGGAGGTAACGACGCTTCTCACCGCCATCTCTTCGAAGCCCGCGAGAAACGCCCCCGCCCCCACCTGGACGACAAGGTCCTCACCGCTTGGAACGGACTCATGATCTCCGCCTTCGCCCGAGCCGGAGCCATCCTCGACGACCCCGGCTACCTTGATCGCGCCACCCGCGCCGCCGAGTTCATCAAGTCAAATCTCCACGACGGCACCCACCTCTACCGGAGCTGGCGCAATGGCACCTGCGGCGACGTTCGAGCTTTCGCCGAAGACTACGCCTTCCTCATCCAAGGCCTCCTCGACCTTTACGAATCCAGTCTCGACTCCCAATGGCTCGCTTGGGCAACCGACCTCCAAAAAAAGCAGGACGCCCTCTTCGCGGACACCGCCAACGGCGGCTACTTCGCCAACGAAGCCGGCGACCCGCTCGTTCCGGTCCGCTCCAAGGAGGACTACGACGGCGCGGAACCTTCCGCAAATTCCATCAGCGCCCTCAACCTCGCCCGCCTCGGCTGGATGCACCACGACGACGCCCTCGTCGCCCGGGCACGATCCGTTCTCGCCGCGTTCGCACCCATCATCGAAAACCAGCCCACCGCCGTCCCGCAAATGCTCGCGGCCCTCGACTTCGTTCTCACCCCACCGCGCCAACTCGTCATCGCCGGCGACCGCAACGCCCCCGACACTCGCGCCCTCCTCACCGCCGCCCGCAAACGATTCCGACCCAACCAGGTTATCCTCCACGCGGACGACATCGCCACCGAAATGCCCACCGTCGATGGCAAGCCCGCCCTCTACGTCTGCGAAAATTTCACCTGCCAGGCACCAGTGACCAGCCCCTCTGCGGCCCGGGATGAATCCGTTTCTTCCCATCGATAAAGCCGGAACCGACCAGCACCCCGGGTTCGGTTCAACGTAAAACTCGGCGTGGTTTGCTCCCAAGGCAGAGTCGGTTGAACTTGAGGGAAGTTCAACATGAAACCACCCTTCCTCCCAGGGCGTCGCCGCCCGACTTCCCCCCGTCTTCACCCCGCCAGCCGAGCTTTCACGCTGATCGAGATCCTCGTCGTCGTCGGGATCATCGGAACCCTCGCCGCGCTGAGTTTCTCCATGCTCTCGGGCACGGTGGACAAAGGCAAAGACGCCACCTGCCTGTCGAATCAGCGACAAATCGGTGTCGGCGTGATGCTTTACGTCGCCGATAACCAAACCTATCCAGCGGGTTCGTTTAAATCCGGACCCTACGCCTACTGGACGGACGCCATCGCGCCGTATCTGGGTCAGGAAGGACAGGATGTCAAATGGGCTCGCGATCTCGGCGGGGTCTTCGATTGTCCGGCAAAAACCATCAGAACCGCCGAGCACGAGCTCGCCTACACGGTCAACCCCAACGTGATGCCCGACGCCAAATACAGCAGCGCCGTGCAACTCCCGAGCATGATGCGGGTCCAGCGCCCCTCCTCCACGATCCTGCTGGCGGACGCTTGTCAGCGGGAAAATGGAAAGGTCCAACCCTACATGTTCAAGCAGCCCGGCATCTCCGACCGCAGCGAAAGCAAAGCCAACCAGCCCGTCGATCCCGGCACCGACAAAGATGGCATCAACTACGCCGCTCCCCGCTACCGGCACGCCAAGGACACTGCCGCCAACTTCCTCTTCGCCGACGGGCACGCCGAGACCCTGAAAAAGGGCGAGCTGCTGCACAAACATCTTCAAATCGCTTACTAAACCCCACCCACAAATCTCATGAAAAAAATCACCCTCGCGACCTCGATCATCGCCCTCGCCACCACCTTCACCCTCCTGGCCGATGACCCGCTTCTCATCCAAGCCGAAAGCACCACCGACAACACCGGAGCCAAAGTGCTCGCCGACGGCGACGCGATCGAAGGCTCCTACACGATGAGCGACAAGAAATACAATCCGCTCTTCAAAATGGCCATGCCGACCGGTGCGGAGAGCTACACGATCTGGATCCGCGCTCGCGGCGTTGGCCTTCAGCTGAAGTCCTCCGAGACCGTTGGCGCCAAGCAGAAGGGGATCAAGTGGAGCTGGAAGCCCGGCACCACCTGGACCTGGAAATCCTACGGCGCCCACCCTGCCGCTGATCTGGGAGCCGAGATCACTATCATTCGCGGAGGCGAACCCGCCGACGACGCCGGACTCGACGCGGTGATCATCTCTTCCGATCCCGGATTCGATCCGACGGTCGGCGGCGCGGTTGAAGGTCTGACCGCTCAGTGAGAATCCGGTCCATTTTCCAGTTCGCCACGTTCCTCACATTCGCCGCAGCGGGACCCGCATTCGCCGGACCGATCGTCGAGGCCGAGAGCGGCCCGCTCCCGGGCGGCGTCGAGATTCAGGCGAATGACGAAGCCTCGGGCGCTTCCTACGTCGCGCAACCCGGCGATTACTTGCCGCTCTTCACGGCCCCGCTTCCGGCGGAAGGCGAGTCCTTCACGATCTGGGCGCGCGGGCGCGGGCACGGCATTTGCCTGAAGTCCAAATCCGCCGAAGGCAAGCAGCGCGAGCTCAAGTGGCTCTTCAACTGGCCGACCGACGAGTGGACTTGGCGCTGCTTCGGCACCTTCCGCCGGGACGAACTCGGCGAGGCCATCGTCCTCATCCGCCAGCCCAACGCCGCACCCGGCGCCGGCCTCGACGCGGTCGTCCTCTCCGCCGATCCCGACTACCTTCCACCAGGTGCCACCGCTCCGAAGACCGCGCAGAAGCAAGCCAAGCCCAAGCGCGAGGCCGGAGCCGCCACCGAAGAGACGGCTGCTCTCCCGGGTGAAGCCGCCGCGCCGGTCGAGAAATCCCCCGTCGCCGCGACCGCCGTCGTGCATTGGGACCAAGTCGCGCACCCGATCCCGCGCGGCACGTTCTCCGTCGCGATCTTCGCCGGTTTCAATCCCGAAGTCGCCGCCAGCCCGGCTTACCAGGAAGGACTCGCTTACATGGACGTCTCCATCGTGCGCTACCACAACACCAACATGATCGACGATTCGACCGTGAAGGCGATCGGATGGGTGGACGTGGAAGGCAAGCGCTGGGACGCCGAAAAAATTGCCGCCGCGCTCTCCGCCTGGAACCCACCGAACGTGCAGAAGGTTCTCACCATTCCCGATTGGCCGGAGTGGATGGACGCCGACGGCGACCGCTTCCTCGACGCGGATCAGTTCGACGCCTTCGCGGCGTTCTGCGCCGATCTCGTGCGGATCACGAACGTCGACAACGATTTCGCCATCCCCTACTTCGAGATCACCAACGAGCGCGACGGCCTCTACTGGGTCGACCTTCAGAAGAAAAATCAGCCCGACCGGCTCGACGAACTCACCCGCATCTACAACCTCTGCGCGAAGGCGATGAAGGCGATCGATCCGTCGATCCAAACCGGCGGACCCGCCGCCATGCGGCCCGATTACGTCGCGGAGCTGAAACGCTTCGCCGCCGCGACCCTGCCCAACCTCGATTTCCTCTCCGCCCACGGCTACGCCAGCGGTAAATTGGAGGAGTCCGATTTCAGCATCTACAACAAGACGCAGAAGATCGGCGACCACATCGCCGATCTTCAGGCCATGCTCACCGAGGTCAGCCCCGACCGGCACATCCCGATCCACCTCAACGAATACGCGATCAGTTGGACCTGGGAGACCCGCGAACCTCGCATGCTCAACCACAAGGGTGCCGTCTTCGACGCGCTCTGCTTCGTGGAATTCGCGACCCACCAACTCGACGTCAGCAACGCCTGGAACGAGCGCGATGGCGTCTACGGCAAGATGGACAAGGACTTCGCGCTTCGCCCCGCCGCCCACGTCTTTCACTACGCGAACGAGTGGATGATGGGCGACGCCGTGAAGGTCGAGACCAGCGATCCGACCCAGGTCGTCGTCTTCGCCTCGAAGAATGACTCGAAAGCCGGTCTCCTCGTCATCAACCGCTCGTCCGCCGCGAACACGCTGCAACTCGAGACCCCCCCGACGGACGCGTCGTGGGAAAAAGCGGTCATCGACGAGTCCGGTCTCACCGAGTCGACGGACGCCAACCTCGCCGACGAGATGAATCTCGCTCCGCACTCGGTCACGTTCTTCCATGGCCCCGTCCCACCGGCCCCGACGCCCACTCCCGAACCCGAAGAGGCAGTCGGCGTCGACGCGGACGAATGACGTCGCCGGCCGTTCTCGAGCGCCCCGTGGAGATTTCCCCGGAGCCAGCTCCGGGCTTCGTCGCCACCGTCCGCGGCGACCTGCTCGCGTGGATCGAGTCGGTGCGGTGTCGCGAATCGGCCTGGGGGCGCTGGCGATACCACGCGGCGATGACCCGGCCGTCGTCGCTCCAAGCCTCCGGCATCGCGATCGACCTCCTCCATCGCCTCGACGCCCTCGACTCGGTCGGCGCCGACGATCGAGCGGCGGCGGTCGCGTTTTTCCAACGCTGCCAGGACTCTGCTGATGGATTGTTCAAGGATCCGCTCGAGACGCCGGACACCCACGACGGCCACCACTCCTGGGAAGCCATCTGGGCGCAGCGCCACGGCGCGACCCTTCTCGCGCTCGCGCACCTTGGCGCAGCGCCGCTGCTCCCTCCGCCCACCGCGCAGTTCGCCGATCTCTCGCGGGTCGACGGTCGGGCGTGGACCCTCTCACTTCCCTGGTCCAATCCTTGGTCCACGGGCGAGGCTTGGTCGCGGGCCATCGTCGCGCACCTGCGCGAGTTGCCCGCCGACGACCAACGGGACATGATCCCCGTGCTGGCCGACATGTTCGCCTCGCTGGAAGCCGACGTGCTCGATCCGGCCACCGGGATGCCGACCGCCCGCGGCTGCCCCGACGACCCGGCGCGCGCGATGGCCGGGCTTTTCAAAATCATGAACGGCTACCTCGCCGTCGGTCGACCGGTCCCCCACGCGGAGGCCGCCATCGACTCCACGCTCGATCTCCAAGCCGCCAACGGCGAATTCGGCTATCCCCGGAACATGTGCATGAACTGGGACGCCCTCTGGGTGCTGCGCGAACTCGATCTTCAAATGCTCGGACGACACCGCCACTCCGAAATCGTGGACGCCAGCGGGCGGCTCTGCGACTGCCTCCTGCGCGAGTATCGCAAATCGGACGGCGCTTTCGCCTTCCACGGCGACCACTGCCTCGTCAATCACCACTCCGTCCGACTCAGCGACGAGCCGCACCCAATCAGCGACATGCTCGGGACGATGATGGCCCTCGCCTGCCTCGAATACGCCGACGGGTGGGCGACCTGAGAGGAACACGAGTCTCGCGCAGAGGAATTGCATTTCATAATTTGTAATTCTCCGCGAGGCGGAGCACCTTGCCCCGAAAGCGATCTACCGAATTCGCCCAACCGCTACCTACATCGCGTCCATTTGCGATTCACGACCTCCCCGAATACGTCCGTCAGCGAAAGCCCCTTCTTGCGAAGGATTTCCTCGATCTTCTGGAGCGTCGCCGACTGATCACCTTCGATCAGCCGATTCACCGTCGACTCCGCAATCCCCAGCTCGTCGGCCAGCGCCTTGTAGCTCCGCTCCCCCCGAAGCGCGCTCAGATACTCCGCAAATGCCACTTCCAAACTGGCCACGCCGCCAACCAACCAAAGAAACCCATTTGTAGGCGGATGATCGTGTAATTGTGCCACCTCAAAGCGGTCGCACGATTACACCACGCCCCTGCCCAACGCATTGCTTTTCAGAAATGAACCCTCGCAACGGTTCGTCGAGAGTCCAGAGAACTCCTCGGATTCTCGTCTACGATTTCGCGCGAGCAGGTTTGAAGACGCCTTTGTAGACTCGCGTGACATTTCCTTTTTTCGTCAGCACGCCGGACTTAACCAGCGTTTGCGTCCGCTGCGCAGGCGTCATGGAGTCCAGTGACCTTTTGGATACCTCCCACGCCCGTTTGACGTCGAAGGCCGCTACGCTGGAAGTTCCGTTGCTCATCAACCTTCAGACGATGGCAGGAAATATCCTAGGATGCAAGTTGGGTCGCGGACGGCGATCTGGATGTGTGATCGGCGACGAATGCCGGAATCTGGAAATACCGGCTCACCTTCCTGGAAGACGCCTCGGACACTCTGGAAGGTTCCGCCCATCCCGGATTCCAGTTCCGAGATCGTCCAGTTTACCGCCGCACAATCAAGTCGCCTCAGAATTCTGTCAGGATCAGCTTCGTTTAGCGCCTCGTTGCGAGGGATTTTTCGCCCCGCTGCCTCGAGGGACCTACAGAACTCCGGATAGGCGTCCACCAGCACATCGGTGTAGGCCGAATCCAGGAGGTCAAAGCATTGACCGAGATGCAAGGGAGCGCCCACAACCGCCGGCTTCTCAAGGCGCTTTCGTTTCCGTTGTTCCGCTGCCCACTCATACGCGCGCGTCGGGCCGTGCTCCCAGAAGTAGATTCCCGAACCGAGCCAGTCATGGTCGTTTCTGCTCGGAACCAGCGTCCCACCCTCGGAGATGACCTTTTCAAGGACAGACGCATCGCAACCGTGGTAGCCCACCACCAAGCGCTGGTAATCGAGCGTTCTCATAGTTGGTTGAGCAACGCGATTGCCGCGCTGGAACGGTTTGAGGAGGAATCCGGAATTGTTTGAAGCGCGAACCGAATATCCTTTTCCGGATAGTCGAGCCGCTGCATGACCGCGAGGATCGTGTCCCGCTTGCTTCGGTTACTGAGATTCGTCAAAGCCCAAAAATTGGTCTCAGGAATCTGTTCTGGAAATGTGCTTTTCCCGCTTTCGTCGATTTCCTTGAACGTCCGGGCAATCTGGATCCGCTTGCCGAATTTCAAACCCGGCACTTTCGTCGCGAAAAGCTCCGATTTCGTGTCATGTAGAACTTTAAGAAGGGCAAAGTAGCGGTCTCGTCCGTTGAGGTGTTGAAAATGCCCCGAGCCAGTGAGTTCCTTCAGCTCCGGTGCGACTTCCAGTTGATCCGCAACGGCCGTCTGTTGTTTTCCCGTCTCCCCACCTGCCGGCCCAAGCAAGCGACGGATCACGGACTCCGGCGACTCGCCAAAATCCTTCACCCGCGCACGCAGTGCTTCCAGGGTTTCCTCGCTCACGTCGATCGTCGGCATGTGCGCACGATGGAGGTTGCCCTCGCTCCCAGCAAGTTTAATTATTTCAATTATTCTAATTATCCGGCGCGACTCCACCCCTTACATCGCCGTGTTCGGCGACAACGCTTCAGAAAGGGACGACAAAGCGGTCACCGGCGAAATGACCGAGGTTTTCGGGAGCAAATCGAAGACCCCGCCGCCCCGGAGCGCGCTCAGATACCCGCAAATACCTCAGCTAGACTGGCCACCCCGCCAACCAACCAAAGAAACCCATCCGTATGCGGATGATGTAGCTGCTTGATGTCCGTTCTGGCGCTGAAACGAACGGATTGCTTGTGGACCGCTTTTCAACCCGCCATTCACAAGGTCGCGAACCATTGCGCTTCGTTTTTCGGACGATCCTGCCAAAAGTGCCGGTTTCATCGATGTCCCAGAAAGCGCGCTCCGATTTCAAGCCCCAGGCACCAAGCAAGTCCCTCGAATCCTGGATCTGGGACGCCGCCTGCTCCATTCGCGGGGCCAAGGGCGCCCAAAATGGAGCGGTGCGACCTAGATCGCCAGCCAAGGCGGCCCGAAGGTACGGCGGCAGTGCGAGTCAAATACAGCCGAACGGAGCGAGACCGATTGCCGAAGGCAACCCGCCGGGCGTCGGTCACCGATGACATCCTCCCCCTCATCTTCACCAAGCGCCTCTGCGAATTCGATCATAACCTTGCCCTAAGCAAGATCCCAAAGGACGAGGCCTTCAACCGTGCCGCTGACTTTTACCTAAGATTCACAGGACTCCACTCTCACACCGAATCAATCGCTGCATGACAAAACAAGAAAAACAGCAGCTCAGCGAAATCGACGTCTGTGATCTCTCATCACGCCCCGCGATCAAAAGCGCTGGCTGGGACCAGCTGACCCAAGTCCACGAGCGAGGTTACCCTCACCCCCGGACCTGTCATCGTTCGAGGCGACATGTCCTCGCGGAACAGGACAAAGAAAAAGTTCGCTGACTACGTGCTGCAGTTCGAAGCCGGAGTCTCGATCGCCATTATCGAGGCCAAAGACAATAACCACACCGTCGGCCGTGGCTTACAGCAAGCTCTCGGATACGCTGGCATTCTCGACGTTCCCTGCGCCTTCAGTTCCAACGGCGACGCGTTTGCTTCCCACAACAAGGTCCCGGACCCCGGTGAGGACATCGAGTGCGAGTTTTCCCTCGAATCTTTCCCTACGCCGGAGGAAGTATGGAAACGTTACAAGAAGCACCGAAACATTAAGGACGACGAAGAGGAGCTGGTCCTCGAGCCCTACCATTTGGACGCCTACGGAAAAGAGCCGCGCTACTACCAAAGCGAGGCGATCAACCGCACGCTCGAAGCCATCGCAGGAGGCCAGAAACGCCTTCTCTTGGTCATGGCCACCGGCACAGGCAAGACCTACACCGTCTTCCAAATCATCTGGCGGCTCTGGAAGGCCAAAAAAGCCAAGCGCACCCTCTTCCTCGTCGATCGGAATATCCTCGCCGACCAGACCCTCGTGAACGACTTCAAGCCCTTTGGCTCGGTCATGACCAAGGTCAAGAACCGGAAGATCAGACCGTCCTACGAAGTCTACCTCGGTCTCTACCAAGCCCTCACCGGCCCCGACGAAGAAGACAAAATCTTCAAGACCATTTCTCTTCCGAGTTCTTCGACCTCATCATCGTCGACGAGTGTCACCGCGGCAGCGCGGCGGAGGACTCCGCTGGCGCGAAATCCTCGACTACTTCTCGAGCGCCACCCAAATCGGTCTGACGGCGACGCCCAAAGAGACCAAATCCGTCTCCAACTCCACCTACTTCGGGCCTACGTTACACCTACTCGCTCAAGCAGGGCATCGAAGACGGCTTTCTGACGCCCTACAAAGTCATCCGATACCATCTCGATAAGGACCTATCGGCTGGACCCCGACGCGGGCAAGAGTGACAACCTCGGCCAACTCATCGAAGACCGAATATACAACCAGCGACTTCGACCGCAACATGGTCTAAACAGCGCACCAGCTCGGTGCCAAGTAAGTCACCGAATACTCAACGCCACCGACCCGTGCGCAAAACGATCGTCTTCTGCGAAGACATCGATCACGCGCATGCGCGGCGCCATCACCAACGCGGACGCAAGCTTACACGACAACCCCAAATACGTCATGCACATCACCGGCGACAACGTCGAGGGCAAAGCCGAGTTGGACAACTTCATCGACCCGGCATCCACCTACCCCGTCGTCGTCACGACTTCCAAACTCCTTTCGACCGGCGTCGACGCCAAACCTGCAAACTCATCGTCCTCGATAAAACGATCAACTCCATGACCACGTTCAAGCAGATCGTCGGCCGCGGCACCCGCATCAAAGAAGACTATGGCAAGCTCTTCTTCACCTTCATGGACTTCAAAAACGCGACCGAGCTCTTCGACGACCCCGCGTTCGACGGCGACCCAGTAGTCATCTACCAGCCCGATCCCGACGACGATCCGGTGCCCCCCGACCCGAGCCAACGAGGCCGTGATCAAGAGGACCCACCCCGATACGGCGAAAAACACACCCGCGTCAGCGAAGTCGAGGTCAAAATACTCGCCAAAACCGTGGATACCCGTGGCCGACGGCCAGCTCATCACCGAGTCCTACTGCGACTACACCCGCAAGCTCGTGCGCAAAGAGTACGAGTCCCTGGATAACTTCCTTACCAAGTGGAACCCCGCCAAGAGAAGGCGCCATCATCCGAACTCGAAGAGCACGGTATCAGCTGCCCAGCGCCCCGACGAGGTCGGCAACGACTACGACGACTTCGATCTCATCTGTCACATCGCGTACGACCAGCCGCCGCTCACGCGGAACGAACGGGCCGACAACGTCAAAAAGCGCGACTACTTCGCCAAATACGGCGATCAGGCGCGCGCCGTCTTCGAAGCACTACTGGACAAATACGCCGAAGAAGGCGTCCTCACTATCGAGAAGCCCATGGTCCTCAACTCACCCGATTCGAGCGGATGGACGCGCCCCGAGATCGTCAAAACTCTTCGGTGGCAAGACCAATTACGACAAGCCCTGCAAGAACTGGAAAACGAAATCTTCGATCAAACTCCGCAGCGTGACAACGTAAGCGGAACCATCAAGTCCATTCAGGACATCATGCGGAAGGACGTCGGAGTCGACGGCGACGCGAGGCGAATCACTCAGCTCGTGTGGATGTTCTTCCTCAAGATCTACGACGACCCCGAAGACGAGATCGAACTCCCCGAACGACTACCCCTCGCCGATCCCCGAAACCTGCGCTGGCGCAACTGGGCCGCCGACCCCGAAGGCATGACCGGCGACGCCCTCCGCGACTTCGTCAATATCCAGCTCTTCCCCACCCTCAGAAAAGCTCGCCCTTGAAGCGCGACCGATGCGCGCGCTGGTAATCCGCAACGTCTTCGACGATGCCTACAATTACATGAAGTCCGGCACCCTGATCCGGCAGGTCATCAACAAAATCAACGAGATCAACTTCAACTCTCCGACGACCGCCACCCCTTCGGCGATATCTACGAGCAGATCCTGAAAAACCTGCAAAGCGCCGGCAACGCGGGCGAGTTCTACACCCCGCGTGCCGTCACCGAGTTCATCGTCAACCGCGTCAATCCGCGACTCGCCGAACCGTGTTGGACCCGGCGTGCGGAACCGGCGGCTTTTTCCGGCGCCCACCATCGACCACATGCGCCCCCACGACGTCAAATCCGCCAAGCCGACGAGACCCTCATCGCAGCGTCCGCGGCGTCGAAAAGAAACCGCTGCCCCACCTTCTCTGCGCCACCAACATGATCCTGCACGGCATCAATACCCGACAACATCCGGCGCGACAACACCCTCACCCGCCCGTACAAGCGACTACGGCGAACGCAACCGCGTCGAAGTCATCGTCACCAATCCGCCCTTCGGCGGCACCGAAGAAGACGGCATCGAAACCAACTTCCCCCCCACCTTTCGCACGCGCGAAACCGCCGACCTCTTCCTGGTGCTCATCATCAATCTGCTCAACAACCACAGGCGCGCTGCCGTCGTCTTGCCCGATGGAACCCTCTTCGGCGAGGGCATGAAAACTCGCCTCAAACAGAACCTGCTGACGAATGCCACCTCCACACCATCGTGCGTCTGCCGAACGGCGTCTTCACGCCCTACACCAGCATCAAAACCAATCTCCTCTTCTTCACCAAGAAACCCGAAAGCGAGCACCCGACGCGAAACACGTCTGGTTCTACGAGCACCCCTACCCGGAAGGCGTCACCAGCTACAACAAGACCAAGCCCATGGCCTTTGCGGAGTTTCAGACCGAGATCGATTGGTGGGGCTCCAAGGCCGACGGCTTCAAATCGCGCACGGAAAACGAGCAAGCCTGGAAAGTCAGCATCGAGGACATCGCCGACCGCAACTACAACCTCGACATCAGTAACCCCCACGTCGGCGAAACGGTCGACCACGATCCCGAGGAACTGCTGGCCACCTACCGCCAGCAGCAAGACGAGATTCAAAGCGTGCACGCCCAGTTGAAATCCATTTTGGCCACCGCCCTCGCGGGAAACCAGTGATGAGCGCCGCAGAAAAACTTATCACCGAACACCTCGACACCTGGACTTCGGCGATCAAGGCCAGTGCCTCCGCCGGACGCGGGAGCGGAAAAAAGTCAGAGTTCTACGGCATCAAGAAACTGCGCGGGCTGATTCTTGAACTGGCGATAAGGGGATTGTTGGCTCCGCAGATCCGGAGGATAAGCCCTCCTCAGAAATCCTCGAAAGAGATCGACACCCAAAGAAACCAGCTGGCCAGAACGGGGAAATTAAGAAAGCAGAAACCCTTACCACCAATTTCTGCCGCCGATTGCCCATTTCCACTTCCAAAGCAATGGGAATGGTGCCGACTTGGAGATCTCGGACTAATTGGTTCCAGCAGCCGGGTGCACCAGAAAGACTGGACTAGCAACGGCGTGCCTTTCCTGCGAGCAAGGGAAATCATCACTTTGTCGAAAAAGGGCAAAGTGGATAATGAACTATTCATCACAAGCAGCTATTCGAACGGCTCTCAAAGGATGGCCTCGTTCCCGAAGAAGACGATTTGATGATTACTGGAGTCGGCTCAATCGGGGTTCCTTATATCATCAGAGAGGAGGATCGATTCTACTTCAAAGACGCGAGCGTGCTTATCTTTAAGAATCCATTCCGACTATATTCTCGTTACCTCTACACCGTGCTGACCTCGCCATATTGGATAGATAAGATCCATGAGGACAGCATGGGGACGACTGTCCATACTTTGACGATTTCTCGGGCGAACATCGCGCTATTTCCCCTCCCGCCCCTCGCAAAGCGACGAGCGGATCGTGGCGAAAGTGGATGAGCTGATGGCGCTGTGCGATCACCTGGAGCTGCGGCAAGAGGACAGCGTGGGCACGCACGGCACCCTAGTGCAAACGCTCCTCGGCGCCTTAACGGCCGCCAGCGAACGCGGCGCCTTTGCCGAAGCCTGGCAGCGCATCGCCTCCCACTTCGACACCCTCTTTATCACCGAATCCAGCGTCGACCAACTCAGACAAACCATCCTCCAACTCGCCGTCATGGGCAAACTCGTCGAGCAGGATCCGGACGACGAACCCGCCGCCGCTGCACTCAGGAGAGAATCCAAACCGAGTGGACCTGCTAGTTAAAGATGGGAAAATTAAGAAGAGGATACTGGCCTCCCAAATTCAGTCGAAGGAGAAGCGATTCAGTATTCCCCAATCTTGGGAGTGGATTCGGGTAAATACGGCAATCAACCCACAAAGGGAGATTTCCTAGGGATCATCAAGTTAGAGAAGGAGCCACTATCCGACGGGATTCCTACGTTACGTTGTAGTGATGTTAAACCGAGGTTTCTCGACCTTTCCTCAGTCAGGACCGTCGACCCTGAAATAGAAGCTCCGTATAAGCGCACCAGGCTAGAAGGTGGCGAAGTTGTGCTCAATATTCGCGGCACGCTTGGTGGCGTGGCACTAGTGCCTCATTCACTAGCTGGCTACAATATTGCTCGAGAAGTCGCCATGCTAGCGTTTGTGGAGGAACTCGTAGGTATGTTTGCCGTCAACCTGATCGCCTCTCCCTACTTCTGGGAAATGATCGAATCGAACCTGAAGGGAATCGCCTACAAAGGGCTGAACCTTAAAATACTTCGAGATCTAGCTGTTCCACTTCCTCCTGTCGAAGAACAACATCGCATCGTCGCCAAAGTCGATGAGCTGATGGCACTGTGCAACCGTCTCAAAGCGCGCCTGCAAAGCACCCAAGCCACCCAACTCCATCTCGCCGACACCCTCGTCGAAGCCGCGATCCATTGACACTTCTGCCATGACCGGAATTCTTGAAACTTGGTGCGAGCGCGACGAACACGAACAGTTCGAGTGCCTCGTCGATTTCAATGACTGGCTGGACAGTGACGACGAGGCCAAAGCCATTCGAGAAGCCAACGGTCTCACCAAAGTTTCTCATCCAAGCAAAGCTCTTTTCGCCGGTGACAAGAACGCCTACGACCAAGCTTTCAAAGCCTACCGGATTCAACGCCGCCACGATATCCTCAGTGGAGAATACATCTTGGGTGCCTTCGGCGACGATCACTGGTTTGAACGGAACGAGACACGGTTCGATCAGCTTGTTTCCTGTCTGCTTGAGGATTCCGTCGTCCCCTTCATTGGCAAGGCATGTTCTCCGTTGCCGGTGGCTTCCCTACGTGGAAAGACCATCTTCGTAAGCAAGGTAAGACCGCAGGCATCGATTCTAGAACAATCGAAGCCCACCTCGCCGAAGGCGAATACGAAGCCATCATTGAAACTATCGAAAGCATCCGTAGTCCCGACGTGTTCGCCCAGGAGATCCGCGATGCCTTTGGGAGGACGGGAAGCTTGGAAAACATCACGCTCCTGATCTCCGAGGCTGCTCTCCGATACACTCATCACGACGAACTACGACCGCCTTCTGGAGTAAGCTTTGACGTCGGCCCCGGCGAAGAAGTCCAAGTAATCAGCGGCATCAACGCGATGGACAAGCCAGCCCCCGAGAAGGTGACGGTGGTCAAACTCCACGGGGACATCAAAGCCCCCAATCGCTGTATCCTCGGCAAGCGGCAATATGACGAAGCCTACGGCGAAATCGACCTCGATTTATCCCGCCCAATCCCCAAGCTCCTCCGCTACTACTACACCACCAGCAGCCTCCTTTTCATCGGTTGCAGTCTGAATAACGACCGGACCATTCAGGTATTTAAATCCGTGAAGGAAGATCTAAAGAACAGGGGAGATCTTGACCTGCCAGAACATTTCTCAATCGAACAAGCTCCCGAGACAGTAAAGGAGCTAGAGAATCGTAACGCCGAGCTTCTCAAGCTGGGAATCACACCGATTTGGTTTCCTCAGGGTGAATACGACAAAGTCGAAGCTATCCTTCGTCATGTACGAAATGAGTTGAAATATAAACAAAGCGGAAGCCACGGAATGGATTGGTGAATGGCGGTCGCCAAGCTACAAGCTTGACGGTCGATTCCACCGCTCCGTCAAATAGGCAATCAATTGTTCCAGATTTCGCGTGGTATTCGGCTGAAAGCTCCCGACTCGGACTAAGAACGCCGCGTTGCCCGTTTGCCTCGGTTCACAAGTGTCCCCGGCATTACCAGAGTCTCTCATTGCTCGGCGACGCTGGTTGCACGGCGATTCCCAAGGAAAAGGACGATGCTCTTCTAGCACGATGGGAAAGCGATCCACTCTGGCCAGTAACGGGAGAGCAAGCGACTAGCGTTTTTAGTGCCGGAGATGAGCCAATCGGATATCACAATTTTTGCCCAGAAGTAGCGTTCGAAACATTCAAGCTATTTGCGAGCAGCTTGAGTAGGCACATGGGTGAGATTGACCGCGAACTTGCAGCCAACCGATTGAGGGAGGAAGGGGTGCCGCCCGATGATCCCCGTTGGATCTGGTGCTCAATCGTTCCCCAGCACTATGTCGAATGCCCGCTCTACTCTCCATTGTCTCACGACGCGCCTCATGTAGCCACCTCCGTTGCACCCGCGACGGCTTCCGATCCCATGAATTTCGAACAGCCTAAACCAGACTC
>CAWDOJ010000011.1:0-307968 GCA_963803825.1 uncultured Verrucomicrobiae bacterium | reverse complement strand
GTCGATGGTGTGGTCGGTCGAGACGTCGGCGCTCGCAGGATCAACCTTGATTTTCGCTTTCGCCGGACTCGGGGACGGAGACGCCGGGTTCGACTGATCGCGGAGGTGGACCCGGTAGATCGGCTCGGGCATCTCGATATCGGCGTCGTCAAAGGCAGCCTTCACCATGCGGATCGCCTCGCTGCGTGATTTGAGAAAATCGCTCTCTTCCTGGTCGATCCACGCGAAGAAGCGAATGACGACGGCGCTGTCGCCGAGTTCTTCGACGAGCGCGGCGGGTGGAGGCTCGGCCAGAGTGCCGCGGAGGGCACCAAGAGTCTCTAAACCAACGTTGCGGGCGTCGTTGAGATCGAGGTCGACGGAGACGCCGACCGCGAAATCGAGGCGACGGAGTGGATTGCGGGTGAAGTTCACGAGTTCGCGATTGATGACAGCACTGTTGGGGATCCGGAGATGGTTGCCGTCAAGCGTCATGAGGACAGTGTCGCGGGAAGTGAGGCGAACGACTTTGCCCGAGAATCCGCCAATCTCGACGTGGTCGCCGATAGAAAACGGGTTGCGGGTGCTGAGAAGCACGCCGGCAAGATAGTTCTCCACAATGTTGCGGAAAGCAAAGCCGAGCGCGACACCGGCAACGCCGGCAATCCCCAGCACGGCCCCAACGACGGCGGTAGCGTCCAAGATCTCTAACGCGATGACGATGCCAAGTCCGGTGATGGCGGTGCGAATGATGCGGCGGGCGAGCTCGCTGGCCAGGTCGGAGAACCCGAGAAAACGAAAGATCCCGCGGCTACGAGCCAGGAAGCTGCCGAGGAACCAGAAGGCGATGACGATAGCCAGGGCCACGGCGAAGACGGGAAGCAGAGCGCTGGTGCGTTTGCCGAGGTCGCCGAGTTTCTGCAGAGCGGGGGAGACGCGAGCGGAGACCTCGGTGGCTTCCTCAATCCGATCGCGGACGTAGACGACGCCCGTGATCTTGCGTGCAAGCGCGAGCGCTTCGTCGGCCGACTGCTTGCCCGGGACCGATCCGGAGAGGGTCACGACACCGGCCCGGACGCTGACGCCGATAGACTTCAGATCGTCGATCTGGGTGAAGATCTCGTTGAGGCGAACGGCGATCTTTTCGTCAGCCGGGGTGGTTTCAGGATCGATTGCGGCGTTCTCCGGGATCGTGGTGGGCGGCGACGGGGCAGAGATCGGGTTGGCTTGAGCAAGGAGGAGACTGAGAACGGCGACCGTGAGCATGACGCGGGGAACCTAGCTCAGAACGAATGAGGTTTCACGCACTGGGCAAGGAGATCCGGGGACGGGGCGGCAACGACCACCGCGGGGTCATCGGAACAAGAGTCCCAACGGACGAGTCCGAGGTCCCGAAACTCGGAGAGCCACGTGCTCATCGGCCAGACTCCCCATTTTCGATGAAAGGCGTTCGCGTTCGCCACGATGTCGGCCAGGTGTCCGATGGGGGGAGAAGTGACCTCGTGCGGCTGGTGATAGACCTTCGAGGCCGAAAGAAAAAACGGCACTGAGCGCTCCCGGGCCGTGAAAGCAAAGTCGGTGTCTTCGCCGCCGTAGCCTACGAACGCTTCATCGAATCCGCCGATTCTCTCAAAATCTCTCCGGCTGATCGCGAAACAAAGGCTCCAGAAAAGGTGGTAATGCTGCGAGGCTTCGAGATCGTTTTTCATTCGCGGTCGGTCCGGATGTGGTGAACTCCGGACGTCGAGTGTCCGGTCGTCTGCAGCGTCGATCAGGGCGGATCGGAGGTAGCGAGGGTCTCCCATGATGAGCCCGCCGGCGTTGGCGAGATGGTGCGTCATCACTTCAAAATAATTAGTTGATGGCACGCAATCGACGTCGAGAAAACAGAGGTCGGAGTGAATCGCGGCGCGGGCGCCGACGTTCCGAGCGGTGGCTAGCGGGAGAGTCGAGCCGGTGGCTGGGCACGCGACGTGGCGCACGGGGATCGAACTGTCCGGTGCCGGGGAGTCGTCCATCCGCACGAGAATGATCTCGCTGGGGAGCCGCGTGCTGCGCTCGCACCCACGGAGAAGTTGGAGGAGGTGCCGTCGGCGACCCCCCGCGATGACGACAAGACTGAACGGGCGCGCTGCGGTCACGAATGCGGGAAGCGGCGGTGAACGACGTCGTCGGCAAGCGCCCGGACGTCGCCCGCGTGGCTTCGGAACCAATCGGCGAACGCCGAGACCGCATTGCGGCGGACGTGGGGTGTCCAATCCGGCTGCAAAGCGGCTACCCTCTCCGCCAGGTCGGACTCGTTCGTGGTGGCGCGGAGGCACAGGCCATTGGCAGCAAGCGCGTCGGCAAGCTGCGCTTGTTCGCCGAACGGACGCACGTCCGGGACCGCAACGAAGCGCTGATCGAGTGAGGCCAATTCCGAGGTCGTCGCAAGGCCGCAGGATCCGATCACAAAATCCGCTCGATTAAGGATGTGTCGGGGGTCTTCGACGTGGCCGAGATGACGAACTCCCGGCGGTCTCGGGTCCACGTCCGTGGCTCCGACCGTTAGAATCTCGTGATCGGGGAAACAGCGGCGGAGATTATCGAAGTTGATCGGTGGCGGGCTGGCACCGCCTCGGCCGTGGATGACAACGATGGTGTGACTCGGTGATTTCGGCGTGTTAGCGGTGCTGAAGCGGGAAAAGAATCCGAGGTAGAGCGTCTTCCGGCGGACCCAATCCGGAGTCTCTGGTGCCTCCATCGCCTCCGGATAATAGGCGAGTAAGAAGGTCGCGCTCTCGAAGGCCGCGAGGTGCGGCGGGTCGGAGCGGTCACCCATCAACCGGACGTAGGCCGTCGGGATGCCACAAAGGCGGGCGAAGGCGGCGACCTCCACGCTCACGTCGACGATGAGAAAGTCGATCCCCTCATCGACCACCCCTCCGAGGATGCGGCGGTAGCGGTCGATCATTTTGCGAGAGCCAAGCGGGGCGTAGTGGAGAAAGAAGGGCGGTGGAAAACGGTCGAGATCCAGAGTCGAGGCATCCGGATAGTCGTCCGGCAAGGCCACGACACGAACATCGCCAGGAACGTCGGTCGCAGCGGTGAAAAGCGTAAGATCGAGCGAAGCTGCGAAGAGGCTGGCGTAGCAGACGTGGCCAGAGCCGTGGTTGTGGGCGTAATATCCGAGCATCTCAAGTCCCGGTCATCCGGCGGTAGAGTTCGGTGTAGCCACCGATCATCGGCTGAATACCGCAGAAGTTCTCGGCCCGCCGACGGCAGGCCGACCGGTCAAGTTCGGAAGCTGTGTCGAACGCAACGGCGAGACCTTCGACGTCTTCGCGCCGGACCAGGACTCCCGAACTCGAGTCGAGTAGCTCCGTCGCGGCCCCGACTTCGAACGCCGCGACTGGGGTCCCGCAGGCGAGAGCCTCCGCGATCGCCAAGCCGTAGGGTTCCTCCCAAACACTGGTAAACAGGAGGGCGGAGGCTCGGAGGAGCTCCGTATTCAAGTCGGAATGAGGGAGGTGGCCAAGGAACTCGACCCCATCGCCGAGAAGGGGCTCGATCTCCGAGATGAAATAGCCCTCGTCGTAGATCGGGCCCGCGATCCTAAGCGGGAATCCGCCGCGTTGCGCCGCGCTGATCGCGAGGTGTGGCGCCTTCTCCCGGCAGATCCGCCCGAACCAAAACGCAGCGCGCGAAGGCTTCTCAAACGACGCAATCCAACCCTCCACGTCGATGCCGTTGCGGATGACCTCGCACGGGTCCACGTAGTCCTGCCACTGATCGGCAAGGTTCTGGCTGACGGCGACAAATCGGTGGAACGGATGCTCGCGCACGGCGAGGGCACTCATCTTGAGGTAGGGAATCGGGGGGGTGTGGAGCGTCGTGACCATCGGCAGACCGGTAGCGGCACCCATGAGCGCGGGGAGCGGATGGAGTGAGTGGTTTTGAATCAGATCGAATCGCCCGGACCGGAGGCCCAGGAGCGCCGAGCCGTAGCGCAGATTTTCAAGGATCTCGAACTCGGTCCGCGACGTCTCGCGCGCGATCTCGGCAGCGGTGCAGCGAAGCGCGGCCGCGGCCGAGGCGTTGTCGACCGGAGTGATCGAGAACGACGAGTCCGAGTCGGCGTGTGCGAAGAGATGGAGAGTGTGACCGTCACGCCGAAGCCACTCACACGTGGTGTGGGTGAGACTCTCCAATCCGCCGGAGAAGGGCGGAGCGATGGGGTATTGAGCGTGGCAAAGGACGGCGATATTCATTCGATAAGCCCGGGGGGCAGGGGGCTGACTATGTCTACGGAAGGCGAACGCGCGGGGGTTGCGGTCGGACCAGCGCCCGATGCCACGCTCAGGGTGGGGCCTGAAGGGACGGGGGAAAATTGGATAAAAGTTGTTTTTGACGTGGCCAGAAGAGCGGTCGCCGCCGATGAATGGAACATGGACAAAGCAGAACCCACCGAGCCAAAGGGCCGGGACGCCGATGGACCGACCGAGATTCCCAAGAAAGGGTGGCTGCAGGTGCTTCGGCGGACGAAGGATGAGATCAAGAACGACAATCTGTCCGTTATCTCCGCTGGTGTAGCGTTTTATGCCTTCCTGAGCATTCCGGCTTTGCTCACGGCGACCGTTGCGCTTTGGGGTCTGGTGTCTGATCCGACGCAGATTCAGGCGCAGATTGGACAATTGGCGGGCGTGTTGCCGAGCGATGTGCAAGCGATCCTGGTGGATCAGCTGACGGCCATCTCAGCCAATGGTGACAATACGTTGGGTTGGACGGTTTTTCTGAGCATCGGTTTCGCCCTTTGGAGTGCGTCGAAGGGAACCAAATCCGCGATCATTGCAATGAACATCGCTTACGAGGAGAAGGAGGAACGTGGCTTTCTCAAGCTGTTAGCGACGACGTTGGCGCTGACCCTGGGCGCGGTGATTACCGTGATCATCGCGCTTTTCTGCGTGGCTGGCGTCCCAGCACTGGTGGGGACGCTCAACTTACCAGGATGGATCGAATGGACCGCTCGGATTCTTCGTTGGCCACTGTTGGCGGGCGTTTCGATCGCGGCGTTGGCGGTGCTCTACCGCTTCGCGCCGGATCGCAATTCTCCCCAATGGCAATGGGTCACGTCGGGTTCACTCGTGTCCACCGCGCTGTGGCTCGCGGCATCGGCTGGGTTTTCTTGGTACGTGTCGAGCTTTGCCAGCTACAACGAGACGTATGGCTCGCTCGGCGGCGTGGTCGTATTGTTGATGTGGCTCTACATCAGCGCCTTCACGATCCTGCTTGGTGGGGAACTCAATTCCGAGCTCGAGCACCAGACGGCGGTCGATACAACGGTCGGACCCGCTGAGCCACTGGGCGAGCGGGATGCGGAGATGGCGGATAGCGTCGCTGGCCGCGCTTAGGGGCTCCGTCGGGAGTCGGAGTTCCGGACGGTGCGTCGGTCAGATGAGCGGAGCCGCGGCGGCCAGTCGGTTGAGATGGCCGCAGAAACCACCCGGGGCGCGATTCTGGCGGCGCGCACTCGTCGTTACGCAGGGTTGAGCCACCCAAGCGATGCGGGCTCCGGAGTCGGCGAGCGCGGTGACGAGCGTCACGTCCTCGTGGCAGGCGAGTGCCCGGAATCCTCCCGCTGCCCGGTAGACGTCGGCTCGGACTCCGAGATTTGCTCCGTGGATGTGGCGGTGGTTATCACGAGCCTCGGTACTGAGCGGCAAGTAGGGCGCGGGTCTGGGCCGGATGATCCGACCAGTCGTCGACGGCGATAATGCCACAGACGACATCCGCGTCGTGAGCGAGTTGGCGGCTAAGCCAGTCTTCGGGCACGGACGAGTCCGCGTCCGTGAAGGCGAGCCAGCGAGCGCCGTCGGCTAGGGCTGCCGCGGCACCGAGAGCACGGGCGCGGCCGACATTGCGCGCTCGGATGGGTATCGTCTGGACCACGAAGCGCTTGGCGACCGCTTCCGTCCCGTCGGTGCAGTCGTCGAGGACGACGTAGGTCTCGACGGCTTCTCCGCCGAGATTCGGGTGCTTGGAGGCGGCGGCGACCGACGCCAAACAGGCGGGAAGGAGGTCTTCCTCGTTGTGGGCGGGGACGACGATAGCGATCACGAGATCCCCTCCCGAGCAGCAAGAGGACGAGGGTCGGCGGTCCAGACGTCGAGGCGGAAATCAGCTTCCTCGTGAGCTACCGCCAAAGTCCACGGAAGATCGCGCGCGAGCGTGCGGTGAATCTCATCGCCGGTCAGATCGCTGCAGTCGACGGGGTGCCGCCAGTGGCAGGCAGCAAAGATGCCGTCGGCGGTGAGCGAACGGGCGAGGAGTGGGACGAGGGCGTGGAACTCGGCGCGGCTGAGAAAGTAGGCAAATTCGCTCATGACGATCAGATCGAACGATCGGGAGGGCCATTGATCCGGGAGCCAGCGCGCCGCTACTTCGACGTTGGGGAGACTCGACAGGCGCTCGCGGGCGAGGGAGATGGCCCGGGGATTGCCGTCGGAAGCGAGGAGGCGACCGCAACGAGGAGCGAGGTGGGCGGCAAGCTCGCCGTTTGAGCAACCCATTTCCCAGGCACTACCGAAGTGTTCCCGGGGCAGACTGGCGAGTAGGATCGCGCGTTTGCGGCGCTCATACCAACGGGTGCGGAAACCCCAAGGATCATCAGAAGTGCGGTAGAGGTCGTCGAGACCCGCAGCAACGGCATTCATCGGAAGAAGATCTCCCAAGGTCGATCAAAGCGGGCCAAGACCGGAGGTGGAAGGATCGGCGGTGACCCGCACAGCTGACTGGAAAATTCGCGAACGGCCAGGCGCTTGGCGGCTCGAAACGGTCCGTCGACCGAGACCTTGACCGCGCGGTCCCAGGGGAGCCTCGGCTCGCTCGGAGCGGCCCAGTGCCAGCCCCAAATCGGCATCTCAATCGGGCTGGCGCAACCTTCCGAAGCGGTGGCCTGGTGCACGGCTCGCGTGGTGGCCTCGTGGTCGGGGTGGCCGTCGAGAATCCAGGGGGTGAAGACGGCGTCGCTCGGGCGGATAATCCGGCGAATTGCAGCGGTGAGATCACCTTCGATGCTCGCCAATCCACCATCTGGAAATCGGCAGCGCTCCACGGTGGGATCGACTCCAAGACGACCGAGCGCGGCTTGGGTCTCCAATGGTCGAATCCTCCGCAGGTTGGCTGCCCGGGCTGGATCGCTAGCTTCGCCATCGGTGATCGCGATGACGAGGATGTCGCGGTCCGCCAACGCAGCGAGCAGCCCGCCGCAGGGGAGTATCTCGTCGTCAGGGTGCGGCGCGCAGACGACCAAGCGCCCTGCGGGGGGCACGAGAGCGCGGGGCGTCACGCTTGGCAGATTCGCGATAAATTCGCTCTCGAGCCACTCGGCTTCCGGGGTCCCGGGCCCTCGGATGGTGCGATCAGTCGTCATAACGGAGGGATCCCGCCGTGGCGGACGGCATCGCCCAAATGCGCAAAGTCGCGGTCTGCGTGGCTTTGGCGGAGGAAGAGGGCGAGGTCCGCTCGGCGCTGAATCAGCTCGGCTTCCGTCGCCAACGGACCTGGACCCAGGGCAACGGCGGTGTGGTGCAGGACCGTCTGGGCAGCCGATTCGACGGCAAGCCGAAGCCGGATGGCGAGCACGTTAGCGTCGTCGCGCGGGTGGGTGTCGATCCATCCCGCCGACGTTTCGAGCAGGGCCGAGGCGGCGGCCAATGCCGCGTCGACGCGTCCCAGGTGCGCCAGCGCGTGGGGGTCGTTGCGATCCGCAAGTCCGGAGGCAAGGCGGCGGGCCAGGGCATGGGTGGCCCCCAGCCAGACCGCAGCGATCCCGGCCCCGCCGTGCCAGAACCCAGGTCGCTCCAGGTAGGCTCCGGGCGGACCGATCATCTCAGCCGGTGTCCCGTCGAGACGGAGGGCCGTCGTCCCGGCGGCGGCCATGGCGGGAGAGTTCCAGGTGGGAGGCAGGCGGGTAATAGACGGATGGTCCAGATTGACCCACACCAGGACGGATTCGCCGTCGGAATTTTTCGCGGTGAGGAGTCCGACGTCGACCCAGCTCGCTCCGGAGCACCAAGACTTCGTCCCCGTGAGGAGAGAGTCGCGGACCACGAGCGATTCTCGGGGACTCTCCGCTGCCCAGACCGCGTGAAGACGCGTGGGATCCGCCGGATTGGCCAGTTCTTCCATGATGGCGAGAGCGTCGGTGTGACTCTCAAAGATCTTGGCAAGACTGAGATCGCTAGCGCCGACCAGAGCTAACGAACGCCAGCGTGCGAGGGTGGACCCAGCGGCGGGTAGGTGGAGTTCCGCCAAGCCAGCTTCGACGAGCTTGCGGGCGGCGGTCTCGACGTGGACCGAGGAAGAAAGGGGTAGTTCCAACGACGACAGATGCTGACGAAGGGCGGAGAGATCGAATGACGACATCGCTCCATTATCGCGCTTCGCGGTGGATCTGCGGGCACCCGGCGGCTTCTTTTCCTCCCTTTGCCTGCAATGTACCCGACCGGATAGCGGGCGGGTATCGAAGGATGCCTAGCGGTCGTAACACCTTCCCGCAAATCATGTTTTACCAAGGCCTCTCCGACATTTTCCAGACACTGGTCCTCGGGGTTTGTGCCTACGCGGCGATGGTGATCCTGCTTCGCGTCTCCGGGAAGCGCACCCTGTCGAAGATGAATACGTTCGACTTTGTCGTGACGATCGCGCTGGGATCTTTGCTGGCGAGCACGATACTGAGCGAGACGGTGTCGCTGTCGGAGGGTGTCACAGCCTTCGCGGTGCTGATCGCGAGCCAGTTCGTCGTCACCTGGATCTCGGTCCGATCAGAATGGTTCATGGGGCTGGTGAAGGCCGAGCCGACTCTTCTCTACCACGACGGGACCTATCTCGAAGCTGCGATGCGGCGACAGCGCGTGACTCAGGAGGAAATCTTCTGCGCCGCCAGATCGCGGGGCTTCGACGGACTCGACGAGAAGCATTTGGTCATCCTTGAGACGGACGGGACCTTGAACGTCGTCCGAAACGACGATCCCGGCGCGGCGGGCGCCTTGGAGCCCGTGAGCAGAATCGCCCCGTCGAAGTGACATCGCTATCGAGATGATGGCGGTTGACCCGACACGGGGCGGTGCGTCATTCGGCAACCAATCGGACAATTTTGCCTGGGTCGTCGTAGATGACGTAGATCGCGCCATCGTCAAACACGCGGACGTCCCGGATTCGGCCCGTTTTTTCCAGTAGCATCTCTTGGTGCGTGACGTGATTCGAGGCATCGATCTCCATGCGCACGAGCTTCTGGTGCGCCAAAGCGGTCGCGAACAGATCGCCCTCCCACTCCGGGAATTGATCTCCGTGGTAAAAATCGATGCCGCCGACGGCGATGGACGGGGTCCAGTGGATCACCGGTGACACCATGCCAGGTGCCTCGGTGCGGTCGGAGATGGACTCGCCACTGTAGTTAATCCCAAACGTGACGACTGGCCAGCCGTAGTTCTCCCCTTTGCGGAGGACGTTGAGCTCGTCGCCGCCCCGCGGCCCATGCTCGACCGACCACAGCGTGCCGTCGCGGGCGAAACGGAGACCTTGGGGGTTCCGGTTGCCGTAGGTCCAGATCGACTTCTCGGCTCCGGGTTGATCGACGAATGGATTGTCGTCGGGGATCCTGCCGTCGTCGTGCACCCGGTGGACCTTCCCTTTTACGTTGGTCAGATTCTGCGCGTTATTCTCCGGCTTCGTGACGTCGCCGCGATCCCCGATGGAGAAAAACAGGTAGCCGTCGTCGTCGAACTGCATGCGGCTCCCGAAGTGCTGGCCCTTGCGCGTGTATTGATCAGCCGGTGCCTCGAAGATCGTCTCCTCGTCGATCCACGCTCCATCCTTCACCCGGCCGCGGACGACTTTGGTCAGCGCGTCGTTCCCCTTGGGGTCAGAAAATGAGAGGTAGATCCACCCATTACTCGCAAAGTCGGGGTGCAGTTGGATGTCGAGCAGCCCCCCTTGACCTTTGGCGCGGACTTCGGGGGTCCCCGAGATTGGCTCTTTGACTAACTCACCATCCCGCAGCACCCTCACGCGACCTCCGCGCTCCGTGATGAGGAACGATCCATCCGGGAGTTTGACCATTCCCCATGGCCGTTCAAGATTCTCGGTAAGAACTTCGACTTTGAAATTCGGCTTTTCGGAACGAATGACTTCCTCTCCTTTGAGAGGGGACGAGATCACCGCAAAAACGAGAACGGACCCTTTGATCAATGCTGCAAAACGTTTCATTTCGACCGAAGCGTAGCCGCTCCGCTTTGGTGGCGCAAGGGGTCGGCCTGGCTCTGGCCTTCTTCACACTCGGTTCTGGGATGGGAGAGACGCCCGAATCCTTGATTTCCGAGGGGCAGCAACTCTACGAGCAAAACTGCGTGATGTGTCACTACGATGGTCGGGATAGCCAAGTTGCTCCGCCGTTGGTTGGGTCAGCCATGGTGAACTCCGAGGATCCGGCCGATCTCATCCGATCGATCATCTTTGGATTGTCGAACGTCAGTGTGGTCGACGGGGCGCTCTTCGGCGGCATCATGCCGCCCACCATCGGCCTGACCGACGAAGAGATCGTCGCGCTGACGACCTACGTGCGGCGGCAATACGGAGGGACCAAGAAGGTCACATCGGCCTCGACCGTCAACGCGGTTATCGAATCGGCTCCCGCATCGCCGGCCGAAGAATAGGCGCAAGAGATAGCTTCACGGGTTGATCGGCTCGGGAATGACTCGTATAAATTGCGCGGGCTGTTCGGCAACGGGTGTCAACGAAATGACGCGGAAAAACGAATAGTCACCGGAATCCCCCAGTGAGACTTCTTCGACCACCCCGGCACCCTGTCGCCAGACGCTGAGATCGAAGCTGATCTGAGGCACCAACGTCTCGGCCGTAGCAGTCAAATCACGGGCGAAAACTACCGAAAAAACTTCGTCTGATTCCTCGACGCCCGGGGCGGCGTTGGGCGGTTGGCTGCCCGAGTAGCTTCCGTAAAATTGAAACGAATCTAAGTCCATCAATGAGCCACCCCCGGGACCTGAGAACGTCAGGAACAGGTCGTGAACGCCCGTTGGCGGCGGGGCAAGGTTCGCGGAGTTGCTGCGAAAGTCCGACAGATCTCCGGTTGACGACACCGTTGCGGCCCCGAGGACGGTGCCCGTCGCGCTGTCGAGGCGCACTTCGACGGTGCCCCCTCCAGAGGACGCTCCGGCAGTCACTTCGAAGCGGACCGCGCCAGGTCCGAAGTTGAAGGAGTCGTATCGCGCCCAATCCCCGTCGTCGATGTTCGTCAGCCTCGAGCCGGCCATTACGGAGATGCCGTTCTGACCGTCGAGGGACTCGGCTTCGACCTTCTCACCGAGACGATTCTCGCGGGGGACTGCGGTGACGGTGATTGTGACGCTATCGCTGGCGACGGCACCGGCGTCGTCCACGACGTCCAGTCTCACAGGGTGCGTGCCAACTGAGAAATCGACGACGGGAGATGCACCGGTCGCGATGACGGCTTCGTCCTCGATCCAAGTGTAGCTCACGATGCTGCCTCCGGCAGCGGACGACCCGCTTCCGTTCAGGGGCACGCGTTCTGAGCCGCTACTGTCGACATCTTGGACGCTCTGGTCAGGACCCGCGTCGGCGAGGGGCGCGGTATTCGCTCCCGGCACGGCGGGACCCCTGCCGCCATCGATGAGATTCGGATCGTAGCTTGGATCGCTGGCCAAGAGGAATCGATCGATCAACTGCCCGTCTTGATCGCGCCAGAGGCTCATTTTGTAGACTCCTTCGGTGAGTGAGACGGTGTTGTATTGTTTCACCCAGACCCAGTCTCCGGAGGCGGATCGATCTTGCGGAATCATGAGGGTGGCGTCTTCCGTCTCGTATTCCATCGGTCGGCGCGACAGCGAGACGCCGGAAGAATTGGAGTTAGCGGAAGGCGACAGGACCCGCATCCACAAACGATAGAGTCCGGCTTTGCTCTCCGGAACTTCGAGAGCGTAGGTCAAACGGCACGGTTTCCCCATTCGGCCTCTCCCGGTGTCGGGGGTGGTCACGTAGCCGCTACCGACGAAGCCTGGCTGCGTGGATTCCTTTGAGAATACGACCGTGTCGTTCATCTGGAAGGACTCGAAGTTGTCTTCGGCTTCGACGACCATGACCCCGTCTTCGATCGACTCGATCTGAGTGGGCGGCAGGACGCTCACGGAGACTTTCGCCCTCCCGTGCAGGCCTTCACTGTCCCGGACGGCGTAAAAGAAAACGTCTTCGCCCCAATAGTTTCCGGATGGCGTGTAGGTGATGGTATCGCCATCGACAGAAAGGGTGCCGCCTTTGAAACTTTTGTTGTTGGTATTGTTTCCGGCCCGGCCCGCCGCTGTGACCGTGAGCGTCTGTCCTTCCGGATCGGTGTCGTTGGCCAGCACCGCGATGGTGACAGGATCCGACATGGCAGTTTGCGCGGTATCCTCCAGCGCGATCGGCGGCAGGTTGACGCTGCCCGCGCCCTGGTCCGTGAAGCTCAGGTGATCCAAGAACAACGGTGTGTCGTTGAGAAACGCTCCGTTGGCGCGGACGATGACATCGTGGATGCCGGTGACCTCTTGGTTCAGTTTGCCGGTAAGTTCGACGTAACCGGAAGTTTGACTCACGCTTAAGGTGCCGACGACCGGCTCGTCGACGCCGCCGAGTCGGATCTGGAGCGATGCGGGCATGGTGCCGGGCTCCTGGCAGGAAAGTGTGACCGAAAATCCATTTTTGCCGTCCCCGAAATCCACGTTCCGAAATGCCAGGAACCCACCTGGGTCAACGAACTCGACGACTTCGCCACTGCCGCCGTTTTGCAGATCCGTGTAGGCGGAACCAGCGTAGGTCTCCGCTTCGATCTGGGACGAGGCTGCCACCGTCGGCCAGATCACGGCGGGGTCGCTCTCGGGTCCCGGACGCTCCGTGCCACGAGTCGGCCGCATGTGGGGGCGACCACTGGTGTCGAACCAGATGGGATCGACCGCGATGCTGCGAGCCCAGTTGCTTTGGGCATTGTCCTTTTGTTGGTAGTAGACCCATTGGGTTCCGAGACTATCCGCGATCATGCAGTGGTGCCCGACGCCCCAGATCTGCTCGTGGTCGGATTGGCGGAGAAACGCGTCGTCGATGTCCTCCGTCTGAAACTCCCATGGTCCGCGTGGATTATCCGCCGTCGCGTAAGCGAGTCGGTAGCCAGCCCCTCGGGCCGTCTCGATCGAGACCATCAGATAATAGATGTCGTTGTGTTTGTGGACCCAAGTCCCTTCGAAGATGTGGGTGTAGTAAGACGGGATGTAGTAAAAAACGGTGTTGCCACCGGGAGTCTCATTCTCGGGGTCATCCATGAGCTTGAGCTGATTCATCGTCTGCGTTCCTCCCAAGAACATGTGGTGCTTGTTGTCGATGAGGCCGTAATACATGGGGTCGAACCCAACGCCGTTTCCATTGCCGACGAGCGAGAATTCTCCCTCGATATCGTCACTCGACGCGTGCGCTTTGACCGTGAACATGTGCCAAGTCGGCCCGTCTTTCCAAAGAGTCGGAGCCCAGCCTTGCCGATTTCTGACCTCTTTGTAAGCACGGGTCCCATTGGTCCAAGTCACCATGTCCGTGGAGCTGTAGCGCGTCGTGTCGTATCCAGACGTGACGAACAGGTAAAATAAGCCGTTTTGGCCATCGACCACGGCGGGATCAGCTCCCGGGACGGATGGATTCGTGTAAGTGGCTGCTTGGCTCGTTTCGGGATACAGAACCGATCCGGCGAACAGCAACGTGGCGAGAAGCGGGGAGAACTTGATCATGGGAGTATTGGGGAAACCTATCTCTGGACGATCCGAGCGCAACCGACGGGAGTGGGACGCTCAGTGACGCGTCAGAGATGAGGGGGAAATTACGAGAGGAATGGGCGAAGCGGATCTGCTTGGAGTCTTTGATCAGAACACCAGTTGCACGGATTTGCAATTATCGAAACGCCGGTGAGCGTCGCTCGCCCAGCTCGCGTGGAATGCTGATTATTCTCCGCCGATCTGACGCGGAGCGAAGCGCTCCCCCGGGCGAATTTTTCTGGCGTCGGAGGCGCAAAGCGGAGTAGATGCGCCGATGATCGCTCCCCGCTTCATCCTCCTGCAACTCCTCGGCTTCGCAACTTTCGCCCACCTCCTCACGCCATCGCACGCGCAGGAGTCGCCCTCGGCGGAGTCGCCTAATCAGCCCAATGTGATCCTCATCATGGCGGACGATCTTGGCGCGGAGGCCATCGGCGCGAGCGAATACGAAATGCCCAATCTCGACCGATTACGCGCGGAGGGCGTTAACTTTCAGTATTGCTGGTCGACCCCGCTCTGCACGCCGTCTCGGGTGATGTTGATGACCGGCCTCTACGGTCAACGGAACTACCGATCCTTCGGAAATTTTCCGAAAGACGACGAAAAGAAGACCATCGGAAATCTGATGCGCGAGGCGGGCTACGCCACGTGCATGGCGGGGAAATGGCACGTGAAGGGCGTCAACGCCGGGACGATGGGCTTCGACCGCGCGATGCGCGCGGAAGGTTGGGGGAGCTACTGGGGCACTGAGAATATCTGGATCGACGACAAAAAGTTGAAGCAGGGCGAGGCGGAAAAACTTTTCCCAGGCCTCCAATACCGTCCCGACATGGTGGTGAAGTTCATCAACGATTTTATCGTGGAGAATAAAGACCGCCCGTTTTTCGTGTATTACCCGATGTTTCTCGTCCACCACCCCGAGCAGCCCACTCCGGACAGCGCCGACCGCGATGAGTTCTTGGCCGACCCGGAGGCTTGGGAACTCCACGACGGCGCGTTTCGAGACATGCTCACTTACATGGACAAACTTATCGGAGAGATTGTCGCGACGGTCGACGAGGCTGGGGTGCGAGAGAATACCATCATCCTATTCACCGGCGACAACGGGACGTCCCTGCACCGGGTCGAGGTCGATGGCGAGATGGTCGGCGGAGGCAAGGGAAGTATGAGGGATCGAGGGACCTTGGTGCCGCTCATTGCCAATTGGAAGGGCACCGCGCCGGAAGGCCTTGTCAGCGACTCGCTGACGGATTTCACCGATTTCTTCCCGACGCTCGCGGAGATCGCCGGGGTGCCAACGCAGACGATCTGGCAGGAGAACGGCGAGGTCGAAGCACCTTGGAACGAACGGAAGGACCTGTCGGTGAAACCGCTGCTGACCGATGGGGTTAGTTTTCTTCCGGTTCTGCAAGGTCGCGACGAGCCGGGTCGGGAGTGGGCATTCATGCACTACAAGGGCCGCGATACCGGCAATTGGCCGGTCACTTCTGGTGCCTACTGGGCGCGGGACCAGCGCTACAAACTAACGAACGAAGGAAATCTCTACGATCTCGAAAACGATAGGGCGGAGCGGAATCCACTGCCGAATGATCCCGAGTTAGCTCCGGTTCGCGAGAAATTGGAGCAGGTCTTCGTGGACCTCGGTGCGACGCCCGAGACCATCGTCAGTGAGGAAGCCGAGCAGGCTTACAAGGACAACCGGAAGAAACGGAAAGCCGATCAGAAGTAACGGGCGCCGCTGCGGGTGGTGTACCAGATCGGGAAGGTCGTTGCCGACCGGACGGTAGGCTGGAGCGTATCCTCTCCGTTCCCCCTGGGATCCAGGTCACTGGCAGGCTTCGCATTCTTCGCCATTGCGCATGGCCTCAATGGTACAGGCGGCTTTCTCGGCGGCGTTGAATCCCCGTTTGGCGTCTCGGCGAGTCCTCGGACTTCCTTCTTCTGGGTCGTGGTAGCCTTTTCGATGTTCGATGCCTGGAGCGTGCGAAGGTAGTAGGTCGTCTTCAGGCCGACGTGCCAGGCTCGGGGATACAGGTGGCTCAACGTCTTGAGATCGGGCTCGGGTAGGAAGAGGTTGACCGATTCGCAAATGTGTCAATGTGAAGCACCGACCCCCGCCGACCCCCGCCGAAATACTGAGATCGCTTCCAACCGCTCGGCGATTTGTGAACCCGAGCCTCGGAGCAACGAACTTCAAGACCGCGACCGATCATCCTCAGTGTCTTCTTGAGATCCGTGGAGGACAATTTTACGTTAGCTCCTCGCCAATCAACCTGAATCTCCCCCGAACAACTGCCGTGGCCACAAAAAAGAAAAAGCAACCAACGCGAAAAAAGGACGAGGGCGGGATCGACCGATTTCGGGCCCTCGGTCAGCGACTGACGGAAGGCAGTGACATGGTGCCACCGGTAGTGCTGAAGGGATACGCCCGCCGCGAGCACGTCCGCTCGACGCTTCGCGAAGACCACGCCCGTCGCATCGAGCAGCAGGAGAATGAGGCCAAGGACAAATTCGATGCACTCGCGGGGAGCGTTTTCAAATTTTTCCGGGGAACTGCGCTGCTTTTCTACCGGGATATGGTCGGCGAAGACCGGAAAATGCCTTCCGTCCTGGCACTGGGGGACGTTCATCCCAAGAACTTCGGCATCATGCCTGATGAAAATGGGGCACCCATTTTCGGAGTCAATGACTTCGACGAAACGATCTACGCTCCCTTCACGTGGGACATCAAGCGCGGTGCCGTGGGGTTCTGCGTAGCGGCCAAGGAAGTCGCCGGGGCCGACAGCAAGCAGCGGCGCAAGATCGTGAAAGCCTTCGTCACGGGATACCTCCATGCGATGAAGCGTTTTGCCCGGCATTCGACGGAAAAATCGGAGGGTTACCGTCTCGATAACTCGCCGAAGATCGTCCAGAGACTCTTTGCGGAGGCTTGGGAGGAGCGCAAGGAATGGTTGTGGAACGATTATCTGAAAGCGTCAGGCGAAGGCTTCCGGTCGGACGACGAACTCCAGCCACTCTCGAGCGAGATTCAAAAATTTCAAAAAGCGATCAACGATCTCGCCAAAGCCAACGATCTCGATATCAAGGATCGCTCGCCGGATCTTCGGGTGAAGGATGTCTGTGTTCGCCACGGTCAGGGGACGGCTTCCCTTGGTTTACCGCGCTATTACGTGCTCCTCGAAGGTCCGTCTAAGGACGCAACCGACGACATGATCATTGAGTTCAAAAAGGCCAGAACGTCCGCGCTCGCAGGACTCACCCCTCCCACCGAGTTCAACGAAAGTGGAAACGACGGCAAAGCCGAGCGAATTGCCCACGGGCAGGAGGTCCAGCTTGCGCATGGCGATGTGTTCTACGGCTCGGTCGAAGTCGACGGTGAAAGCTTCATGACCCGGGAACGTGCTCCGTTTCGCGACGACATCGATTTGGAGGAACTCAGCGACAAGTCGTGGAGAAAATACGCTAAGGTCTGCGGCTCGGCGCTGGCCCAGGCCCATGCGCTCTCCGATGATCTTGGCCGGATCGATTACGATGTCGAGCCATCCATCCTGGAAGCGGTGAGGCCGAAGAAACTCTTCAAAGCGGATATCGCTCGGTTCGCGGAAGAGGCGATGAAGCGCCTTCACGCGGATCATAAGATGTTCCGTCAAGATCACAAAATGGGTGCCTTCGATCAGGTAGAGATGGTGTTTCGCTGAACCGGCCCGGAGAAAAATCGCGAAAGGCAGGGGGTCGGCCAGGGTCCTCCGCAAAGGCCCATATGACTGGATCCGTGCGACGTTTGCCTCCGGTTACCCCTTCCATGACCCTCGACAAGATTTGCTTTTTGCACACTGACCCCCAGTCCCCCTGACCCCCAGTCCCCGGTGGCGAACTGGGCGATGGCGTGCGGGGTGCGAATGCCGGCGACGACGTCCTCGCCCTGGGCGTTGATCAGATATTCGCCGTAGAATTCGTTCTCGCCGTTGGCGGGATTACGCGTGAAGGCGACGCCGGTCGCGCTGCGGTCGCCGCGATTGCCGAAGACCATGGTCTGCACCGTGACCGCGGTGCCCCAGGCCCTCGGAATCGAATACTTCCGTCGATAGACGCGGGCGCGGTCGTTTTCCCACGAGCCGAAGACCGCTCCGATGGCCCCCCAGAGCTGATCGTGCGGATCCTGGGGGAAGGCCGCGCCAGTGCGCTCGATGGTGAGGGCTTGGAAGCTGGCGACGAGTTCCTGAAGATTCTCGACCGAGAGGGCCGCGTTGTCGGCGGCACCGACCCGGCGCCGGAGAGCGTCGAGAATGATGTGAAAGGGCGAATGGAGTTCGTCGCTGCGGGGTTCGATGCCGAGGACGATCTCACCATACATCTGGATGAAGCGGCGGTAGCTGTCCCAGGCGAAACGGGGATTCCCGGATTTTGCCGCGACGGCTTCGACGGTCGCGTCGTTCATTCCCAGGTTGAGAATGGTATCCATCATCCCAGGCATGGACTCGCGCGCGCCCGAGCGCACGGAAATCAGTAGCGGGTCGGTCGCGCTTCCGAATTTCTTGCTGGAGGCTGACTCGATGTGAGTGAGCGCGGCGCGGACCTCCGCCGCGAGCTCGTCGGGGTAGCTGAGATCGTTGGCGTAGTAGTGGGTGCAAACCTCCGTCGAGATCGTGAATCCCGGCGGCACCGGCAGCCCGATGCGAGTCATCTCGGCGAGGTTGGCTCCCTTGCCGCCAAGCAGCGACTTCATCGAGCCGTCGCCGTCGGCCAGGCCGGCGCCGAATCCGTAAACGAATTTCCGGCCGCCGGAAGGAGTGGACGAGTCGGTGGGACGGGGGGAAGCGGGAGTCGTCATACGGGGCGCGCCGCCCTCAGACGGCAGCTTCGCTCTGCGTCGAGCGAAGGTGGATTGTCTTGCGGCGAAGGTTGTGATGAGTTTCGAGGAATCGAACCGTGCCGCTGCGTGCGCGCATGAGAACCGAGTAGGTTGTCGCGATCGAGCCGCGCACCTTCACGCCGCGGACCAGCGGGCTTCTGGCTGATGCCCGTCGCCGCGAAGATGATGTTCTCACCGCGCGCCAGGTCTTTCGACATGAACTGCTGGTCGATGCGGTCGCCCCACCCGGCGTCGACCAGCGACTGGCGCTCGGCTTCGTCCCGAGGCCAGATCTTCGCGCGCATGCCGCCACCGAGGCAACGCAGTCCCGCGGCCGAAAGAATTCCTTCGGGCGTGCCGCCGATGCCGGCGTAGAGATCGATGCCGGACGTGAGCATGGCGGGTGCGAGGGCGGCGGAGATGTCGCCGTCGACGATCATTCGGAGGGTCGCACCCTTCCGGCGGACGGCTTCGATGAGGTCCTGATTGCGGGGACGATCGAGCACGCAGAGCACGACGTCGCGGACTTCCTTGTCGAGGATCTTGGCGGTCACGTCGATGACCTCCTCGATGGGCGCGTCGATGTCGATCGGGAGGTGATTGTCCTCCATCCAGGCGCGGCGGACGGCCAGCGGGTAGGCCAGCTTCTTCATGTAAAAAGCCGGGATGTCCTGCAGGCAGGCGGCACCGTCGCCTTCGTCGGTGCGGAGGGCGGCGGCGATGCAACTGAGTGAATTCGGCATGCCCTTGCTGGCGTTCGTCGTGCCATCGACCGGGTCGAGTGCGATCTCGAAACGGGAGGTGCCTTCCTTCCAGTTGCCGACTTTCTCGCCCACGAAGAGGCCGGGGGCTTCGTCCTTGATGCCTTCGCCGATGACGATTTCACCCCGCATATCCATCAGGTCGAACATCCCGCGGATGGCGTCGCAGGCGGCCAGATCGGCCGACTCCTTGTCGCCTTTTCCGAGCCAGGCAAGGGTGTTGAGAGCGGCGATTTCGGTCGCGCGAAGGAAGTCGAATTCGAGCTGACGCTCGGTATCTGGGGCGGAATTACTCATCGGAGAGTTCTGTCGTTAGGGTTGGCGGAGGGTGAGAACGTTTGTCTCGTAAGTCTTCACGTCGGCGAGCCAGGCAGCCCCGACCGGGACGTCCCGTCGCTGGCAATATTCGTCCCAGATGGCACCGAGCGGCAGCGTCTTGCATTCCTCGAGCAGCGCGAGCCGGGAGGTGAAATCGCCCTCGGCTTCGAGTGCGCGGAGGTGGGCGGTGGGTTCGAGCAGCGCCGCGAGCAGGCACTTGATGGCGTTGCGGGTGCCGATCACCCAGGCGGCGATGCGGTTGATGCTGGCGTCGAAGAAATCGAGGCCGACGTGCGTGCGATCGAGGTAGTCATTCCGGACGAGTTCCTCGGCGATGGCGCGCGTGGCGTCGTCCATGAGGACGACGTGGTCGCTGTCCCAACGGACACCGCGACTGACGTGCAGCAGGATCTCGGGGACGAATTGAAGGACGGACGAGATTTTGTCCGCGAGGCTCTCCGTGGGGTGAAAGTGCCCGGCGTCGAGGCAAAGCAGCTTCTGCCGCGTGACCGCGTAGCCCAGGTAGAATTCGTGGGAGCCGACGACGTAGGATTCGGAGCCGATGCCGAAGAGCTTGCACTCGACGGCGTCGAGGTTGTGCGCCGGGTCGACGGTGTCCGCAAAGATCTCGTCGAGGGACGACTCGAGGCGCAGACGCGGGGCCTTCCGGTCGATCGGCAGGTCCTTGTAGCCGTCGGGAATCCAGAAGTTTGTGACGGCCGGCGAGCCGAGCTGGCGTCCGATCTCGCCGGCGATGCGGCGGCTGGCGATCCCGTGTTCGATCCAGAATTTCCGGATGCCCGCGTCCGCGCTGCTGAGGGTGAACCCGTCTGCGGCGAGCGGATGCGAGAAGTAGCTGGGATTGAAATCCATCCCGAGCTTCCGTTCGCCCGCCCAATCGATCCAGCTTTGGAATTGCTCGACGGTGTACTCGTTGCGCTCGACCTTTTTCCCATCGAGGTCGGCGTAGCAGGCGTGCAGATTGAGCCGGTGGCTGCCGGGGATGAGCGAAAGGGCGGTGTCGAGATCGGCGCGGAGCTCGGCGAGGTTGCGAGCTTTGCCCGGATAGTTGCCGGTGGTCTGGATTCCCCCGCTCAATTCGCCGTCCTCGACCTCGGTGCCGGCGACGTCGTCTCCCTGCCAGCAGTGGAGTGAGATCGGGATCGTCGCAAGACGCTTGAGCACGGTTTCGGTGTCCACGCCGAGTTCGGCGTAGGTTTCTTTGGCGAATTGGTAAGCGGAGGTCATGAGGGCGTCAGGTGAATGGGATTGATGCGGAGAATTATCAAAGCCGGCAGCGCTTCGGAATTGGACAATCGCTGATTCGCACATAAAAAACGCTCAGTAGCGGCGGATGGAAGACTGCGGGTTGTTCGATGAAAAATCTCTTCACTTATTTGCCAATGGTGCCCGGCCGCTTGGCGTGGGGAATCGCAGTCACCTCGACGGGCTGGGTGCGGACGCTCGCCGGCGCTTCCTACCCATCGGCGGCGCTCAGTCACCCGGCGGACCACATGTTTTCCTGGGCCCGGGGGCGGACGTTGGATTGTTTTCAGCTGCTGGCGATTCAGCGGGGATCGGGTTGGTTCGAATCGCGGGAAACCGGGCGGCTTCGGTTGGAGGAAGGCTGCGTTTTTCTGCTCTTTCCGGGCGTGTGGCACCGTTATGCGCCGGACCCGGACACGGGTTGGACGGAAGCTTGGGTCGAATTCGAGGGACCCGTGCCCGAGCGTCTTCACGCGAACGGGACCTTGAGCGAGGCGCGGCCGCTTTACCCGCGGGCCTTCTCGTCGGACGCGGCGGAGTTGGTTCGGGCGTGCCACGACCTGGCCGACACCCAACCGCCGGGTTTCGTCGGTCAGCTTGCGGCCGCGGCGCTGCAGGTGATCGGGTTGATCGCCGCGAGTCGGGCGGCGGCCGAGCAGCCGCCCAGTCACGTTCAGGATCTGGTCCGCCGGGCGAAGATCCGATTGCTCGAAGGATTCGACGAAGGATTGCGGATCGGCGACGTCGCGCGGGAGTTGGGCATCGCGGAGTCGCACCTTCGGCGCGTTTTCAAATCCGGGACGGGACTTTCTCCGAAGCAATACCTGCTTGATCTGCGGCTCCGGCAGGTGAGGATTCTCCTGCGGAGTTCGGCGCTGACCCTGGGCGAGATTGCCGAGCGGACGGGTTACGACTCGGCTTTTCACCTGTCGGCGGAATTCAAAAAGCGCGTTGGCGTCCCGCCCTCACATTGGCGTTCCATCGACCGGTCCCAGCCGGGAGAAAGCAAAAGAAAAGGCGTCAGTCCAAAAGCAGAGGGGTCAGCAGAGGGCAGAGGGGTCAGTCCATACTATTGACATGTCTGACTCCGGTCTGAAATGATCGGGAATGGCGAGACCGTTGCGGGTTGAATACGGAGGTGCGCGGTATCATTTAATGAGCCGCGGAGATCGAAGGGAGAGTATTTTTTGGGATGAGAGGGATCGCGAGCAGTTCATTGAGACGCTGGCGACGACTTGCAAGAAGTGTGGCTGGATCGTCGATGCCTACTGCCTGATGCAGAATCATTTTCATTTGGTCGTTGAGACACCACAGCCAAATCTCGTGCTTGGGATGAAGTGGCTACTGGGCACCTACACCATTCGATTTAACGTTCGCCACAAGCAGAGCGGGCATCTGTTTGCCGGGAGGTATAAATCGATCCTGGTCGATGAAAGCAGCGATCAGTATCTACGAGTCGTCTGCGACTACGTGCATCTCAATCCAGATCGTGCGGGGCTAATCCCCGATGACGAGAGGCTGGATTCGTATCCATGGAGCAGTTTTCCGAAGTATTTGGCAAATCCTGCCCAGCGACCGACGTGGCTGAGGGTGACGCGTCTGCTCGGCGAGCACGGAATCAAGAAAGATGATCGCCAGGGGCGGCGGGAGTTTTCTGCTCGAATGGAGGCCAGACGCGCGGATGGGGAGTCGACCGAATCGAGTCAGATTCTGACTGGATGGCGCTTCGGGGCTGAGGATTTCCGGGATCGGATCGATGAATGGATCTCCCGAGCGAAACCGTCGGCTCGGAATCACGTGGCCAGCGAGCGGCGTGAAAACGATGAGGCTCGCGCGAAAAATCTCATCGATGGCGAACTCGCAAAATCGGGTTGGGACGAGGCTCGCTTGAATCGGGAGAGGAAGGGTCATCCGGTCAAAGTAGAGATTGCCGAGGTTCTTCGAGCGCAGACGCCGATGACGATCGACTGGATCGCGCGGGAGTTGAAAATGGGGTCGTGGCGAACGGTGCGCAACCTCCTGCAAGCTCGGCGGAAAAGGCGTGAGATTGAATCGTGAAATTCCAACACGCATCAAACTACGTGTCAAAAGTATGGACTGACCCCGTTCTGAATCTCGTGCTTGGGATGAAGTGGCTACTGGGCACCTACACCATTCGATTTAACGTTCGCCACAAGCAGAGCGGGCATCTGTTTGCCGGGAGGTATAAATCGATCCTGGTCGATGAAAGCAGCGATCAGTATCTACGAGTCGTCTGCGACTACGTGCATCTCAATCCAGATCGTGCGGGGCTAATCCCCGATGACGAGAGGCTGGATTCGTATCCATGGAGCAGTTTTCCGAAGTATTTGGCAAATCCTGCCCAGCGACCGACGTGGCTGAGGGTGACGCGTCTGCTCGGCGAGCACGGAATTAAGAAAGATGATCGCCAGGGGCGGCGGGAGTTTTCTGCTCGAATGGAGGCCAGACGCGCGGATGGGGAGTCGACCGAATCGAGTCAGATTCGGACTGGATGGCGCTACGGGGCTGAGGATTTCCGGGATCGGATCGATGAATGGATCTCCCGAGCGAAACCGTCGGCTCGAAATCACGTGGCCAGCGAGCGGCGTGAAAACGATGAGGCTCGCGCGAAAAATCTCATCGATGGCGAACTCGCAAAATCGGGTTGGGACGAGGCTCGCTTGAATCGGGAGAGGAAGGGTCATCCGGTCAAAGTAGAGATTGCCGAGGTTCTTCGAGCGCAGACGCCGATGACGATCGACTGGATCGCGCGGGAGTTGAAAATGGGGTCGTGGCGGACGGTGCGCAACCTCCTGCAAGCTCGGCGGAAAAGGCGCGAGATTGAATCGTGAAATTCCTAACACGCATAAAATTACGTGTCAAAAGTATGGACTGACCCCGTTCCTGACCGGCCCCTCCACCGCGACCCCTCCACCGGAATGTGTCAATATGAATGACCGACCCCTCCACGGTTCGCGGAAGAGGCGATGAAGCGCCTTCACGCGGATCATAAGATGTTCCGTCAAGATCACAAAATGGGTGCCTTCGATCAGGTAGAGATGGTGTTTCGCTGAACCGGCCCGGAGAAAAATCGCGAAAGGCAGGGGGTCGGCCAGGGTCCTCCGCAAAGGCCCATCTGACTGGATCCGTGCGACGTTTGCCTCCGGTTACCCCTTCCATGACCCTCGACAAGATTTGCTTTTTGCACACTGACCCCCAGTCCCCTGACCCCCAGTCCCCTCGACAAGATTTGCTTTTTGCACACTGACCCCCAGTCCCCTCTGACCCCCAGTCCCCTGACCCCCAAGTCCCTCTGACCCCCAGTCCCTGACCCCCAGTCCCCTTCGACTATTCCATTCTCTCGACGACTGCTTTTTGTTAGAGGCTTGAGATGGCGGCCTCCCAGTTCGGAACTGCTTCCCCACTTATCCAAGCACCTAACCGTTTTTCTAGTGCCTGAATGTCTTCTTTGCAGAGCTGCCTTACGCGCTTGTATTTTTTAGCGGCTTGAAAGCCGAGTCGTTTTCTGCCGCCGTCGTCATCCGCACTGACGTTCGAAGCGTCGGCCAACGGCTGGAAAAACTCTTCCTTCGGATCACGATGTGATCGGATTTCGCTCCATTTCCAGTCCGGCAATAAAGGATGGCCGGCCAGAACCCAGACCTCTATCTCCTGCCAGGCATTCTCTCCGACAAACAGGCCGCCGGGCTTTTTCACTTTAGGCTGAAGATAGATTTCGAGACTATCAAGCGCTGATCGTCGTCCTATACTATTATCGCGATCAACGCAGAGAATAAATAGGTCAACGGTTGGCCGAGCCTGGATGATTTGCTCTAGCTCAGCCCTATCCATCGCCCGGTCAATGCCCCCTAAGAGCGGGTCCAAACAGACTTCAACTTTTGCGCGCGGCCTCCCGACAGACGCCAACATCGCCGTTATAATCGGCCGCAGTATGAATTGATCTTTTCGAAAATCTTCTGGGATGATTAGCACGTTCATTTGAAGTCGGTTGTTACCGGTTCTGCTTCCCCATCCGGATCGAGTTCAAATGGTTGAGGGTCACCCTCGTCAAAAAACATTGTCTGTTCCATCCATCCGCCCTCGTAAAGGCGCGCTATGTCTGAAGTTTTTAAGACGTCGATGAGCCCAGGGATTTGCTGAAGTGCTCGTATTCGTGTTTCGGGAACTCCCTCAACGCGGTATGCAAGTGAAGCAAAATCCAATCCTTCCAATCCTAAAAGTCTGAGCATTTGAGGCGAATGCGTCGTTGTAAATATTTGTAATCCTCCCTTTCCGGAGCGCTGTTCCAAAAGGTTCATCAGAAGGAATAAGCGCGCAGGATGAATCCCGGTGTCAACTTCCTCCAAAAAATAAAACCTCGCAGGTTTTGGGCCGAGAAATGCTGCCAAAATCCCAAGAAACCGAAGTGTCCCGTCAGAGGCACTTATTGCAGAAACTTTTCTGCCGTCAGCTTCTTTGAGGTGAACTAAAATCTTTCCCTGTGAATCAGGCACGAAGTCAAAATCCACGACGTCCATAGGTGTTAATTGCGTGATCCATAAACGAAGGGATTCATTCATCTCTTTGTCTTCACAAATTGCTTGTAGCACGGACGATAGGTTTTCACCCTGATCGCCTAACACAGTCTGGCCCGGGAGTGATGGACGCCTCATCGCATCTGGAACAAAGTCAACAAAGCGCATGGCTTCCAGTTCGCTAATAGCTTCATCAACGGCAATTTTAACTTTGCTTTCGACGCTTTGCGTCCTTGCAAGAGACGTGATTTGGGTCAATACAGGCTGATGAGATAGCGCTATGATTTTCGGTCCCATTTTTCGATGGGCCCCGCCGGGGCGAAGTCGAACCGCAATATGGAGTGAATCGTCTTGAGACGGTGCATCGTGAGTGGGATGGGAATCAAAAATCACCTGGATGCCTCGATAGAGGGATTCTTTTTTGACGCGAATTGCTCCTTTTTCGTCGGTGATAACTTCTATTGTGTAAGTATATTTGACTGGGCTGCGCGAAAAACCTCGGAGGGTTTGAAAATCGATGGAGAGTCCAAATCCTTTGGTCCCGGACCTGCAGATTTCTTTCGCGCCTCCGCGAATTCCGCTCCATTCCCGGTATCCGCTTTCGCCATATTTTTCACCGAGCACTTCGGCGAGAATGTAGCCCCGTGAGATTCCGTGGAGGAATCGGAATGCGTCCCGAAGGTTGCTTTTTCCGGACGCATTTGCGCCGATTAGCAGTGACAGTGGTCCGAGTTGCAACTCGGCTTCGCGGAAACCCTTGAAGTCCTTAAGTTGGAGTCTGGTGAGCATAGTTCCGGTTTAGCAGGTTCCGAGAATTCTTTCGGCAATAGAAGTGGAGAGAATGTTGCGTGATGTCGAAGGAAAATGAGAAGGGGGATAGGGGGTCTGTGTGCAAAAAACAAATTCATGGAGAGTCGTTCCGTGATTGCCTTGTGCGCCGATGACGGTAGTTCGTGGGCGGGGTCGGGCACCGGGTTTTGGGGCAAGATGCCCGAAACGACAGGCTGTAAGCCTGTTCTACCCTCAATCCGGGAATGGGGTCAGGAGTCAAAACTTGAATATCTGTCGAAGCAGTTTGATTTTTGACTCCTGACCCCATCTCTGACCCCATCTCCGATGACGATCGACTGGATCGCGCGGGAGTTGAAAATGGGGTCGTGGCGAACGGTGCGCAACCTCCTGCAAGCTCGGCGGAAAAGGTGCGAGATTGAATCGTGAAAGTCCTAACACGCATCAAACTACGTGTCAAAAGTATGGACTGACCCCGTTCTGACCCGGACTGGATGGCGCTTCGGGGCTGGGGATTTCCGGGATCGGATCGATGAATGGATCTCCCGAGCGAAACCGTCGGCTCGGAATCACGTGGCCAGCGAGCGGCGTGAAAACGATGAGGCTCGCGCGAAAAATCTCATCGATGGCGAACTCGCAAAATCGGGTTGGGACGAGGCTCGCTTGAATCGGGAGAGGAAGGGTCATCCGGTCAAAGTAGAGATTGCCGAGGTTCTTCGAGCGCAGACGCCGATGACGATCGACTGGATCGCGCGGGAGTTGAAAATGGGGTCGTGGCGAACGGTGCGCAACCTCCTGCAAGCTCGGCGGAAAAGGCGTGAGATTGAATCGTGAAATTCCTAACACGCATCAAACTACGTGTCAAAAGTATGGACTGACCCCGTTCCGAGGCTCGCTTGAATCGGGAGACGGAGGGTCATCCGGTCAAGGTAGAGATTGCCGAGGTTCTTCGAGCGCAGACGCCGATGACGATCAACTGGATCGCGCGGGAGTTGAAAATGGGGTCGTGGCGAACGGTGCGCAACCTCCTGCAAGCTCGGCGAAAAAGGTGCGAGATTAAATCGTGAAACTCCTAAAACGCATCAAACTACGTGCCAAAAGTATGGACTGACCCCGTTCCCGTGTCAAAAGTATGGACTGACCCCGTTCCGTTCAAGTAACGAAACCACGAGGTTGCGTATAGGTCGAAGCTTGGATCAACCGGGCCTACTTAATCCGCCTGCCGTTGCCTTTCCACTCGGCGCTGATTAAAACCCCCATCCTGGCGACGTATCTGTATGCATCCATGGATACCTAGGGATCGACGTTAGCGGGTCGTCTTCAAAATCTGAAGAGATGCAGCTCCAGTCTTCGGGAAATTCTTGGGACTCCTCTGAGCTGATCGATTTTGAAATCTGGATTTTCCATCTCGTCTGCAGATCACCAATCTTCTGTTCGGTTGCCGTAGCGCGATATTTTGATGTCAAGTTCTTGGTTGATTGAATAATCATTTCCGAACTTGACGCCCCTGTAGGGAATTGATCATTTGAAAAGAAGGCTTTGTCAGGAGATTCTGTCGTTCCTAAAAAGGCTAGTCTAATTATCTTCGTTATCTTGGGTAAACTTGAATCACCATCCCACGACGGAATTGATGTCCATTCGCGAGCGACTACGCATGAGTTTTGAAGTTCTGGAAATGCGGCTAGCAGGCGTTGAAGGCTGACCATTTCAACCATAAAGCTGCACGTGTTCTCGGATGTGGACGCGCTTGAAATTTTGGCGTTTGTCAATAGCTGCATAACTGTCCACCCAGCTTCCCGCGGCTGGCCGACCCGGCATTCAATCGACGTTCGATTCTCAGTTGCTGGGCGAACGAAGGACCCCTTCCAGCTCCTAATTAATCTGCCTTTCTTCGTGAATAGCAGTGCTTGAAGTTGGCTTTGGAATTTCTGCAAAACTACGCTTCCGTTTTCTCGAAGAATCTTAACATGCGCCGGGGTCACTGGGCGAAAGTGCGCGAGGGCGTTGCGGATAGTTGCTATCTCTTGCAACTTGGCGCTAATGATATTCTCGGGACCAGCGAAAAATTTACGGAATAGTTTACCGTAGGTTGGCGAAAGGATTATTCCCACCAACTCCCCTGCGGTAAGATACATAAGAGGGCAGGCTGAAGTTTGCATCAGATACTCGAATTTTTTGTCGGCTGCAAATCGGCTTCGCGCCACCGAGGCCAGCGTCGTTGATTTGGAATCATCAGTTGAAAGCTGGACTTTTGACCACTTTTCTTTGTATTCGCCTTTCAAGCCGATGAAGACAAGTAGGCGGAGAGCATTCTCAATGCGAAACAGGCAGTTCAAGGCTTCGAAGTAATGCATTGGTAGCCATTCCGCTGGCACGTCCCAGGTGTCATGGGGCGAATCTGCGTCCGAACGAAAATTTCCCCGGTTTTGTTAGCCTTGAACCATTCCATAATCTCAGCGCACTAAAATTCGTTTCGAATCTCCGCTCTGCAATCGCAGACGAGTTTCGTCTCGGTGAAAGGATCGGGCATTCATTTTGACACATTTCTCCGCTGATTTGAGTGCGGCGACAGGTTGCGAGGGGGGGGCGATCCTTTGCGTGAGAGAATGTAAAGTGCGGCTTTGCCGTTGGGTTGGTTCGGCGACTGGAAGTCGCCGCTCCTTGAATTATCTCTCAACCATCAACTCTCAACTATGAACCGGGACCTAGGGTCACCACTCACTGGCACGCTTCGCATTCTTCGCCATTCCGCATGGCTTCGATGCTGCAGACCATTTTTTCTTCGGCGGTGAATTCCTTCTTAGCCACGCCGGCCGATCCGCGGACCTCTTTTTTCTGGGTCGTGGTGGCTTTCTCGATGTTTGATGCCTGCAGGGTGCGGAGGTAGTAGGTCGTCTTGAGGCCGACGTGCCAGGCTCGGCGGTACATGTGGCTGAGCGTCTTGAGGTCGGGCTCGGGGAGGAAGAGGTTGACCGATTGGCTTTGGTCGATCCACTTCTGGCGTCTTGCCGCTGCGTCGATGAGGTAGTTGAACTCGATGGCGAACGCCGTTTGGTGCTTGGCTTTGATCGCTTCCGGGATGCCTTCGATGTCGGCGAGTTCGCCGTCGAAATACTTGAGCTGATTCGCCATGTCGGCGGTCCAGAGGTCCGCGGCTTTGAGGTCGCGGACTAGCTGGGTATTGAGAACCGTGAACTCGCCGGAGAGGTTGCTCTTCACGAAGAGGTTCTTGTAGTTCGGCTCGATGCAGGGGGTGGTGCCCATGATGTTGCTGATCGTGGCCGTGGGCGCGATGGCAAGGACGTTGCTGTTGCGCATGCCGTGCTTGCGGATCTTTTCGCGGACGGGGGTCCAATCCATTTTGCCGGTGCGGGGGACGTCGATTTTGAGTCCGCGCTCGGTCTCGAGGAGGTCGACGGTGTCCTGCGGGAGGAGTCCGCGGTCCCACTTGCTGCCTTTGTAGGTCGTGTAGGGAGCGCGTTCGGCGGCGAGGTCGCTGGAGGCCGAGAAGCGCGTAGTAGGCGATGGCTTCCATGAACTCGTCGTTGAAATCGACGGCGTCGGCGCTGGCGAAGTTGACGTTCTTGCGGAAGAGGGCGTTCTGGAGGCCCATGACGCCGAGGCCGATGGGGCGGTGGCGGAGGTTGGAGCGTTTGGCGGGTTCGGTCGGATAGTAGTTGATGTCGATGACGTTATCGAGGGCGCGGACGGCTACCGTGACGGTCTCGCGGAGCATTTCGAGGTCGAGTTCACCGTCAGAAGCCGATGTGGGTGTCGAGGACGACGGAGCCGAGGTTGCAGACGGCGGTCTCGTCTTCGCTGGTGTTGAGCGTGATTTCGGTGCAGAGGTTGCTGCTGTGGATGACGCCGGCGTGGTCCTGCGGGCTGCGGACGTTGCAGGGGTCCTTGAAGGTGATCCACGGGTGGCCGGTCTCGAAGATCATCTTGAGCATGGCCTTCCAGAGTTCGACCGCCGGAATCGACTTGCCGTAGATTTTGCCTTCGGCGGCGAGGGCCTCGTAGTGGAGGTAGCGTTCCTCGAACTTGCGGCCGTAGGTCTCGTGGAGGTCGGGGGTTTGGTTGGAGCGGAAGAGGGTCCAGTCCTGCCGGGCTTCGAGGCGCTTCATGAACAGGTCGGGAATCCAGTTCGCCGTGTTCATGTCGTGGGTGCGGCGGCGTTCGTCGCCGGTGTTCTTGCGGAGTTCGAGGAAGTCGAGGATGTCATTGTGCCACGTCTCGAGGTAGGCGCAGCCGGAGCCGCGGCGTTTGCCGCCCTGATTGACGGCGACGAGTTGACCGTTGTGGAGTTTGAGGAACGGGATGACGCCCTGCGACTCGCCGTTGGTGCCCTGGATGTAGCTGCCGGTGCCGCGGACGGAGGTCCAGGAGCCGCCGAGGCCGCCGGCCCACTTGCTGAGGTAGGCGTTTTCGGCGATGCCGCGCTGCATGATGGACTCGATGGAGTCGTCGATCTTGTAGAGGTAGCAGGAGCTGAGCTGGCTGTGGGGCGTGCCGCTGTTGAAGAGGGTGGGCGTGCTGCTGCAGAAGCGGCGGCCTTTGTAGAGCGTGTAAAGGCGGATGACCCAGTCCTCGCGGTCGGCGGGTTCCTCGAGGAAGAGGCCCATGGCGACGCGGATCCAGAAGAATTGCGGGACCTCGATGCGGCGCTGGATGGCTCCCGTTTTGTCGACGATGAGGTAGCGGTCGTACATCGTCTGGACGCCGAGGTAATCAAAATCGAGGTCGGACGATGGGTCGAGGGCGTCGGCGAGTTTTTCCAAGTTGTAGGTGAGGAGCTTCGGGCTGAGACGCTGGATGGCGACACCGTTGCGGAGATACTTCTTGAAGGCGGCGACGTGGGCGGCTTTGAGGCCTTCGATGCCGTCGCGGGTGATCTGCCAGTCGAGCGTCTCCTCGTAGATGTAGGAGAGGAGGATGCGTCCGGCGAACTTCGCGAAATCGGCGTCGCGCTCCATGAGGGAGCGGGCGTTCATGATGACCGTTTTTTGCAGGCCTTCGGCGGTGATTTCCGAGCCGATGGAGCGGCGGAGTTCGCGCTCGATCTCGCCCGAGTCGAGGCAGAGGTCGAGGCCGATAGAGGCAAACTGGATCCGCTTCTTCAGCTCCGCGCCGTCCCAGAAGACGCTCTGGCCATCGGCGGTCTTGACGACGACGAGGGAGTCCTGCTCGGGCTTCGTCGGCGGTCGGGGTCGAGCTGGATCGTCCTCGCGGAGGCGGGCGCGGTGGGCGCGGTAGAGGATGTAGGCTTCGGCGCCCTTGAAGTGGCCGCGGCGCATGAGTTCTTCCTGCACGAGGTCCTGGACGTCCTCGATGTGGACGAAGGAGGTGTCGCTGGTGCGGACGCGGTCGCTGACGGCGCGGGCGACGGTGACGGCGGGAGCGGCGTCTTCGCGGATGTCGAGGAAGGCCTTGCGGATGGCGATCTCGATCTTGTCTTCGTTCCACGGCACGACGTTGCCGTTGCGGCGGATGAGGCGCGCGGAGACCGGGCGCTCGGTGCTGATCGTGAGAGCGTCGCCACCCGAGGCGCGGGCGGAACGCGAGAAGACGAGTGACTTCGCGACGTCGTGGGCGTCGTTCTCGATGAGGGCTTTCTCGATCAGGAGCGAGAGATCGTTCTCGGAGAGCTTGAGGGCGCGACCGTCGGCGACCTGTTCCATCAGGCGCTCAGCGACCGTGTGCGCGACGTCCGCGACAAGGCCGCGGTTGCCCTCGTTGAAAATGTCCTCCTGGTCGCGGGACAGGAGAAGGTCGGTGAGCGCGTTGCCGATCTGGTCGGCGACGTCGGCGAGGTTGAAGCTATGCTCCTCCTTGCCGTGGGTGACGAGCACGCCGGGGGATTCGAAACTCTCGTCGGCGGGAGTGAGGGATTCCCGCCACGCAAAATCAGGCTTCTCGCCGCGCGGGGTCGTGACGAGGCGTTTCAGGGCGATGTCTTCGTCGAGGGTGATGCGGCGCTGCATGGTGGATCGAGGCGGTTAAGGATGGTCGGCGGATTAAAGGTCGTCGTCGGAGACGGCAGCCAGAGAGCTGGCTTTGCGGTATTCGGTGACGCGGCCTTCGAAGAAGTTCTGCTCCTTTTTGATGTCCATCATCTCGGCTAACCAAGGGAGTGGATTCTGGATCGGTTCGTTGAGAGGCTCCAAGCCACAGCCTTCGAGGCGGCGGTCGCCGATGTAGTCGATGTAGCGAGTGAACTCCTCGACCGTGAGGCCGACGGCACCGACTGGGAGGCAATCGGCGATGAACTCCTTCTCGAGTCGGACGGCCTCGCTCATCGTCGCGCGGAGGTCTTCGCGGAAGTCCTCGGTCCAGATGTCGGGGTTCTCTTCGATGAGATCCATGAAGAGGTTGCGGAAGACTTCGATGTGATTGCTCTCGTCGCGCAGCGTGTAACGGAACATCTCGCCGATACCACGGAATTTATTCTGCCGGTAAAGCGCGAGAATCATGCCGAAGAGGCCGTAGAACTGCGTGCCCTCCATGCATTGGCCGAAGAGGAAGATGTTCTTCGCGAGGGCCTGCTTGTTCTCGGTGATCGTGAGGTCGGAGTCGCGGCGCAGCGCACGGCTATTCGACACGACGAAATCGGTCTTGTTCTTGATCGTCTCCACGTCTTCGAACATCGCCTCGCAATCGTGCGGATTGATGCCGAGGGAACTGATCATGTAGACGAGGCTGTCGGCGTGGATGTTTTCCTCGTGGGCGTGGCGACCGAGGACGAGCTTGAGCTCGGGAGCGGTCACGACCTCGCGGACAACGTGGAGAACGTTGTCACCGACGATACCCTCGGCGGCGGAGAAGTAGCCGATGCCCATCTTGATGATCCACTTCTCGATGTCGGGGATCGCGGCGTCGCGCCACTGCTCGCAATCGCGCTGCATCGGGACATCCTCGGGCTCCCAGTGGTTGGCACCCATGTTTTTGTAGAGGTCGTAGGCCCACTGGTATTTGAGCGGGAGGATGTTGAAGAACATAGTCTCACGCCCGTTGATGACGCGCTTGGCGTTGTAGGCGGCTTCCGCCTTGGAGCTATCGAGGTGGAAAGTGCGATCGCCGAGTTTGATTGTCGTGGTGGCCATGATTTTTCTACGTGGTTTGGGCGCGGTTTGGGTGTTGTGAAGTGGTCTGAAACTGTCTCTGGGGGAGGCAATTCTGTGAGATTTTGCCCGGCACCAGCAGGTGGGCGATCCTCTCGCGGTCGGGGAGGAAGATGAACTACGAGGTCCGTTGTGGTCAACGAAAAATCGCGATAGGTTGTGGTTTTTATCTGCCCGACCACTACAGGTTGTGGTTTTGTGGATAAGTTGTGAATTAGGAGGGAGTTAGCTCGTATTTCATTGGTGACTCCATGAAGAAACCGAAATGCACCTCTTCCCAGCCCTCGAATGGACCATGAAGGTGACGGCCGTCACTTTCATGGTCCATTTGGCGAGGTGCGCTGGGGGGGCGGGGGTGTCGCGGAGTTGGGGACACAAGAAAAACCCGCGCGGGTTTCAGCCGCGCGGGTTAGATGCTCTTGAATCCGGTGGACGCGACCTAGAAGGGACTCGTCGTGACGACGTAGCCTTGGGGATCCTGCCGGTAATACTGCCCGCCGGAGTAGTAGTAGTCGGTGCCTTGGTAATTGCGGGTTGTGTAGCCGACTGGGAGAGTGTCGATGTAGCCGGGACCGGTGGGATCGACGGTAGCACTGGACGTAATGTCGGGTGCGGTGACGACCGTGTAGCCGCCCGCTCCGCGCGTGTAATACACGTCGTCCGCGACGTAATATTGGCTCCCGGAAACGGTGCGGGTCGTGTAGCCCGTCGGGAGGCTTTGGGTCGTGTAGCCGGGCTCATACGTCACGGAACGAGTGGTGGATACGGACGTATCGATTGGGTCCGACTCGATGACGCGCTCGGTGACGCAAGCGGTGAGGGCGAGGCTTGCGGCGGAAACTGCTGCGAGAAGTGGTAGGGTGGTATTTTTCATGTTTGGATTTGTTAAAGCGGTGCTTGGCAATCGTTTATTCAAGGGAGATCGCGTGGCGCGGTGGCTTTGGTTGGATACGGGAGCAAATCGGCCAGATGGTGGCCAATTTTGAAGGTCCCTTCGGTCGTGGGTCGATGGGAGAGGCCTCACGCCCGTCGACCCCATCATCCGCCAAGCTCTGTCCCGCTACGGGGGGGCGTCGGTGTTCCGGGAGAACGGCACGATCGCCGATCTCGCAGGCCTTCGCCGGGGCCGTGAATGGGACGCGTCTGTCGAAACACCAGGTCACGAAGGATACGGCTTCGAGGGGGAATGCATTCACCCCTTCTTGTTTCCTTCGGGACCTTATGTTCGGATCATCACCTATCCAAAGCTTCCTTAAGGAACGGAGCCGTGCGGGATCGTTTGGCTGTCGCGACCTGCTCGGGGGTGCCGGCCGCGAGGATTTCGCCGCCTTTCACCCCGGCTTCCGGTCCGACGTCGACGAGGTAGTCGGCCTCGGCGACGACGTCCATGTGGTGCTCGATGACGACGACCGTGCCGCCTTCTTCGACTAACCGGTGAAGGACCGAGATCAAGTTGGCGACGTCGGCGGTATGCAGGCCGATGGTGGGTTCCTCCAGGACGTAGAGCGTGCTTTTGCCCATGCGCGTGGTGCGGAGGGCTTCGGCCTTGGGGGTGGCTCGTCGGGCGAGCTGGGTGACGAGTTTGATTCGCTGCGCCTCTCCGCCGGAGAGGGTGGGGCTAGCTTGGCCAAGTTGAAGGTAGCCAAGACCAGTTTCGACGAGGAGATCGAGAGAGCGCTTGATCTTCGGGATGCTGGCGAAGAATTCGGCGGCTTGGTCGACGGTCATCTCCATGACGTCGCCGATACTTTTGCCGTCGAAGAGGACTTCGAGGGTCTGGGCGTTGTAGCGTTTGCCGTGGCATTCTTCGCAGGGCATGTAGGTCGTGGGGAGAAAGGTCATCTCCAGCTTGATGACGCCTTGGCCCTGGCAATTTTCGCAGCGGCCGCCTTCGTTGTTGAAAGAGAAACGCGAGGCCGTGTAGCCGCGCATCCGGGCGTCGGGGAGCTGAGCGTAGACCTTGCGAATCTCGTCGAGGACCTTGATGTAGGTCGCGGGGGTGGAGCGGGAGGTCTTTCCGATGGGCGACTGGTCGACTTCGAGGACGGCACCGATCTTATCCACTCCGTGCACGCTGTCCCAATCCTCGGACCGGAGCTTGCGTTTGCCACGGGTGAGTTCAGCTCGGACGGCGGGGACGAGGACACCGCGGACGAGCGTGGATTTCCCGGATCCGGAGATGCCGGAGACGACGGTGAGGCGGTGCAGTGGGATGCGGACGTCGATCTCCTTGAGGTTGTTTTTGCAGGCTCCTTTGACGGTGATCCAATCTTTGACCGTTTCGAGCGGGCGGCGGGGGCCGACCATGGGATGCTTGATCGGGTCGCGGAGAAATTGCCCGGTCAGCGAGTCGGCACAGGCCATGATCTCATCGATGTTGCCGGCGGTGATGACTTGGCCGCCGTTGCGACCGGCGCGGGGACCAAGGTCGATGATGTGGTCGGCGCGGCGCATGGTGTCCTCGTCATGCTCGACGATGACGAGGGAATTTCCGTTACCCGAGAGGCGCTCGAGAGCTTCGAGGAGCTTGTGATTATCGCGGGGGTGGAGGCCGATCGTGGGTTCGTCGAGGACGTAGAGGACGCCACGAAGGTTGCTGCCGAGCTGGGCGGCCAGACGGATGCGCTGAGATTCACCACCGGACAGCGTCTTCGCGCTACGATCCAAGCTCAGGTAGTCGAGCCCAACGATGGTGAGGAACTCGAGCCGTTGGGAGATCTCGGCGAGGATGTCCTTGGCGATGCGGCCGTCGTTCTTGCCGAACTTGAGGCCCGCGATGAGGACGAGGGCGTCCTCGGCGGGGGCCTTGATAAAATCGGCGACGGTGTGCTTGCCGACGTGGACCGAGCGGGCGACGTCATTGATGCGCGCGCCTTCGCATTCCGGGCAGGGCCGGGACTCGTCGGACTCGGCGCGCTCGAACGAACGCTCTTCGGCGAGGTCGGCTTCGAGTTGGCTATCGAAGTCTTTGCTGTCGGTGACGTTGGATTTCCAGATCTCGCCGAAGCCTCGGCAGAATTCGCACCAGCCGTGCGGGCTGTTGAAGGAAAATTGGCGGGGATCGAGTGGCTCGAAGGAGCGGGAGCAGCTCGGGCAATTCATCTCCGTGCTGAGGAGGTGGAATTTCTTCCTTTGATCGAGGATGCGGGCGGTGCCTTTGCCGATCTTGAGGGCGCGGCGGACAAGTTCTTCGGCCTTCTTCTCGTCGCCGGTGGGGACTTCGCCGACGAGGACGTCGATGGTGTGTTCTTTGAAGCGCTCGAGCTTCTCGAAGCCGTCGACTGCGGTCATCTTTCCGTCGACGAGGAGGGTGGCGAAGCCCTGTTTCTCGGCCCATTTGGCGACGTCGGTGTGGAAGCCTTTGCGAGCTTTCACGAGCGGCGCAAAGATCTTCAGATTGTCGTTGCCCGCCATCTCGCGGACCTGCGTGGTGATGGCGCTGAGAGTCTGGTTGGCGACGGGGACGTGACAGTCGGGGCAATACTGGAGGCCGACCTTCGCGAAGAGGAGGCGGAGGAAATGGTAGGTCTCGGTGACGGTGGCGACGGTGGACTTGCCGCCGCCACGGGTGACGCGCTGCTCGATGGCGACGGAGGGTGGGAGGCCTTCGATGGAGTCGACTTCGGGCTTCTCGAGCTGGTCGACAAACTGCCGCGCGTAGGGCGACATGCTGTCGAGGAAGCGGCGCTGGCCTTCCGCAAAGAGAATGTCGAATGCGAGGGTCGACTTCCCGGAGCCGGACATGCCGGTGACAACGACGAGCTTGTCGCGCGGGATGTCGATGGAGATGTCCTTGAGGTTGTGTTCGCGGGCGCCGCGGACGGAGATGCAGTTGGAGGCGGGAGTTTGCGCTGGGCGGTTGGGTTGGCTGCCGGCTGGAAGCGGGGCGCACGTTCCGGAGAAGATTTCTTTCAGGAAGCGTCCGGTGTGGCTGGCCTCGACTTCGGCGACTTGCTCGGGAGTGCCTTCGGCGACGAGTTGACCGCCTTCGTCGCCGCCTTCGGGGCCGAGGTCGACGACCCAATCAGCGCATTTGATCACGTCGAGGTTGTGCTCGATGACGAGCAAGCTGTTGCCTTCCTCGACAAGGCGCTGGAAGACCCCGAGGAGACCCGCGACGTCGTCGATGTGGAGGCCGGTGGTGGGTTCGTCAAAGATGAGGAGAGCGCTCTCGTCGCGTTGCTCGACGAGGTGCTTCACTAGCTTCAGCCGCTGGGATTCGCCGCCGGAGAGCACGTTGAGCGGCTGGCCGAGGCAGAGGTAGTCAAGTCCGACGTCCGCCATCAGCTGAAGCGGGTCGATGATCGCGGAGTGCGGGGCGACGTAGCCGCCGCGCCCACGGGTAGCGCGCTTGCCGCCGGCGGGGAGTTCCGCAAAGAAGGCGAGGGCCTCTTTCACGGTCATTTCCAGAATCTCGATGATCGTCTTCCCGCCGACGTGAATCTTGAGGACCTGGGGTTGGTAGCGTTTGCCGTCGCACTCGGGGCAGCGGAGGAAGAGGTCGGAGAGGAACTGCATCTCGACTTTCTCGAAGCCGAGACCGGCACAGCGCTCGCAGCGACCGTTCCCGGAATTAAACGAGAAAGTGGACGGGGAGAATCCGGCTTGGATGGCTTCCTCAGTGCCGCCAAAGAGCGCGCGGATCGCGTCGAACGCGCCGAGGTAGACGGCGGGCGTCGAGCGCGGGCTGCGGGCCAATGGCGACTGGTCGACCATGACGATCTCGTCGATGTCTTCCGCCCCGTCGATTCCCTTGCATTGTCCGGCCTGCTCCTGATCGTCGACGCCTTCGCCGGTGATCTGGCGATACAAAACGTCGTGGATGAGGGTGGACTTACCGCTACCGGAAACGCCGGTGACGCAACAAAAAACGCCGAGCGGAAGACGGACATCGAGATTCTTGATGTTGTGGTGGGTGATGCCCTCGATCTCGATAAACTCGAGGGGTTCGCGGCGGTCTTCGGGGACCGGGATGAATTTCTTGCCCTGCAGATATTCGGCGGTCAGGGACGTCGACGTGTCGAACGATGGGTCGGAGATGTCGATGAGGGGGCCGGAGTAGGCAAGCTTGCCGCCTTCCTTGCCGCGGCCCGGACCGATGTCGACGAGGTGGTCGGCGGCACGGATGATGGATTCCTCGTGCTCGACGACGAGCAGCGTGTTGCCTTTGTCGCGGAGGGCGTGGATGATCTTGACCAATCGCCCCGTGTCGCGCGGGTGAAGGCCGACGCTGGGTTCGTCCATGACGAAGAGGGCGTTGACGAGGGACGCGCCGAGGCAAGTCGTGAGATTGACGCGCTCGATCTCGCCGCCGGAGAGGGACTTGGTCGGGCGGTCGAGGGAAAGGTAGCCGAGGCCGACTTCCGCTAGGTACCCCAGGCGGGACGAGATCTGGGTGCGGAGGAGCTTCCGAGCTAGGATCGCCCGGGGGCATGGTGACGTCTCGAAACAGCGGGATGAGCTTGTCGACGGACGTGCGGGCGACTTCCGGGAGGGTCAGGCCCGTGGGGTGGAGACGGAAATTGAGCGTCTCCGGCTGGAAGCGTCCGCCTTCGCAGGTCGGGCAAGGTTGGTAGCTGCGGTAGCGAGCCAGGAAGACGCGGATGTGCATCTTGTAGGCCTTGGATTCCATCCACTTGAAGAACCCGTTGATCCCGTACCAAGCGCCAGAGTCCCAGATCTCGTCAGCGGTCGTGTCGGCGTCGCCTTCACCCTCGATCACCCAGCGTTGGTCCGATTCCGGGAGATCTTCGAAGGGAATGTGCAGGTCGATGTCGTTGCGCGACGCGTGGCGAATCAAGTCGGCCTGACATTCTTTGGAATGGCCGGTCTGGAAGGGCTTGATGACGCCCTGCGCGAGGCTGAGGGACCGGTCGGGCATCACGCGGTTGAGATCGATCCCGATCACCCGACCAAAGCCGCGGCAGGCGGGGCAGGCACCGAGCGGGTTATTGAAGGTGAAGAGGCCCGGGGATGGCGGACGGATGTCGAGGTCGCAGTGGGCGCAGTGCCAGGTGGATGAATACGGGTGGGTGGTTAGGGGTGACTCTGGGGTGGTAGAAAATACGGTGAGGCGGTTTTTTCCGAAGCGCAGGGCGGTCTCGATGGCTTCGGAGAGGCGGGTCTGGTTGGCCTTTTTGACTTCGATGCGGTCCTGGATGACGTCGACGATGGGGGGGAGCTTTTTCTTCGATGGGGGTTCGTCGGTGCGGTGCGTTTCGCCGTTGAGGAAGACGCGGAGGTAGCCTTGGGAATTGAGAAATTCGAAGAAGTCCCTGGCGGAACTCGACTTGGCTTCGCCGAGCGGGACGGGGAAGGTGATCAGGATCGTCTGGTCGGCAAAATCTTTGGCGACGGCGCGCGCGATCGATTGCGGAGTCTCGGGGGAGACTGGGCGGGCGCAATCGGGACATTGGGCCTTGGACGCGCGGGCGAAGAAAAGTTTCAGGTAATCGTTGATCTCGGTGATCGTGCCGACGGTCGAGCGGGTCGATTTGACGTGGTTGGCTTGCTCGATGGCGATGGCGGGCGGGATGCCTTCGATGGAATCGGCCTGCGGCTTGTCCATCCGGTCGAGGAATTGCCTCGTGTAGGGGCTGAAGGTCTCGACGTAGCGGCGCTGGCCTTCGGCGTAGATGGTGTCGAAGGCGAGGGAGCTCTTGCCACTGCCGCTGGGTCCGGTGAGGACGATGAATTGACCGAGCGGAAGGTCGAGATCGATGCCCTGTAGATTATTCTGACGGGCGCCGCGGATACGGATGGTTTTTGGCACGGGAAGATACTACGCGCCTACGCAAGTCCGTGGACTTCGTGAATGCGGATTGGGGAACGTGGAGTGAGGATAGACGACTGATTTCGCCGGGCTGCATGGGACGAACTGCCAGTCGCTACTTCATCGTGTCGGTGAGCATGAGGACGCGTTGGCGCATGACTTTGCCGGCCTTGAATTTGACCGTGGCGCGAGCGGGGATGACGACGTCGTCGGCGGGCTTATTCGGGTTGCGACCGACCCGGGACTTGGTGAGCTTGACCTCGAAGACGCCAAAATTGCGGAGTTCGACGTTGTGACCGTCCGCGAGGGCGTCGGTGATGTGATCGAGTGTTCTCTGAACGACCGCGAAGACGTCCTGTTGAACCTGGCCGGTTTCGTTGCTGATCCGGATGACGAGATCGCGTTTCGTAAGATTTCCCATGGGTGCTCGATAAAGTGTTGGGGATCAGGGAGCAAATTTCGGACCGAGCCGCACTCTCATTCGTGTAAACGATCCGTTTCTTCGAGAGACTTGCGGAGTGTGGCGAGTTCGCGTGCGAAGCGTTTGTCCAGTTCTGCGATGGTTCCACCCAGGCGATGGGTCCAGTTCTCGGCTCCGATGGCCCCGGGGACGTTGAACCGTTCGTCGGTGCCGAGGATGTCGGTGATGAGCGGGATGACGAGCCAAGAATTCGACGCGAGGAGAGCGTGCTGCGTGGCTTGGTGGACGGCCGGATTGAACGGCTGGTCGGCGAGGTCCGGGCGGCCGGCGAAGCGCATGAGTTCGGACATCTCCCACCTGGCGTGCTCGGCGACGGCGTCGTCGTCCGATTGGGATTTTTCGAACCATTCCGTCCACGTGCCGCGGAAAGGTGGGTGGTCGTGAGTGGCGTAGCAGGCGAGGGAAAGGCGCTGGTAATCCTCGCCCAGGATGATCGATTGGTCCTCTTCGTGGCGCTCCCACTGGGGGATCTTGAAACCAGGAATCTCGAGGTCGATGAGAGACGGGCGACAGTAGGGTGGGACGGAGCCGAGGTCCTCGGCGATGAGTCGGTGCTCGCCGGTCTCTTCGAGCATCATGCGGAAGAGATTCTCGCCGTGGCGTTGGTTCATCGCGCGGTGCTCGGGGGTGTCGTCCTCGTTGGGCATGAAGCCGGGAAGGCGTCCGCCGGTGAGCGCCTGCGTCTCTTCGTCCGAGAGGTCGAGGAACTTGTCGTTGTCCTCCGGTCGCCAAGGGAAGGTGTAGATGCGGTAAAATCCGAGCGCGTGATCAACGCGGACGAGGTCGAACATGGCGAACATCCCACGGAGCCGACGACGCCACCACGCGAAGTTATCGCGGGACATCGCCTGCCAATCGTAGAGCGGGAAGCCCCAGTTCTGACCCCATTGCATCACGAAGGGAGCACTTTGAAAGTGCTTCTCGGGAGGTGCGCCGCTGGAGCGGGTGAGGTCGAAAGCTTCCGGTTCGCTCCAGACGTCGCAGCTGTGGATGCTGACCCCCACGGGCACGTCGCCCATGATCGAGACGCCGAGAGCGGTGAGTTTCGAGCGGACGTCACGCCATTGCGAGTAGGCGATCCACTGGACGAAGCGGTAGAAGTCGGCGAGATCGTCGATCTTCGAGCGGACGTCTGCGGGGAGATCGGCGAGCCATTTTTTAGCTTCGACGAGGGTGCGTTGCCCTTCATCCCAGAGATCGATGACCTCGGATTCGTCGTGAAGCGCGACCAGGGTGCGGTAGAGCGCGTAGGGCTGGAGCCAGCCGGCTTGCTCGGCTACGAAGGCGTCGTATTCGGCGCGGCGCGGCGATTTGGCACCGGCGAGAAAAGTGTCGTGAGCGGCCTCAAGGAGGGCGCGCTTGAGTGGGCGAACGGCGGCGTAGTCGACGGGGCCGACGCGGAGGGCGGCGAGGTCGTGCTCGGCGCAGATGCGATCAAAATCGGCACGCGTCAGCTCCGGGATGCCGTCGGGCGTCGTCGCGATGGTCGTCGGGTCGAGCGCCATCGAGCTGATGATGTTGTAGGGAGAATTGTCGCCGCCGCTTTCGTTCACGGGGAGAATCTGAACGATGCGCAGGCCTTGGGTCGCGGCCCAGGTGCCAAATTCTAGTAAAGCAGCGGTGTCACCGATGCCGAGATCGTCCGGCCCACGGAGGGCGAATACCGGGGCGAGAACGCCGGCTATTTTTCTGTCAGGGTTCAATGTAAACACTTGGCGGCGTTCCTAAATGGGTTGGGGGGTGGGGCGCAAGTCGGCATCGCCAGGAAAGTCGAGGGCGGCCGCATTTCCGCGCGAACTCGGAGGATCCTCGCGCCACGCCCCGAGCGCAGGCTGATGCTGAGCCTGGCTCTCCCGCCGGTTACGAGTGGGAAGGATTTGTCTGGCGGTCGATGCGGGCCGTCGCGTCGGCGTGGAGGGCCGTCCACAGATCGGCGAGGGTCTGAGTCGTCGCGAGCTTGGTCACCGGAAGCTCGTCGGCAGGGCCCGGCTCGGAGCGGGCGAAGAGGTAATATTTGATCTTCGGCTCGGTGCCAGAAGGCCGAATCGCGACGCGGAGGGTGTCGCCGAGGGTGAAGGTGAGCATGGCTTCTTTCGGAAGGATCTCGCCGTCGGCGTCGACGATGTCTTCGTGGGCAAAGTCGCGGTTGGCGGTGACGAGGTGGCCGGCGATCTCGGTCGGAGGGTGGGCGGTGTAGGACTCGACGAGGGCGCGAATCTGGGCGGCGCCTTCGGCTCCTTCGAGGGTGAGCGACTCGCTGCGTTCGGCGTGATAGCCGAACTCGGCGTAGAGTTTGTCGAGTAGTGAGTGGAGGGTGAGACCGCGCGATTGGGCGTGGGCGGCGACCTCACAGATCATCGCGACGGCGGCGTTGCCGTCTTTGTCGCGAACGAAGGTCGCGCCGCTGTAGCCGTAGCTTTCCTCGCCGCCGAAGACGAAGACGGCGTCGGTCGACTCGTAGGCGGAGAGTTTCGCGCCGATGTATTTAAAACCAGTGAGTGTCTCGACGCAGCGGAGGCCGAACTTGGCGGCGATGGCGGCCTGGAGGTCGGTCGTGACGAAGGTCTTGATGATGACGCCGCGGTTGGCGGTGGCCGAGGTGAGGCGGCCGCTTTCGAGGAATTTGGTGGCGCGATACCAGGCCATGAGGGAGCCGAGTTGGTTGCCGGTGAGGAGGGCAAGGGTGCCGTCGGCGGTGCGGGCGGCGGCACCCATGCGGTCGTCGTCGGGGTCGGTCGCGAGAACCAGGTCGGCTTGCTCGCGCTCGGCTTGTTCGATAGCGAGGGAGAGCGACTCGGCGTTTTCCGGATTGGGCGAGGCGACGGTGGGGAAGTCGCCGTCGGGTTGGGCTTGCTCCGCGACGGTGGTAAATTCGCAGCCGAGCCTGGTCAGGAGCGGCTCGATGATCGCCCCGCCGACGCCGTGGAGGGCGGAGTAGACGACCTTGAGCGGCTGATTGCGGACGAGGTCGTGGTCGAGGACGAGGGTCTCGAGTCGGTCGAGGTAGGCTTCGTCCATGGCGGTTCCGAGGTCGTGGATCTGCCCGCGTTGGTCGGGTGGGACGGGATCGTATTGTTCGCCGGTGACGGCGTTGACGCGCTCGATGACGGCGGTGGCGTGGGGTTCGACGATCTGGCCGCCGTCGGCGAAGTAGACCTTGTAGCCGTTATAGGCGGGCGGGTTGTGGCTGGCGGTGAGATTGATGCCAGCGGTCGCGCCGGTCTCGCGGACCGCGAAGGAGAGTTGCGGCGTCGAGCGGGGGGCTTCGAAGAGGTGAGCGTCGCAGCCGAGCTCGGTGATGATGCGGGCGGCGAACTCCGCGAAGGCGCGGGAGAAGTGGCGGGTGTCGTGCGCGATGCAGATGGATGGGCGGTCCGTGCCTTGCTCAAGAACGTAGGCGGTGAGGCCCTGGGTGGCGCGGCTGACGTTGAGGAAATTCATCGCGTTCGTGCCGATGCACGGATGCTCGGGCGGCGCGTCTTCTGCGGCGTTGCCACGCTCGGCGGCCGTGACGGTGCGACCAATGGTGCGCCCGCGGAGGCCGCCGGTGCCAAAGGCGAGCTGGCGGTAGAAGCGGTCGTCGAGTTCCGTCCAATTCTCGGCAGCGAGGAGTTCGGTGATGACTCGCTCGGGAAGCGGCGAATCGGTGGCGGCGAGGAGGGCGCGGATGTTTTCGGCGCTGGAAGGGAGGAGTTTGTCGAGGTTCATGAGGAGAGGTAAGCGGGGAGGTCGGTCACGTCGGTGAGGCAGTGTTCGGCTCCGGCGACGGTGAGGGTGTCGCGGGCGGCTGCTCCGGCGGGACCGGTGAGGACGGCGATGGGGCGGGAGCCGATGGCGGCAGCGGCGGCGATGTCACCGGTGGTGTCGCCGACAATAAGGACGTTCGGTGCTTGGGGGTGGGCAGTGGACGTGACGAGGGTGGAAGTCTCTGCGTCTGGGAAGATGGCGCGGAGGAATTGGTAAGGGTGGGGCTTCGAAAGGTGGGTGCCGGGGTGATCGGCTTCGGCGGTGGCGACGTCGTCGTGGGTGACGATGGGCGAAAAGAAATCGGCGAGACCGAAGCGGGTGAGGGTGGGGATGAGTTCGGCGCGGGTGCGACCGGTGGCGATGGCGAGGTGGTGGCCGGCGGCTTGGAGCTTGCGCAGGGTGGTGGCGATGCGGTCGGGGGGGAGGATGAGGTCTTCGTTGGCGATGAGGCCGGGGCGGTCGGGAGTGCCGTTGAACCACGATTGAAAATGACGGAAGAGCCAACGCCAGACGGGGCCTTGGCGCGCGAATTGGTCGGTCGGGGCGAGGTGGGCGAGGAGTTCGAAACCCTGGCGGGGGTCGGCGAAGTCGAGGCCTTCGGCGAGGAGTTCGTTGAGATTGGCGGTGAGGCCGCGCGGCCAATCGCAGGTCGTGGGCGGGCCGTCGGTGTCCCAGTTAATCGCGGAGATGCGCAGGCCGTTGGCCGGATCGTGCGTGGCGAGGCGGCGGATGAGGGTCAGGGCGGCGAGGTGGGTGAGGTCCCAATTGGTGTTGATCCGGGCGGCTTTGGCGCGGGCAATGACGGCGAGGTCGAGGGTGATGGGGGCGGGCTTGCGGCGGTCGCCGAGAAAGGTGGCGAGATCCTGGAGCGTGTGGGCGGCCGCGAGCCAGTAGCCGCGTTCGGACGTGATGACGCCGTCCATATCGAAGATGATCTTCATGGTTCAGAAAGTCGTTTCACGAATGGGGTGAGATGCCGTTGAGGAAGTCGGTGATGAGATCGTCGTTCTTTTCGCACGGGGATCCGCACATGATCGCTATGGAAAAACCGAGGAGCGATGTGGTCGGGTTATGGCGGGCCGCTCCGGCGGTGAGGTTCATCACCAAGGTCGGGCAACAGAAGAGGGCGAGGCGGACGTAGTGCTGCCAGTTGGGGTGATGAGCGGCGACCTGCTCTAGCAGAGGTTTCCAGATTTCTTCTTCTTTGGTTTTCAGAAATTGCTGGCGGAGGGGCATGAGAGACCAGTCGTGGGTGACCTCGAGGACTCCGTCGGCGAGTTGGGCCGATGCTCGCGTCCTCGCTTCCTCGGGGTGGTAGAGCCAGTCGGGGTGGGCGAGGATGTTGTGGAAGGTGGGCTTGATCTCCGCGAGGAGAGCGGGGAGATGGGACCCGGCAAAGGCGGGGTCGAAGGTGACGAGGCGGTCGGGTTCCTGCCAAACGTTCGCGTTGTGGGCGTCGCCGTGACCGAGGACGGCCGGGCAAGGGTCCGGGAGGTTGGTGGGATTGAGGACTTCAATGGATTCGGCGAAGAGTCCGCCGAGGGTCTTGTCGTAGAGGTGGCCGTTGATTCGCCAGCGAAGGCCGCTGAGTTCGGTCCAGGGGAGTGAGCGGTCCAGTCCGGGGAAAGTGAAGGTGGCGTTGAGGTAAAACGAGCGGAGGCGACCGCCGGGGTTGGTGGTTCCCTCGTCGACGAGACGGTGGAAAAAGAGTTGGTGGAGGGACTCGGCGGCGGCTTCAGCTCGCGGGGCGAGGTGGAGCGTGTCGAGGTAGCTTTCGGCGACGTGGTGGTCGAGGTCGCGCTGGAGTCGGAGCAGGTGGACGTCGCCGTCTTCGGCGGCGCGGCAAGCGTCGGCCAAGCGGGCGTCGGAGCGAACGGCGTAGAGGAGGATGGCTTCGCCGGGGAAGGTGCGGGCGGCGACGGGGACGTCAACGGGCCAACCAGCGTCTTCGAGGAGCTTGCTGTTGTAATACTCGGCGACGCCCTTGGCCTCGTCTTCCTCCTGGTGGAACTTGAAAAAGAGGCGGTCGTGGCCTTCGTAGGGTCGCCCGAGCGTGAGGATGCCGTTGACCGAGTTGAGGCTGTATCCGTCGGCGTTGAGGTCGGCACGGGTGACGTCGAGGCCGAGCGTCTCCTTGAGAAACGGAATGAGAATGGCCGCAGCTGCGGGGCGGTCGCCCGCGGCGCTGAGGCGGCGGACATCGGCGAGCGGGGTCATGGCCTTTGCTTGAGCGCGGCCGCGTGGGCGGGGAAGCCTTCGTAGTCGGCGAGGGTGGCGGCGGTGGTGCGCAGGGACTCGAAGCCATCGCGCGTGCAATAGGCGAGCGAGGTGCGTTTGAGAAACGAGTGAATGGTCGTGCAGGAGTGCGAGCGGGCGAAGCCGCCGGTGGGGAGGATGGCATTGACGCCGATGCAGTAGTTGCCCGCGCTGATGGGGGTATGGGAGCCGAGGAGGATCTCGCCGGCGTTGCGGATGCGCGGCAGGACGGCGAAAGGTTCCGCCACGAGGAGTTCCATGTGCTCGGGGGCGTACTCGTTCACAAAATCGACCGCGTCGTCGAACGTGTCGGCGACGACGATGCCGCCGTAGGTCGAGAGGCCGGTGCCGCAGAAGGTGCGGCGGGGCTCGGGGAGGTCGGCGATGAGGGCGGGGAGCAGGTCGGCGACCTGGGTGGCAAGCTTGGCGGAGTCGGTCACGAGGACGGCGGCGGAATCGGGGCCGTGCTCGGCTTCGATGAGGAGGTCGAGGGCGACGATGCGCGGATCGGCTTGCGCGTCGGCGAGGATGATGGATTCGCTGGGTCCGGCGGGGAGGCCGACGTCGACTTCGCTCGAGAGCAGGCGCTTGGCGGCGGAACAGAATTGGTTGCCGGGACCGAGCAGCTTGTCGACGCGGGGGATGGTCGCCGTGCCGAAGGCGAGGGCGGCGATGGCGGAGGCCCCACCGATCTTGTAGATACGGTCGACGCCGATCTGGCGAGCGGCGTAGAGGGTGGCCGCGTCGACGGTGCCGTCGGGGTTCGGTGGCGTGCAGACGGCGATGCGCGGCACTTTCGCCTCAACGGCGGGGACGGCGAGCATGATGAGGACCGACGGGAACGCGCCTTTGCCCCGGGGGACGTAGAGTCCCATCGCGTCGATGGGGGTGACCTTCTCGCCGGCGTGGACGCCGGGTTCGACTTCGTGCCACGTGACTTCGGGCGGGAGTTGGGCGCGATGAAAAGTGCGGACGTTGCGAATCGCGTGGTCGATGGCGGCGCGGAGATCGGGGTCGACGGCGGATTGCGCGGCGTCGAACTCGGCGGCGGTCACGGCGAGGGCGTCGGGGGCAAGGGTGACTTGGTCGATGTCGGCAAGGTGGCGGGAGAGGGCGGCGTCTCCGTCAGCGCGGACATCGGCGATGAGGCGGGACGCAATCTCGGAAGCTCGGGCGATGTCGGTCTCGGAGCGGCGGAGGAGACGAGCGCGGTCGTCGGGAGAGAGGGATGCGAGGCGGAGCTGGTTGACGGTGGCGGGCATGAATGAGGTTTGAACAAAAGGTAACGAAGGAAACGAAGGGGAATCCAGATACGATTCAGATTCGTTTTCGAAACGTCTCAAAGGTCGCGAAGAAGCCGGGCGAGGAGGCTGATTTTTCTGTCATGAAGGGCATGAAGCTCCTGAAGAGAGACCGGGATTCATCACCCCATCCTGCTCTTCACGTCCTTCATGGTTCCAAATGAATCCCGCATCGCTCCGAGCGGCGGCGGTAGCGGATGATCGATCAGGTCAGGCGGTGGGAGATTGGTCGGACCCCGGAGGTGTTTTGTTCGGATCGTGGAGGCGTTCCATGTTCAGCCGACGGACGGGCGGGAGAATGTCGCTGAAGGCGGCTCCGTAGATGTCCCAAGCCGTGAGGAAGAGTCCACAGATCACGGGGCCCACGATGAAGCCGATGGGACCGAAGAGGAACAGGCCGCCGAGAGTGCCAACGAGGATGAGTAGGTCGGGCATCTCGGCGTCCTTGCCGACCAGAGAGGGGCGCAGGACGTTGTCGACCGTGCCGACGACGGCCGCGCACCAGACCGCGAGCCCGACGGCTTTGACGGGTTCGCCGGAGATGAAGAGGAAGATGACGGCGGGCACCCAGACGAGCGCCGAGCCGATGCCGGGAACGACCGAGAGGATGACCATGATCGTGCCCCAGAAGGCCACGCCATTGATGCCGCACACCCAGAAGGCGGCGGCGGCGAGGGAACCCTGGATCAAGCCGATGACGAGGGTGCCCTTGACGGTCGCGCGAGTGACCGAGATGAAGCGGTGAAGCATGCGCACCTCGTCCTCGTGGCGGAGTGGCATGTAGTAGAAGATCTTTTCCAGGATGCGGCGGCCGTCGATGAAGAAGAAAAACATCGCGTAGAGCATCACGAAGAAGTTGAGGAGCAGGAGGGCGGTCCCGGTCGTCAACGCGGATGCACTGAGCATGAGGTAGCTCCCCGTCGCTTTCACGGCGGTGCCGACGTTGCTCATGATGTCCTGGCTCGTCGGGACGAGGTCGGCGACGGACGGGAGGCGCTCGACGAGCCAATCGTGCACGTCGAACGATCTGGCTCCGGTGAAGGTATTCTGCACCCATGGGATGGCCGTTTCGCTCACGTCAAAGGCCTGCTTGACGACGAGTCCAACGAAGGCGCTGAGCGGGCCGACGATGAGCAGGAAGAGAATGACGAGCGTGACAATGGACGCGATCGTGCGGCGACCGCGGAAGAGTTTGACGAAGGTGCGGTAGACCGGGCTGAGGAGGCCCGCGAGGATCGCTCCGAGGAGCAGCGTCTTCAGGAAGGGCCAGCAGACTGCCAGGAAGAGAAGCGAGATCCCCAGAACGAGAATGAGAACAAAGGCGGTGCGGAAATTTTGGCCGCTGACGTGGTGGTCTTCCATGGTTTTGACTGGATCTTTGCGACTGGATCAGACTTTGGCCGGGGGGGGAAGGGGCGATTGCGGCTGCCGTGGGTGACCCGTGCATGGTGCTGGGGGGAGAAAACCGTTGCGGCGTCTGGCTGGTAGTGGCCGAGCGGAATCGGGGGATCCCCGATCTTGCTGCCCGGACGCTGTTTTCTCAGATCGGCGCTTGGTGAAAACAAGAGTTTCCTGATAGACCCCTTCGGCGTGGTTGAAGATGATGATGTGTCTGATCGGTTTGCCATCATCGGCATCGGCTGCCGGATGCCGCCGAGTGGCAATTCGCTCACGGCGTTCTGGCGTTTCCTCCTCAAGGGCGGAAACGCGTTGAAGCCGATCAAGTCAGACCGTTGGGATTGGCGGCGGTATTGGGACGAGGATCCGGCGCGTCCCGGGAAAACTTACGCACCGAAGGGCGCCTGGCTGGATCAGGACGTGCGGCAATTTGACCCCCTGGTCTTCGGGATCACCCCTCGGGAGGCGGCGAGCATGGATCCGCAGCAGCGCCTGTTGCTGGAGTCGACGTGGGAGGCGTTCGAGGATGCGGGATTGCCGGTGGAGCGGATGGCCGGGTCGCGAACCGGGGTGTTCGTGGGGGGATTTTGCCTGGATCATTTGCTGCTGCGAGCGCAACCGAGCAATCAGCACTTGATGGACGCGCACGCGCCGGGCGGAGTGATGATGACGGTGCTGTCGAATCGGCTCTCGCACGCCTTCGACCTGCGGGGGCCGAGTCTCACGCTGGACACGGCGTGTTCGTCGTCCTTGGTGGCGATACACTACGCCTGCCAGAGCTTGCGGGCGGGTGAGGCGGACATGGCGCTAGCGGGTGGGGTGAACGTGATGACCCGGCCCGAGTACCCGGTGCTGATGAGTAAGGGGCATTTTCTTTCGCACCACGGGGAGTGCCACGCCTTCGACGAATCGGCGGCGGGCTACGCGCGGGGCGAGGGCGCGGGAGTGTTTCTCATCAAATCTCTCGCGAGGGCGCAGGCGGACGGGGATCCGATTCACGCGGTGATCCGTGGATCGGGCGTGAACAGCGACGGGCGCACGGAGGGCTTGTCGCTGCCGAGTGGATCGGCGCAGAGCGGGTTGGTGCGGGAGGTTTACGAGCGGGCCGGCGTCGCGCCGGGGACGGTGGACTACGTCGAGGCGCATGGGACGGGGACGCAGGCAGGGGATCCGGCGGAGCTGGCGGCGCTGGATGAAAACTTCTCGGTTGGGCGGACGGAGCCGCTGCTGGTCGGATCGGTCAAGACGAACGTCGGCCACCTCGAGGCGGCGGCGGGCGTGGCGGGAATGCTGAAGGCGATCGGCGTGCTCAAGCACCGGCAGATCCCGAGAAATCTGCATTTCAAGACGCCGAATCCGAAGATCCCTTGGGAGGATTACAACCTGCGCATCGTGACCGAGGTCACAGATCTGCCGGGGGTCGAGGATCGCGCATCGCTGCTCGTGGGGGTGAACGGCTTCGGGTACGGCGGGACGAATGCGCACGTGCTGCTGGAGTCGGCTCCGGGGTTGGCGAGTGCGGGCGCACCGCCTACGGAAGAACGCGGGGGGGTCCAGATGTTCCCCTTCTCGGCGGCAAACGAGGCGGGGTTGCGAGATCTGACAGGGAAGTGGGCGTTTTTGCTGGGACGGGGAAAAACGGGAGCGCTGGACGATCTGGCGCACACCCTCGCGTTTCGGCGGGGTCATTTGGCGACGCGCTGCGTCGTGAGGGCGGGGAGCGCGGAGGAGTTGCGGGAGCGCCTCATCGCTGCGTCGACGGGCGAGACGCACGAGGGGGTCGTGACGGGGGTGGCTGGGAGCGGCGGGCTGGCGTTTGTCTTCACCGGGATGGGGCCGCAGTGGTGGGCGATGGGCCGGGAGCTGATCGAGAACGAGCCGGTGTTCGCCGAAGCGGTCGCGGAGGTGGACGGATATTTTGAGAAGCTGGCCGGGTGGTCGGTGCGCGAGGCGATGTTGGCTCCGGAGGCGGAGTCGCGGATGGAGCGGACGGAGGTGGCGCAGCCGGCGAATTTCGCGCTGCAGGTCGGGCTCGTCCGGCTGTGGGAGAGCTGGGGGATCCGGCCAACGGCGGTGGTGGGTCACAGCGTGGGTGAGGTGTCGGCGGCGTGGGCGGCGGGGGTGTACACGATGGAGGAAGCGGTGCTGGTGAGCTACCATCGCAGCCGATTGCAGCAGACGACGGCGGGTCGGGGGGCGATGCTAGCGGTGGGGTTGTCGGAGGCGGACGTCGCGCCGTATCTGCGGGGTCGGGCGGGGGTGTCGGTCGCGGCGGTGAATAGCTTCAGCGCGGTGACGTTGTCGGGGGACCGGCCGGAGCTGGAAGCTGTGGCGGCGGAACTCGAGGCGGCGGAGATTTTTCAGAAATTTCTGCGGGTCGAAGTGGCGTATCACAGCCCGCAGATGGACCCGATCCGGGAGGAGATCCTGGACGCGCTACGGTCGCTGGCGCCGAAAGCGGCGCGGCTGCCGCTTTATTCCACGGTGAGCGGGGAGGCGTCGGAGGGCGGGGAATGGACGGCGGAATATTGGTGGAAAAACGTGCGGCAATCGGTGCGATTTGCGGACGCGATGGCGGCGATGTTTGCGGCGGGTTGGTCGCAATTTCTGGAAATCGGGCCCCACCCGGTGCTGGGAAATTCCATCAAGGAATGCGCGGCGGCGCGGGATGCGCGCGTCGCGGGCTTCGTGTCGCTCCGGCGAAAGGAAGGGGAGATCGAGCGGCTGCAGCAGACGGCGACGGAGCTGGACTGCGCGGGGAAGGCTTTGGATTGGCGGGTCTTCGCCCCGGAGCGGGGTCTGCTCGTGGCCGGGCCTCAGTATCCGTGGCAGCGCCAGCGGCACTGGGTGGAGTCGGAGCGCTCGGAGATCGAGCGGCTCGGTGCCGGGGACGGACCGGTGTATCTGAGCACGCCGGTCGTCGGGCCGTCGGCGTGCTGGGAGGTCGAGGTGAATCGAAATTATTTCCCGTTTCTGATGGACCACGGCGTGCAAAACCAGACGGTGTTTGCGGGATTGGGCTACGTGGACGCTGCGCTGACGTTGAGCGCGGAGGTGAACGGAACGGCGTCGGTCGTGCTCGACAGCGTGAGCTTCGAGCGAGTGCTGGTGGTCGATCCGGCGAAGCTGCAATACCTACTCACGGAGCACGATCCGGAGGCCGGGCGGTTCACGATCTCCAGCCGGACCGAGGGGGAGGACGGCGTGTCGCGGCATTGTCGCGGGCGAATGTCGCCGCAAGCGGAGCTGGCGGAGGAGCGGCTGGACCTGGCAAAGCTGCGAGGCGGCTGCGGGGAATCGTTGGCGGTCGACGTTTTCTACGACGACCTGGAGCGGCGGGGCTTGCACTACGGACCGGCGTTTCGACCGACGACGGAGGTGCGGCTGGGCGACGGGACGTATCTGCTCGAATTGGACGCGGCGGCGGTGGTGGGGGAGGTCGGGCACCCGCTGCACCCGACGCTCTTCGATGCGGCGATCCAGCCGATTCTTTACCGTTCCGGGCAGGCGGGGCTCTTCGTGCCATTTTCCATCGAGCGGTTCACGTATCACGCACGGCCGAAGTCTCCTGCGGTCTACGCCTACGGGGTGTTGACGCAGCGATCGGAATCGCGGCTGACGGCAAACGTTTGGTTGCTCGATGGCGACGGGCAGGTGCTGGCGCACGCGCACCGGATGGCATTGCAGTTGATCGATTCCAAGTTGGTCGACGCTGGGAAGAGATGGCTGCACGAAGTCGCGATGCGACCGATCGAGTTGCCGCCTGTGCAGCGCTCCATCGACGGCAGCGATGTGGCGATCCTCGCGGACGAAGAGGATTCTGACTTCGAGTTGTGCCACGAGATTCAAGCGACTTTGCCGGGCGCGATTCTCGGTTGCGCGGAGACGGATCGGGGTCGGCTCGTGGTCTTGTGGGGGACGCGACGGTCGAAGGGCGATCCGGTGGCGGAAGTGTTGGCGCTGAATCAGAAAATCGTCCGCTTGGTCACCGCTCTGGACAACCCGCGGGACGTGACTTTTGTGACGCGGGACGCGGGCGGTTGGGCGACCAGTGGTCTCGCCGCAGTCGCGCTGGTCGCTCAGAACGAACTCGACCACGTCACGGCTCGGTCGATCGGCCTGCCCGCATCCGGCGGAGCGGAGTGGGTCGCCGCCGAACTCGCTGCGGGATCGAGCGGCGAGATCGTCTACCGCGACGGTGTGCGCTGCGAGCGGCGGATTGCGGCGCTGGCCGACAAGCCGGTCGAACCGGAGCGGCGGTGGGAGTCGGTCGACTCGGCGGTGCGGTTGGTCGTGGGGGTGAAGGGCAAACTGGACTCGCTTCATTTCCAAAGCACGGAGCGAATCGCCCCCGGCGACGGCGAGGTCGAGGTGCGGGTGCACCGAGCGGGCCTGAATTACAAAGACTTGCTCAAGATCGAGGGTCGACTGCATCCCTTGGCGCTGGAGGGCACGGTGACCGGGTCGGCGATCGGGATGGAGTGCGCGGGCGTGGTCGTGCGCGTTGGACCCGGGACCGGGTTCGTCGAGGGCGACCAGGTCGTGGTGATGACGCGGGACAGCTTTCGCACCTACGCTACGGTCGGCGCGGAATCGGTGGTTCGCATCCCGGATGGTCTGGGAATGGCGGCGGCGGCGGTGCCGGTCGTCTTTGGGGCGGCGTATTACGGCCTACTGGAAGTCGGGCGGCTGCGGCGGGGCGAGCGGGTGCTCATTCACCACGCGACGGGGGGCGTGGGGCAGGCGGCGATGGCGATCGCCCGGTGGATCGGCGCGGAGATCTTTGCAACGGCGGGTTCGGAAGAGAAACGGCTGGCCTTGCGCGAGACGGGTGTGCGGCACGTGTTTTCGTCGCGGACTTTGGACTTCGCGACTGGGATCCGCGAGGCGACGGGAGGCCAGGGCGTGGACGTGGTGATCGGCGCGCAGACCGGGCCGGCAATGCACGCGGGGCTGGGAACGTTGCGGACGGGGGGCGCTACGTCGAGATTGGGAAGAAGGACATCGCCGAAGACAACGGGCTGCCGATGCGGGCTTTCGGTCACAACCTCACCTTCGCGGCGGTGGACATGGACCAGCTGGCGCTCGAGCGCCCCGAAGTCGTCCGCCGGACGCTGGAGGCCGTGTTTGCACACCTTGCGAAGGGAGATTTCGAATTCTCAGCTCCGCGAGTTTTCCCGGCGAAAGAGATCGCGGACGCGTTCGGGCTGATGGCCCGGAGCGAGCAGGTCGGAAAATTGCTGATCGATTTTGCCGATGGCGAACTCGAGGTCATCGCTCCGCTGGGCGGCGAGCCTGTCGTCCAGCGGGATGGGTGTTACATCGTGACCGGAGGGACGGCGGGATTCGGGTTGTCGACCGCTCGGTGGTTGGCGGAGCGGGGGGCAGGGAAGGTGATCCTTGCAAGTCGGTCGGGTGCCGCGGCAACCGGGATGGAGGAGACTTTGGCATTCGCAAGATCGCAAGGGACGGAGGTCGAGGTGCTGGCAGCGGACGTGACGGACCCGGGTGCGGCTCGCGGGTTGATCGAGGCCGGGCGGACCGATCCGTTCCGGCTTCGCGGGATCGTGCACGGGGCCAACGTGCTCGACGACGTGGGGATCGCAGACCTGACGGAAGAGCGGTTTCGCCGGGTCTTTCTGCCGAAAGTAGCGGGGGCTTGGAACCTAGCCGAGGCTTTGGGCGAAGACGCGGGTTTGGATTTCTTCGTTTTCTATTCGTCGGTGTCGGCGCTCATCGGAAACGCCGGTCAGACGAACTACGTCGCGGCAAACGCGACGTTGGACGGGCTCGCGCGTTGGTTGCGAAGTCGCGGAGTGCCGGCGACGTCTCTGAATCTTGGCGCGCTGGCCGAGTCCGGGATCGTCGCGCAGGACAAGCGGATCGAAGCGGCCTTGGTGGCAGCGGGAATCACGGGCTTAACGAACGCGGAAGCTTTCGCGGCTCTGGAGAAAGCGATTGGTCTGGGGTCGGCGCAAGTCGGCGCGTTTCTCGTAGACTGGGACCGGTGGCGCGAGGCGAATCCGAGAATCGCGGGCGATTCGCGGTTTGCGGAGATGCGCGGCGCCGGGGAAGCGGGCGGTGGCGGAGTAGCGTCGGAACTCCGGCGGGAACACTCCGCGAGCTTCCCCGGAGCGGCGGTTGCGGGTGATGGAGGACCACCTCCAAGAGGTGCTCGCCAAGACCTTGCGAATGGCGAAGGACTCCGTGCCGGTGAATCGGAGGCTGAACGAAATGGGCGTGGATTCGCTCATGGTTCTCGAGCTTGGACTTGGAGTGAAGGAGCGCATCGGCGTGAGTTTTTCCGCGATGGAACTCCTCAAGGGACCAAACGTTCAGCAAATGGCCGCGATGGCCGCCGAAAAAATCTGGAAAAACTAAACCCTCGGAAATCGAATTGTGGAAAAGGCATTAGCGGGCATCGACAGCGTCGTGGCATTTACGAACACGGCTGGACTCAACGGACGAGGGACCCTCGTCCACATCTCGCGGACGATCGCCGTCTTCGAGGTCTACAATCCGTATTCGCTCATCCAGCTCAGCGAGGTGCTCCAAGAGCTTCTCGGTGATGCGGGGTGAACGGGTGATCTATCGAGGCCGCGGAGTGGTCACCAGTCTGGTCGCGACGGGCCTCATGGTGATCGCGTCGGTCACGCTGATCGACGCGTGGAACGCGCTCGACCACCTCGAGCCAGGCGCAGCGCTCGGCGAGGAGCTGGATAAGTTCATTCAGGATTGGGAAGAGGGCCTGGAGCTGGCCGAGGGCTACCAGCTCGCGGTGAACAAATTCTCGAACTTCCTCGCGGAGACGAGTCGCTGGATCGAGGAGGCCGAGACGGCGATCGTCGGCGACCAGAAGATCGACTCCGATCGCGCGTCGGCGTTTCGCCAGTCGTTGGAAGCGCCGCTGACACGGAAGGTCGGCGATCTGTTGGATCTCTTTCAAAAGGCTGCTGCCGACGTGCCGGAAGAGGACGCGAGTGCCTACAAGGCGTTTGCCCGCCGCGAGATGCACCCGTACATGCTGGCGGCGCCGTTCGTGTGGCGGACGTTTTTCAAGCCGCTGGGTTACGCGGGTGACTACGAGATGGTGAACATGATGCTGCAGGAGTCCGCGACGACCGGCACGAACACTTACGCGCGGATCTTTCACGACATCACGTCCAGCGTGGCGGCCTGCGTGGCGCATCGCAACCGCATCACCATCCTCGAGCGCCTGCTCGGCGAAGAGGCCGAGCGCGTCACCGAGGAGCAGCGTATCTTCACCGTGCTGACGATCGCGTGCGGACCCGCGGTAGAAATCCAGCGGTTCATTCGGAACAACGATCTCGCCAACGAAAGTGCGCTGCACCTCATGGACTTCAACGACGAGACGCTGGCCTACGTCACGAGCCGGATGCAGGCGGCAACGAACGAAAGTGGGCGTAAGCCAACGATCAAATTCATCCAGAAATCGGTCGATGATCTGCTCAAGAATATTCACTTCGAGGAGGAAGGATTTCTGCCGAGCTACGACATGATTTATTGCGCGGGCTTGTTCGATTATTTCCCGGACAACGTTTGCCGCAATCTGCTCCAGCTCTATCACAATTGGGTGCGGCCCGGTGGGTTACTCGTCGCGACAAACGTGCATCCGAACAACCCCGAACGCTACCTGATGGAGCATCTGCTCGAATGGTTTCTGGTCTACCGGGACGAAAACCACCTCCTCTCCCTCGCGCCGAAGGGAGCAGACTCCGAGGTCTTTCCCGACGAGACCGGGGTGAACGTATTTCTGACGGTTCGAAAAGAGGGATGACGACCAAAGTCGAAAAATCGAATGCCGAGCTTCGGGGCGCCTACCGCCGCGAGAGCGTCGGTCGATTGTCACGGAGCCTTCTCGTGATGAACGGGGTGGCAATGGTAGCCCTGCCCGGAGGGTTCGTGCTCGATTACTTCCTGTATCCCGATCACTTCGGCGAATTTTTGGCCCTCCGGTTTGGGGCCGATCTTGTGCTCGTCGTTTTGAGCGCACTGCTTTTGCTAGCCCGGCGGAGGGGATCGTTGGCTGGCGTGAAAGCTCTCGGTGTGCTGTCGGCGTTGACGATCAACTTCGCGATGACGTTCATGATCTTCCGCACGGACGGGGCGACCTCACCCTACCACGCGGGCCTCACCTTGATCTTGACTTGCTGGGCGATCGTCTCGCCGTGGACCGTTCTCGAAACGATCATCATGTGCGTGGTCTCGCTCGCAGCGTACGTTGTAGCGTGCGTGTTGAATCCGGATTTCGCCGACGCCGGGGGCTACGAAGCCTTGGGATTTGGCGGGTTCTTTCTGGTGATAACAACGGCGGTCTGCATCGGCATGACGTGGTATCTCTCGAAAACGAGGTTCGAAGAATTCCGCCTGCGGCATCAGCTCGACGAACGCAACCGGGAGCTGCGCGATCTCGACCGCCTCAAAACGCAGTTTTTTTCCAACGTCAGCCACGAGTTGCGGACGCCGCTGACTCTCATTCTGAGTCCGGTAGCAGATTTGTTGCGTCGGGCGGATCAACTCGATCCGGCGATCCACGGGACGATGATCGTGGTTCAGCGCAATACGCTGCGGTTGCTGAAGTTGATCAACGATCTTCTCGATCTCACGCGGATGGATCAAGGCGTGGACGTCTTGCGCCGAAAGACGGTAGACGTCGACGAGTTTCTGAGCGGGATCATTGAATCCGTGCGCCACCTGGGGTTATCGAAGCGGCTGAGGATCAAAATCGAGAGTGGGCCGGGCGACCTGCGGGCCGACTTCGACCCAGCGCGGATCGAAAAAGTGCTACTCAACCTGCTGACGAACGCGATGAAGTACACCCCCGCAGGCGGCTCGATCGCCGTGCGATCAGGTGCCGTTGAGGCGGGCGGTTTTTGGTTCGAAGTAGCGGACACCGGCGTCGGTATTCCGCCGGAGGACCTTGCGCGCGTGTTTGACCGATTCCACCAAGTCAAAAGTAACGCTGCGAATCAGAATCAAGGGGTTGGCATCGGCTTGGCGCTCGCGCAGGAATTGGTCGAGCAGCACGGCGGCACGTTAGGCGTCGAGAGCGTGGTCGGCGAGGGGAGCGCATTTCGGGTCACTCTGCCGGCCACGGGGGCGGCAGCGGTCGAGTCCGAGCCGATGGATCGCGTCGCATTGGACGATCTCGAGGAGCCTTTTGAGAAGGCGTTTCGGTCGGCGGATCGGAGTTGGACCTACGACGACTCGGCGGACGTGGAGCTGCCCGAGGTTGGATCGGGTTCCCAGGTCGTGTTAGTCGCCGACGACGAGCACGACATGCGGCGCTACGTCGTGTCGCTGTTGGCGGAGGACTACCGCGTTGTCCAGACGCAGCACGGCGGGAACGTCGAGGAACTCGTCGCGAAGCACCGCCCCGATCTCGTCGTGCTGGATTGGATGATGCCGGGCAAGGACGGACTGGAGCTCTGCCAGACGCTGCGGGCCCACGACGCGAATCGCGATCTGAAGATCGTGCTACTCACGGCGCGGGCGGACGAAGAGTCGAAGATCGACGCGCTGCAAGCTGGAGCGGACGATTTTCTCACCAAGCCTTTCAGCAGCATCGAGGTGCGGACCCGGGTGCGGAATCTCCTTCGCGCCGGGCAGATGCAACGCGATCTCCGGACGAAAAACGATGAACTCACGGCGACTTTCGGCAAGCTGCGTGATACGGAGACGATGCTCATTCAGAGCGAAAAAATGAACGCAATCGGCTCGATGTCGGCTGGGTTGCTGCACGAAATCAACAACCCTCTCAACTACACCCTCACGGCGATGAGCGTCGCAAAGATGTCGCGAGACACGCTGTCCGAAGGAATGCAGGATATTTTTGACGACGTTGAGGAAGGGATGACTCGCATCCGCGACGTGGTGACCGATCTCAAGACGTTTGCTTTCCCCGAGAAGGCCGGGACGGAGTCGGACGTAGCGGTGGCGGAATTGCTCCGCAACGCAATGAAGATCGTCGCCGGCGAAATGGAGGGTGTGCGGATCGATATCGATCTCCCCGACGGCTTGCAGCTGCGCGGCCAGAAGACGCAGCTCATGCACGTCTTCATTAATCTGCTCAATAACGCGAATCGCGCGATGAGCGAAGCCAATCTGCCGGGCGAACGCGTCGTTTGGATCTCCGGAGATACGGTCGGCGATCAGGCGGTCCTGCGGGTGCGAGACAGCGGCCCCGGTATACCGAAAGACATCATCAGCCGAATCTTCGATCCATTTTTCACGACCCGGGACGTCGGTTCTGGAATGGGAATGGGACTAAGTATCTGCCATACAATTATCCATTCGCACCGAGGGGTGATCCGAGCGGAAAATCCGCCCGAAGGCGGGGCACTTTTCACCATCGAACTCCCGCTGGCCGAGTCGGCCTTAATCTCATGCTAACAAATCCATCCAGCCGCAAAACCGGCATCCTCTACATCGACGACGAAGAAAAGGCGTTGAAATATTTTCGCCTCGCCTTCTCGACGAAGTTCGAGATTTTCACCGCGACCTCCGGCCAGGAGGGTCTGGAGATACTGCGTCGCGATCCCGACAAGATCGCCATCGTCATCTCGGATCAGCGCATGCCGGAAATGCTCGGTGCTGAGTTGCTCGAGATCGTGCGGAACGAATACGCGCACGTCGTCCGGATTCTCACCACGGCGTATTCCGATCTCGAGAGCGCGATCCAGGCCGTCAACCGGGGCCACATTTATCAATACGTCGTGAAGCCCTGGGAGGTCCCGGACCTCGGCATGGTGCTGCAGCGTGCGGCGGACTATCATCACGTGTTGACGGAGCGTGACGAGCTGCTCGGCGTGAAGATGAGCACGCTGCAGCGGGTGCTTTGTAGCGACCGCGTGAAGTGGCTGCTGCTGGCCTCGCGCGGTTGGGCGACCGATGAACAAGCCGGTCTACGGCGAGCCGTGACGGCGATGATCGAGGTGCTCCCGAGCCAATTGAATCCAGCGGGATCAAAGACGGCTGCGGGGACCAGCGCGGCCGACTTCGACATCCACCGCCTCGTTGCCGGTGAGTACGCGAATGCGATCACCTGTCTCGACGCCATCGAGTCCGTGCGGACGGCGGGCGGCTCGGGGGAAGATCGGGTTGCGGGTGCCGTGAGCGATCTGGCTGCCGCGATGGCGGAGAGTCTCGGGCTAGAAAAGAACTCGATTCGTTCCGAGACCAACGGCGCGATTGCGGAAGTGTCGCTCAAGGAAGCGACCGTCGAGCGGGCGGTCCTGGCTCGCTCTCTCGGCGGGGTTTTGGCGGAGAAGGAATCTAGCGCCACGGCGGTGCATCTGTTGAGATCGCTGTTCGCTCTGGCCCTAGTGCGCGGGCGCTTGGTGATCTCCGGTAAGATGGAGAAATTTGAATTTGACCTCGGCGGCGATGACGTCGCGGCAGATGAGGTGATCGAGGCGCTGCGCGAGCAATTCAGCCGGGCGGACCTCGCGGGTCTTGCTCCCACAAAAACCGTATGAAGGGAATCCTAGGCAAAGGCGTGCTGGTGGTGGACGACGAGGCGATTGCCTTGAAGTATTTCTCGCGAGCTTTCGAAGATCGCTTCCCCGTTCATTCGGTTGGCTCGGCAGCGGAGGCGCTTCGATTGCTCGAGACGCTCGAGGGGGAGATTGGCGTGCTGGTGACGGATCAGCGCATGCCCGACGCCAGTGGTCTGGATCTGCTCAAGCGAGTCCGCGAAGAGTACCCGATGGTGGTCCGGATCTTGACGACCGCCTACACCGAACAATCGGTGCTCGTCGAAGCGATTAATTCGGGCGCAGTGTACTCTTTTGTCTCGAAGCCGTGGGATCTCGGCGAGTTGGAGACCGTCATTGAAAACGCGATCGAATTGCACGAACAGCAAGCCACGGAGGCCGAGCTCGTCGCGACGAAATTTGACGAATTGCGGACGAAGATCCTCGAAGATCGAGTCCTGGACGTTGGGATGGTGTCGGCAAAAATCGGGCACTACATTCACAACGCGCTCTGCCCGTTGACTTTCGTGATCGAGCAATTGCTGAAAAACACCTCCGGCACTCCGGACCTTCCCCTCGACTTTGTTCGCAGCACTCGCGACCACCTCTACGACGTCGCTCAGACGTTGAAGGACCTCGAGCAGGTGAGTCAGCCCGCCAAAAGGGATGAGCTCAGTTGGTTGGATCTGGACGAGCTCGCGACGCGGGCTTTGGTCGAGACCGAGGTGATCCGCAACCAGAAAAAGCTCGCGATCCAAAAGCTCACCGACCCGGCGACGCCCAGGATCTACGCGTCGGCGGACCAGATGGCGAAACTTTTCCGCTTCATGATCGCGGAAGAGATCGTCTCCCTGCCAGCGGAGAGCGTGGTCCACCTCACCATCGGGGCCAACGTGGTCGATGGCGAGGTGCTCGGAGCGCTCATCGAATTTGACGACTTTGTCCCGGTGGCACAGCACACTTGCCCAGAAAGCCTGCTGCATCCCTTCAATTTGCGCGGATCCAATCCGCGCGAATTCGGGGTCTTTCTCGTGTCGTGCTACTTCATCGTCCGCCACCACGGGGGGTCGCTGACCGCGCGGATCAACGAAAAAGGTGGACTTTCCCTCTCGCTATTTTTGCCGATCGAGATCGATAGTTCCAGTCCCGAGGACCTGTTGCTCACCAAGAGCCTTGGAAACCCCTCGAACCGCAAGCGCTGAACCCATGACTGCCGGCCCTCCACTCCGCAAGGTCCTCGTCGTCGACGACGAGCCGTTGGTTCGGCAGACTCTCAGCCTGTGCTTGCGAGACGAGTACGATGTCCGGACGGTCGCGTCGGGTGAAGAGGCTCTCCTCGCCGTAGCGGAAGAATCCTATCCGGTGGTCTTGCTCGATCTCTGCATGGAAGGCCTCACGGGTATCGAGACACTCAAGCGCTTGAAGCAACTCCGTGAGCTTCAGAAGGTCATCATCCTCACGGCGCACGAGAGCACGGAGAGCGCCATCGCGGCGGTGAATTATGGTGCTTTTAATTACCTCCTGAAGCCCTTTGAGCGAAGCCACCTCAAGGCGGTCATCTCGCGCGGGTTTGCCGACTACGATCAGGAAAGCCTGCGGACGCAAGAGATGCAGGCGCGCTTGATGAGTGTGCACGACACATTTTTTTCCCTCCTCTGCCATGAGTTTAACACACCGCTGAACATCGTGCTCGGGTTCTCCGACTTGCTCGCCCACGAGCCACTGGACGCGGAGCGGGCGGGTTGGATCAAAGAAATCCAGACTTCTGGTCGGCAGCTGCACGACATCCTCATGGAGATCGTGGACTACGTGAGTGCCTCCCACCTGGCGGAAGCTGGCGTGCAGAGCGCATTTCTCCCCGAGGTGGTGTTCCTGCCATTGATCGAGCAGACTCGCGAACGAGCGATCACGCTCGAATTCCACGATTTCTGTCCGACCGGCCAGCGGTACCTGGGCCCCGAGCGATCCATTCTCATGGTGGCTCGAAAGTTGATCAGGATGGCGACTCGGGGGTCGATTTCCGTGCGATTCAGCGTGCAGATTGACGAAGTCGAGCAAGAGGAAGAGCTGCGGTTGGTCGTCGACCGGGTGAACGACGGTCGCGATGGTGGGAATGCGGACCGAATCAACGCGCTGTTCGGCGCGAAACAGCCTGCGGCTGGTGCCACGGGGCAGAATGGATTGGGACTTGAGCTGGCGACGTGCCGCAAGATCGCCGAATACGCCAAGGGGACGGTCGACTGCCAACTGGGGAACAGCGGCGAGATGCAGTTTGTCGCCCGGCTCCCCGTCGTGCGCGCTTAGTCCGCTAGGTGAAGTCGTTGTTCGCTCGGCTCGTCGGCTCGGCGGGACTGCTCTGGCTCGGGACGGGTTGTTCGCCGATGTCGGTGGAGCCGATTCGCGTTGGGGTTCTGCATTCGCAGTCCGGCACGATGGCGATGAGCGAGCAGGCCGTCGAGAACGCGACGCTGCTTGCGATCGAGGAAATCAACGCGCGCGGTGGATTGTTGGGCCGCCAGATCAAGCCCGTGGTCGTCGACGGCGCATCGGATCCGCGCATCTTCGCTGCGGAGGCTACGCGTCTGATCGAGAAAGAGGGAGTGAGTGTAATCTTCGGATGCTGGACGTCGGCGAGTCGGAAGGCGGTGGTCCCGGTGGTCGAAGCGGCGGATGGGCTCCTTTTTTACCCGCTGCAATACGAAGGGATCGAGCAATCGCCGAATGTCGTCTACACCGGGGCGACGCCGAATCAGCAGGTGGTCCCGGCGGTCAGTTACGCCCTCCGGGAGTTTGGTCCGCGAGTGTTTCTGGTTGGATCCGATTACGTCTTTCCGCGGATGGCGAATGCGGTGATCAGGGATCAGGTCAAAGCCCTCGGCGGGCGGGTGGTCGGTGAGCGATATCTGCCGCTGGGCGGGACGAGCGTGGCTCCCCTCGTCGAAGCGATTGTGGAAGCCGAGCCCGACGTGATTCTCAACTCGATCAATGGCGACTCCAACGTGGCGTTTTTTGCGGCGCTCCGGGCGGCGGGGGTGACGCCCGACAAAATCCCGACGATGTCGTTTAGCATCGCCGAGACGGAACTCGCCCAGATGGACGCTGAGGCGATGACGGGCGACTACGCGGCGTGGAATTATTTCCAAAGTTTGGATGCGGAGCTCAATCGAGATTTTATCTCGGCCTACAAGGAGCGGTTTGGGGCGGACGCGGTGACTTCGGATCCCATGGTGGCGGCCTACGCGGCGGTCAACCTGTGGGCGGGGGCGGTGCGGGCGGCAAAATCGCCCGATCCCGGCGCGGTGCGGCGGGTGATCGGTGGGCAGGGTTTTCACTCGCCGGAAGGACTCGTCTACGTGGACGCAGACACGCAGCACACCTGGAAATCGGTGCGGATCGGACGGGTGCGCGCGGACGGGCAATTTGACTTGGTCTGGGCATCGGACAAGCCAGTGCGGCCGATGCCGTTCCCCATCTTTCGGACTCGACGCGATTGGGAGCGGACTCTCGAGGACTTGCGACAAGATTGGGGAGGTGATTGGACTAACCCGGAGGGCGGTCATCCATGAAGCCGCAGCGACGGATCTCGACCGAACTGATCGTCTGGTTCTTGCTCTTAGCGCTGGTGCCGCTGGGATTCGGGACTTGGTTGAATTACTCGGCTTCGCGCCAGCTGTTGAGCGACGTGATCAAGACGAATCTGGCTGCCATCGGTATGCGGCAGGGCGGGCAGATCGAAGAGTTCCTGCAGTCGAAGGAACAGAGTCTCACGGCTCTGGCCGACAGCGGGACGCCGGCGGACGCGTTGCGCCTGTTTGCGGCGGCGGTGGAGGCGACGGGTGGAGGGGCGAACTTCAGCTACCGGATCGCGGTCGCGCGTCATGGCCGATTGTTGGAGCGATTCCGCGTGGCGATGAATCTGGAGCAAGTTTATCTGATCGATCCTGCGGGGGAGATCGTGGTCAAAGCCGACGGCAACGACGACGTGACGGGCAACGTGCTGCGCCCTCCGCTCGCTGAGACCGGGCTGGGGCGGGCGGTGGCCACCAGTCTGATGACGCTGGGCACGGTGCAATCGGACCTCGCGGTATTCGAGCCGGACGACCGCGCGGCCACTTTCTTTGCGACGCCAGTTCTTTCCGACGGGATCTTTCTGGGAGTGCTCGCGGTGCGCCTGGATCTGGACGAGGTCAACGACGTGGTGAATGACACGGTCGGCCTCGGCGAGACGGGGGAGATGGTCGTCGCTACGCTGGAAGGGGACGCGGCTCTGCTGGTCGCGCCGACGCGGCACGATCCTGACGCAGCCTTCGAGAGGCGGGTGATGATCGGCGATCCGGCGGGCGCCGCGATCGTCGAGAGTGCCTCTGGTCAACGGGGCTCGGGGATCGTGACGGACTACCGGGGAGAGCGCGTGCTGGCGGTGTGGCAATACCTACCCGCGCTGCAGTGGGGGGTCGTGGTCAAGATCGACGCGGACGAGGCGTTTGCGCCCGTGGCCTCGCTCGCGCGATTGGCGGCGGCGGTGGCGATCATCGCCGTGATACTTGCCGCGCTGGCGGCTTGGTTCGTGGCGCGATCCTTTTCCGAGCCGATCGAGGCGTTGACGCGGGCCGTGTCGGCGGTCTCGCGGGGCCAATTGGATCGGTCGGTCGACATCGTGACGCAGAATGAGATCGGACAACTCGGTCGGGACTTCAATCGGATGACTTCGCAACTTCGAGACATGGTCGAGACGATGGAGGAACGGGTGCGCCAGCGGACGGCAGAACTCGCCGACGCCCGTGATCAAGCCGAGGAAGCGAACCGAACGAAGAGCGCGTTTCTGGCCAACATGAGTCACGAGTTGCGGACACCGATGAACGCAATCATCGGTTACAGTGAGATGTTGATCGAGGAGAGCGAGGAGCTCGGGCAAGACGATTTTGGACCGGACTTGCGGAAGATCCAGGGTGCGGGCAAACACCTGCTGGAGCTGATCAACGACGTGCTGGACCTGTCGAAGATCGAGGCCGGGAAGATGACGTTGTACGTGGAAGAATTTGACGTCGCGGAGACGTTGAACGAGGTGGTGGCGACGGTGCAGACGCTGCTCGCGAAGAACGGAAACGCCCTCGAACTAGAACTCGCAGATGGCCTGGGATGCATGCGGGCTGACCTGACGAAGGTGCGGCAGACGCTTTTCAACCTGCTCAGCAACGCCTCGAAGTTCACGGATCACGGAGCGATCGTTCTCCGAGCGGACCGGGTGGACGGGCGGGTCCGCCTGCGGGTGACCGACACCGGGATCGGCATGACTCCGGAGCAGGTCGGTAAATTGTTTCGCTCTTTCTCCCAAGCCGACGAATCGACCACGCGCAAATACGGAGGAACGGGTCTGGGCCTGGTGATCAGCCGGGAGTTTTGCCGGATGATGGGGGGCGACATCACGGTAGAAAGCGAGGCTGGAGTTGGCTCGACCTTTACGGTGGATCTGCCGGTGGAGGTCGTTCAACGGGAGTCGACGGTGGACGAGCTCGAGGCCGAGGTGGTCGAAGTCGTGGCGACAGGTCGGACGGTGTTGGTCGTCGATGACGACTCGGATGCGCGGGAACTCTACCGGCGGACCCTCGAGAAGAGTGGCTACCGGGTGCTCGTGGCGGCGGGTGGCGAGCAAGGTCTCGAGCTAGCGAAGTCGTGCCGACCCGACGCGATCACGCTCGACGTGATGATGCCCGGAATGGACGGTTGGTCGGTGCTGTCGGCTCTGCGGTCGGATCGAACGACGGCGGACATCCCGGTGCTGATGGCGACGATGTTGCGGGATCAGCAATTGGGTTTTTCGCTTGGTGCGACGGACTATCTCACCAAGCCCGTCGACGCGGCCCGGTTGCGGGCGGTCATCGCGAGGTATCTGGATGGAGGTGTCGACGCGGCGCTGGTCGTCGAGGACGACGCGGCAAATCGGGAGATGCTCAGACGATTGCTCGAGAAAGCGGGCCTGCGCGTCTTCGAAGCGGCGAACGGCGCCGAAGGACTGGACGTCGCCCGACGGGAACGCCCGGGGGTCGTGTTGCTGGATCTGATGATGCCGGTGATGAATGGCTTCGAGTTTCTGGCGTGCCTTCGACGCGACCCGGAGCTAAAACGGATCCCGGTCGTGGTGGTGACGGCGAAGAACTTGTCGCCCGCCGACCGCGAAAATTTGAATGGAGGCGTCCAATCGGTGATTCAGAAAAGCGGGATGGATCGCGACCAACTTCTCCAGGACGTGTGCCAACTCCTCGCCCAGACATCCGACCCGACCGCATCCCATGGCCAAGATCCTTCTCGTTGAAGACAATGAAATGAACCGCGACATGTTGAGTCGGCGGCTGGCCCGTCGGGATCACGACGTCATCATCGCGGTCGACGGTCAGCAGGGCGTCGATCTGGCGAAGTCGGAGCGCCCAGAACTCGTGCTCATGGACATGAGTCTGCCGGTGATCGATGGTTGGGAAGCAACGCGGCGGTTGAAGGGTGACGAAGCGACGCGAGGCATCCCGATCATCGCGCTCACGGCGCACGCCATGGCGGGGGACCGGGAGAAGACTTTGGAAGCGGGCTGCGACGACTACGACACGAAGCCGATCGAATTGCCCCGATTGCTCGAGAAGATCGCGGCGCAGTTGGCTCGAGTGGCCGATCAGAGATGAGTGGCGACGAGGATAGTCTAGCAACGTTGCGGCACGAACTCAGGACGCCGATCAACCACATCGTGGGCTACGGCGAGATGGTCGCCGAAGAGCTGGCCGATCTCGGACGGCAAGACCTCGTCTCCGACCTGGCCAAGGTGCGGGCGGCGGCGCGGCGACTGCTGGAGTTGATCGACGTGAATCTGCGGGAGGGGGGTGCGAGCCAAGCCCCGACCGCGACCGTCGGGGAGGCGGACCCGACAACCGCAGCCCCCGTGAACCCCATCTCACCTGGGCGGGGCGAAGGCCATCTGCTGGTGGTGGACGACGACGCCGAGAACCGAGAGGTGCTCTCGCGGCGATTGGCGCGGGAGGGGTATTCTGTCGTGGAGGCCGTGGACGGCGAGCGGGCGCTAGCCGTCCTGAGAGACCAGGAATTCGACCTCGTCCTGCTGGATGTGATGATGCCGAACGTGGACGGCAGCACCGCGCTTCTGCGGATGAAAGCGGACGATAATCTGCGGCACATTCCCGTCATCATGATCTCGGCGTTGGACGAGATCGGGAGTGTGGTGCGGTGCATCGAGGCGGGTGCGGAGGATTACCTTCCGAAGCCGTTCAATCCGACGCTGCTACGGGCGCGGCTCGGAGCTAGCCTGGAGAAGAAGCGTTTTCGCGATCAGGAGCGCGAATATCTGCGAACGATCGAGCGGACGCAGGCTCGGCTCTCGGAGGAATTGCAAGAGGCGGCAAACTACGTGCGGTCGATCATCCCGGCACCGATGGCGGAACCCTACCGGATCGACTGGAGCTACGAACCGTGCGGAGAGCTGGGCGGGGACGCGTTTGGTTACCACTGGATCGACGACGAGCATTTCGCGATCTATCTTCTCGACGTGTGTGGACACGGGGTGGGGGCGGCTTTGTTGTCGGTCACCGCGATCAACGTGATCCGGTCGGGTTCGCTGGCTCGGACGGATTTTCGAAATCCTGGCGAGGTGCTCGGGGCATTGAACAACGCGTTTCTGATGGAGAATCAGAATAACATGTATTTCACGATCTGGTATGGCGTCGTGCACGCCCCGACGCGGCGGTTGCGCTACGCGAGCGGAGGGCACCCACCGGCGCTTTTATTGCGCGACGGCGGCGTCGAGCGGATCCGCACGCAGGGGATGATGATCGGTGCGATGGAGGACATGACGTTTGCCGATGCGGAGATCGAGCTTCGGGACGGAGATCGGCTTGTCGTGCTTTGCGACGGGACTTACGAGGTGACCCGGGAAGATGGGACGATGATCGATTTTGAAGACTTCGAGGACCTCATGTTGAAGAAAGGCTCGGACGCGGACGGGTTGGAAGCGCTGCTGGCTTGGGTGCACGAGTTGCGGGCGGGGAAGCCGCTGCAGGATGATTTCTCGATTTTGAGGGTCGAATTTTGAAGGCGAAAGAGATCCGGCTGACGCAGAAGAATTCGTTTGAAGAGTTTGTGCCGCTCAGTCGAAAGGTGTCGGAGTTCTTAAGGGCAAACGCGGTGCCCACGAGCGTGGTCTTTGCAGCGGAACTTGCCCTCGAGGAGCTGGTGACCAACACTTTGAAATACGGGTACGACGACGACGCGGAGCACGAGATCGAGGTGACGTCGAGGGTGGATGGGGAAGCGATGACTCTCGTAGTGAGCGATGAAGGCCGCGAGTTCGACCCGTTGGCAGAGGCGGAGCCGGACGTGGACGCGGCCGCAGAAGATCGCGAGATCGGGGGGCTGGGTATCTTCCTCGTCAGAAAATCAATGTCGGAACTGCGGTACGAGCGGGTCAATGGACGGAACGTCGTGACGGCAGTGAAGAGATTTGTGGATTAGCGCCGAAGCGGCGGGGCAGGATTTATGGCAAAAAAGCATTGGTTAGTGAAGCAGGAGCCGGACGACTACTCTTGGGATGATTTTGAGAAGGATGGGCGGACGGCTTGGACGGGCGTGCGGAACTTTCAAGCCCGGATCAATTTGCGCGCGATGAGCGTCGGCGACGCGGTGCTGTTCTATCACAGCGGCAAGGTGCGCGCGGTCATTGGGATCGCCGAGGTGGCCCGGGGCGCTTACCCAGATCCGACCGCTTCGGAAGGCGAATGGGTGTGCGTGGACCTCGTGCCCACGACTCGGTTGAAGAGGGAAGTGTCGCTGGCTACGGTGAAGGCGGAGGAGTCGCTCCAGGACATCGCGTTGGTCCGACAGTCCCGGTTGAGCGTGATGCCGCTGGTTGCCGCAGAGTTCTCCCAGTTGGTAGAGCTCGGTCGGTAGCCGATCTCCGAACGTCTAGGGCCGAGTGAGTGCCTTGGATCCCGTCCCATCGAGTCGGAGCCGAGGGAGATCGTTGACAAAGGGGGTCAACGCTTCCTCGCGTTCGGGGGTGTCTGGATGAGGAGCGGAGTGGAAGTCGAGGGTCAGCTCGCGACCGTCGCGATAGACAACGATCGAGCTTCTGGTCGCCCGCCGTGAGGAAGAAAGAGGCGTCGATCAAGTCCTCGGGCGTGCGGACCGGGACGTCGCCAACGCGGGTCACGATGTCACCATCCTGAAGGCCGCTTTCCGAAGCCGGGGTATCGACGTGCAGGTTCGCAACGCGAGCGGAGGAGGGTAGCGCTGGATCCGATGCGCGCTCCACCGAGACGCCCGCCCACCCCGGGCGGAGCTCGCCGAAGCGCTCATATTCCATCCGAGCCTTTTCAGCGGCGTTGATTGGCAGCATGAAACAACCGGCGTTTCCGTCGACCCCCGCGACCACAATCCCGACGACTTTGCCGTCGAGATTCATGACGGGTGCCCCGCCAACTCCGCGCTGAACGGGTAGGTTAGCCCGGATGTGAGTGACCCGAAAATAGCGGTTGAGATACTCGCGATCGAACCCGGCAACGGTCCCGAAATTCGGAGTCTCGGGGAGTCCCATCGGATAACCAATCGACACGATGGGAGTGGCGAGTTCGACCTCCGAAGAGTCACCGATGGGTAGAAACGGGGTATTTGCATCGACTTTGATGATCGCGATGCCCGTGCGGGGGTCGGATATGAGCAGCCGGGCCGGAAATTTTCGCTGACCTTGGTGAACCGTGATGTTCTCGCCATCGCCGATGGCGACCGTCAGTGTGTAGATCGTGCCAGACGGATCTGCGTAGAATCCAGTGCCTTCGAGGCGGCCGTGTCGGTCGGATCCTTCGACGCGAACCACGGCATCTTTGTGAATCCGGAAAAGATCCTGAACTCGGTCGGAAATCGAATCCGCCAAGGAGCTGTCCTCAGCGTGAAGATGCCCGGGAAGCGCCGCCAAGAAAATGACTGCCGCAGCGAACGCTTCGAGCCAGGGGCAACGTTTTCGCAAATTCCTAGAAGCTGAACGGTTGGTCGTTGGAAACCGGACGATTCTCGAGGACGTAACTTGGGGGAAGATTCCCACCGGTCGAAACGGTCGCCACAGGCACGCTCAAAGGTGCTGGCGCGGTGAAGCTGGCGGCGGTCGTCGGTGAGGTTTGATCGATCCCTTGCGGGCCGGAGAGCATGACCCCGGTCACGGCTACGGCGACAGCAACAATCGAAGCGTAGGCCATCGTCGGGACACGGAAACCATCGAGCCAGAACATCGCCCGATCCCAGAGGATCTCGCGAGTCGGGCGGCGCAGCATCTCACTCCGCTGGCGGCGCTGGAAGTCGAGCAGGAAGTCTTCGAAGTAGTCTTCGGTCGGTGGCGCTGGATTACGACGTTCGCGGAGAAGGTTCTGGATTTGGGTCGGGTCGATCTTCATGTCGGTCTAAGCTCCTCTAAATTCTTCCAAGTAATTTTGCAACTGCCGGTGGGCGTAAAACAATCGGGAACGCACGGTGCCTTCGGAAATTTTCAAGATCTTCGCGATTTCGGCGTGTGGCATTCCCTGGATGTCGAACATCGTAACCACGGCTCTGTGATCGTGAGACAGCTTCTTGAGGGACTCGTTCAATCTTTTTTGAAGTTCGGAGAGGCCAGCTTCACGGCGAGGGTCGGTGTTTGACGTGGCTTCGATGAAGTCCGGATGGTTGGCGACGAATGATTCCTCGTCGTCGAGGCTCGGTCCGCGGCGGCGATTGCGCTTCTTGAGGAAGTTAATCGTCATGTTCATCCCGATCGTGTGGATCCAAGTGTAGAAGCTGGATTGCTGGCGGAAACCCTTGATGGAGCGAAACGCTTTCGCGAAGACGTCCTGAAGCAGGTCGTTGGTGTCCTCGTGGTTGGAGGTCATGTTGTAAACGAGTCCGTAGAGCCGAGGGCTGTAACGCGTCACCAAGACATCGAAAGCCGTGGCATCCCCCTCTTTGGTGCGGCGCACCAGGTCGTCGTCGGGGGTCTCGTCGATCGTTTCGTCCATCGGGAAGGCGGCTACCCCTAAATGAGAAATGCCCATTTCGGAATGCCAAATGCCAGAAACCCCACCAAACCGCCCACATCCGCCTTGCCAGTAGAAATGACGCCCGTCGGTTTTATTGGCAGGAAGGGGGGGTGCGAACTGTGGCGCGGGGGCGTCAGAGTTTTGTGATCGTGCGCTGGAGGAGGGTGATGAGGGTGTGGGCAGCGAAGCGGCCGGTGGAGGTGACTTCTTCGTGATTGAGTGCGTTGGGGGTGATGCCGGCGGCCCAGTTGGTGAGGCAGGAGAAGGCAACGACTTTCAGCCCGAGGGCCCGCGCTTGGATGGCTTCGGGGACGGTGGACATGCCGACGGCGTCGGCCCCGAGGGTGCGGAGCATGCGGATCTCGGCGGGAGTCTCGTATTGCGGGCCGGGGAGGCTGGCGTAGACTCCCTCGTGAAGGGGGATCCCGAGGGTGGTGGCTTCGGTGCGAAACGTGGCGCGGATGGTGGCGTCGTAGGTCTCGGTGAGATCGATGAAATTTGGGCCGCCGGTGAGGGGGGATTGGCCGGTGAGATTGAGGTGGTCGGAGAGCATCATCCAAGATCCGGGGGGGTGGTCGGGGTGCAGCGTGCCAGCGGCGTTGGTGAGGATGAGGCGCTCGATCCCGGCGGCGTGGAGGAGGCGAACGGAGGAGGCGACTGCAGCGGCGGACCAGCCTTCGTAGAGGTGAACGCGGCCTTGGACGACAATGATGGGCGCGCCGTCGAGCGTGCCGGTGGCGTATTGGCCTTTGTGGCCGGGGACCGTGGAGACCGGGTGGTCGGGGATGGTGGCGAATGGGATGATGTCGGTGATGGTGAGGGCATCGACGAAGGGGTTGAGTCCGGAGCCGAGGACGATGGCTGTCTTGGCGCGTGATGAGGTGAGGGCGGGTGGGATGGCTGGATTCATTTTGAGGCTTGGTTCTTCGCAAGCAGGTCTCGGTGCAGCCGGGCGAGGTGAGGGGTGGGAGTCTTCGTTGCTTTTGCTTGGTTGAGGGGTTGGGTCCAGATGGCGTCGATCTCGAGTTCGCTGCCGGCGCGGTGGTCGCTGAGGGTGGAGGGGACGTATGGGCCCATCTCTTTGGTTCGGGCGATCTGGTCCGTGATGAAAGCCGCGTCGATGGGGTGGCCCAGGGCGGTGGCGATGGCGATCACTTCGCGCATGAGGGCCGTGACTTCGACAGCGAGGGTCGGATCAGCGAGTAGTCGGTCGACGGTGAGGCCGCCCGCAGTGACGGCTAGGCCGTTGAAGGGGATGTTCCAGACCAGTTTGCGCCAGCGCTCGGCGGCTAGGTTGTCGGCGAGGCGGGTGCGGACTCCGGCGGTCTGGAACGCGCGCACAATATCGCGGGTGCGGGGTCTCGGCGGACCGGTGAATTCGCCGATGGAGAGCGAGCTGTTGCCAACGTGGCGGACGGAGGCGGGGCTAGTACGGGTGAGGCAGATGAAGCAGAGGCCGCCGAGGATACGGTGGGGCCCGAAGTGACGGGCGAGAAAATCGTCGCTGCCGAGGCCGTTTTGAAGGGTAAGAATCTGCGTGCTGACCGAGAGCATGGAAGGAATGAGGTCGGGAAGGACGGCGTTCTGCGTTGTTTTCAGAGCGACGATGACGAGGTCGCAGTGGCCGATGGTGGCGGGGCTGGCGTGAGAGCGGACGGGTTGGAGATGCAGAGGGCCGTCGGATTCGCTGTCGACGTGGATGCCTTCGGTGCGCGCTTGGTCGAGGCCGCTGCGGAGGTGAAAATGGACTTCGTGGCCGGCGAGGGCGAGCTTGGTGCCGTAGTAGAGGCCGATGGCACCAGAGCCGAGGATGGCGATCTTCACGGCAGGGACTGCGGATCGGAGGCTATGCGTTTCAAGCGGGTCGGCGATTGCCATTCGCCAGTTCTGGAAATGGCAGTTGCGGTGGCGATGGTGTTACGGTGGAGGCGAGCGGTGTTTTCCACTTCGCGGTTGTAGCCCCCGCCGTAGAGGACCGCCAAGGGGATTTGGTGCTCGAGAAAGAAGCTCGTTACGAAGGCGTCTCGGGCGGTCATGTCGCGGGCGGTGAGCTGGAGCTGGCCGAAGCGATCGTTGCGGTGGGGATCGGCTCCGGAGATCCAGATTGTGAGGTCGGGCCGGAAGCGTTCGACGGCGCCGGGGAGGGTGGCGCGGAGGTCCGCGAGGAAGGTTTCCCCCGAAGCGAAGCGGTCGAGGGGGACGTCGAGGCAACCAGGAACTTTGCGGGAGGGGTAGTTGCGTCCGACGTGGATCGAGTAGGTGAAGACGGTGGGTTCACCGGCGAAGATCGCGTGGGTGCCGTTGCCTTGGTGGGCGTCGGTGTCGCAGACGAAGACGCGAAGGTCGGGGTGGTCCGTTTGGAGATCGCGGATGGCGATGGCGACGTCGTTGAGAACGCAGAAGCCTTCGCCGTGGTCGGGGAAGGCGTGGTGGGTGCCGCCGGCGAGGTTGGCGGCGATGCCATCTGAGAGTGCCGTGCGGGCGGCGCGCCGCGTGCCTTCGACCTCCCGGGCACTGCGCTCGTAGAGGTCGGGGCCGGGAGGGAGACCCAGAGCGGTTCGCTCGCGATCGGTGAAGGTTCCCGCGATGAGTTTGTCGAGGTAGGCGGGGTGGTGGACGCGTTCGAGGGTGGGGCGAGTGGCCGGGTCGACGAGGGTCACGTCGGAGGGCACGAGGACTTTTCCGGCGAGGAGGAAACGGTGCGCGTCGCGGAACTTCCGCATCGGGAAGGGGTGCCCGGCGGGGAGTTCGAGGTGGTAGCCGGGCGAGTAGAAGCAGCGCACGGGGATGCTGCGTTTTATTTCGGAGGGTGCGGAGGGTGGTGGCCCTCCGGGGGCTGGGAGATGAGGCGGGCACCCCGGGCGAAGCTGAAGTAGGCCCAGGCCCACTGGAAAAAAACCAGGACTCGGTTGCGGAAGCCGATGAGGAAAAATAGGTGGATGAACGCCCAGGCGAACCAAGCAACGAAGCCGGTGACCTTGGCAAATCCCAGGTCGCCGATACCGCGGTGGCGTCCGATGGTGGCGAGGCTGCCTTTGTCAAAATACCAGAAGTCGGTCGGGGGCTTGGCCTCGAGTTGCCGTGCGATATTCTTGCCGGCGTGGGTGCCGGCTTGCATGGCGGCGGGGGCGACGCCGGGGACGGGGTTCCCCTTCTTGTCTTTGATCGCGATGATGTCGCCGATGACTTGGACGTCGGGGTGGCCGGGGATGGTGAGGTCCTGGTTGACCAAAGCGCGGCCTTGTGTGTCGGTGTCGACGGGGATCTTCTTTGCCAAGCTCGAGGCTTGGTTTCCGGCGGCCCAGACGACGGTGCCGCAGCGGATGGGTCCGCTTGCCAGCGTCACCTTGCCTTGCTCGATGTCTTTGACGGGATCGCCGAGTTTGACCTCAACGCCGAGGGATTCGAGCTGTTTGACCGCGCTGGCGGAGAGATCTTCCGCGTAGCTTCCGAGGATGCGGGGGGCGGCTTCGACGAGGAGGACGCGGGCGTGGCGGGGGTCGATGCGGCGGAAGTCCTGGCTGAGCGAGCGGTGGGCGAGTTCGGCGATGGCCCCCGCCATCTCCACGCCCGTCGGTCCACCGCCGACGACGATAAAGGTCATGTGCGCCTTGCGGGCGTCTGGGTCGTCGATTTTTTCCGCTTCTTCAAACGCGGTGAGGACGCGGCGGCGGATCTCGGTGGCGTCCTGGAGGCTCTTCAGGCCGGGGGCGAGGTCGGCCCATTCGTCGTGGCCGAAGTAGGAATGGCGCGCGCCGGTGGCGAGGATGAGGTGGTCGTAGAGAAAGGTGCCGTGGGCGCTGGTGACGGTGCGGGCCTGCACGTCGATCTCGGTGACCTCGGCCATGACGCAAGTGACGTTGCGCTGATTGCGAAGGATGGAGCGGATTGGCTTGGCGATGTCGGCGGGCGAGAGGCCGGCGGTGGCCACTTGGTAGAGAAGCGGCTGGAAGAGGTGGTGATTGGTGCGGTCGACGACGATGACTTGCACTGGCGCGTCCTTCAGTGCGCGAGCGGCGGAGAGTCCGCCAAATCCACCTCCGATAATGACGACTACGGGTAGGCTTGATTTTTTCGAGTCGGTCGACAGAGTGGCAGCGTTCGCGGTCATCGGAGTTTGTGAAATTTTTCACAAAGTCGGACGATGGCAAACTGCATTTCACTTTCGAGCGTAAATAGATCCCAAGATGCCCACGACCTACGAGCAACCCGACACGCTGACGCGCAGCCTCCAAAACTTGGAAAGTTCGCAGGAGGGCGGTGAGTTGCTGGGCGAGACGATGACTCTTAACATGGGGCCATCGCACCCATCCACGCACGGGGTGCTGCGGTTGATCCTCGAGATGGACGGCGAGATCATCACGAAAGCGACTCCGGATTGCGGCTACCTGCACCGGGGCGACGAGAAGATCGCGGAGAACATGCAGTATAACCAGTTCGTGCCCTACACGGACCGGTTGGACTACCTGGCTCCACTGGCCAACAACGTGGCTTACGCGCTGGCGGTCGAGAAGTTGATGGGCTGGGAGCTCCGCCTCGGGGGAAGGCGATCCGCGTTATTGCGTGCGAGCTCGCCCGGATCTCGGCGCATCTCTTGGGGATCGGGGCCTACGGGTTGGACCTGGGGGCCACGTCGATCTTCCTGTTCACTTTCACGGAGCGGGAGAAAATCTATAACTTGATCGAGCAACTCACGGGAGCGCGGTTCACGACCAGTTACACCCGAGTGGGCGGCCAGACGCGTGATCTACCGGAGACCTTCCCGGCACAGACGGAGGCGTTCATCGCCTCGTTCCTACCGGTCTGGGACGAGCTGGATAAACTGCTCAGTCGGAATCGTATCTTCGTTGATCGCACGAAGGACGTCGGGGTGATCTCGAAGGAAGACGCGATTGCGTATGCCATCTCGGGGCCGAATCTTCGCGGGAGCGGAGTTGAGCACGATGTGCGGCGGGCGAACCCTTATCTGGACTACGAGAAATACGATTTCGATGTTCCGATCGGCGAGGTGGGGGATTGTTACGACCGGTATCTGGTGCGGATGGAGGAGATGCGGCAAAGCTGCAAAATCATCCGACAAGTGCTGGCGGATCTTCCGACTGGGGTCATCAATTACTTCGACCCGAAGAGTTCGTTGCCGCCGAAGATCGACGTGATGACAAAGATGGAGGAGCTGATCCACCATTTCATCGTGACGACGCAAGGGATCGATGCTCCGGAGGGAGAGATCTACTTCGGGGCGGAAAATCCGAAGGGCGAACTTGGTTTTTACATTCTCAGCAAGGGCGGCGGGGTGCCTTACCGGCTGAAGATCCGGGCACCGTCGTTCGTGAACTTGAGCATCATGTCGAAACTACTGCCGGGACATCTGGTGAGCGATTGCGTGTCGATCCTGGGAAGCGTGGATTTCGTGATGGGTGAGTGCGATCGGTAGCTGACGGGTGGCTTACCCGCAGGGCGATACGACCGAACGGGTCGGCCGAGGTCGACCTGTCCCTAGGCGGTCAGGGCTTCTGCGAGTGAACGTAGCGTGATGGGCTTGGGCAGAAACCCCGTCATTCCAGCTTGAGAGCAGGCTTCGCGAGTGGAGAAGCTCAGGTCCGCAGTGATGGCGATGATGGGGATCGGTGAGCGGGAGGCCGCTCGCTCGTTGGCGCGGACGGCGCGGGTGGCAGTCAGGCCATCGAGATCGCGAAGACCGATGTCCATGAGGACGGAGTCCCAGCGGGGTGGGTCCGCTAAGTGATCGATCGCTTCCTGGCCCGTCTCGACGAAGTCGACGGTGTGGCCGAGCTTCGTGAGCATCGCAGCGAGCAGCTTGCGATTGGTTCGGTTGTCCTCGGCGGCCAGGAGACGAAGGCTGCGATCGCTTGAGCGCGCGGCGGGTGCGGCGGCGGCACTCTCCGGCTGCTCGGTGGCGGGAGCGGTGATCCAGAAGTTGAAGGTGGAGCCGACGTCTTTTTCGCTTTCGAAGCGGATGGCTCCGCCCATGCGTTGGACGAGATCGCGGCTGATCGTGAGTCCCAATCCCGTGCCACCGGAGCGGCTCGCGATCCCACGATTGGCTTGGGCAAAAGGTTCGAAGAGAAGTTCCGCTTCTGCAGGGGTGACGCCTTCGCCGGTGTCGGCGACCTCAAACTCGAGCGCGCCGTCGGGAGCGGCGGCTTGGCGGACGAAAACGGTGATCGACCCAACCCGGGTAAATTTGGCGGCGTTGCCAAGAAGGTTGAGCAAAACTTGGCGGAGGCGGAGGGAGTCGCAGAGGACCCACGGGGGGACATCGCGATGGCAATCGGAACGAACGGCGACGCCTGGTCGGGCGTGGGTGCGAATGGTGTCGACGACGCAATTGATCGCCGCGCGGATGTCGGTCGGTTGCGGGTCGAGGAGGAGGCGGTCATCGGCGAGCTTCGAGTAGTCGAGTAGCTCGTCGATGAGGTGGAGCAAGGAGTGGCTGCTGCTCTTGAGGACACCGGCGGAATCGTTGATGGGCGACCCGCTCTCGACGAGTTCGCTGACTCCGACGATGCCGTTGAGGGCGGTGCGGATCTCGTGCCCGACCGTGGCGGTGAGTCGACGCTGAGCGCTGGTCGCGCGTTCGGCCGCGTCTCGGGCGGTGGCAAGGTCGGCGATCAAGCCGGATGTCTCGAGGTGGATGATCTCGGATTCGGCGACCGAAGCGAGGTCGCGGACCACCGCGAGCTCGGCTTTGGAGAAGTCCCGGGGTTTGTAGTCAATGACGCAGAGCGAGCCGAGGCAGTGCCCGGTCGGGCTGAAGAGTGGGTAGCCGGCGTAGGCTCGGATGCGGGGCGCATCGACGACGATCGTCATGTCGGCGGTGCGGGGGTCGAGCGTCGCGTCGTTGATGACGACCGGAAGTCGGTCGTGAACGACGTAGGAGCAGAATGAATCTGAGCGGTGGGTCTGGCAGACGTCCAGCCCGAGGTGGGACTTGAACCACTGGCGTTCGTGATCGACAAGGCTCACGAGGGCCGTGGGCGTATTGGTCGCCATTTGAGCGACGCGCGTGAGTCGGTCGAAGCGTTCTTCGGGATCGGTATCTAGAATGTTGAGATCGCGAAGGATGCGGAGCCGCTCGCCTTCGTCCGCTCGCAGAGGTGCCGTTGCCATTTGGTTCTAAACTATGCCCGCGGGTCGCAGGTAAGTCAAAGGCTAGCTAGCGAGAATCCGCCTCCGCAAACCGACAGCCGGCGATCACCGCGATTGAGGCCGGACCGGTCAGGGGCGCGGGACGTCAAGACGACTTTTCGGACGAAGACTCGTCGCCGATGAATTCGCCGACGGGTCGGAGGAAGTCGATGTGGTCGCTGACGATCTTGAGAGTGGCGAGAATCGGGACGGCGAGAAGCGCGCCAGGGATACCCCACAGCCAAGTCCAGAACATGATGGAAAGGAAAACGATCACGGTGTTGAGCGTGAGAATGCGGCTGAGAATAAGGGGGGTGATGAAGTTGCCTTCCACGATGTTGAGGGCGATGTAGACGGCGGGGAGAGCTAGAGCGTGGCCGATGGATTCGAACGTGAGGAGGCTGATGATGAAGGCGAAGGCCGTGCCGAGGAGAGGGCCGAGGTACGGAATGAAATTAAGCAAGAAGGCAAGGATGCCCCAGAGCGGGGCGTTCGGCAGGCCGATGAGCCACGCGGCAAGACTCAGACAACCACCGAGGGCTAAGTTGATGATGGTGATGGTCTGGAGGTAAGATGCGATGCGCTTCTCGATGTCGTTGGCGATCTCGACGGCCCGGCGCTTGTCTTGAAATCGGGGGACGATGCGGACGATCTTCCGAAGAAATTGGTCGCCGGACGCGAGGAGGAAATAGAGGAGAATGAACATGACCACGATGTTCGCGAGGAAGGCGGGGGTCCGATACATGAGGATTCCGCTGAGCGCACCTTCATCCTCGACGGTGACGGCTGGGGTGGATTCTTCCTCGTCGAAAGAGGTGATGTCCTGGACCTGCTCGGAGGCTTCGCTGAACCTCTCGAACGGAGCGCGCAGGGCGTTGAGGCGATGCTGGATGTCCGGGACGCGAGACGGTAGGTCCTGAATCCAATCTGCAGCGGGTTGCACGGCGAAGACGACAGATAGGCCGATGGAGGCGAGCAGAGAGAGAAGCACCACGCCCGCCCCGACCGCAGGGGGGACGTGAAGTTTTCGGTGAAAAAAGCGGACGATAGGGGTCAGCAAGAGGCTGAGGAGAAGGGCGAGAACGACGGGCAGAATGAGAGCGCGGGCGAAAAAGAGGGTGTAGAGCACCGCGAGCACCATGAGGGTCGTGACGGCGACGGAGCGAGCGATCTGGGCGCGGTCTACGGGAGATGGGGCGGTGGCGTCGGGCATGGAATCTGTTGGGATGGGATCGGCGGGGGTGGGGTGGGTGGTTGTGAGTGCAGTTGGAATCTTCGCCCTCTGGCGGGGTCAGCGATTGGACTTTGCCGCTCCGTGAGAACCGGAGCTTGGGGAGGCTCGCGGCGGGCTGCGTCGGCTCAGAAGCGCAGTCCGAGGGGCAGAGCGGTTGGGCCCGCAACGCCGACCGGGAGCGAGCGAGTCAACTTGCTGGCTTGGTGGGTAAATCCTTGGATAGGGTCCCCGGCATGAAGGCGTTGCGGGCGAAGTTGAAGGAGGTCTTTGGGTACGATGCGTTTCGGCCATTGCAGGCGGAGATCATGGGCGATGCGCTGGCGGGGAAGGATGTCTTCGCACTGTTACCGACGGGTGGCGGGAAGTCCCTTTGTTACCAGATGCCAGCGCTCATGCAGGAGGGGCTGACGGTGGTGGTGTCGCCACTGATCGCGCTGATGAAGGATCAGGTCGATGCGCTGGTGGCAAATGGGGTGGCGGCGACTTATCTCAACTCGACGCTGGACTCGGACGAGGCGCGGCGGCGCTTGCGGGGGTTGCACAACGGGGAGTATCGGTTGCTGTATCTGGCACCGGAGCGGTTGTTGCTGGAGGGGACCCTGGCGGACGTGAAGTCGTGGTCGCCGCGGTTGATCGCGATCGACGAGGCGCATTGCATCAGCGAATGGGGGCACGATTTCCGGCCGGAGTATCGGCGGCTGGCGGAGCTGCGGGATTCGTTTCCGGACGTGCCGGTGATGGCGCTCACGGCGACGGCGACGGAGCGGGTGCGGGCGGACATCGTGCGGCTGCTGGGGCTGCGGGAGCCGTCGGTTTACGTGGCGAGTTTCAATCGGCCGAACTTGTCGTATCGGGTGACGGCGAAGGCGGGGGCCTACGAGCAGGTGCGGGAATTTGTGCTCGGGAAGGGGAAGGAGAGTGGGATCATCTATTGTGCGTCGCGGAAGGCTTGCGAGTCGGTGGCGGAGAAATTGAAGCGGGATGGGGTGTCGGCTTTGCCCTACCACGCGGGGCTGGACGCGGCGGTGCGGTCGCGGAACCAGGAGCGATTCGTGCGGGACGAGGTGAAGGTGATCTGCGCGACGATTGCCTTCGGGATGGGGATCGATAAGCCGAACGTGCGGTTCGTGCTGCACTACGATCTGCCGGGGAGCATCGAGGCGTATTACCAGCAGACGGGGCGCGCTGGGCGCGACGGGTTGGCGAGCGAATGCGTGCTGCTCTACGGGCGGGGGGACATCGTGAAGCAGAAGCGGTTCATCGAGGAGAAGGATCCGGACGAGGCGCGGGTGGCGCAGCGGCAGCTGGATCAGCTGGTGGACTTTGCCGAGGGGTCGGTGTGTCGGCGGCGGGCGCTGCTGGGGTATTTTGGGGAGGAGTGGGCGGAGGAGAATTGCGGGGCCTGCGATAACTGTCTCTCGCCGCGGGAGCAGGTGGACGCGACGGTGGCGGCGCAGAAATTTTTATCGGCGCTGTATCGGATCCGGCAAGCGAGCGGGTGGGCGTTTGGACTGAATCACGTGGTCGAAGTGCTCACCGGGGCGAACACGGCGGGGGTGCGCAAGCGCGGGCACGAAAAGTTGACGGTGTACGGCGTGGGGAACGACCGGCCGGCGGAGTACTGGAAGGGGCTGGCGGGGGAGCTGATCCGGATGGGCCTGGCGGCGCGGTCGGAGGAGAAGTTTGCGACGGTGGACATCACCGACGAGGGGATTGCAGCGCTGAAGGATCGGCGCGAGATCCGGGTGACGCAGCAAGCGACGAAGGTGACCGCAGTGCGGCGCAAGGGGGCCGAGGAATTTGGCTTCGACGAGGGATTGTTCGAGGACCTGCGGGGGCTGCGGCGGGACATCGCGAGCGAGCGGGGGATCCCGCCTTACATGATCTTTTCGGACCTGACTTTGCGGCATCTGGCGCGGGCGTATCCGGCGACGAGCGGGGATTTTTTGGGGGTGCCGGGGGTGGGGGAGAAGAAGGCGGCTGAATTTGGGGACACGTTCCTGGAGCGGATCGCGGGGTTCGTGGGGGAGAATGGGCGGCGAGAATTTGAGGATGACGCGCCGCAAGCGGTGGCGCCGCGACCGCCGCGAGTGTCGGTCGGGGATGCGACGATGGAGGTGGTCGGAGCGTTTGGTCGGGGGGAAACGGTGGCGGAGATCGCAGACGGACGCGGGGTGAAGGTGGGGACGGTGATCAAACACCTCATCGCGGCCTGGGGCGACGGGGAGGAGATCGATCTGGAGGGGACGGTGCCGGTGGAACTGCGGGCGGAGATCGAGCGGGCGTTCGGTGGGAATTTTTCGGCGATGTTGCGGGACGTGAAGGATCGGTGCGGGGAGGCGGTGACGTATGAGCATTTGCACGTGATGCGGGCGTTGCTGGGGCGGCGGGTAGGGTCTGGAGCGGGTCAAGGTTGAGAGGGGATGCGGGCGATGGGTTGGAGATCGGCACTTCGGGGCGTTGCTTGACCGAGTGGGAAATTCTGCCTAAAACGAAACCATGATCTCATCGTTTCGTGCCATTCTGATCGCAATTTCTTTGATGGTCGGTGCCACGCTTGCGGGCCGGGCGGAGTTGGTCTTGCGGGTGGATACGATGGCAAAAGAATTTTCGTTTGGCGGGAATGACAGCGGCACAACGGTCGACCAGTCGCTTGGGGGGTTCGGGGAAGCGTTCTGGGACACGCCCGAGGGGATTTCCGGAGGTCGCTTCACGGCGGACGTGACGGGGGCGTTTGAATCGAATCGGAGCGTGTTCTCGGCGCGATTCGAGTTGCATGAGACTGGCAACGTGGAGCTTCTCGATCAACTTGAATCCGGCGGGACCGGCGTCCCTAAGTGGTGTGGTTTCGGAGGTCTATTCTTATAGAGATGCTTCCGCCGGGGAGATGGCTGCGCTGGAGCGGCTGATCGGTGGCAGCATTCCGCTTAGGGTTGGAACGAATTTTTCACCGATCACCGTCGCCGCAATTCCGGAATCCGGGACGGTAGGCTTATGGATGATGGCTGCGATCGGCGGGGTCGTCTTGTGGCGGCGGCGTCGCACTCGTGCCGCTTCGCGGGGCACTCGCGTGAAATTGTGACGGGTCCGGCAGCTGCCGGACCCGTCACGACAGGCTGGAGCCGGAGCGAAGCGGAGACCGCCGAAGGCAACCCTGTTCTCCCCGAATCTGGCCTTGCGGCCAGATACGAAGACCCGGGGGCTGCCCGGTGGTCTTCTTTTGGATGAGGACTTTGAAGGCGGTGCCAGCTCCGGTGTGGTCGGCGAGGGCGGCGTCGTGGGGGGTGGTCTTTTGTTTTGTGCCGTGTTCGGCTAGGAAGTGCGTCTGATCGGTGAGGGTCTCGGTCGTTAAGCCGAGCTTCTCGCCCCAGTTTTGGAGGTCGGTGAAGTTCACGTCGGCGGTGATGTCTTGTTTGCCGAAGCGGTGGTAGACGGCGAGGCCTTCGAAACGCTGGTGGTGGCAGTAGGCGCGGAGGGTGCCGCGGGGGCGTCGGTGGTAGAGGTGGTCGGCGGTGTCGCCGTAATCGATGGTGAGGACTCTGGCCGTCGCAGAAGGCGGGCGTCCAGTTGGCGAGCCACTCGGCGGCGGTGACGTGGACTTCGACGCGTTGGCCCTCGGGGTGGGGTTGGTCGAAGATGGAGGTGGCGGGGATGGGGCGGTCGGGGAGGAGGAGTTCGGAGATTTTGCCGTCTTGGATCTGGACGGCGACTTCGTGCCAGCGGCCGGCGCGGAGTTCGTAAACTCGGGGCGGGAAGGCGTCGACGAGTTCGTTGGAGAAGATGGTGGCGTGGCCGTTGCAGGCGGCGAGGGCGTCGGTCATCGAGTCGTGCCAGTGGACGTTGCCGCGGAGGCGCTGGTTTTGTTCGGCACGGAGGACGGGGGAGCTTTCGACGAGGTGGTAGGTGAGGGCGCGGCGGGTCCAGAAGCCGAGATGCTTGCGGATGGCGGCGGCGAGTTCGCCGGTGCCGGGTCCGGCCTCGATGACGTGCCAGGGGGCTTTGTCGGCGGGGCGGTTGATGGCGAGCCAGCGGGCGAGGGCGCGGGCGAGGGCGTCACCGAGGGTGACGGTGGTCGAGAAATCGCCGCGGCGGCCGACGGTGCGGATGTTTTGCGAGTAGTAGCCGAAGGTGGGGTGGTAGAGGGCCTCACGGACGTAGGATTCGACCGGGATCGTGCCGCCGTGGGCGGTTTGGAGATCGGCCAAGTGGGCGAGCAGATTGGAGCGGTCGGGTTTCAGCGGTTTTGGACGAGGTCGGTGGCGGCGACGGCGGCGGTGACGGCGTTGTCGAGGAGGTCGCGCCCGAAGGTCGGCGAGGGTGAGGTTGGGCGAGGCGACGACGAGAAAGACGGCGAGGATGGCGAGATTGAGGGTGTAGATGATCGTGAGCGAGAAGAAGGTGCCGCCGTAGTGGAGGTCGGACTGGCCTTTGGGGATCATCCAGAGGGTGAAACTGAGGTGGAAGCCCCAAGTGGCTCCGATGAGCATGAAGAGGACGGGGCGGAAGGGCGTGAGGTCGAAGGCGAGGCCGAGGGCGCCGTAGATGGCGATGACGAGGAGGCTGTAGATGGGGAAGAAGTAGGGGGCGAGGGCGATCCAGGTGTTGATGCGGTCGGAGAGGATGTGGCCGCCGCGTTCGGTCACCTGGAAGGCGCTGACGCGGCCGCCCATGCACCAGACCCAGAGGGCGTGGGTGAGTTCGTGGCCGAAGACGTAGACGAGGGTGGGGCGGGGGAGTGCGACGAAGGTGACGAGCCAGAGGACGAGTCCGAGGCCGAAGAACCAGAACTCCTCGGTGGCCCAGAAGGCTTCGTGGACGGTGGCGCGGGCGAAGGCTGTGAAGAAGGTCTGGGTGAGGACGAGGGCGGGCGGGAGGAGGAAGAGGCCGACGAGAAACTTCACCCAGCGGGTGGGGACGGTGTCCGGAAGCGAGGGCGCGAGGCTGGTGCGGAGCTTGGTCTTGCGGGCTGGGCGCTTGGGGGCGGGTTTCTTTTTGGCTCGGGGCTTCGCGGGCACGACGGATTGTTAGGGGATGGGGGGCGGGCGACGCGATGCGGAAATGCTTTTAACCACGGATGGACACGGATGAACACGGATGGGGAATGCGATTCCTGAAGAAATATCCGTGTTTATCGGTGTTTATCCGTCCTGATCCGTGGTTCGTATTTGAGGCATGAAGACGATTGTTCACTGGTTTCGGCGGGATTTGCGGATTACGGACAACACGTCGCTGGCGGCGGCTTCGGGGGACGGGGAGTCGGTGGTGGCGGTCTACGTGCTGAGCGAATGGACGAAATCGCACGGGTGGACGGGGCCGCATCGGCAGGAGTTTTTGTGCGGGTCGCTCGAGGCGCTGGCGGGAAATTTGCAGTCCATCGGGAGCACGTTGACGCTGCGGTGCGGCGAGCAGGTGCGGGAGCTGGTCGGGCTGGCGAAGGAGGTCGGGGCGGCGGCGATCTACGCGAACCGCGATCCGGATCCGTTTGGGCGGGCCGTCGAGGAGCGGCTGGGGAAGGCCTTGGGCGAGGCGGGGATCGAGTTGAAGCTGTTTCAAGGATGTCTGCTGTCACGAGCGGGACGAGGTGCTGACCGGGAGTGACGAGCCGTATAAGGTCTACACGCCTTATTCCAAGGCTTGGCGGAAGTTGGACAAGCGGAAGGCGGCGGGGCGGCTGCGGAAGCTGGATTCGCCGAACAACGTGAAGAGTCTGGACCTGCCCTCGCTGGCGCACTGGGGGCTGAGAGGCGAACGGGAGCATCATCGAGCCGGGAGAGAAGGCGGCGCGGGGACGGCTGACGGCTTGGGTGAGTGGAGGGATTGGGGACTACGATCAGACGCGGAACACGCCGTCCGGGCGACACGACATCGCGGCTGTCGCAGGATTTGCGGTGGGGGCTGCTGTCGGCGCGGGAGGTTTACGAGCGGAGCGCGGAGCGGGCGGAGAGCCTGGGGTGCGTCGGGGCGGAAGGGGGCGGAGACCTACGTGAACGAGCTGATCTGGCGGGAGTTTTATCAGGCGGTCCTCTGGCATTGGCCGAAGGTCTTGGACGAGGATTTCAACCCGCGTTACGGCGGGGTGAAGTGGCCGGGGACGGACTCCGATTTCGAGAAATGGAAGGCGGGCGAGACGGGGTTTCCGATCGTGGACGCGGCGATGCGGCAGTTGGCGGCGACGGGATTCATGCACAACCGCTGCCGGATGATCACGGCGATGTTTTTAACGAAAGACCTGCACGTGCATTGGCGCAAGGGGGAGAGCTATTTCATGCAGCAACTCACCGACGGCGAGATCGCGAGTAACAACGGGGGCTGGCAGTGGAGCGCGGGGACGGGCGCGGACGCGGCACCGTATTTTCGGATTCAGAATCCGTGGACGCAGGGCGAGCGCTTCGACAAGCGGGGGGAATACGTGAGGGAATGGGTGCCGGAGTTGCGAGACGTGGATGCAAAACGTTTCTTCGGGCCGCCGGAGGATGGAAAGGGGCTGGCGAAGGGCTACCCGGCTCCGATGGTCGACCACAGGGAGGAGCGGGAGCGGACCTTGGAGATGTTCAAGGACGGGAAGGATTGAAACCGCAGATTACGCAGATTACGCGGATGATGCGGGTGAGGACCGGAGTTCCCGGGAATTCTCTGCGTAATCCGCGCGATCTGCGGTCAAAAGGATTCAAAATCGCCGCGCTCTTCGCGGTCTACCGGATTCGGGCGGCCCAAGGAGAAGCGAGAGCGGACGTTGGAGATGTTCAAGGACGGGAAGGAATAGGACCGCAGATTACGCAGATTGCGCGGATGATACGGGTGAGGATTGGATTAATCAGGAATTCTCTGCGTAATCCGCGTAATCTGCGGTCAAAAGCATTCGAAATCTTCGCGTTCTTTGGGGTCTACCAGATTCGGGCGGCTCACGAGGAGCGGGAGCGGACGTTGGAGATGTTCGAGGACGGGAAGGAATAAGACCGCAGATTGCGCAGATTTCGCGGATGATGCGGGTGAGGACCGGAGTTCCCGGGAATTCTCTGCGTAATCCGCGCGATCTGCGGTCAAAAGGATTCGAATTCGCCGCGCTCTTCGCGGTCTACCGGATTCGGGCGGCCCAAGGAGAAGCGAGAGCGGACGATGGAGATGTTCAAGGACGGGAAGGAATAGGACCGCAGATTACGCAGATTGCGCGGATGATACGGGTGAGGATTGGATTAATCAGGAATTCTCTGCGTAAATCCGCGTAATCTGCGGTCAAAAGCATTCGAAATCTTCGCGTTCTTTGGGGTCTACCAGATTCGGGCGGCTCTGAGGTTGGAAAGGGGGTGTCGGGCGAAAGAATGGTGAAGTTCGCCCGGATGGTCGACCACGTGGGCCACCGGGACGGGTCCGCAGGTCATCACGTATTCTTCGCCGTTGCCGATCTCCGCGAGGAGGCGGGACAAGTGCGTTTTGGCTTCGTGAGTAGCGACGGTTTTCATCTTGAGATTGGATTTAGTCAAATTAGTCCGATTTATCAACCGACTGGGTGGCCGTGAGGGTCGTGAGGACGAGGGTCCAGAAGGCCTGGGCGAGGACGTAGGTGGGGAATTGGAGGCCGACGGGGAGGGCGTAGATGACGCAGACGACGGGTCCCCAGACCGCCCAGTTGGGAATGAGGACGGGGAGGATGTGGGTGCGGTAGCCGCGGAGATTGAGGACGTCGCCGAAGATCGCGTTGTCGAAATTGCGCTGCTTCCAGAGGTAGGCGGTGGCGGCGAGCGGGACGCCGACGCAGGGCGTGAAGACGAGCATGTCGGCGAGGACCTTTGGAGATGACCGTGACCGCAGTGGGGTCGCTGCCGAAGGCGAGGGTCTGCAGTCGGTAGAAGGCGTCGATGAGGACTCCCATGCCGCCCCAGAAGACCGAACCGAAGAGAAAACTGGTGAGGTTCGTCCGAACGATCCGGAAGCGTTGGAAGACGGCGATTCGGAGAAATTCCGGGAAAAATCCGCCGGCGAGAGCGGTTGCAATGAACGAGAAGGCGTACCCGCCGTCCGCTTTGAGATCGACGAGGACCTCGAAGAACGGACGGGTCGCCGGGAGCGCGTAGTAGGAAACGAGCGTCGCGACCATGACGGCCTGGAGGATGAGTCCAGGAATGAGGTTGGCGCGGGCCGCTGCGAGGCCGGCGGTGAGAATTTCGAATTTTGAAACTTGGATATCGGATTTGTCGCAGGCGGCGCGGGAATCGCAATTCCGATCCTCGCTGATCCCATCATCGTCCGCCGGGATCGTGACGCACGTTCCGGGAATGGGTTCAAGAATGGGGAATGGGGTCAGGCAACAAATCTTGAGGGGAATGGGGTCAGGCAACAAATCTTGAGGGGTGACCTGGTGTGGCAGGTTTGACGGCGTGCCTTCGGTGGCTAGGAGCCTTCGAATTGAGTATCCAGAAGCGTTTTTCCACGTGGTGGAGCGGGGGAATCGGCGAGGCCCGGTTTCTGAGGACGGGAAGGAATTCGGGGTATTTCTCGATACGCTGGGAGAGGCGTGTGAGATGACCGGGTGGCGGGGTCACGCGTGGGTGCTGATGGCGGATCATTACCATCTGATGGTGGAGACGCCGGAGGCAAACTTGGTGACGGGAATGAAGTGGCTGCAGAATACGGTGTCGGGGTGGCTGAACGTGCGACATGGGCAGTGGGGCCCGCTGTTCGGGGATCGCTACAAGGCGGTGCTGGTGGAAGGACGGGAGCGTTACTACTAAAAGATGCTGGTGGATTGCGTGCATCGAAATCCGGTGAGGGCGGGGCTGGTGCGGCCTTCTGCGCGGGAGACTCTATTGGATTATCCCTAGAGCAGTCTAAGCCAATGCTACGCGCTGGAGCCAGGGCGTCGGGCGAACTGGCTGGCGGCGGCGGGCGGACTGGAGAACTCTGGATCCAAGGACACAGTCGGGGAAAGGCTGGCGATGGTGGAGCGGACGGACCGGCGGGCAATGGAGAAGGAGGAGGACGAGGGGGGAAGCCAATCCGGTGAAGGTAGCGCTGGCGGATTTGCGGTGGAGGCGGACGGTGGTGTCGCAGGGGTGGCTGGCTGAGCAGCTTGGGATGAAGAGCGCGGCAAACGCTTCGCAGATCCTGCGGAACGTGGATCGCCGGCTTTGCGGCGACGAGTGCCGAAGGAATTAAGGGTGTTTTTGGAAGGGTGTGAAGGATGAGTGGAAGAGATGTTCAAGATTTGACGCCTGACCCCATTCCCGGTTTCTGAGGACGGGAAGGATTTCGGGGCGTTTCTCAATACGCTGGGAGAGGGGTGTGAGATGACCGGGTGGCGGGGTCACGCGTGGGTGCTGATGGGGGATCATTACCATCTGCTGGTGGAGACGCCGGAGGCAAACTTGGTGACGGGAATGAAGTGGCTGCAGAATACGGTGTCGAGGTGGCTGAACGTGCGACATGGGCAGTGGGCCCGCTGTTCGGGGATCGCTACAAGGCGGTGCTGGTGGAAGGACGGGAGCGTTACTACTAAGAGATGCTGGTGGATTGCGTGCACCGAAATCCGGTGAGGGCGGGGCTGGTGCGGCCTTCGGCGCGGGAGACTCTATTGGATTATCCTTATAGCAGTCGGAGCCAATGCTACGCGCTGGAGCCAGGACGTCGGGCGAACTGGCTGGCGGCGGCGAGCGGACTGGAGAACTCTGGATCCAAGGACACAGTCGGGGAAAGGCTGGCGATGGTGGAGCGGACGGACCGGCGGGCAATGGAGGAGGAGGAGGGCGAGGAGGGGACCCGATCCGGTGAAGGTGGCGCTGGCGGATTTGCGGTCGAGGCGGACGGTGGTGTCGCAGGGGTGGCTGGCTGAGCAGCTTGGGATGAAGAGCGCGGCAAACGTTTCGCAGATCCTGCGGTACGTTGATCGCCGGCTTTGCGGCGACGAGTGCCGAAGGAATTGAGGGTGGTTTTGGAAGGGTGTGAAGGATGAGTGAAGGAAATGTTCAAGATTTGACGCCTGACCCCATTCCTGACCCCATTCCCGGGGCGGCGACCGGTTTAAGGTCGTGCTGCGGGTGCGCAAGGACCGCGGGCGCGTGATCGTGAAGATGCGGGCGGTCGACGGTGTCGGGCTGAAGTCGAAGCGGGTGAGGTTCCGCATCCTGCGGCGGTAGGTGAAGTCACCTTCGGCGTGAGCGGAAGCCCTCCCCGGCCTTTGAACCGGTCCGATCCCGTTTCGGCTTCGGATCGATCGGCCGGCGGATCGAGCGGCCGGCGGATCGAGCTGGCGGAAGTCCGGGCGAAAAATTGCGGAAGCGCTTTTGCCCAGATGTGCTACCCCTTAACGATGCAATCCTTGAAGGCTCTACTTTGCTCCGCCTGTTTTGTCGCCGTGCCGGTTTCGGCGCAGATCCCCACCTTTGCGAACGCAGATTTGGTGTTGGGTCAACCGGATTTTACGACCAACACCCTCCGCTCGACGAGTGCGAGCTCCCTGGAAGAACCGCGCGATGTCGTGGTCGATCCCGCGACCGGCAAGGTCTTTGTGGTGGACCGGCGACGCGACCGCATTCTTCGGTTTGCGTCGAACGATGCCTTGGCGAACAACGCCGATGCCGAGGCCGTCTTCGGAAGAATGGACCTCGACGGGAACCCGCTGCCGGGAGGTCGTGAGAGATCGTTGAACAGTCCCTCCAGTGTTGCCCTGGACTCGGCCGGACGGCTTTGGGTCGCGGACACCTCTCATAATCGCGTATTGATGTTTGAAAACGCCGCGAACCGGGTTGTGGTGCCGGGGGTCGCTTTCCTACCTGATTTGGTCTTGGGTCAGGCCAATTTGACCGATGATTCGTCCCAACTCACCCGGACCGGGATGAGATCGCCGAGCGGTGTGACCGTCGATGATTTTGGCAATCTGTTCGTCTCGGATTCCAGTCATAACCGGATTCTCGCTTTCACCGATGCGGCGAACAAAACGAACGGTGCCCCGGCTGACGCCGTTTACGGTCAGCCGGATTACATGACGGACGATTCCGGAAGGTCAGCTACGGCGCTGAATGGGCCGCGCGGTCTGGACCGCGATGCGAACGGCACGCTCTGGGTTGCCGATATTTTCAATAGCCGCGTCCTGGGCTTTGAAACGGCGAGTGGTGCGCTGCCGAATACGGTTGCCACCCGGTTGTTGGGTCAGACTTCGTTCACCGTGCGAGTGCAAACCACGTCCGCCTCGGGGATGAGCCTGTGCTCGGACGTTTACACGGACGATCTTGGCGCCTTGTGGGTCAAGGATGATCAAAATAATCGCGTCCTTCGCTTTAACTCGGTTGCGAGCAAGCCGAACGGGGGCGATGCGGATGCCGTGATCGGACAAAGTGACTTCGATTCGGATGACTTCGGTCTCGCCGCCAACCGGTTGAGTAGTGATCGCCCGCTGGGGGGACTCTCGGACGGTGGTCTTCACGTCGAAGCGAACGGGGATCTTTGGGTTGCCGACGCTGGTAACAACCGGGTGCTGCGATTCTCCCGGCCGCGGGACCCCGTGGTCGTGGCGGACGTGACGAGGCCGACGATCCGAGTGCGGGGTCGGAAGACGATCGAGACGTTGCGCAAACGGGTGGTGATCCGGGGGACGGCCGCGGATGCTTCGGGGATCGCGCGGATCGAGGTGCGGGCGCGCGGTGCGAAGGTGGCGAAGTCGAAGGTCAAGGGTGGCGACAAGTTCAAGGTCGTGCTGCGGGTCCGGAAGGATCGGGGGCGGGTGATCGTGAAGTTGCGAGCGGTCGACGGCGTGGGGCTGAAGTCGAAGCGGGAACGGTTTCGGATCCTGCGGAGGTAAAGGAATCGCAGATTTCGGATATCAGATTTCAGATTTGGACTCGATGAAGATTTGGCCTTGGCGGAGGCGGGCGTGGGTGTCGCCGGGGAGATTAATTTTGGTCGGACCGGCCGGAGGGAGGAGGCTTAGCACTCGGTCGACTTCGGCGAGGCTGGGGTTGGGAATGGCGTGATGTTTTAGCCAGCGGCGGATGGCCCGGCGTTGGAGGGCGACGGGGAGGTCGCGGAGCGCGTGGGCGGGGAGTTCTGGGGTGAGCGGGAAGGCGTTGGCTTCGGCGGCGAGGTGCTCGTCCTCGGCGCGGAGGATGTCGGCGTTGCGGAGGGCGGCTTCGGCGAAGGACGGGCCGAAGGTGCGCTCGATGAGGGGGAGGAGATCGTGGCGGAGGCGGTTGCGGGTGTGGGCGGGGTCGCGGTTGCTCGTGTCTTCGTGGAACGGGATTTTTTGGTCGCGGACGTAGGCGTCGATCTCGGCGCGGCGGACGGTGAGGAGCGGGCGGTGGAGGGTGAGGGTGCGGCGGTCGATCTGGAGGTGGGTCGCGGTCTTCATGCCGGTGAGGCCGGTGGGGCCGGTGCCGCGGAGGAAGTTGTGGAGGATGGTCTCGATCTGGTCGTCGGCGTGGTGGGCGAGGACGATGTCGTTGCAGCGGTGGGCGCGGGCGGCGGCGGCGAAAAAGGTGTGGCGGAGTTCGCGGGCGGCGAGTTCGAGCGAGATGGCGCGGGCGGCGGCGTAGGCTCGGGTGTCGGCGCGTCCGGTGAAGATGGGGAGATCGAGGCGTGTCGCTTGTCTTTGGACGAAAGTGGCGTCGGCGGTGGAGGCGCGGCCACGGAGGCGGTGGTCGAGGTGGGCGACGACGAGGTTTTTGCGACCTGATGCGACGAGCGCGTGGAGGAGGGCCAGGGAGTCGCGGCCGCCGGAGATCGCGAGGATCAGGCGGGTGGTGGGGAGATCCTGAAATGCTTTTTGAACCGAAGGTTGCAAAGGTCGCAAAGGGGTGAAAGGTGAACTTCGGTCGGTTCGCTAGCGCATTGCCGGGAAGCAACGGCGGGACGCCGTTGCTCGCACGCCGGGAGGCGTGCGTTCCCCCCTGTGCTTACCTTGCCGGGATTCTGGTCGAGCCGAAGTAGGGGTGGAGGGCTCGGGGAGGTTGATCGTGCCGTCGGGTTGGGCGTGGGTCTCGAGGAGGGCGACGTAGAGTCTTGCCAGGGCGGTGCCGGAGCCGTTGAGGGTGTGGCACAATTGGTTTTTGCCTTCGGCGTTCTTGAAGCGGAGGTTCATTCGGCGCGCTTGGTAGTCCTCGAAATTCGAGCAGCTCGAGACTTCAAGGTAGGCCTGCTGGCCGGGTGCCCAAACCTCAATGTCGTAGGTCTTCGCCGAGCCGAAGCCGAGGTCGCCGGTGCAGAGTTCGATCACGCGGTAGTGCAGGCCGAGGAGCTGGAGGACTTTTTCGGCCTGGCTGGTGATGAGGTCGAGGGCGGCGGCGGAGTCTTCGGCGGTGGTGATGCGGACGAGCTCGACTTTGTCGAATTGGTGGAGGCGGATGATGCCGCGGGTGCCGAGGCCGGCGGCTCCGGCTTCGCGGCGGAAGCAGGGGGTGTAGGCGGTGTAGGTGAGGGGGAGGTCGGCGAGCGGGACGATCTCGTCGCGGTGGAGGTTGGTGACGGGGACCTCGGCGGTGGGGATGAGGTAAAGGTCGTCCTCGGGGCTGTGGTAGACCTGATCGGCAAATTTCGGCAGCTGGCCGGTGCCGACGAGGCACTCGGGGCGGACGAGGAGCGGGGGGCTGATCTCGGTGTAGCCGTGCTGGGTGGTGTGGAGGTCGAGGAGGAAATTGACGAGCGCGCGTTCGAGACGGGCACCGGGGCCGGTGTAGCAGACGAAGGCGCTGCCGCTGAGCTTGGCGGCGCGCTCGAAGTCGAAGAGGCCGAGGCGTGCGCCGATGGCGAGGTGGTCTTCGCCGGTCGCGGTGGTGGGTTTTTCGCCCCAGTGGCGAAGGACGGGGTTGTCGGCTTCCGTTTTCCCGATGGGGACGGTGGGTTGCGGGAGATTCGGGAGGTGGAGGAGGAGGGAGCGTTGTCGGTCATCGTTGGCGGCTGCGGCGGCGGTGAGGGTGGCCATTTGGTCGCCGAAGCCTTTGACCTGGGCTTCGATGTCGGCGGTGTCCTGGCCTTGGGCGCGGAGGCTGCCGATCTGTTTGCTGAGGCGTCTGCGGTCGGCTTGGAGGGATTGGAGATCGGTCTCGGCGCGGCGGCGGTCGGCGTCGATCCGGAGCAGGGTGTCGATGTCGGCGTCGTGGTCGGCTCCGCGGGTACGGAGCGCGGCTTTGGTGGCGTCGGGGTTCTCGCGGATCTGGCGGATGTCGAGCATGCCTGGGGTTTGTCGCACGGGTCGGGTGGGGAACTAAACAGGATTATGCAGGATTTTCGGGTTTAATGGGATGGGCTGGGGTGGGTAGAAATGAGGGATGGATGCGGTGAGTCGGTTTGAGGGGATGGGGTTGGTGAGGAAGTGGGCGGCGTTATTTGACGCGCACGCTGCCCCCGAGATTGTGTTTGGGCTGACTTCGGGCGAAGACTTCGAGATTCGGTCCGGGGACATGGTGCTGGTGGGATTAGCGGGGCTGCGCGAGCACGATGGGCTGAAGGCACAATTTTTCAACGAGGGTCATTACTATTACAACTTTCAGGTCGAGGCGGCGGGTCCCCCCTTGGTGATGACGACGGAGATGGTGTGGGAGACGTGGCGGCGACGGTCTGGCGGTGGGAGTGAACATCTCATCGCGGACGTGCGGCACCGGTGGACGTTTGGGCGTCTGCCGGTGGGCGAGCCGGTGTTTCGGCAGCACGAACTGATCTCGCTGAACTACCGGGATGGCTTTGCGCCGAGTGAAACGGATGCCGGAACGTTGCACATCGATCCGTCACGCGTGGGATTTGGGAAATGAACGATTCGGGCGGGTGTTGCGTTGGTGCCAGGGGAAGAGGGCTGCGGTGGCTGATGAAATCCTGACGAACGGGGGGTGAAGTTTGCGTGAAATCCGAACTTCGGCGACCGGAAGCCGCCGCTCCTTGAATTGCCCCTGGGACGGCGGTTATGCTGCGTCGATGATGCGGTGGTTGGTTGTTTTTGCGGTGGTAGGATCGGCTTGGGGTCAGGGGATCCAGGAGGCTCCGGACGAGGTGGCGAGGGAAGTCGTGCGCGAGAAGAAAATGCCGACGACGCTCGAAGCGGAGGCGACACCGACGCCGGAGCCGACCCCGGAACCGGGGCCTTTTGAGGTGAGATCGGTAGACGAAGCGGTGGCGGACTTTTTCGAGAAGATCGAAGCGGATCAGGTCGAGCGGGCCTACGAGGAATTGACGTTGGGCACGGTGGTGGCCACGCGGCCGGAGGAGGCGGCGAGATTGCGCGATCAGACTCAGGCTGCGCTGGATGCCTACGGCCCGACGTTTGGATATGAGCTCTTGGCGACGGAGCGAGTGGGGGAGTCGCTGGAGCGGCGGACATATCTGCTGAAGGGAGACGTGTTGCCGCTGCGGTGGAGATTTTATTTCTACTCGGGGAACGGGGACTGGAAGCTCGTGGATCTGCGGGTGGACGACGATCTGGTGAAGACGGTCGACGAGAATGGGGTAAGTGATCGATTGACGGTTGGCTCAAACGGAAGCTAGCCAGCGGTCGAGGAGGGCGGCGTTGCCGAGAGAATCGTCGATGGGCATGGCGGGTGACTCGAGGTCGCCGGCTCGGACGGACTCGGCGACGGTGTCGGCTTCGTGAGCGAAGATCGGTCGGTCGGTGGTGATGACGATCTCTTCGGTTCGGTGGGGGTTAAAGTGGGTGAGTTCGAGTCGTGATTGGTGGGGGATCGCCCACGGATCGGGGACGTGAAGGCGGGCTTCGGTGCCGTGGATGGTGACGGAGTTGGCAAGTTGCGCGTCGATGGCGCAGGCGATCTGCGCGAGCAGACCGTCGGGAAACGTGAGGGTGGCGGCGGCGCGGCTGTCGACGCCGGTCTCCGGGAAGATGACGGCGGAGCCCGCGATGGCGAGGGGTTCGGCGAAAGGTTGACCCGTGGCGGCCCCGGCGAGGAGGCGCGTCATCGCGCAGGGGTAGCAGCCGACGTCGAGGATGGCACCGCCACCCAGGGCAGCATTCCACAAGCGGCTGGCGGGATCGGGTTCCGTGTGGAAGCCGAAGGTCGCTTCGATGAAGCGAATGGTGCCGAGTTGCCCGGAGCGGACGATCTCGACGATGCGGTGGGTCTGCGGGTGGCAACGCTGTTTGAAAGCTTCCATGAGGAAAACGCCATGGTGGCGCGCGGCGGCGGCGATGCGCGTCGCTTCGGCGTGGGTCATGCCGATGGGCTTCTCGCAGAGGATGGCTTTGCCGGCTTCGGCGGTGCGGATAGCCCACTCGCAGTGGCCGGGGTGGGGATTGGCGATGTAAACGACGTCGACTTCGGGGTCGGCGAGGAGGGCGGCGTAGTCGCCGTGGGCGGTCGGGACGTGGCCGGAGACGGCGTGTTCGGTCGCGAAGGATCGGGCGCGGTCGGGGGTGCGGGAGGCGACGGCTTGGAGGACGCCGGTAGTGGGATGCGCGCAGGTCGGTCGCAAATTTCGCCGCGATGCTACCGGTGGCGAGGATGCCCCAGCGGAGGGGTGGGTGGGAGTCGGGTGCTGGCACGGTCGGTTGCGGTAGGGATGCGTCGAGGCGGGCGAACAAGCTCGCTATTGGGTGAGATGGTTCCGAAGGATGCGGTGGGTGAAGATGAGGCTGTCCGGATGGGTGAAGGTCTCGTGGCCGGTGGGGACAATGAGTTCGCCACTAGCGCCCTTGAGGTGGCTGCTCCAGTAGCCGACGATGCCGTCCGAACTCTCCGGCGTGTCGCCTCGGCCGCGATCTCCGACGATGGAATAGTACTTGAGTCCGGGTTTGAACGGCGCACCGGTGGTGGCTTTGAAGACTGGGTTGCTGGGGGACAGGGAGCCGACGCTGTTGGTGAGATCGCTGATGTCGAAGTCGAGAAGGAGGAACCCGGTGAGCGTGGTGAGGATGCGAGCCTGGGTCTTGAGGATGTCGGTCGGAAAACGGATGAGGCGAGCGGCGAAGGTCGCGAGGGAGCTGTCGGCGAGGGTGGCTCCGCGGTGGGGGGCTGAAAAGAAGATCGCCGTGTGGGCCGTAGGAGTCGGTTCCCAGAAAAACCGCTCTTGGAGCAGGGCGCGGTCGTCAGCTTTGAGGGGAGCGGCGCCGAAGGGCCGATTGGAGATGGCTTGCCAGAGTCGGTCGCCGATTTCGACCTCGTTCATTCGGGTGATGACGCCGCCCATGCTGTGGCCGACGGTCACCAGATCGCGCGAGGCGAGATCGTCGCCGTCGGGATCGAAGGTCTGGCGCGCCTGGGCGATCTGGCGGCGGAGGGTGGCGGCGGAGTCGATGGTGGAGACACCGCTGGGGTAATACACGACCCAGAATTGGTATTGCTTCCGGATGACGGGATCGATCTGGAGGTCGTTGATGAGATTGCGCCAGATGAGCGGGGAGGAACTCAAGCCGTGGACCATGAGGACCGGGATGCGTTCGGGGTCGTAGGGTTCGAGCATGTAGAGGCCGGCGAGCTTCATCTGGTCGCCGACAAAAAGAAGGCCGCGGATGCCGAGGGCGAGATCGTTGAGACCATCGAAGACCATCGCGATGGGCGCGGTGTAGTCGGCGGCGAGCGTGGTGCGGCCGCCGGGGGCCTCGACCGTGAGATTCTCGCGGGGATTGACGAGTTGGATGGTGAGGTCGGCGGTCTCGGTGATGCGACCTAGGCGGGGGACCGCGGTGACGGGGCTGAACGTGCCGCGTTTTTCGTAAAAAGGGTTATCGGGATTGTTGCGGATGCCGACGAGGGGGACTCCGAAGCCGGGGATCGCAACTCGGTAGGTGAAGCCGGTGAGGCGGATGAGATCCGCGGGCTGGAGTCGGTCGAAGGCGGGCTGGGTGGGATCGTCCGTGAAGGCGCTGTCGACGTCGATCGTCCGGGGGCCGAGCGGCGTGGCGATGGTCCGACGCGGGTCCTGCGGCTTGTCGGCGAGCGTGATGAGTTGGAGGAGGGCGGCGTTGGTGGTGGCGTGGGGGTTCGATTGGAGAGATCCCTCCGGCTCCCGCTGGCGAGAGTTGCCGGGGGTCGCGGCGGCGCGGAGGGAGAGTTCGATGGCGCTGGTGAAGAAGCCGATGGCGCCCTCCGGATCGTGTCTTCGGGCTTGGCCGCCAGCGCGGAGGGCGAAGCGGGCGGCGGACTTCGAGGGCGGTCGGGTCGTCGTCGGCGGCGGTCGCGAGGGCGGCGAGTTGGCTGGCGGGATCGCGGGTGAGGGGTGGAATCCCGGGCAGGGAACTCGGGGCGTCGAGCGCGGAGGCGAGGGCTCGGGAGGGAGAATCGGTGCGGATGGTGACGGTGGAACCGCACGCGTTGAGCAGAAGGGCCAGCGCGAGGATCGCTCGGGGTCTTCTGGGAACGAGAGTCATGGGCAGATGGAGGTGTCCGAGTGGAAGCAAGGCTCTAGACCGATGGAGGAAGCCACCGACCACGCGCTTGGTTGCCTTTTCCGGCTCGGGTCGGCAAGTTTCTACTTTTCGTTGTGCGTCCATTGAAGTTTGTCTTGGTCTGTCTCGTTGCGGGTTGGCTCGTGGGGTGTGCCGGTCCGGAGGTGATCGTGCAACCGGGCAATCCGCCTTCGTTGTTTCAAAACAAGCCGGTCGCGACCTACCAAGGCAAGGCGTCTTACTATTGGAAGCCGCAGCCGACGGCGAGCGGCGAGCGATTTGACCCGGAAGCGATGACGGCGGCCCACAAGACCTTGCCCTTCCAGACGATGGTGCGCGTCACCAACCTGAAGAACGGAAAGACGTGTCTGGTGAGGATCACCGATCGCGGACCTTACATCCGAGGGAGGATCATCGACTTGAGCCGGGCCGCAGCGCGGGAGGTCGACATGATCAAAGCGGGGGTGGTGCCCGTGCGAGTGGAGGTTCTGAAACGGATCGAGGTCGTCGAGAAGCCGAACCTCCGGCTGACGACGCAAGCGCGGTCGCGCGGAGATGCTTTGGCTCGGGAAGAAGCGGCGGCGGTTGAGACGACGGTCGAGCCAGACGCGGAGCGCGTGCGCAAACGCCGCAGCGGGCGGAGGTAGATCTCGGGGCCGAGCGCGCCGCTCCGGCGCAATGGTCCTTTACTTTGGTTCGACGAAGAACATCGGCGCGTCGGACTTGCCCTTCATCGGGACGAGGCCGCGGTCGGTGACGTTGACGAGGTCGCGGATGGCCGGGAGGAAGGCTCCGGAGACGTTGACGAGTCCCGGTTTGCCCTCGCTCTCCAAGCGGGCGGCGGTATTCACGGTGTCGCCCCAGACATCGAAGGCAAACTTGCGGTTCCCAACGACGCCAGCGACGAGCGGGCCGCGGTGCAGGCCAAGACGGACGTCCCAATAGGTGCTCCCGGCGGCGATCTTCTCGCGCTTGCGGCGGGCGATGAAGTCGCGGATCTCGAACGCAACCTTGAGGATACGGGGGGCGGCATCGGGCGTCGGCTCGCCCATACCGGAGAGACAGAGGTAAGCGTCGCCGATGGTCTTCAGCTTTTCGACGTCGTGAAAATCGGTGATCCGGTCGAACTCGACGAAGCAGACGTTGAGTTCGTCGAGGAGTTGCCCGGCGGTGAGGCTCTCCGCGATGGCGGTGAAGCCCGAGAAATCCGCGATCAGGACGTTCACGTCGTCGAGGTGACGGGCCTCGACGCGACCACGGGTCTTGAGTTCTTCCGCGACGTCGTCGGGAAGGATGTTGCGGAGAAGAGCATCGGAGCGGTCCTTCTCGGCGGAAAGATCACGCTGGCTCTCGATCAATTCCTCTTTCAGGCGGATGGATTCCTGTTGGAGTTCGAGGGTGTCCTGGAGGCGAAGCTGCTGCTCGACTAAGCCACCGAAGTCGCGGAGCATAGCGACCTGATGCTCGTCGAGGGAACGTGGTCGAATGTCGAGCACGCAAAGTGTGCCGACGTTGATGCCGGGTTCGATGGCGATCGGCATGCCAGCGTAGAATCGAGCGTGGGGGCTACCCGTGACGAGCGGGCTCGCGGCGAAGCGCGGGTCTTCGGTGAGGTCGGGGACGATGAGCGGATCGTCCTGGAGGATGGCGTGGCCGCAGAACGAGATGTCGCGAGGGGTCTCGACGAGATCGATGCCGTGCTTGGATTTGAACCATTGGCGATTCCGATCGACCATCGAGATGTAGCTGATGGGGACGCCGAAGACACGCGCGGCCAGGGCGATGATCTGGTCGAAGCGATCTTCGGGCGGCGTGTCGAGGATCCGAAGGTCGCGGAGCGCCCGTAGACGGGCTTCTTCGTTGGGGGGCGGGGTCGGGCGCGAGATGCCGGGGGCGGCCTGGTCGTCGCTGGGGAGTTGGGAAAGCGGACGGACCACGGGTCTAAAAAATCGCCAGGGCGAGGATTTTTGTCAAAGTCAAAGGCCGGGGGGCGGTCGTAAGCCGCCCGGCGCGTTTTTCTGATTTGCGCCGTGGCGGGGTTCGTGTGAAGTAGTCCGCGCTATCGGACAGGATTATTACAGTTGGGAGGGGAGGCCGCGGCGGCGTCGGAGGAAACTTTTTCTTCGGTGGTGGTTCTGGGTGCCGATTCTGGGCGTGGTGTTGGCTGGCGTGGCGGCGTTGATCACGTTCTCGGTGTTGAGTTCAAAGTTCCAAGCTCGGGCCGATTCGTTCGATCTCGACGAGATGGACCAGATGGAAGCAGCGACGGTGATCTACGACCGGAACGGCACGCAATTTGGCAAGATTTTCATTCAGAATCGAAATCCGATCTTCGGCGACGACGTGCCCGAGTTGATGAAGCAGGCGGTGATCGCCGCAGAGGACAACCGGTTCATGGAGCACAACGGGGTGGATTATTGGGGTATCCTGCGCGCTGCGCTGGCGAACTACCGGTCTGGTCGCAAGAGCCAGGGCGCGAGCACGGTGACGCAGCAGCTGGCGCGGAATTCGTTCGACATGTTTGAGCGGACCTACGAGCGGAAATTTATCGAGATCCTGCTCGCGAACCGGGTGGAGGCGAAATTCTCCAAGGACAGGATCATGGAGATGTATCTGAACCGCGTGTATTTCGGTTCGGGCCTCTACGGGGTCGAGGCGGCGGCGAAAGGTTACTTCGGGGTGTCGGCCAAGGATATGACTGCCGGGCAATGCGCGACGTTGGCCGGGCTGCTCAAGAGTCCAAACGGATTGTCGCCGTGGAACAACCCGGATGGCGCGAAAGCGTCGCGCAACGTGGTGCTCGCGAAAATGGAGGAGCAGGGCTTCATCACGAAGGCCGAGGAGCGGCGGGACCAGATGGGGCCGATGGTCACGCGGAAGCGCTCGAATCCCTTCAAAGTCTCGTACGCGGTCGACTACGTGCGGCAGCAGGCCGTGGCGGCGCTGGGCTACGAGCGGGCGATGAACGGGGGCTTCAAGATCTTCACAACGCTTGATCTCGACATGCAGCGGGCGGGCGAGATCGCGTTGCGCAACAAGCTGAACGAGGTCGAGGACCGCGCCGACTACGATCACGAGACTTACCCGCAGTTCGTGAAGAAATTTGAAGGCGCGGCGAGGCAGCTGCGGTCGGGCGGGTTTCCAAGCGGCAACGTGCCGACGCCGCAGTATCTGCAGGGAGCGGTGATCGCGTACCATAACCCGACGGGCGGGATCCTGACCTTGATCGGTGGCCGTGAGTTTACCCAGAGCGAGTACAACCGGGCGTTGCAGGCGAAGCGCTCGCCGGGCACCGCATTCACGCCGCTGGTGTTCGCTGCGGGTTACGAACAAGGGATTTTTCCGGGTGATTTGGTGCAGGATGCGGCGCTCGACAACCGCTACGTGAACATCGGCGGGACGACGGGGATCCTCGGCGAATGGGGCGTCGAGCGGGCGGACAACGAATATGAAGGCAACATCACGGCGCGCGAGGCGTTGGTGCATTCTAAAAATGCGGCGACCGTGCGCTTTGGTTGGCAAGCTGGGTTGGAGGCGGTGACGAAGCTGGCGGAGCGGGCGGGCATCACGTCGGCGATCCGTCAGTTCTCGGGATCGTTCCTGGGCACGAGCGAGGTGTCGCTCGACGAGCTGACTCTCGCCTACACGGCGTTTCCCGGCCACGGCTGGCGGGCGAAGAATTCGTTCATCATCCAGCGGATCGAAGATGGCAGTGGGGGCATCGTCTACGAAGCGCAGGTCGAAAAAGTGCCGGTCATCGAGGATTCCACCGCGTATCAGGTGCACGTCGCTCTCGACGAGGCTTTGCACCGCGGAACCGGGGCGGCGGCGAGTGCGCGCTACGGACTTGGGGATTTCCCGGCGGCTGGAAAGACGGGGACGGCCTACGATTTTACCGACGCGTATTTCCTTGGCTACACGAGTGAGGTGACTTGCGGCGTGTGGGTGGGCTTCGACAAGCCGCAGAAGATCTACCGGGGAGCGTTTGGCAACGAATTGGCCTTGCCGATCTGGACGAGCGTGATGAACGCGTCGGTGGCGGATTTCGAGCCCCGTGAATTCGAGCGGCCAGATTCGGTCACGCCGGTGTCGATCTGCCGGTCCTCGGGCCTGCTTGAGACGGGCCGCTGCGAGGAGCCGATGGTGGATCCGGCGACTGGCGAGCGGCGGATCATGAAGACGGCCTACATCGAATTTGCGACCGAGGAGCAGAAACCGCGCATCGCGTGCGACGTGCACGGATCGGGGACGCGCACCTACATCGCCGAAATGGAGGAGTCGGAGTGGCCTCGCGCCGCGTCGGCGGTCGATTTGGCGATGGTCCGTCCGATCGGCATCTCCGAGCCAGCGCTGGTCGGGCTGAACGACGTCTACGGCTCCGTTCGGCCGGTGGCGATGCGGATGCGGGAGGACGAAATCCCCGTGGCGAAGGCGCTACCGGTGGACCAGCTCGTGGCCGAGGCGGCGATGGCGGATGGCGAAGCCGCCACGGCCCCGGGGGCGGAGGCGGGCCCGCGGGAGGTGCGCAAAGCGCAGTTGGTGCGGCCGATGGACGTGCGGGGGACGGAACCCGCGATCGCCATCACCCCACCGGGCGAGATCGAGTTTTAGCCGGAATGGGCGTGCGGCGCGCCAGGGAAGCGGTCGAAGGAGCGCCTTCGTTTCAGGTGGTCAGTGCGTCGCGTCAAAAGTCGCAACTTGCTCGAGGATGACGTCGGCCATCGTCGGTTCCGTTCCGATCGCGCTGGCGTAGTAAAGCGTCCGGTCGCGGAGCTGATGGGGATTTTTTCGGAAGACCTCGCGTTGACTGGCGGCGGGTTGGCCTTCTTCTTCCGTGCCGAGCATGACGGGGATGTCTTGGTAGCTGTGCAGTCCATCGGCGATGAAGAAGGGGACCACGACAACGTTCGGGCGGGTCGACAATTTGTCCCAATCGGTGATGAGTGGGGCCTCCTCCATGTAGGTAGCAAGGACCTCGCCGAAGAGTCCGAGCTCGCTGATCCAGCGGACCTGATCTTTGGCGGCCTTAGCGGAGTTGTCGTTGAGACTGGTCCCATGCCCGACGATGAGCAGGCTCGTGTCGGCCGGGTCGACGCCGGGTGCGGTCTCGCGGGCGCGGTGGAGTATGACGTCGGTCATCGACGGGTGGCTGCCGACGGGTTCGCAGTATTTGAGGGTGCGAGAGCCGCGCTGCGTCACCGGGCCGTCGAGGCCGAGTTCGCGCGGGATCACCGTCTGGGTGAAGTAGCCTTCGCTGATGAAGTTCGGCACGAGGTAGACGTCGTCGGACTCGACCATGCGGAGAATCTCGCGGAAGGAGGGTTCTTCTTTCCAGAAGGTCGAGACGACTTCGCCGAATAGGCCCATTGCGCGGATCGTGGCGGCGTGGTCGTGGGTTGAGGCACTGGAGTCGGGATTGAGAGTGGAGCCGTGGCCGATGAGGACCAGGGCGCTGTCTGGCTTCGCTGCGATGGGCGCGATTTTCGTATGGGGTTCGGCGGGCGCTTCGGGTAGTTCGGTAATCATGTCGGTTTGCTCAGATAAATGGATTCGTCGGATGGCTCAGGAACACGGGATGATCGAGCCGTTCAGCGACACTCAAGTGCGGCGGGACGAGGCGGGTGATCGGCTGATCAGCTATGGCTTGTCGAGCTATGGATACGATCTGAGGGTCTCTTCGGAGTTCAAGGTTTTCACCAACGTGTATAATACCGTCGTCGATCCGAAAGCGTTCGACGATCGATCGTTTGTCGACATGGATACGGAGATTTGCATCGTGCCACCGAACTCGTTCGCTCTCGCGAGGAGTGTCGAGTATTTCCGGATCCCGCGAGACGTCCTCACGATCTGCGTGGGGAAGTCGACCTACGCGCGGTGTGGGATCATCGTCAACGTCACGCCGTTCGAGCCGGAGTGGGAGGGCCACGTGACGCTTGAGATCTCCAATACGACGCCGCTCCCGGCGAAGATCTACGCGAACGAAGGCTTGGCGCAGGTCGTTTTTTTCCAAGGCGAAGAGGTCTGCGAAACGAGCTACGCGGACCGGGGTGGAAAATACATGAAGCAGCGCGGCATCACGATCCCGCGGATGTAGCGCCGGGTCATCCCGCTTCGTCCTCGTCGTCGGTCTCCTCGTCGTCGGAGTTGCTCTCTTTGATCTTAGCGAGGACTTCGGACATGTCCTCGACTTCGTCCCAGACGTCCTCACTCACGTAGATGCTGGCTTTCTGCTGGCACGCGAGCGCGATGCAGTCGCTGGGGCGGGCGTCGAGTTCGATGATCTTGCGTTGGTGGATCTCGTTCTCGGCGGTGATGATGAGTCGGCCGAAGTAGGTGCCGTCTTTCAGATCGTTAATGATGACTCGCTCGACCTTGGCGCCGACGGCGGAGAGTAGCAGTGCCATGAGATCGTGCGTGAGTGGTCGCTCCTTTGACTGGCCGCTCATGAACATCCCGATGGCGCTTCCGACGGTGGGATCGACGTAGATGACGAAGATCTTGTCGTCATTTCCAATGAAGACCGCGCATCCGCTGCCGGTAGGGATCAGCGCTTTGACGCGCACTTCGACGACCGCTCTGCTCATGCGGGCAGCTTAGCAGCGGAAGGGTCCCGGGGAAAGTCGGCGAGGTAGCGCCGGGAGAGGATCACGTAGCGTTCGGCCCAGACGCGGATGCTGGCTTGCTCTTCGGCGGACAGGGGGCGGACGACTTTCGCTGGCGAGCCGAGGACCAGCGATCCGGGCGGGATCTGCGACCCGCCCGTGACGGTCGAGTTCGCTCCGATGATGGATCGCGTGCCCACGTGCGCGCCATCGAGAATGATGGAACCCATACCAACCAGGACCTCATCTTCGACGGTGCAGGCGTGCACGGTCGCTTGGTGACCGACGGTGACCCACTCCCCGATGATCGCGGGAAGGTCATCGGCGACGTGGACGACGCAGCCGTCTTGGACGTTGGAATGGGCTCCGATCCGAATGGGCGCGATGTCGCCGCGCAGCGAGCACTGCGGCCAGACACTGGCCTCCGCGCCGATGTGAACGTCGCCGTGGAGGAAGGTGTGCGGTGCGATGAAAGCGGAGCGGGCGATGGTCGGGCGGCGGCTCACGAGCTGATCGATCTTTTCGGAGAAACTCATGGCGTCAGGTTATCACCCGTAGGAAGCCAGCGCCCGGAACGGCCCCCGCAAAGATTTTTGTAAAAAGATTGAACGGAAAGTTGACAGGGGGACTCGCTCCCGAATAGGCTCCCGACTACCTTCACGTGAGGGTTTCCCAAACTTCCAAATGAATAAAGTAGAACTGATCGCAGCCGTCCAGAAGTCACTCGGTAAGGAAGCAAGCAAGGCTGAAGCGGAACGCGCGGTGTCCGCAGTGATCGACTCGATCAAGATCGGCGTCAAGAAGACGAAAGTCGTGCAGCTCGTTGGTTTCGGGACGTTTAAGGTCGCCGCGAGGAAGGCCCGCATGGGCGTGAACCCGAAGACGGGTGACAAGATCAAGATCAAGGCCTCGAAAAGTGTGAAGTTCACGGCTGGCAAGGCCTTCAAAGAGCTTCTCTAGATTTCCTTTTCTTAGCAAATTTCCCCCCCGCACCGAGAAAACCCGTTTCGCCATTTGGGCTAAACGGGTTTTCTCACGTCCGGAGGTCGGGTTGCTCGGGCGCAGAATCCCTTCGCCGTGGGGTCGGCAGCGGTGTCCCACCCACAGGATCAATTCACCCTTCCAGAACGAAGGTCGATTGCACAGGGACCGTCGGGCTGGAGCCGACCGCCCAGGTGGGGCCGACGGTGTCCTGAAGGCTGCAATGCACCTCGACGCCGGGGTAGTCCGTCGCCGCAAGAGCTGAGAGAATCGCCGCGTTGGCGAGTTCGGGCGTGTTGCAGTCGCGGCTGAGGTGACCGATGAGAACACGGCGAAGGCGCTCGGTGGCGACCGCAGCGACAACGTCGGCAGCGGCGGCGTTGGAGAGATGCCCGTGCTGCGACAGGATGCGCTGCTTGACGGACCAGGGGCGGCGGAGGTCTCGGGTGAGGAGATCGTCGTCGTAGTTGGTCTCGATGAAAAGAGTGTCAACGCGGCGGAGTCGATCATGAATGGCGGGGGTCGCGTGGCCGAGATCGGTGACGAGGCCGAAGGTGCTGTTCTCATGGTGAACGAGGAAGCCAACGGGTTCGACCGCGTCGTGGGGGACGGGAAATGACTCGACGGTGAGGTCGCCGACCGTGAAGGCAGCGGCGCCGAAGTATCGCCAGTTCTGGTGGGTGGCGAGATGGCCGAGAGCGGTCGCAGTCATCCGTCGGGCGTAGATCGGGAGGTCGAATCTAGCGCAGAGCACTTTGAGTGCTGCGGTGTGATCGCCGTGTTCGTGGGTGAGTAGGATGCCGTCGAGCGACTCTGGTGCCACGCCGCAGAAGGCGAGACGCTCACGGAGGCGGCGGGCGCTCAAGCCCGCATCGAGCAGGAGGGTCGTGGTGCCGGAGCGAAGGAGGGCGGAATTGCCCGCGCTACCGCTGGCCAGGATGGTGATCTCGAGCACCCCCCGACCATAATTGGAAACGCGCAGCGCCCAACGAGAAATGGCAACTCCGCCGAGAGCGATCTACGAAGAGACCGACTTCGGTGCGAGCGACCTGCGCGGGTCGGGGCGAATGCCGCCACCGGGAGGAGCGCAGCGAAGGAGGGATTCCGATCTCGGTCGGTCACGCGGATCGCAGTGCGATGCCAATCCTCCTTGCGATCAGGTGAGGTGACGGGGCGGGGTCAGTTTCGCTGAATGATGAGTTTCTGGGTGCGCGATTGGCCCCGGCCGGCGTTGGTGGCGCGGAGGTAGATGCGGTTTTTGCCGGGGCGGAGCGGACGGACGTTGATGTTCCATTTGCCGTTGGCGCGGACGGGCTGGTCACGGAAGTTTCCGCCATTCACGCGCCATTCGATAGCGGTAGCATTCTCGGCAACGCCTTTGACGAGGCGACTTGGGGATCCGGTCTTGCGGCTCCGATCGCCAAAATAGCGGAAGGACGGGGGACGGACGGGGGTAGGGATGACACTGGGAGTGGCGACGGGAGTGTAGGTGACTTCGAAAACGAAGTTGGAGGCGGCGGAGTCCCCACGGTTGGGCTTCTCGGCGACGATGCCACCGTAAATGTATCCGATCACCGAGCGGGTAGTGAGGGCGTCAAGGTTGAGAACACCGTTGCCAAAATCGGCGATGCCGCTCAGAGGAAAGAAGTCGGCTTCCGCGCCGAAAATGAACGGGGCGTTCCCATTGGAGGGGTTAGGAATGGTTGGAAATTCGCCGAGGTAGGTTTGGGAATACCCGCCCGATGCGTTGCGCACGACGGAAGTGATCCCGTTGATGAACGGGATGTTGCTGTCCTGCTGGATCGTGCCGCTGGCGAGGTCGAAGAAATCGACGCTGATGCCTCCCAGGAGCACATTGTGGGACTGCTGGCGGGCTGGGTGAAAAGAGGCTGATCGAGGCGGAGCGGTAGGAGTTCATGCCCTGGCGGAAGGTCGCTGCGTCGAGTGGATTGGCCATGAAGGTGGAGCCGTTGGCGGTGATCTCGACGGGGACGGTCCAGATACCGAAAGACGGGGTGAAGACGCCGGAGAGGGCGACGAGTCCCGTGTCGAAGCCAGTGGCGGCAGTGCCCTGCATGATGGGGACGACGTTGAGATCGCGGCGGCGATACTCCGGCCGGGGGGCTTCGGCGGCGGGGAGGGAAATCGTGACGGCGGACGTGGTGTCGTTGATCTGGAAGGTGCGGACTTGGCGGGTGTAGTCGCCGTTGGCACCGGGGGTGTAGCCGCCGGCGAAGTTCTGGCCGAAGACGAGTTGGGCGCGCCCGGCGAGAAGGAAGAGTTCGCCGCCGGTGACGCGGAGGTATTCGTCGGTCGTCTGGCGGATCGCGGACGCCACGGACGGGCTGCCCGTTTTTACCCAAGTGATGAGCTCGGGGAGATCGATGGCGGTGAGAGTGGGGTAGGTCTGGAAGGCCGCTAGCGCGGTGTCGTAGCCGTAGCCGCCGATGATGAAGAGCTTGTCGCCGGATTGGGCCGACTGGGGGGCGGTGGTCGAGAGGGAGTCGATCTGCGCGGTGGTGAGGCCGGACGTGGCGTCGGTGAGATCGCGGCTCCACGTCTCTTTGGTCACAGGATTGATGACCCAAACGGTGCGGTTCTGCAGGGCGGGCGGGAAGTTGACGAGTCCATCGTTAGTGAAGTCGTGGAGGCCGTTCGTGCGACCCGCTAACAGAATCCACTCGTCGCCGATCTGCGCGTCGGCGAAGCCCTGGAGGGTCGGAACGGTGGCACCGCCCATGTCATGCACGCGGAGGCTGATCTCGTAGGGCAGGTCGCTCGTGGTGTCGACCGGGGTGTAGGATGCGGTCTGGTCGGCGGCGGTGACGGTGAAGGAAGTGAAGAGGAGGCTGGCCCAGACCAATGAGAACATTCGATGTTGCATGCTGATACGGTAGAAGAAACTTGGGCGTGCGATAGGGTAAGTTTTTGCGGCGGCGGACAGAATCGGTAAAGTTCGCGGCATGCGGACTCGAATTCTGTCTTTTGGAGTGATGGTGGCTTTGGCGGGTGGGGCTTGGGGTCAGCAGGTGCGGCTGTCGGAGCGACAGGCGATGGAGATCGGCAAACGGATCTGGCAGAACGAGTGCGCGGGAACGGTGGATGGGTTGACGTCGTGGAATGCGGGGGAGGATTTTGCGTCGCTCGGGATCGGGCATTTTATCTGGTATCCGGAGGGGGAGTCGGGGCCGTTCGAGGAGAGTTTTCCTCGGTTGGTGGAGTTCCTGGTGGCCAATCGCGTGGATGTGCCGGCGTGGTTGCGGAAGGCGAAGGGCAGCCCGTGGAGTTCGCGGAAGGAATTCATGGCGGACTTCCGGTCGGGGCGGATGAAGGAATTGAGATCGATGCTGGTAGATACGGTGGGTTGGCAAGCGAGGTTCGCGGCGGCGAGGCTGGAGGCGGCTCTGCCGAAGATGCTGGCGGCGGCTCCTCGGGGGGAGCGCGACCGGGTGAAAGAGAATTTCTACCGCGTGGCGGATGAGCCACTGGGGATGTATGCCTTGATGGATTACGTGAATTTCAAGGGCGAAGGGACGGCGAAGAGCGAGCGGTACGATGGGGAAGGTTGGGGGCTTCTGCAGGTGCTGGAGACGATGGGGGGCGGGCCGCCGATGCGGGAATTTTCACGGGCGGCGGCGGCGGTGCTGACGCGGCGGGTGGAGAATTCGCCCGCTGCACGGAACGAGCGGAAGTGGTTGGCGGGGTGGCGGAACCGGTGTGCGTCGTATGCGGAGTGAGATCTTTTTGAACCGCGGATGGCCGCAGAGAGACGCGGATCGCTTCGAATGAAACAGTGAAAATCGTCCGTATCCATCCGCGGAGATCCGCGCCCGCCGCAGTCAGAAACTCACATGAATAAGGATCGGATAGTGGAGGTGCTGGAGGGGATCGGGCGCATGCTGGAGCTGAAGGGGGAGAACGCTTTCAAGGTGCGGGCTTACGTGAATGGCGCGCGGGCGCTGGAGGCGATGAGCGAGGATCTGGGGACGGTCATCGCGGAAGATCGATTGAAGGCCGTCGATGGGATCGGGAAGGCTTCTGGAAGAGAAAATAACCACGCTGTCGCGGGATGGGCGGCTGGAATATTACGAGCAGCTAAGGGCGGAATTCCCCGCGGGGATCTTTGCCTTGTTCGAATTGCGGGGGATCGGTGCGAAGAAGATCAAGGTCCTCTACGATGAATTGGGGGTGGCCTCGGTGGAGGAGTTGCGGGTCGCCTGCGAAGATGGGCGGGTCGCGGAGTTGGATGGCTTCGGGCCGAAGTCGGCGGCGAATTTTCTGAAGGCGATCGGCGATGCCGAGAAGCACGCCGGGTTGTTTCTGTTGGGCGATGTGGTCGGCGTGGCGGGGCGGCTGCTGGACGATTTCCGAGGTCATCCGGAGGTGCTGCTCGCGGACATCGCGGGGAGCTTTCGCCGGTCGAAAGAGGTGGTGCACGACCTGGACCTCATCGTGGCCAGCGCGTCGCCGAAGATCGTGAGCGAGGATTTTATTGGTCACGAACTGGTGGATTCGGTGCTGGCTCACGGGGCGACCAAGTCGAGCGTGGTGCTTAAGGGCGGCTTGCAGTGCGACCTGCGAGTGGTGAGCAACGCCGAATATCCCTTCGCGCTGAACTATTTTACCGGGAGCAAGGAGCACAACGTGCGGATGCGGAACCGGGCGCTAGCGCGCGGCTGGTCGCTGAACGAGTATCGGTTCAGCGCAGCGGACGGGAAGGATCTCGAGGAGGCGATCCCGGAGGTGCGGGAGGAGGCGGGAATCTACCGGGCGCTGGGATTGCGGTGGGTGCCGCCGGAGCTGCGGGAGGACCGGGGAGAGTTCCAGGCGGCGGACTCCGGCGAACTGCCGAAGCTGATCGAGTGGCACAATTTGCGCGGGACATTTCACAACCACACGACGGCCAGTGATGGGCGGGCGAGCTTGCGGGAGATGGCAGACGCGGCGCTGGATCTCGGGTTGGAATATCTCGGGATCGCGGATCATTCGAAGGCATCCGTGCAGGCCAACGGCTTGGACGCGAAGCGGCTGGGGGCGCAGGGCAAGGAGATCGATGCCCTCAACGCGGAGTTGGCTGGGTTCCGCATCTTCAAGGGAACGGAGTGCGATGTGCTCAAAGATGGGTCGCTGGACTTCCCGGACGATGTGCTGGCGACGTTGGACTACGTGGTGGCGTCGGTGCACGGGTCCAGGCAACTCGGCGAAGCGGAGATGACGAAGCGGATCATCCGCGCGATCTCGAATCCGCACGTGACGATGCTCGGGCATCTGTCGGGTCGGTTGTTGTTGGAGCGCGACGCCTACGCGGTGAACGTGCCAGCGGTCATCGACGCGGCGGCGGAGACCGGGACGGTAATCGAATTGAACTGCAGCTCGATGCGGCTCGATCTGGATTGGCGCTGGTGGCCGCTCGCAAAGGAGAAGGGGGTGAAGTGCGCAATCAATCCAGACGCACACTCGGTCGGTGGATTGCAGAATCTCGCTCTGGGGGTGCGGTTGGCGCGCAAGGGCTGGCTCACGCGGGGGGACGTGGTGAATTGCTTGGGAGTCGGGGAGATGGCAGCGTTTCTGAGTTCGTCGAAGCTCCAGCAGAGGCGCACTTGATCGCAAAAAGTGCGGATTGAGAAGCAGGTGAATCGTGCTCCGGGATCGGACCCGAGAGGTGACCACCCTCTGTGCTGGTGCGATCCCGCAAATCGCAACGCGCTCGAGTTTAGGCGTGATGTCGTTGCCCGTCGGTGAGCGCATTCGCAGCGAGACGTCTCCCGCGGTGTTTCCCCCGCCCGACTCTGTCTCGACGCGATCCAGCTCAATGTCTGGCAAGCTTCGATCTTCGCCCTTTCCTCATTCAAGAATGGCCCGGGCAACGTCGAACGAAATCCCGGCCTCGCGCCGGTTGGGGGCGTAGACCAGACTTTTTGATCCAGCGTTACTTCGAATTCGACAGGAATAGTATCGCTACCGCGATGGGCGAGATGAGGGAGATTGTTGAGTTCATTTTTGAGAGGCGCAGGGGGAAGACGGTGAGGGAGAGGGCTCTTTCGGTAGACGATATAGCGTGCATCGACGCGATCCGCGGTCCTGGACAACGCCGGCGGAGCGAGACGAGATCAGCTAATCTTTCGCGGGGCGAAGTCCACTATCCCAGGCGGAGCGCCAGATAAGAAAACGCTGGGGCCGGTCGAGGAATTCGAAAACGTGCTCGTGGCTCGTTTTGAGCGTGAGGGTGTCGGTGACTTGGCCCGCTTCGACGATCACGTAGTCGCCCGCGACGGCGATGGGGAGGCGTTCGATCCATTTGCCGTCTTCGAACGAGGGCTTGAGAATCTTACCGGCGGCTCGGAGGTGACCACCCTCCGTCGAAAGATAATTTTCGCGAAGGAAGGTGCGCATTGTTTGCGGAAAGCTAGACGTGCGTTCGATGGAGTAGCCAGTGGCGGTCGCGCCGAGCAGGGCGGGATCGGGCGCGGGGAGGTTACCGGCTTCCATCTCGCGGGTCGTATTGCCGACGTAAACGAGATGGACCGGGCGGCGGCGAAAGATCGTTTCGCCCTTGAGGTCCATGAGGTGGTCGTCGGGCGAGGTGTGCGCGAGGACGGCCGTGAGAAGGTCGCGTTGGTCGGCGGTGCCGTCGCGCCACGGCGGGCTACCCACAAGCATCGCCGTCGTCAGGCCCAGGCAGGCGCTGCCCGCTATGAGGGTGATCTGCCAGTCGCGCCAGGGGCGGACCGTCAGAACGAATTGGCAAGCGGCGGCGATGAGTAGCGGGTAGGCGGGGAGGAACGTTTGTTTGGCGAGCGATTCGTAGGGGCCGAAGCCGATGATCGCGAGGGTGTAGGCGGCGGCGGTGAGGAAAACGGCGGCTCGGTAAGCTTGGCGGAGGTCGGCCCGACGCGTGAAGAGCGCGGCGAGGCCGACGGTGAGCGGCAGGCCGACAAAAAAGATCCACGAGCGATCAGTCAGGAGCGGGTCTTTGTTGATTGCGTAGATGCCGTAGAGCATGTCGTCGAGCGCGCCTTGGCCAGCGAAGTATGCGGCGACGAGTCCGGGCACCACCGCGAAGCCGAGCGCGGCCGCGAGCGCGCGGCGGAGAATCGCTGGCCACGCGAAAGTCGCGCGGAACTCGCGTGAGAGCGCCCACGCTCCGGCCCAGCCGATGGCGAGGGCGGGGAGTAGGAAAGCCGTTTTGACCGAGGCGGCGGCGGAGGCACCGAGGAGGAGTCCGGCCAGAAAGAAGCGGGGGGTGCGGTCTGGGCGGACGAGGGCGAGCAGGGCGGCAAACCAGAGAAACATCCAGAGGATGTCGGGGCGGAGTTCGATGGATTTAAGCGACCAGTCGGCGAGGGCGAGCGTGACGGCGAGTGCCCAAAGAGCGACGGGTCGATCCAAGAGTCGCCGGAATAGGAAGTAGAGAAGCGCGACCGATCCGAAGCTGACGGGGATGAGGGTGAGCCGGGCAAGGACGACGACGTTCGGGTTTTCACCGACGATCCACGCAAACGGCAGCAAGAGGAGATGCAGGAGCGGGGTGTGGTTGTCGAAGACGTCCCGGTAGGGGAGATCGCCTGCGGCCCATCGGTAGATGACGTGAAGATTCTGCGGTTCGTCGGAGTCGACGCCATGAGTGAAGATCGAGACCGCTCGGAGGACGAGGAGCGCGGCGATAACGAAAAGCGCGGTGCGTTCGGTTCTCGTGAATCTCACTGTCCGAGAGGAATGCTTTGAACCGCGCAGATAGCGCAGACATCAGGACATGCATCTCACCATCTGCGTGATCCGCGAGCTCTGCGATTGGAACTCACCCTAAGCCTCAATCTTCTGCGGGACCTGTCGGAGGCCAGAGGAACCGGTCGAAGGCGACTCCGTCTCGTGGTATTCGGCGTCTTCGTTGACTTCCCAAAGGTCGAAGAGGGGGGCGTCGGCGACGATGTTCTTGGCGCAGAGCAGCGCCGTCATCATGGAGTGGTCCTGGTTGTTGTATTTGTGCATGCCGTTGCGTCCGACGAGGTGGAGATTGGGGTAGCGGGCGGTGAGTTGGTCGCGGACGATTTGGACGGCGGCGGCGTAGTTGTCGTCGTAGACCGGGTAGGCCTTGGGTTGGCGGACGACGGTGCCGTCGATGATGTCTCCGGCGTCGACGATGCCGAGTTGGACGAGTTCGCGGCGACCGAGGGCGACGAGATCTTCGTCGGAGGTCGTCCAGAGGCCGTCGCCTTCGAAGCAGAAATACTCGAGCCCGTAGCAGGCGAGGTCCGGGCTGGGAACCATCTCGGGGGACCAGGATTTGAAGTTCTGCACGCGACCGACCTGGACGCCGGGTTCGTGGATGTAGATCCAGTTGTCGGCGATGGGGCGGCGCTCGCGGGCGACGAGGGCGACGGTGAGGAAGTCGCGGTAGCGGAGCGAGGCGGCGGCCTCGGCGGCGGGGGTGGCGAGTGGCGGATCGAGCAGGGTGGCGAGCTGGCGGATCGGGGTGGAGGAGATGACGTGTTTCGAGCGGACGGTCGCGGTCTCGCCGTTTCGTTGGTAGGACGTCTCCCACTCGCCGGAGTTGGCGTCGTAGCGGCAGCCGGTGACGTTGGCTCCCATCTCGACGGTGCCGCCCTGGGCCTGGACTTTACGGGACGTTTCTTCCCAGAGCATGCCGGGGCCTTTTCGTGGGTAGCGGAAAGTGTTGATGAGCGTCTTGATGACGGGGCCGCCGCGGCGTTTGGGTCTGAGTGAACTCAGAACGGCCTTCGACAGCGACAAGCCCTTGATTCGTTGGGCGGCCCAGTCGGCGGAGATCTCGGAGCAGCTCATGCCCCATACCTTCTCGGTGTAGGTCTTGAAGAAGATCCGGAAGAGGCGGGCACCGAATTGGTTGGTGACCCATTCCTCGAAACTGCGGGGGTTTATCGTCGGAAACAAGCGGGCGCGGAGGTAGGAGAATCCGCAGAGCAGTGACTCCCAGGGGCCGAGCTTCACGAAGGCTTCGAACGGGCGGAGGGGGTAGGAGAAAAACTTGCTGCGGTAGTAGATGCGGGACGAGCGCGGGCGGGTGAGAAAATCGTTCGGGAGTAACTCGGTCCAGAGGTCCTCGACTTCCTGACTTTTTGAGAAAAACCGGTGGCCGCCGATGTCGAAGCAGAAGTCCTTGTATTTCGCGGTGCGCGAGATGCCGCCGACGGAATCCGGGTCGGCTTCGAAGACCGTGACGGGGACTTTTTCTTTACCGAGGGCGTAGGCGGCGGTGAGTCCGGCGGGCCCCGCGCCGATGATCGAGACGGAATTTATCACAGGCCGAGGTTACGTGGGGCGGGGACTTGGAGATACGAACGATACGGCATTGGGTCGCGGACGGTAGCACCGGAAGCGGGCGCGGCAAAGGGGGAGCATGGGAAAGTTTCCGTTGTTCCGACGGCGGCGATCAGGTGTCAGGCGGTCGATTTTCGGCACCGTCGACAGACGATGACGACAGCGAGAATGACGGGGAGCGCGAGGAATAGATCGCTCTCGGGCACGGCGGCGAAGCCCATTCCATCGAAGGAATAGGCCAGAGCGAACGAATCGGTAAGCGCCGGAGCGCTGGCACCGCCGCGGAGAACGACTTGGAGATCGTAGCGGGCGGCGGCGAGACCAGCCCCGTAGAGGTGCTCGATATTTTCGCCCGTGCTGCGGCTCGATAGGACGATGGTCTGAGTGGCGACGTCGACGAGGTAGAGGTCGAAGTTACTGATCGCGTTGGTGCCCGCCGCGAGGTCGGGCAAGCTGAACCAGGTGATGGTGGCGGTGAGGGTGAAGTCGACGAGGCCGCTGCCGGTCAGATCGAAAAAGTAATGTTGGGCGGCATCCTGGGTGGAGGATGCGGCAAGGTTGCGGAGGTCCCACCCTTGGAGTGAAGCGAGGGGCGTGGTTCCAGCGAAAGACGTGGAAGTGTCGACGGTGCCGAGCGTGGGATTGGTGGCGAGGGTGGGAATTTGCTGGCCGGCGGCGAGGGTGTCGTGGGAATTTTTGGCATTCACGAGGCCCGCCCCGACGGTTGCGTCGAGCGGATCGGTTTCGGTTTGAGTCCAGTTTCCCGTCTTCGTCGCGCCGTTGAGGAGCAGGACCTTCGTGACGCGGGCGTCGGTCGGGTCGGTGTCGATCTCGTTGGCCTGGCCGAGGTCGGCGGCTTGTTGGAGGAGGGTGGCGACCCCGGAGACGTAGGGGGTGGTGAAGCTGGTGGCACCGCCGGGAGCCACGAGTTGGATGCGGCCGGCGTGGTTGCCGTCGAGGCGGCCGACGGCGATGCCGTTGAAGGCGGATGCCGGGGCGGGGGTGCTGGCGGCGACGCCGTTGCCACTGCCGTTGACGAAGAGGACGTTGAACTGGCGGGCGTAGGTGTCGTAGAAGCGGTTGACCTGCGCTTCTCCGGCGGGGGTGGCGTTGGTGAAAATGAAACTTTGATTCACGACGCGGGAATCGATCGTGATCGGTGTCCAGAAGGTGCCCTGCGGAGTCGTCGTCGTGCGAGCGACGACCTGGTTGAAGAAGTAACTGGCGTCGAAGTTCTCGATCTTCGTGACGCCGGGTGCCGCGCCGGTGGTGGTCTTGAAAAACGCCGAGGCTACGCTGTTGCCGTGACCCGAGTGGAGGGAAGGGGTGGAGACGTGCCCAGCGCCGCCGTAGGGGTGGTCGGCGTCGTAGAACCGGAAATCCGAAGCGGGGTGGCCGGTTGTCGCGGGATTGATCTGATACGCCGGACCGGCTTCGGCCACGCCGACGGTGACCCCGGCCCCCGTGAGCCTCCGGGTGTTCGGACCGGAGCGCGGTCACACCGATGTCGTCCAGCGGCGCGGCTTGGAGCCGGACGAAGCAGGCAATCAACGGTAGGAGCAAACGGCGGATCATGGGGGGAGGCCTCGTCGGGACATTCGACCGAATGATGGGGATTCGCCAGCGGAAACCGTCTGGGGGCTTCGGGGTTGGGTGGCCGCTGACAGTGCCGGAGAGAAGTCGAAGATGTTTCGCTTTGCTGCCGCTGATCGGTGGGATGGGGACCAGCTTCTTGGTGCAGCTCTTGATCTACCAGATCGCGTCTTATCTCGCGCGAGCGAGGTCCGAAGAGATGCGGCAGGAGGGCTCGAGCCAAGCTGTCGCTTGACTTCCGACCCACCAACCGACATGAGCTATGCAAACCGCTTGTCATCTGGAAATCGCCATCGTCATCGGCCTTTTGGTCATCGGGATCGTTCTGTTTGCCCGCGAGACTTTCTCGGTTGACCTGGTCACGTTGCTCCTGTTGTTGGGACTGCTTTTCTCCGGCATCCTGACCCCGGCGGAGGCGTTTGCGGGCTTCAGTTCCGACATCATCATCATCCTTGCTTCGATCTTTGTGATCAGCGGTGCCTTGCAAGCGACGGGAATCCTCACCGTGGTCGGGGGCTGGCTGGCCCGCCTGTCCGGTGCGAGTTCGCTCCGCCGCTACGCCGCCATCACCATCGTTCCTTCCGCGATGTCGGCTTTCATGAATAACACGACGATCACCGCGATGTTTGTTCCGCCGGTGATGGGGCTGGCGCGGCAGTCTGGGGTGAGCCCGTCTCAGCTTCTGCTTCCCCTCGCTTTTGCCTCGATCCTGGGGGGGACCTGCACGCTCATCGGCACATCGACGAACGTGGCGGTGAGCGGTTACATCCAGTCGATCGGATTGCGACCGCTCGGGATGTTCGAGTTCACGCCGATTGGCGTCATCATTGTCGGAGTGGGTTTGGCTTACATGTTCTTCGTCGGCAGGTGGCTCATCCCGGACCGGGCGACCACGGATCGGACCGAGGACTACGAGTTGCGAGAGTTTTTGAGTGAGATCACCGTCGAGCCGGACTCTCCGCTGATCAGCCAGGATTCGTTCGACTCCGACCTGAGTCTGCTGAGTTTTCGGGTCATTCGCCTCTTCCGCGGGGACGACAGCATCGAAGAATCGGTCCCCATTGCGGTCGGTGATCGAATCCTTTTGGAGGGCCGGGCGGAAAATTTGCCAAAAATCCGCGAGATCGAAGGAATTGTGATCGGCCCGGATCGCTCTTTGGGGGAGATCGAGTCCGAGGAAATGCGCGTTGTGGAGGCCGTCATCAATCCGCGCTCGGAATTGGTGGGTCAGACTTTGGTCGGGGCTTCGTTCCGGGAGCGCTTTGGCGTCGCCGCGCTCGCGGTCTACCGCCGGGGTCGTTCGTTGCACGAGTCGTTGGGGTCCATGCGATTGAAGACGGGCGACGTCCTGCTGCTGCACGGCAGCTCGGAGCGCGTCGAGGCGTTGCGGCTCGAATCGCAATTTTCGCTGCTCGACGCCGAGCCGACGGTGCCCGCTCTGCTGCGTTCGGGAGTCCTCGCCCTGGCCATTTTCTTCGTGGCGATCGTCACGGCGTCCGCGGGTTGGGTGGCGCTCCCGACGGCGTTCCTTGCCGCCGCCGTCGCTGTCGTGCTCCTGCGTTGCATCACCATCGAGAAAGCCTACACCGTGATCGATTGGCGATTGTTGATCCTGATCGGCGGCATGACGGCGTTTGGCACCGCCATGCAGAACAGCGGGGCCGCCGCCTTCCTGGCCGACCACGTCGTCGCTGGTCTTGCGCCGCTCGGCGTTCACGCGATCCTGGTCGGGTTCTTCCTGCTGACCATTCTGCTCACCCAGCCGATGTCGAACGCCGCCGCCGCGCTGGTCCTGCTCCCGGTCGCTCTGGAAGCCGCCCGGCAGGTCGGCGGGGACGAGCGCACGTTTGCCATCGGGATCATGCTCGCGGCGTCGATCTCTTTCATCACCCCGTTCGAGCCGTCGTGTTTGCTCGTCTACGGGCCGGGCAAATACCGGTTCAGCGACTTCGTGCGAGTGGGCGGCGGGCTCACGCTCATCCTTTCCATCGTCGTGCTCCTGGTGCTCCCACTGTTCTGGCCCCTGCTGGCAACCAAATAACCCGAAATGACTCTCCAATTTTTCATCCTCGCCGCTTCCATCGTCCTGCTCATGCTTGGCGCGGAGGGCCTGGTGCGCGGAAGCGTCTCGGCCGCCTTCAAAATGGGGCTCACGCCGCTCGTGGTTGGACTCACCGTCGTCGCATTCGGCACGAGTGCCCCGGAGTTGGTCGTGAGTCTGCAGGCTACGCTCACCGGTCGCGGCGAGATCACCGTCGGCAACGTCGTCGGCTCGAATATTTTCAACATCGCGGTGATCCTCGGCCTGACCGCGTTGATCTGCCCGATTCGCATCGCTTTGCCCGTGCTGAGACTGGATGCGCCGATCATGGTCGGCGTCACGTTGCTCGGCGCCGTCATCCTTAGCCGTGGCGTCGTCAGTTCGCCCGTCGGCTTTGCTTTGGTGGGGGCTCTGTTGGCCTACACCGTCTTCACGGTCTGGATGGCGAAAAAAAATCCATCGGCGGCGGTCGAGGCTGAATTCGAGGCCGGGACGGCGGTTCCTTCGGTGACGTGGTGGCAGGACGCCGCTTTCTTGATCGGAGGCCTCGCGCTCCTGATCGTTGGTTCCGACCTGCTCGTCGATTCCGCCAGCGCGATCGCGCGCGAGTTCGGCGTGAGCGAAGCGATCATCGCGCTCACAATCGTCGCCGCGGGAACCAGCATGCCCGAATTGGCCACTTCGGTCCTCGCAGCGTTCCGCCGCCAACCCGACATCGCCGTTGGGAACGTCGTCGGCTCCAACATGTTCAACCTGCTCGGGATCCTGGGGGCGGCGGCGGCCACGCGGCCGATTGCCGCGCCGGGCATCAGCCTCGTCGACTTAGGGGTGATGACCTTCCTCGCGGTTGCTCTGCTCCCGCTGATGTGGACGAGCCGGACGATCCAACGTTGGGAGGGGGGATTTCTGATCCTCGGGTATGCGGCTTACCTCGTCTGGCTTTGGCCGAAGTAGGCGGCTGTGGGTTTCGGCGACCGGCACCTCGGCCAACTAGAGCGGAGTGGTCCCTCGAACGAGCGAAAAGATCGTGGCGGGGTCCAACGATTTGGCCCGCTCCTGAATCTGCGGGAGATAGGTCGTGTGCAGTTCCCGAGCTTGATTTTGCAGATTCGCAAACGTCGCCTTGGTGCTCGCCGCGTCGAGTTGGCAGCCGGACGAATAGTATTTTTCGGCGATCTGCCCGATTGCGTAGGTGGACGCAAAGGACATGGCGGACCCGGTAAGCTGACCGGCTGCGCGACCGGCGAGCTTCCCGCCCATCTTTTTGCCAAGTCCGCGCATGAGCTTGCGGGCAAATCCTTCCACGACCTGCGAACCCAGGCCCACACCGGCGGTGGCGAGGAAATTCCTTGACGTTTGAGCGGTCGAGTTCGACGCCGTGGTTCTTGCCGATGCGGTAGACCATCTTCATCTGCATCGGGATGATTGCGATCGTGGCGAGAGATTCGGGCAGGAGTTCCAGAGCGCCGTTGAGAATCGCGTATTTGAGAATCATGCCCGAGTTGTCGGTGGAAGCGGCAACGGTCGGAATCGCATCGGGAGCGCTCACTTCGGCGAGTGCCAACTCCGCCACGGAAGCCTCCGTTCGGTCCGCGTCGCGTTCACCCACATCGAGCGCTCGCCGGAGATCGCCGAGAAACTGATTTTCATCCTCGGTGATCGTTCCCCCAGCCTCGCAGACTCCCAAGGCCAGCTCGTAGGCCAGTAAACGGTCGTGGCTGTCGGTGAGGCCGGCCACCACCGACTCCAGCGAGACTTTCCGCATGAGGATGTCGCGCGAGATCGCGGAGAAATCCGTCAATCCGAACTCGGTGGCCAGCCGCCGGACTTCTTCGCGCTCGGTGTCGGATTTTTCGCCATCCGCAAAGGCGGCGAAGAGGCAGATGGCCAGAAGGCTTTCGTTCTTGGAGTCGGGAGTTGCTTCGGGGATTTTCATAGGGAAATGGAAGGGTTGAGGGCAAGAACACGGGCCACGACTCGAGCGTCGTCGATCAAACCAATCTCGACAACCGAGTCGAGGATCCGGCGCACGTCGCGGCTGCTGATGTCCCGCCGCGCGCTTTCGACGTAATCATCGAGCGAAATTGCTTTTCCCGGGGTGTCCGGCAGATGAAGCAGATCGGTCCGGTGCATGCGAGGTGTGAAAGCCTGGTCCTTCCAAGCGGAAGTGAAGCCGTTCGGCCGGAGCGACGCCGGTTCCGACGGGCGGAAAGACTCCTCGGCGAAAACCGGTCGGCCTTCGAAAATGTGGGAAGATTCGCGCACGGGCGGAGAATACATTTCCGGTTGGGTTCGGAAACTTCGAACTTTTAAGCGATGCGGTCTAAGAAAACGAACGGGCGGGCAATCCGGCTCACGATGATTCGAGTCCGCGACCGCGCGGATCTCGCGGATCGTCGGATGGGCGAACTCCCGCGCGGTGCCGTTCGTCACCGACCGCGCCGCGTCGGCGATCACCACCCGAGCCACGTCCAGACGTGGGCGATCCCGGCCCCTCCCAGAAAGGCGATGCCCGTTAGATAAATGGTCCCCACTGCAATCAGCAGGTATCCCCACACGAGCAACCATCCGTCGCGGTCCATGAGACCGAGGCAAATCAGGATGATCGCAATGCTGGGAATGGTGTTGGTGAGAGGAAACGGGGGCGGCACGGGAAGCGACAGATAAAGACCCGCGACACCGATGGCGGCACCGGCGAAAATCTTGCCCGCACCCCGCAACACCCAATCGAGGCGCGGCTTCGTGATGCGCTCGAGCCGTTCGTGCAATCGGATGCCACCCTTCAAGATTTTTTCCAGGAGGCGCGGAGGCAGTGATCGCCGCAGAACCCAACCCGGGACCCATGGCTCCCGCCCGAAGGCAATGCGCAGACCACTGAACGAGATCGCCAACCCAAATGGAATCGAGATCCCCGGGACGCTCACGGGACTCAGGAAAGGGAGGCACAGCAGAATCACGATCAGGTAGAGCCCCCGCCCCCGCAGAATGTCCACCATCTGGCCAATCGTCAGACTCCCGCCGCCGGCGGCGGCGAGGACCCTCGTGAGAGCATCCGAGATCCTCTCTCGTGGGAGTTCAACGAAGGGGGGCATGCGGATTTACCAAGTGCCGCGCGCGAGTGGAGCAGCGAGAAGCGTGTGATCGCTTCTTTCCCCGGGGGGAATCAAGTCTAATCGTCTTGGAGACTCTCCAGTCTACCAGAGTGGGTCGGCGGTGAAGGAAGTGTTTCCTGCCGGAGCTTTTGATCGATCCAATTTTGTGATATCCAGCCCGTTCGCCAACTACCAATCTTGTCAATCGAGTTGACCCGGTTAATCCCGTTGAGTTGGCTCAATACGTGAATACTTCTGAGAGGGTGTAAGTCCCGTCGCTCGCTTGGTTTAAGGCGGTCAGAACTAGCTTTTGGCTGTGGGGGGTGAGGCGGCGCCCTTTGGTGGCTCGGGTGATGAGCTTGTGGGTGAGGTGCGTCGGGTCGGTCGCGACCAGGTCGTGGGGCTTGAGGGTGTGCTCGGCGAGGAGCTTGGCGAGGGGTTGTTCGCCCAAGTCTCTTTGGACAGGATTGACAGCATTTTTAGAATTGTTCATTGCCGGGTCTCGGCGGCGAAGTCGCCGATTATTTCATTCCAATCCGGTAGATCCTGTCTGGGACCTCACGCTGCCTTGGCTGGCGCCTTTTTCTTCGTGGCGGGGGCTTTCTTTTTTCGTTCTTCGAACTCGAAGCCGACTTTGCCTTCGTCCAATTTGAGGAACGCGGAGAAGGGGCGGCCTTTTTTGCTGATGAATCTTGGGAGGAGATCGGTCTTGCCGGTCTCGATGAGTTTTTTGGCCTGATCGACGAGGATCTCGCGTTGGAGGATCGTCTTGCCCATGCGGAAGGTGCACTTCTTTTCCGGTGTCTGGGTGCACATGTAGGCGTTTGGCGTGTCGTGGACGGTGCCCTCTTTGCAGACGGGGCAAGGGCCGAGGACGGGGGCCGCGCTGAAGTCGACTTGTTCGATCTTGTCGTCGCCGAAGTCGAACGTCTGCTTCTTGTCTTCATCGAGTTTGACGACGGCGGCAAAGGGGCGGCCCATCTTGCTGCGGAAGCCTTCGAGAGGGCCGACGACGCCGTCGCGGAGTAGCGTGACGATCTCGTCTCGCTCGAGCTCACGGCCCGCCATCGTCTTCCAGATGATCGTGCCGCCGGGGGATTCGTAGGCTTTGAAGGACTCTTTGAATTTGACCGTTTCGCCGGTCTTTGGATCGACGGCTTCGAGGTCGTTGAAGTTGCCGATCACGTCGCCCGCTTCGCCGGAGTAGTCCTTGGCTTTGCCGACGATGTCTTCGGTGAAGCGGCGGATCTCGGCCATGAAGGAGGCGCGGTCCATTTTCCCGCTCTCCATCTCCTTGAGCTTGTGCTCCCAGTCGCCGGTCAGCTCGGGGGAGGTGAGCGACTCGACGCCGATGCCTTTGAGCAGGGTGATGAGGGAAAGGCCTTTCGCGGTCGTGATGATGTCGCGGCCCTGGCGGATGAGGTAGCCGTCCCAGATGAGACCTTCGATGATTTGCGCGCGGGTCGCCGGGGTGCCGAGGCCGCGTTGGGACATGGCGGCTCGGAGTTCCTCGTCTTCAACGAGCTTGCCGGCTCCCTCCATCGCGGAGAGGAGGGTGGCTTCGTTGTAGCGGGCGGGCGGGCGGGTCTCGTTGCGTTTGACTTCGATGGCCTCGGTCTTCGCTTTCTCATCCTTGGCGATGGCGACAACGGTGTCGTCGTCGGCGGAGACGGCGCTCTTCCCGTAGACGGCGAGCCAGCCGGGGTCGGTGATGATCTTCCCGTCCGTTCGAAACGCCTCTTTTTCCACGCGGGTGATGCGGGTGGTGACCTCGAACTTCGCGGGCGGGTAGAAGACGGCGATGAAGCGGCGGGCGACCATGTCGAAGACCTTGAGCTCCATGTCGTCGAGGGTTTTCGGCGCCGTGCCGGTCGGGATGATGGCGTGGTGATCGGAGACTTTGGCGGTGTTGAAGACGCGCTTGTTGCCGAGCTTCACCCAGTCTTCCTTGAGGGCCTTCTTCGCGTGGGCGGCGAGGTCTTGGTTCTGAAATCTGCCGAAATTCTCCTTCACGTTGTCGACGTAATCCTCGGGGAGGTAGCGGGAGTCGGTCCGGGGGTAGGTGAGGACCTTGTGGCGCTCGTAGAGAGCTTGGGCGATCTGGAGCGTGCGCTTGGCGGGGAGGCCGAAGCGACCGTTGGCTTCGCGCTGGAGCGTGGTGAGATCGTAGAGGAGCGGCGGCGCTTGGGAGGTGGGTTTCTTTTCCTCGGTGATCTCGCCGGGTTGGCCCTCGCACTTCGCCTTGAGGGCGTTGGCTTCGTCCTCGGTCCAGATGCGCTCCGGTTTGAGCTGATCGTCGGTTTCGCTCTTCTTGAACTTTTCGTCGAACCAGCGGCCGCGGTATTGGCCGGCCGACACACCGAAGTCGCCGAAGACTTCGAAGTAGGGTTTGGGGACGAAGGCGCGGATCTTTTCTTCGCGCTCGGCGAGGATCGCGAGCGTGGGGGTCTGGACCCGACCGACGGGGGTGAGCTGGAAGCCGCCGCCCTTGCTGTTGAAGGCCGTCATCGCGCGGGTGCCGTTGATACCGACGAGCCAGTCGCTCTCGGAGCGGCAGACGGCGGCGTCGGCGAGCGGGGTCATCTCGACGCCGTCCCTGAGATTCTCGAAGCCCTTGCGGATGGCTTCGGAGGTCATCGACTGGAGCCAGAGGCGGGAGGTGCTCTTCTTACTACCCGTGAGTTCGATGATGTAGTGAAAAATAAGTTCGCCCTCGCGGCCGGCGTCGCAGGCGTTGATGACGTCGTCGATGTCTTTGCGGTTGAGGAGCTTCTTGAGGAGCTTGTAGCGAGACTCGTTTTTGGCGATGGGCTTGAGGTCGAAGTGCGACGGGATGATGGGAAGATTGGCAAACGACCATTTCCCGCGCTTCTTGTCCATCTCGCCGGGGAGGCAAAGCTCGACCAAGTGACCGACGGCGGAGGTGACCACGTAGTCGTCGTTCTCGTAGAAGTCCTTGTTCTTGGTGAATTTCCCGAGGGCGCGGCTGAGATCGCCGGCGACGCTGGGTTTCTCTGCGATGACTAAAGTTTTTCCCATGGGGTGAGGTGATTTCTGACCACGGATAGCACGGATGACACGGATGGGGAGAGCCGACTGCGTCGGCGAGGTATTCTAGTATCCGTGGAATCCGTGTGATCCGTGGTTCAATTAATTTTCACGAATCGGCTGCCGGGCAGCTGTTTGACGAGCTTCCGCATCTCGAGCGCGAGCAAGCTGGACGACACTTTTGGCATTGGCAAGCCGCTTCTCGATGCGATGAGGTCGATGTGGGTCTCGTCGTCGCCGATGGCGGTGTGGATGGCAAGTTGATCGGGCGACAGGTCGGGGAGCGTGGTCGGCGGGTGGAGGTCGGGGGTTTCCCGAAAGAGCATGCCGAAGTCGTCGAGGATATCTTGGGCGCAGGTGACAAGCTTTGCGCCGGACTGGATGAGCTTGTTGGAGCCGAAGCAAGCGGGCTCGGTGATGCGGCCCGGGACGGCGTAGATGGAACGGCCTTGTTCGGCGGCCTGGGCGGCGGTGATGAGGGAACCGCTCTTGACGCCCGCTTCGACGACCAGGAGGCCGAAGCTGCTGCCGGCAACGATGCGGTTGCGCATCGGGAAGGTCTGGCGGTCGGCGGTGGTCGCCATCGGGAATTCGCTGATGACGGCCCCGTGACCGGCGGCGATGCGCTCGGCGAGGGGGCGGTGCTCGGCAGGGTAGAGCTTGGCGAGGCCGGAGCCGATCACCGCGAGCGTGCGGCCGTTGGCGGCCAGGGCACCCTGGTGGGCTGCGGCGTCGATGCCGCGGGCGAGGCCGGCGATGACGGTGAGGCCAGCGTAGGCGAGTTGGTAGGCGAGCTTCTTAGCGCAGTCGGTAGCGTAGTGGCCGGGCTTGCGAGCGCCGACGATGCCGATGGCGTGGTTGTCGGCGGGGGTGATCTCGCCCCAGACGTAGAGGACGGTGGGGGCGTCGTGGATCTCGCGGAGGGCGGCGGGGTAGGCGGCGTCGGCTTGGGTGAGGACGTGGCAGCCGAAGTCGGCGATGCGGCGGAGTTCGGCTTCGAAGTCAGTGAGGCGCTCCCAGTTCGCGATGGAGCTGGCGATTTCCGGGCCGATGCCGGGGATGGCTCGGAGGTCGGCGGGGCGGGCGGTGAGGATGGCTGCGGGGGAGCCGAAGTGAGCCGTCAGCTTGCGGACGCGGACGGGGCCAAGCTTGGGGATGAGGTTGAGGGCGATGGCGGCTTCGCGGGGGTTCAAATTCGGTGATTGGTGAGGGGTGAATGGTGAATGGTGGGGTCGCGGCGCGGCGCGGCTTTGTTTTTCGAAAGATTGATTTGGTGGCGAACACGAGTAGTCTGCGCGCATGAATTGGCAACAGGTTTGCGAGGATCCTTCGCTTCAGGATCTGCCCTACAAGATCGAGACGAACGAATATGGTCAAATTGTCATGAGTCCGGCTTCGAACCAGCACGGGAGAAATCAAAGTCGAATTGCGGGACTGCTGCTGCAGATCGTGCCGTTGGGGACGGTCCTTTCCGAATGCTCGATCGCGACGGATTCGGGCGTGAAGGTCGCGGATGTTGCCTGGCTATCACCGGAATTTTTTGAGGAATGGGAATACACGACCCCGTATCCGGTCGCTCCCGAGATTTGCGTCGAGGTTCGTTCGCCTTCGAACTTGGACCGTGAGTTGGATGAGAAGCGGCGACTTTACCTCGACCAAGGGGCAAAAGAGGTCTGGGTCTGTGATTCGTTTGGGAACGTGGACTTTTTCGATCAAGATGGGGCAATGGACCGCTCGCGGATTGTTCCGGATTTCCCAGCGAGCGTGTAGTCGGCGATGCGCGCTTCGCGACTGGTTCTGTTCTGCCTGTGGGCGGTTTTTCTCGACGCGCACGCGGCGGGGACGTTGACGGTGGATCTGCCGATTCGGGGGCCGCTGGTTTATCCGGAGGGGCTGGTGGCGGCTCCGCGGCAGGTGACGACGCCGGATGGACAGGGATACGCGGAGTTTCTGCTCATGCCCGGGGCGAAGGGGGAGGAGCTCTTTATAACGGTGATCTTTGACGAGGACGGGACGGAGGGGCCTTCGATGTTCTGGACCGGGGACGTTTCCGGCGAGCAGGTGACGTTGTCGACGGGGTTGGCGGAGGGAGTTTCGGGATTGAATCGACGAACCGTGCGGTTGCCGGTCGAGGTGATGAAGGAGGCGGGCCGGGTTTACCTTTCGGGCGACCAGCGCAAGATCCTGCGCGTGCGCCTGGATTGGGTCGCACCCACGGGGGTCTTCGTGGCGACCGATGAGCAGCGGCCGGACCTGATCGCGGGGGGGCAGATTTTTTTTGATCAGGAGATGACGGGTGGGGAGGCGCTGGCGCCGCCGGATTCCTGGTTTGGTGACGTGCTCGACGCGCCGCTGTTGGAGGGCGTCGCCAGCCTGGACGGAAACGTCGAGTTTGCGGTGCCGTTGAGCGGTGTCGGTGAGCAAGCGCTCCTGCGGGCAAAATTTCTCGGGATCGCGCCGGGGGCATCGGTGAAGGTGTGGGTCAACGGGAAGGCCGCCGGGCGATTGCAGCCGTCGGTGCCGGCGCTGACGGATCCGGGTTACGTCCGGCTGCGGTCGGGGCGGATGGGTTACGCCGGATGGCGGGAGGGGTCGATCGTTCTCGAGGAGGGCCTGCTGCAAGAGGGCGAAAATTCCATCGTCATTCAGACCGCGAAAAAACGGTCGTTCGTTCGCGATGTCGCGCTCCAGTTGCGAGTCGCGGCGGTGGAACCGGAAGAGGCCAGACCCAAGCCCGAGGTGCCGACGGTAGAGATTTCTTCCGAATCGCCAGATTTACGCTAGGTTGCTGCCTTACCTTCAAAAATCCCCTTCCAAGCTCCATGAGATCCCATCCCTCCCGCTTCGGTCGCCAGTCTGGCTACACTCTCTTCGAAATCATGCTCGTCCTGGGCATCATCACGGTGATTCTGGGATCCGCGATCTTCATGATGAGCGGCGAATCTCGACGCGGCGAAGGTCCAGCGGACCGACGGCGATTTCCAGACCATCGAGTCGATCGCTCCGGTTGTATGAGATGAGCAATCGGACGTTTCCGACGACGGCGCAGGGCCTCGACGCGTTGGTGAATAAACCGACGACGTGAGCCGCTTCCGCGCCGCTGGACAAGCATCATGGATGCGGTGCCGAAGGATCCCTGGCAGAACGATTACGGTTACGTCTACCCGGGGAAGCGCAATCCGGCGTCTTTCGACATCTATTCGTTCGGACCTGACAAGGTCGAAGGGACCGACGATGACATCTACGCTGGCGAATAGCCCGGTCCAGCGGAGATCTCCGGCGGGCTTCACGATGCTCGAGATCGTGATCGCGCTGATGATTGTCACGGTCGTCTTCGTGGGGGTCGCGCCGATGGTCACGGCTTCGTTCCGCGAGCAGCGGATGCGGGCGTTCATGGAATCGGTCGAGGGAGCCGTGCGGGACCAGAGGGCGGCGGCGGAGATGGGCGGCAGGGAGCGTCAGCTTTTCGTGACCAAAGACGGACTCGAGCAGATCGACGAAGAATCGGGGCAATCGTCGGTGGTCCTGGAGGTTCCGTCGGATGGCGAGGTGACGGTGCGCTTGCCGGGGCAGAAAAAATGGGAGAAGCCGGACGGGCAGACGTGGCGGTTCTTTGCGGCGGGCATGGTGACGCCGTTCTCGGTGCGGTTGGCGGAGGAGGATTCCTGGGTCGAGTCGGATTTCGATTTTTTGACCGGGCGCGTGGCGGATCAGCGATACTCGTTCTGACGGGATGGCGGGCGTTCGGTTGGGGGACTCGTCGAAGGCAAGATCGGCGTTTACGTTATTGGAAATCCTGATCGCGGTGGGCGTCTTCGCGATGGCGGGGCTGGGTCTCATGATTGCGCTCGAGGCGACGGTGCGGGGCGCGGGCACCGTGCAACGGGAGAACGAGATCCGAGCCCAGATCGAGAGTCGACTGGCGCGCTTGTCGGTCGGCCCGCTCGAAGAGATGGCGGATGAGAGCGAATTGGACGGGACGGTCTACGACGAAGTCGTGGCGCGGGAAGAGGTGACCGACGCCGACCTTACCGCGCTGCAGGGATATTGGCGCGTGGGCGTCACGGCGCGGTGGCGGGCGTCGGGACAAGAGCAAGAATGGGCCGTCTCGCACTTGGTGTATCAGCCGTGAGTCCGTCGAATCGCAAATCGGCCTCCGCGCCTCCCGCCGAAGCTGGCGATCGTGGCTTCACGCTTGTGGAAGTGCTCGTCTCGGTGGCGATCTTCATCATGCTAGCAGGTGGGATCTTTACGGCGGTCTCGGTCGCGGTCACGGCCTCGTCGGAGGTGTCGACGGCGCAGTTGGAGACCGCGCGCAGGGACGCTTTCCAACGGTTTGTTCGAGTGCTGTTTCTCAATCTGCCGGCGGACGCGAAGCTGGATCTGCGGATTCGGCAGGCCGCGGGGCGGGGCGACATCGTCGAGTTGCTGCTGTGGCCGGCGCCCGAGATCGCGGACTTCGGCGGGCCAGGTCAGCGGTCGGACGGGTTGGCGTTGGCCGCGAGGCCGGATGGCGACGGTGCGTTCACCATCTCGGTGGCGAATTTCGACGCGTCCGAGGACGAGGTGCGCCGGGACGCGTGGTTGGAGGAGACGGATTGGTTGCCCATCTTGCCGGAGGTGCGGACACTGCGCTGGCGCTTTGGCCAGGCCAACGGCACGCCGCTGGTCGAGACGTGGAAGCCGGATCAGGGCCGACCGTCGATGATCGATCTGGAATTGACCCGCCTGGATGGCTCGGTGCTGCCGCTGCAATTCTGGCTGCCGCCGATTGCGGCCGACGCGGAAGGGGCGGGTCGGGCCGCTGGGGGGAGCGTGGATGGGGCGTCTGACGAACAAGGGGAGGCGGTGCCGTGATGCGGATGTGTCCATATGAAGGACCGACCCCTCGGGGGAGTGCGTTGGTGTTGACGCTGTGGTGCGTGGCGATTCTCTCGGTGCTGATCGTGGCTCTGGCGCGGGTGGTGGACGCCGACGTGGAGGCTTCGAGTCTGGCGTCGAAGCGGTTCGAGGCGCGGGAGCTGGCGCTGACGGGGGTGGCGTTTGGGCTGAATCCGAAGATCGAGCGTGGGGACGCGTTGCTGCGTCAGCGTTTTGACAACGGCGACGCCATCGACGTGGCGGTGACGAGCGAGAGCGCGCGAATCAACGTGAACGATGTGCTGGCGGACGAGAACGACGAGACGATCGCTGGTCTGTTGGAACTCTGGGAGGTGCCGGACGAGGTGAGCCGGGTGGTGGTGGATTCGTTGCGGGATTGGGTCGACGAAGATGACCTGCGGTCGCTGAACGGAGCGGAGGAAGCGGATCTGCTGGATCAAACGCGATATTCGATTCCGGAGAATCGAAACTTTATCTCGGTCGACGAAATGGGAAGAGTGCGCGGGATGGACGAAGCGACCGCTCGACGACCGGACTGGGAGGACGTGTTCTCCGTGTACAGCTCGGAGCAGCTCGACGTGCAGGACGCGTCGGCGGACGTGCTGCGAGTGGCGGCGGGGATCTCGCGTGAGCAGGCGGGGCGACTCATTGAGTCGCGGAACGGCCCCGACGAGGAACCCCAGACGGAGGACGATCTCATCTTCGAGAATCTCGACCAAGTCGCCTCGGTCATCGGGTTGTCGGAAGGGCAGCGCCAGGCGCTCAACGAACGGTTTGCCATCGGGGTCGAGCCAACGCGCATCGAAAGTGTCGGGACGACGGGCGGGGTGAGCTACCGGATCGCGGTGATCGTAAATCGCGGTGAAGCGGGACCGGACGACGCTGGGACGGACGGCGGAGCGGTCCCGAATGCCGGCGTTGCCGGTGCGGCGAATGGCGGCGGGGGCGGCGGAGAACAAATCCTGAGCTGGGAGGAGGGATGAGCCGGAAACGAAACGAATCGCCGGAATTGCTGCGGCTCTGGGGGGACGTCTGGGAGCGCTGGCGGTGGCCGGATGGGGCGGCTGGAGACGCGGAGTGGGTGGATTCCGTCGAGCGGGAGCCAGCGGCTTCGGGCGATCCGGCGGTCTTGGCGTTGCCCGCGCGGCTCGTCCTGGCCGTGCCGCTGTGGATCGATTCCGTGGAGGCTGAGATCGTCGAGGAGACGGCCAAGCTCGAATTGGAGGTGCGTGGTCTGCTCGGCAAGCGGCAGACGGCGAGTGATGCGACTCTGCGGACTCTCGCGCAGCGGGACGACCGCACGCTCGTGCTGGCGTCGGTCTTCCCGGCGGTGCTGCCGGAGTCGATGCCGCTGGCGTTGTTCGACCGATACGAGGCCAGCCCATTTCTCCGACCGCTGGGCGCGGATGCGCTGACCCTCTGGCGGGAGGGGCCGGATCTGGTCGCGGCGGTCACGCGGGACGGGCAATTGGTTTATTGGGAGGCCATCGGGTCGACGGACGACGCGCAGGAGATCTCGGGCTGGTTGAACCTGCTGTGTCTGCAATTGCGGGCTGAGGGGGTCCTCGACGGAGGGATCCAGCTGGTTAGCGAATTGGCCGGATTCAAGGACGGCGTGTTGCGGCTACCGCCAGGTGTGGAAGGGACGGCGGAAGCTCCCGGCGAGGTGAAGCCGACTCTTGGGCAGGCGGTCTTTCGCTGGCGTCCAGCGGAGGCGGTCGCGGCGGCGGCGTCGGCCGTGCGAGCGCGGCAGATCCGGCAGGTCGCGCTGGCGGTCGCAGCGGCTTACTTAGGGATCGTGCTCATCGTCGGTCTTTACCTGGGTTGGCAGCGACTCCAGATCGCGGGGATGACGGAGCGGGCGACCGGTTTGCAGGCCGAAGTCGCGACGTTTCAACCCGTGGCAGACCGTTGGGAACGCATCGGGGCGACGACGGAGGCGGAATTTTACCCGTTGGAGATCCTCCACCACGTCGTGAAACACTTGCCGACGGACGGAGTTCAGTTGACGAAGTTTTCCGTTGAGGCGGGACAGGTGATCGTGAATGGCGACGCGAATCCGCAGCGATTGGCGACGCCATATTTCGATGCGTTGAAAGAGGACCCGGAGGTGACCAGTATCAGTTGGGCGATGGGGACGCCGGAATTGCGGGCCGACGGATCCGCGCGATTCCAGATTCAAGGGGGCTTCGAATTGCCTTGAGAGCCTTGAACAAAAACGAGCGGATGCTGACCCTCGCGCTGGGGGGGGCAGTCTTCCTGATCGCAAACCTCCTGTTGGTCAATTGGGCAACGGGCTTGCTGCGAGCAAACCGGGCGGATCTAGCGAGGGCCGAGCTGATGATCCGCGAGTCCGAGGTGATGCTGGCCGGGCGGCCCTTCTGGGAGACACGGGGGGCGTGGATCGAGCGCAATCCCATCGAGACGTACGACGGGCTGGAATCCGACTCCGCCTTCGCGGAGACGGTGCAGCGCGGGGTGCGCACCGCGGGATTGTCGGTGGAATCGCTGCAGTTGCAAACGGCCGAGACCGTCGACGGCTTGACGAAGGCCGGGCTCGAGTTGGACGTGAGGGGTGAGTTGCAGGCGATGGTCAAGTGGGTGAATTCCTTGCAGGCACCGGGGAATTACGTCGCCATCGAGAGTTTTTCGCTCGCTCGGGCGGACGCCGAGTCGACGATGCGTTTGCAAGTGCGCGTCACGAAGGTCTATCGTGAACCGGGCAGCGATGAGGTCGCGCTCACCTCGACCCCATGACAAATCCTCGCAGAAAATCAGCGCTCGCGCGCCAAGCGACCGGGTCGGCGACCCTCGTCCGCCGCACCGTCGCGTCGTTGCTGGCGCTCGGAGCCGTCGGCGTGGGGTGGGCGCAGGACGAGGAGTATTCTCCGCAGACTTACGGCATCGACCGCTACGAACACATCTGGGAGCAATCGCCCTTCATCGTCGAGACGAAGGTGGTGACCCAATCCGATGGGCTCGAGGCGCAATTCTCGCTGACGGGATTGGCGAGCGTGGGTGGGAAGCCGATCGCTTTCATCTACGACCGCAACACGTTGGGGCGCTTCTCCGTCGGACAGGGGGAAACGTCGAACGCAGGTGTGGAATTAATTTCCATCGAGATGGCGCGCAACCCCCGGGAGTCGAGAGCGATCATCCAAGTCGGCAGCGAGCAAGCTTCCATCGGCTACGATCCTGCCTCACTCGTGCAGACGACTTCGACGGGCGTGAGTGGGCAAGTACCCGGTGCGGACACCGGCACGAACGCGGCTGCGACGATCCAACGTCGAACGATCCCGGCCCCCGCCGCTAACCCTCCTCCGCCTCAGCCGGGCCAGCCCGCTGCGGCCCGCACCATCAAACGCCGCACGATCAACATCCCGACGGATTGACGTCGCCCCTTCCATGAAGCCCCTTTTTCTCCTCCTTTTCAGTTGCGCAGCCTTCGCGTTGCCGCTCCTCGCCCAACCCCTGCCGGCTGAGGGCGGCGCGGTCGACGACGGCGTCGAGGTGCAATTTCCGAACAATCCCGTGCAGGACGTGCTCGATCTCTACGAGCAGTTGACCGGTAAGCTGCTCATCCGCGACGCCAATCTCAGCGGGGTGCAACTTACGATCACGGCACCTGGGAAGCTCCCGCGCGAGGAGGCCATCGCGCTGATCGAGTCCTCGCTTTTGCTCAACGGCTACGCACTCATCCCCGGCGACGACAATACGGTCAAGGTGCTCGGCTCGACGAAGGTGGCGCGGAGCGAGTCGGTGCAGCTCTACACCTCGCCGATCCAGTTGCCCACGTCCGAGCAGGTCGTGAGCTACTTTATGCCCTTCCGCTACCTCAAGAGCGAGGAAGCCAAAGTGCTCTTCGAGCAATACGTGCAGATCCGCCCGATCCTCGGCGGCATTGTCGCGGTGCCGAGCGTGAACGCGCTGGTGATCACGGAGAATGTCGCCCTCATCAGGCGATTGATTGATCTCAAAGGTGTGATCGACGTGCAGGGGTCGCGCAGCGTTACGAAATTCTTCACCCTCACGCGGGCCGACGCCGAGCTGGTCGCCGAGACGTTGGAAAAAATCTTCGAACTCGACCAGCAGGCGAACCCCACCACGCAGCAGGTGCAGCGCGTCGAGGGCCAACAGCCAACGGGTCAGCCCGACGGGGTGTCTCCGGACGGGGGTGGCCAAACTCTCGTCTCCGCGCTGCCCGCCCGGATCAAGATCATTCCTGATCTTCGGACCAATCGCGTGATCGTGACGGCTCCGGAGAACCAGATGGATTACATCCGCGAGATCGTCGAGAACCTCGACGAGGCGGTGGAGTTCGGCGAGCCGCTCGAGCGGGCGCTGCGCTTCGCCAACGCCGGCGAGGTCCTCCCGGTGCTGGCGAATCTGCTGGCGGAGGGCGAGGACGACGAGCAGAGCTCGTCGGGTCAGGACGGGGGTGCCGGGGACAACGCGGACTCGGGATCGCGCGGTGACAACGGTGATTTCTCCGGTGGTGGGGTCGCTGGCAAGCCAGACCTTCTGAGCGAACCCGGGGACAGCACGTCCCCGAAATCCGTTGTGGTGGGCAAATCCAAAATCATCGCCGACCGCGCCGGGAATCGGATCATTGTCTTCGGTCCGCCGGAGAGTCGGATGAAAGCGGCCACGTTGCTCGAGATGTTGGATCAGCGGCAGAAGCAGATCTACCTCGCCGTCGTGATTGGGCAGTTGACGCTCGGGGACGGGGTAAACTTCGGGATCGATTACCTCATGCGCTTCGGCGACGTGCGGGTTCTGGGTCAAGGGGAGACGGCGGGCATCGGCAATCTGCTATCCAACCGCACGGCGAGAGTCGATCTGCTACCGGGGACGGACGCCGTGACCGACGTGGGCGGAGCCGTGGCCGCAGCGGCTGCAAACGCTCTGCCCGTCGTGTCTGGCTTGACGGTCTTTGGGAGCATCGCGGATTCCGTCGACATCTTTGCCCAAGCCTTGGGGACGTCGAACCGCTTCAAAGTCATCTCGCGGCCGGTCGTCTACACGGTGAACAACAAGAAAGCCGTGATCAGCTCGGGGACGCAGCAACCGGTGCCGACTAGTTCGCTGACCTCGGTGGTGGACAGCTCGGTCAACAACAACGGGACCGCCATCCAGTCCAACATCGAGTTCAAAGATGTGGTGTTGAAGTTGGAAGTGATTCCCCTGGTCAACTCGCCGGACGAGGTGACCCTCAAGATCGCGCAGCAGAACGACAACGTGGTGACAAACGTCTCGATCGGAGGCAATCAAGTGCCGGTCATCGCGACGCAGGAGTTGCGGACGACGGTGACGGTGCCCAATCGCCACACGGTCATCCTGGGCGGATTAATCACCGACCAGGATACCTTCACTCAGGCGGGGATCCCGTATCTGAAAGACATCCCGTACGTTGGGGCCCTCTTTGGAACGACGCGGAAGAACACCACGCGGCAGGAATTGATCGTGATGATCCAGCCTTACATCATCAACAACGACGCGGACGTCGACCGGGTGCAGCGGATCGAGCGCTCGAACGCATCGTTTGACGAGGGCAGCCTCTACGAGCTACCGGCTCCGGCGGATATCCAGCGCGGGACGCTGCCGGGTGGACGTTACGAGGATCGTTACCTCGAGCCGGTGCCGGAGGTATTTAAGTGAAGGGGGCTGGAGTTGGTCGGACTTCGGCGGCTGGAAGCCGCCGCTCCTTGAATTGCCTTTTCGCCGGGATCGACGGTTGCCGATGAGTGCGATCACCATCTTTGCGGAATCGCTCGGGGCCTGTGGGGTCGGCGTGGCCGATGGCTTGCTGGACTCGGCCGAGGAGGCGCTGCGGGGTCAGCGCTCGGCGGTGCGGGCGGTGCTGGACGCCGAGCGGGTGTCGGAGACAAAGTTTCTGAAGGATCTGGCGGAGCGGGTGGGTGTGGAGTGGTACGAGCCGCCGGCGGAAGGAAGTGTGGAATTTGCGGACGGGTTTCCGGCGCGGTTGGCGCTGCGGTATCACCTGGTGCCCCTCGCGATGGATGGCGAGGTGATCACTCTGGTGGGCTACGATCCGCTCGACCATCTGGCGCGGGCGGCGGTGCGGCAGCAATTCTCGCAGCGGGTGCGGTTTCGGTTGTCGACGCGGAAGTTTGTCGTCGCGGCTTTGCGCGCGCACTACGGCGTGGGTGCGGAGACGTTCGAGGAGTTGCTCGAGGACCGGGAGGAGGGCGCGGCGGAGAGTACGGGCGAGGAGATCAACATCGTCGACAGCGACGACTCCGAGGCGTCGGTGATGAAATTTGTGAACCAGATCCTCCGCGAGGCTCTGGTCGAGCAGGCGACCGACATCCACGTCGAGCCGCTTGGGACCGATCTACGGATCCGCTACCGGATCGACGGCATCCTTCACGAAGTGCCGGTGCCGCCGAACATCAAGGTCCTCCAGGCGTCGGTGTTGTCGCGCATCAAGATCATGGCCAGCCTGGACATCGCCGAGCGGCGGATCCCGCAGGACGGGCGCATCCAGCTCGAACTCGGCGGGCAGCCGATCGACGTGCGCGTGGCGGTCATCCCGTCGGTGACGGGCGAGACGATCAGCCTTCGTCTGCTGGGACAGGAGCAATTTGACTTTGCGCGACTCGGATTGGACCGGGATTCGGAAGCGAAGATCCTGGAATTTCTCGCGATGCCGAACGGGATTGTCCTGGTGACCGGACCGACGGGTTGCGGGAAATCGACGAGCCTCTACACGTTTCTTTCGTCGCTCAATACGAAGGAGCGCCGGATCGTGACCATCGAGGACCCGGTCGAGCATAAGCTCAATGGCGTGATTCAGATCGCGGTGCGCCCGGAGATCGATCTGACCTTCGCCCGCGCGCTGCGGAGTGTGCTGCGCGGCGATCCAAACGTGATTATGGTCGGTGAGATGCGAGACTTGGAGACCGCCGAGATCGCGGTGCGGGCGGCCCTCACGGGCCACTTGGTTTTTTCGACGCTCCACACCAACGACTCGGTCGGCGGAATCACTCGTTTGATCGACATGGGCGTCGAGCCCTTCCTCATTGGGTCGTCGGTCCGGGCTTTCATCGCGCAGCGGCTAGTGCGACGGCTCTGCCCGGACTGCCGGGCGGAGGAGCATCACCCGGTCGGCAACCTCAAGCGGATCGGGTTCCCGACCGAGCGGGAGGGGACAATCTACGGGCCGAAAGGTTGCGACGCCTGTCGCTTCACGGGCTACCGGGGGCGAACGGCGCTCTACGAGATCTGCGTTCTATCCCAAAGGATGCAGGACCTCGTGCAGCGGAAGGCCTCGGCCCCGGCGCTGCGGACGCTGGCGATGGCGGAGGGGATGATACCGTTGCGAAATTACGGCTGGAACCGGGTGCTGGACGGGATGACGTCGGTGGCCGAAGTGATGCGGGTGACGTCGGCGGAACTCGACGTGCTCGACGAATAAAGGGGGCGGGGCGGTGGCGAGTTTTCAATTTCGGGCCACGACGGCGGCGGGAGCGGTCGAAAGCGGGCTCGTCGACGCGCGGTCGAAGGCCGAGGCCTACAACGTAATCCTCGGGCGGAAGCTGCGCCCCGTCTCCATCGTCGCGGCGGACGTGGCGGGATCGGCGGTGACGGCGGCGGGAGCGGCGAAGCCGGCGGCGGACGCGGTCGGTCCCGTGCGGCGGCTGGCGGCGAAAGACGTGCTGCTTTTCACCGAAGAATTATCGGAGTTGTTGGAGGCGGGGTTGCAGCTCGAACCCGCGCTCAAGGTGATCGAAGGGCGGAAGGAGCGGTCGCCGCTCAAGGCAATCGCTGCGAAGTTGCGTCAGCAGGTGCGCGATGGGGTGAGCTTCTCGAACGCGTTGCGGAGTTGTGGCGATTCGTTTTCGGATCTGTTCTGCAGCATGGTGGCGGCGGGGGAGACGGCGGGCGCGCTGCCGAAGATCCTGCGGCGGCAAGCGGAGTATTTCGCGATCATGACCGATCTGCGCAAGCGGATCACGATGGCGCTGGTCTACCCGAGCATCGTCTTCACGGCGGGCATCGTGCTACTGATCATCTTCATGACGGTGCTCTTGCCGCAATTGACCGTGTTGCTGAGCAAGACGGGCAAGGAATTGCCCGTCATGACGAAAATGCTCGTGGGCCTGAGCGCGTTCTTCGGGGCGTATTGGTGGGCGGTGCTCCTGGTCTTGGGCGGGATCGTGGCGGGTTTCGTGGCTTGGAAGCGCACGCCGGAGGGTCGGATGAAGTGGGACCGGGTCAAGCTCGACCTGCCGCTGGTCGGACCGGTGCTGCGGGTGCAATTCTTGGCGGAGTTCTCCCAGACGCTGTCGACCCTGGTCTCGAACGGCGTGATTCTGCTCAATGCGCTCGCGCTGCTGCAACGGGCGACGGCGAACGTTTACATCAAGGAACTGCTCGGGCGACTCGTCGACCGAGTGGGCGAGGGGACGTCGTTGTCGTCGGCGTTGCGGAACGTACCGTTCTTTCCGGCGGTGCTGATCGACATCATGAACGTCGGTGAGCAGACCGGCGACCTGGCCGGGGCGTTGCAGCGCAGCGCGAAGCGCTACGACAAGGAATTCACGAACAAGATCGCGCACATGACGACCTTGATTCAGCCGCTGACGATCCTCGTGGTGGCGATCTTCGTGGGGCTGGTCGCGTATTCGATGATCACCGGCATCCTGTCGTCGGTGTCGAACTTGCGGGCGCGGTAGCGGGATCAGTCGAGGATCGACTCGGCGGCTCGAGCGAAGCCTTCGTAATCCATCGATCCTTGGACGAACTTCCGAATCTTGCCGCTCGGATCGATGAAGAAAGTCGTGGGGAAAACGTCGATTCCACCGTACGCGGCGAGGACTTCGGCGTTGGCCAGGACAACGGGGTAGTTGATGCCGGTCTTCTCGACGAAGGCGGCGAGTCCGCCGGGATTGGGCTCGGCGGCGATGCCGATGACGGTGAGGCCACGGTCGGCAAAATCGTTTTGGAGCTGGACCAACGCGGGGATCTCTTCGCGGCAGGGTGCGCACCAGGTGCCCCAGAAATTGAGGACGACGGCCTGTCCGGCAAAATCACTGCCCGACAGCGTCTCGCCATCGACCGTGGTGAGAGTCCACGCCGGGGCGGGGATGACTTTGTTCGGCAGGGCGGCAGCAGCGGTCGGGATGAGTCCGGGGAGGACGGGCGAACACGAGCGACCGGAGCCCGATTGAAGCAGCGCGTAGACGGGGAAGCCGAAGACGAGGGCGAGCGGAATCCAGTGGCGGCGGGCGGAGCGGCGGGTATTCACAAAAACTTACGGGCAGGGTGTGGCGGTGAGAGCGGCGGCGAGCCGCCCCACTCCATAAGCCACGATGCTGGCCAGCGCCACCGAGAATGCGCCACCGGCGATGGCGAGACGGACCGGCGTTGGTCCGGGGGACGGATGCCGGGAGCTGCGAGCACTCTTCGCGGTCGCGGTAGATCGTGTGGATGAATTCGTGGGAGTTCACCGAGAGCAGACGGATGGGCGAGCGGTTTGATTCCGACGCACGCGGGCTATCTGGTGCCGTCTACGGCGCGGGGCTGGTCGTTTCGGTGTTTTGCGTGGACGGAGCATCTTTTTTTTGGATGATGACGTTTCCTTTTCGAAGGCCGCACGATGACCGATTCGACTACCCACCAAGCCAACGAGATCCCGGGGGATCTGCTCGCCGAACTCGACGAAATGGTGACCCACTACCCCGTTTCGAAGAGAAGCGCGTCGCTGCCGCTCCTTCACCTCTGGCAGAATCACTTTGGATTCATCGACGAGTCGGGGGTGGAGTGGATCGCCGCGAAGTTGGAGCTGGAGCCGGTCAACATCCTCGAGCTGGTCACTTTTTACCCGTGGTTTCGCCGGGAGGCAGCGGGGAAGAACATCGTGCGCGTCTGCCGCACGTTGGCCTGCGCGATGGCGGGTTCTTACGAGCTGAAAGACAAATTTTGCGAGGCGACCGGGATTGATCCGTTGGCGAGCCACCATGGATTCGGCCACGCGCCGCCGACGAGCGCGGACGGTAATTTTAGCGTCGAGTTCGTCGAGTGCCTCGCGAGCTGCGGGACGGCACCCGTCTGTTTGATCAACGACGAGTTGCACGAAAACGTGGGTCTCGGGGATGTCGCTCAGATCGTAACCGATTACTCCACCGCCGACGTTTAAATCCCATGGTCTCTCTCATCCCTCAGCCTCACCCGAAGGAGCGCCGCGTGATCTTCGGCAACATCAGCCAAGCGGGCTGGTCGCCCGACATCGAAACGTATCTGGCGAACGATGGATACGAGGCTCTCAAGAAAGCTTCTGGCTATGGAGCCTTCGGCGATCGTCGATCTCGTGAAGGCGGCAAACCTACGCGGGCGCGGGGGCGCAGGTTTCCCGTGCGGGGTGAAGTGGAGCTTCATCAAGCGCGACGACGGGAAGGACCACTACATCGTGGTGAACGCCGACGAGTCGGAGCCGGGAACATTTAAGGACCGCTACATTCTGCACAACGACCCGCACCAATTGCTCGAGGGGCTTCTCATCGCGGCGTGGGCGAACAACGTGAAGCTGGCCTACGTCTACATCCGCTGCGAGTTCCCGCACGCGGCGAAGATCGTGTGGAATGCGATCAAGGAAGCCAAGGCCAAGGGCTTTATCGGCAAGGATATCTGCGGGAGTGGATTCGACTGCGACGTCTACGTGCACCAGGGAGCGGCGGCGTACATCTGCGGAGAAGAGACGAGCTTGCTCGAGTCGCTGGAGGGCAAGCGGCCCTACCCGCGCATCAAGCCACCGTATTTCCCGGCGGTGCTGGGTCTCTACATGAAGCCGACAATCGTGAACAACGTGGAGACGCTCTGTCACGTGAAGCACATCGTGAATCTCGGCGCAGAAGAATACACGAAAATGGGATCGCCCGGCGACGGCGGGACCCGGACGATGTGCGTGAGCGGCGACGTGGTGAAGCCGGGTTATTACGAATTGCCCTGCGGTGCGGTTACGCTGGGTGAGCTGATCTTCGACATTTGTGGCGGGATGAAGCCGGGTCGGTCGGTGAAGGCGGTCATCCCGGGCGGAAGCTCGGCGAAAGTCCTGCGAGCTGACGAGAAGTTCAAGGTGAAGTCGAAGGACGCCGACGGCAAAGAGGTCGAGAAAGAGATCGGGATGCTGGACGTCACGATGGACGCAGCGGGGCTGGCTGCGGTCGGCACGATGGTCGGCAGCGGCGGAGTGATGGTGCTCGACGACACGCGCAGCGCGGTCTGGGCGCTCAATAATCTCAATCAATTCTACGCGCACGAGAGTTGCGGACAGTGCACGCCCTGCCGCGAAGGCAGTCTCTGGATGTCGAAAATGACCACCCGCATGCTGGCGGGCGAAGGCGCGGCGCAGGATCCGAAAACGCTTCTAAATGTCGCGGACAACATCGCTGGGCGGACGATCTGCGCGTTCGGCGAGGCCTGTGCCTGGCCGACGCAAAGCTTCCTGGCGAAGTTCCCCGAGGAATTCGCAGGCGCGGCTGGCGAGACGGCCGCTTTGGAAGTCTAGCTGCGGACCACTTTGCGGGTGAGCAGGGCGAGCGGGGCGGGGTAGAGCTTGAGCAGTGAGAGAGCGTGGGAGGTCGCGATCGGGTGGAGACTCGCCTGGCGCGCCAATTTGTTCACCCAGAGACGGCCCTGGTACATGGCGGCGTGGTCGCGGCGGTAAGTTGCTTCGGCGTTGGCGAGAGGTTGATCGACGATGGCTCGGGCGGCGAGTTCGGCGGAGCGCAGGGCGTAGGTGATGCCTTCGCCGGTGAAGGGCTCGACAACGCGGGCGGCGTCGCCGAGGAGGAAAAGGCCGTCGGCGGCGATGGGCGATGAGTCCGCGCGGGTGAGCGGAGTGATGGAGCGCCAGTCGGTGGTGGGCGGGAGGTGGAAGGAGCGTTCGGCGTAGGCGCGGAGGGCGGGCAGTTTTCTCGTCCGAGCGACGAGGCAGATGTTCATCGTGGTGGCGTCGACGCGGGCGAGGCCGCCGTAGCCGTCGGCGTGAAAGATCATGCGGACGGTGTTGCCGAGGTCGGGGGCGAGCGGGGCGTGGGTCTGGATGGCGACGCGGTCGTGCCGGGCGGCACCGAGGCGATTGGTTTGGCGGGCGGTGGTGGAGTTGCGCCCGTCGGCGGCAAGGACGATGGGGGCGGAGAGAGGTCCGGCGGGGGTGTGAAGGGTCCAGTGGTCGGCGGTGCGCTCGATGCGCGTCACGGGAAGGTTGTCGCGAAAGGTGGCTCCGAGTTCGGTCGCGCGAGTGATCAGGAGGGCATCAAGATCGTGCCGGGTCACCATGAGCTCGCCGGTGTGGGGCGCGGTGTCGGGGGGAGTTGGGATGGTGATGCGCTGGCCGTGAGCGCCGAGAAATTCGACCGCTTCGGCCCGGGCGTGGGGGAGGGTGAGGATGCGGGCGGCGAGAGAAAGGCGGTGGAGGATGGGCCAAGCGACGGGGTTCAGGCAGTCGCCGCAGACCTTGTGGCGGGGGAACGGGGACTTCTCGATCACGAGCACGCGGCGACCGGATTGCGCGAGGTGGGCGGCGGCGACGGACCCGGCTGGGCCTGCGCCGATGATGAGGATGTCGTGGGTCACCGAAGGGATACGAGTACGGATACGGTTTTGAACAGAAGGTAACGAAGGCCACAAAGGGGATGAGATGATCGGTTTGAGGCTTTGCGTCTGGGTTGGGTCGACGATTGCAAATCGCCGCTCCTTGAGGGTGACTAGAGGAAGGTCTCGGCGATTTCGTCGGCCAGGAGGCGGCCGGAGCGGGTGAGGCGGTAGTGGGCGTCGGTTTTTTCCAGGTAGCCGGCGGATTGGAGGTCGCGGAGTTGGGTTGGGTAATCGTTCAGGTCGGCGGCGGGGATGCCGGTGGATGTGCGGAGGGCGAAGGCGAGGCGCTCGGTGGTGCGGAGGGTGGGGGGGGCGGGCTCGCGGAAGTCGGCTGGGTCGAGGGTGGCGTTGATTTTTTCAACGTAGTCTTCGGTGGAGCTGACGTTTTTCCAGCGTTGGTCGCCGACCGTGGAGAAGGCGCTGGGGCCGAGGCCGAGGTAGTCGGCGCTTTGCCAGTAGGCCAGGTTGTGACGGCATTCGCGCCCCGACTTGGCGAAGTTGGAGATCTCGTATTGGTCGTAACCGGCGGGGCCGAGGTGGTCCATGGTGAGTTCGAAGAGGTCGGCGTCGAGTTCGTTGTCGGGGATGAATTCGCCACGTTGGAGGCGGAGGAAGTATTCGGTGTCTTCTTCGTAGGTGAGGCAGTAGGCGGAGATGTGCTCCGGGGCGAGGGCGACGGTGCGGGCGAGGGAAGTGGCCCATTGGTCGCGGGTCTGGCCGGGGACGGCGAAGATGAGGTCCAGGTTGATGTTGGTGAATCCGGCTTCGCGGAGGATGTGGTAAGAGCGCTCGGCCTGGGCGGCGGAGTGGACGCGACCAAGGGTGTGCAGGAGGGTGTCGTCCCAGGATTGGACACCCATGCTGATGCGGTTCACGCCGAGTGCGCGAAGGGCGCGGGCTTTCTCCAAGCTAACGGTGGCGGGATTCATCTCGAGGGTCCACTCGGTCACGGCGGAGAGGTCGAGGCGGTCGTGGAGGCCGGCGAGGAGGAAGTCGAGCTGGCTGGTGCTGAGGGCGCTGGGCGTGCCGCCGCCGAAGAAGATGGTGGTGGGGCGAAGGGTGGGTGAGTGTTTTTCGGCTTCGAGAAGGACGGCGTCGAGGAAGGCGCGGGTGCGGTTCTTGTCGCTCGCTTCTTTGTAGAAGGAGCAATACGGGCAGACCTTCGGACAGAAGGGGACGTGGACGTAGAGATGGGCGACGGGTGCGGGCACTGGCGTCGAACTTACGGCGATTCCGGGATTTCGGAATACGTTTTCACCATGAAGAAAAGAAGGACATGAAGAGAGGGGGAAATTTGTAATCTCCTTCGGGTTCTTTTTTTCTTCATGGTTTTTCTGAATTTTTCGGTAGGGATGATCGGGTTGTGTTGAAGGTCGGTGTCATTCTCTGTCTGCTGGTTGCGGGATCGTTGGCGCGAGGGCAGAAACTGCCGTCGGACCCGACCTTGGAAAAATCGGTCGTGTTTTTCGCGATGGATCCGAAGTCGCTGGTGACGGGATTCCGGGCGGACGAGGGGGTGGTGCGGCGGATGGTGGATTCCCTGGTGGTCGCGGTCACGCGGACGCGGTCGGCGAGGGAGGCTTGGCGATCGCTGGCGGGACCGGAGGATGTGGTGGGCATCAAGGTCGCGGCGGCACCAGGGGACGTGAGCGGGACGCGCGTGGCGGTGGTGGTGGCGGTTGCGAGGGGGCTGCAGTCGGCGGGGGTGTCGGCGGAACGTATCCTGGTGTGGGATCGGAATGAGGCAGATCTGCTGAACGCTGGGTTCTCGAAAAACTCGGCGGATTATCAGCTGCGGTGGACGGACCCGACTTCGGGATATGATCCGAAAGCTTTGCTGACCGCTCCGGTGCTCGGACGGCTGATCTGGGGGGACAGCAAGTTTGGCGTGGCGGAGGGGACTCGGTTGGAAGATGTGCTGTCGGGGGGCGAGCAGCTCAGTAGCACGAGCTACTTTGCGAAGGTGCTGAGCCAGGAAGTGACGAAGGTGATCAACGTGCCTTCGCTCTGCGATAGCTTCATGACCGGGATCAACGGAGCCATCGCAAACATGACGCTGTGGAACGTCGATAATTGGCGGCGGTTCATCAAGCCGCCGACCTTCGGGGACCCGTATCTCGCGGAGATCTACGCAGATCCGAACGTGCGCGGGAAGGTGGTGCTGACGATCCTGGATGGGCTGACGCTGCAGTTTGCCGGGGGGCCGTTTCCCAATCCGAATTTTGTCCGACCGAATTACACGCTGTTCGCGAGTGAAGATCCGGTGGCGTTGGACGCAACGGCGATTCGTCTGCTGGAGGAATACAAGCTGACCAATGGGCTGCCGTCGATCGGGCTGCGTGCCGGGCACGTGGAGAGCGCGGCGGCGATGGGGCTGGGGCGGTTTTACGAAGATGAGATCGAGCAGGTGCGGGTTGGATTGTGAAGATTCTCGCGCGGAGGCGCGGGGGCGCTGGGGTTCTGGGGGAAGAGGATTGGAAATTGCTCGGACGCGTGGCGCGGTCGTTTGCGATTACGATTCGCTGGTTGCCGAGCGAGATTCGGGAGACCGTGGCGTTGGGCTATCTGCTGGCGCGGGCTTCGGATAGCATCGCCGATTCTTCCGGGGCGGAGGTGGTGCGGCGGGTGGGAGCTTTGCGAGAGCTCGAGAGGTTCGAGGTGGGGAGTGGGGTTGTCGAGGGCATGGCAAAGCTGCAGGGGGTAGCCGCAGAGGCGGAGTTGGTGCGGGCTTTGCCGGACTTGATGGAGCGGATGCGGGGGTCGGAGGATCGAGATCGTTTGGAGTGGGTGTGGACGCGGATCTTGGAGGGGCAGATGTTCGATTTGGAGCGGTTCGGGGACGGGGGGGGCGAGTTGGCGGTGGAGGAAGTCGACCGGTATACTTATCTGGTCGCGGGCTGCGTGGGGGAGTTTTGGACGGAGCTAAGTTTTGATCGAGTGCCTCGATTTTCGCGGGCGGGGAGGGCGGAGCTGGTGCGACTGGGGGCAGATTACGGCAAGGGGTTGCAGCGAGTGAATATCTTGCGTGATCGGGCGGCGGACCGGGAAGCTCGGGCGGATCTACGTGGCCGACGCGGACTTCGCTCGAGTCAAGGACGAGGCGTGGGTCGGGCTAGAGGCCGGGCTGGAGTGGGCGCGGCGGGTCGACCGACGGCGGATGCGGGTGGCGTGCGCGCTCCCGGCGCGGGTGGGGATGGCGATGTGGCCGGAGTTGCGGGTGGACGCGGTGGGGGGGGTGAAGATCTCGCGGGGGAAGTTGCGGGGGTTGGTGTTGCGGGGGTTGGTGGGGTTGTGGGGGTAGTTGGTGGACCGATGGGTTTCTGGATTTCAGTGGTGCCGGGCTGGAAGCCTGCGCTCTCCGGCTATTCTTCGTCTTCGGTGAGGTCTTGGTTGGCGGCGAGTTTGGTGATGGCTTCGGCGATTGCGGTGACGGCGGGTTCTTCGAGTAGATCTTCGGGGGCGCAGGGGACTTGGTAGAAGCGGGGGTCTGCGGTGATGGGGTCCCAATTTTTTTGCAGCTCGGCGAGGGACGGGAAGTTCGTCTCCGGCAGGAAGGCGTGGATGGTGACGTCGAGGGGTTCGAAAGTGTGGCGGGCGAGGGCCTGGCGGTTGGCGGTGGCCGTCGCGGTGTCGCCGGGTTTCGGGGCGGGCGGCTTCTTTTTTCCGAGGAGGCGCTTGAAGGTCGAAGTGAGGCTGGTCTCGGCCCGAGGTGGATCGGTCGCCAGAGTGACGATGAGGGGGACTTCTTGGCCGGACTCCAGGAGCAGGCGGGCGGTCTCGATGGCGAGGAGGCCGCCGAATCCGAAGCCGATGAGGCGATGGGGGCCTTCGGAATCGAATTCGCGGATCGCGGCGGCGTAGGCGGTGGCCATCTCGGCGAGTTCGCGGTGGGCGGTCGAGGGTTCCGTGAGGGCGCGGGCGGTGACGGCGTAGACCGGTTGGTCTTCGCCGAGGTGGAGGGTGAGTTCCTGGTAGAGTTCGATGCTGCCGGGGAAGTCGTGGAAGCAGATGATGGGCGGAAGCGATCCGGCGGCGCGCAGGGCGGTGAGTGCTTCCCACTTGCTCTCTTCTTTGCGGGTGCGCCACTCGCGGAGGAGCGACTTGGCGGTGAAGGTGCGGGTGAAATCTTCCGGGCGGGCGGCGGGGTAGCCGGCCTTTTGGCAGGTCTCGAAGAGGTGTTTGGCGACGTGGGGTTTGGTGCTGCCGTCGGGGACGGAGCTGGAGCCGCCGAGAGTGCGGCCGCCGAGGGCCCGGGAGAGGATGCTGGCGAGCTGCTCGTCTGCGCTGCGGGGTTTGCGGGGTTCTTCGGGATCGGCGGATTTCGGGCGAGCGGGTTCTTTGGTCGGTGCGGGCAGGGCGGCGTGATCGATGCGGCCTTGGGGGTCGAGGGGAATGCGCGGGATGCAGGCGACGGAGAAGTCGGGACCGGGCAGTTGCGATCTGAGGTGATCGCGGAAATCGATGGGTTCGCCGCGCTGGGAGTCGGCGGGGACGATCCAGACGTTCCACGAATCCGGGTCGGTGCTGGCGAGGACGCAGTCGAAGATCTCGCGGTGGGCGAAGACGACACGCTCGATCGTCTCGAGCCGGGATGTCGGGGACCCGGGGCGGAGGGTGGCTTCGAGCTCGTTGCGAGGGGTGAAGGTGCCGGCGGCGTCGAGAAAGGCCTCGCGGTCGGTTGCGATGAGGGTCTGCTCGGAGGAGCCGGTCTCGAGGATGCCCGCGAGACCGGGGGGGAGGGGTTGGCCCTGCCAAGTGATGCGGGCGACGCCACCAGCGGGCGGCTGGGCGGCGGGTTCGAAGTCATCGCCGGGGTCGATCTCGGAGGACGGACCGTGGAAACCGATGCCGGCGTGAAGGAGGGTGGCGGTCGGGGCGGCGGCGTGCCAAGCGGCGAGGGCGGCGGGCGAGATGCGGCCGCCGCGGATGACGGTGCGGCGGACGCTGGACGGCGCGGGGAGAGATAGCTCGGCGAGGTAGTGGGTCCACTGGCTCCAGAAAGCGGTCGGGACGGTGAGGAGGGTGACGTTTTTTTCCTCGGCAAATTCTTGGAAGGCGGTGCGGGTGGACCAGCCGTGAGCGGTGGGAAGGACGACGGTCGCGCCGGAAAGGACGGCACCGAAAAGCTCGATGATGGTGTCGAGGTCGCGGGGCGCACCGGACTGGAGGAGCCGGTCGCCGGGCGCAACCAGCAGGGCGGCGGCGGAGGCCTGGCAGAGACGGGCGGCCTCTTCGTGCGAGACCGAGCGGCCTTCGGGGGTGCGGATGGCGAGGTCGGTGGCGGAAAGTTCGCTCGGGATGGGCCGAGCTTTTTCGCCGGAAATGGTTTCCCAGAAGTCGGGCAGGGTCGAATCTTTGAGGGTGACGGCGGGCTTTTTGCCCTTCGGAGGATGTTCGGAATCGGGGGCGGAGATCGCGGCGGTGGCTCCGGCCTTCCAGATGCCGAGGATGACGGCGGGCCAGTGGTGGGAGGAACCGAGTTCGATGGCGACAGCGGAGCGGGCTTTGACGTCGAGGGTGCGGAGGTGGCGGGCCACTTGGTTGGATTGGTGGTTGAGCGTCTCGAAGGTGATCGGGCCGGAATCCGTCTCCAGGGCGACGGTCTCGCCGAGGTCACCGGACGTCTCCGCAAACAAATCGTGGAGGCACTGCGGGACGAGGCTGCGAAAGGGGGGGGCGGCCTCGGGTCCGGCGACGAGAGTAGGTTCGTCTTTGAGGACGATCGAGAGTTCGTTCAGCGGGCGGTCGGGATCCTCGATGAGTTGCCCGACAAGATTGATCCAGCGATCCAGGAAGCGGCGGGCGGCGACTTCGCTGAAGAGACCGGGATCGAACTCGATGGCAACCGTGGCGCGGTCGGAGGCCGTGTAGACGAGGGTGAAGGGGGCGGCGTCGTGGCCGAGAAGTTGGGCGTCGGCTCCGAGCCAGCGGGGGAGCCGGGCGTGGAGAAAGTCGTTGAGATCGCCGGCGCGGTGGCGGAAGGCGGCGGCGGGCAGGGTGGCACCGTGAGGGGCGCGGTCGGCGATCTGCTCGCCGGTCCAAGTGCCGATGCCGGTGGTCTCAGAGCGGGTCTGCGCGATGGCTTGGGCCAGTGCGGAGACTTTGGCGTCGGCGACGAGGCGGTGGCGGCGAGGGACGCGGGCTTCGGAGCGAGCGGTGGCGGTGAGCGGCAGCCGGAGCGTTTCCAGCAGAACGATCTCGGTCGAGGAGATGGCGGGGGCAAGGAGGGTGAGCCAAGTGGCTTTGACGAGGTCGATGGGCTCGACGGACATCGCCTTGGCGGCGGCGGCGAGGGCGTGGCCGTGCTCGCGCTCGAAGGTGTGGGTGACGGCGGCGCGGCGGGAGCCGGGGGCGGAGTCCGCCGGGAGTGGAAGCAGGATGAGGGGGCGGGTGGGGGTGGCGTTTTGGAAGTGAGAGCGCCAAATGTTTTCTTCGGAATCGTGCTCGGTGAGCGCCGCAAAGGCCGGAGCCGGATCGTCCGGGGCGGTGTCGGAGGTGTCGCCTTCGTAGCGGAGAAGCCACTCGACGAGCAGGGCGCGGAGGGCGAGCTCGTCGATGAGGAGGTCGTCGTAAGACCAAAGGAGATGGAGGTCGCCGCTGGGGAGCAGGATGGTCGTGAGGCGGTGGCCGGTGGTGACGGGAGTCGCCAGGTCGCTGGCGACCAGATCGCTCCAGGCGGTGCCGAGGTCGGCCGGGGTGTCGGTCGTCCAATCGATCTCCTGCCAATCGGTGATGTCGTCGTCCGATTCCATCCAGCGGGGACCAGCCGGATCGAGACGGGTGCGGAGGATGGGGTGCGCGGTGGTGAGGTCAGCCCAGGCGGAGACGAGCTGGGGGCGGTCGATGCGCTCGCCGAAACTGAAGGAGAGTTGGCGAGTGTGAAAGGCGGACCCGGCGGGTTGCCCGGAGGCGGCGAGCTGTTGGTGGTGAAGTGGGGAAAGTGGGTATTCGCGCATGAGGTTGGAACAGAAGGTAACGAAGGGAACGAAGGGGGATACAGATACAAATACGAATGCTTTTTAACGCGAAGGTCGCAGAGGACGCGAAGGTCGCGAAGGTCGCAAGGAGCATCGGAGCCTGGGAAGGCTCGGGCCAGACTGCTTCGGCTTCTGCGATGCTGCCCGGAGGGCGAGACGAGTGGGAGTGAGCGAGCCAACCCGCCGCTCTTTGATGCGCCTAGAGGTCTAGGTCGGTTACGGCGCCTTTGGATGCTGTGGTGACGGTGTGGGCGTATTTGGCTAAGACGCCGCGTTTGTAGTGAGGTCTTGGCTTTTTCCAGGTGGATAGACGCTTTTTGATTTCGGCCGCAGTCACCCCGAGGGTGAGCTTGTGAGTGACGGCGTCGATGGTGATGGGGTCGCCGTTTTTGACGATGGCCAATGGGCCGCCTTCGCTGGCTTCGGGGGTGATGTGGCCGACGACGAAGCCGTGGGTGCCGCCGGAGAAGCGGCCATCGGTGATGAGCGCGACGGAGGTCCCGAGGCCGGCTCCCATGACGGCGGACGTCGGGGAGAGCATCTCGCGCATGCCGGGGCCGCCACGCGGGCCTTCGTAGCGGATAACGATGACGTCGCCCGCTTTGATCTTGCCGTCGAGGATGGCGGTGAGGGCTTTCTCTTCGGACTCGAAGACTTTGGCTTTTCCCTCAAATTTCTCGCCCTCCTTGCCGGTGATCTTGGCCACGGCTCCTTCGGGGGCAAGGTTGCCGCGGAGGACGACGAGGTGGCTCGTTTTCTTGATCGGCGCGTCCAGGGGTAGGATGATCTTCTGCCCCTTCGGGTAGGGTTTGAAGGGGGCGAGGTTTTTGGCGAGCGTCTTGCCGGTGACCGTGAGGCAATCGCCGTGCAGGAGGCCAGCACCAAGGAGGGTCTTCATGAGCGGGACGATGCCGCCGATGCCGACGAGTTCACTCATGAGGTATTTGCCGGAGGGCTTGAGGTCGGCGAGGACGGGGACCCGGGCACCGATGCGGGTGAAGTCGTCGAGGGTGAGTTTGACGTTGGCGGCGTGAGCGATGGCCAGGAGGTGGAGAACGGCGTTGGTGCTGCCGCCGAGGGCGATGACGACGGTGATGGCGTTCTCGAACGCTTCGCGCGTCATGATGTCGGAGGGGCGGATCCCTTTTTTGAGCTGATTGATGACGGCAGCTCCGGCGTTGCGGCAGTCCTCGCGTTTGCCGTCGGAGACGGCGGCTTGGGCGGAGCTGTTGGGGAGGGACATGCCCATGGCTTCGATGGCGGAAGCCATGGTGTTGGCGGTGTACATGCCGCCGCAGGAGCCGGGTCCGGGGATGGCGCAGGACTCGATGGCGTGGGCTTCGGTGGCGGAGATTTTTCCGGCGGCGAGTTGCCCGACGGCTTCAAAGACGGAGACGATGTCGAGGTTTTTGCCGTTGAGGCAGCCGGGGAGGATGGTGCCGCCGTAGACGAAGACCGAGGGGCGATCGAGCCGGGCCATCGCGATGAGGCAGCCGGGCATGTTTTTGTCGCAGCCGCCGATGGCGACGAAGCCGTCGTAGCTTCGGCAGCCCATGACGGTCTCGATGGAATCGGCGATGACCTCGCGGGAGACGAGGGAATACTTCATCCCTTCGGTTCCCATCGAGATGCCGTCGGAGATGGTGATGGTGTTGAAGATGGTGGCTTTGCCCTTGGCGGCGTCGATGCCGAGGGCGGCTTCGCGGGCGAGCTGGTCGATGTGCATGTTGCACGGGGTGACCATGCTCCAAGTGGACGCGACGCCGATCTGGGGTTTGGCGAAATCCTTCTCGGTGAAGCCAACGGGATAGAGCATCGCGCGGCTGGCGGCGCGGGCGGGGCCATCAAGGACGAGAGAGGAGTGAGGGCGGAGGTTGGGCTTACGAGATTTCGGTGCGGATTTCATGGTGCGGGTGAGGTGAGTGGAGATACAAAAATACGAAAACGGTTTTGAACAGAAGGTAACGAAGGAAACCAAGGGTGATGCGCTCGGCTGCCTCTGGCGCGGGTTGCCGGGTGAGCTATTCGGCGGCTCGAAGCCGCCGATCCGCGAAGTGCTTGGATGCTCGCAGGAGAGCTTCTTGGAGGGAAGCTAGGGAGATGGGCTTGGTGAGATAGTCGTCGAGTCCGGCGCTGAGCGTCCGCTTGCTCTCGCCGATCATGGCGTTGGCCGTGAGAGCGACGATCCAGGTGGGGTGGTCGGGCAATTCGACCTCGCGGATCTGGCGGGTGACCTCGACGCCGCCGAGGCGCGGCATCTGGAGGTCGGTAAAAACGAGATCGGTCGGGTTGGTTTGCCAGGCTTCGAAGACGGCGCGCCCGTCTGGGTAGGCGGTGCTGGTGTAGCCGAACTTGGCAAGAAGCCGCTGGAGGAGCTGTCGGCTGACGGCGTCGTCGTCGGCGACGAGGATCGTGAGAGGATGGCGGGTGGCGAGGTCGAGGTTGAAGGTCGGTTGGCCCGCGTCGTTGAGCGGGGCGGGTGCGGTGAGGGGGAGCGCCTCGGCCCGAATCGAGCAGGTGAATGTCGCTCCGTCGCCGGGGGTGGACGTGACGGAGATGGTGCCCCCCATGAGCTCGGAAAGGCGCTTGCTGATGTAGAGGCCCAGCCCCGTGCCGCCGTGGTGGACTTGGACGGTCTCGTCGGCTTGAACGAAGGGCTGAAAGAGGCGGTCGATGGCTTCAGCAGAAAGGCCTGGGCCGTTGTCCACGATCTCGAAACGGAGGCGCGACTCGCTCGCGTCGAAGGCCGCGCGGACGTGGATCGACCCCGATGGAGTGAACTTGATGGCATTGCCGAGAAGGTTGATGAGAATCTGGCGAAGGCGGACTTCGTCGGCTTCGACCAGCTTCGGGAGGTCCGGTGGGATGGCGGGGACGAGTCGGATATTTTTCTCACGAGCCTTGACCTCGAGCAGCCGGAGGACGAGTTGCAGCGTCGCCGCAGGGTCGAAGCGGACGGGCTGCACGGTGACTTCGCCGGCTTCGATGCGGGAGTAGTCGAGGATGTCGTCGATGATGCGGAGGAGCGCGTCGCCGCTGGTGGAGATGATGTTGCTAAATTCGCGCTGATCCGGGTCGAGATCGGAGTCGGCGAGGAGGTGAGCGTAGCCGATGATACCATTCATTGGCGTTCGGATCTCGTGGCTCATGACGGCAAGGAACTCGCTTTTTTGCCGATTGGCCGACTCGGCGGTGGCGCGGGCGGCGGCGAGCTCTCGCTCGACGCGTTTGCGCTCGGTGATGTCCTGGACGACTCCGAGGATGCGGGTGCCTTCGGGGTTGGCGGTGAAGGAGATGGCCCGGGCGGGGGAATCGGCAGCGGGGAGGAGGAGATCGCAATGCTCTGGGAGGAGCGTGGATCGAGCGCGCTGAAGCGTGTCGGAGATGGGAGTCGCGACCGATGGCGGGAGGCGGGCTAAGAATTCATCCAGTGAGCAAACGGAAGGATCATTGCCTTGCCCCATGATGTCGGCGGCGCGCGGGCTGAGCGTCAGCCGGTTGAGGTCGACATCCCACTCCCAGAAGCCGGTGCGGGCGATCAGCTCGGCTTCGCGAAGGTGGGACTCGTTGATGCGCAGATCGCGGACGGCCAGAGCTTGGTTGCGGTAGGCTCGGGTGCCGATCCAAGTGATCGGAAGGAGGATCGCGAGACTGAAAAAGTAGGCTGCTAATACCAAGTCGGTTGATTCACGGGCGTTGTCGGCGAGTTGTCGAGAGGAGGCGAAAGCGATGAAGTTGAAGCCGAGATTGCGGACCCCGGTGGCATCCAGTAGTCGGCTGCGAGGCAGGTAATTCGCAAGGTCGCGACCAGTTTGTTCGATGACGAAGAGGCCTTCGGAAGTGCGGAGGCGGCTGGTAGTCGGGTCCTTGAGGGCGCGGGCGAGCGCGGGCGACAGATCGGCGACGTTGCGGTCGATGCGCTCGGGTAATGTCGTGCTCCAGTCCCACTCTGGGGCCGGTCCGACGATCCAATGACTCGCGCGGTCTGCGATCATCGGACGAATGAGTTCGTCGGCGAGTTCCCGCCCGCGCAGGCGATCAAGCGATGGGCCGGGTAGGTAATTAATGACGAGAATGGAGTCAGGAATGGTGGCGGAACCAGGAAGTCGCGTGACGAGGCGAATGGTCGGCTTGAGCGGACGTTCGATTCTCCCGCGTTCGAAGTTGAGATCAAATGGGGAAGCGGAGATGAGGCTGGGCTCGACCCGCAGGGCAGCTCGGAACCAAGTGCGATCCAGCTTTGTTTGGAGTTCGGAGTCGACGACGCGGTGGGTGCGAGCGATCTGTCCGGGCCCGGACGCGGGGGCGGTCAGGTTGATTCGCATGCGCTCTTGGCCAGAGAGGGAGAGGAGGCGAATCTGGTCGTAGTTCCCCCGGTTCGACGCGATGTGATTGGCGTCGTTAGCGATCTGGCGAAGGGTCTCGCGCGTGGGGCTGGATCGCTCGATGGCAGCCGTCGCGAGTTGGCGAAGTAGGAGCAGATCGGCGACGGCGATGCGGATCTCGCGGTAGAATACGCCGACTTCCTTGGACAATTCTGTCCCGAGTCGCTCGGCTAGCCGGTCCTCAGCCTTGCGGCGCTCGCTCACGAACGCCAGAGCAGCGGCGAGCGAAAGGACCGCGCCGACGAGTAGGCAGCTTGCTACGCAGAGCAGTTTGGCGGACCTGCGAGGCTGGCCGGAAGCGGGGCTGGCGGCGTCCGCTACACCTGGCTTCGACGGAGGTTGCACGGGACAGAAACTAAGATGCGGCTCACGCTCGACGCGAGCTTGTTTCGTCTCCATCTGCTGCTTGCGCGCAGCCAAACCCCGCATAAGATACGCAACCTTGATCATGGGCAGAACATCACTTTGGACCGCGGCAATTGTCGGGATGAGCGCGGTCGCGGCGCGGGCTCAGGATGAATTGGAGGCGGTCCCAGAGCAGACCGATTTGGTTGAGGTGCTGATGAGCGGCGGCGTGGTGATGTATCCGCTGGCGGCCCTGTCGGTCGTGGCGGTCATGCTGATCATCATCTACTTTTTCTCGCTGCGGCGGGGTGGGGTCGTCAGTGGGCGCTACATGAAGACGGCCGACGCGTTGTTGCGAAAAGGGGATTACTACGGGCTGCTCGCACTCTCCAATCGGCACAACCAGTCGGTGGCGCGGGTGATGCGTCGGACGATCGAGTTTCTGACGAAGAATCCGGGCGCGACGATCGCCGAGGCGCGCGAGATCGCGGAGACCGAGGGCACGAGGCAGGCGAGCGGGTTGAACCAGCAGATCGTCTACCTCGCGGACATCGGGACCATCGCCCCGATGGTGGGATTGTTCGGCACGGTGCTGGGCATGATCAAGTCGTTCAGTGTGGTCGCGAACGGGATCGATGCATCGCGACCGATGCTGCTCGCGGGCGGCGTGGCCGAGGCCTTGGTGACGACGGCGGCGGGGTTATTGATCGGCATCCCGGCGATGGCGGCTTACGCATATTTTCGCGGGCGGGTGCAGTCGTTGATCGCGGACCTCGAGGCGGCAACGACGCAGCTGATGGCGTTGATGAGTGCGAACTTCAAGCCGGGGTCGATCCGCACTCCGGACGAGCGCGATTAAACTCATGCAAGGCCCCGCGACGAGACGATGAACTTCCGCGCCCGCGCCCAGCCCGAGTCTTCGGGATTTCAGATCGCGCCGATGATCGACATCGTGTTTCTGCTCCTGATCTTTTTCCTCGTGACGTGGAATTTTTCGAAAGACGAGATGGAACTCGACGTGCAGGTGCCGACGGCCCGCGAGGGTCAGGAAAGTCGACGCGCGGTCGGCGAGGTGATCCTCAACGTGAAGGCGGACGGATCAGTCGTGATGAATCGGCGGGAAATGAACACCGAGGAGTTGGAGGTGGCGCTGGCGAAGATCCAGGCGCTCTACCCCGACCAAGCCGTCGTCCTGCGCGGGGACGAGACGACGGAATACAGCCGCATCGTCGAAGTGCTGGACGTGTGCCGGGCGGCAAATATCTGGAACGTCGCGTTTGCGACCAGCAAGCCGCAATGATGGGTCGGTTATGGGTCGGTTGTCTCTGCGGTCTGCTGGGGGGAGTGGTTTCCGCGCAGCAGCCGGAGATCCGGCGGGCCGTCCCGGTCGCGCCCGCGACGTCGGTCGGCGACGAACCCGAGATCCGCCGAGCGCAGCCGGTCGCGCCGCGCGAGATCGAAAATCCCGCTTGGATGGACAATCTGCCGGTGAGGGCAGCGGAGCCGGTCGAGTCGAACGCGAGTGGCGTGGGTGCGTCGCCGGTCCCGATCCCCACGCCGCAGCCGACTCCGGATCAAGGCAGTCGCCCGCGCCCGCGCACACCGGCCCCGGTGGATCCGCAGCCGACCGACCCGCGACGCCCCCGGACGACGTCGGAGGGCTCGACGAGCACGGCGGAAGACGAAGAGGGATCCATCCGATTCGGACCTTCCGGCGAGACGATCAACCAATCGCTGCTGGCGGCGAATGGCTTTTACAAGCGCGAGATGTACGAGATGGCGGTCTACGAATACGAGCGGTTCTTGATCGCCCAGCCTCAGGCGGAGGGGCGGGATGGCGCGATGTTCCGGCTGGCGGAGAGCCACCGCTTCCTGGGGAACAACGACGCGGCTCGGACTGGATATCGGCGACTCCTTGAATCCTTTCGGGCGGGCGAGTTTGTGGGGTCCGGTGCCTACCGGCTGGCGGAGATCTATTACGACGAGAACAACTACGGTGCGGCGGTCGAACTCTTCGAGACCGCTCGGGCGAACTCGGAATCGGAAGCGGTCAAGTTGTCGGCGAGGTTCTACGAAGCCAATTCGCTCGACGCGCTGGACAAGAAGGCGGAGGCGCTCGAGGTCTTCCGCGAACTCGCCAAGAAGCGGACGGACAATCCCTATCGTGACGCGGCGGACTTTTACGTCGCCGAATCGTTGTCGAAGGCGGGCGCGAAGTCAGAGGCTTCTGGACGTCTACGTGCGCCTCGGGGAGGAAGCGGACAAAGCAGACCTCCAGGCCGAGGCGACGGTGAAGGCAGCGGCCATCGCGGCGGAACTCGGTCGGGACGAAGAGGCGCGGAAACTCTTTGCCCAGGCGCTAGCCAAGCCCGCAATCGGGGATTGGCGTGGTGTGGCCAAGCTCGGTGCGATCCGGCTGGCTTACGAGGCCGGCGAGTTCGATGAGCCCGCCGGACTCACGACGAAAGAGATCGAGGAGCTGCCGAAGGAGGCGATCCCGGAGGCCATGCTCATCTCGGCAAATGCCAAGCGCCAGTTGGGCGAAAAAGAGGGGGCCATCGCACTCTACGAGCAGATCCTGGCGGAGTATCCCAACAGCGGCGCGGCCGGGAGCGCTCGGTTCCAGCGGTTGGTTAGCTTGGACCAGACCGGCGAAGCGGAGATGCTTGAGCAGGTCGACGAGTTTCTGGCGAAAAGCACTGACCCGCGCGAGAGAGCGCGGGCGTTTTTGCTGAAGGCGGAGACGCTTTTCAAGATGGGAGAATACGCGAAAGCGGTGGAATTCTACAACCTGTCGCTCGAGTCCCAGTTGCCGAAGCGTCAGCTCGAGCCTGCCCTCTTCAAACTCGGCTGGTCCCTGGCGCAGACGAAGGACTGGATCGCGGCGCGGCAGACGTTCAGCAAATTTATCGACACGTATCCCGAGAGCGATCTGCTCGCGTCGGCTTTGGCCCAACGGGCGACGGCTGCTCAACAGGCGCAAGCTTACGCCGAGGCCATGGAAGACTTCCAGCGGCTGATCGACGATTTTCCGGAAGCGCCCGAGCGCGAGCTGGCGCTCCAGCAACTGGCGCTCACGCTCGGACAGCAGGAGAAATTTGACGAGATGACGGCGGCGTTCCAGCGGTTGATGGAGGACTACCCTGAGACCAAGGTGGCCGGGCAGGCGGAGTATTGGATCGGGTGGGCGCTTTTCGAGAAGGAAGACTACGACGCGGCGATCAAGCATCTCGAGCGGGCGCGTGAGCTGGACCCGCCGCAGTTCGGCGATCGCAGCACCGTGCGAATCATTCTTGCCCATTATTACCAAGAGGACCGGGCGGCGGTGGCGAAGGAGGCGGAAGCCGCGACTCCCGGGGTGGTGCCGTCGGACGTCATGATCTGGCTAGGGAATCAATACTTCGACGACGGCGATTTCGCGAAGGCGGAAGCGTTTCTCGCTCCCTTGGCCGAGCGCGACCCGTCGATCCCGGTGAGTCCAGAGGTCCTCATCAGCCTCGTCGAGGCGCGGCTGGCCCAGGGCAAGGCCGAGGCCGCTCGGGGGCCGGTCGAGCGTTACCTCGCGTTGGCGCGGGACCCAGTCAGTCGCGCTCGAGCGCTCCTGGCTCAAGGCGAGATCGCGCTCGAGAAGGGTGATCCGACCGAGGCCGAGCGCCTCGCCGAGGAAGCGCTGCTCTTGCAGCCCGAAGGAGAATACAACGCTGCGGGCCGAATGCTGATGGGGGACATCCAGATGACGCAGGGCGAATACGACGGGGCCGCGCGGAGTTTTCTGACGATTGCTGTCCTCTACGACGATGCAACGGTCACGCCGCGCGCGCTGCGCCGGGCGGCTGCAGCCTACACGCGGGCGGGCAATGCCACCGAGGCGGAGAAAGCTCTTGCCGAACTGGACGAGCGTTACCCGACGGCGGAGGCGGGCGCGTCGGGTGAGTAGCGTCGGACGATTTTTGACTTTCGTCGGGGTGGTGGCGTCGCTGGTCGTGGCGGTCTATCTGGCTCACAAAAGTGGCTTCGAAGCGGCGGGTGGTGGGATCGATCCGCTGGTCGCCTTGGACGGCGCGGTGTCCGAACTCGTCGACCGCGTGGTGCCGTCGGTCATCAGCATCACCGCCGATCAGGACCCGAGTGTCGCCGCGCGGATGAACCGGATCCGCGGGCTCCTGGGCATGGCCGAGTCGAAGCCCCAGCTTGGTTCGGGGTCGCTCGTCTCGGCGGAAGGTCACATCGTGACAAATCTCCACGTGGTCGCCGGGGCGACGCGGGTGAACGTGCATCTGAGCGATGGTCGCAGCTACCCCGCAGCATTTCTCGGTGCCGATCCGCTCACCGACATTGCGGTGCTGAAGATCGAAGCGAGCGAGCTGCCGCCTTTGGCTTTCGCGGACTCGGATACCGTGCAGGTCGGTCAATTGGTCTTCGCCATCGGGAATCCGCTTGGCCTGCAGGAGACCGTCACGCAGGGCATCGTCAGCGGCAAAGGTCGGCGGGCGCGCACGGAGTTGACGACGGAATTCTTTCAGACGGATGCTGCGATCAATCCGGGAAACAGCGGCGGCCCGCTGGTCAACGTCCGGGGAGAGATCGTGGGAATCACGAACGCGGTCGTGTTGATGGACAGTCAGGGAATCAGTTTCGCGATCCCATCGAATCTGGCGATGCGGGTCTACGACGACGTCGTCACCCGCGGGCGGATCTCTCGACCGTGGTTTGGCGCAATTGCCTATCCGCTCACGCTGGCGATCGCCGAGAAGCTCGGGATCTCGCGAGTCGGAGGGAATCTCGTGGTCGCCGTGCTCGACGGATCCCCGGCCGCTCGGGCGGGTATCCAACCCGGCGACGTGCTGCAGGCATTCAACGGCAAACCGCTCCGGGACAGCGTGGACGTGCGCAATCGTTTGGCCGAGTTGAAGATCGGCGAGCGGGTGCGGACGACGATCCTGCGGGACGGGCAGACCTTCGAAGTGTCGGTCGACGTCGAGGAGCAGCCGGGATCGAACGGGGGTTGACGCACGGTCGTCCGCTCATCCATAGCGGCATCGTGCTGGTTGCGGTTTGACACGGGGCGGGGTGGCTATTTATTTCTTTCTTCCCCTGTGATTCCGACCGTCCCCAAACCAGCCGCCGAACGTACGCTGGTCGTCGCTGCCGCCGCGCTGGGAATCTTTGCGATGGTGCAACTCGTGGCTGCCGTGGTCGCGTTGGCTCCGCAGGTCAGCTTCACGACGGACGGAGTGTCGGAGGGAGGCATCACTTCGCGTGCTGCCGGATCGACGGCGGCTCCACCGACCTCCACGGCGGTCGATCGAGCGCAGGTGCTCTACTCCTCAGCGGGGGAAGCGTTCGCGCGGGGAGACTTGCAAGCGGCGCTCGACACGCTCGGTGAGGCGGACCACCTCGTGCCGGACGAACCGGGGATCCTGCTCCAGACGGGAGCCGTGCTCGAAGGGATGGGGAAACGCGTCGAGGCGGTCGAAGCGTATCGGCGCATTCTGGCTCTGCCGGACGATCCTGCGAACCCAGCGTTTGCGAGCGTGCAGCAGCAAGCGCAGTCGCGGGTATCGGCGCTGGACGGGGGTGCGCCGGGGGCCGCCGGGAATGCGCCGTCGGCACCGTTGATGCGCGACGAGGTGGGCATCCCAATCGGATCGGTCATCGGCATCGTCGAAGCGCAGATCGACGATTCGGACGCTGGATTCAAGCACCTCCGGATCGCTACGAAGGCGAGTCAGGCCGAGTCGGTCGAGCCGGGGGAACTCAAGATGGCGGTCACTTTTTACGAGCAGAATGACTACAGCGAAATCATGCCGACGACTTCCGCGATGAAGTCGGATTGGATCACCCCGCTCGTTGATTGGGCGGACGGTGAGCCCGAGTTGCTGGACGTGCGGTATTCGATGCCTGCGGATGACCGGGGCGACCTGCCGCCGCTGCAGTATTACGGCTGGGTGCTGGGGATCTATTACAAGGGAGAGCTGCAGGACTCGCGGGCAGAGCCCGTGTCGCTGCTGGACGACTTCCCCCTCGCGCTCACGCGCGACGACTTATGAGAATCTTAGTCGTCGATAAGGACCTCGGGACCGCCGAGACTTTGGCCAGCGGTCTGGCCGAGGCGGGATTGCCAAGCGCGCGGGCGGCAGGTGACGCGGAGCGGGCCGAACAGATCGTCGCGGAAGCTGGTGGGATCGAGGTGTTGGTCACGGATGTGATCATGGACGGGACGGACGGCTTCGCGCTGCGCGAGTCGTTGGAAGAGCGCTTTCCCGGGCTGCCGACCCTATTCATCACGGAATACGATCTCTCCGACTACGCCGACCGGATCGGCGGCCGAACGGTGCTGATGAAGCCGGTCGACGCGGGAGAGTTGGCCGCCAAGATCCGGGAGATGGCTCCGGGGCAGGATGTGCCAGTGGCCGTGCCGACCGCGACTCCTCGAGTCACGCCGAAGGTGGTGGCGACTCCCGCGGTGAGTGTCCCGAAGGCAAAGCCCGCAGCCGCTCCGGTTGCCGCGCAGGCCAAGCCGAAAGCTGTCCCGGTCCCTACGCCCAAGGCAGCTGCTCCACGGGTCGCCTCCAAAGCGACCCCGACCCCTCGTGCGGGTGTGAGAGCGAGCGCCGCACCGGCGGCAGCGAAGGCAAGCGCCTCCGTGATCGAGCCGAGAGACCGGACGATGCCGCCGGATGAGTTGGTGGGACAGTCGCTCGGGGACTACGCGATCGAAGCGAAGATCGACGAGCACAGTCTCGGCGGAATCTACCGGGCCGTGCAAACGAGCATGGGACGCACGGTGCGGCTCTACGTGATGAAGCCTGATGCGGCGGCCGACGAGGACTCCGTCCAGCGATTTATCTCGAACGCGAGCGTCAAGGCAAACGTCCGTCACCCGGCGGTGCTGGCGGTATTTGAAGCGGGCGAGCGAGACGGTCGGTATTTCTACGCGTGTGAGTACGTTCCAAACACAACGCTCGCGGAGCTGGCGGAAGACGGACGCAAGCTCGACGTGACGACGGTCCTCCGATTACTCCACACGGCGGCCGACGTGATGGCGTACTTCGGACGGGAGCGGATCCAGCACGATCCATTGAAGCCGACGCAATTGCTGCTCGATGCCAAGGGCCAGCCGCGCATCGCAAACGTCGCGGCGCACGAAGGCACGTCGGGTGCCGAGAGTGGCGAAGAGATCCAGGCGCTAGCCGCGATGCTGTCGCCGGTGATGGCCGCCGGCGGGGAATCGACTCGTGCGGGCGAGTTGCTGACCGAGGCCGGCCAGCCGCGCAGTGACTTCCGCTCCTGGGCATCCGTCGCGCAGGAGGCAAAGGCGAGGCAACCTCAGGTCAAGCCAGCCGACGCCTACAAGCTCGACGCCCGTAGTCGCGCGGCGGTCAAGGCGGTCGAAGAGGCCAAGCAGCGGCAGAAACGCACCGTTCTGCTGGGATCGTTGGGCTCGTTGACGCTGTTGGCGACTGCTTTGGTGGTGGTCTGGTTTACGCTGATCCGGCAGCCGACGGCGAAGGATTACGATAGGATGATCGAGATCCCCGCCGGAGAATTCATCTACCAGGACGGTGCGACGGAGACGCTTCCGACGTTTTGGATCGACCAATACGAAGTGACGATCGGGCAATACGCAAAGTTCCTGGAATGGGCCGAGCAGAATCCCGATCAGCTCGCTTCGCTAGCTCACCCCGATGCGCCTTCGGGTAGTGCCGTGGTCCCGGGTCAGTGGGCCGACGAAGAATTGGCGACGGGTCCGATGGCGGGCTTCTACACGCGGGCTAAGAAATGGGGCAAGTTCCAGGGGGCAAAGATCAACGTGAACTCTCCGGTCTTTAACGTGGATTGGTACGACGCCTACGCCTACGCGAAGTGGAAGGGTCGTCGGCTACCGACCGAGAAAGAATGGGAAAAAGCGGCTCGCGGCACGGACGGTCGGACCTTTTCGTGGGGCAATGAGGATCAACCTTCTTGGGTGAGCAGCGGGGCGGACATCGACAAGACCGATCCGCTCAAAGGTGGGCAGATCGACGGATACATCCGCTGGTCGCCAGTGGACAAGCACTCGAAGGATGAGAGTCCTTACGGGGTCAAGGGCATGGGTGGAAACGTGTCCGAATGGACGTCCACGTACGACGAAGATCCGAAGACCGGCGATCAGCTACCCGTCATCCGCGGCGGAAATTGGAACAGCCCCGATACCAGCGTGACCCGTCGCCTGCTCGTTTATTATCCCGTCCAGAGTGAGCAAGGCCTTGGCTTTCGCACGGCCTCTGACCAACCGCCCGCCGAATGAAAAGGTTCTCACGAGCGGGAGTTCTCGCACTGCTCGGCCTCGCGGCGATCTCGATGGCGGAGGCTCAGATCCGGGTCGATCTTTCCCTCAAGCGGAGTCTCTTTATCCGCCACGAGCCGCTGCTGGCGGTGGTCACGATCACGAACCAAAGCGGGCGAGAAATCGAGCTGGCCGACGAGGGAAACTACAAGTGGTTCAGCTTCAAAATACAAACCGGGGCGGGCCGCTTGGTGCCACCGTACAACCCTGATTACCGCCTCTCGTCGATCCAGCTTGGTCCCGGCCAGACGGCCAAGCGGCTCGTCAATCTGACGCCGCTCTATCCGTTGACCGAGTTCGGAATGTATCGGCTGACGGCCTCGATTTACTCCCGGCAGCTCAACGAATACTTCAGCTCGCACCCGCCGCTGAACATCGAGATCACCGAGGGCCGCGAGCTGTGGCAGGAGACCGTGGGCGTGCCGGACGGCAGCCCGGCCCGGACGGTGACGTTGCTGGCCCACCGGCTACCCAACAACACGCAGCTTTATCTTCGCATCGTCGACGCCGATGGGCGGGTGTTTTGCACGCATCAGCTCGGGAGATTCGTTTCGTTCGGCGTTCCGGACATCAAGTTCGACGCGAGCAATAACATCCACGTCTTTCAGAACGTGGCACCGAAGCAATTTCTCTACTCGTTGATCACGCTGTCGGGGCAAGTCGTCGAACGGAAAACCTACCAAGCGATCAAGGACCGACCGCGGCTGGTGCGCGACACGGCGGGCGGGATCCAAGTCGTGGGTGGATACTTCGTTGATCCGGACGCGGTGGAGGCGGAGGGCGCTCCGGCGAAGCCTCCGGGAGTCGGCGACCGACCGGTGCCGTTGCCTCCGGGTGCGGAGTAGGTCAAGCGGGGTTGCCCTGCGGCCGGCGGCTTCGAGGTGTGGAATCAGCCGCCCCCGATGTCTTGGGACGAATCGGTCCCGGCGTCATTTCTGATTCTTTTTCATCCAGTTGCCGATCACTTGGGCTCGGTCGGTGGGTTGGCCGGGTTGGGTGGTGATCGGAGTTTGGTACGGGAGGTTGGCGAGTTCCAGACTCCACTCGGGGGCTTCGCGGAAGGCGTGGTAAGTCCAATCCCAGCCGTATTCTTCGAAGAGAGCGATGTTGTCGGCGAGGTACTCGGCGCCGCCGGGAGCCCAGCGGGGGACGCTGAACTCGCCGACGAGGATCTGGACGTTGTGGGCGAGCTGGAAGTCGCGAACGGGTTGCAGCTCGCGGCGGAGGGCGTCGCGGTCGAACGGACGGTCGTTGAAGATGCCGGGGTAGGTCGGCTTGTCTTCCGGCGACTCCCAAGGTCGGTCGATGCCTTGGTGGGTGTACTCGTGGGGCCAATACATGTGGACTTGGTAGATGACGCGAGGGACGTCGACGGGTTCCATCCACGCGAAGGCCTCGGGGGCGGCCCATTGATCCACGGTGAGGAGGATCGGCGTCGTGGGGTCGATGGCGCGGATGGCTTGGGCGGTGCGTTTCTGAAGCAGCCACCAATCGTTGACTCCGGCTGGGGCGGGCTGGTTCTGGACGGGTTCGTTGAGCGGATCGTAGGCCCAGAGGCCGGGGTGGCCCTGGAAGCGGGTCGCAATTTTCTCCCAGATCTCAACGAAAACGTCCTGGAGTGGTTGGTCCGTGAGCATGGTGAGGGTGCCGTCGGCGAGACGGCCGCCCGGGGGGGCGTGCAGGTCGACGATGACGCGGATGCCCAAGGCCGCGGCGCGGTCGAGGACCTGCTCGAGTTCGGTGAACTTGGCTTCGAGCCAAGGTCCGTACAGCGCGGGATCTGCGGGGATGGCGGTCCGTTCCCAGTCGGGGTTGATGAGTTGCCAGCGGAGGACGTTGGCGTTCCACGACTCGAGAGCGTCGAAGTCGGCTTCGTCGAAGGCGGCGGGACCGACGAAGCCGCGCAGCCGAGTGAGGTCGTGGCCGCGAAATGGGGGATCGTCGAAGGTGCGGGGTCGGCGGCGGAGCACCTCGACGGTGAGATTGGCGATCCAAGCGGTGCCGGAGCATTCCTGAAGGCCGATCTGGAGTTCGCCGTTGGCGGCGTCGGAGTCGACGCGGACGAGGAGCGAGGAGTGTTTCCAGGGGAAGGTGCCGAAGAGAAGGCCTTCGTTGAACCACTTCGGGCCTTCGTTGGCGGAAGTGTAGTGGAGCTGGGCCTTGATGCCGTTGTAATCGAGTTCGGGCCGGGTGACGCCGTCGGCGCGCACGTCGTAGGAGAGCAGGATTTCGTGGTCGCGGAGCGGGACGACGTCGAGTGGGATGGTGACCAAGTGGCCCTCGCTGGCGTTCTCGGGGGTGGCGGTGATCTTGAGGGCTTTGCCGCCGGTGGGGCCTTCGCCGACCCAGCGCAGACCGGGCGGAAGGTTCTCGGTGGTCTCGGGGGTGAGGAGGAAAACGGTGCCAGGCTCGATGGCGTTGGCTGGGTGGGGGGTGAGGAGGGCGGAGAGCGCGAGGAGGGTGGTGGGGATGAAGCTGCGCATGGGTTGGTTACTACTATGGGGGTGGGGTTTGGGCAAACGCTGGGGGAAGTGGCGCTTCGCGCTAGGGTTGGCCCCGTGGCGGGACGCGACTGTTCCCCATTTGGTGGTCTGCGTGGTAGGTGAATAGGGATGCGGATTTTCTTTGCGGTGGTTTGGTTGGTGGGTCTGGGCGGATTGGCGTGGGGGCAGACTTCGGCGGATGAGCAGGCGAGGTTTCTCTCGGGGTTGCGGGTGCCCGCCGGATCCGTGCTGGCGGGGTTGCAGCAGGATGAGAGTTATCTGCAACACGGGCGGACTTACGCGGAGACTTGGCGGGGTTTTCACAAGAAATACTTCGCGCCGATGCGGGCGTGGGCGGCGGCGAACGTCGAGCCGGTGGTCGGACGCCCTCGGGTGCTCTACTACCTGTTTGGCGGGCCGGATTTTGTGAATGCGTACGCGTTGTTCCCGAACGCGTCTGTTTACGTGCTCAGTGGTTTGGAGCCGGTCGGGTCGATGGTGCCGCCGGAGCGGCTGGAGGCGGAGCGGGCGCTAGCGGGACTAGCGAATCTGCGGGAGTCGACGCGGGTGACGCTTCAATTCAGCCATTTCATCACGAAGGACATGAAGGTGGAGTTGGAGGCGACCGACTTCAAGGGGGTGATGCCGATCCTGTATTCTTTCGTGGCGCTGACCGGGGGACGGATCGTGGGAGCAGATTACGTCGGCATCGGTGAGGGCGGGGCGGTGGCACTCGACTCGTCTGTGGTCCCGAGTGGGATGATCCCCGCGCTGCGGATCGTCTTTCGGAAGGGAGATGGGGCGGCGCCCAGACGATTTACTACGTGAGGGCAAATCTCGCGGACGACGCGTTTCGGTCCAACGGCTCGTTGGCCCGGTGGATGGCCGGCTTGGGACCGGGGGTCGGCTACCTCAAGGCGGCTTCGTATCTGCTGCACGAGCCGTATTTTGCCAACGCGCGCGACTTCTTGCTGAGGCATTGCACGGCGATTCTTCAGGATGACTCGGGGATCCCACTGCGGGACTTTTTGAGCGGGGATTGGCGGCTGAACTTCTTCGGTGATTACACCGGGACGCTCGAGATCTTTCAGAAATACGCGCAACCAGAGCTCACCCAAGCCTACCGGACGCCGGGGGGAGAACGGCCGTTGCCGTTCGGGACGGGCTACAAGTGGCAGCCTGGAGCGTCGAATCTGATGTTGGCCGTGCGGGCACCGGTCGCGCCGAGGGCGGTGCCGGTGAGGTGAGAATACGTTTTGAACAGAAGGTCACGAAGGTCACGAAAGGGGTGAAAAATAAACGAGCCTCCCGCTGGCGCGGGAGGCTCGTCTGACTTCTTCGTTTCCTCGGTTACCTTCCGTTCAAAACGGCATTTTTACAGCGTTTTGCAGAAGTCTTCGAGGCGGTCGAGGCCGGTCTTGATGACGTCCATGCTCGTTGCGTAGCTGAGACGGATGGTCTTGTCGTCGCCGAAGGCAACGCCGGGGACGACGGCGACGCTGGCCTTGCTGAGAAGACGGTCGGCGAAGTTGCTGCTGCTGAGACCAAGTCCGGCGATGTTCACGAGGACGTAGAAGGCTCCGAGGGGCGTGACGGCCGAGATGCCGCTGATGGCTTCGATGCGGCTCATCATGTAGTCGCGGCGGATTGAAAATTCGTCGCGCATGTCACCGACAGCCTGCTGATCGCCCTTGATGGCGGCGAGGCCACCCTTCTGCGCGAACGAGCAGGGTCCCGAGGTGCTGTGGCTTTGGAGACTGTCGATGACCTTGGCGATCGGCTCCGGCGCGGCGAGGTAGCCGAGGCGCCATCCCGTCATCGAGTAGGCTTTGCTGAAGCCGTTGATCGTGATGGTGAGGTCGTAAGCTTCGGGGGTGACGCCCGCGATCGAGACGTGCTTGGCGTCGTCGTAGACGAGCTTCTCGTAGATCTCGTCGGAGAGGATGTAGATGTCCTCCTCGGCGGCCACTTCGACGATGCCCTTGAGTTCGTCGTGGGTGTAGACCGAGCCGGTCGGGTTGCCGGGGGTGTTGATGATGACCATCTTGGTGCGCGGGGTCATCGCGTCCTCGAACTGCTCGGCGGTCATCTTCCAATCGTTTTCCTGCGTGGTCGGGACAAAGACGGGGATCGCGCCGGCGAGGCGGACCATCTCGGGATAGCTCAGCCAATAGGGTGCGGGGATGATGACTTCGTCGCCGGGATCGCAGACGGCCATGATGGCGTTGTAACAGGATTGTTTCGCCCCGTTGCTGACGATGACTTGGCTGGGCTTATAATCGAGGCCGTTCTCGGAACGCAGCTTCTGCGCGATGGCTTCGCGTAGCTCGGGCATGCCGGAGGACGGCGTGTATTTTGTGAAGCCCATCTCGAGCGCGGCTTGAGCTGCGGCTTTGATGTGCTCGGGGGTGTCGAAATCGGGTTCGCCCGCTCCAAATCCGCAGACGTCGATGCCTTCGGCGATGAGCGCTTTCGATTTGCTGTCGATGGCGAGAGTGAGAGACGGGGTGAGTTCGGCTACGCGGGTTGAGAGTTCCATGGTTCTTTTGTTGTGGGTCTTTTGAAAAGTCGAGTTGGCGAGGCTACCGGGGGGCGAAGTGAGATTCAATGAGGGGTTTGAGATTATTCCGGTCGATGCCGAGGATGACCATCTCGCGAGCGGCGTTGTCGGCGGAGTCGGAGGCGTGGGCCGCGTTTATCATCATGGTCGAACCAAATTCTCGCCGGATCGTGCCGGACGGGGCTTTGCTGGGATCGGTGGGACCGAGGACGTGGCGGATCTTGGCGACGGCGTCGACGCCCTGGTAAATGAGGGCAACGCATTTCTCGCTGCCGGGGGCCTCGCGCTGGTCGGCGGGAGTCTGGGACGGGCGGTGGCCGGTCATGAATTGGACGAGCGACTCCCAGTGGGCGCGACCGGCGATGGGGCCGAGCATCTCGCCGAGTTGCCGCTCGACGGTCTCGTCGAGGGGGAGATTGAGTTCTTCCTCGGCGACAAGACGGACGCGGCGGGCCGTGGTCTCCTTGAAGACTTCTTGGAGGACGGCGAGGACGGGGCCGTAAAATTGCTCGGCCTCGGCGACGCTGAGGTTGTGGACTTTGAAGCCGATAATCGAGAGACCGGTCTTGGAGAAGGTGTCCATGACGGCTCCGGGGCGGGCGTTGGGGAAGCGGAAGTTGTCGGGTTTGATGAGAACGAGCGTCTTCTCGACGGTGGCTTCGGGCGCGTAGGGGACGATGTCGTCGAGGATCCCACCGTCGGTCTCGGAGTAGCGGGCGAAGAGCTGCAGGTGCTCGGCGGCGGCAGTGGCGTTGGGCGCGGCGAGGGCGGCGGGTTCGAAATAGCGAACCTCGTCGCTGTCGCCGTCGGTCACGTAGTCGCCGTAGGTGTCGCGGATGGTCTCACCGGCGGTCCGGGGGTGGGCGATGTGGCCGATGACCCCGAGCGTCTTCTCGACGGCGTCGTTGCCTCGGAGGACGAGGAGGAGGGCGCGGCGGCGTTTGCCGGCAGAGTTCGGCGAGAGATTTTGGAGAACGTAATCGCGGATCAGCTCCTGGGTGCGGCGGTGGCGGTCGTCGGTCTCGGTGACGATGGACTCGGCGTATTCGGTGACGAGCCCGGTGCTCGGGGCAAACATCCGCCCGGCGACGAGTTCCAAGCCGCTGCGGGAGAGGAGGCGCGAGATGATGCCACCGGTGCGCGATTTGCGGATCGAGTAGGGGGTGATGAGAACGTAGGCGAGGTCGGCGGGCATCGGATGCGAAGACGAATTGCCGACCCAAGCGACAGCGTTGGGTGCCTCTCGAAGCGGGGGGAGGAAGCTAGCGGGCGGTGGCGGGAGGGGTCAAGGGGGGAGTTATCGGGGGGAGTTATTGGGGGGGATCGGGCGACGTTGGTGGTGGCGTGGTGCCGGGTTGAAAGCCTGCGCTCACGGGGCCGACTACGCTCGGCCGAGGTAGGTGCCGTCGGCGGTGGAGACTTTGATCGTCTCGCCTTCTTTGATGAAGAGGGGGACGTTGATGATCTTGCCGGTCTCGAGGGTGGCGGGCTTCTGAACGTTGTTGGCGCTGTCGCCCTTGATGCCGTCCGCGCTTTCCGTGACCTTCATTTCGATGGTGGACGGGAGGTCGACGGAGACGGGGCGACCTTCGACGGAGAGGACTTCGACTTTGAGATTCTCGACGAGGTATTCCTTCGCCCCGGTGATGAGGTCTTCGTTGAGCGTGATGGTCTCAAAGGTGTTGGGATCCATGAAGTGCCAGCCGGTCGGGTCGTTGTAGCTGAACTCGAGGGTCTGGCGGTTGGTCTCGACGACGTCGACCTTCTCGGTGGACGAGAAGCGGACGTCGGCGGATTTGCCGGTGCCGATGTAACGGAGGATGACCTGCACGAAGGCGCGGAGGTTGCCGGGGGTGCGGTGTTGGACGTCGAGGACGATGGCGTCGTTGCTGTTGTAGCGGACGGCCATGCCTTTGCGGAGATCGTTGGCGAGCATGTGAGATTTGGAGTTCTGAGGTTGTTGGGGTTCTGAAGTTCCTAAAGGAGTTTTTGGCGGGAGAGGTCCTGGGAGTCAACCATGCCGATGGGGATGCCGGCGTCGTCGACGACGACGAGGTCGTCGATGCGGTGGGTCTGGAGGATGTGAAGGACCTCGGCTGCGAGGCTGCTGGCGGCGATGGTGACGGGGTCGCGGGTCATGAGGTCGGCGACGGGGCGCGAGCCGACCCCGGGGTCTTGCGCGTAGTGGCGGGCGAAGTCGCCGTGGGTGAAGATGCCGGCGAGTAGGCCGGATCCGTCGGTGACGACGGCGGCACCCGCGCGGTGAGCGGTCATCGTCTTGATTGCGTCGCGGATGCTGGTCTCCGGCGTGACGAGGGCGAGCCGCTCGCGGGGGCGCATGATCTCGGTGACGCCCAGGAGAAGCGCACGGCCGATGCTGCCACCGGGGTGAAACTTTGCGAAATCGTCTTTGTCGAAGCCGCGCGCTTCCAGGAGCACCATGGCGAGGGCGTCGCCGAGGGCAAGCATCGCGGTGGTGCTGGAGGTCGGGGCAAGGTTGAGAGGGCAAGCTTCGCGGGGGACGGCGACGTCGAGGACGACGGCGGCAGCGCGCGCGAGCGAAGAGTCGGGACGACCGGTCAGGGCGATGAGGCGGACGTCGAAGCGGGCGAGGGCGGGGAGGAGGTTGGTGAGTTCTTCGGTCTCGCCGCTGGTGCTGAGGGCCAGAATCGTGTCGCCGTCCGAGACGATGCCGAGGTCGCCGTGCAGGGCGTTAAGCGAATTGAGGACGACGGCGGGGCAGCCGGTGCTGGTGAGCGTGGCGGCGATCTTGTCGCCGATGTGCCCGGATTTGCCGACTCCGACGACGATGACTTTGCCACGCGCGGTGACGGTCGCGAGAAGGGCGTCGACAGCGGCGATGAAGGATCGGTCCAATCGGTCCGCGACGGCGCGGAGGCCTTCGATTTCGATGTCGAAGACGCGGCGGGCGGTGGCGAGACGATTCACGGATAGGAAGCGTGGATGGTGAACGTTGAATGGTAAATTGTGAATGGTGGAATGCGGATGGGTTTGGCAGGGTGCGCGCATGGGTAGGATTTTCAGACTGAAATTGCACTGGCAGATTCTCATCGCGATGGCGCTGGCGTTCCTGGTGGGGATCGCGTTGCCGGAGGGCGGAGTGGTCGCCGGAATCGACGTCGCGGGGATCTGCGCTTACTTTGGGCGGCTGTTTCTGAAGCTGCTGCAGATGCTGGTGGTGCCGTTGATCGCGACCTCCATCATCTCGGCGATCGCGCGGTTGGGGGAGGAGAATTCCTTCGGGCGGCTGGGGCTGCGGACGGTCGGGTATTATCTGATGACGACGGCGCTGGCCGTGAGTGTCGGGTTGTTGGTCGTGAACGTCGTCGGTCCGGGGCGGGTCGCGCCGGAGGTGTCGGAGCGGATGATCGCGTCGCTCGGAGAATCGCCCGAAGACGTGCAGAAAGCGGTCGCGCAAGGAACGGAATCGGGTTCGGTGCTGGCGGAGGTCTTCGAGCGGATGATTCCGCAAAATATCTTTGGCTCGCTCGGGAAAAACTCGGACATGCTGGCGATCATCTTCTTCGCGGTGCTGTTCGGGTATTTCATCACGAAGTTAGACGCCGGGCCGCGCGCGGGCTTCCTCGGCTGGTGGGAGAGCGCGTACGCGGTGATGTTGCTGATGACAAATTGGGTCATCCTCTTCGCGCCGATTGGCGTGTTCGGTTTGGTGGCGGCGACGGTGTCCGAGACGGGCTTTGACGCGTTGGGTCCGGTGATCACGTTTTTCTTCACCGTGGTGGCGGCGTTGGCGATCCATCTCTTTGTCACGCTACCGGTGCTGATGAAGTTGCTCCGGCGTGACCCGATCACGCATTTCCGCGTGATGTTACCGGCGTTGCTGACCGCATTCTCGACGGCGAGTTCTAGCTCGACGGTGCCCGTGACTTTGGAATGCCTCGGCAAGGACGATTACAATCCGAAGAAGGTGAATAGCTTCGTGATCCCGCTCGGGGCCACGATCAACATGGATGGAACGGCGCTCTACGAATGCGTGGCGGCGATGTTTATCGCGCAGATTTACGGGATCGAGATGACGTTTGGGACGCAGTTTCTGGTGGTGTTCCTGGCGCTCGCCACGTCCATCGGCGTCGCGGGGGTGCCGGCGGCCAGTCTGGTGGCGATCGTGATCATCCTCGGGGCGATTGGGCTGCCGATGGAAGCGATCGGCTTGATTCTCGCGGTGGACCGGGTGCTGGACATGGCGAGGACGGCGGTGAACGTGTTTAGTGATTCCTGCGGGGCGGCGGTGATCGGTGGCGCGGAGATGCGGCGGGAAGCCGTGTAGAGGCGCATAGATGGTAGATTTCGACCGACTCGTTGAAGAATACTATCAGCCACTCTTCCGATTTGCGCTGAGCTTGGCGAAGAACGAGTCGGACGCGGGCGATCTGGTGCAGCAGACGTTTGCGCTCTGGGCGCGGAAGGGGCATCAGCTCCGGGACGAATCGAAGGTGAAAACGTGGCTTTTCACGACGCTGAGGCGAGAATTTCTGGGGAAAGTCCGGAAGGGCAAACGGTTCAGCGACGACCCGCCCGCCGACGGAGCCTCGCAGGGGGCAGGCGACCTGGCCCAGGCCGATGCGGTGGATGCGGCGACCATCCTGGAGATCCTCCGCGAACTTCCGATGAAATACCGTGAGCCGCTGCTGCTCTTCTATCTGCGGGGAGTGAGTTACGCCGAGATCAGTGAGATTCTCGAGATTCCAATCGGGACCGTCATGTCGCGCCTTTCGCGGGGGAAATCAAAACTACGACAACGACTGAGTGAAAACTGATTCCAAATTCGACGACCCGTTCGACGAGGTGATCGCTGGAAAGCTTGCCGGGATCGAGGTGCCTTCGGGCCTGCGCGAGCGGTGCTTGGCGATGCGGAAAGACGTCCGCGCGGGGGGAAAGTGGCCGGTGCTACCGCTGGCGGCGTTGTTGGCCGCGGCTCTGCTGATCGCAGGATTGGTGACTTGGTCGAATCGTCACGGGGCGGATTCGCTGCGGGTCGCGAGCGAGGATTTTGCGACGTTCTTCGACTCGGATTTCCAACTCGATGTGCAGTCAGACGATCTGGAGCGGATCCGCGAGTGGTATGCGTCGGGCCATGAGGGTCGGAACCTCCAGATCCCGGCGGTCTTTGATGAGATGACCTCGATTGGTTGTCGGACGATTGATTGGGGTGGGGAACACGGAACGCTGGTTTGTTTTCGGTTAAAGGACGGAAGGCTGGCGCATCTGATTGTGATCCCGGACCGGGCGTTCTCGGATCCGCCGGGGGCGGAGCGTGAGTTGGCTCGAGTTGGGCGTTGGGAGCGGACCGCTTGGAGTACGGACGGGATGACTTACCTGGTGTTTGCTCCGAGTGAGGCGGATGTAGGGTAGGGAGCACCTGGCCGGCATTCGATCCGGCGGGCTGGAAGCCGGCGCTCCCCCTGGTGATTTGACGGCGGGGGGGTTGTCGGCTTTGCTCTGCCGCTGATGGACATCGGCTGGTTCAATTTTAGTTTTCCGGATTTTAGTTTTGCGTTTCTGAGCATCCTGCTCGAGGGCGCTCCGTTTCTATTGCTCGGCACGGTGGTGTCGGGGCTGATCGATCAATTTCTACCGGCGCGATTGATGACGCGGCTGTTGCCCAGGAATGCGTACGCGGGGGCGGCGGTCAGTGGGTTGCTGGGATTCGTCTTTCCTATGTGCGAGTGCGGAGTGGTGCCCGTGATCCGGCGTTTGATGGCGAAGGGCCTGCCGGTGTCCAACGCGGTCGTCTACATGCTGTCGGCTCCGATCGTGAACGTCGTCGTGGTGCTGAGCACCTACGCGGCGTTTAAGGGTCAGGCACCGGAGTGGATGACCGGGCTGCGGCTCGGGGTAGGTTACGTCGTGGCGGTGCTGGCCGGGATGGCGGTGCATAACGTGGCCATCAAGCACGTGCTGCGGACCAACGTGCTGGCCGAGATCGCGCAGCCGCGCGGGATGGAGGGCGGGCCGGGGGGGAGCTTCTGGCTGCGGATGGCGGGATCGGTGCAGGTGATGGTGGCCGATTTTCTGGACATGATGGTTTACTTTATCGTCGGTTGCGCGGCGGCGGCGGCGTTCAGCACGGGGGTGAACCAGGAGGTGATCCAGCCGTTGGCGGCGAGCACCGGGACGGCGACGTTTTCGATGATGGGGCTGGCGGCGGTGCTTTCGCTTTGCAGCACGACGGACGCCTTCATCGCGGCGACGTTCGTCTCGTTTCCAGCGGTGGCGAAGTTGGCGTTTCTGGTCTTCGGGCCGATGATGGACGCGAAGTTAATCTTCATCTACTCGTCGGTTTTCAAAAAGCGTTTCATCTTCGGATTGGTCGTTGGACTGTTTGTGTTGGTTGGATTAATTTTCGTCAGGCTCGCGGTCGTTTTCCCGTTTCTGCAATGAATCAGCTCGTCCACCGATTTCTTTCTGCGGGAATCCTCATGGTGTGGGGATCGGTGATGGCGATCATGTATTTCACGGGGCGGATCGATAGTTACCTCGCCCCGAGCTTCCGGATCTACGTCGCGATCGCGGCAGGGGTCCTCTTGGTGTTGGCCCTCGCGATGTTGTTGATGCCCGGCAGCGTGCGGGCGGAGGATCTGAGCGGATGCGCGAACTCGATGGCTCGGTCGGTGCCGGGCCACGTCTTCGCGGCGGTCGTGTTGGTGGTGCCGCTGCTGGTGGCGTTTCGGTATTCGCCGAGCGAGTTCGGGGCGACGACCATTTTGAATCGGGGGTTCGTCGATATCTCGGCGAGTTTCCCGGGGCGGGCGTCGGCGGTGCCGGAGCCGTTGTTGCCAGGGGAGGAACTCTCGGACGTGCCGGAGGCCGCGTTTGACGATGCGCCAGCTTCAGATGTCTACGACTACCTCGCGCGGAATGCGGACGGCCAGATCCTCGCCGAGTTGATTGACCTGCTCTACGCCGCTCAGGAGCCGACGATGTTGCCAGATTTTAAAGACAAAGAGGTCGAGCTGATTGGTCAATTCATGCCGGGTCAGGGCGCCGAGGGGACGCAGGGGAAGCTGGTTCGGATGATGGTGTCGTGCTGCGCGGCGGACGCTCAACCCGTCGCCGTGGACGTGAAGACGGCTGACGGCTCTGTCGCCCCGGAGATGTCGTGGGTCAAGGTCATCGGAACGGCTCGCTTCCCAATGATCGGGGGTCGGCTGGTGCCGGTGGTCGAGGGGGCTGCGCTCGAGCGGACGAATCCACCGGATGAGTTGTTTGTTTATTAAATCCAGGCGGGCGGTGCGTCCGGTGCTTTGGATCGAACGTTGTTTCCAAAGGTGAGGTTCGGTGTGGTGAGCGGTTGGCGAGGGAGCTATGCGAGATGGCGGTGTGTCTTGTCGGTCGTCATCGGTGGCCTCGCCTTGCTCGGGGTGGCGCGAGGGGAGTGGGCGGTGTCTTTGCCGGGGTGGCAGTACGAATTCCCTCGGGATCACGGGAACCACGCGGACTACAAGACGGAGTGGTGGTATTTCACGGGCAATCTGCGGGCGGAGGGGGGGCGGGAATTTGGCTATCAGCTCACGTTTTTTCGGCAGGGGATCACTCCGCCGAGCGACCGGACGGCGAGCGAGTCCCGGTTCGTCGCGGGCGACGTGTATTTTGTGCACTTTGCGGTGACGGATCTGGCGCGGCAGAAGTTCCGTGGATCGCAGATTTTGTCGCGGGGCGCTTACGGGGAAGCGGGCGTGGCGGAGTCGGGTCGAGTCGCCTGGGTCGAAACGTGCGAGGTGAGAACGCTTGGCGACGCAAATGACTTCCAGATTGTGGGAGAGGACGGGGGCGCGCGGCTGGAGTTGACGCTGCGGTCGGCTAAGCCTCCGGTGATGCACGGGGCCGACGGGGTGAGTCAGAAAGCGGCGGGGGAGGGCCGGGCGTCGCACTACTACTCGCTCACTCACCTGGAGTCGACGGGGTCGATCACCCTTGACGGCGAGGAATTTGCCGTCGAGGGGACGAGCTGGTTCGACCACGAGTGGGCGACCAATCAGTTGGAGGAAAATCAGGTCGGTTGGGATTGGTTGAGCCTGCAGCTGACCGACGGGACGGAATTGATGTTGTTCCAGATCCGCGAACGGGACGGAGGACGGAGTCCGTATTCGAGTGGGACCTTCGTGCGGGTGGACGGGACGAGTGAAGCGATCGGTGAGGGGGAATTTACGATGGAAGCCGGGCGGACGTGGACCGGGCCGGAGACGGGCGCGGACTACCCGGTCGAGTGGCGGGTGGCGGTGCCGAAGCTGGGCCTCGAGCTGGCGGTCGCCGCGCGGATGGACGCGCAGGAGCAGGTGCTGGAGCCGATCTCCTACTGGGAGGGGAGCGTCGCGGCGGAGGGCACGGCGGAGGGTGTCGGGTATCTGGAGATGACGGGCTACGGGAGCGAGGTCGTCGGGATGTCGGCTGGAATGGGCGGTGACTAGGGATCGGTGACGGGTGGAATGCCGGTCAGCTACCCGCCTTGGACTGGCGGCATGACGGAGATCACCTCGCCGGGCTGGATCGCGTGGCCTCGGTCGACGTAGTCCAGATCGGCCGCGAAGAGGAGCTTGGTGTCCCAATCGGCGAGCTTGGGATGCTGGGTGTAGAGACCGCCGAGAAGGACGGCGATGGGGCTGCCGTCCGGGAGATTGACTTCGAGCTCATGACTGCCCGTGATGTCTCGCAGGACGGAGTAAAATTCGACTTTTGTCGTCATTTTCCGTTGATGGCTTCCGGGGTGAGCACACCGATGAAAGGGAGGTTCCGGTATTGCTCGTTGTAGTCCAGACCGTAGCCAACGACGAATTCGTTGGGGATGTCAAAACCGACGTAATCGGCATCGACCTCGCGGGCGCGCTCGACGGTCTTTCGGAGCAGGACGCAGGTGCGCAGGCTGAGGGCACCGCCTTTTTCGGACAGGCGGGCGCGGATGGCGTGAAGCGTGTGACCCGAATCGAGGATGTCGTCGAGAAGGAGGACGTGGCGGTCGGTCAGGTCGGGGAGTTCGGTCTGCTTGAAATTCACTTCTCCGCTTGTCTTGGTGCCGTGGTAGCTGGAGACGCTGAGGCAATCGACCTGGAGGGCAAGGGGGACGCGGCGCAGGAGGTCGGCCATGAAGATGAAGCTACCGTTGAGGATGGCGATGACGGTGAGGTCCTTGTCTCGGTAGTCGAGGGTGATCTGGTGAGCAATCTCGTCGAGTCGACTGAGGATGGTGGACTCGTGGAAGAGAACTTTGCGGATGTCGTCGAGCATGGGGGGAAGATCGTGACTGGTGGGGGGGGAATTGTGAATGGTGGAATGCGGAAACGTGGATCGCGGCGGGATTCGTGTTATGGATGCGGGGAATGGTTCGCGTTCCCCCTTGGAAAATCAAAGACGTGCTGGATCTCGAGGCTGCCCTGGAGGTGGATGCCGGTGGCGACGAAGCGGAGCTGGCGCGGCGGGACCGGAGGATTTATCGCGAGGACGTCGCGGGGGCGGCGCACGATGCGGCGGGGAAGATGAGGCTTTGGTTAGAGGCGCGGCGGCGCGAGGTGGCCGGCGAGTTATCCGTCGGGGACGTCTACGCCGGAGCGGTGGGTGCCTTGGGTTGGGGATTGGTGCTAGCCGGCTTGCTGGTCGGGGTGGGGCTGGCGGCTTCGCAACTCGTCTTCGCGGGGGATCGGTTGATCAGTGTGACCACTTTTTTTTCCGTCACCGTGTTGTGGCAACTGCTCGTGTGGGTGGCGCTAGCGGTGGTGTTGATCGTGCGGCGTCGACCGGTGGGGGGGCTGATCGGCTGGTTGCTCGGGCGTGCGGTGGCGGCAATCGGAAGCGGGAAGGCGGCGGCGTGGGGGGAGCTGGACGGGACGAAGCGAACGCGATTTGTGGCGGCGCTCGGTCGGGTGCGGGCGAAGCGATCGATCTACGGAGATGTGCTCATCTGGCCGCTGGTGGCTTTGGCGCAGTCCTTCGCCGTCGCGCTGAACGTGGGGATCGTCGGAGCGACGTTGTGGCTGGTGGCGGTGTCGAACCGGGCGTTTGGGTGGGAGACGACTTTGGAAGCAAATGCTGAGACGGTGCTTGCGATTGTGCGAGGGATCGCTTGGCCGTGGTCGTGGCTGCCGAACGCGTATCCGTCGTTGGCGGCAATCGAAGGGAGCCGGATCGCGCTGCTCGGCGGCTTGCAGAACGTCGAGGCCGCGGTGGTGGCTTGGTGGCCGTTCTTGGTCTACGCGGTGGTGGTCTACGGCCTGTTGCCTCGGGTGGTTTTACTAGTGGTATCGGTCGTCTTCGAGCGCCGAGCGCTGAGTGCGGTGGAGTTCCGGCACGCCGAGTGCGCGCGCGTCCTCCGGCGGATGGAGCCGGTCGTCGTGGCGGGTGAGGCGGGTGAGAGTCGACGATCCAGCCCGGGAGAGGTCGGTGCTGGTGGCGCGGATCTCGGCGCAGTCGACGTGGTGCTCGTGGCGCGAGAGATGGTGGCGGGTGCGAGGGACGCGGTGGTGGCGCGGATGGGCTGGGGGGAAACCCGGCGGGTGGAAGTGGAGATCGATTGCGCGGAGGCGAACGGGAGTGAGTTCGCGGAATTGCGCGGAGAAGATGGGTCGGTGGCGGTGTTGGTCGAGGGTGGACGACCCCCGGTGAAGGCGATGCTAGAATTCTTGCGCAAGTTGCGGGAGTCGGTGGCCGAGCGGGCGGAGGTGATGGTGGTCGTGGTGGCGGAGGACGGGGCGGCGTTTAACTACGCGGAGGCTTGGGCGGACTCGGTGGCGGGGTTGGGCGATGCGTTTATGAGGGTCGAGCGAGCGTGAGTGCGGAAAGCGAAGAGAAGGTGCCGTTCTTTGCCTGCGTGGGCGCGGTCAATACGGGGAAGACATCGACTATCGCGGCGTTGATCGAAGACGATCGGCTGCGGGTGACGAGCACGCCAGGGGAGACCACGGACAATCAGAAGTTCGAAGTGGAGTTGGAGGGCGAGGTGATCGTGGGCTTCTGGGATACGCCTGGATTCCAAAACGCCAAGTCGGCACTGGCGCGGCTGCGCGAGCTGGAAGATCCGGTTGGGGATCCGCTGGATGCGTTCCGGGAGTTCTTGCGCTTGCACGGGGACGATCCGGCATTCTCGGAGGAGTGTAAGCTTTTTGGCCCGTTGGTGGGCGGGGCGGGGGTGCTTTACATCGTGGATTCGTCGCAGCCGTTTCGGGAGATCAACGATGCGGAGATGAAGATTCTGCTCATGAGTGCGCGTCCGCGCATGGGGTTGATCAACACGACGGCCGATCCGAAGCACGCGGCGGTCTGGGAAGCGCGGCTGGGTCAGCATTTTAACCTGGTTCGGAAATTTGACGCGCACGAAGCGGATTATTTCGACCGAATGGAGCTGCTTAAGGCGCTCATGGGGATCGACGAGAAGTGGCGCGGGGCTCTCGAAAGGGCGGTGGAAACGTACGAACGCGACTGGGCGGGCCGCCGCGACGACAGCGCCGAGGAGATGACGGAGTTGCTGCTCGAGGCATTGCAACACCGGGAGACGGCGGCGGTGGGTCTGGGGAGTGGCGACCAGCGGAAGCGCTCGACGGAGCTGGTGAAAAAATTTGAGACGTCGTTGCGCGAGATCGAGGATCGGGCGCATCGGCGGATCATCGACGTCTTCAAGCACCATCGGCTGGCGCCCGGGGAGGCCGCCGGGGCGCTGCGCGACGTGGATCTTTTCAGCGAAGACGTGTGGCGTTTTGGCGGGTTGGACGAGAAGCAGTTGGTCGTCTCGGCGACGGTGGCGGGGGGGATCGCGGGCTTCGCCCTGGACGTCGCATTGGCCGGACACGCGTTGGGGGCGGCAACTTTGATTGGCGGGGCGCTGGGGGGCGGCAGTGCGTGGTTTGCGGGCAAGCAGAAGCCTCAGATCGAAGTGGATCTGCCGGGGCAGATGGGTCAGATCTTCGGTCGGCAGAAGTTCGCGGGTCGGGATCTGCGGGTTGGACCGCTGAAGGCGCTGAATTTCCCGTGGATCTTGTTGGACCGGGCGCTGGCCGTGTTCTTTTACTCCGCGCGGCGCTCGCACGCGCGCCGGGACGAGCTGGAGTTCCGTCTCGACGAGCAGATCGCAGCTCTGAGCGGGATGGGGCTGCTCACGCAAGAGTGGCCGGAGGAGGTGCGCAAAGATCTCGAGCGGATCTTCACGATGATCCGCAAGGGCCGGGCTGGCTTGCCGGAGAGTCGCCGACTACGGGAGATGCTCAGCCAGCGATTGGAAGCAATCACGGCGGATGGTGTCGGTGAAGAGCGCGGCAAGGTAGCCGGTCGAAGCTGATCAACGGCTAGCCGCCGTCACTTCCGACGCACTCGGATAATCTTTACTTTTGCAGGATTCGAGCGGTTGTTGCTGCTGTCGAAAGCGAAAATCTTCACGACGGTCCGGCGCTTCTTCAAGCGGACTTTCAGCTTCCAACTGAGGGCACCTTTCGCAGTCTTTAGGCCGCGTTGGCCGGTGGCTTTGTAGACGACCCGGTTGATGGATACGTCATCGACGGCTCGACCGCGGATCGTGAGACGGCCGCGGCGGGTTTTGACGCGCGACTTCGTTTTCAGCCGGACTTCCGGTGAGGTGGTGTCGGGACCGCCTCGAAAATTTGCAATGAGCGGTCCGACCGCGCGGAATGTGGCGGCGTTGTTCGCGTTGTTGACGATGCCGGTGGGCGTGCCGAGGTAGGAGAGCTCGGGGGCGGAAACGCGGAGGATCCGACTTGCGCCGGCGCTGCTGGCATCGGAATTCGACGCGACGACGGTGACGTAGCGCGACCCACTCGGGGCGATTAGGAGATGGGCGAACGAATCTGGGAAATAGGATATGGGCGTGCCGGTGTAGCTGCTGCGGAGGTGGCGGCAGCCGTGGTTGTGCCCCACTTCGTGAACGAAGGTCGCGGTAGGATTTCGCGCGCGAATGACGTTGAAGGCATTCTGAAAACGAACGTTGGACGGCAAGTTGAGGTTGGCCTTGCCGCCACCGACGTCGTTCGCGATCCAAAGAGAGACGATGTCGGCTTGGGAAGCGTCTCGGAGAGTGTGGACTTGGTCTATGACGCCATCGGTCGTCGAGCGAAGCTGATTGAGCGCGTGGTCGAGGGGTTCGGTGGGCGGGTAAGGAAAGCTGATGGGAGCGACGTAGACGGCGCGGAGCGCGGTCGGGACGTCCGAGTCGACCATCGCCGAATTTGCGTCCGTAATGGCGGTCGCGATCTTGACGCGGATGTCGGCGTCGTCCGCTGGATTGCCGGGGGCACCACCGAGGATCACCCGAGCTTGGTCGTTGAAGAAAACGGCGACGTCAAGGACGGTGCCGCCGGCGAGCGCTTTCGCTTGCGAGCGGGCTGAGGAGAGTTGAAATGCCGACGCCGTGTCGGCGTCGGTGTCGCCCAGCACGGGGACGTGGTCGGTGGTGCATCGAAGGTCGTCGGTTGGGAGCAGCCGTCGGACCTGCAGATCGCCAGTACCTGGGACGCGCCGGACCTCGAAGTTGCCGAGAGCGGCTCCGTTGATCGAGGCGTAGAGCGCGTCTCCGAGGGTGCTGACGGCGACGCTCCCGAACGGGACGCCTTCGATCCGGGCGGCTAGCGACCGAGCGCCGGTCGCGGGATCCGGGTCTCCAGCGACGGTGATGACAAGATCGAGGACTTGGTCGGGTGAGAGAGTCAGGGTAAGGCGGTCTCCGGGGATGTAGTCGGCGAGAGGTTTGGTCCCGAAAATCTGTTCACGCGTCGCGGCCCGGCTTAACTGATTGGGTAAAGGTGGTGGGGGGACTTTTTCCGGTTGGATCGACGGGGTCAACGACTCGGGGCTTGCTGACGATGCTTCGAGCGCAGCGGCTCGCGGCGTTGCGGGGGGATTGGGCTCGTGATTGCGATCCATGGCGCCGTAGAAGACGGCGGCCGCTACCAATCCAGCGGCACCGAGGGAAATGGTGGGGTGCTTGGCTCTCATCTCCCGTGAGGCTACTCCGCCGCGATGCTGGAACGAAGGCTAAATGCAAGAATGGCGCAGCTTCCGCCGCGCCCCCTGAAATACAGTGGCCTCGCCGTTGGTGGTCTTGTCTCCCTCGGTGGGGAAGACGATTCCTTCGCCGGCGGCGTTCGTGACTGCATCGCCACCGATATCGGCTGAGACAAACCGGCTCGGGATGACGTGAAGTTTGAGGAACTCCGTGAGCTGATTCTCGTTCTCGTCCTCCGTGAGTCCGTCCAGAGTGCCTTCGGGAAGCATGCCGACGTCGGTGAGGGTAGGGGGAGGATATTTGCGTTTTTTTGCTGGGGGGGAGGAGCGCGGTGCCGCCGCATTCCTCCCGCCTTTAACGCAATCCGACCGCAGCTCGCACCCGACCCAGGACGGTGTCCGCTAGGGCATTGGCGCGCTCGGCGCCAGTGGCGAGGACTCGATCAACGTAGGTGGGATCGGCGAGGAGTTCGGTGCGGCGTTGGCGCTCGGGGGCGAATCTCTCCCAGATTGCGATGAGCAGTCGTTTCTTGAAGTCTCCGTAGCCGTGGCCGCCAGTGCGGAAGTCGGTGAGCATCTGATCGAAGTCGGTCGGGTCGGCCACGAGGCGGTAGAGATCGAGGATGGTGGAGTTCTCCGTGGGCTTGGGCGCGTCGACCGGGGTGGAGTCGGTGGGGATGCCCATGATCTTTTTCTTGAGAGCCTTTTCGTCTTCGAAGACGTCGATCGTGTTGCCGTAGCTTGCGGACATCTTCGCGCCATCGAGGCCGGGGACGGTGGCGGTCGTCTCCTGAATACTCGGCTCCGGGAGGCGGAGGGTCTTCTCGCCGTAGGCTTCGTTGATCTTGATGGCGATGTCGCGGGTGACTTCGAGATGTTGTTTCTGATCCTTGCCGACCGGGACGAGGTCGCTGTCGTAGAGGAGGATGTCGGCGGCCATGAGGACGGGGTAGGCGAAGAGCCCGTGGGTGGCGGCAAGGCCCCGGGCAATTTTGTCTTTGTAGGAATGGCAGCGCTCGAGCAGGCCCATCGGCGTGACCGTGGACAGGATCCAGGAGAGTTCGGAGACGGCGCGCACGTCGCTCTGACGGAAAAACGTCGAGCGGTCGGGATCAAGGCCGCACGCTAGAAAGTCGATGGCGAGATCGCGAGTATTTACCCGGAGAGTGGCCGGGTCGCGGACGGTGGTGAGGGCATGAAGGTCGGCGATGAAGTAGAATGCCTCACCTTGATCCTGAAGCGCGACGGCGGGCTGCATCATGCCAAAGTAACGGCCGAGGTGAGCTTTGCCGGAGGGCTGGATGCCGGAGAGAATGCGCATGGTGGAGAGTCTTAAGCGTTCGCGCGGGAGGGTGGACAGAATTAACCGGATGGGTGCGATCTTTTGGGAAAAACCGGAGGCGCGGTGCCGTGGCGGTGCCCTCGGGGGCGATCGGGGGTGAGGCGCTGCGCGCTGGGAGCGCCGCGCTCACCGGCGTGACCGGCAAGCGGGGTTCTGGTAGCGTCGCCGGATGCGGAGTGTTTTGGAGATTGCGCGGGAGTTGGACTCCATCGCGCGGGCGGGCGCGACTTTCTGCGAGAATGATTATGACCGGGAGCGATACGCCCGGTTGGGGGAGATCGCATCGGAGTTGGTCGAGGGGGCCGGGCCTTGCCGGGGTTTCGGTGGCCGGTCGAGCTGGGGTACCTGACGCCGAAGGTGGACGTGCGCTGCGTGGCCTTTCGCGACGGGGAGGTGCTCCTGGTCAAAGAGCGAACGTCGGGGCACTGGACGTTGCCGGGCGGGTGGGCGGACGTAAATTTTTCGCCGGGTGAGAACGCGGTGAAGGAGTGTCGCGAGGAGAGCGGTTACCAGGCTCGGGCTCTGCGGATCGTGTCGGTGAAGGACCGGGATCGGGCGGGGTATCCCCCGAACGCGCACGCCATCTACAAGATCTACGTGCTGGCCGAGCTGGTCGGTGGTGAAGCGGCGGTGAGTATCGAGACGGACGCGGTGGGGTTCTTTGCGCTGGACGGTCTGCCCGAGTTGGATCGAGAGCGGACGGATCTGGCGGAGATCGTGGCCGCAGCGGCGATGGTGAGAGATCTCACGGTGGCCACGAGCTTCAATTGAGGGGACTCATTTGGTCAGCGCTTCGTCCTTGTCGGTGAGACTTTTCCACGTTGTTTTGTAGTCGGGGTCGTAGCGCTGATCCTGGAAATCAAACATCTGCGCGCGCAGGGCGATGATCTCGGCGACGCGGTCTTGCTGGCGGTCAAGGGCTTCACGGAGCGCGCGAGTTGCGGCGGGCACGCGATCCCAGAGAACGGCGTAGGACTCGAGGAAATCGCGGGCGTAGTTGCCGTCGGCACGGTCGCTGGGTTGCCAGAGATTAGCCGTGGGGACGGGGAGATCGAGCAGTTGGGGAGCGATGTAGAGGTTCTTGATGACGGCTCGCTCAAATTTTTCCACGGCCTCGGCGTCGCGCCCGAAGTGAGCGTGCAGCAGGCCCCACCCGAAGACGAGCGCGGGCTCGACGTAATCCTCAGGGTAGTGCCGCTCGTAGTGAGCTAACGCGTTCTCGGCGGCTTCGTAGTCCTCGGCGAGCAGGAAGACCATGGGGATGAGAAAGCGCGCGCCTTGGTGGTCGGACGGATTGGTGGTGAGTAAGTCGCCGAGCGCCTCGGCGGCGGCGAGGTGGCGACCTTGGTGCCAGAGCGTCATGGCGCGGCCAAACACGGAGCGGAGGTAAGGCCGGGTCGCTCGGTCCGTCCACCAGTTGGGGCTGGCGCCTTCCCAGCGCGGATGTTCGCGCGCGATGGTGGCGTCGTATTCGCGGAGCGCGCGCGTCCAATCGCCCCGGCGGAACTCCGCGTCGCCGAGTTCTACGTGCGCGGGCGAACAGTCGGCGTCGCTGGCGATGGCTTTTTTTAGGAGCGCGATCTTCTTGGATTCGGACCGGACGCGGAGGGCGGTGTTCACGAGGCCCGTGGCGAGAGCTCGCTGCTCGGGGGGCTGGTTGGTCGAGTAGTGGGCGACGACTTTCTGCGTGATGGTGCTGAGCTCCTCGCGGTTGCGGGACGTGGGGCGGTTGAATTGGAGGCTGACGTTAAAGTCCTCGGCGAAGTCGGTCCAGGCGAGTTCGTCCCAATCCTCGCTCTCGCCGATGATGAGTCGGTCGGGTGCCCCGAGGCGGTCGATGAGATTGCTGAGCAACGTCTCGATGCGGACTTGGTCAAGTTCCTCGAGGATCTCGGGGGGGGCAACGGGTGAGCCGGCTGCGTCGATGACGATGAGAAGCGTCGGGAGGATGAAGTCGTCGCCGGCGGGGAGAGGTTCTTCGAGATCAATCCAGAAGAGCGTCCAGGTCGTGCGGGCGGATTTGAGAGGTTGGACCATTTGATACAGGTTCCGAAGTTGCGTAGTTGTTGAGTTCTGAAGTTCGGACTTCAGGCGCTCCAGGTGATGTCCATCCGGTTCTTGCGGGCGAACTTGTCGACGTAGTGGAGTTCGCGTGCGGACACACCGTGCTCGTGCACCATTTTGGTCACCTTGACGTCGAAGCAACAGTATTCGGCGATGGCGAGCATCTTCCCTTCGCGCCACCACTTGATGGCGTCGAGGCCCTCGGCGATTTTGCCGACGCCAAAGGTGCCTTGGGCCAGGGCGTCAAGCGGGAGGCGGTGGCCGAGGACTTTCTCGACGTCGACCATGAGGTCGAGGGTCGGGACGTGCTCTTCGAGGGCGAGGACGGTGTATTGGGTGAGGACCTGGTAGTCGAAATTGATGAGGTTGTAGCCCACGACGAGGTCGGCACGGCGGAGTTGGTCGACGAGCTGCTCGACCTTGGCTTCGGGGTAGATCGTGTAGGCACCGAGGGCGGTGCTGTAGGTGACGCCGATGGACATCCCCATGCGGTCCTTGCGATCCCAACCGCCCACGTCGTTGGCGGTGCGCTGGGTCTCGAGGTCGAAGTATACGATGTCCATCGCTGCGAAGTTACAATTCTCGCCAGGCCCGAGGCGATGGAGGAATTGCGCTTCGCCGAAGATAGGGTCTGGGAAGACAAGCGCGCTCGTCTCCCCCGCTAGAGATCGCGGGCGCTGAAGGTGTCCCCTTGCGAGATATCGCCGGTCTCGAAGCCCTTCAAAAACCAGCGCTGGCGCTGGGCGGACGTCCCGTGGGTGAAGGAGTCCGGGACGACCTGGCCCTGGGTCTGCCGTTGGAGCGTGTCGTCGCCGATCGCGGAAGCCGCGTCTAGCGCCTCCTTGATGTCGCCGGGCTCGAGTAGCCGCTGCGCGTAGTGCGCCCACACTCCGGCGAGGAAGTCTGCTTGCAGCTCTAGCCGAACGGAAAGGGCGTTGGCTTCCGCCGTCGACGCGCGCGCTTGCTTCCATTGGACTTGGCGGCTGATCCCGAGGAGGTTCTGAACGTGGTGGCCAACTTCGTGGGCGATCACGTAAGCCTGGGCAAAGTCGCCGGGTGCACCAAAGCGTTGGTGAAGCTCATCGAAAAATCCGAGGTCGATGTAGATTTGCTGATCGCCCGGGCAGTAGAAAGGTCCCATCGCGGCGGAAGCATTGCCGCAAGCCGAGGAGACGTAGTCGGTGAAGAGAACGAGGCGGGGGGCGCGGTAGGTCTCGCCTTGCTCGGCAAAAATCTGGGTCCAGACGTCCTCGGTCTCGCCGAGGACAGCGGCGACGAACTGCGATGCTTCGTCGTTCGCTGGCGGCGTGGTCGGGCCAGACGATTGGGTGATCCGCGCGGCGGGGCTATCGATCTGCTGAAGCAGCGAGACCGGGTCGCCCCCCATCACGACAAAGAGAATGAGAAGGATGACGCCACCGACTCCGCCGATGCCCCCGATGGCCAAGCCGCGCCCGCCGCGTCGCCTGCCGCGCTGACCGCGACGATCTTCGACGTTGGCACTCCGGCGGGCTTTTCTCCAGCGCATCGCAGACTACTGAGCAAAGACGTGCGGAAAAACCATCCGAAAGATCGGGGAAAAATCGGACGGTGTCCGCTCGAGCCAACGTGCGACGTGATCGGGCGAGAAAAATGCCGCACCCTCCAGTTCCTTCGGACAAGGGAGAAACGGGCCTTCGTGGGTGGCACGGTAGATCTGGAGAAACTCGTGCCCCGTCTCTGGGCCGCAGCCGAGCTTGAAGAGCGGGGTGAGCGCGGGGACGGTGATGCCGATTTCCTCGCGCAGCTCGCGGTGAGCAGCTTGCTCGTAGGTTTCTCCGGAGTCCACGTGGCCCGCTGTCGAAGAGTCCCAGAGTCCTGGGTTCCGGTCCTTCCAGGGTGAGCGCTTTTGCAAAAGAAGGTCGCCGGACTCGTTGGAGAGAAGGATGTGCACGGCTCGGTGACGGAGATCGCGGGCGTGGACCTCGTCACGGTGGCGCGCGCCGATCACCCGGTCGTCTGCGTCGACGATGTCAAAGTCTTCGTCGCTGCGCTGGGCGACCGCTGGCGAAAAAAATCGAGACAGCGCGATCCATTGAGCGATGGATAGCTCCTCGGCGCGAGCGGTCTCCGGGACACCGAGATTGGCGGCGGCGGCGGGCCAGCGGTCACGGTATTCTCCAAGATGGCGGTGCAGCTGCTTGCGGCGCTCGGAGAATCCCGCGCGAACGAGGCGGTCGAAGAGCGGGGCATCGCAGATGGGCGTGTCGGCGGTGGGGCGGGGCGTGATGAGGACGATCGCGGACTCGACCTTCGGAGCGGGATGGAAAACGCTCGGCGGAAGCGTGCGGAGGGCGCGGATCGACCAGCGCCGACCAATGCAGACCGTCATTGCCCCGTAGGCTTTCGTGCTGGGCTTGGCGTTGAGCCGGTCGGCGAGCTCGCGCTGCAGAGTGAAAACGAGCCGCGTGGGACCTAGCAGCGGATCGACAAATCGGTCGAGAATCGGGGTCGAGACATAGTAGGGAAGATTGCCGATGACTTTAAGCGGACCTCGCCCGAGCAGTTGTCGCGTGTCGAAGGTGGTCGCGTCGGCGTGGTGGAGGGTGACCGTCGCCCGGTTAGTGATCTGTGATTGGTCGCCGGTGGGGAGGCTCGGCGATACGAAATGTTCGTGGAGGTGGGGGATCAGTCGCGCGTCCTTCTCGATGAGGGTGAGCGAAATGTCCTTGGTGGCAAGGAGTTCGGTGAGGCTGCCGAGGCCGGGACCGATCTCGACAACGTGGTCGCCCGGCTGGATTTCGAGCTGTTCGATGGTCCAGCGGGCCAAGTTTTGATCAAAGAGAAAATTCTGCCCAAGAGACTTCGTCGGAACGGTTTCCAGACGTTCTAAATGGGACTTTATCTCTTTGAGGGTCAATTGCTTCGAGAAGATTTGCCAAGCAGTTATTCACACTGGGCCTGTGAATAAAATACGGGGCGCGCAGCGAGTTGTCGCCAAGTTATTCACATCGTTTCCGGGGGCTAGATCCCCCGTCGAGGGCCGTGCGCGAAAGCGAGGGCGGAGCAGGCGGCGGCGCTGCCCACGACAACAATGCCGAAGAGATCTTCGACGGGAATGAGGCCAAAGATCCAGACGCCGATCACCCGGTCTGGATCGTAGACCCACGCGCCCCAACCCGCGCCGATGGGATCTGTCGCGAGGAGCCAAAGCACGGCAGCGACCGTGACGAGGCCGATGGTGCGGACCTGCCGCCGAAGAAATGGGGCGTTGCGAAACCAGAGAATCGAGTGGAAGACGAGGCCCGCCGCGCAAAGCATCAAAAGTTGGGAGAAGCGCGCGGGGAAGACGGCCAGCAGGAGCGGCAGAGCGGACAAATGCTGGGTCGGCGGCCTAGACGTCGCCCGCTCCGGCGGTGGTCGGCGCGCGTGGAGAATCAACGCCAACCCGGCAAACATCCACGCGACCCCAAAGATCCAAAGCCATTCTTCGAGCGGAAGCCCCAGGAATTGCAGCCCAATCATGTGCGCCTCGGTGAACGTCCAGAAGCCAAGCTGGATCGCGGCGAAATCCCACGCCCAGCCGCCGACGGCTGCTCCGGCCAAGGTCCAGGCGAGCGCGCGACGCTCGAGCCACCAGATGCGTCCCCCCCACGCCGCGAGGGCGAAAATCGGGAGCGCGACGAAGAGGCCAAGCCAAAGGAGGTAGGTCCAGTGTCCAAACATGCGACTGGGATACGCCTTGAACTGCCGCTCGGCCTCCCCCGCCGGCCCTAAGCTGGTGGCAGGGCCGCTTGGTCGATGGCGGCAAGTTCCCCGGGAGCGAACTCGCAATGGGAGATCATTTTCACGTTCTCCTCGATCTGCGAAAGGCGACTGGCCCCAATCAACGCGGACGTGATGACGGGGCGGCGTAGCGTCCAGGCGAGCGCCATCTGCGCGAGCGTCTGACCGCGGGCTTGGGCGATAGCTTCGAGCTTACGGGCGACGGTCGTCATCTCGTCGGTGACGCGGCTCTCGTCCAGAAAGCGGCTGCCGCTGGCGGCACGCGAATCAGCCGGTATCCCGGACAGGTATTTATCCGTGAGGAGACCTTGTGCGAGCGGGCAGAACGCGATGGCGCCGACACCCTCCCGCTCCAGGACATCGAGGAGGCCTTCGTTCTCCGGTGCGCGGTCGTGGATATTATAGCGGGGCTGGTGGAGCAGAAGGGGGGTGCCGAGGTCGCGAAGAATCTGCGCCGCACGGTGGGCGCGGTCGGCGGGATAATTCGAGATCGCGGGGTAGAGGGCTTTTCCGGAGCGGACGGCGTCGGAGAGCGCGGTCATGGTCTCCTCCAACGGGGTGTCGGGGTCCGGGCGGTGATGGTAAAAAACGTCGACGCGGTCGAGTCCAAGCCGTCTCAGGCTCGCGTCCAGGCTGTCGAGCAGGGATTTGCGGGAGCCCAGGTCTCCGTAAGGTCCTGGTCCCATGCGGTAGCCAGCTTTGGTGGAAATGACCAATTCATGGCGGTGATCGGCCAAGTCTTCGCGGAGGATTCGACCCAGGGTCAGCTCGGCCGAGCCGACGGGCGGACCGTAGTTATTCGCCAGATCGAAGTGCGTGATGCCGAGGTCAAACGCCCCGAGCGTCATCTCGCGTGCGTTTTCGAAAGAATCCTCGCCGCCGAAATTGTGCCAGAAGCCGAGAGAAATGGCGGGCAACAGCAGGCCGCTGTCGCCGCAGCGGCGGTAGGGCATGGAATCGTAGCGGGCGGAAGCGGGCATGGGAGCGATGATTGATGGTTTATGATTTATGATTGTCGAATGCTCGTTAGCTTTCGGCATGCGTTGGTTGGCGGTGAGTTTGGTTCTAGCAGTGACACTAAGCGGCTGTGGAACGCCGAAGTATAGCGGCTATAAATACAAACCCTACACCATACGAGGGGTGAAATACTTTCCGCTGAGTCCGCGCGAAGCCATCGGCTACACCGAGACGGGGATCGCATCGCACTACTCGGAGGGCAATTTTTTATTCCCGAGCAAGACCGCCATCGGCGAGAAGCTCTACCCGAGCACGAAGACATCGGCGCACAAGTTTCTGCCGCTCCCGTGCGTGGTGCAAATCACCAACCTGGAGAATGGCCGCCGGACGAAGGTCCGGGTGAGCGATCGCGGTCCGTTCATCGCGGGCCGCATTATCGACGTGACGGCCCCGGTCGCCAAGAAGCTCGGATTCTACAAACAGGGTCTCACCCGCGTCCGGATCGAAGTGCTCAGCGTCGGCGACGGGAAACACCGGATCCGGTAAGTCATGCCGCAGTGGTCGACGTGAAGAGAGCCGCGAAGAGCTTGGTGACTGCCGTGGCCGCAAGATCGCTATCCGCTCAACGCCTCGAGGGTGGCGCTTAACTTCTCGCGGAGGCCGGGGAGGAAGGTGCGTTCTCGGTGGACGATGAGGAAGCTGGCGTTGCCGTGACGCATGATGCTGATGGGTCCCTGCTCGAAATAGAGGGTGAGGGCGGGGGTGCGGATCGCACCTCGAGAGGTCACGTCGCTGGGGGCCTCAGCGAGGAGAGAGAGGAGGCGGTCGCGGATCGAGCGGACGTCGAAGCCTTCGGGGATGTCGGCGGAAAGGCGAAGGTCTTCTCCAACGGTCAGAATGACGCCCTGAACGCCCATGAGCTCGCCGGCACGATCAGCGACACCTTGCAGGGTGAAGTCCTCGTCGGTGTGAAAAATGGCGCGGAGACGGTCGGAGGCCTGGAGTGGGGGCGTGGGAGGAGTGACGCTCGTGACTTTCGGTTGGTCACTCGTGACTGGTGGGGGGGGGACGAGCGGGGGATCGGGGGAGGGCGTCGGGGCAGGGGTCGAAGTCGAGTCGGGGTTGAGAAGGCGTTGGCGACCTTCTTCGATCTCGTCGGCGGACGGGCCGAGGACGGGTTTGAGGATGCGTCTCCAATTGCCTTTGGGCCGCCCCGCTTCACTCGGTGGAGCCGCTGCTGGGGGCGGGGTCGATGGTTCCGCATTCGGAGCCGACGGCAGGATCTCGCGACGGGAGGTGGGGCGGTAGGCGAGGGCGATCTTCGCGGTGGGGAGGGGGAGCCATTCGGGGAGTTGGGCGTCGATGGCAATCGAGTCAGGTAGCCATTCGCGCAACCGGGCGGAGCGGACGCGGGGGGTATTGGTGCCGAGGATGTCGGCGCAGGAGACGGTGAGCGGAGCGCTGGGGTCGCGCTGGGTCCGGACGTCGGCGGGAACGTGGGTGAGCAGGACCTCGGCGGGTAGGTCAATCGTGCGGGGTGCCGAAGTGAAATGACGGTAGCGGGGGGTGGGGGTGTCGATCTCGGCGCTCATGGAGGGGACAGTCTTCAGTTTCTAGTTTTCAGGGGAAAGCGTTTTGTGGGATGGATCGAGCATGGAATTGAATCTGAAGTTCGGACCGGATGGGTTGATTCCGACGATCGCCCAGGCGGCGTCGGGAAGAGATAAGGGGCGTATTCTCATGTTTGCTTGGATGAACCGCGAGTCGCTGGAGAAAACGCTCGAAACCGGGACGATGCACTATTGGAGCCGATCGCGCGGGAAGCTCTGGCTGAAGGGAGAGACGAGCGGGCACACGCAGCGGGTCGTGCGCTGGTACAAGGATTGTGACGCGGACGTGCTGCTCTTTGAGATCGAGCAGGCGGGCGGGGCTTGTCACGTGGGGTATCGGAGCTGCTTCTTTCAGGAGATGGACCGCGAGGGGCGGGAGGTCGCGGTGCGGGAGGAGAAGGTCTTTGATGAGGGGGCGGTGTATCGTGTGTGAGGGGGGCTGGCTCGTTGGGCGGGAGTCTCTTTGGCTTGGCGTGGTGCCGGGCTGGAGCCGAAGCGAAGCGGAGACAGTCTCGGCTCTGCGGGACAACCCCGGCACGAGCAGGCTGGAAGCCTGCGCTCCCCGGCGACCTCAGGGCGCCGTGGTGTTAGTGATCTGGGTCACGATGTCCTCGACGGGCCAGAGGCGGCCGAGGCCTTCGTAGCCGCAGGCTAACAAGCCGCTCTCGGGGCCGATGAAGATGGCTCCGCGGGCGGTGAGGGTTTCGACGTTCTGTCGGGTCGCGGGGTGGTCCCACATCTTGCCGTTCATGGCGGGGGCGATGATGAGGGGTGCGCGGGTGGCGAGGGCGATGCTGGTGAGGGCGTCGTCGGCGAGGCCGTGGGCGAGCTTGGCGAGGATGTTGGCCGTCGCTGGCGCGATGAGCAGGAGGTCGGCCTGGTCGGCGAGTTCGATGTGGCCGGGGTGCCAGCTTTCTTTTTCGTCGAAGATGCCGGTGGTGACGGGATTGCGGGTGAGGACCTGGAGCGCGAGGGGGGTGACGAATTCCGCTGCTGCCGGGGTGAGAATGGCGTGGACTTCGTAGCCGGCTTTGCGGAGTCGGCTGGCGAGGTCGGGACTCTTCGTCGCGGCGATGGATCCGCTGATGCCGAGGAGGATGGTCTTCACGTGGCGGAGATCGACTCGGCGAAGCGGCGGCTGAGGTAGCGCTCGGCGCGCATGACGGCGCGGAATTTTTGGATGTCTTCCTCCATCGATTCGCTCACGAGCGTGTAGCGGTAGCTGCGCCAGTGCTGCATCTCGGAGGCGGCATTGGCGATGCGGACTTCGATCTGGTCGGGGGTCTCGGTGCCGCGCTTGGTCAGGCGGCGGCGGAGCTCGTCGAGGCTGGGCGGCATGATGAAGATGTCGGCGAGGGCGTCTTTGATGATGGGGTCGGCGCAGGCGCGAATGTTCGCTGCTCCGGCGGTGTCGATGTCGATGAGGATGTCGACGCCGGCTTCGAGTTGGCTGAGGACGGTGGACTTGAGGGTGCCGTAGCGGCGGCCGTGGACTTCGGCGTGCTCTAGGAATTTGTCGGCGGCGACGCGGGCGGCGAAGTCATCCTCGCCGAGAAAGATGTAGTCCTCGCCATCGATCTCGCCGGGGCGCGGCGGGCGGGTGGTGCAGGACACGGCGTAGACGAAGTCGGGCTTCTGGCGCAGGGACGTGGTGAGGGTCGTTTTTCCCGCGCCGGAGGGGGCGGAGAGGACGAAGAGGATGCCGGTGCGGGACGGTGGGTTATTCAACATTGAGGATCTGCTCACGCATTTTATCGAGTTCCACCTTGGCGTCGACGACCAAGCGGGAGAGGGCGCTGTCGCCAGCTTTCGCGCCGAGGGTGTTGAATTCGCGGCCGATCTCTTGGGTGAGAAACTCGAGCGCACGCCCGACGGGTTCGGTGCCGCCGAGTTTCTCGCGGAATTGGTCGAAGTGGCTATCGAGGCGGGTGAGTTCCTCGGAGACGTCGCTGCGCTCGGCGAAAAGGGCGATCTCGGCGGCCAGGCGCGTCTCGTCGATGGGGATGGCGAGCGCGGCATCGTCGAGGCGGCGGGTGAGGAGTGCGCGGTAGGTCGTGACGACTTGGGGAGCGTGCGCGGTCATGGTGGTGAGCAGCTCGTCGAGGGTGGCAAGGCGGGAGGTGAGGTCGGTCGCGAGCGCGCTGCCTTCGGTGGATCGCATGGCGACGAGGGCGGTGAGGGAGGCCTCGAGCGCCTCGCTCAAAGCGGGCCAGACGTCGGCGGTGGTGGTAGCTTCGGCGGGGCGGAGGATGCCGGGGACGGCGAGAAGGGTATTGATATCGGGCTCGCCGGGGAGGCCGAGGTCGCGTTGGAGGTCGCGGAGCTGGGAGACGAGATCGCGGGCGAGTGCGGTGTCGATGGTGGAGGCGGTGGAGGCAGCGGCCGCTGCTGTGGGGAAGGTGACCACGACGGCAACGCGGCCGCGGGCAACGTGCCGTTGGACGACTTCGCGGATCTTGACCTCGATGGCGGCGAGATCGCGGGGCATCTGGCAGGCGACTTCGAGGCCCTTGCGGTTGACGCTGCTACATTCGACCACGCAACGCGGGGTGGCGGTGGTGGACTCGCCGCGGCCATATCCGGTCATGCTAATCATCGGGCGGAGCGTAGGGGGTGGGGCGGGTGATGGAAAGTGTCTCGCTTCGCTCGATTGGGTTGGGTCGGCGACTGGAAGTCGCCGCTCCTTGAGGCGGGCCGCGCGCTTAGAGCAGCGGGCCGGATTGCTTGTGGCGGACTTCTTCGGCGGCGACGGCGAAGACAATGTCTTCGCCGAGGTTGGTCGCGTGGTCGCCGATGCGCTCGAGGGATCGCGCGATGAAGATGTAGTTCAGGTAGGTCTGCACGTTGTCCGATTCGGCTGCCATGCGGTCGGTGCAATGGTCGGCAAACTGGTGATTGAGGACATCCAGTTCCTTGTCGCGCGGCTTCAGGGAGCGGGCGAGTTCGACGTTGCCGTCGGAGAAGGCGGTGATGGCGTCCCGGAACATCCCGACCGCCAAAGCGAAGAGGGGCTCGATGTGGTGGACGGACTCGAGTTCGGAGACGGCGTTCAGCTTTTTTGCCCGGCGGGCGATGCTGACGGCTTGATCGGCGATGCGCTCGATGTTGACGCTCGACTTCATCGCCGTGACGACTTGCCGCAGGTCCGAGGCGAGCGGGTGGTAGCGCAAGAGAATGTCGACGCCTTCTCGGTCGATCTGGATCTCGAGGAGATCGATCTCCTCGTCGTCGGCGATTGCGACGTTGCAACGCTCGTTGTCTCGCTGGAAAAGGCCCGTACTGGCGTTTTGGACGTTGCGCTCGGTGAGGCTCGACATCATGAGAACGCTGTTGCGCAGGTGCTGCATGATTCCGTCGAAGGTGCCGGAGATGTGAGGGTTGGGGGAGTCCGGCATGGCCTCTTGACGTTAGCCGAAGCGTCCAGTGATGTAATCTTCGGTCTGTTTTTCGGTCGGGTTGGAGAAAATCTTTTGAGTCCGGTCGTATTCGATGAGCTTGCCGAGGTAGAAAAAGGCGCAGCGGTCGGAGCAACGGGTGGCCTGCTGCATGTTGTGGGTCACGATGATGATGGTGAACTCTTTTTTCAAATTGTGAATGAGTTCTTCGACCTTGGCGGTGGCGATGGGGTCGAGAGCGGAGCACGGCTCGTCCATCAGAAGGACTTTCGGCTTGTTGGCGATGGCGCGCGCGATGCAGAGTCGCTGCATCTGGCCGCCCGACAGGCTGAGAGCGCTGTCGTGGAGCCGGTCCTTGACCTCGTCCCAGAGCGCAGCCCCTCGGAGGCTTTCTTCGACGGTCTGATCGAGCAGCTTTTTACTTTTTTTCCCGGCGATGCGCATGCCGTAAACGACGTTTTCGTAGATCGATTTCGGGAACGGATTCGATTTCTGAAAGACCATGCCGATACTCCGGCGAAGGGCAATCACCTCGATTTTCGGGTCGTAGATGCTGCGGTCGTTGATCGTGATGTCGCCCTGGTAGTGGGTGCCATCGATCAATTCGTTCATGCGATTGAAGTTGCGCAGCAACGTGGACTTCCCGCAGCCGGAGGGGCCGATGAGCGCCGTGACGTGGCGTTCCGGGATCTGGAGGTTGATGTTGTAGAGCGCCTGCTTCGAGCCGTAGAAAAAATCGAGGTTCCGGACGATGATGAAGTCCTCGCGGGACGGTTGCGCGCCCTGGGTGGCAAAATCTTCTTGGTCCCGGGGAGCGGAGGCGGGGTCCGCGGAGGCGGGGAGGCGGGTCGGTTTCTCCATGGTCGAGGGCATTTGAACGAGTGGGTCGGGGGGCGGCGATTATTTTTTTCGAAAGACGAGTTGCGCGGTCACGTTCGTGATCGTGACGATCACCACGAGCACCAGCGATGCCGTCCAGGCAAGGTCGACTTGGTGTTCGTAGGGGAGGGTGGCGAAATTGTAGATCAGCACCGAGAGCGAAGCCGTCTCATCCATGATGGATTTGGCGTAGAACGCGCTGAAGAGCGCGGTGAAAAGCACGGGAGCCGTCTCGCCTGCCGCCCGGGCGACGGCGAGCATGATGCCCGTCATCATGGCCGGGAGTGCCTCGGGGAGGACAATGCGCCAGATCGTTTGAAAAGGGGTTGCCCCGAGGCCGAAAGAGGCCTCGCGGTAGGTCCGTTGCACGCCGAGAAGAGCTTGTTCGGACGTGAGCAGGATCGTGGGAAGGATGAGGACCGCGAGAGCCACGCCGCCAGCGAAGGCGGAGAATCCACGCGGGATGATCTGGTAGCCAAAGACGTTGAGGCCAAACAGCACGATGATCGCGTAGGCGAAGACTCCCGCGATGATCGACGGGATCCCGGTGAGGAGCTTCGCGACGAAGCGCACGGTGTGGGCGAGCTTGGAAAACGGGGCGTATTCGTTGACGTAGATCGCGGAGAGCATGCCGAGGGGTGTGGCAATCAGCAGCGCAATCCCGACCATGACAAAGGTCCCGACGATGGCGTTGCCAAAGCCACCGCCATCGGTGCCCGGGGCGGGGGGCAGACCCGTGAAGACCTCCCAACCCAGGAGCGGGGTCCCCTTCACGATGAGCATGTAGATGATCGAGAAGAGAGGGATGAGCGTCAGAAACGAGAATCCAACGCAGAGCGCGGTGAGCACGCGGTTGCCTCGCGATCTGCCGGCTGAGCCGCTCTCGGTAGCGTGGTCTTGGAAGAAGTCCGGCTCGCGGGTGACGATGTTTTCCATGGCGAGGGGCGGCGGAGTCAGAGAGCGCCAGCGACGTTGCGCTGGGCGCGTTTGAGGACGATCTCGCCGATGATGTTGACGCCCAGGGTGAGGACGACGAGCAGCAGGGCAGCGTACATGAGCGAAGCAATCTGGAGGCCGCTGGCTTCGGCGAACTCGTTGGCGAGCAAGGCGGATAGGGTGCCGGCTGGGCGGAGCACGGACCAATCGAGGTTCGAGTTGTTCCCGATGAGCATCGCGATGGCCATCGTCTCGCCCATCGCGCGACCGAGTGCCAGGATGGTTGCGGCGACGATGCCCGGGGCAGCGGTGGGCATGATCACACCAAAAATAGCTTCCCAGCGCGTGGCACCCAAGGCGTAGGCGCCCTCGCGGAGGGTGGGCGGGACGGCGACCATGGCGCTGCGGGCGATCGCCGTGATGGTCGGCAGGATCATGAGGGCCAGGACGATGCTGGCCGTGAGCATGCTATTACCAAAGGAGGGGCCTGTGAAAAGCGGGATCGTGAAGCCGAGCGTCTCTTGGAGCCAGCTGTCTTGGTTGCCTAGAAAATCGGCGAGGTCGTTGCCGTACACGCGGACGAGCGGGATCACAACGGCGATGCCCCACAGCCCGTAGACGACGCTTGGGATCGCGGCCAGCAGCTCGACGACAAAGCGGATGGCGTTGCGGATTGCCAATGGCAGAAAATCTTCGCTCAAGAATATCGCGACCGCCAGACCCAGGGGGAGGGCCAGGAGGATGGCGATGAGCGAGCTGACGGCGGTGCCGATCAGGAAAGGCAGAACGCCAAACTCACCGCGATTTGGGATCCATTCCGTCCCGACGACGAAGCCAAATCCGAACGCCCGGATGGCGGGCCACGCCTGGTGCACGATCTCGCCGACGATCCACACGAGCGTGGCGATGGTCGCGACTGCGGCCACCCAACACACGATGCGGAAGAGATCGGGACCCGTGCGAAATTCCTCCAGCGAGTCTGGCGCGGTGGAGGGACGTTCGTTCATGCGTGGGGCGATCCGCAGACGGCGGCTGGCGCTACTTGATCGTCTCAAGCGCGGCCATCGCCTTGTCGACGACGGGCTCGGGAAGCGTCACGTAGCCGAGCTCTTCTGCGTAATCTTGCCCGTTGGTCAGGCCAAACTTCACGAAGCGCTCGACTGCATCCTTCGTGGTGGCGTCCGGATATTCCTCGTAGACGAGTAGCCAAGTGAACGTGACGATCGGGTAGTCGCCCGCGCCTTCTGGGTCAGACGGCCAGACGCGGAGGTTCGCCGGCAATTCGACGCTCGCGAGGGTCGACGTAGCGCTCGCGTCGCTCGGAGCCACGTATTCGCCGCTCTTGTTCTCGAGGCTAGCCATCTCGAGGCCGTTATTCCTGGCGTATCCGTATTCCACGTAGCCGACGGCGCCGGGGGTCTGCTTGACGAGGGCGGTGACACCTTCGTTGCCCTTGCCGCCGACGCTGTTGGGCCAAGCGACAGCCTTGCCTTCGCCGACCTGCTCGTTGAACGCCGGGCTAATCGCAGCGAGGTGCTTGGAGAAAACAAACGTCGTGCCCGAGCCGTCGGACCGGGTCGCGACGATGATGTCCTCGTCCGGCAGCTCGACGCCGGGGTTCGCACTCGCGATCGACTCGTCGTTCCACTTCGTGACCGTGCCGAGAAAGATGCCAACGTAGGCTTCGCGCGAGAGCTTCAAAGCGGGGAATTCGGGCAGGTTGTAAGCGACGACGATACTGCCAGCCGTCGCCGGGATCATGATCGCGCCGCGGGAGACCTCGGCCAGCTCCTCGTCCTTCATGGCGGCATCGCTGGCGCCGAAGTTGACCGTGCCCGCGATGAATTGCTTCACGCCCGCACCGGAACCAATCGACTGGTAATTCACCTGGATGTCGGGATTCGCGGCGTGAAATTCTTGAGCCCAACGCTGGTAGATCGGCGCCGGGAAGCTAGCGCCCGCTCCCGTGATCTGGATGGACGTGGCCGACGAATCTTCGGCCTCCGGTGTGGCAGCCGAGTCGCTGCGGTTGCAGCCAATCAGGACAACGCTAGCCGTGAGGAGAGCGGCAGGAAACAGTTTTGAAAAGTGGATCATCGGGATGGTGGGTTAATTTGCGAATCTGAGGTTCCGCCGTGGGCGGCGGCAAAGGGGGTATTGTTACGAAACCGACACAATTGCCGTTGGGCGACGGGCCGACGGTCGGGACTAGAACCAGACGCGAAACGCGCCGAAGAGCGAGAATTGGTCAAAATCCGATCCCGCCGGCAGGTCGATGTGCGAATATTCCAAGCCGCCCATCACCTTCATCCGGTCCTTGTAGAGGTAGTAGTTCACGCCGGCGTAGAGCGCGTGGTAGTTATTGCCGCGCGACGACGGTAGGTCCGGCGCGCGGCGCTCGTAACGTCGCTGCAGTCCGACGCCGGTCTCTTCGTCGCTGACCAAAAATTGATAGCGCCCGACCAGTTCGATGCGCGGAGTCAAGCGGTACGAGGGCAGGATAATGAGTCCGAAGAGATCGCCTTGATCCTCGTTGGCGACGGCCGTCACGAGGTCCGATTGCAGCCGCAGCTTCTCATCGAAGAAGAAGCCCTCGTAGCTCAAGGCGGCCACGTAGGAATACGGACGCGTGACGTTCTCCGGGGAGTTGTCGGTGAGGACCGCGTTGTCGAAGCGAAGTTCGTGCGCGTCATTCCAGCGGTAGCCGAGGCCGCCGTAGAGGAGCGCGCTGCCGTCGAAGGTGGGGAGTTCCCAATCGTCGTCCCGGGAAGCGGTGTAAAGACCCGCGCCGTAGATCACGGCGGAGTCGTCCGTGAACCCAGCGACCTCGCCGGTGATGAGAAACCCGCCGAGTTTGGGCGGGACGGCTTGGTTGATGAAGTTCGACCGCTCGACGGTGATGATGCGATTGGACGATTCGCGCCATTCGTTGGTGATCGGGACTTTGTAGAGCCCGATCTCGAATTCGAACCACGGGGCGGGGTTCCAGATGAGCGCGAAGTCTTCGTAGCTCTCGACGAAGCGCCCCGTCGTCTCGCCGTCGAGGTTGGCGTTGAACGTGATCGCGGCCGACCAAGTCTGGAGGAAAGCGATCTTTCCGCCGAACCGGGCGCGGCGGTTCTCCCAGCCACTCGCGCTGCCTTCGTTGGAATTGAGCCCCCAGGCCTGGCCCTGGTATCGACCCGTGAAGGCGATCATCTGGACAAACGGATTGTCCGGATTGTCGTAAAGCACGGGGATACCCCAGATCTCGTCGAACACCGTGTCCGCGAGTCCTCTCGGCGACTCTTCGATGACGACAGGCTCGACAGATTTGTTGGGTTCGCCCACGGGTGGGGCGATCACTGGTTCTCCGGCCCAGAGAGTGGGAAAACTTGCCGCCACGAGCAATCCGCAAGCGAGGCCGAAGCTTCCGAACGTGGTGCGGTGGGCGGACTTAGCTCCGGGGGAGCTCACGGGCGCGAGGGGATCGTTTGGCGGACATGGCGCGAACGAAAGGCCCAGAATGACCGGTTGTGGTCAAGCCGATTGCCGTAGACGCCAATCCGCCGTGGACAAAGCGGAACTCTTCCTCCAATGGTCTCCGCGAGATGGCCCGATCTGCAGTCAACCCAAGTGACCGGTCGGGGGTGGTCGTTGGCGGTGTTGGAGCGGGCGATTCTCTGGCGCTGTCGGTGCCGAGGTGCTCGCACTGCATTCGATCAAGATCGCGGGAAAATCGTTGAATAGGTGATTGCCTCGACTTCGCCCTACCCGTCGCTGCCGGCGGGTCAACGGCCGCTGGCGGCCCTGGCTTTGCTGGCGCTGCTGTTGCTTGGGGTCGCGCTCTTCGATTGGCACGGCGGTTACTCCCCACGAGCTTTGGCGTTGGTCTTAGCGGCATTTGCAGCGCTCGTTTTGGGCTTGAGTGGGCGCGGCGGGACGGTGCGTGAGTCGGTCGTGTTCGTCGCTGGATTGGCCGGACTGGTGGTGAGCTTCGCGCTGATCGGTGGGTCGGTTCCGGCTTTCGGATTGCTGCCCGGATCACGGGTCGAGGACTTCACGGGTCTCGTCGTGGTAGCCGCTCTGGCGGTTGGCGCGGCGGTGTGCGGGGGTGACCGGATCGGACGCTGGGCGGCGTGGTGGGCGATCGGCCTGTTTTGCCTTGCGGCGGTCTGGGTGTTGCACGCGTCGCCCTGGCCGCAGATCGACGTGTTCACGATCCACCGCGACGGCGCGGCGGGGTTGCTCGCGGGAAAGAATCCCTACGCGATGCGGTTTGACCAAGTCTACTCTCCGGAGCTTGCTCTTGAACTGTACGGAACCGAGGTGCTGGATGCCGAGGGTCGGCTGGACGCGGGTTACACTTATCTCCCGCTCACGCTGCTAGTGGCGGTGCCAAGCGCCCTGCTTGGCGACGTGCGCTACGGCAACGTCTTGGCGGTGGCGGCGGTGGCGGCGGTGCTGCTCTCGGTGGGGGGTGGATCCTGGGGACGACTTGTGGCGATGACCTTCCTCTTTTCGCCGATGAATTTCTTCACGATCGAAATGGCGTGGACCGAGGTCTGGTCCGCCGCTTTGTTCGCCGCTTTCGTGGGGACGCTGACGGCCCCGGGGGGAACCTGGCGCTATCGCGCGGCTCCGTGGATCTTCGGATTGCTGCTGGTCAGCAAGCAACATCTTCCCTTGCTGTTGCTGCCGGTGGCGTGGACGTGTCTCCCGGCCACGCGACGACCGAGCTTCCTCTGGCGGATGTTGGTGGCCGGGACGGTCGTGACTCTGCCCTTGATCCTGTGGAACCTGGCTGCCTTCTGGCAATCTGCGGCCGTCCTGCTGGCAAGCGCCCCGTTTCGCACCGACGGTCTTACCATCGGTGCGGCTCTCCATTCCGGGGGAATCACCCTGCCCACGCCTGCATGGTGGGTCCTCGGCCTCGGGGCGTTCGGCGCTACGTTGGTCGGACTCCGGCAGTGCGGCGGCGCTCCCGTCGTTCGATTCGCAGTTGGCAGCGGGCTCGCGATGGGGATCTTCTTTGTCCTGAGCAAGCAAGCGTTCTGTAACTACTACTTTCTCGTGATTGCCTGCGTCGCGACTGGCCTCGCAGCTGCGGGGCGGCGCGATGTGCCTCCGCTCCGCATGGGCGCGTCGTCGAACTGACGGTAGAAATCGATAGGGCAAGGGACTCGTCCCTTGCCCCGTCTGATCAGCGGACTCTGTGGCGGGCGGTCACTCGCCGACCACGGTCACGTCGTCGAGATACAGCGACTGCTGGGCGGCACCGCCCGACTGCTTCTGGTCGATGCGGATCCGCAGCTCTTTGATGCGGTCGGCACCAGCGGGCACGACAATCACGCTCTCGTAGGGGACAAACGTGCCGTTCGCCGCGTTGCTAAGCGCGAGCGAATCGCCATCGACGAAGGTCGACACACCGTTAGCATCCAGGAACCGGACGATCATCTTCACTTCCAGATCGCCGAGCTCGTTGCCAAGCAACCGTGCCCCCAGCGAAAGAACCAGCGTCTCGGCGTCGCCGATGTCCTTGGTTCCCCCGATCGATGAGAGGATGTCCTTCGCCGTCACACTGCCGGAGGACTGGGGTGAGCAGAGTCGCCGCGCCGTTCCCACCTAGCGTGATATGGCTGGTGTTGGTGAAGGTCGTCGTGGTTGCGAACGGATTCTCATAGAGGACAACGCCGTTCGGATCGGGAGGATTAGGTAGGGTGTCGGCGTTGAATTGAAACCAGTCAACGTCCATCAGACTCCGGGTCTCGCCCGGATGGGCGGTGAAGAAGATGAACAGGTCTTGCACCCCGCTGACTGGTGCGACCAAGTCGGTCGAGAGCGTCACGAAGTCTTCCCAGCCATTGCTGCCGGAGAAGTCGATCGTCGCGATGGTTGCACCGGTCGAGGTGCCCAGGCGGAAGCTGATGATCCCGCCGGTCGTATTGCTTGACACCGAGATGTCGACGCTCTTCACGCCGGGGCTAACCGGTCCGAAATCGAAAGCGGTGTACGAGACCCATTCGGCGTCGTTGATGTTCACCAACTTCGTCCGCGGTCCGACCGTCGCGATGCCGATCCCGTTGTGGCTGTCGCGGTCCTCAGCTTCGGTCACGACTCCTACGTCGGTCCCTTGGCCGCCGCCTGCGTTGACCGAGACGACCACGTTGTCCGTAGCAGATAATCCTGCGTTGTTCACAACCTCGAGAGTCACGGTGCGCACTCCGACCGGGAAGACCGCGCTGGTGGTCGCTCCCGTCGCGACCTGGTTGCCGTTCACCAGCCAGTGGTAGGAGACGATGGTTCCGCCAGCAGTGGTCGATTGGGTTCCGTCCAAAGTCACGCTCTCGGACCCGTTTCCATCGGTGTCGACGGTCGTGATGTCGTTGCCAGCGCGAGCGATTGGACTAGCGGGTGGCTGCGGCCCGCCGACTAATTCTGAATACGGGCGCGCCCAGGTCGTCTTGAGGTCGCCGCCGAACCAGTCGTTTTCGCCACCACCAAAGACATACATGATGCCATTGATGATCTTCGCACCGGGCGATGCCAGACTGCGCGGCAGGTCGGCCAGTTTGGTCCACTGATTGGTGGCCGGATTGTATTCGTAGATCGAATTCTGAGTGACCGGGACCTTGTAGTTCGTTCCGGCGACCGTCTTCACACCGTCAACGCCGCTGACGGACAGGATCTTGCCGTTGTGGACAAATGTCGCCCACTCAAGATGGGAACGACCGACTGGAAGCTGAGCCATCGGCGGATTCGGCGTCGCGTTCTCGGACGATGGGGTTCCATGGGTCGGTCGCTGGGATCGTAGACCTGCACGGTCTTGGTGTCTCCGGTGAGGTCGTGGCGTGATCAAATTCTCCGCCGATCAGATAGATCTCGCCGTTGAGATTGACCCCCGCAACGTGCACCCGCGGCTGCGGGACCGGCGCTAGGTTTGTCCAGCCCGTGCCGGCCCCACTGGGGTTCAACACCACCGTGTCGAGGTTCAGCACAAAATGATGGTTCTCGGCTGAGAAATCGTCCCTTGCCGCCGGTCAGGACGTGCAGCTTGTTGCCGACGATCACAGCGGGTCCGGCCCAATGTTTCTCGGGCAGGTCCGGGCCGCGACTCCAAGTCTTGGTTCCAATATGATAGACGTCGACCCACACGGTTCCGGTATTTGGGGCGCCCGGCTTCCCGCCGCAGATCCAGATCTCCGGGCCACGTGGGCCATTGTAGAGAGAACTTCCGGCCGTGATGTGGTGGCGGTAGCGGTTGGGTGGCAAGGCACCTTCAGGCGTCCAGGTATCGGTGGCCGGATCGTAGACTTCCATCTGGTTCGGGCCGGTGGCGTGGTTGCTGATGCCCCCGAGCACGTAAATCTTATTGTTGTAGACGACGTTCGCGTGCTCGCCGCGTGGGAAGGCCATGTCCGCTTTCTGAATCCAAGCGGCCTGGGCGGTGGTCGCCAGAGCGAGGGCAAAGGCAGTCATGGACGCTCGCAGGCAGCGGGATCTGAGGTCACGGAAGGAGGTGAGGATAATCATCATTTTTCGGGGGGAGGTGCCGGCTTGGCAGAATTTGGGGGGGGAATTCGCCGAGAGCTGGAGCGCTCGGAGATGGTTGCATTGAATGAATACGGCGTTTCCCCGGACGGTTAAGGTGATTCGACGTCGACCCAAAGAAATTGCGCTTACTGTACCATGGACCATAGTTCACCTGATGCTGCCGTTCGAACTCACGCCGATTCCCGGTCGACCGATTTCGGAGCAGATCGTGTTTGCCGTGAAGAAGGCTCTCGTTCGCGGTCGGCTCAAGCCGGGCGACGCGTTCCCGTCGGTCCGGACCATGAGCCGTGAGTTGCGCATCAATCCCAACACGGCGCAGAAGGTGGTGACTCAGCTCACGGGAGCCAAGATTCTCGAGATCGAGCCAGGGATCGGTGCCCGCGTTGCCGCCGCTCTGCGGCTGGATCCGGCGGAGAAGTCCGCTGCCGTCGCGGATCGGCTGGACGCCCTCTCCGTCGAGGCTCGGCGGATCGGTCTCACGCTCTCCGAGCTGCAGGCGCAACTCCGCGAGTCCTGGCACAACCTCAACCCGAAATCCCAATGAACTCACCCGCCATCTCCACTGAGCACCTCGTCCGCACCTTCGGCTCCGTCCGCGCACGACTCGCCTGGACGGCATCGACCTCCGATCTGATGCCTCGCGGCCACGTTCGGAATCCTCTACGCGCTGTCTCGTCGGAGCTGCCGATGGATCTGCGGGTCTGCGTGCTTACCACGATCCTCGGCGTGCAGCTGTCTCGCAGAATCCGTCAGATGAGTCGGGGCGAGCAGATGAAGGTGAGGCTGCTTTCGTCGATGGCCTATCGGCCGCAGTTGCTCATTTTAGACGAGCCGTTTTCGGGGCTGGATCCGCTGGTGCGCGAGGAACTCTCCGGTGGCTTGCTCGAACTGGTCGGGGAGGATGATTGGACCGTTGTGCTCGCCTCCCACGACGTCGATGAGCTCGAGCGGCTGGCGGATCGCGTGGGATACATTGCTAACGGGCGGTTGCGGATTGACGAATCGGTCGAGTCCTTGCAGCGGCGTTACCGGCGGGTGACCGCGCGGTTTGCCGGTGTCCCGTCGGACGATCCCAAGGAGCGGAAACCGTCGTGGCAGGCTTGGGAAAGTTCAGACGACGAGGTGCGGTGGCTCGACCCCGACTTCGACGAAGCGTCCTGTCGGCGTCGCTTGGAAAGAATGGGCGACGTGGCTGACCTCGAAAGTTATTCGCTTTCGTTGCGGGAGATCTTCGTCGCCGAGTCGCGCGAGGAGCGGAACCGGGAGGCGGGAGGGGCATGAGTGTCGATTGGCAGCTCTGGCGCTTTGATTTCCGCCGGTGTCGCGGCCAATTGGTCGGCTGGTGGTCGGCCTGTCTGGCGTTTGCCGTGACGAGGGTTTCGGTGGGCTTCGGCTCGACCGAAGTCGCCTCTGAACGCGCCGACGTGTCGCTCGGGTCACCTAAATCGCAAGAATCTTTATGAAAGCTATCCTTACCCTCGTTCGAAACGACATCACCCGGTTCCGCTTCTGGCTCGCCCTCTGGGCGGGAATCCTCCTTGTGCCGACGTTGCTCCTCGCGGGATTTTTCACTCCGTTGGGGAATGAGCCGAGCTACTGGGCGACGGTGGCCAACGCGATTCTGGTGGTCTTTCTCACTCAATTCGTCTTTCAGCTGCTCTTTGTCATTCGGCTCTTCCAGAAAGAGAATGCCACCGACGCACGGTCTTACTGGAGGACTCGGCCGCTGGCACCAATCCAGGTGTTGGGCGCGAAGCTTGTCTTTGTTTTCGCCTTCATCGCGCTACCGGGTGGGTGCGTGGCTCTAGTCAGCGCCACGTTGCTCCCGGGTCCGGCACACGCGATGGAGACATTCTTCCAAGGTCTGGCCATCCCGCTTCTGTTTAGTCTGGCCGCAGCGCTGGTAGCGGTTTTTTTCCGGACCGCGAGTCACGCATTTCTCGCGATAGTCTTGCTGCCAATCGCTCTGCTTGTCATCGGTCTAGTCACCGCCGGAATTGGGATGGGCCTGCCGGGTCCTGTGGCCGTGGTCCTCGCGCCGGGGTCCCCAGCGGTTGTAATCCTGGTGTCGGCAGCGTTGATCGGATTCTTGACTGTTTTGTTGTGGCGCTATCGCGCGCGACGTCAGAGGTGGGCTGCCGCCGGGGCGCTGGCTGCTCTGATTGGCGGGCTGGTGATCTCCGGAAGGGTAGTTGCGCTCCCGAGGCCGCCCAAGAACACCGTGGAAGCGCCCGAATCGGGGCAGGTCCAGTTCCAGGGTTTCCGATTTCGCAGCGAGATTGCTCGCGGGGTGGGATCGTCGAGTCGATCCGGTTCGAGTGCCTCCGTCTGGGCGGAGGCCCCTCCCGGTTCGAAACTGGGCCTGGGGACCCGAGTTGAGTGGAGAGACCTCCCGGCGGATTGGGTCGCAGCGAACCAATTTCTCTTCTCCGAGAGCACCGAAGTCGGCTTCGTATCGTCCGATGTTGCTGGGGATGGCGAGTTTGACTTGGGGCCTTTTTCGCCTGGGACGATGCGCACTCTGTTCCCGGACGCCAAGCGCGGCGGAGATCGTGCGGCTTCCAGCACCACTTCTTGGCTATTAACGGTCGATGCAGACCGAGTCGCGGAACTGCAAATGGGCCAGATAACCAGCACGGTTTTAACGGAATTTTTTTCACCCACGCGAACGGACCTGAAGCTCGAGATCGGTGAATTGTTTTCAGACGACACCGCACGAGCGATCATCTCGGATCGGAGCGAATGGTCGGAAGACTTCAGCATTGGAATCCGCTACTTGGCGAAATCGAAGGGACTGTTCTCCAGTGGAAATCGCTGGTTTCTCTATGATCAGGCGCGCGCGCTGTTCTTCCCCGCCAATGTGAGGACGATGATGAGCACGGGCAGCGACGCAGCTTTTTGGACGGGATACATTCAGCTTCACTTCTCAGACTTGGGTGAGACCAAGCCCCAGGATTGTCGGCTCGTCTACGTTCGCCTGGAATCCCGAGGTGTCTTGGTGACCCCGGTTTCGTTTCGCCTGCCCGTCGGGCCTGACGTCGACTTGGGGGCTTTCACGGTGACTGCCGGTCCCGGGTTGTGACACCGGCTTCCCGGGACCCTTGCGAAAAGGACGGGCGTCCGACTGAGCAGCCGAGCGGATCTAGCTGGCCCGTTTGCTCGTAGACATCTTGCGCGGATTAGCGCATCTAATTTTACGAAAATGACGGCGACCGAAACTGAGAAGAAGACCGAGGTTCAGATGATCAACGTCCAGGTGGACGGGGAATGGAAATCATTTCCCAAGGGCACAAAGTTGATCGAGGCCTGCATGAAGAGTGGGCACTTCGTCCCGCACTACTGCTACCACCCGAAGTTGAGCACACCTGGAAATTGCCGGATGTGCCTCGTAGAAATGGGCATGCCCAAGCGCGACGCCGAGCGCAACGTGGTGACGGGCGAGGACGGCAAGCCCGAGATCGCGTGGGGGCCGCGACCGGCGATCTCTTGCGCGACGGAGATCTCCGAGGGGATGGGCGTGCGGACGGAATCGCCGATGGTCGAGGAATGCCGGAAGGGCGTGATGGAATTTCTCCTGATCAATCACCCGCTGGATTGCACGATCTGCGATCAAGCCGGTGAGTGCAAATTGCAGGAGTTCAGCGTGGAGTTTGGCAACGGCGACTCGCGCTTTCTCGAGGACAAGGTCAAGAAGCCGAAGCGCGTCGACATCGGGCGCAACATCGTGCTCGACGACGAACGCTGCATCATGTGCTCGCGCTGCGTGCGGTTCATGCAGGAGATCGCGGAGGATGATGTGCTCGGCTTCCTAAATCGCGGGAGCCAGACGACGTTGTCGGTGTATCCGGGCAAGCGGCTGGATAATAATTATTCGCTCAACACGGTCGACATCTGCCCGGTGGGTGCACTCACGAGCAAGGACTTCCGCTTCCAGATGCGGGTCTGGTTCCTCAAGGAGACGAAGACGATCGACGTGAACTGCGGGCAGGGGACGAACATCCTCATCGGGAGCCGGGAGAACACGATCTACCGGATCACCCCTCGCGAAAACGACGCGGTGAACTCGTGCTGGATGCCCGACACGCACCGGCTGAATTTCCACCATCTCAACGACGACGCGCGGTTGAGGGAACCGGTCGTGCGCGGCGGCGAGGCTCCGACGAAATGGTCGGAAGCGATCCGCGTGGCCGGGGAGCGGCTGAAGTCTTTTGATCCGTCCGAGATCGCCATCATCGCGTCGGCGCGGATGACCAACGAGGAACTCTATCTCACGAAGCGGCTCGCGGATTCGCTCGGGACGAAGCAGATCGACGTCGTGGCACGCAAGCAGGAGGGCGATGGGTTCCTCATTTCCGAAGATGGAAATCCCAACACGAACGGCGCGAAGCTGCTCGGTGTGGCGACCGGGAAGCTGACCGACATCGCGTATGGAATCAGCAACGGCAGCGTGAAGGCGTTGATCTGCTTGGGCGAGGATGTGACCGAGTGTGGCATCGACGCGGAGACGTTGGAGCGGCTCGACTGCGTGATCGCCACGGCCATCCTGCCGTCCGCGACGACGCGGGCGGCGACGGTGCTGCTGCCGTCGGCGGGCTTCTCGGAGAAGCGTGGATCGATGATTAATCTCGCTGGACGAATCCAGCGGCTAAACCGCGCGGTGAGTTCGCCCGGGCAGGCGCGCGACGATTGGGAAATCCTGCGAGACCTGATTCAAGCCGTCGGCGGCTCGAACGGGATCTACGCGATCGAAGAAGTCTTCAAGGCCATGGCGGCGGATACTCCAGCGTTGGCTGGACTTTCGCTCATCAAGATGGGCGACTTGGGCGTCGAGTTGCAGCTCGCGGATCCTGCGAGGCGGGCCTGACGAGACGGCTGAGGGCACCGTTTATTCAGTTTCAATTTGCCCTGATGCGATGCTCGGGGCGAACCCCGATTGAGGGCCTCGGTGGGATTCGCTAATTGAATGCGGCATGCAACAAAGCGACGTGTCGCCGACCCTGGCGGCTTCAAAACCTGCGAAAAATGCGAGTGGCTCCATCGGTCTGGGTCAGAATCGCCCGGGTCAGTCGCTGCGACCACCCGAGGATTGGGAATACCGTAGGCCCGTCGAGGATTCGCGAGCGATTAGCGAGTCGGCTCGCCCGGTGCCGCCACCGGCCACCTCCGCGCGACTGATCGAGTCCTCCGGAGTTCAGATGCTGCTGATCGTGTTGGGCTTCCTCATGGTCACGGCGATGGTGATCTTGCTCGGCCCGCCAGCGATGGACGGATTGGCGGCGATGCTGGTGTCGGCGGAGAGTCCGGTCGGTTTTCTCGAGCAGATCGCCCGGAGGCTCGACTTTGTCTACATCCAGGGTTGGCCACTCGCGTTTGTGTTGATGGCTCTGACGGCGGGGGCCTTCTTCGTCCGCTGCAAACACTGACGTCAGTCCGGTGGACTGGGCGGGCCGGTGCAAGCCGCGATCAAACGGGGCGGGACGTGGTGCTTCGATTGCGACGGGTTGCGGGGCGATCTGGGACCCTTGGGTGGGCTGCCGGGTTGGCGGTGGGGCTCGGCTCTCTCGGGTTGCTCGATTTGCCGGGCGCGGCACCGGGACGGTGCCGCTCGCACGCGGGACGCGCGCGTTCCCCGGCGTGATTAGTAGATCACTCGCACGAGGGTGAGGCCGTCGGGAGGGGCGACGCGGTTGGACTTCTTGCCGTCTGGGTTGTCGATGAGAGCGGCGAGCCAGGACTCGGGGTTGCGGTCCTGCGCGACGCGGAGGGCGGAGGCCGTGAGCATGCGGACCATCTTGTAGAGGAAGCCCTTGCCGGTGTAGGTGATGCGGATCGTCCGGCTGGTCGCATGGAGGTCGACGGAAAAAATCTCGCGGATCGTGGTCTTGGGTGGCGGGCGACGGGTGGCCGACAGGTGACGGAAGTCGTGGCGACCTTCGTAGAGCGCGAGCGCGGCCCGAAATTTTTCCAGATCGATGGGCTGCGGGACGTGCCAGGCGCGGCGGTGGAGATGGGGCGGCAGGATGGGGCTGACGTGGATAACGTAGCGGTAGATCTTGGCCTTGGCGGAATAGCGGGCGTGAAAATCCGCCCGGGCGCGGGCGAGGGCGGTCACGCGGATGCCCGGGGGGAGGATGGCGTTGAGGGCGCGCTGGAGATCCGGGGGTCCGATGCCCAGGCCGGGAACGTCCGCGTGGGCGACTTGGGCGAGGGCGTGCACGCCGGCGTCGGTGCGCCCGGCGCCGTGGACGGCGACCCGCTGGTGCGTGACTTTCAGGAAAGCGGCTTCGATGCGGGATTGGATCGAGTCGGCGTCGGTCTGGCGTTGCCAGCCCGCGAAGGGCGCGCCGTCGTAGGCGATGGTGAGCCGAAGACGCACGGCAGATTAGTCAGCGGGGAACGGTGGAGGCTGCGGGGGCGCTTGGCTGTCCAAATAGGTTTGGAGGATCACCTGGGCGGCAGCTTGGTCGATGACGGCGCGTTGCTGGTGGGCCTTGCGACCGGCTTCCTGGAGGGAGCGCTGGGCCGAGACGGTCGAGAGTCGCTCGTCGATGGTGGTGACGGGGCAGCGAATCGAGGCGCGGAGTTTCTCGGCGAAGGCGTTGACCTTGGCGGCGGCGGGGCCGTGGGAGCCGTCCATGTTGCGGGGGAGGCCGACGACGATGAGGCCGACTTCCCGAGTCTCGACGATCTCGCGAATGCGGCGGATCGGGGAGGTCGTCTTGACGGTGATGGTCTCCAGCGGGTGAGCGAGAAAATTGAGTTCGTCGCTGAGGGCGAGGCCGACGCGGGCGTCTCCGTGGTCGACGCCGAGGATGCGTTGGGTGGTCATTTGAAGTTGAAAATGACACACTCCGCTCCTAGCTTCCAGCCCATGGTCTTTCTCCCGATCTCGAAGTTTGGTCAGAACCTCCCGGTGTCTGGTCTGGTCGCATTCTCCCAAGCCGCCGTCGGTCTTGGCGTCGGTCTGCTCGTCGCCGATAAGATCGGCCTGGTCTCCCGCCAGCGCACGGCTATCGCCTTGATTGGTGCGGGCACGGCGGCGGTCGTGCCGTTCGTGGCGGGGGTCTTCACGCGGATCAAGGATCGCCCAGATTCGCTGAGTCGGATGCGGCGGCAGCTCAATTCGATCCGCGGTGACGCGAGTATCGAGGAGCTTGAAAGCATCGTCTGAGTTCGGTGGCGGAGGATGGGGCGAGCGCTCGGGCGACCGTGTTGGCTTCCCGGTCGCCGCGACGACAGGAACTGCTCGCGGCGGCGGGTGTCGCCGTCGAGTGCGTTCCGGCGGACGTCCGCGAAGCGCTCGAGATCGACGGTGCGCCTCGGGAGTTGGCGGCCTTCAACGCCGAGCTGAAAGCGAACGCCGTGGTGGCCGCGCGGCGAGACGCTGTCGTGATCGGAGCCGACACCATCGTCGTGCTGGGGGCGGAAATTTTTGGCAAACCGAAAGACCTCGACGATGCGCGACGGATGCTGGGCCGACTGGCTGGGCGGACTCAAGAGGTGATCACCGGGGTCTGCGTGGTGGACGGAGCTAGCGGACAAAAGGAGACGTTCGCCGAGTCGACCTTCGTGCGGTTTCGGGAGCTGGATGCTGCGGCGGTGGACGCGTATCTGGGGCGGATCGATCCGCTGGACAAGGCGGGAGCCTACGCAGCGCAGGACGATCGCGGGGAGATCATCGAAGCCATCGAGGGGGCGCTGGATAACGTCGTGGGGCTGCCGGTCGAGCGGGTGGTGGCGGCGTTGGGGCGCTGCGGGTAAGGGCGGAGGGGCGACCGCGTTACTGGCGGTTGGTCGCTTTCAGGAAAGGTTGGATGCTCTCCACGAGATCGCGGAAGCCGTCGAAGGTAACTTGCTGTTGCCCGTCGGAGAGGGCCTCTGCGGGGTTCGGGTGGACTTCGATGATGAACCCATCGGCTCCCATGGCGACCGCTCCCGCGCAGAGGGCGGTCACCAGGTCGGCGCGACCGCAACCCTGGCTGGGGTCGACGATGACCGGGAGGTGAGTTTCCTTCTTGGCGATGGCGACGGCGGAGAGGTCGAGGGTGTTGCGGGTGTAGGTCTCGAAGGTGCGGATGCCGCGCTCGCAGAGCATGACGTTTGGGTTGCCGTGGGCGAGCAGGTATTCCGAAGCGAGGATCCACTCCTCGATCTTCTCGCTCATACCGCGCTTGAGGAGGACGGGTTTCTTCGTGTGCGCGCACTCGATGAGGAGTTGGAAATTCTGCGCGTTGCGGGCGCCGATTTGCAAGATGTCGGCGGTCTCGGCCACGTGCTCGACGTCGCGCTCGCTGAGGACTTCGGTGATGATCTTGAGGCCAGTACGTTCTTTTGCTTCGCGGAGCAGGCGGAGGCCTTCTTTGCCGAGGCCTTGGAATTCGTAGGGGGAGGTGCGGGGCTTGTAAGCTCCACCTCGGAGAATGGTGGCACCGGCGGCCTTCACGGCGTCCGCGGTGGCGAAGAGCTGGTCGGCATTTTCCACCGAGCAAGGGCCAGCCATGAGGGTGAAGCCAGGGCCTCCGACGGAAACGCCGTCGACGTCGACCACGGTGTTGTCGGGGCGCGAGAGGCGGCTGGCGAGCTTGAAGCGCTTCTGGACGCGGAGGACGTTGGCGACCTGCGGGAGGGCGGTGAGAGACTCTAGGGTTTGGTTGGTGCGCTCGTCGCCGATGGCGGCGATGACGGTCTGCTCGACGCCGTGGATGGGGGACGGCTCGTAGCCGAGCTTGGTGACCTCGGCGAGGACGGTGTCAATTTCTTCACGAGAAGATCCGGGGCGGAGAACAATGATCATATTGGAAACAAGTTTGCCGGAAAATGGGCGTCGTGGCACCGACGAATTCGACGCCGTTGATTGAAAGAGGTCGAATCGCAGATTCAAGCTCCATCGCGAGGGTTGCCCCGGGACCGTCGGGGAGTGGCCCGAGGATCTGATCGCGATGACTCCCGTCGCCGCTTCGACGGAAGGAGGACAACTCTTGTCATTTGACATCGGGTGGGGCGCGGACCACTGTCCCGGCGGCTCGACCCCTTTTTACCCATGAATTCTTACCTCAATAAAGTGCGCTGGTTGAACAGCGCGTTTCTGATCGGCACCTTCGTCACGACCCTGACGGCGGTGCCGCTTTACATCTACCACCACGGTCTGGACCTCTTCCAGGTGCTGCTGTTCGTGTTTTTCTTTCTGGCATCGGGCTTCAGTATCACGCTGGGATATCACCGCCTCTTTTCTCACCTGACGTTTAAGGCCAAGTGGCCCGTCAAATTGTTTACGCTGCTCTTCGGGGCGGCCGCTTTCGAAGGTTCGGCCTTGGGTTGGTGCGCGGATCATCGCAAGCATCACAAACACGTCGACCACGACGAAGATCCTTACGATATCTCCAAAGGATTCTTCCACGCCCACATCGGCTGGTTGCTCTTCCGCCGTGGGCCGGACACCCCGCTTACGTGGGTGCGGGACTTGGAGAAAGATAAGCTCGCTTGGTGGCAACACCGCTATTACGCGCTGATCGGTGTGGGCATGGGCTTCGCGCTGCCGGCTTTCCTTGGCTACCTCTACGGCGGTGCCACGGCTGCGCTCGGGGCATTTCTCCTCGCAGGTGTGGCTCGGGTCGTTTTTGTGCATCACATGACGTTTTGCATCAATTCGCTATGCCATTGGGTCGGGGACCGGCCTTATTCTTCGGCGATCTCTGCCCGGGACAGCTTCTTGATGGCGCTCTTTACGTTTGGTGAGGGCTACCACAACTACCACCACGAGTTTCAGCACGATTACCGCAACGGGGTGAAGCCCTGGCAGTTCGATCCGACGAAATGGACGATCTGGACTTTGCATAAGCTCGGCTTAGTCTCGAACCTCCGCCGGGTGGCCGAGGAAAAGATCGTGAAAGCGCAGATTCAGGAGCAGCAACGTGATCTCGACAAGCATCTGCAGACTTACCAAGGCGCTATCTGCGAGTCGGTTCAGACGGTCATCGCGACTGCTCAGGAGCGGATGCACGCTGCGGTCGAGAGTTGGGAAAAGCTGCTCACCGAATCCCGCGAGGCGGCGAAGCGCCATGGCGAAATCTCGCGTCAGCGTCGGGCCGAGATCAAACGAGACTTGGCTGTTGCGAGCGAGCAGTTGCGGGACGCCATGCGCGAGTGGAGCGAGGCTCGGCGCCTCGCCTTCAGTTCGGTCGCTCTGTCAGCTTAGTCTCTCGGAGCGGAAGCCGGGACGGCGGCAACTCGGTCGGTAGGAGCTGGGTAGCTCGCATCGGTGTGACGGCGGGCTGCGACCGGGTCCCGGCCGAATCAGCGTGACTGGTCCGCACAGCGGCGGCTTCAGTAGGATCCTGCGATCTCTCCGGGACTCTGCTCGTAGAAGCTAGAATCGACAGGTCTCGTAAAGTATCCTAGCTGGCGGGCAACCCGGACCTACGCTGCTCAAGCCGGGATGCACCTTTAGTCGCGGCGGATCTCTCAATAGAGATTTATTGGGGGGACGTCGGACTTCGGTTTCCGGTTCGGCAAGTCACGAATTGGGGAGGGGCGGGCGTCGCCGTGCGCCGTGGATTGGCACACTTGAAGCTACAGCACCCATCGGCGCTGCGAGCGAGATGTTCGCAGCTGATCAGCAAACGAACGAACAGGAGACGCAAAGAACTCATGTCAGATGAAATCGCGAACCCGGCCACTACGTCATCGCACCCGCTGAAGATCATCTGCCTCTCGGGGTTGATCGTCGCCACGGTGATTGGCACGGGGAGTTACGTCTCGTCCCAACGTCACGAGGCGGAGCCAACCGTCGAGCATTCTTCCGGTCTGATCGAGATGGTCTTCGGGATGCGGTAATCTATTCCAGAAGCTGACAAATGCGGGGCGGCGTCGAGCGGACTCGCAACGGAGAACGATTCGGCCTGGAGATAGCCCTGAGTCGTCTCGAGCGACTTGTGTCCCATCGCAAGTTGCAGCGCTCGAAGATTAGCACCGCCGGCGAGGGCGTGCGTGGCGTAGGCGTGGCGCAAGTGGTGGGCCGTGATCGGGAGAGAGGTCATGCCGGGAGGGTTCGCGCGGGCGATCGCCCGTTGAACGACGGAAGGGTGACAGCGCCAACGCAGCCGCCGACCCGAGCGGGGGTCCCGGCTCGGGGAAGTCGCGGGAAAGAGCCAGAACCAACCCAGGGCAGCTTCGGATCGGCGGGACTTCTGGAGGAGACGGTCCGGAAGGGGTACCGGAATCCCGGCCCAGCGGTCGGATTCCCACACTCGGCGGCTTCGTTCGATCTGGACGCTGATCGCCGAGTCGAGACGCGCGGGGAGCCGAAGGACGCGGTTCTGCTTCCCCTTGGCTTGACGGATCACGAGCTGCGCGTTGGCTCGATCAATGTCCTTAAGCCGGATGTCGAGGGCTTCGTTGAGGCGGAGTCCGCAGCCGTAGAGAAGCTGGGTGATCAATCGAAGCAGGTAGTCGTGGGTGTCGCGAACGTTCCGGAGGAGGTCGACCGTGATGGCGAGGGAGGGCGCTTCCCGGTGCCTGGCTGGAGGGCGCACGCGGAGGCTTCGGATCTCACCGGGACCCTCGCCGAGAACGTGTTTGTAGAAAAAGACGATCGCGTTGAGGGCTTGATTCTGGCCGGAGGCGGAAGCTCGCGCGTGAGCGAGTGAGGTGAGAAAAGCCGAGATTTTCTCTGGCGAAGTTTTGGCGGCTAGCGCTGGGTTGTCTCGGAGGTGGGCGATGTAGCGGCGGAGCCACGCGACGTAGGTCCGCTCGGTGGACAGGGCGAGGTGTTGCCGGCGGAGGTGGTCGCGGAGGTCGGCGATGGCTTCGGTGGTGCTCATCTTGCGTAGTCTTGCGGAGCCGGGGAGCGCTGGCCAATCCGACCTGCTCGATCAGGTCAGTCTGCGATCAATGGCTTACGAAGGAACTGGCTACCACGCCTTGGCCCCCAATTTTCTTCAATGACCGCGAGGGAATGTTCGAGCGGCCAGAAGATCGGTTCGGCGGGGTCCGCTGGCGGGTAAAACGCGAGTCGAAGCGGGGCTGGGTTGTGATGCGGCGAGGGATCCGGTTAGTCTCGGGCGATGCGGAAGATGAGACTACGATGGATGGGGCTGGCGGTGATTGGTCTGTTGGTGGGCGGCTGCGCGACGATGGATCGGCCCGTTGCCGTAGCGACGCCGGAGGCACCAGCGGTCTCGAAGCAAGACGAGGTTGTGCGATTGCAGATCTTTCTGGATTCGGTTCGTTTCGGGCCGGGTGTGGTCGATGGGCGGGACGGGGAATTCACGCGGAAGGCGCTGGACGTCTATCGCCGGGTGATGGGGCGGGAGCCAGAGGTGCGGGGGATCGTCCCGTACACAACGTATGCTTTGACGGCAGAGGATCTCGGGCGGTTGGGTCCCGTCGCGAGTGGGCCGGAGGCCATGGCGGCTCAGAAGCGGCTGCCCTACTCGAGTGTGAGCGAGTTCGTCGCGGAGCGGTTCCACACGACGCAGGATTTCGTGAAGAAACTGAACCCTGGGATCCGCGTGGATACGGCCGGTGCGGGGACGGTGCTGCGGGTGCCGAACGTGGCGCAGCCGCTGCGGGTCGAGCGGTTTCCCTCGACGTACCCGGCGGCGGTGGCGTCGCCGACGTCGCCCCGACGGGTCGTGGTGGACCTGAGCGAGCGGCAGCTTCGAGTGATCGGCGGGGACAAACTGCTCGCGGTATTCCCCATCACTCCAGGTTCGAGCGACCACCCCGCTCCGGTCGGCGAGTGGAAGATCCTGGGTCTCGCGCCGTGGCCGTGGTTTCGTTGGGACGAGGGGGTCTTGAAGCGGGGTGAGCGGACGGACGTGGCGTTTCAAATCCCGCCGGGAGTGAACAATCCGGTGGGAATCCTGTGGGCGGGCCTGAACAAACCCGGGATCGGGATCCACGGGACGCCTTCGCCCGAGACCATCGGGCGCTCGGGGAGTCACGGCTGCATCCGGTTGGCGAACTGGGACGCGGCGACGCTCTACACGCTGGTGCCGAAGGGGACCATGGTGACGGTGCGCTAGTCAGTGGGTGCTACTGGATTTTGTTGAAGCTCTTCGGGTCGAAGGCGTCGCGGACGCCTTCTCCGATGAAGGCCGTGAGCAGCAGGGTGACGAAGAGAGCCGTGACGGCGGAGGAGGCAACCCACGGGGCGTAGAGGTTAGCCAGGCCTTGCTGAATCATCTCTCCCCAACTCGGGGTCGGCGGCGGGAGGCCGAAGCCGAGGAAGTCGAGCGCGGTGAGCGAGGAAATGCCCCCGACGATCATGAAGGGGAGTAGGGTGATGACGGGGGTCATCGCGTTGGGCAGCATCTGGCGAAAGAGGATGTTGAACGTGCTGGTCCCGAGATTGCGCGAGGCGAGGACGTAGGGCTGCTCGCGAAGCTTGAAGAACTCTCCCCGGAGGTAGTAGGAGAGTCCGATCCACTGGAATATCGCCATGACGAAGAGCAGGATGCCGAAGCTCTGGCCGTAGATCGAACCGAGCAGGATGACGACGTAGAGAAACGGGAGGGCGGACCAAACCTCGATGAAGCGTTGGACGATGAGGTCGACCTTGCCGCCGAGGTAGCCCTGGATCCCGCCGATGACGATGCCGAGGGCGACGCTGATCGCGGCGAGTGCGAGGGCGAAGAGCATGCAGATGCGAAATCCGTAGATGAGCCGAGCGAGAACGTCCCTCGCGGCATTGTCGGTGCCGAGCCAATGCCGCGCCGAGGGTGGGTGGGGCGGGGCGCCATCGAGATCGAGGTAGGGGTGAAGCGGGTCGTGCGAGATCGGCGGGAGGATCATCCACCCGCCCGATTCCTTAAACGCGGGATCGGTGCGGAGGGTGCGGTAGTTGGCCTCGGTGCGGTATTGACCGCCAAAAGTCTGGGCGCTGTAGAACTTGAGGGTTGGGAAATGGAGTTTGCCTCCGTAGCCGAGCACGAGTGGGTGGTCGTTCACGAGTTGCTCGCTGAAAAGCGAGGCGACGAAGGCAATGGTGAGAATGACGAGCGACCACCAAGCCCGCTTGATCGAGCGGAACTTGCGGAATTTCTCGCGAGTGACGGGTGAGAACACGGGGACGACTAGAGCGGAATATGGCGCGGAACCACGTGGAGGCACGTCTTTTGGGCGAGCAGCCTTTGGCGGCGGTCGAAGGAACAGAATGCCGTGCATTCGGCTTCGAGCGCGAAAGCGACGTGCATGACGTCGAGACTGCGGACCCCCAAGGTCGAAGTGTACTTTGCGGTCAGGGCTTCGGCCCGGCGGAAGGCTTGAGCAAGATCGTAGCTGGGAAGCTGGAGCCGACCCGCCTGGATGTCCGTTGCGACGAGGCGGAGAGATCGCTTCTGATCGCCGGGAGTGATCTCCTTGCGAAAGGCCTTCAGTCGAATGGCGTTGAAGAGTTCGATGCGATGAAGGTGGGTGAAAGGCAGCGGGAGCGCAGCGTCCCGGATGAGATCGATGGCCAGATCGGAGTTCGCTTCTTCGGCGTACATCTTCACGAGCACGCCGGTGTCGAAGTAAGCGGTCACCATTCTCCCCGGGATTCGTGGATCGTCTCACTCGTCGGGCCCGCCGCAGGGCGAACGAGTCGAGAACGAAGGTCTGGCCACGCGGAAGGGGCGGTCTTGGATTGCACGGGAGCAATGACCGCGAACGGCTTTCCGCGTTTGGTGATGCGAACTTTTTCTCCGGCTTCGATCCATCGAGACACGAGCGGAAAATCGTTGCGGAGATCAGCGACGGTGGCCGTTTTCATATGAGAGATTTAATCTCATTTGGTCGGGGTGACAAGGGCCGCTGCGGAGTCATCTAGTCGAAACGAATCCGAGGATCGACGGCGACGTAGACGATGTCGCTGAAGAGCCGTCCAAGCATGGTGAAGAAGCTCGAGAGGATGATGATGCCGAGGACGACATTGTAGTCGCGGCCGACGACGGAGTTATACATGAGGAGGCCCATGCCATCGATGTCGAAGACCTTCTCAATGAGCAGGGCGGAGGCGAACATGGCGGTAAAGATGGACCCGATGCCGGTGGCTATGGGGATGAGGGAGTTCCGGAAGACTTGCTTCCAGACGGTGGCACGGAAGGTGAGTCCTTTGGCCATCGAAGTGCGGACGTAGTCTTTGTTCAATTCGTCGAGCACGCTGTTCTTCATGAGCAGCGTGAGGACGGCAAATTCGCCGAGCATGTAACAGAAGAGCGGAAGCGCCATGTGGTGAAGAAAATCGAGCACCTGATTGCCGGGCGACAGGTATTCGAAATTCCCAGACACGATGCCTCCGATGGGAAACCAGTCGAGTTGGGCGCCGAGGTAAATGATGAGGATCGTCCCGAGGGCGAACCCAGGGATCACGTAAGCCGCGAAGATCAAAACCGACGAGACGGAGTCGACGAGCTTCCCGTTGGCGAGTGCCTTCCAGACGCCCAGTGGGATGGAGATGAGATACGCGAGGAAGAATGAGGTGAGTCCGAAGAAGAGTGAGATCGGCATCTTGCTCGCGATGACGCTGAGGGCGGGTTGCTGATAGACGTAGGAGTTGCCGAAGTCGCCGCGGATCACGTTCCAGAGCCACGTGAAATAGCGGACGATGGCGGGCTGATCGAAGCCGAAGTAGGCTTCGATGTTGGCGACCTCGGCGGCCGAGATCGTGCCACCGCCGGGTCGGGATGCGGCGGCGGCTCGGACTTTACTGATGATCTCCTCGACCGGGCCGCCGGGGACGAATTGGATGAGAATGAAGCAGACGACCGAGATGCCGAGCAGCGTCGGCACCATGAGGAGGAGGCGACGGATGATGTAGGTGGTCATCGAAAATCGAAGTGCGTCCGCGGCGCTGGATCGGGTCGGCGAAAGAAAATAGCCGCCTCGCGAGGTCGCCGGGCGGAGTTTTAATCCGCGTAGAGGATCTCGGGTGGCTCGGGCGGTAGGGCGGTGTCGGTGCGCATGGCCTCGTCGAGCGCGGCTGCCTTCTCGGCGTCTAGCCACCAGTAGGTGAGGGCGGCGTCTTCGCGGTTATACTTGTCGAGGACGTGAGTGGGGGTGCCGTAGCGGTTCCAGTAGAGAAGGTGGGAGCCGCGCGATTGCCACATGAGGACAAAGGGCGATATCTCCATGAGGCGAGCGTCGATCTGGCGAAGGATGTCGTTGCGGACGGCGAGGTCGGGCTAGTCTTCTGGCGCTCGATGAGTTCGTCGATCTCTGGATCGGCGACGCCGGAGTAATTGTTGGTGGCGATCTCGTTCGCTTGGGCGGACGACCAGGATCCCTCGGGGTCGCGGAGGCGGCCAGCTCCGGTGTTCAGCCAGAAGAGGTCGAAGTCCTGGGTGTCGGTGCGCTTGGTGAAGCTCGCGCGGGAGACTTGGTCGATGCTTGGGCGGATACCGATGGCTTTCAGATCCTCAATGTAGATGTTCATGTGCCGGAGGTCCTCCCCGTGAAAAAGGATGCTGAGGTCGAAGGGCTGGCCGTCCTTGGCGAGGACACCGTCGGAGCCGACTTCCCAACCGGCTTCTTTGAGCAGGGCGCGGGCTTTCGACGGATCGTAGGGCGTCGCCGCGACGTCGGGGTTGACGTTGTTTTGGTAAAGGTCGGGGTAGTAGGAATTGAGGAGGAAGTACTGATCAAACATCAGCTTCTCGTTCATGAGTTCGCGGTTAAAGACGAGGGCGAGGGCTTGGCGAACGCGGGGGTCTTGAAACTTCTCGCGGCGGAGATTGAGGACCAGTCCTTGCACTCCCTTGGGTTCGCGATTTTTGACTTCCTGGCGGACGACCCAATTTTTTTGCACTTCGGGGAAGTTGGTTTTCTCGGCCCAGATCTGAGCGGTGTAAATCGGGTAGGCGTCGATTTCGCCTTTCTTGAAGACCTCGAGCATCTTGTTCCGATCTTCCATCGAGACGAAAAGGAGGTGATCGAAATTGTATTTGCCGACGTTGTATGGCTTGACGCGGCCCCACCAGTCGCCGCGCCGCTGGAGGCTGATCGACCGATTGGTCTTCACCTCTTCCAGAGCGTAGGGACCGCTGACGACCGGGAACTCGAAGTTCTGCGCGTTGAAGTCGACGTCTTTCCAAACGTGTTTCGGAAAGGCGGTGAGACCGGCGGCGGTCCAGAAGTTTGCCCAGTGAGGCTCCGTGGCGGTGATGCGGATCGTCCGTTCGTCGACGATCTCGGGTCGGGAGAAACGCGAGAGATTCACGCGGAAGACGGACGTGAGATTCCTTTCGTCCATGATGACGTCGTAGTAGAACTGGACGTCTTCGGCGGTGATGGGATGGTCGTCGCTCCACGTTGCGCGGGGATCGAGCCGGAAGGTGAAGGTGGTGCCGTCTTCGGACGTTTCCCAAGATTGAGCGAGCACGCCTACCGGCTCGTCTCGGGTCGAGTGCAGCGAGACAAGCGTCTCGAACATGAGGCCAGAGACGCTGCCGGAGAAGGAATTGTAGTCGAGCCACGCGTTGAGCGACTTGGGAAACGGTCCGCCCCAAGTGGCGAAGGTGCCACCCCGCTGGGCGGTCGGCACCGCGATGGGATCGGGTTCGCCCGTGGTGTCGACTTCGACCGGGACGTCGGTGACGACTGGAGAGGTCGGCTCCGGCGAGTTGCCGCCGGGTCCGCAGGCGGTGAGAATCGAAAGGGGCGGCGGCGGCGGCGAAGAGAGCGGTGGATCGAGTCATGGTGCGGTGGGGATTTGTCGCACAGTCGGAGGTGGGGTGCACGTGGGAATCAGTCGGGAGCTTGCGTTGTCGGTCGCGTGTGGTTGACTGGTCGGTTTCCACAAATGAACGTTTTCGTAGAACCCAAGCCAAATTGCATCGCCACACTCCGCGTCGAACTCCCGCCGGACCAGGTCGAGAAGGAATGGCAGACGACGGCCAAAGCTTTCCAAAAGCAGGCCAAGATCCCCGGGTTCCGTCCCGGTAAAGCCCCGGCTGCCGTGATCGCCAAGCGCTTTGAAGAGGATATCCGCGAGGAGGTGAAAAACCGGCTTCTGCGGAGTTCGATGAACGAAGCCATCGCGCAGAAGAAGCTCAAGGTCATCTCGGTCGCGAAGGTCGATGACGTCGAGATCGGGGCGGATCGGACGATGAGTTACTCGGCGACGTTGGTGACGGTGCCGGATTTCGAATTGCCGGATTACAAGGGCGTCGAGGTCGAGATCGCGAAGAAGGACGTGACGGATGCCGACGTCGAGGACGCGCTCGGGACATTGGCCGAGCAGCATTCGGAATTTGAGACCATCGAGGGGCGTGCGCTGGCGATGGACGATTTTGCCGTGTTGACCTACGCGGGTACGCTGGACGGAACGGCGCTTGCTGAGGCGGTGGAAAATTGTCCCCCGCTGCTCGCGGGCAAACCTAACTGGTGGATCCGGATGGCTCCCGACACGCTGGCTCCAGGATTCTGCGAAGCGTTGGTTGGTCTGAGCGTGGGCGAGGAGCGGACGTTCGAGATCGCGCTGCCGGCGGAATTTCCCTTCGAGCCGCTGCGGGGCAAGACGGTGGCTTACGCGGCGACGCTGCACGAGATCCGCGAGCGGAAGCTGCCGGAGTTCGACGACGCGCTGGCGTCCCGCATCGAAGCGGGCAAGACGATGACGGAGTTGCGCGAGCGGATCCGTGAAGAATTGGTGCGCTACGCGGAGAACGATTACGAGAACGGGAAGCGCTCGGGAGCGATGAAGAAGCTACTCGAGAGCGTCCGCTTCGAGGTCCCGCAGGACATGGTCCACAACGAGATGTCCGGCATCATGCGAGAGATCGTGCAGGAGAATCAGGGCCGCGGAGTCAGCGACGAAGAGCTCCAAGCGCACGAGGACCAGATCCAGGGCGCGGCGGAGCAGAGCGCGCAAGAGCGGGTGAAGTCGACCTTCGTCCTGCTGCGGATCGCCGAGCAGGAGAAGATCTCGGCGACCCAGCAAGAACTCGTCTTCCACGTCTCGCGGATGGCGGAACGCTACCAGATACCCGTCAACAAGATGGTGAAAGATCTGCAGAAACGGAACGCGATCGGGAGCATTCAGGAGCAGATTGTGGTGGGCAAGGCCCTTGATTTCGTTGCTTCGAATGCTACCGTTCGCGAGCCAGCCAAATAGGCGGAGGCCATTTACCCGAGACCGATTTCTTTATGCTGATACCTACCGTTATTGAACAGACCGGGCGCGGCGAGCGTGCCTACGACATCTACTCGCGCCTGCTGAAGGATCGCATCATTTTCATCGGCACCGGGATTGACGACAACGTCGCGAATATCGTGATCGCGCAGCTGCTCTTTCTTCAGATGGAAGATCCGAAGAAGGACATCAGCATCTACATCAACTCGCCCGGCGGCTCGGTCACGGCGGGGATGGCGATCTACGACACGATGCAATTTGTCACCTGCGACGTGAACACGTATTGCATGGGCATCGCGGCGAGCATGGGCGCGGTCCTCATGGCGGCGGGCACGAAAGGCAAACGCTACGCGCTGCCCAACAGCGACATCATGATTCACCAAGTCTCGGGCGGAGCCCAGGGTCAGGCCAGCGACGTCGAGCGGCAGGTTGAGTTCATGTATAAACTCAAGCGCCGGTTGAACAGAATCCTGGCGCACCACACCGGGAAGTCGGTCGAGCAGGTCGAGAAAGACGCGGATCGAGATCACTACATGACGGCGGACGAAGCGAAGGAATACGGTCTGGTCGACGAGGTCGTGCAGTCCCGGAAGGAAGTCAAACACCCGCTGGGCGACCACAAGCCGAGCGAAGACGCGGCTAAATAGTCCCCCTCGTTCGTGGCCCGGTCCTCCAACCTCACGATGTGCTCTTTCTGCGGAAAGAGCCACGCGGAGGTGCGCAAGTTAATCGCCGGTCCGGGTGTCTACATCTGCGATAGCTGCATCGTTGTCTGCAAAGGCATCCTCGATAAGGAGATCGGCGAGGAGACACGGAAATCGGCGGCAGCGATCCGCGTGCCGAAGCCGGCGGATATCCGGCGGGAGCTGGATGCGCACGTTATCGGTCAAGACACCGCCAAAAAGGTGCTATCGGTCGCGGTGCACAATCATTACAAGCGGATCACCCAGCACGACGGCGGTGCCGTGACGCTCGACGCCCTGGCGGAGGTCGAGATCGAGAAGAGCAACATCCTGCTCATTGGGCCGACCGGTTCGGGTAAGACGCTGCTCGCGCGGAGTCTCGCGCGGGTGCTGGACGTGCCGTTTGCCATCGCCGACGCGACGGCGATCACCGAAGCGGGATACGTCGGCGAGGACGTGGAGGGGATCATCCACCGACTGCTGCAGGCGGCGGATTGGGACGTGAAGCGGGCTGAGGTGGGAATCATCTACATCGACGAGATCGACAAGATCGGCCGCAAGACGGAGAACGTGAGCATCACCCGCGACGTGTCGGGCGAAGGCGTCCAGCAAGCTTTACTGAAAATCCTGGAGGGCTCGGTCTGCAACGTTCCGCCGCAAGGTGGGCGCAAGCATCCTCAGCAGGATTACCTGCAGGTCGATACGCAGAATATCTTGTTTATCTGCGGCGGCGCGTTCGTCGGGCTGGAGAAGATCGTGCAGCGGCGCCTCGGCGCGAAGGCGATGGGATTCCACGTCAAGGGTGGCGCGGACGAGGTGCAGGCGGCGGTGCATCTGGCGGAGCCGGAGGATCTGTTGTCGTTTGGCTTGATCCCAGAGTTCATCGGACGGCTGCCGGTCGACGCGGTGCTCGATCCGCTCACCGAAGACGAATTGGTCCAAATCCTGACGGATCCGAAGAACGCGATCGTGAAGCAATACGTGAAGCTGCTGGCGATGGACGGCGCCCAACTCAACGTGACGAAAGACGCGTTGCGCGCGTTGGCGGCGGAGGCGGTCAAAAAGGGGACGGGGGCACGGGCGTTGCGGGCGATGATGGAGCGGATCATGCTCGACGTGATGTACGAGACGCCGAGCCGCGACGACGTGGCGGAGGTGACCGTGAACCGGGCAGTGGTCGAGGGGCGGAAGTCGCCGATGATTCGGAAGCGGGTCGAGAAGGAAGCGGCTTAGGATTTTCGAGTTTCGATTGGGGACGCAGTCAGCTAGCTTGCAAGGCCATGACGGCGTTGCTGAAAAGTGAGGGAACGGTTTCCGAGGAGGAGTATCTCGCGGGGGAGCCGTCTGCCGAGGTGAAGCGTGAATACCTCGGAGGCTACGTGCACGCGATGGCTGGGGCGAGCGATGCGCACAACGTGATCGCGATGAATCTCTACCGTGAGCTTGGGAGCAAGCTACGGGGCAAGACTTGCCAGCCTTTCGGCTCGGACATGAAGCTCAGGTTGCGGCAGAGTGGAAACACGTATTTTTACTACCCGGATGCAATGGTCGTGTGCGACCCGACGGACGGGGAGAGTGGCTGGCGCGAGCGACCGTCGCTGGTGTTCGAGATTGTCTCCGAGAGCACCCGGGGGGTGGATGAGCGCGAGAAGCGGCTGGCCTACGCGTGTCTCCCGGCGCTGGAGGCCTACGTGAGGATCGAACAGGATCGGGCCGCAGTCACGGTGGATTGGCGGACCGACTCGGGGTGGGTCGCGGAGATCTTCGAGGGACGGGACGACGTGATCCGCTTCAAACGAACAGGATTCACACTGGCGCTCGGCGATCTGTACGAACGGCTCGAGTTCTGAAGGGTGGGTGGATTCGCTTATTTGTTCGAGCGGTTCCCGGCGTTCTCGCAGACCTTCTGCTTTCGCGAGGTGCTGGAGATGCAGCGGCAGGGGGTCGAGTTCTCGGTGTTTTCGATTCGAGATCCGCAGGGTCAGCCGGAGCAGGATTTCCCGGAGGAGATCCGCGACCGGGTCGTTTACCTGCCGGATTCGTTCAGCGAGCGGATCGATCGGGATTGGTGGTTCCGGCGACGGGTGCGGCAGGGGCAGCGCCGACTGGAAGCCGACTGGGGAGACGGCTCGGAGAAGCGGCGGATCTACGAAGCGACGTGGCTGGCGGGTGAATTGCGGCGGCGGAGGATCACGCACGTTCACGCGCATTTTGCCGGGATGGCGGCGCGAACGGCGTTCTGGTTGAAGCGGCTCGGGGGGGTGAAATATTCGTTCACCGCGCACGCGGACGATGTCTTCTGTGAGCGCCCGGAGTCTCACTTGGCCGACTTGGTCGGGGGGGCGGAATGGATCGCTACGGAGACGGAATTTAGCGCGCAGTTCCTTCGAGATCGATTCCCCGAGGCGGCGGGGAAAGTGCACCGGGTGTTCAACGGCATCGAGCTCAGGCCAGTCGTGCGGAACGAGGATGACGTGCCGCTGATCCTGTCGATCGGGCGATTCATCGAAAAAAAGGGTTTTGCGGATCTCGTGGCGGCTTGCGCGCGGTTAGGCGGCAGGGACTTTCGTTGCGAGATCGTGGGTCAGGGGCCGCTGGAGAAGGATCTGCTGGCGGCAATCGACGGAGCGGGGTTGGGTGGGCGCGTACGGTTGGCGGGGCCGAAAACGCAGGGTCAGATCGACGCCCTGCTGGCCCGGGCGGCGGTGTTTGTGTTGCCTTGTCGAAACGCGGCGGACGGTGGGAGCGATAATCTGCCGACCGTCATCATGGAAGCGATGTCGGCGGCGGTGCCCGTCGTATCGACGCGGGTGGCGGGAGTGCCGGAGATGGTCGACGACGGGGAGACGGGCATCTTGGTCGACGAAGGCGACGTGGCGGGCGTCGCGGCTGGCTTGGTCCGCTTGCTGGATGATCGGGAGGAGGGTCGGCGGATGGGGGCGGCGGGGCGGGCGGCTTGCGAAGCGAAGTTTGCGACGGACCGGACGACGCGGGTGCTCCGAGACCTACTCGGCGTCTGATGCGCAGCGGAACCCGAGGTGGCCGGCGGAGCTGTCGGGCGTGTTGGAGGTGCGGGCGGAGCAGCGGTAACGGTTGCAATAGCTGACGTGGCAAAGGTAGCTGCCACCGCGCATGGCTCGTCGGTCTTCGTGGGGTGGGGTGTGAAAATGATCGGCCGTCCATTCCCACGTGTTGCCGGTGAGGTTAAAGAGGCCGTGACCATTGGGCTTGAAGGAGCGGGCGGGGGCGGTGCCGCGGTAGCCGTCCTCCCCCGAGTCGGCCTTCGGAAAGTCGCCCTGCCAGATATTGCAGCGGTGTTTGCCGGCGGGATGCAGGTCGTTGCCCCAAGGGTAGAGCCGTTGCTCAAGGCCGCCGCGCGCGGCAAATTCCCACTCGGTTTCGGTCGGCAGGCGCTTGCCCGACCAGGCGGCGAAGGCGGTGGCGTCGTTCCAGGTGACGTGGACGACGGGATGGTCCAGGCGGTTGAGCTTGTTGACGTCTTCGGTGCCACCCAGGGGGTTGCGCCAAGTCGCGCCGGGGACGCCGTACCACCATTCGAGACCGGCGACCCGGCGGTCGGCCAGCGATTTCCGGCGAGACTTGGGAATCTGGGAGTAGTGCACGAACGACCAGCCAAATCGCTCGGTCTCGGTGACGAATCCGGTGGCTTCGACGAACGCCGCGAAAGCGCCGTTGGTCACGGCGGTCTCGTCGATCCAGAATGGCGCAACGTCGACGGAGCGAACGGGACCCTCCCGGTCGGAAGGCCACGTCTCGGGCCCGACGGCCCCCATGAGGAAGGTGGCGGCGGGGAGCTTGCGCATGGCGGTCGGGTCGAAGGTCGAAGCCTGATCCGCTGGGGCAGACGGGTTCGGGGGCGTCTTGCGCTTGGCGGTCGGGGTGCAGCAGCTGGAATTCGTCATTGCGGCCCCGCGATCTTCGCTAGGGTAGATGGGTGATGCAAACCATGGTTGTCGACGAAGGGGCGGGGGACGAATTGCCGAATGGCTGGGGCACGGATGGCTATCCGCTGGAGATCGATCTGGGATGCCACCGGGGGACCTTCCTCGCGGGGATGGCGGAGCGGTATCCGAACGTGCGCTGGCTCGGAGTCGAGAAGCTGACGGGACGGGTCGACCGATGTCGGGCAAAGTTCGAGCGCCTTGGTCTCAGGAATGCGTGGGCGGTGCGCGGGGAGGGATTGGCGGCCGTGCGGGAGGCCTTGCCCAAGGGAAGTGTCGCGGCGGTTCACGTCTCGTTTCCGGATCCGTGGCCGAAGCGGCGGCACTGGTCGCGGCGGGTGGTCAATCGGGCGCTATTGGAGGACGCTCGGGAGCTGCTGGTCGGCGGCGGGACGCTGCGGCTGATGACCGACGACGCCGGGTATTTCGCTGCGATGGGGGAGATCGTGGCGGAGTTTAAGCGATTCCGTGAGGTCGACTGGGACGACGGGCGGGCGGGCGTGGAGACAGAATTCGAGCGGAAATTCTCGGAGATTGGCCAACCGGTCTTCCGGTCAGCGCTCGTGAGACCGGATGGCTGATCGGAAGGGTGGACTTGAACGCCGCCGCAGGGCCGGTATCTTCCGGCTCGCATGAAGAGAATATTTGTCACGGGTGGAGCGGGTTACATCGGCAGTATCTGCGTGGAAGAGCTGTTGAACGCTGGGCACAAAGTGGCTGTCTTCGACAACTTGACCGAAGGGCACAAGAAGGCGGTCGACGGTCGGGCGCGCTTTTTCCAGGGCGATCTGAGCGACCCAGACGTGATCGGCCTCGCGATCAAGGAGTATAAGCCGGACGCGGTGATGCATTTCGCGGCGAACGCGCTCGTGGGGGAATCCATGACGAATCCGGCCAAGTATTTTCGCAACAACGTCTGCCACGGCCTTAATCTGCTCGAGGCGATGATCTCGAACGACGTCCGGCGGCTGGTCTTCTCGTCGACGTGCGCGACGTTCGGAGTTCCGGAGCGGATGCCCCTGGACGAAACGGTGCCGCAGGTCCCGATCAATCCCTACGGAGAGTCGAAGCTACTTTTCGAGAAGATCCTGCGTTGGTACGGCGAGATCCACGGGCTGAAGTTCGTCGCGTTGCGTTACTTCAACGCGGCGGGTGCGAGCGAGAAGTTCGGCGAAGACCACCGGATCGAGACGCACCTCATCCCCAACGTCCTCAAGGTCGCGCTCGGGCAGAAGCCAGCGGCGGAGATCTACGGGACGGACTACGACACGCCGGACGGGACCTGCGTGCGCGACTACATCCACATCCTCGATCTGGCCGACGCGCACATGCGGGCGCTCGACGCGCCGGAGAGCGGCTTTTTCAATCTTGGGACGGGCGGCGGGACGTCGGTGCGGGAGGTCATCGACACTTGCCGGGCGGTGTCTGGGAAGGAGATCCCGGTTGTTGAAAAAGACCGGCGTCCGGGTGATCCGCCGCGATTGATCGCAGCTTCGGACAAGATCCGTGCGGCCCTTGGGTGGGAACCGAAGTATCAGGACATCCGCAAGATCATCGAGAGTGCGTGGGCGTGGCACCTGAAGAATCCGACGGGTTACGGAGATTGATGTGCCGGGATTTTCCTTGCGTGGGTTACGCCGCTCCGTAGCCTCGCCCTTCCAAATGATAAGTTTGCGTTGGCTGGTTCTAGTAGTGCTCGGAGGGCTGTCGTCGACGGCTCTCGCGCAGTTTGGCAGCTTCGGCGACGTCCCGGTGGAGATCACCGCCGATGGGGAGACGCGCTTCGAAGCCGGTGTGGCCATCGCTGAAGACAACGTCCAGATTCATTATCAGGACATCAGCATCTACACCGACTACGCGGAGTACAATCCTGACACCCGCGACGTCTTGTTGATTGGGGACGTCCGGATCTACACGGCGGACAATCTCCTCACCAGCCAGCGAGCACTCTACAATCTGGAGAGCAAGCAGATCCGCGCATTGGAGATGACGGGCGAAAATTTTCCGCTCAAGTTCCGCGCGTTGAGCCTCCAAGCGCCTTCGTTGAACCAGTTCAACGTCACCAACGCGACGTTCACCACGGACGACTCGTCGCAGCCGGACTTCCGGGTGAAAGCGAAGTCGGTGCGGATCTACCCAGACTCGCGAGTGGTCTTCACCAATTCCGTATTCTACATCGGCAACGTCCCGGTCTTTTACTTTCCGTATCTCTTCGCCTTTACGAACAACACGGGCTTCACGGTCCGGCCGGGATACGACTCGCGCGTTGGATACTACACCCTCGTCGGGTACAGCTTTCCGATTGGGAACAGCGGCGCGGTGATCGGAACGGTGAACACGGATTACCGGACGGAACTAGGATTCGGCGTCGGCTTCGATGCGGAGTTCAGATACGGCTTGGACGATCGGAGCTACGGGACATTCCGATCCTATTACGCGAACGACATCAACCCCGAGGACCGGGTCGGGGGTCGAGGCGAGCCGCCGGAGGAGGGGGAGAGCGACCGGTATCGCGTGAGTTTTCAGCACCGACTCTTCGTGACGGACGACATCTACGCGACGGCGGACATCAACGCCCTAAGCGACATTGATTTTCTCGAAGATTATTATCCCAACGAGTTTCGAACCGATCCGCAGCCAGATAACTTTCTGTCGCTGACGAAGTGGAACGAGTTCTACACGATCTCGCTACTGACTCGCTTTCAGGTCAACGATTTTTTCGAGACGACCGAGCGCCTGCCCGAGCTGGCGATCGACATCAAGCAGCACCGGCTCTTCGGGTTGCCGGTCTATTACGATGGGGAGTCGAGTGTCGGGCAGTATCGGCGGGCCTTCGCGGAGAACTCGATCTTCCCGGACTACGAGGCGACGCGCTTCGACACCTTTCACCAATTTTCCTACGCCCGGACTTACTTCGGCTGGCTGTCGGTCATCCCGCGGATGGGTATCCGGGGGACTTATTACAGCCAGACGGGCGAGACAGTCTCTGCGTTGAGCGATCAGCAGCAGATCCAGGTCAATAACATCCGTGGGCGCGCCGCCAGCCAGCGTGACTTGGCGGCGCAGACCTCGGCGAAGATCTCGGAACAGCAGAGTGCGCTGAACAATTCGGCAAATCCGGTCGACCGGGCCGCCCTGCAGCAGTCGATCTTGGCCCTGGAGGGATCGCAGACCGCGCAGCTGGCGACGGCCCAGTCGCTTGAGACGCAGGCGAGTATGATCGAGAACGGGACCGACTTGCGTGGCCGGGAACTCCGCACGGGCGGCTCGACCTTCCGCCCGGTCTTCAACGCGGGGCTGGAGGCGTCGTTTAAGCTTTCGAAGAAATACGAAGCGATCCAATCGCGGGCGCTGGGATTGGACGGCGTGCTTCACACGAACCAGCCGTACGTGAATTTCTCTTACGTCGAGAACCTGGGGGAGGGGCGCGATCAGATCTTACAGTTCGACCGGGTCGTTCCTTCAACGGAACCCTTGCCGCTCGATTTTCCGCAGTTCGTAGCGATCGATTCCATCGACGATTGGAGCATCGTCCGCTTGGGATCTCGCAATCGGTTCACGACGCGCCGAGGGGATGATAACTGGGAGTGGTTGGTGATCGATTCGTTCTTCGACATCAACTTCAACGACCCTTACGTCGACAACGGGGAAGGTGACGTATCCAACGTGGTCAATCGGATCGAGTTCAAGCCCCTGCCTTGGGCGTCTTTTCGGATGGACGCGCAGACCCCGATCACGGATGACGGGTTTACCGACGTCAACACGTCGATCTTGTTCATGCCGATGCGGGATCTCCTCCTGCAATTCAGCAATCGCTACATCGAAGAGAACCCGTTCTTTCAGGACAGCAATCAGCTCTCCGCCTACGGCTACTACCAGATCAACCCCCATTGGGGTGTGAGCGCCCAAGGCACCTACGAAGCCGAGGATAACCAACTACTCTTCCAACGCTACTCGGTGCACCGGGACCTGTCGGCTTGGATCATGTCGTTTGGTGGTGAGGTGCGGGATAACCAAGGCGGCGACACGGAATACGGTCTCGTGCTGACGATGTCTCTCAAGGACGCGCCGCAAATCTCGCTCCCGCTGGCCTATGATCCTGCGACCAGTCCGCTGGGTGGGGACAGCGAGTAGGGCGCTCGGGCAGTTCATTCAATCTCCAATTTCCTCAACTATTTATGAAACTTTGTATCATTGGATCCGGCTACGTCGGATTGGTCTCCGGAGCTTGCTTTGCGGAAGTCGGGCATCACGTCATCTGCGTCGACAACGACGGCAGAAAGGTCGAGATGCTCCGCGCCGGAAAGATCCCGATCTACGAACCCGGGTTGGAAGAAATTGTCACCCGCAACGTGAGCGCGGGGCGGCTGAAGTTCACGTCAAGCATCGAGGAAGGGGTCGATAATTCTGAAGTTGTCTTCATCGCAGTCCCGACCCCGCCGCAGCCGGACGGCAGCGTGGATCTTTCGTACATCGAGCGGGTGGCCCGCGAGATCGCGGGCGTGCTGAAAGACTACCGCGTCATCGTCGACAAGAGCACTGTGCCCGTGAAGACGGGTGAGAAGGTCGCGGAGACGATCCGGCGCTACAACAAGGCAGGTGCGGACTTTGACGTGGTGAGTAACCCGGAGTTCCTTCGTGAAGGCTGCGCGGTGCCCGATCTCATGAATCCAGATCGGGTGGTGGTCGGCTCGTCGAGCGAGCGCGCGACGAACCTGATGCGCCAGATCTATGAGCCGTTCATGGCACCGATCATCGTGACGGACGTCAACAGTGCGGAACTCATCAAGCACGCGGCAAATTCCTTCCTCGCATTGAAGATCTCTTACATCAACGCGGTCTCGCGGATCTGTGAGGCGAGCGGGGCAGACGTTGAGAAGGTCGCTGACGGGATTGGTTCGGACAAGCGGATCGGGCGGAACTTTCTCAACGCAGGCATTGGCTACGGTGGCTCTTGCTTCCCGAAGGACATCGCGGCGTTCATCGCGATCAGCGATCAGCTCGGCGAGCCGTTCACGCTGTTGAAGGAGGTCGAGAAAATCAACCGAGACCAGCGTAGTCGCTTCGTCGCCAAAGTGCGGGAGGCTCTCTGGGTGCTCCGGGACAAGAAGATCGCGGTCTGGGGTATCACGTTCAAGTCGGACACGGACGACGTCCGGACTTCGGTGGCCGTGGACGTGATCAATGATCTCATCAAAGAAGGTGCGGACGTGACGGCCTATGATCCGAAGGGGATGGAGAAGGCGACGGAATACAAAATGATCGAAGGGGCGAAGTTGGCCGATTCGGCATTGGCCGCTGCGGAGGGTGCCGAGGCCTTGATCGTCGCAACGGAGTGGAACGAATTTGCCGCCGCAGATCTCGCGAAGTTGAAGGAGACGATGCACACGCCGCTATTGTTCGACGGTCGGAATCTCTTCGATCCGGAGACGGTGCGCGGGCATGGGTTCACGTATCACTCGATCGGTCGCGCGTAGCACCGAGATTTCGTTTCCCAGATGAGCGAGCGCCTGACAATCGGAGAGTTGCGGGCTGCGGCGCGGACGGAAGGTGTGGGGGCGACGCTGCACGCGCAGTTGGAGGACCTCAAGCGGAAGGAGGGGAGCAACGCCAAACCGTATTGGGAGCTGAGGCTGCGGGACGCTTCCGATGGGTTGACGCTGCGGGTGTGGTCGGACTCGGCAAATTTCCGAGTCTGTGAGGGATTGGCGGTCGGCGCCGGGGTCTCGGTGGTCGGGGAGTTTTACGTAAACGGGTCGTTCGGCCTCGACGCGCGCCGGTGGGAATTGGCCGAACTCTCGCCGGACGACCGAGCGGCGCTGTTTGCCGGATCAGTCGAGGAGCGGATGGCGGTCGAGCGGGATTATCTTTTTATCCGGGAAACCATTGCGCGCTTGGGGGATGCACGGCTACGGGCGCTGGGTCTTCGGTTTTTCGACGCTTTCGGGGTGAGGTTTGCCCGGGCGGCGGCGGCGCGGGTCAATCACCACGCGCGGAGAGGTGGGCTGGTCCAGCACACGGCGCAAATGCTCCGGTCGGCGCTGGCCATCTGCGAGGCCTACCCGAGCTTGAATCGGGATCTTCTCGCCGCTGGCGTTCTGTTTCACGATTGCGGAAAATTATGGGAGACGTGTCCGCCGGAGGAAGGATTCTCCATCGAGCGGGAGCTGCGTGGGGAGCTGATGGGCCACATCAGCGTCGGCGTCGAGGTCGTCAACTCACTGTGGCGGGAGTTGCCGAGGGAGGGGTGGGACGGATTGGCACCAGAGTCGGAACTGGTGCGGCTTCATTTGATTCATTTGGTGCTCTCGCACCACGGGACGCTGGAATTTGGATCGCCGGTTGCTCCGAAGACCCCGGAAGCGGTCGCGCTGCACTACGTCGACAACTTGGACGCGAAGCTGGAGATGTTTCTCCAGGGCTACGAGACCGGGAGCGAGGTCGCGCCAGGTATCTTCGACCGGGTGCGGGCGCTAGGTGTGGGTCCGGTCGCGCGGTTGCCGTCGGTGTCGCGGGAGTAGCACGTCCGGCGATCGACGCGGCCCCGCGATGCCTGGCATCGGGAGCGGGCCGTCAGGCGCGCGCAGCTCCCAAACCGGCGGGGGTCAAAGCGAGCGGAGGGCAGCGGTGATTTTTTCGAAATCCGGCAGGTCTTTGGGAGTCTCGGTTTGTTCGCTGTGCACGATCTTGCCGTCTTGATCGATCACGAAGGCAGCGCGAGCGGCGGTGTCTCCGATCCCGATGAGGTTCGGAAATAGGACGTCGTAGGCCTTCGTGACTTCCTTGTTGAGGTCGCTGGCGAGCGTCAGGCCGATGTTCTCCTGCTTCGCCCAAGCTTGCTGCGCGAAGGGGGTGTCGACGCTGATCGCGATGACTTCCGCGTTGAGGTCGGAGTAGGTCGCAAGTCCGGAAGTGACGTCGCACATCTCCGTGGTGCAAACGCCGGTGAACGCGGCCGGGAAGAAGAGCAGGACGGTCGCCTTCTTACCGCGCTGGGCGCTGAGAGAGACGTCGACCAGACCGTCGGTCGTGGCGGATTTAAGGGAAAAATCGGGTGCTTGGGTGCCGGGTGCGAGTGCCATGGGGTCTGGTCTATCAGATGCTTCTGGGAGGGCGCAAAGGATTCGATGGGCGGCGGGCTTTGTGTTTCTCTCGGGTTGTGGAATGGAAGCCGTACGGGCCGGATGCAGCACTGGTGCGCTTCGAGGGCGGATCGGCGAAAGCTCGGGCGATCGCGGCTTGGCTGGAGGGCGCTCGGATCGCGGGCCTGCGGGACTACACGATGGCCTTCGATCAAGTGCTGTTCGAGTTCGAACCGGGGCAGATGAAGGCACGGCGGGCGTCGGATTTGATCGCTGCACTGGAGAGCGTGGCCGTCGGGGGGGCAAGCGCGCCGAGGATCCACCGCGTCCGGGTGCGCTACGATGGCGAGGATCTGGCGGAGGTCGCGGCGGGTGCGAGGATGGAGGTCGCCGAAGTGGTGCGCCTGCACGCGGGGGGGAACTACGAGGTCGCGATGCTGGGGTTCTCGCCGGGATTCCCGTATCTGGCCGGTTTGGACCAGCGCTTGGTGACGCCGCGGCGAGCGAAGCCGCGGGCTAAGATCTGCGCGGGGGCGGTGGCGATCGGCGGGACGCACACGGGGATCTACTCCGTGGACGGCCCCGGGGGCTGGAACGTGATTGGCCATACGGACGTGCGACTGTTTGATCTCGCCGCAGAGAGCTTCCTGCTCCGGACCGGGGATCGGGTGTCGTTTGAGGTGGTGAGATGACTGGGGTGGTCGAGGTCACTTCGGTGGGCATGGGCGTCTCGGTGCAAGATCTGGGGCGGGTGGGGTGGAAGCGATTTGGCGTGCCGCCGGGGGGCGCGATGGATCGGCACGCGGCGGTCTGGGCGAATCGGTTCGTGGGTAATGCCGACGAGGCGGCGGTGCTGGAGATTCTCCTGCAGGGGGCGGAGGTGCGGGTGCTAGAGGGTTGTCGATTGGCGGTGACGGGGGCAGACGCGGGAACCGAGGTCGAGGCCTGGCACGCGGTCGACGTGCGGGCGGGCGATACGATTCGTTGGCGGCGGGCGCGTCGGGGGGTGTGGAGCTATCTGGCGGTGGCGGGGGGATTGGAAGCGGAGCGGTATCTCGGCAGTGCGAGCGGGCATCCGCGCGGGGGGATCGGAAATGCGGTCGTCGCCGGGAAGGTCTTTCAGCGTGAGCGATCGGCCCCTGGCGGGAGCGGGACGGCGGGAGCGTGGGCTTGGTGGGAGGACCGGCGAGACTACGGAGCGCCCCCGACGATTGACGTTTGGCCCGGACCGCAGTGGGGCGATTTCTCCGACGAAGCGCGGGCCGTTTTCTTCGGTCAGGAATGGAACGTGTCTTCGCGCAGTGACCGGGTCGGTTATCGGCTGGAAGGAGGGACGGTGCGCCCGCCGGACGATGAGATGGTCTCCGAGCCGGTGATTGTCGGATCGATCCAAGTGCCGCCGAGCGGCCAGCCGATCGTGACCATGCGGGACGGACCCACGGTCGGTGGGTATCCGAAATTGGGACTCGTTCGGGCTGAAGATCTGGATTGGGTGACGCAATGCGGACCCGGGGTGGCGTTGCGATTTCGGCTTGCGCGGGAGGGTCGATGATCCTCAACGCAGATCTCGGGGAAGGTGAGTCGGCGGATCGAACCCGGGAATTGCTGGCGCTGGTCGGCGCGGCGAACGTCGCTTGCGGGGGTCACGCCGGGACGGACGAGACGATGAGGGACGCGTTGGCTTTGGCCGACGATTTTGGCGTGCGCGTCGGAGCGCATCCGGGGTTGCCGGGCGAGTTCGGTCGGGGGGATGTGGACGTGAATTGCGCTGAACTCGAGGCGCTGGTGATCGAGCAAGTGGACAATCTGCTCAGGGTGGGCGCCGAGCTACACCACGTGAAGTTGCATGGGTCGCTCTACCACGCGGTCGAGGCCGACCCGGGACTCGCAAGATCTTTTGGCGAAGTGGTGCGGAGACGATACCCGGGTGTGCGGATCTTTGCCTTGGCGGGCGGCATGGTCGAGCGCGTGGTTGAGGGAGTGGACGTGTGGGGGGAGCTGTTTGCGGAGAGGGGGTATGCGGCGGACGGGAGTCTGGTCGCGCGGGGGGAAGTCGGTGCCCTGATCCAAGACGTCGCTTTGATCACCAATCGGGTTGCCGATTGGAAGAAGACGGGCTGGCTGGGGGCGCGGACGATCTGCGTGCACGCGGATTCGCCGGGCGCAGTGCGGATCGCGCGGGCCGTAGCGGATACCCTCGGCGGGTGCCGTTGAGATCGAGCTAAGTTGATCGGTCGTTGCGAGGGTCCGGAAAGGTGGTGACGACTCGCGCGAGCAGGTCGGCGGGTGATGCGCCAGTGTCGCGCAGCGTTTGCAGGCTGAGGGCTGAGTGGCGCTTGGCGAGGCGGCGACCGTGCTCGTCGCAGACCAGGGGAAGGTGGCGAAACGCCGGGAGATGCGCGCCGAGGGCTTCAAAGACGAGAATCTGGCGAGCCGTCGAGAGCAGCAGATCTTCGCCACGGATGACCTCCGTGATCCCCATCGCTTGATCGTCGACCACGACCGCGAGTTCGTAAGCGGGGATGTCGTCGCGATTCCAAACCAGAAAGTCGCCGAACTCCCGCCCGGCGGTCAACGTCGTCTGGCCGAGGCGGTGGTCGGTGAAAGTGATCGCACGACCGTCGGGAACGCGGAATCGCCAGTTGGTCCCTGCGGGTGTGCTGGAAGCGGCCCCGACGCCTCGGGGAGGTCGCCAACCGGCCGGGTAAATCGGCTCTTCGTCTTCGGCGTGAGGGGCTTGGGCGGAGCGCAAATCGCGCCGGGATCGCGAGCAGGGGTAGATGAGACCGAGGTCGCGGAGACGTCGCCAAGCGGCGAGGTAGAGGGGGCGGCGCTGACTCTGAAAGATCGGCGGGCCATCCCAATCGAGGCCGAGCCAACGCAGGTCGTCGAGGGCTGCCGCGATGAACTCGTGGCTGGCAACGGGATTGGTCCAGGTCTTCGATGCGGAGAAAAATCTGCCCGCCCTGATCGCGGGCGCGGCGATGGGCGGCGATAAAGGTGTGGGCGTGTCCGAGGTGAAGGTGCCCGGAGGGCGTGGGGGCGAGCCGGGTGATGAAGGGTGATGCCACGGAATTGGGCGGGAGGCTTAGTCAGAGAACTGGCAGTCCGAGCCGTATCAGCCCCGTCCTTTCGGGACAACCAGGAAGCCCGTGTGAAGGTCGCCGAGGATGTCGCTACTCGTGCCGGAGTGCTTCCAGTGGTGGTGGGCGATGAGGGCACACACCATGGCGTCCGTGAGGTCTTCGGTCGGCTTTGTCCACGGGCGGGTAAGGAGCTCTACGACCGAGGGAGGGAGGGCGATTTTCTTCTCGTGGGATCTGTCGGTGACGAAGGCCTGGAGCTTGGTAAATTCCGCCCGCCGATTGGCAACCGGGCCGCGTTTGTAGCGGAGGATGCGGTCGAGTTGAAGAAACCGAACGAGCGCGGGATGCGGGTAGACTTCGTAGACGAGGCGGGGGAGGGCGGGATTCCAATCGGCCGCGTAGCCCGCTTTCTCGAAGAGAGTGCCGATGCGCGGTGGACGGGGGGTGAGGGCGAGGTTGGCCGGGTGGCAACCGGCGTGCTGCTTGTGAAAATGCTTTTGGGTGAGTTTGTCGACGGGGCGGGAGCCGGTGAGGTTCGGACAAATGAGCGGGCCGTCGATGGCGAGGTGGGCCGGGGCTTCGCCGGCGAGGTCGGTGACCGCAGCGAGGAGGGCGGGGTCGCCGTGACTGAGGAACGGGGGGAGCCAAGTGGCGGACCCGTCGGGGGCAATCTGGATGGTGGCGAGGGCGTCGGGGTTTCTGTCGCCCCAGGCGAGGTCGATACCGATGAGGGTCATCTCGATTCGGCTCCCTCGCTTCGCTCGACTTGCCGCTCGCACGCGGGACGCGCGCGCGCCCCAGCTCACTTCTCGAACCAGGAGACGCCCGTCTCAGCCGTTGCGGCTTCGCGGCTAGCGGGATCGTCGACGAGGGTGCCGCGGGTGACGGGGGCGACGTGACCGTCGCAGAAGAGGACGAGCGCGGAGGCGGTCGGGGCATTGAGTCCCCGGCGGAAGACGACGGTGTCGGGAGTCACGACGGGTTCGAAACCATCGACTTCGGTGAGGAAGACGACGTTACCGGGGTAGGCGATCTCGTAGATCTTGAAGGGGCGAAGGTCGGGATCGGGTTGGAGGAAGCGGTTCATCCCGTAGTTGAAGTAGAAGACGGTGTCGTCCCAAGTGCGCGTCTCTTTGGTGGCGGGATCGATCCAGAGCGATGGCTGACCGGGAGTCGGACGGCTGCCGGCCGGTAGCTCGGCGAGGGGAGTCTGGCCCAGGTAGACGGGTAGAGAATTATACCAAGCGGAGGTCTGATCGTCGTCGACCGGGTTTCTGCCGCAGGTCGGGAGCTGATTTTCGTTCTCGATGAGATAGAGATTCAGCGCGATGCCCCATTGCTGGAGGTTGCGCGCGCTCACGACGGCAGAAGACTCGCCTCTTCTGGTCTGCGTCCAGATGGCGAAGGAGATCACTAGAGCGATGAGGCCGACGACGATCACGAAGATGCCCCCGGCACCCAGGATAGGTTTTTTTTCGGGATCAACCACGGGGATCATCGAAGGTCCAGCCTTCAGGAAGGGCAAAAGTGAGAGGTTTCGGAGCTGCGTCGAGGTAGTCGATGAAGGCATCGAACTCGGATGTCGCGGTGGTGGGTCGGATGTCTGCGGCGGAGAGGCCGATCTGCTCGGCGAGCAGGGAGGCGAAGAAGCGCGACGTCGTCACCGTGACGATCGCGTCGGCGGGGAGGTCGGCTTTTCTCAGCAAGACCATCCCGCTGAGTTCGCCGAGGGCAGCGAGTTGCTCCGGGTCGAGCGAGAGTTGCACGAGGGCGGTGGTCCACGGGAGACTGTTGAAGACGCGGGCAGCGTTGAGCGGTCCGGCGGGCCAGTCGGAGCGGATGGATTGGCGCGAGTAGGCGGCGACCTGAGTGCCGGGGATCTCGGTGAGCGCACTGAGGTAGCCTCGGAGGATCTGGTCCTCCGGGACCGGATCGCGGAGTTCGTCGAGCGGACGATCCGCCTGAGTGATCGGATCCGCATAGGATGCGATGCGTTTGAGGAGGGCTTCGTCCGCGGGGGCCGTGTTTGCGGTCATGGGTAGCAGCTCCTGGCGGAGGACGCGCCAGGTGTCGCCGTCGCGTTTGAGGTCGAGGCGGGCGAGGGTGAAGCCGCCATTGTTGCGGAGAATGTTCTCGGAGACGGGTGGAGTCCAATCGTAGAGCGTGCTCTCGGACCAGACATCACGTTCGCCACTGGAATAGATCCGGTGCGCCAGGATGGCGTCGACGCGCAGGTCGGCGAGGGTTTTTAAGAACGCGGTCGGAGGGTCCTTGGGAGATTCGAATTTCATCCATGTGAGGATCGTGAGCGTGCCCGTCGGGCGGGGACCGAGGCCGTCGATGACGGCGGCGTAGTCTCGGACGGGTGACACTTCCCCCGGCGTGTCGCCGAACCACGTCGGGAATCGCTCGGGATACTCGGAAAGAGCGGTGTCGCCGTAGAAGTTCGCCAGGATCTCGATCGGCACACCGGCGAGGTCGACCCGGGTGCCGAAGCTCGTGTTTGCCACGGCCGACGCTCCGTCGGGGGCGGCGAAGGGGCTGAGGACAATGGGTTTGAGCTTCGCGAGAGCCTCGGCGGGAACGTTGTTGTCGAGATTGCCGAGGACGATGGCGTCGTATCCGACGTCGTTGAAGAAATCGACCATGTTGCCCGACTGGGTGACGTGGCTGGCGAAGGACCCGCCGAGGCTGTCGCCGAGGTCGACGAGGAGAACCTTTGCCCCCGAGGCGGCGGCTTCCTGGCGAACTTTGGCCACGTAACCCGCAAGGTACGGGTAGTGCTGAAGGGGCGCGATATTTTGGAGCGATCTCGGGTAGACGTTCCCCCGGATGCGACCGGATTGGAGAACAATGACGTCGGCCGTTTCTTCGGCTTTCTCGGTGCAGCCGGCTCCGAGGACGAGGGCAGCGGCGAGCGCAGAGATGGCCAGAAGGGGGCGAATGGGGAGTGGGCGCGGCATCGGTTGGAAAGACTTACGCATAGCGTAAGCAATTCCCGGGCGCGAGAGCCTGCGTCTGCAAAAAATCCGTCACAAAGCGGGGCCGCCCTCCGCATCCTCGTCGTCTTCACGCAGATCGCTGCGGCACAGTTTCGCGTAGAGACCACCGGCGGCGAGGAGCTCGGCGTGACGGCCCCGCTCGACGATGCGGCCACGCTCCATCACGAGGATCTGGTCGGCGTGTCGGACGGTCGAGAGCCGGTGGGCGATCACGAAACTGGTGCGATGCGCCATGAGGCGGTCCAGGGCTTCTTGAATCAGGCGCTCGGTCGTTGTATCCACGCTGGCGGTCGCTTCGTCGAGGACAAGAATGGGGGGGTTCTTGAGGAGAGCCCGAGCGATCGAGATGCGCTGCTTCTCGCCAACACTGAGTTTGATGCCCCTTTCGCCGACCGGTTCGTTGAGGCCACCGGCGAGACGGCGGACAAAATCGGCCGCGTTGGCGGCGGTGAGGGCGTCCCACATCTCGTCCTCGGTCGCGTCCGGTTTGCCGACGCGGAGATTCTCGGCGGTCGTGCCGTTGAAGAGGAAGCTCTCTTGCGTGACCATCGCGACGGTCTGACGCAAGGAGCGCTTCGGGATCTCATCGGCGGGGCGGCCGTCGACGAAGATCTGCCCCGAGTCGATCTCGTAAAATCGCACGAGCAAGCTCACGAGGCTCGTCTTGCCTGCACCCGTTGGTCCGACGAGCGCAATCATCTCCCCCGGCTTCGCGTGAAAAGAGATGTCGCGCAGGGTGCCCGCGTCGTCGCCGTAGCCAAAGGAGACTCGATCGTAGCGAACATCACCGGAGAAGCGCTCGTCCGGCTCTGCCTTGTCATTGGCACCGGGTTCGGACGGGCTGTCGATGATCTCAAAGACCCGCTCCGACGCAGCGCGCCCGGATTGGATGATTTGGTTAAGCTGGTGAAGCCGACCGATCGGTTCGTAGAGAAACGGAGTGAAGACCAAGAAATAGACGAGCGTGTCGAAGTCGAGGCCACCCGTGAGCACTTGGGCTGCGGCAAATCCCAGCACGATCACGGGTCCACAGGCCGTGAAGAACGTCATCGCTGGATTGTAGAGCGCCCAGGCGCGCATGACGGTGAGCGTCGCCTCGGCCAGGCGGTTACTGGTGGCGTTAAAGCGGACGTGTTCCTGCGGCTCGCTGGTGTAGGTCTTGATCTGGCGGATGCCCGCCAGATTGTCGTGCAGCACGGAGTTCATGTCCGACGCAGCCACGCGCTGTTTGCGGTAGCGGGGACGCGCGGTCGAGGTGTAGAGGACGGCACCCGCGATCAGAAACGGAATCGGCACGGCGGCCGCCAGGGTGAGCGTGGGACTTGCTGCGAGCATGAATGCCGTCACGACGATGATCTGCAGGATAGCGGTGGTGCCTTGCTCGATCCCGTCGATGAGAACGCGCTCGACCGACGTGACGTCTTCGACGAGTCGCGTCATGATGTCGCCCGTCGCCCGGTTGTCGAACCAGTGCAGGGGAAGGCGCTGGATGTGTTCGTAGAGGTCGCTGCGGAGATCGAAGATGACGCGTTGCTCGAAGGTGTTGTTCAGGATGATCCGGACGGCATTCAGGAAGCCCTGCAGGCAAAAGGCCCCGAGGGCAATGCCGACCAGCGGCCAGAGCAGATCCGGTTGGTCCCCCTGAATGACGTCCGCGACGATTCGCCGCGACACGTCGGGGAAGACCGCGACGAGAAGGGTGCCGACGATGGCAGCCAACATCATGCCCGCAGCCAGCCAGGGGTAGCTGCGAAGGTAGCGAAAGACGCGGAAGGTTTGTTTCATGCGGTGGTGAGGCGGGAGAGGGTTCTACGATTTTGACCGGCAAGTCTGTCGATTTAATTTCGGGTGAGTTGACTTTAAAGCCGGAGAACGCGAGTTGGCCTGGTTTGGCATGGCAGCTGCTGTTCCTCGGCGTCCCGGGCGTGGAGTCACTTCCGGGGATCAACGAAACAAACCAACCCAAACTCAATCAGGAAGTTATCTCATGCTAAAACGAACCAATAAACTGGCGACCCTCGCGATTGCCGCCGTCTTCGCCCTCGCGGGTGCGACGCCAATCGTGAGCTACGCCCAGGACGCCGCCGTCGAAGAGACGACGGCAGTGACCGAAGAAGTTGCCGTCGAGGCGGAGGCCACTGGCCCCGCCGAACCAGACGAGGATTACATCGCCCTCGCGGAGAAATACGGCACGACCTTCGATTTCTTCACCATCAGTAACCTCTGGGTGCTGATCGCGGCGGCTCTGGTGTTCATCATGCACCTCGGCTTCGCCACTCTGGAGACGGGCCTGACCCAGTCGAAGAACACCGTGAACATCCTGTTCAAGAATGTCTTCATCATCTGCATGGGTATCCTGACCTACTTGGTCTGGGGCTTTAATGGGATGTATCCGGGCGAATTCAACGGAATCTTCGCGGTGGGCTCTCCGCTCACGATGGCCGACTACGGCAACACTGATTTCTCCTACGGCGGAACCGGCCTAGCCATGACCGGCTGGACCGACTTCATCTTCCAGGCGATGTTCGCAGCTACGGCGGCGACGATTGTCTCCGGTGCAGTTGCCGAGCGCATCAAGCTCGGTTCATTCATGATCGGCGCGACGCTGCTCGTCATGTTCGCTTACCCGATCTCGGGTTCCTGGAAATGGGGCGGCGGCTGGCTCGACCAGATGGGCTTCTACGACTTCGCGGGCTCGACGCTCGTGCACGCTTTCGGCGGCTTCGCGGCCCTCGCGGCGGTCATCGTCCTCGGCCCTCGTATGGGCAAATACGTCGACGGCAAGATCAAGCCGATCCTCGGCCACAGCATGCCTTTGGCGACCATCGGTGTGTTTCTTCTCTTCCTCGGCTGGTTCGGCTTTAACGGCGGTTCCGTCCTGAGCGCAGCTCCAGAAGGTGTCTCCTTCGTCTTCGTGACGACGGCGATCTCGGCTGCAGCTGGTGGTCTGGCCTCGATGTTCACATCGTGGATCTTCCTCAAGAAGCCTGATCTCTCGATGGCACTCAACGGCCTGCTGGCCGGCCTCGTCGGCATCACTGCCGGTGCGGACAGTGTCACGCTCTACTCGGCGGTCATCATCGGTGCCATCGCTGGTATCATCGTGGTCTTCGCGATCCTGTTCTTCGACAAGATCAAGATCGACGATCCAGTCGGCGCCATCTCCGTGCACGGTGTGTGCGGTATCTGGGGCACGCTCGCGGTCGGACTTCCGTTCTTCAACGGCGGCAACGAGGAGCTGAGCTTTGTGGTTCAGCTCATCGGAACGCTCTCGATCTCGGCCTTTGCCTTCATCTTCTCGCTGGTGGTCTTCCTCATCATCAAGATGGTCTTCGGACTCCGCGTCAGCGCGGAGGAAGAGGAAGAAGGACTCGATATCGGCGAGCACGGTGCGGAAGCCTACCCAGGATTCGTCGCCAACAAGTAATCGACTTTGGCCAGTGCGGTGCTGGGTCTCCCAGCACCGCATCAACCAAGCAGCTCAAAGCATATTTGAATGAAAAAAATCGAAGCCATCATCAAGCCCTTCAAGTTGGAGGAAGTCAAAGACGCCCTTGCGGACCTCGGAATCGAGGGAATGACCGTGAGTGAAGTCAAGGGATTCGGTCGCCAGAAAGGCCACACCGAAATCTACCGGGGGAGCGAATACACCGTCGACTTCCTGCCCAAGATCAAGATCGAAGTCGTTCTGTCCGACTCGTTGCTCGAGAGCGCCACTGCGGCGATCGTGAAGGCTGCGAAGACCGGCAAGATCGGCGACGGCAAGGTCTTCGTCTCAACCGTCGAAGAAGCGATCCGTATCCGGACCGACGAGACGGGCGAGAAGGCAGTCTAAAGCCAACGAACCAATCACGCCGGGGATCTTCCCCGGTGGGAACGCTCAAGGGCGGTCCGGCGAAAGCTGGGCCGCCCTTTTCCCGTCCGAGGGTAGGGGCCGACAAGGACCGACGCACGAACGTGACGGAGAAGCCAAAGGAGCGGAATCCCCCCGGACCGTCGGTGAGAGTGAGGCCCCCGGATGTGGCGTTCGAGGACGCTGCCTACTCCGCAGGTGCCGCGCGCTCTGGCCAAGTGAGCCAGCCGAAGGCCAGGTGGTAGAGTCCAAAGGTGCAGCCCATGATCCAATAGCCCGCCAGCGTGAAGTCCAGTCGCAGCAAGAGATCGATCCGCGTACACAGCAGGCTCAGGAGAAACAGGCCGCTCAACAGAAAGATCCAGCCGAGGGCGAGCAACGCTCGCGTGGCAAATGCGTGGGTTGCGAGCAGGCCGAGGCCGTAGAAGATCATCCAAAATCCAGCGGTGGCCAGCGGCTGCATCTGGGTGGCAGCGGCGGCGAAAGACACGGCAGCTGCCGCTAGAAACGTGGGGACGATCACGCTCGTGACTAGAAGTGTCCGGGCGGACAACATCGCTTCCTTCCGCCTGGCGGCGTGTCGCCAGCTGCTGACCACGAGGATGAGAATTGCAACAGTTGCGACGGTCGCCCAGATGAGTTCGAAGCCCAACGCGTGAAGTCGTGAAGGGCGGCTGGAGAGCGTGACCGCTACGGTCAGCGACATCGCGCCGACAGCGATCGCCACCGGTGCGAGCACCCTCTGGTAAGAGGCGGAGCGGTCGGCCAGCTCGGTGTAGATCTCCAATCGACGCGACGACTTCACGGCAGGTCGAAGCGTGGCGGGTGGATGGGTGGATTGACCAGTTGATCGCGGAAGTCCTCGACAGTTCTCGCACCCCGGGCCGGTTGGCGGGTTGTGTAGAAGTTCCGGCGGAGCAAATTGCCGAGCGCGTACGGCGGGCGGCGAGCGGGGTTGGCGATGAAGGCCACGGCCGCATCCAGATCTGGCCCGGGGAGGAATCCGACGGCGTGCCCGATGCGGGGATAGACGTAGTTTATGCCGAGCGGCAGCCCAACTCGAATCGACGCGCCTCCCGCGCTCGGAGTCTGCGCGTCCATTTTCCCGTTGAGCAGAAGGGTCCTCACTCCACTACGGGGCAGGTCGCGCGTGGTGCCCGGAGAATAGGGAACGTCCCAAGCTTCGACGAGAGCGGCGAGCTGGATGAGCCGGATCCCGGCGACGTTGCGCAGCGCGGGTCGCGGATCGGAGTTCACGTTGGTGATGGTGTCGTCGGTGTAGTTCGGCGCGGCGAAGTCGGTGGCCAGGGTGGAGAGGTACATGCCGAACGAGTTGGGTTCCCCGCCGCCACCTTCGCTGCCGGGCGGAAAATAGCGTGCAGGTAGCTGGCTGAAGGGACCGCTTTCGAGCTGCTTCACGAGCAGCGGAATCAGCCGGATGGTTTCCGTGCGCTGCAGGAGAGCCGTGGTCGTCGAAAGGAGGTCGTTGCCAGAGATGGTGGAGCGGCCGCTCGTAGTCGAGAATTGCAACGGGTTGCGGTCGAGGCGGGCCACGAGGCGAAAGAAGCGGTCGCGCAATCCGGGGTAGGCTCGGCGGGCGCGGCGATTCGTCTCTACGTCGCGGAAAAGCGCCTCCAACCCGTCGCGTTGAAAATCGAGAGACGTCGGGAGAAAGCTGTCTGGCGCGGGGGAGTTGCCGGACATCACCATCGCCCGGACGCTGGGCGAGTGGCGGCGGAGGTATTCCTGTGCAACGAACGTGCCGTAAGAATTTGCGACGACGTTGATGCGTTCGTAGCCCAGCGCGACGCGGACGTTTTCGTAGTCTTCGGAGATCTCGGTCGTGTTGTAAGCAGAGGGGTCGATGCCCATAGCTCGTAAGGCATTCAGATTCCGCGACGTGAAGGCGTCGATGGTGCGACCGCCGCGCGGAGTGTCCAGGCGGGGGACGGAAAGCCCGGCTCCGCGAGGGTCCGCGAAGACGATATCACGATCCTCGTTGAGCTGCTCGAAGAGCGGGATGCCGGAGCTGGACAGGGTGGCCGACCCCCCCGGCCCGCCAACGAAGTAGAAAACCGGATCGGGTTCTGGGACAGCGGACTTGGCTCGGACCACCACGACGGCGACCGCGATCTGGCGATCGTTCGCGGGGTCTCGGCGGTTCTCCGGGACGTTGACGAAGCCGAACGTCGCCCGGTCGGCATTGGCGAACGAGGCGAGGGTGCTGGGCTTCTCGGCGGGTGTGAATTGAGCGAAGGATGACGCGGCAGCCGCAAGCAGCAAGGTGGGGACGAAGCGGTTCATGGCGTGACGAGAGGGGCGACCTTCTCGAACGTAGCAGGACCGATACCGCGAACACGGATAAGATCGTCCACCGATTCGAACGGACGCGCCGCGATGATCCGTTCGGCGTAAGCGGGACCGATCCCGGGAAGCCTCTCGAGCTCGCGGGCCGTCGCGGTGTTGATGGAGATAAGGGTGCCTGGAGCGGGGGGCGCGGATGGTTCGTCAGGTTGCTCGGGAGGGTTCAGGCGGTCGATCCGCCAGGGGGTAGGGCCGGCGACCGGCGCGTTGGAACCGTAAACGCCGACCTTGGCGCGACGCGCCCGGTCTTGCAGGAGGGCTAGCTCTCGTTGGACTTGGCTGGCGGACGGCCAGTGCGGCGGCACGCCCGGCATCCCGTAGGCGCGGGCGAATCCGGCTCGGACCAGGTCGCGTGCGAGGTTCTCTTCCTGGCCGTCGCGCTGATAGAGCACGTGGGCGTAATACCGTGGTTGGCGGCTGGCCCCACGAGCATCTTCCCATCGCGTAAGGATCGTGAAGGGGAGGGGGCGCAGCGCTCGCTCGGTGAAGGTGGCGGCTTCTGCGCCCGCGCGCATCACTTCGGATTCCGAGACCCCGAAGGCTGCGGCCTGCTCGGTGATCCGCCGGGGCACCTGGCGATCGGTCTCGGGGGTGTCGACGAAGTAGAGGCGGAAGATAAAATCTTTGCCTTCGTGCAGGGCGTGAAAGCTATCCCCGTCGGCGTAACCCGTCGGGACAAAGCGGCAACCCTCGAGAGTCTGCCATCCACGGGCGGCCGCTGGATCGAGCCACGCGACGACCAAGGTGAGAGCGGTGAGGAGCTGAAGAATCCGTCGGCCAGTCATTCGTCGCCGTTGGCTGTAAGGGCGATTGAGTGGGGTGTCAATTTTTGGACGGCGCGAACCCTCCGCCGCTTTGACGCCTCGGACCGGACGAAGTCTCATCGGGCGAAGCGGCAGAAGGCTGCCGCAGTCCAAGACGCAAGCGGGGGTGGACGCTCCGTGGTAGCATGCGGCTTTTCCGGTATGAGAAAGATCATTCACCTCGACATGGATTGCTTCTACGCGGCGGTCGAGATGCGCGAGCGTCCGGAGCTGCGCGAGGTGCCCATCGCGGTCGGGGGAGGCTCGGCTCGGGGCGTGGTGACGACGTGCAATTATCTGGCGCGCGAGTTCGGCGTGCGGTCGGCAATGCCGGGATTCAAGGCGATGCAACTGTGTCCGACGCTCGTTTTCGTGCCGACGCAGTTCGAACTCTACCGGGAGGCTTCGGCGAAGGTGCGCGAGATCATGCACCGCTACACCGATCTCGTGGAGCCGCTCTCGCTGGACGAGGCGTATCTCGACGTCACGGCGTCGGGGCGCTACGCGTGGGACATCGCGAAGGAGTTGCGGGCTTCGATCTTCGAAGAGACACAATTGACCGGTTCGGCGGGGGTTGCCGCGAACAAGATGCTGGCGAAGATCGCGAGCGATTGGCGGAAGCCGAACGGGCAATTCGCCATTCTGCCGAAAGACGTGGACCAGTTCATGAAGGAGTTGCCGGTCGGGCGGATCTGGGGCGTAGGACCGAAGGCGCGGGCGAAGTTGGAGGCCCAAGGGGTGCGGCTTTGCGGCGACCTGCAAAAGTGGTCAATGGCGGAACTCGTGGCGCGGTTTGGCGGTTGGGGGAGCGAGCTCTACTCGTTGTGTCGGGGCGAGGACAACCGGGAAGTGCGGACCCACCGACCGCGGAAATCGATGAGCAACGAGCGGACGTTTGGGACGAACCTGACCACCCTCGCCGAGTGCGAGGACGCGCTGGATGACCTCATCGATGAATTGTTGGACGATCTTCGCTCGAAAGCGGGTGACCGGGCGATCCGCACCGCCGTTGTGAAAGTGAAATTTGCGGACTTCAAGCGGACGACCCGGGAATGCGTGTGCTCGGAGCCGCGGCGCGACGTTTTTATCCAATTGCTCAGCGAGGCGTGGCGCCGACAGCCGCTGCCGGTGCGGCTGCTCGGGGCGGGGGTGCGGTTTGTCGATGAGGATAGAAGGGCTGTCGACGACGGGGGGCAGCTGGCGTTTTTGTGATGCGATCCTAAGCCGATTTCCCGACTTCGGACTTCGGACCCGAGGCACTCCCCGCCAGCGCCCGCAGGAGCTTTTCGTGACGCTTTTCGACGTCGGCGCGGTCCTGCGCTTGTTCGAGCTTGCGGTTCGCGGTCTCTAAGATCATCTGCCCGTGGCGGCGCAAGGTATCTTGCCGATCCGGGTGGTCGGTCGCAGTCGCGACGCAGACGAGAGCTTCGAGCAAGCGTGCGTAGACCGCCGTCGAGTCGCGTGCGTTCTGGCGGATCTGGTGAAAGGCGGCTCCGATGTGGCTCTCGAAGGTGGTGACTCGGTGGACGACGCGGAGGTGGTCGTCCTCGTCGTGCACCTGCGTAGCGAGTTCTGGGCGATTGGCGAGTCGACGCAGGGCGGAACCAAGGCGATCAATGCAGGTGATGGCGGTGAACGGATCGTTGATCCCGGGCGAGAGCGAGCGGACGGCGACTTCGACGAGCTGGAGGATGCCGTATTCCACGTCTTGGGTGGGGGTGCGGGCGTTGCCGGTCACGACGAGCAACCGGATGCGCCCGGTGAGGCCCTCGGGGACGGCGGGGTAAACATCCACGATCGCGTCGTCGTCGGCGACGAAATCGCCCGGTCGCCGGGGAAAGCGGAAGATGAGATCGTGTTTTGCCGCTAGTGTCGCGGCGCCGATGAGGTCGAGTCCCTGGATGTAGTCACCCTGGGCGATGGTGACGGGCTCGAGTCGCTCGTCGAAGTCCGCGGGAAGTTCGCTCTCGAGCCGGTCCTCGTTCGCGTCGGAATCTGCTGGCGGAAAGAGGCGGTCGACGGTGTGACGCAACTCGTTGTCCACCTCGCTCACGATCTGGTCGGCCTGGATCTGTTCCGCGATGTGATGGATGAAATAGATCAGAACGCCCGTGCTCAGAACCGCCAACACGAGTGCGCCGGTCGCCGCGATCTGCGGGACAAAAGCTTGGTCGCCCCCTCGGATCGTGCGCAGAACGAGGAGCGAATACACGAAGGTCGCGACAAAGATGCCGAGCGTGAATTGGGCCCCCCGGTCGCGCATAAAATTGCGCAACAACCTTGGGCCGAACTGGCTCGAAGCGAGGGTGAGGGCAACAATCGTGATCGAAAAGACGACGCTGGTGACCGACATCATCGCGGCGACGATGGCGGATAGGACGTTGCGGGCCCCTTCCGCTCCCCCCGCGTAGACCCAACTCGGAAGCTCGATCTTGTCGCCCGTGATCCCCCGGTCGACCGCGATCGCCGTGATCGCTAGGGCGGCTGCAACGATCACGAGGACGGTCGGAACGAACCAGTAGTTCGCCCGGAGAGTCGCCCAAAATTTGGTGAACCAAACCCTAATTTGACCTTCGGAGGCTCATCACCCCCGCTCCTTGACGTGACTTCCCCCGACGGCGACCAACGTTGCCCGCGCCGCGATCTGATCCGTTAGCAACGTGGCAGGTGGGTTGGCGACCCGGACGGTCCATTCGCCGGGAGGGAAAGGGATCCGTTGGTCGCCTTCAGCGAGATTGCAGACGACGAGAACCTCGCCGTGGCGGAGGGTCAACCAACGAGCGTCTTCGTCGAAGTCGACGGCGACGTCTTGCTTCCCGTCACTCAAGTGCTCGCGACGGATCTCGAGCAGGCTTTTGTGCCAGGCTAGGATGGCGGCGTGGGGGTCTCGTTCGAGTTCGGTCCAGTCGAGTTTGGAGCGCTCGAAGGTGGCTGGGTCTTGGGGATCAGGCACGTCCTCGGCGTGGCTCTTGAAGGCTCCGAATTCGCGGCGGCGGCCTTCGGTGACGAGGCGGCCGAGATCTTTGTCGGGGTGGTCGGTGAAGTATTGGAACGGGGTGGAGGCTCCCCATTCTTCCCCCTGGAAAAGCATGGGGACGAACGGGCTGAGGAGGAAAAGGGCGGCGATGGCGTGGAGGGCGTCGTTATCGACGAGGGCGGGGAGGCGCTCGCCAAGCGCTCGGTTGCCGATCTGGTCGTGATTTTGCGCGCTGACGATGAGTTGGGACGGAAGGAGGCCGGTCGGCGGTCGACCGTGATCGCGCTGGCGGAAGGGCGACCATTGACCATCGAACACGTAGGCTTGCTCGAGAGCTTTCGCGAGGTCGGCGAGCTTGCCGTAGTCGACGTAGTAGCCGTCGAGTTCGGTGGTGAAAAACGCGTGGAGCGCGTGGTGAAAATCGTCGCACCAGTGAGCGTCGAGGCCGTAGCCCCCGTGCGAGATCGGGCGGACGTAGCGGGGGTCATTCAGATCGCACTCGGCGATCAGAACGACTGATCGGCCCGAGGTCTCCTCGAACTCGGTGACGCGCTCAGCCATTTTTTCAAAGAAATTGACGGCAGATTTGTCGACGATGGCGTGAACGGCGTCGAGGCGGAGGCCGTCGAAGTGGTAGTCGCGCAGCCACATGAGGGCGTTGTCGATGAAGAAGGCGCGGACCTCGTTGCTGCCGTGCTCGTCGACGTTGACGGCGCTGCCCCACGGGGTGTGGTAGCGGTCGGTGAAGTAGTCGCCGTAGGCTCCGAGGTAGTTGCCGTCGGGGCCGAGGTGGTTGTAGACGACGTCGAGCAGGACCGCGAGGCCGTGATCGTGGGCGGCGGCGATGAAGTCTTTCAGCTCATCGGGAGTGCCGTAGGCAGGGTGGGGGGCGTAGAGGGCCACGCCGTCGTAGCCCCAACCGTGGTGGCCGGGGTAGCTGGCAATGGGGAGAAGCTCAAGGTGGGTGACGCCGAGGTCTTTGAGGTAAGGCAGCTTGGCGGTAGCGGCGGCGTAGGTGCCTGCGGGGGTGAAGGTGCCGACGTGAATCTCGGTGATGACGGCGGCGGCGAGTGGCGTCGGGGTGAAGGTGTGGTCGTGCCAGGTGTAGGCGGTGTGGTCGACGGTGCAGGATGCGGCGTGGACGCCATCGGGTTGCCACGGACTACGGGGATCGGGAAACGGCGGGCCGCCGTCGAGGGAGTAGGCGTAGCGGATGGGGTGGGTGGCGTCCGGGACGTCGAAGGTGTGCCAACCGGGAGTCTGCCGCTTCGCCGATGGGTTGGACGCCGGGGCGGGACGCGTGCGCTCCCCGTCGCCAGTGATGAGTTCGATCGTTTTGGCTTTCGGGGCCCAGACTTGGAATTTCATTCTCGGACGAGGAGGGCGGTGGGGAAGGTGGCGAAGATCTCGCTTGGGCTGAGTTCGCCTTCGAGCTTGGCCCCGGTGAAGGCGTTGGTCCAAGTGCCTGCCGGGAGGCCGACAACGGTGTCGGCCCAGTCGCCGTCGAGGGCAAGGTTGAAACGCGGGACGATGACCATGATGTCTTCTCCACGCTGGAACGTCACGATGTGGCCGAGGCGAGAGCCGCGGGCGCTGCGGGGTTGGTAGAGGGCCGCGGCGGAGAAGCTGGCGGCGTGGCTCGCGCGGACGGCGAGAGTTTTTTGGATCATCCAGAGCTTCGGCAGACCGGTGTCCCACTCGGTCATGGCCGTGGCGGCGTCGATGGAGTCGACGCGAGCGAGCATCGCCGTGCGGGCTTCGTAGTCGACCGGGCGACGGTTGTCGGGGTCGACGAGGCTGAGGTCCCAGAGTTCCGTGCCCTGATAAAAGTCCGGTGTGCCGGGGGCCGTCATTTTGATGAGCGTCTGCGAGAGCGAGTTGATGCGGCCTGGCTCGATGAGCGGGGTGATAAATTCTTCGAGCGAGGTGACGAAGTTCGGATCGGCGAGGATCGCGTAGGTGAAGTCGCGGATGCTGTCTTCGTAGGCGGCGTTGGGTTCGTGCCAAGTGGTCTCGATCTTGGCTTCGCGGCAGGCCTTGAGCATGTAAGCCCAGGCGCGCTCGGGGGTGATCGGCCATGCGCCGACGAGGGTCTGGTAAAGAAGATACTCGGCGTGGCGGTCGGGGGTGCGGCCGTTCCAGGCGGGTTGATTGAGTTCGGACCAGGTGTTAGCCGCAGCGGTCCACCGCTCGGGGACCTCGGTCATGACGTCGATGCGGGTGCGGACGTCCTCGGAGCGTTTGTTGTCGTGGGTCGAGGTCGCGAGCAGGGTATGCGGCCAGCTGGCGTGGAGCTTCGAGCAAAATTGGTGGAAGGCCTCGGTGCTGATGCCGAACGACGAAGGTTGCGAACCGACTTCGTTGCAGGAGACCAAGCGGTCATAGCAGTAAAAGGTCGTGTCTTCAGCTCCCTTGGCCATGACGGCGGGGGCAACTTGCTGCCAGCGCCCGATGAACTCGTCTTCGATCTCGCCTTCGAGTTCGTTGGTGAGGAGATCTTCCAGAAATTGGAAGACCTCGGGTTCGATGCCCGTGGCCTGGGCGCGGGCTTGGGCGACGGCGTCTTCGATGATCTTTTCGTCGACGGGACCGGCGGGCTTTTCTTCCGGAGTGAGGTAGGTGCGGTAGACCGGCAGAGCGACGGTGAGGAGCTTGATCGCCTCGCGCATCTGGGCGCGGGACAGGTCGTGCGTGCGCCACCGGGACTGGGCGGCGTGGAGAGCAAGGGTGGTGAGACGCTCGAGGTCGGCTCGGAAATGGCCGTCGACCATCTCGAGTTTTTTCTCGCGGACGAGGGCGGGGTAATTGACGGAGTGCCCGGTGAAATCGGCGTAGGCGGCGGTGAAGGCGTCGGCCTTGTGCTCGTCGATCCAGAGGCGGTTGACCTTGCTGAGAAAGCCATAGCCCACGGTGCCCTCGATGGGCCAATCGGCGGGGAGTTCTTCTTCGCCGTCGAGGATCTTCTCGGCGTAGATCCGACCGTCGGGGAGAAGCTCGCGTAGGTCGCGGAAGTAGCCCCGGGGATCGTGGAGGCCGTCGGGGTGGTCGACGCGGAGGCCGTCGATGTCCCCGTCGGCGATCATTTGTCCGTAGCGAGCATGGGCGGCTTCGAAGACGCGGGGTTCCTCGACGCGGAGGCCGATGAGGGTGCCGATGTTGAAGAAACGGCGGTAGTTCACGATCTCGCCTTCGAGTTTCCACCAGCAGAGGCGGTAGTATTGGTGCTCGATGACCTTGTGCAGATTGTCGGGGTCGGCGACCAGGGCGTCGCAGGCAGCCTGCATGGCGGCGCGGGTCTCGTCGCTGGCGGTGAGATCGCGGACGGCGGCCGTGAGTTTTTCCGAAGTCTTGCGGTAGGTTTCGATGGTCGCTTTGGACGGATCGCGCTCGAGGCGGATGCGCTCGAGGGTGTCGACGAGGTCGAGGAGATCATCGGGGACGAGGGGCCGCCACGAGGCGGGGCCGAGCGGCCAAGTGGTGTCGAAATAGCTCAGGCGAGGCAGGCCGGAAGCGAGATCGACGGTGAACTGTCCGTCGGCGAGGACGTTGCCGTAGGGCTGCCCAAGCGTGCAGATCGAGACGAGCCAGCGCTCCGATATCGCGTAGGGCATGATGTCGAAGGTGTCCGCTTCGACGCTGAAGGGGCCGTGGGCAAGGGCATCGTCCCACCAATGGTTGGCCGGGGTGGCCGTCGTCATGTGGTTGGGCACGATGTCGACGAGGACCTTGAGGCCGATGGCCTTGACGGAGTCTTGAAAAGATCGCCAAGCCGGTTCGCCGCCAATGAACTCGCTGATCTTTGACGGGTCGGCGACGTCGTAGCCGTGGTCGCTGCCGGGGGCGGCTTGGAGGACGGGCGAGAGGTAGACGTGGCTGATGCCGAGATCGCGGAGATACGGCAGGATGGCCTCGGCGGCGGAGAGGGGGAATCCGGCGTGGACTTGGAGACGGTAGGTGGCGGTCCAGTTATTTGGCATGGCGAAGGACGACGAAGGATCGGGGCGTGAGTTTAAAGCTAGTCGCGCGGAGGCGCTCCTTACCGGAGACGAGGTCGGGGCGGGCGGTGTCGAAGGCGACAACCCACTTGAGGGCTTTGACGTCGTCGGGGAGGCGGAAGCGCACCGGTTCGTGGTGGGCGTTGAGGAGGAGAAGAAAATCGTCGTCCTGCACGCGGCGACCCTGCGCGTCGCGGATCTCGGGCGCGTCGCCGTAAAGCAGCATGCCAAGCGTACGCATCCAGCCGCCGTCGTCCCAATCGGTCGTGGCCATGGGCTTGCCGTCGGCGCGGACCCAGCGGACATTCTCGGATTCCGACGAGGCGTAGGGATCTTCCTCGTGGAAACTGTGCCGCGAGAAGTTCATGTGCGCGCGGCGGTAGTGGACCAATCGGCACGTGAAATCGAAGAGCGACTGGCGGCGCTCGTCGAGATCCCAATCGTACCATGCGAGTTCGTTGTCTTGGCAATAGACGTTGTTGTTGCCGTTCTGCGTGCGGCCGATCTCGTCGCCGCCGGCGATCATCGGGACGCCTTGGGAGAAGAGAAGCGTCGCCATGAGATTGCGTTTCTGACGCTCCCGACGGGCGATGATCTCCAAATCATCGGTCTCGCCTTCGACACCGCAGTTCCACGACTCGTTGTCGTCGGCGCCGTCGTTGCCATCCTCGCCGTTGGCGAGGTTATGCTTCTCGTTGTAGCTGACGAGGTCGTTTAGCGTGAAGCCGTCGTGGGCGATGATGAAATTGATGCTGGCTGTCGGGCGCCGACCGGTGCGCTCGTAGAGATCGGCGGAGCCGCCGAGACGGGTCGCGATTTCGCCGTGGAGACCGAGGTCGCCCTTCCAGAACTTGCGGACGGTGTCGCGGTATTTGCCGTTCCATTCGGTCCAGCCCATTGGAAAATTCCCGACCTGATAGCCGCCGTCGCCCAGGTCCCAAGGTTCGGCGATTAATTTGACCGAAGCGAGGGTAGGATCCTGGTAGATCGTGTCGAAGAACGAGCCGAGCTGATCGACGTCGTGAAGTTCGCGGGCTAGAGCCGACGCCAGGTCGAAGCGGAAGCCGTCGACGTGCATCTCGGTCACCCAATAGCGTAGGCTATCCATCAGAAACTGGAGCGAGTGCGGGTGCACCATGTTGAGCGTGTTTCCACAACCCGTGAAGTCCATGTAGTAGCGCTCGTCGCCCGCGACGGTCCGGTAGTAAGACTGGTTGTCGATACCGCGAAAGGAGAGAGTGGGCCCCATACGGTTTCCCTCGGCGGTGTGGTTGTAGACCACGTCGAGGATGACTTCGAGCCCGGCGTTGTGGAGCGTCTTGACCATCTGCTTGAACTCCCGGACGACGTCAAATGGGTGATCCTGGCAGGCCGCGTAGGTCGGCTGAGGGGCGAAGAACCCGAGGGTATTGTAGCCCCAGTAGTTCGACAGGCCGCGCTCGATGAGGTGGCGGTCGTTGGTGAAAAAGTGGATCGGTAGGAGTTCGACGGAAGTGATGCCGAGCTTCTGGAAGTGCGCGATCATCGGCGGACTCGCGAGTCCAGCGTAGGTGCCGCGGAGGTGCTCGGGGATGTCGGGGTGCTTCTGGGTGAGCCCTTTGACGTGCGTTTCGTAGATGACGGTGTCGTGCCACTCGTGGCGGGGCCGGGTCTCGCCCGCCCAATCGAACGAATTATCGGTCACGATGGCGAGGGGCGCGTACGGAGCGCTGTCGCGGGCATCGTACGAGAGGTCGCCGTCCTCGTGGCCGATCTCGTAAGCAAAAAGTTCGTCCGCCCACTCGATGCCGCGACCGATGGCTTTCGCGTAGGGGTCCAGCAGGATCTTGTTGGGGTTGAATCGAAGCCCCTTCTCTGGCTCGTAGGGACCGTAGACGCGGTAGCCGTAGAGTTGGCCTGGCGCGAGACCGGGGACGTAGATGTGGTAGACGCCGGACGTCTTCTCGCCGAGCCGGATGCGGCGGGATTCTGTCTTGTCCTCGGATTGATCAAAAAGGCAGAGTTCGACGGCATTCGCGTTTTGCGCGAAGAGGGCAAAATTGACGCCCTCGCCATCCCACGTCGCGCCTTGCGGGTAGGGGCTGCCGGAGCGGTAGTCGGGTGAGTTCAGGGCGATGGGGGTCGGCGTGATGGGCGAGTCGGTGGTTGGAGCCTGGTCAGTCATTCAATTTGTCAAAAAATCCTCGCGACTGACGATGTTCAGTCAACCGAATCTTGTAGGTGGAGTTCGGCCATGTAGCCGCTTGCGGGGCGGCATGATGCACTGATCGCAACGGGGCGTCTAAAGGAAAGTTTCCCTACGCTCGGGACGCTGCGGAATCCTGCCCGTGGACCGAAGGAAAGTTCGTGTCCAATGGGCAAGCACGTTGGGCTTGCGTTCGCGAGTCGGCTCCATTCTTCTCTTCATACTTATGAGCCTTGATTTTGATTCCCTGACCCTGGCCAGCCGCGACGCGCGCGGATTGGCGATTGATGCCGTCGTGAAGTCTTCTTCGGGACACCTCGGGCTACCGCTCGGGGCAACGGAGATCGGCGCCGTGCTCTACGGGCACGCGATGAAGCACAATCCGGCGGATCCGACCTGGATCAACCGAGATCGTTTCATCCTGTCGGCGGGACACGGCAGCATGTTCCTTTACTCGTGGTTGCACCTTTCGGGCTACGACGTGACGCGGGAGGACGTCGCGGCTTTCCGCCAACTGCACAGCAATACCCCGGGTCATCCGGAGCATTTCGAGACGCCGGGCGTCGACGCGACGACCGGTCCGCTCGGTCAGGGTGTGTCCAACGCGGTCGGCTACGCCATCGCGTCGAAGCTAGCGGAGGCGAAGTTTAACACCGCAGAGCACGTCATCTTCGACCACCACGTGATCTGCCTGGCGGGCGACGGGTGCCTCCAGGAGGGCGTCGCGCAGGAGGCTTCGGCGCTCGGCGCTCACCTCGGGCTCGATAATCTCATCCTTTTTTACGATTCGAATAACGTGACGCTCGACGCGATGGGGCCGGTCTCTCAGAGCGAAGACACCGGGGCGCGTTACGCAGCTTACGGATGGGACGTCCTGGAGATCGACGGGCAGAATCTCAACGAGGTCGCGTCCGCCTTCGAAAAAGCGAAAGCCGCCACGTCGGGCAAGCCGCAGTTCATCATCGCCAAGACACTCATCGGCAAGAGCATCCCGGAAGTCGCGGGCACGCAGAAGGCTCACGGCGAGGGGGGGGCGAAGTTCGCCGATGCGGCCCGCGAGGGACTGGGGCTGCCGGAAGAGAAATTCTTCGTTGCGCCGGAGACGGAAGCGTATTTCGCCAAGCACCGGGAATCGCTCGTGGGCGTCTACGACGAGTGGACGAGAACGTTCGACGCTTGGGAGGCCGGGAACGCGGACCTCGCTCAGGAGCTGGCCGATGCGAAAGCGAACCAGGTGCCGGATCTCTCGAGCGTGATCCCCGAGTTTGATCCGGAGGAGAAGCTGGCGACGCGGAAAGCGGGCAGCGCGATCCTACAGTCGGTTGCGAAGGCGATGCCGCTCGTGATCAGCGGCAGCGCGGATCTGCACGGGTCGACTCTCAACTACATCAAAGACGGGGGGAACTTCGACCGTGAGGACCGGGGGGGGCGCAACTTCCACTTCGGCATCCGCGAGCACGCGATGTGCGGCATTCTCAACGGCATCGCTTACGACGGGATCTTTCGTCCGAGCGGAGCGACGTTCCTGGTGTTCAGCGACTACGCGCGTGGGTCAATCCGGCTCGCAGCTTCTGTCGAATCTCCCCGTGGTCTACATCTTCACGCATGACTCGGTCGGCGTGGGCGAAGATGGGCCGACGCATGAGCCGGTGGAGACGGTCGCAGCATTGCGGGCGATTCCAAATCTCGACGTGATCCGTCCGGCGGATCCCGAGGAGACGGCGGGCGCTTTCGCGGCGGCGTTCGAGCGCGTCGATGGACCGACCATGTTGGTGCTCACCCGACAAAGCGTGCCGACGATGAACGCGGTGTCCGTCGCGGATCGCCGGGCGGGGGCCTTCAAGGGCGGTTACGTCGTTAAAAAAGAGACCGGCGAGCTGGAGACCATCTTGATGGCGGCGGGCAGCGAGGTGCAGCACGCGCTCGCCGCAGCGGAGACTCTCGGCGCGGGCACCCGCGTTGTTTCGATCCCGTGCTTCGAGCGATTTCGGCGTCAGTCGGCGGCTTACCAAGAAGAGGTGCTCCCCAAGGCTTGCCGCAAACGGGTGAGCATCGAAGCGGGCGTGTCGGATCCGTGGTTCCGGTTCGTTGGCTTGGACGGGAAGGTTGTCGCGATCGACCGCTTCGGCCTGAGCGCTCCGGGTGGGACGGTTATGAAGGAGCTGGGGATGACGGCGGAGAGCGTCGTCGAAGCGGCTCAGTCGCTCGGCTGACGGGGAGAATACAATGCGTTTGAACAGAAGAACGCAAAGACCGCAAAGGGATCAAAGAGTTCTGAATTCATTCAGGATTCGAATTTCCTTCTCCCTGTATTCTTTGCGCGCTTCGCGACCTTCCGTTCAGAAGCGTGTTTGCATCAGCTAAATTCGCCGAGGAGCTTGTCGAAGCGTTTGGCGGGGTTGCTGTAGGTCGGGTAGGCCTTGCCTTCGGTGTCTTCTGGTCGGAAGCGCCACTGCTTGTAGGCCCAGAGCCAGCACTCGGGGCGGGCCCGGATGGCGGGTTCCATCGCGTCCCAGCAGGCTTGGGTGATCGCTTGCGGCGTCGCGTCTTCGGGGAGTTCGATGGGAGGGTGGTAGATCATCGTGAAACGACCATTGGCGGTAGGACGGACTTCGCAAGGGACTGGAAGCGCGTGGGCCCGCTGGACGACGAGGGAAAGGAGGGGGGAGACGGAAGTCCAAAGGCCGAAGCATTTGATGGGGATCGCTCCGTGCTTCGGGTCGAGCGAGAGGTCGGTCACGGCTCCGGTTTTTCCACCGGCCTTGAGGTGCTTCAGCAGGCGGACGAGGGCGCGGGTCTGAGGGATGACGGTGTGTCCGCAATTTGAGCGAAGGGCATCGAAGATCGGGCCGAGGAGCGGATTCTTAAACTGCTGGGTGACGATCAGACCCGGGGTCACGGCGTGGGCGCTGGCGTGGCCGAACCATTCGAAATTACAAAAATGGAAGGTGTAGTAGAGGCCGGCGCGCGTTTTGTCCAAGTGGATGGGATGGTCGCGCAGGCCCTCGATGCTGACGTAGTGATCGATGTTGGCGGCATTGAGGTTGGGCGACCAGAACAGGCAGAGCATGGCACGGGCGAAGCTTCTGGTAGCTGGCCTTGGCGATGCGGGCGCGGTCGTCGGACGTGCGCTCGGGAAAGACGACGGCGAGATTGGCGTGGGCGGTGGAGCGACCGCGGGCATCGAGATGGTAGGCTATGGAGCCGACGGTATTGGCGAGAGGTTCGAGGGCCTCGTAGGGAAGGAGGGGAATGAGGTCGGCGGCGAGCGCGAAGGGCGGCGTGCTCGAGGCGGAACCGAAGGCGCTTGAGGGGGGGGGGACGCTGAGATGTCTGGCACGGAGAAGTGGGGCGCGGCAGGGGGACTGACGTCCCTACCCTTTTAAGATCTCGATTTTTGGGAAGACGGGAGTTGGGGTGCCAAGGGTGTGGTGGTCGGGGAGACCGCCCCAATCGGTGTGTGCAAGGGTGAGGGCGGCGGGGTCGACCGCGAGTTGGGAGGCGATCTTCTGGGCGGAGGTCGGGACGATGGGGGTGAGGAGGATCGCAAGGATGCGCGAAGTTTCTGCCAAGTGATAGAGGACTTTGTCGAGGGCAGAGGCGTTGGCTCCGTCTTTGGCGAGCTTCCACGGAGCGGTCTGGTCGACGTATTGGTTGGCCGCGTCTGCGAGGGTGATGATGGCTTCGATCGCAGCGCGGGGATCCCGACGTTCGAAGGCGGCGTGGTAGTCGGCGATGGCGGTCTCGGCGGCTGGGCGGAGGCCTTCGGTGGCATCGGATCGCAGGGTGCCGGTCCGGTATTTTTTCGCCATGTTGAGGGTGCGGTTGAGGAGGTTGCCGATGCCGTTGGCGAGGTCGGCGTTGACGCGCTCTTCGAGGCGGGTGGGATTGAAGTCGGCGTCGCGCCCGGTGACGATGTCGGCAAGTAGGTAGTAACGAACCGCGTCGGCACCGTATTTTTCGATGAGTTCGGCGGGATCGATCACGTTGCCGAGGCTCTTACTGATCTTGGCCCCGGAGAGATTCCACCAACCGTGGACGAGCAGCGGCGGGATGTCGTCGTCGGCGAACCCGATGGCGTGGAGCATGATCGGCCAGTAGACGCCGTGGGCCGGCACGAGGATGTCCTTGCCGATGACGTGGAGTGATGGCGGGGTGAACTCGTCGGTGTTGTAGCCGCCGAAGGAGATGTAATTAATGAGGGCGTCGAACCAGACGTAGGTCACGAAGTCGGGGTCGAAGGGAAGTTCGATGCCCCATTGGAGGCGGGTCTTCGGACGGGAGATGCAGAGGTCGCCGGTGAGCTTCTCGACGGCGTTGCGAAGCTCGGTCAGGCGGAAGGACGGGGTGACGTGGGTCGGGCGGGCGTCGAGGAAGGCGAGCAGCCAGTCTTTGTGCTGGGCGAGCCGAAAGTAGTAGTTCTCTTCGTCGATCTCGACGACTTCGCCCCACTCGGGTCCGAAATCGCCGTTGGGACCACGCTCTTTCTCGGTGACAAATTGCTCCTGGCGAACGCTGTAAAAGCCGGACTGGGTAGACTTGTAGATGTGCCCTGCCTCAAAGAGGTCTTGGAGGATGCTTTGGACGCAGCGGACGTGCAGCGGGTCGGTCGTCGCCGCCCAAGCGTCGTGGCTGATCTCGAGCTGCTGCCAGAGAGCCTGGGCTCGGTCGCTGAGATCAGTGACAAATTCGGATGGAGGGATCCCGAGTTTTTCGGCCGATTGCTGGACCTTTTGACCGTATTGGTCGACGCCGGTGAGGAAAAAGACTTCGTTGCCCAGACCGCGCTGATAGCGGGCGAGGGCGTCGGCGAGGACTTTTTCGTAGGCGTGCCCGATGTGCGGCGCGCCGTTGGTGTAGTCGATGGCGGTGGTGATGAAATACGGTGTCACGATCCTGCGAAGGAAATCACACGGGGGGCGGCGGGGACGAGGGGAAATGGTGGGATGAGATTTTAACCGCTAAACGGGATGGTTCGATCTGGGTGCGGGGACGAGCTCGCGCCTCCGGATCGCGTGCTTGAAGAGATCAACTGCCGGGGGTGTCGACCGCGTGGAATCGGACGGCAGCTTTGAAAGGTGAGGTGAAAGGTGCTTCCGACCCCCGGCTCAGATCCAAAAGAAGGTGGAGACGATTCATCGCTCACAAGAATGGGCGGTTCCAGAATGTCGCTCCCTCGCCCTCGTTGGACTCGATCCCGCACTGGCCGCCGGGTTGGTGCATGATCTGAGCGACACTTGATACTGGATGTGAATCGGCGAGACCCCCCGCAGTGTGCGGTCGCTCATGTCAAGGGATCGGTCGGGCTGCTTGAGTCTTGGATTGCGTCTGGCGCTACCCATTGCAAGGCAAGCAATCTTCACCGGGTTGGATCGTTGAATGACATTCCTACCGTCGTCCATTGTTCAGCCTCGGTCGGTCGCCGGTTTGTCACTGCCGCCCTTATGGTAGGACCATTTGCCGTGGAAAAAACCGGTGCAGACAAAACGCTGCGAGCGCTGGTTGCGTTCGTCGGTGACGAATGTGTCGCCGGTGCCGAGAGGTCCGCGGAACCGAGGAGGGTCAGGGTTGCAAGAGTCGTGAAAGGACCCGTGAGATTCGATGAGCTTGCGGTGGTGACAGGGTCGACGGGATCCGACGGTGGCACGATCGACGACTAGGGCGAACGCTCGAACCGCGCGAATCCTGAGGGGCTTCGACTTCCGGAAAGCCGCAGCGGGTGGCGAGATTGACTGCCGCTATGGCGTTGGCTAACCCCAGCCGTCTTCGACGCAGAGCTGAACGAGGCGTTGGCGCAGCGGGAGGTATTCTTCAAGTGCTTCCGCGAAGGCATCCTCTCCGACCGAGGGAAGATCGAGGTCCCGAAGAGTCGCCGGCGTGAGGTGGTCGATCTCCGCGCACCCATCCCGCTCCTCGGGCGAGGAGATGTAGGAGTGACGCTGCTCGACGTAATTCTTGAAGGCGGACCGTGCGATGATGAAGAACCCCGGCGGAGGGCGCGTTTCGGGATCATCACATTGCTCGATCAGGAAAACGGCATCTGCCAGGTGCAGGATCGTCCGGGCGCTGGAGCCATCGGCGGAATCGCTGTGGAAAAACCGGAGGACGGGATAAACGAGGTGCTTCAGCGCATGGGAATCGATCGCCGGAAAGATCTGGCTCCAGTGGCTGTTGATCAGGTCGCTATTCCCCTCCGTCCACGAATTTTTGACGAGATCCTTGGCGCTGGTGCCGAGCGCCGAGATGTTTTGGGCGAGCTGCCGGCGGTCCAGCGCCGCGGCGATGACCGGCATCAAGTAAGACAGCGCCGTGGTCACGAAGAAGGTAGTGGTCAGCGCGGAGATGTTGGCCAGTAGCGTCCAGGGGAAACGCGATGGGACGTAGTCGCCGTATCCAACGGACGAGATGGTGGCCCCGACGAAGTAGACTTTGTCCACGAGGTCGGCCGTAGCCATCGTCGTATTGTTGATGACCGAGGGCTGGTGGGAGATGAAAACAAGTGCCCAACCCGAGATGACGAGGAGATACCACAAAAGGATGGCGCCGACCATGAGCATGGGTCCGAGTAGAGTCAGCAGTCGGTGGCAGGGCCAGCGCCGGTGAATCCTCAGAAAGAAGGACCACACTTGCCGAGTGAGAAACTCCGTGAGAAATCCGCTCCCGCGAAGCGAGAGGACCGTCATGAAGATCTCCGTCGCCGCGACCGCGAGAAGGAGCAGTCCAAGGATCAAGAGAACGGTTGAGAACATGATGAGTCGAAAGGGTTCGAAGACAGGAAACCTAGAGTCAATCTTACGGTCCGGGAGGGCAGCCCGCGCGTGTCTCCGGCGAAGGTCGCCGCCAGATCGACGAGGGACTGCCGGATCAGCGCCGGAGGATCTTGAGTTTCAAGAAGCGGGATCGGTTACCGGCGGAGTCGATGGCGCGGACTTTCACGACCGTCTTACGGCGGTCGGTGTCGGGCCGGACGATGGCTTTCCAGCCCCGCGTGCCTTTCGCCTTTTGGACGCCTTTCTGGCCGGAGACTTTGAATTCCACGCGAACGATGCCGCCTGCGTCGACTGCGGTGCCACGGAAGACGACGCGCTTGCGGAGAGAATCGACGCTGCGGCGGCCTTTGACTTTGAGGGTTGGGGCGGTGGTGTCGACAGCTTGGGTGGGTGCCGGTGGCGCGGTGAATCGCACGACGCGGTTATTGCCACCGTCGGCGACGTAGAGCCGACCGGCGGCGTCGAAGGTGAGGGCGTTGGCGGAGAGCGCACCTCGGTTGCTGGTCACAAACGGGTTGGAGGTGAAGTCTGGCTGACCGAGGATGGCGTCCGCGGGGGAGCCATTCGGGAGGGCGGCGGGGTTGCCGAAGCGGAGGGCGCGGCTGTTCAGGAGGTCGCCGACCCAGAGGGCCCCGTCGGGAGCGAGCGCGAGGCCGAGGGGTTGTTGGAAGGTGGAGGCGGTCGTTCCGCCCGTGACGACAAAAAAGTTGGGTTGGCCCAGGACGGCGTCGGCGGCATTGAACCCGTTGGGACGAATCGCGGCGTCGTCGAAGCGCAGGATGCGGTTATTTACCACATCGGCGACGTAAAGGCGTCCCGCCGCATCAACGACGATATTCGCGGGAAACGAAAGACCGGACGGCCCATTCGCACTCGCCGAATCCGAGAAATTGGTCTGGCCGAGAACACCGTTGGCGAAAGGGCCATTGCCAGGGGCGGAGGGGGTGTTGAAGCGGAGAACGCGGTTGTTCGACGAATCGGCGACCCAGAGCCGGTCGTCCGCGTCGATGAACACGCCAAACGGGGTGTTGAGGCTCCTCTGGCCCACTCCTCCAAGGCCGGTCGTGAAATCGGTCTGCCCCACGACTTTGTCGGCGGAGGCACCAGTTGATCGTGCCGAGGCCGACTCCCACATGAGCACGCGGCTGTTGCCGCTGTCGGCAACCCAAAGTCGTCCGAGGATGTCGACGAAGATGCCGCGTGGCTCGTCGAGGGTGGTCCGAGTGGTGCCGAAGCTAATGTCGGTGAAATTACTTTGTCCAAAGACGGCTTCGGCTCCAGCGTTGTTCCTCAGGGAGGCCACGTCCCGGAAACGCAGGATGCGATTGTTCTGGTTATCGCTGACGAAGAGTTTTCCGGTCGTGGGGTCAATGGCGATGCCGCTCGGTTGGCTGGCTTTGCGGGGGCCACTGCCACCGCCGCCCGTCCCGGTCGTGAAGTCGGGCTGGAGCAGCACGAGATCGGCGGGTTGGAAGGTGGTGAAGTTCTGCGCCTTGGCGCCCGAAGCGAATAGGATCAAAACAGCGGAGAATCCGGTGATGACTGGGCGGAGGGGAGATTTCATTTGCGAAGAGTTCGGTTGCGAGAGGTTATCAGCTTCCCGGGGGACCTGCCGACCCCCTTTTTGCAACTCGGCGGAGAAAAGTATTGAGTCCGTCGGGGACAAGACCTGGTGCTCCCCGATCCAATGCCGCGGAGAGCGGCACGGGATCGGGTCGGCCGAGAGAGTCGCGGGCGGGCGCCGAATTACCGCCGGAAGACCTTCAGGCGCAGCGGGCGAGATTTGTTGCCGGCGCGGTCGACGGCGCGGACCTTGATGGTGGTCCGGCGGCGGTCCGAGTCGGGGCGGACCACCGCGCGCCAGCGGTCGGTCCCCCTCGCGGTCTGGACGCCCCTTTGCCCGGCGACGCGATATTCGATTCGGTCGATCAGGCTGGCGTCGGTAGCGGTGCCGCGAAAGACGACCCGGTTGCGGAGCGAGTCGACGTTGCGACGACCCTTCACGCGAATTGTGGGACGCGTGACGTCTGCGGCGGGGGTCGGAGCAGCGTCCAACGAATTGCCGATTCGGAAGCGGCTAAAGCTGTTTGCCTCATTGTCGAGCACCGCGAGCACGCCCGGGCTGGTGAAGGCCAGATCGATCGGCTCACTGCCGTAGCCCGCCGGGAGGCTAAACGCGACGTTGAAGGAACCTTCGGCGTTGAATCCTTGAATGACGCGCAATCCGGTGCCCGCTACGTAGACGTTGCCCTGGGAGTCGACTTGAAGGCCGGCTGGTTCGTTGATGTCGCTTCGGGCGGGTCCGGGCTGGCCCCATTTGAGCTTCGAAGACACCTCCCGCGCCGAATCGCTGAATCCGGTTGCCACTTTCTTCCGAGACAAAAAGCTGGCCCGTCGTCTGGTTGATGGAGATGCCAACCGGTTGGTTAAATTCCCCGTCCCCGGTGCCGGAGCTGCCCCATTGCGCCCGGTAGTTGCCCTCCGCGTCGAAGCGCTGGATGCGGTCGTTCTGGCTGTCGGCGATGTAGACCAGTCCCGTTGCCTGTTGGATAGCGATGCCGACCGGCCGCTGGAACTGCCCGATTCCGTCTCCCTGCCCGCCCCACTTTCGGATGAACGTGCCGGTTGCGGTGAACTGCTTGACCTCGTTGCCGTCGCGATCAACGACGTAGACGTCGCCCGTCGAGTGGTTGATTGCGATACCCGCGACGATTTGAAACTGGTTGTCCCCTACGCCGACGCTTCCCCACTGGCCAACGTAGTTTCCCTCGCCGTCGAAGCGTTGGATGCGGAAATTGTCGGCGTCGGCTACGTAGGTATCGCCGGTGGTCGGGTTTGCGGCAATCGCGAGCGGGGCCTTAAATTCGCCGTTTCCCGTGCCGGTCGACCCGATCGTGCCAAGCGGGGTGATGGACTGGGCGAAAAGGGAGCTGCCGGCGCAAAGGGCAAGAATGAGACCGTAGCAGTGAGTCGGAAGAATGGAATGTCGCCGTAGTTGCATCCATAGGGAGACCGAGGAACTTTGCTTGCGTTCAATCTTTGCAAGCGCGTTGAGCGGCGACGATTGGCGCTGGTCGCAGGATCGCGGCGTCGATCCGATCTCTCAAGCCGGAGGCTCGCGCGACCAGGTCTCCTTCGGTCAGCGGCGCAAGACGAGCACTTTCTCCGGGCGGGTGGTGACGCCGTCGGCGTTCACGGCGCGGACTTTCAGGACGGTGCGCTTGGGTTGCAGGCGAAGGACGACCTTCCACCGCCGCGCTTTGCCTTTGGCGGAAGTGAGGACCTTTTCCTTGCCGAGCACGCTGATCGCGGCGGTGTCGCCTTCGAGGGCGACTGCGGTGCCAAAAGCGTCGTCTTCCCCTTCCGGGAGATCGCTTGGGCGTCGCCAAGGGAGGTCGGCTGTGTATTCTCACCCGATGCGAGACCCGAACGAGCCGAAGATCTACCTGCTGCCGAACTTGATGACGGCGGGGAATCTTTTCTGCGGTTTCGCGGCGGTGCTCCGGATCATCGAGGGAGCGCTGCTCAGCCATGGCGAGGCGCTCGCGAGTGGGAAGTATCACGAGGCGATTGCGTTCATTCTGGGGGCCTGCGTGTTCGATCTGCTGGATGGGCGGGTGGCCCGGCTGGGGGGCAACGAGAGTCCGTTTGGGCGGGAATTTGACTCGCTGGCCGACGTCGTGAGCTTCGGGGTCGCCCCAGCGTTGCTGGTCTTTGACATCGTGCTCCGAGAGTTCACGCGGACGGGGTGGGTGATCGCCTTCTTCTACCTACTCTGCGGGACGCTGCGGTTGGCGCGGTTCAACTGCGTGGCGGCGGCGAACTCCGAGCAGGCGAACAAGGAGTTTCGAGGCTTTCCGATCCCGGCGGCGGCGGGGGTGATCGCTTCGCTCACCCTGTTTATGCTGTGGATGGAGGAAGGGCAGCGGGAGATTGGGAACTGGAAGTTCGTGCTGCCGCCGCTGATGATTTTTCTGTCGATCCTGATGTTTAGCGGAGTGCGTTACCCGAGCTTCAAGTCGATCAATTGGCGGACACAGCGGTCGATCCCGGCGTTTCTGATCTTGATCGTGGTGCTGGTCTTTAGCGCGCTGAATTACGAATGGATGCCGGCGATCTTGTTCGTCGCGTATCTGGTCTACGGCTTCGTGCGGCCCTACATCTCCAAGGCGTGGCGGCGGACCTTCGAGGATGATTCGGAGGATACGAATGGCGATGCAGCTTGATTTTTCCTTGAGCGAGCCGGAAGGCGAAGCGGCAGCCGCGACGACGGTGGAGGAGCCTCGGGTTTTCTCGGTGGGGGAATTGACGCGCGCGGTGCGCGATGTGCTTGAGGGCGAGATCGGGGAGGTTTGGGTGCAGGGGGAGGTGTCGAATCACCGCAAGCAAGCATCTGGGCACCAATATTTCACGCTGAAGGACGCGGGGAGTCAGGTGTCGTGCGTGCTGTTCGCCGGGTCGGCGCGGCGGGCGGGTCCGGCGCAGTTGGCGGACGGGGTGGAGGTGCAGGTCTTCGGTGATCTGACGGTTTACGAGGCGCGGGGGCAGTATCAGCTCGTGGTGCGACAAGTTCGGGAGGCGGGGGTCGGGGCGTTGCAGGCACAGTTCGAAGCGCTGAAGGCGCGCTTGGCGGCTGAGGGCTTGTTCGACGTGGACCGCAAGCGCGAGTTGCCGCGGTTCCCCCGGCGGATTGGGTTGGTGACGTCGCCGACGGGAGCGGCGGTGCGGGATTTTCTGAATGTGCTCACGCGGCGGATGCCGGGGGTCGGGGTGCTGGTGCATCCGGTGCGGGTGCAAGGGAAGGGGGCGGCGGCGGAGATCGCGGCGGCGGTGCGGGATTTTTCGGTTGAGGGGCTGTTGCCGGCGGTCGATCTGGTCGTCGTGACGCGGGGGGGCGGGAGCCTGGAAGATCTGTGGGAGTTCAACGAAGAGGTGGTGGCACGGGCGATCGCGGAGTCGGCGGTGCCGGTGGTCAACGCGGTGGGGCACGAGATCGATTTCACCATTGCGGATTTCGCGGCGGATCTGCGGGCACCGACGCCGAGCGCGGCGGCGGAGTTGATCGTGCCGGACGGGGCGGAGCTACGGCGGGTCGTGGAGGCGGCTGGTGTGCGCCTGCGGCGGGAGCTGGGCGCGGCGGTGCGCTTTGCGCGGACGCGACTGGAGGGACTCGTTGGAACGGGGTTGGCTCGGGTGCCGGAGCGGGTGCTGCGGGAGCGGTGTCAGGTCGTTGATGGGTTGGCGGAGGATCTCCTTGAGGCGCTGAAAGCGGCGGTGCGGGAGCGTCGGGAGCGGGTGCGGCACGCGGGGGAAGTGCTGCGGGCGCGTCGTCCGGATGCGGCGTTGGCGGTGGCGCGGGGGAGGTTGTTCGAGATCGAGAAGCGGCTGCGGGAGCTGGCGGCGCGGCGCGTAGCGGATGAGCGGCGGCGGGTGGAGTCGGCGCTTGGGTTGTTGGCGGTGCTGAGTCCGCGGGCGACTTTGGAGCGGGGGTTTACGATGACGGTCGGGGCGGACGGAAAGCTGGTGCGGCGGGCGGCGGAGGTGGCGGCAGGGGATGAGCTGGTGACGCGGTTTGCGGATGGGGACGTGGGGGTGCGGGTGAGGTGATTTTTTTTACCGGCAGGGGGGAAGAAGTGGAAGCGATGCGGGTTTCTCTTTTTCCTGATCGGGAGGCGGAATGGAATTGAGCGAGTTCTCTAATCAATGGATCGGGGGGACGATTGAAGTGCACCGGGACCTTCATCTTCTTCCCCCCTTCCGGTAAAAACCTCATTTGTATTTCACATGAGCATTCTCCGTCGGATCTATCACTGGCCGAGGCGGCACGTGGCTTTGTTGATCACGCTGGTGGGGGTGATGCTCGTGCAGCCGCTGGCGCACGAGGTGCGGGCGGGTTGGGCGGCTTACGATGCGTTGGCTTCGCTCGTTGCGCTGGCAGTGTTGCTCTTCGTCTTCGATTCGCGACGGGAGCGCTGGATCGGCTTGGCGCTGCTGGTCCCGGTGGTGCTCGCGGGGTTGGCGGGATATTTTGCGGCTGGTGCGGATCTGCCGGGGGAACTGATCTTTCACTTCAGCACGCTCGTTTTTTACGGCTACGCGGCGGGCGTGATCCTGCACGACATCGTCGAGCGGCGGGCGGTGCGGGCGGACGACGTGATCGGGGCGCTGTGCAGTTACCTGCTCCTTGGGCTGGCGTGGTCGAGTCTGTATCAAGGCATCGAGCTGTGGTCGCCGGGGTCGTTTGCGATCAATACCGACATGGCCGTCGATCTCGAGAGTCGGCACGCGCGGCAGGCGTTGTTCAATTACTTCAGCTTCGTGACGCTCACGACGATGGGCTACGGCGACGTCACGCCGGTGAATCACGTGGCGGCGACGTTTGCCTGGTTGGAGGCGACGTTTGGGCAGTTTTACATCGCCGTTGTCGTGGCGCAGGTCGTCGGGTTCCGGATGGCGCAAGCGGCGCGGTCGCGGGGGTGATTTTTTACCGAAGTGGCGGGATGGGTGGAAGCGTGCGGGGGTTTTTTGGGATCGGGCTTGTGGAAATCCAGATTCTCCCGCTTATTCCACGCGTGTTGCGTTTTCTCGGTCGGCAGGCTCTCGGCGTCGTTGCCGAATTGGGCGATTACGCTCTTTTTACGTGGAGGTCGTTTCGAGCGGCGGTGGGGTCGCGCCGGCTCGGACGGAGGGTGGCGCGGGCGATCTACGAGCAGGGGACGCTGTGCCTGCCGGTTATTTTGATCGTGGGGACGTTCACGGGGTTGGTGCTGGGGCTGCAGGGCTATTACGTGCTAAATCGGTTTGGGTCGGAGGGGTTGTTGGGGGCGCTGGTCTCGCTGAGCTTGGTGCGGGAGATGGCTCCCGTGCTGGCGGCGCTTATGCTGGTCGGACAGGCGGGATCGGCTCTGGCGGCGGAGCTGGGGATCCAGCGCAATACTGAGCAAATCGTCGCGCTAGAGACGATGGGAGCGAGCAGCCACGGGTACCTCGTCGCGCCTCGATTGCTGGCGTCGCTGGTGACCTTTCCGCTGCAGACAGCGCTCTTCGTTGGCGTGGGGCTGTGGGGCGGGAGTTTGTCGGGGTCGCTTCTCCTAGGCGTCGAGCCGGGGGTCTATTGGTCGTCGGTCGAGCGGGCGGTCGGGGCAGCGGACGTGCGGGCGTGTTTTATCAAGGCGGCGTCGTTCGGGATCTTGACGATCAGCGTGTGTGCGTTTCACGGGTTCAATGCCCACCGGTGCCGGTCGGCGACGGGCGCACGGGCGGTGAGTGCTTCGTCGACGCGGGCGGTGGTGCACTCGAGTATCCTCGTATTGGCGGCGGATTACGCCATCACTTCGTTCCTGGTCTGATGGATTCGGCGCTCGAAATCGGCGAGCCGCTGCTGCGGATCGATACGTTGCGCAAGAGCTTCGGGGGCCGCGAAGTGCTGCGCGGGGTCAGTCTGGCGGTGCAGCGGGGCAGTCTTTTCAGTGTGATCGGGCCGAGCGGAGCGGGAAAATCGGTCTTCCTGAAATGCCTCGCGGGCATCGAGCGCCCGGATGGGGGCGAGATCTGGTTCGACGGACGGCAGCTCGGCATCGGAAACGCCGTGACGCGTCAAAATTTTCGCCGCCGGTGCAGCTTTCTGTTTCAGAGCAACGCGCTCTTCGATTCGCTCACGGCGATGGAAAACGTGGCCCTCCCGCTCGAGCAGACGAGCAACGTGCCGAGGGAGGAGATCCGCACGCGTAGTCTCGAAGCGCTGCAGCAGCTGGAACTCGATGAGCACGCCGACCACTACCCCGGGCAGATCTCTGGCGGTATGCAGAAGCGTCTGGCACTCGCACGGGCCATCGTCACGAGGCCGGAGCTAGTCTTTTTCGACGAACCGACGGCTGGACTCGATCCGCTGCGGCGAAACGCCGTTTTTGCGATGATCGCGAAGTATCAACGGCAGTTTAGCTTTACCGCGCTGGTCGTGACGCACGATCTGGCCGAGGCGCTCATCGCGAGTGACCGGGTGGCTTTGCTCAATGGCGGGCGGATGTGCTTCGAGGGGACGTCGGCGGAATTTAACGCCTCGACGCATGCGACGGTCTGCGATTTTCGCGATAGTGCGACCGCTCTCGGCAACACCCTTGCTTCCATCCGCCGGGGAGATGACACTTCGCCCGTAGCACTATGAAACAAACTCGACTCGAACTTCTCGTGGGCTCCTTCGTCCTCCTCGGGATCGTCGCGCTCGCGTATCTGGCGATCAAAACCGGTTCGGGATCGCTCATGGGCGGAGGCACTTATGAGCTCGAAGCCCGCTTCGCGAACGCCGGCGGTCTGAACAAGGGCAGCAGCGTCCTCATGGCCGGGGTATCGGTGGGGCGCGTCGAGGGCGTCGAGATCGATCCGGCGGATTTCAGCGCCATCGCCACGATGCGCGTCCGCACGGCTCTCCAGCTCCCGACGGACACGATGGCATCGATCAAGACGACCGGACTCATCGGCGACAAGTACGTCGCGCTGGCTCCGGGCGCCGACGAGTCCTACTTGGAACCAGGCAACCGCATCACGATGACGGAATCCTCCGTCGACCTCGAAGGTCTCATCAGCAAAATGGCTTTCGGAAGCGTGGAGTCCGAAAGCGGTCCGGCGGACGATTCCCTCACGACTCCATGAAAACACGCGCTCTCTTCCTCGCAATCACCCTTGTCCTCGCCCAGGCCGCCTCGGTCCTAGCGGCGACCGCCGACGCTGACAAACGCCTCAACTCGGCGGTGAACGCCGCCCTTGGCGTCGCCAAGAAGGCGTCGACCGCCAAGGGATTGGAGAAGACGCTGCGCCCGGTCCTGACGCGATACATCAGCTTCGACGCCATGACCCGTCGGGCCGTCGGTCCTGGCTGGCGGCAATTCTCGAAAGGTCAGCGCGACCGGGCGACCGATCTGTTCACGACGCTGATCATCCGGACCTACAGCGCCAAGCTCACCCCCGGCGAGCAGCCCGACATCAGCTTCGGGGCAGCGCAGGAGCCCGCCGCTGGTCGGGTCGAGGTGCCGACCAAGTTAACCTATCGCGGTAGCAAATACGGCGTGACCTACCGGCTTGAAAAGGAGCGCGATTGGATGATCACCGACGTCGTGATTGAGGGCGTGAGCCTCGTCGCGAACTACCGCACCCAGCTTGACGCTCAATTTAAAAAAGGTGGCGCTGCGGCGGTCATCGACGCCCTTCAGCAATCCGTAGCCAAACCCTGATGAACATCCGACCCACCCATCTCTCGTCCTTTTTCGCGTTGAGCTCGCTCGCGCTGTTGACCGCCTGCTCGTCGACCTCGCCGGAGGCTGCGGACACCACTCCGACCGGTGTCGCCGGCGAGGAATGGGAACTTGGCGATCTGCGGGATGAGCGCACCGTAGCGTCGAACGCGGACGAGATCGACGATCTGGTTGCTGACGACGATCTCGACGAATACGCTGCCGCCGTCGTGTCCGACCCGCTCGAGCCGCTGAATCGGGCGACGTTCATGCTGAACGATGGGATCTACACGGTGCTGCTTCGTCCGGTGGCAACGGGTTATGAATACGCCGTGCCAGAGTTTGCCCGGACGGGCCTTACGAATGCGTTCGAGAACGTGAAGTTCCCGGTCCGCTTGGTGAATCACACGCTGCAAGGTCAGTTCGGTCGTGCGGGGAAAGAGACCGGGAAGTTTCTCGTGAACAGCACCCTCGGAGTCGCGGGATTCATGCGCGCGGCTGAGCGCTTCCCCGCCCTAGCGGATCTCCCGGCGGCGGACACGGGCCAGACGTTTGGCAAATGGGGCATCGGTCACGGTCCGTATCTCGTGCTTCCGATTCTCGGACCGAGCAGCGTGCGGGACACCGTGGGCTACGCGGGGGACTACGCGCTCAATCCAGTCAATTGGGTGAACTTCATCTACTGCGGCTTCGAATTTTTCTGCCCACCAAATTGGACGATTGCGTTCCCCGCGACGAATACGCTGCAAGCGCTCCCGGGCTCGCTGGCGACCCTGGACGCTGCGACCGAGAATGCGCTCGACCGCTACATCGCGGCCCGGACGGCCTACATTCAGTACCGCGCAGCGGTCGTCGAGCGGTAGGAGAGCCTGCGCGGAGTCGGGCGGCGACCCCAAGTGGTGGCGCTGCGGCCGGGGCGAAGGGTCGATCGCGGCACCGACGCGATTCTCCGTGAAAGATAGCGGCTTCCGGCGGGCGATCCGATAGGATCCCGGGCAATATGGGTGTTGTATCGGCGGGAGCGCTCACTCGAGTCGCATTTTTGGGCGACTATCTGCCCCGGCAATGTGGCGTGGCGACCTTCACGACGGATCTCTGCGAAGCGATCTCGGAGCGGTTTGACTCGCTGGATTGCCTGGTGGTCGCCGTCAACGACCGGGCGGAAGGCTACGACTATCCCGGGCGGGTGAAGTTCGAGATCGCCGAGCGCGATTTGCAGGATTACGCGCACGCGGCGGAGTATCTCAACATCAGCAAGGTCGACGTGGTGTGCGTGCAGCATGAGTTCGGCATCTACGGCGGGAAGGCGGGCAGTCATCTGCTGACCTTGTTGCGCGGACTGCGGATGCCGGTGGTGACGACGCTTCACACGGTGCTGCGGACGCCGAACCGGGAGCAGCGCGAGGTGATGGAGCAGCTCGTTGAGCTGTCGGCGCGGTTGGTGGTGATGACGGAGATGGGGCGCGATCTGCTGCTGGAGGTCTACGGAGTGGCGGCGGAGAAGATCGTTCTCGTCGCGCACGGGATCCCCGACGTCGCGCTGAGCGATCCGGATTTATCGAAGAAGCAATTCGGATTAGACGGGCGGACGGTGCTGCTGACGTTTGGGTTGTTGTCGCCGGGGAAGGGGATCGAACACGTGATCGACGCGCTGCCTGAGATCATCGAGGCAGAGCCGAACGTGACTTACGTGGTGCTGGGCGCCACGCATCCGAATCTACGCAAGCGCGACGGCGAGGCCTATCGGTTGTCGCTGCAGCGGCGAGCAGAGGCGCGGGGGGTGGCGGATCACGTGACGTTCTACGACCAATTCGTTTCGCACGAGCAGTTGCTGGAATTCATCGCGGCAACGGACCTTTACGTGACGCCGTATCTGAACGAAGAGCAGATCACCTCGGGGACATTGGCTTACGCATTCGGTGCCGGGAAAGCGGTGGTGTCGACGCCGTATTGGCACGCGCGCGAGTTGTTGGCGAACGGACGGGGAATGCTGGTCCCATTCGGCGACGCGGGGGCGATCGCCGAGGCTGCTAAGAACTATCTGGGGGACGCTGAAACACTGCGCCGGACGCGCGAGGAGGCGCATCGACTGGGCCGAGAGATGATCTGGCCGCGAGCGGCGGAACGCTACGTGGCGGCATTTGGTGCGGCGTGCGCGGAAGCGGTCGGGCCGGCGGTCGCCATCGCGGCGGAAGGCAGGCCCTACCAACTGCCGCCGCTGAATCTCTCGCACGTTGCGACGCTCACCGACGACACGGGGATCCTGCAACACGCGATCTACACGGTGCCGCGCTACCGCGAAGGGCACACGACGGACGATAACGCTCGGGCGCTCATCCTATCCTATTGGCTGCAGGAAATGAGCGGTGCCGAGGTGGCGAAGATCCAAACCCGGGCGGCGCGGTATCTGGCCTTTTTGTGGGAGGCCTTCGATTGGGAAACGGCGAAGTTTCGAAACTTCTACTCGTATGACCGGCAGTGGTTGGACGAGCCGGGCGCATCCGACGTGGCGGATGCCCGGGCACTGTGGGCACTGGGGACTGCGCTGGGGCGGCGCGGGGAGAACGACGGATTTCGCGCGTTGGCGAAGGAGTTGTTTGATCGCGCGTTACCGGGCGCGGCGGAGTTCACTTCGCCGCGAGCGTGGGCGTTCACCCTGCTGGCGATCCACGAGTATCTGCGCAAATCGACCACGGACCAGACGGCGTACGGGGTGCGGGATGTGCTGACGGCGAAGCTGGTCGATGTGTTCGAGCGCGTCGCGGGGGATGAGTGGCGATGGTTCGAGGAAGGTCTGGCCTACGATAACGCGGTGCTGTCGCACGCTCTGATTCTCAGCGGACGCTGGACGCCGGACAAACGCGCATTGGAGATCGGCTTGGATTCTCTGGGCTGGCTGGCGGAGAACCAGACCTCGGCTGCGGGGTATTTTTCCCCGATTGGGTCCGAGGGATTCTTTCTGCGGGGGGGGAAGCGGGCGCAATTCGACCAGCAACCGCTGGAGTCTCAGTCGATGATCTCGGCCTGCTTGGAAGCCTATCGCGTGACGCGGGACAGACGTTGGTGGCGAGAGGCGCGCCGGGCATTCGAGTGGTTCCTCGGACAGAACGATCTCGGCTTATCGCTCTACGATTCGTCGACCGGTGGATGCCGAGATGGCCTGCACGCCGACCGGGTGAACGGGAACCAGGGCGCGGAGTCTACGCTGGCGTTTCATCTGTCGCTGGCAGAGATGCGGATGGCTTCGGTGGGGATTTCGCTTTCGGATGAACTGGAAGCCTGAAATAACGCGCGGGCAATGAAGCAGGCATCCAAGACTCTCGAGGTGAAACGGACGGGGACGGTGCTGGAGCCGCAAAGTCGGCGGGTGCTGGTGCGGCCATTTTTGGTGGAGGACGCGGAGAGGGTGCGGCATCTGGTCGAGCGGATCTTGACGCTCGGTGAGGACGAAGTCGGGCGGACTCTGCAGACGGTGCTCGCCGAGTTCGCGGAGCGGCACGAGGACATGCAGAAGGTGCTGCGACGGCATTTCGAACGGGCAACGCGGCATTTCCAAGGTTGGCAGGATTGGTCGCAGGACCGTCGCTTGCTGGCGGGTGCTTACTTCACGAGCGAATACGCGCTCGAGTCGGCGGCGCTCTTCAACCCATCGATCGTCCCGGCGCCAGATCAGACGGGCGTGGCCAAGGGCGGGCTACGATTTATCATGAGCCTGCGAGCGACGGGTGAGGGGCACATCTCGTCGATTGAATTCCGCGAGGGCCTCGTGGACGCAGCGGGCGGGGTGACGGTCGAAGAGGCGGGATCGATGGTGACCGAGCCAGTGCGGGTGGAAAACGCGGCCTACGAGTCCGGGATGTTCTCCCGGAAATTGGAGGAGCTAGGATTGCAGACCGATTATACGGCGACGGTGCTGGAGCGATTGGGGGAACAATTCACCTTGGGCGAGCTGCGTCGCGGCTTGGACGCGACGGATTGGCCCGACGGCGGGATGCGAGACCGGGTGCGTAATGGGATGCTGCTCCTCGCGGAGTCGAACTACGAAACGCAATTTTCCGAGGGTCAACGGGTCGAGGAACGGATCATTTTCCCCTCGTCGCCGAGCGAGCGAAACGGCATCGAAGACGCGCGCTTCGTGGCGTTTCGGCAGCCGGACGGGCTGGTCGTCTACTACGCGACCTACACGGCCTACGACGGGCGGACGATCTTGCCCCAGTTAATCGAGACCCGGGACTTCCTGCATTTCAGAATCCGAACCCTCAACGGGCCGGCGGCGCAGAACAAGGGGATGGCGCTCTTCCCCCGCATGATCGACGGGCGCTACGTGATGCTGTCGCGACAGGACAACGAGAACGTGTTTCTCATGTTTTCGGACAATCCGCATTTTTGGAACGAGGCCGAGCCGTTGTTTCAGCCGAAACAAGCGTGGGAGCTGGTGCAGATGGGAAATTGCGGTTCGCCGATCGAGACGGACGCCGGTTGGCTGGTCCTCACGCACGGGGTCGGGCCGATGCGGAAATACAGCATCGGGGCGATCCTGCTCGATCTCGAAGATCCTCGGCGCGTGATCGGACGGATGGTGGCACCGTTGCTGACACCGGATGAAAACGAGCGTGAGGGCTACGTGCCGAACGTGGTCTACACGTGCGGTGCCCTGATTCACGCCGGGCGACTCATCTTGCCGTACGCGATGAGCGACTACGCGACGGGCTTTGCGACGGTGGATCTCCGGGAGCTATTGGAGCGCCTGGCGTGAACCGCCCCCTGCGGGTCGGGATGTTGGCACCCATCTCGTGGCGAACACCGCCACGTCGATATGGTCCGTGGGAACTGGTGACATCCCTGCTCACCGAGGGCCTGGTCGCGGCCGGGGTCGACGTCACCCTCTTCGCAACCGGGGATTCGGCGACGGGCGGGCGCCTAGTGTCGGTGTGTCCGCGTGGGTATTCGGAAGATCCGAGCGTCGACGCGAAGGTGTGGGAATGTCTGCACGTCGCGAACTGCTTCGAGCGGGCGGCGGAATTCGACGTGATTCACAACCAGTTCGATTTTTTGCCGCTGAGTTACAGTCGGCTGGTCAACACGCCGTTGGTGACGACCATCCACGGTTTCTCGTCGGAGCGCATTCTGCCGGTTTACGAGAAATACAACGCCGGGGGGCACTACGTCGCGATCAGCGACTCGGATCGCGACGCGCGGCTCAGTTACGCGGCGACGATTCATCACGGCGTCGACGTGAACGAATTTCCGTTCGTAGAGGTGCCGGACGACTATCTGCTATTCTACGGGCGGATCCATCCGGACAAAGGAGCGGCGGAAGCCATCGCGGTCGCGCGGCGGGCGGGGCGGAGGTTGGTGATGGCGGGGCTGATCCAGGACGAGGGGTATTTTCGGGAATGCGTCGAGCCGGCGGTGGATGGCGATCAGGTGACTTTCCTCGGAGAGATCGGGGCGGATCGCCGCTCGGAGGTGCTCGGCCGGGCGGCGGTGCTGCTGCATCTGATCAACTTCGACGAGCCATTCGGCTTGAGCGTCGTCGAGGCCATGGCGTGTGGGACGCCGGTGATCGCGAATCGTCGTGGGTCGATGCCGGAGCTGATTACGGATGGAGTGACCGGGTCTCTGGTGGAAACGGTCGACGGGGCCTTGCGAGCGGTCGAGAATGTCGGCGGATTGGATCGCGCGGAGGTGCGCCGAGTGGCGCGGGAGCGATGGTCAGTCGGGCGGATGGTGGGGGATTACCTTCGCCTCTACGAAGACCTGGTCAGCTCGAACTAGCCGATAGCACCTATCCGCAGCTTGCGGTCGGATGGTCCTTTATGCGACCAGCTCGCGGAGGACAAATGGCAGAATGCCGCCGTGGCGGTAGTAATCGACCTCGATGTCGGTGTCGATGCGGAGCTTGACGAGGATTTCCTCGCTCTCGCCACTGGCGCGCGTGATGCGGAGGGTGAGGTCCTGCCGAGGCTTGATGTCTTCGGTGAGACCAAGAACGTCGAAGGTCTCGCTGCCATCGAGCTTGAGCGTCTCGGCGCTGGTGCCTTCGGCAAATTGCAGCGGGAGCACGCCCATACCGACGAGATTTGATCGGTGGATGCGCTCGTAGCTCCGAGCGACGACGGCTTTGACGCCGAGCAGTTGCGTGCCCTTTGCTGCCCAGTCGCGAGAGGAGCCAGTGCCGTATTCTTGGCCAGCGATGATGACCAACGGCGTGCCGGCCTGCTGGTAATGCATGGAGGCGTCGAAGATGGCCATTTCCTTACCTTCCGGCATGAGCTTGGTGACGCCGCCCTCGGTGCCGGGGACCATGAGGTTCTTGATCCGCACGTTGGCGAAGGTCCCTCGGGTCATCACGCGGTCGTTACCGCGGCGGGAGCCGTAGCTGTTGAAATCCGTCTCACCGATGCCTTTCTCCTGCAAGTAGCGACCAGCGGGTGAGCTGGGCTTGATGGCTCCGGCGGGGGAGATGTGGTCCGTGGTGACGGAGTCGCCGAAGATGCCGAGTGGGCGGCTCCGGCGATCTCGGCGATGCTGCCGGGGGTCATCGAGAAGTCCTGGAAAAACGGAGGCTCCTGGATGTAGGTGCTCGCAGCGTCCCAAGCGTAGACTTCGCCCGGGGTGGACGGGATCTCGTTCCACTTTGGATTTTGCTCCGCGAAGTCGGTGTAGAGCTTGCGGAATACCTCGGGCTTGAGGGCTGCGAGCATCTCGTCCTTGATCTCCTGAAGGCTCGGCCAGAGGTCGCGCAGGTAGACGTCGGCACCGTCCTTGTCCTTGGCAATCGGATCGGTGGTGAGGTCAATGTCGACGCGGCCGGCCAGAGCGAAGGCGACGACGAGCGGGGGCGACATGAGAAAGTTGGCCTTGATGTTCTGGTGGATCCTGGCCTCGAAGTTGCGGTTGCCCGAGAGAACGGACGCGGTGATGAGATCGTTCTCGAGGATCGCATCCTCAATGGCGGGATCGAGGGGTCCGGAGTTGCCGATGCAAGTCGTGCAGCCGTAGCCGACGATTTGGAAGCCGAGCTTGTCCAAGTATTGCTGGAGGTCGGCTTTTTGCAGGTAGTCCTGGACGACGCGGGAGCCGGGGGCAAGCGAGGTCTTCACCGCCGGGTCGACGGTGAGGCCACGTTCGACGGCACGCTTGGCGAGGAGGCCCGCGCCGAGCATGACGGATGGGTTCGACGTGTTCGTGCAGCTCGTGATGGCAGCGATGAGGACGGAACCATTGCCGATTTCCGTGTCCGGACGGCTGACCGTCGAAGCGGGAACGTCGTCGGGGGTCGGGCGATTGGTGACCATCTCCTCGACGTCGCGGGCGACGCCGGGGGTCAGCTCCGGGAGCGTGTCCGGGACGCCGTCGCCGGTGCCGAAATCGACTTTGAAGCGGGCCGTGGTGTCAGCATTTGGCAGTCCGTAGCCGCCGTCGGGGAGAGACTGGGCGAGCAAATCCTTGAATCTGCCGCCGAGGGCGGGGAGGTCGATGCGGTCCTGCGGGCGCTTGGGTCCAGCGACGGAGGGCTGGACGTCAGCCAGGTTGAGATCGACGTCGACGGAATATTCGATGTCGCCCTTTCGCGGCATCCCGAAGAGGCCTTGGGCCTTGAAGTAGGCTTCGAAGGCGGCGCACTGGTCTTCGGTGCGGCCCGTGGCACCGAGGTAACTGACAGATTCCTCATCGACCGGGAAGAAGCCCATGGTGGCCCCGTATTCCGGGGCCATGTTGGCGATGGTGGCTCGGTCGGGAAGCGGGAGGGTGGCAGCGCCTTCGCCGTAGAACTCGACGAATTTCCCGACGACTTTCGTCTTCCGAAGCAGCTCCGTGACGTGAAGCGCGAGATCGGTGGCGGTGACGCCTTCGCCGAGGCGACCGGTGAGATTCACGCCGACAACTTCGGGGGTGAGGAAATAAACGGGTTGCCCGAGCATGCCGGCTTCGGCCTCGATGCCGCCGACGCCCCAGCCGACGACGCCGATGCCGTTGATCATGGTCGTGTGACTGTCGGTGCCGACGAGGGTGTCGGGGTAGTAGAGTCGAGCGTTGGGGGTCGAGAGCTGAGAGGAGAGGACGCCCTTCGCGAGGTACTCGAGATTGACTTGGTGAACGATGCCGATGCCGGGGGGGACCACGCCGAAGGTCTGGAACGCTTGCTGGCCCCATTTGAGAAATTCGTAGCGCTCGCGGTTGCGCGTGAATTCCATGTCGAGGTTCTTCGCGAGTGCGTCGGCGGTGCCGAAGAAATCGACTTGCACCGAGTGATCGACGACGAGGTCGACCGGGACAAGGGGTTCGATGATGCCGGGTTCTTTGCCCATTTTCTCAACGGCGCTGCGCATGGCCGCGAGGTCGACGAGGAGGGGCACGCCAGTGAAGTCTTGGAGGACGATGCGGGCGACGACGAAGGGGATTTCTTCCTGGGCCGGTGCCTTGGCTTTCCAGTTGGCGAGGGTGCGAACGTCTTCGGTGGTGACTTTCTTGCCATCACAGTTGCGGAGGACGGATTCGAGGACGATCCGGATGCTGATCGGGAGCTTGGAAACGGGGCCGATGCCTTGCTCTTCGAGGGCCGGGAGTGAGTGAAAGGTGCCGGTCTTGCCGGGGGAGATTTCGAACTCTCGGAGCGTGCTGAATGCGTCGGACATGAAGGCAATATCGCAGAGGGGACGCGAGGGGTGCAAGGCGGAGGTGATGATTCTCGCGCGGAGGCGCAGAGGCGCAGAGAACTTCCCACTCGAAACGCATTCTCTCTGCGTCTCTGCGTCTCCGCGCGAGAAAATCTATGCCTCCGCCAACCCGAAAGCCTCGTGCGCCAAGTTGGCGGCTTTCTCGATGTCGGCTTCTTCGATAATGACAGCCGTCTTGATCTCGCTGGTGGAGATCATCTGGATGTTGATGCCACCTTTGCCGAGGCACTCGAAGAGGGTCGCCGCGACGCCGCTGTGACTGCGCATCCCGATGCCGACGATGCTTAATTTGGCGATCTCGCCCTGTTGGAACATCGGGCCGGCTTTGATCTCGGCGAGGACGGCGTCGAGCGTCGGGGAGATCTTGGTCAGCTCGTCCTGGTTGAGCGTGAAGGAGATGTCGGTGGCGCCGCTGAGCGAGATGTTCTGCACGATCACGTCAATCACAACGTTCGCATCGGCGAGGGCGGTGAAGATGCGCGACGCGGTGCCGGGCGTGTCGGGCACGTTGGTGATGGTGACCTTGGCTTGATTGCGCTCGAGGGAGACGCCGCGCACGACGACGTTCTCGAGTCCGGGGATTTCTTCTTTCACGACGGTGCCGCGATTGTTGTTGAAGGAGCTTCGCACTTCAAACGGGACTTTGAACTTTTTCGCGAATTCGACCGACCGGCTCTGCATCACTTTGCTGCCGCTGGAGGCCATCTCGAGGAGTTCGTCGTAGTAGATGGTGTCGATCTTGCGAGCGTTCTTCACGACGCGGGGGTCGCAGGTGTAGATGCCGTCGACGTCGGTGTAGATCTCGCAATTGTCCGCCTTGAGCGCCCCGGCGACGGCGATGGCCGTGAGGTCGGACCCGCCGCGACCGAGAGTCGTGATCTGGCCTTCGAGGGTCTGACCCTGGAAGCCGGCGACGATGACGATTTCGCCTTCGTCGAGGTGGCGGCGGATCTGGCGCGGGGAGAGGTTGGAAATCTTCGCCTTGGTGTGGAAGTGGTCGGTGAGGATGCCGGCCTGGGCGCCGGTGAGGGAAACGGCGCGACCGCCGAGGGCGTTGATGGCCATGGCGGTGAGGGCGATGGTGGTCTGCTCGCCGGTGGAAAGAAGGACGTCCATCTCGCGGTCGGCGGGATTCGCGGAGACGGCGCGGGCGAGGTCGATGAGCTGATTTGTCACGCCGGACATGGCCGAGACGACGGCCACGACGGAATTGCCCGCCCGCTGGGTCTCGAGGATGCGGCGGGCGACTTTGAGGATTCGTTCGGGGTCGCCGACGGAGGTGCCGCCGTATTTTTGAACGAGGAGGGGCATTGGGGTCGAAGGTCGGAAAGTCGAAGGTTTGGACAGGGCCTGGCGGCCTAGCGGTCGAGGGCGCGACGGACGGAGTCGAGGTCGGCGTCGGTTTCCTTCGGAGCGTAGCCGCCGAAGTTGACGGCGGTGTCGGAGTCCTTGAGGCCGTGACCGGTCACGGTGCAGACGATGGTGTCGCCTTCGTTGGTGTGGGGAAGCGGGCAGGTCGCGCAGCGTCGCTCGCAGGCGCACTTCATGAGGCCGGCGACTGAGGCCGCGCTGGCGGGTTCGACGAAAACGCCTTCGTTCTTTGCCAGCCAGGATTGGGCGGTGAGGATCTCTTCGTCGGTGACGATGTCGATGCCGCCGTGGGAATGAGTGATGGCGTCGGTCGCACCTTGCCAGCTCGCCGGGTTGCCGATGCGGATCGCGGTGGCTTGGGTCTCGGGGGAGTCGACGACTTTTTTGTGAAAGATCGGGGCGGAGCCGGCGGCTTGGAAGCCGAGCATCCGGGGGAGCTTCGTGCTTCGACCCAAGTCGCGGTATTCGCGGTAACCCTTCCAGTAGGCGGTAATGTTGCCGGCGTTGCCAACCGGCAGGATGTGGAGGTCGGGAGCGTCGCCGAGTTCGTCGATGATCTCGAAGGACGCCGTCTTCTGGCCTTCGATGCGGTAGGGATTGATCGAGTTGACGACGGAGACGGAACCGTCTGCGGCGAGCTCGACGACAAGTTCGAGGGCGCGGTCAAAATTGCCGCGAATGGCGACAACCTGCGCGCCGTAGACAAAGGCCTGGGCGAGTTTGCCCATCGAGATCTTGCCCGCTGGGAGAATCACGACGCAACGGAGTCCAGCGCGGGCAGCGTAGGCGGCGGCGGCGGCGGAGGTGTTGCCGGTGGATGCGCAGACCAGGGTGTGCGCGCCCTCCTCGGAGGCCTTGGAGACGGCCATCGTCATGCCGCGATCCTTGAAGGAGCCCGTTGGGTTGAGGCCTTCGAATTTGAGGTAGACGTGGCGGCGAGTGAGTTCGCTCAACCGCGGGGAATGGATGAGGGGCGTCGTGCCTTCGTTCAGCGAGATGACGGGCGTGGCGTCGCTAACGGGAAGGTGGTCGTGGTAACGGGCGATGACGCCGCGGTCGTGCGGGTGCAGGTTCATTCGTCGAGTTGGTCGACTTGGAGCAAGGCGGGTTCTGAACGAACGCACGGGAGGTCGGCGATGGCGGCGACGGCGGTCCGCATTTGGCCGTAGGCCGCGTCGTGGATCATGAGCACGAGGGTGAGCGGGCCGGGTTTGTCGGACTCGGGCTGGATGACGGAGCTGATGCCGATACCCGCTTCGCCGAGGACGCCGGCGATTTGCGCAAGCACGCCGGGACGGTCTTCGACGGTGAGCCGGAGGTAATATTTTGACACCGCGTCGTCGACTGGCTTGCACTTCCCGTAGAGGTCGTGGGCGGTGAAGCCGAAGGAGGCACGCGGCGAGGTGAGCGCCAGTGCGGCTTCGGCGAGGTCTGAAATGACGGAGCTGGACGTGGGATCCTGGCCGGCACCCCGCCCGGAGAAAAGCGCCTCCCCGGCGATGTCGCCCTGGAGCCAGACGGCGTTGAAGACGCCGTTCACGCTGGCGAGCACGTGGGTCGCGGGGATCAGCGAGGGGCAGACGCGGACCTCGACGGCTTCGTTGGAGTCGATCTTGATCGTGGCGAGCAGCTTGATCGCGTAGCCGAGTTCGGCGGCAAAGACGTTGTCCTCGGCGGTAATGGCCTCGATGCCCTCGACGCGGATTTCTTCCAGCTTGATCCAGAAGCCGTAGGCTAGTGCCGCGAGGATGAGGGTCTTGTGCGCCGCGTCCCAACCGTTGACGTCGACGGCCGGATCGGCTTCCGCGTAACCGAGCTGCTGCGCATCGGCCAAGACGTCAGCAAAATCCCGGGTGCCTCCAGCCATCTCGGTGAGGATGTAATTACTCGTGCCGTTAAGGATCCCGTGGATAGCGGTGAACTTATTCCCCACAAACGAGTCGCGCACCGCCTTGATGATCGGAATGCCGCCAGCCACGGCGGCTTCGTAAAAAATCGGGACGCGCGCTTCGTTTGCGAGATGGAAAAGCTCCGGACCGTGCTCGGCGAGTAGGGCCTTGTTGCCGGTCACAACAATTTTCCCCGAGTCAATGGCCCGCCGGACGAAGGTGAGCGCCGCATCGGTGCCGCCGATGAGCTCGACGACAATCTTGATCTCGGGATCGTCCAGCAGAGTATCAAGATCGGTGGTAAAAAGCTCGGCGGGCGCGGCGACGTCACGGGTCTTCTTGAGGTCGCGGACAACGATGCGGCGAACGTCGAACTCCGCGCCGGTGCGTTCGGCGATGAGGGCACGATTGGCTGCGATGTTTTTATAAACCCCGCTGCCGACGGTGCCAAAGCCCGCGAGTCCGATGCCGATCTTATCCATGTGAGCGCGAGAGAGTCGGTGAGGGGCGAGGGGCCTGTAAAGGCCGATCTGCGAAATCAAAATCGAACAGGACGGCGTCCGAATGCAGCCAGCAACCACACCGGCGCTCTGCCAATCAAACTGACGGCCGACAGTTTGATTGGCGAGAAGAGTGGTTCGGTGATCGGCAGGACGACGCTCGTGATTCAATTGCTTGAAATCCATCCGTTCATCGCGAATTGGTCTACGTGGTTCGAGAGCGATCCAGCGATAACGACGGTAAAACCAAGGTTAAGGCGTTCTTCGGGTGATTGGGGTAGACAGCGAGGGTTCGCTCGACGCGGGGATCATCAGATCTCCAATCGCTGAAACACGGAGCTGAAGGCCTACCAGACGAAGCAGTCATTGCGGGTGGCGGGGCTGCTCTTGGTTTCGTTTCTTTGAGGACCGCTGGCCGATGACATGACGAGCTATTCCGATGACGGGTTGCAACGGTCGCTCGTTCGGAACTTGCCGGTGGAGGGTCGCTGTCGCAGGAAGGGTAAGCGCGAGAATGAGAGGCGTCCGAGGTTGAACGCAAGGTGAGCGTTTGCGAACAGATGCCGGGTCAATCTCGGAGCTGTGCTCCGGGCGAAGGAAAATGGAACATTGCAGTCGCAATTTGGTGGGGTTCCTGACGCAATGAGCGGACTGACCCCGCCGTTTTGACCCCGCCGTTGTGACCCCGCCGTTGACCCTGACGCAATGAGCGGACTGACCCCGCCGTTGACCCCGCCGTTGCGTTCGGCTGTCGGCGTTTTTTGGTTGCGGGGGACTGTGGTTGGGTGGTAGTTCGCTGCAAAATGATTGGTCGGTTGGTCGTTTGTTCGATTTTCGTTTTCGTTTCATTGGTTCTGCGGGCTGAGTCGGTGGGATTCTTTTACGCTCTGGACGCGGACCTCGCTGCTCTGCGCGAGGAGGCTGGGGGAGTCGGGCGAGCTGCCAAAGCGGGTGGCACGGCGGTCGAGGTGCTGGAGCTGGGGGAGCATCGGGTCGTGGCGGCGGAGATGGGGGCGGGGGGAGTCGTGACGGCGGTGACGGTGGCCTCGGTCTTGGCGAAGTATCCGTGCGATGTGGTCGTTTCGGTTGCGCCAGTGGGGGCGCTGGACTCGGAGCTCGGGGTGGGCGGTTGGTTCCTAGTCGAGAGGGTGGTGGGGTATCAGCGCGGGACGGAAAACGCCGGGGGATTTGCTTTGGCGAAATCTGCGACGTTCGAGATGGCGCTGCCGGATTGGCTGGGTCTGCTTGATCTGCCGCGAATAAGCGTCGCGAGTGGCGAGGTCTTCAGTGCGAGCGATGCCTTTCGGGATGAATTGCGCGAAATGTCCGGGGCGGAGGCAATCGACATGAATCTGTACGGATTGCTGGTGGCGTGCCGGTCGTTTGGTGTCCCGGTGGTGGCGCTGCGGGTCGTGAGCGACCGGGCGGGCGATGCAGCGGGGAAGGAGTTCGGACGGTTTCTGCGGGATTACGATGGCGAGGGTGGGCGTCGGGTCGCGAAGCGGGTTCGCGCGATGCCGCCCAATCCCGAGCGACCGGAGAGTTACGACGGATCGCGCGAGGTGTCGGAAGGGGAGTAGCGGCGGGTCGGAGGGGCGTGGTCGAGCGCGGTTCCTTGACCTGTGGGCGCGCGGCGGGCGATGGTTGGGAGGTCGGCGTCTGGGCCGATTCTCCCTGATGCCCGTTGGTTCGCTCGCCCTCATTCTGCACGCTCATCTGCCGTTTGTGCGGCATCCCGAGCACGAGGAGTTCCTGGAGGAGGACTGGCTCTACGAGGCGATCGCGGAGACGTATCTGCCGTTGCTGCAGATGCTGCGGCGGCTGAAGTCGGAGGGGGTGGGGGCGAGGTTGGCCTTCACCGTGACGCCGACCTTGTGCGAGATGCTGCGCGATCCGCTGTTGCAGTCGCGGGCGGAACGTTACCTTGCGCGGGGCATCGAGATGGCGCGGGCGGAGATCGAGCGCACGGGGGGGAGTTCCGAGGAAGACGCGGCGGTCAACGAATTAGCTCGATTTTATCTGCGTCGTTTCGAGGAGGGGCTGGAGTTTTACGTGAAGGACCTGGGGCGGGACATCGTGGGGGCGTTTGCCGAGCTCCAGGAGGAGGGGATGATCGAGATCATTACGTGCGCAGCGACGCACGGATTCCTCCCGCTGATGGAGCAATTCCCGGAGGCGATGCGGGCGCAGATCCTCGTGGGGCGAGATTCTTACCGAGAATGTTTCGGGAGGGATCCGCGCGGGATCTGGCTGCCGGAGTGCGCGTACGTGCAGGGGGTGGGCGATCTCTTGCGGGAGGCGGGGATTCGGTGGTTTGTGGTGGATGCGCACGGGTTGATGTTTGGGCAGCCGAAGCCGCGGTTCGCGATCTACTCGCCGTATTTTTTGCCGGAGGGACCGGCGGTCTTTGGGCGGGATCGGGACTCGAGCCGACAGGTCTGGAGCGCGCGGGAGGGGTATCCGGGCGATCCGGCGTATCGGGAATTTTACCGAGACATCGGGCAGGACCTGCCGGAGGAATACTTGGCGCGCTTTTTGAAGACGGACCATCGGCGGTTCACTGGGATCAAATATCACCGCATCACCGGAGGGCCGGAGAAGGAACTCTACAACCGTGGCTGGGCGGAGGCGGCGGCGGATTCGCACGCGGGGCATTTCGTCGAGAGCCGGGTGGCGCAGATTCGAGAGTTGGCGCAGCAGTTGCCGGTGGAGCCGGTGGTGGTGAGTCCATTTGACGCGGAACTCTTTGGGCATTGGTGGTTCGAGGGACCCGAGTTTCTCGAATTGTTCCTGCGCAAGGCGGCCTTCGATCAAGACACGTTCCGGCTGGCGACGCCGGAGGATTACCTTCGGCGGCACCCGACCTTGCAGCTCGTGTCGCCGTCGCCGTCGAGCTGGGGGAACAAGGGTTATTGGGAAGTGTGGTTGGATCGGTGCAACTCGTGGATCTACCCCCACCTGCACGCGGCGGCGTCGAGGATGATCCGTTGTGCGCGGCAGAACGCGGACGAGCCGACGCCGGGGACGGAGCGGATGCTGCGCCAAATGGCGCGGGAGCTTCTGCTCGCGCAGGCGAGCGATTGGGCGTTTCTCATGAAGACGGGGACGGCGACGGAGTACGCGACGAAGCGGACGAAAGATCACGTGTTGAGATTTAACCGGCTTTACGAGGCGATGGTAGCGGGGCGCGACGACACGGACTTCCTTGCCTTCTGCGAGGGGCGGGACAATCTTTTCCGCGAGATTAACTGGCGGCACTACCTGTGAGAAAAAGTTTAACGGTGCTCGCGATGATCGCGGCGGTGACGAGCGGATGGGCGCAAATGGCGGCGGGGCCGGAGAGCCCGGTAGCCTCGGAGCCGAATGACGGGCCGCCGATTCAGCTGATGTTCACGCCACCAGACCTGGCTGGGCGGTTTGTCTTGGGCGTTTTTGATTCAAGCGGATCCTTGGTCCGGCGGCTCGTGACGGACCGCGAGGCAGCGGCTTTCGACCAGGGGCTGAACGGTTACATCACGCAGTGGGACGGGCTCGATGACGCGGGTCAGCCGTGCGAAGCGGGGAGGTATGCGGCGCGCGGATTTGTCGTTGGCGACGCCGTGGTGATTCGGGGCGAGGCGTTTCATTTCAACGATTGGATCGACGAGGTGAGCGACGCGGCGGTGACGCGGGTGGAAGATTTTGAATTGGCAGATCAGGCGAACTTGATCGTGCTTTTCGAGGGGAAGACCGGGCCGGTCCTGGAGCGAATCCCGTTGGTGGAGGGTGGCGCAGGTTGGTCGGTTTCGGTGCCTGGGGGGACAGGTTTAGACGGCTTGGACGGGAGTTCTGTGCGGGTCCGGACGGAAGCCGGCTACCGAGCTTACGCCCTGGAGGATGGCGCGGCGGTGGCGGCGGAAGTGCAGCCGCCAGACGCCGAGGCCCCACCGGCGATCGAGGGAGGACAGATCATCGATTGGGCAAATGGTTTCGGCGAGACGCGCTGGGCGGTCATGGAGACGGGCGGAGTGAGCGCGGCGGTGCAGATCGGCGCGGATGGGGAGATCTTGCGAAATTTGCCGCCGGATGGCTCGGGCTTCGTCCCAGTGGGGATCAGCGCTTCCCCGGTGGCGGAAGTGATCGCTTTGCTGGAGACCCGGGGGGCGGAGCAGCGAGTGCGGGTGATGGCGCTGGAGTCGAGTGGGGAAAGGGACATCGTGGACGGGCGTCCGGTGTCCGACTGGCGGATCGTCTTGGATCGGGTCATTACGCCCAACGGGCAATTTGGGGTCGTCGATGGCGAGGTGCGGGCTGACGCGGGGGAAGGATCGCGCTTGCCGTGGGTGGAAATCGCATTGGAGCCAAACGAACTGGATCCGGATGGATCGGGACTCCAATTAGCCTCCGCTTTCGACGGGCAGGGGAGTTATCTGGCGACCGAGAGTGGATTGCTTCTCGTGCGAGTGAGTGAGCGCAAGGGATTAACCGGGGTGGCTTTGGTGCCGGGGACCGAGCCAAACAGCGTGCGGCTGTTTCAGGGAAACGGAGCGGTCGTCGAAGAGTTTTTGATTTCGAATCTAGGTAAGATCGCCGCCTTTGATTGCGGAGAGTTCGAACTCGGTGAGGGAGGGCAGGAGTGAGAGCTTTATTGGCAGGACTCGGGCTCTGCGTGCTGGCGGTCGCGGGATCGGCGGAAGCCGCCGAGGAGATCAAGGTACCCTTCAACTTCCGGTGGGGAGACCCGCCCGCGTTGGTCGAAACCACGGTGACGAAAGCTAAGGCGGAGGTGGTCGACGAGAAGGAGATCGAAGACCGTCAAGCCATCATCGTGGAAGGGCATCCAGATCCGCGGCTGAAGAGGTCCATCTTCTACTTCGTCAACGACGCGCTGGTCGAGGTGGAATTGCAATACACGGATTCCTCGTGGGATACCTCAAAATTGAACGCAATCTTCGACCAGACGCGGCGAAATCTGGATCGGAAGTATGGAACGAGCCGAAACATCTCGAGGTCAAAGACTCGCGAAGACGGCGTGGTCCAAACGGTGCTCGGTTACCAATGGACGCAGTCGTACACGTCGCTACGGCTATTTCTCTATCTGGCCGAGAAGGACGCCGTTAGCTTCCGAATGCTCAGTTACCACTACCGCGGATTTTGATAACGGCGGCTGGTCTCGGCTTTCTCCATCGGGCGGTCTCTCCGGTCGCCGATTTCGTCAGGGCCTAGACTCGCTCAGCCGGGGAGGCTCTCGAGCATCTCCTTGTTGGTCGGATAGCGTCTCACGAAGCTGAGCAGGCGTTCGATGGCTTCGATCGGTTTGTGACCCGCGAGGCCGCGGCGGATGACGTTGATCTTATGCAGCTCGCTGGGCTCGAGAAGGAGTTCTTCGCGACGGGTGCCGCTCTGGAAGATGTCGACGGCAGGGTAGATGCGCTGCTCGCTGATGAGGCGACCCAGGACGAGCTCCATGTTGCCGGTGCCCTTAAATTCCTGAAAGATCAGGTCGTCCATCCGAGAATTCGTCTCGATCAGCGCCGTGGCGATGATCGTGAGAGAGCCAGCTTCTTCGGTATTGCGGGCTGCGGCGAAGAGCTTGCGCGGGATCTCCAGCGCCCGAGAATCAACGCCGCCGGACATGGTGCGGCCGCCGCCGCCCTGGGCGTTGTTGAAGGCTCGGCCCATGCGAGTGATGGAGTCCATGAGAACAAAGACGTCTTTGCCCATCTCGCAGAGGCGCTTGGCGCGGTCGATGGCGAGTTGGGAGATGCGGGTGTGTGTCTTGATGTCGCTGTCGTTGCTGCTGGCCATCACCTCGGCCTTTGGGACGGTGCGCCGGATCTCGGTCACCTCCTCAGGACGTTCGTCAACGAGAAGAATGATGAGGTAAATGTCGGGGTGGTTCTGGACGACGGCCGAGGCGATGTGCTGGAGGAGCGTCGTCTTGCCGGTGCGGGGCGGGGCGACGATGAGGCCGCGCTGACCACGCCCGATGGGCGTGATGAGGTCGATGACGCGAGTGGTGTAGAGCTCGGGGGAGGTCTCGAGTTTGATCCGCTCGTCGGGGCTGACGGTGGTCAGCTCTTCAAAGACGGGGAGATCGGTGTGTTGGGAGGGATCCTCGCCTTCGAGTTCGGTGAGCTTGTAGAGCTGTGGGCCGCGGGGACCTCGGCGGGTCTCACCTTTGACAAACATGCCGTCGCGGAGGCCGTGGTTGCGGATGACCTCGGGGGTGACGAAGACGTCGTTGGTGGATTGGGTGAAGCTCCGCTTGGGTTCGCGGAGGAAGCCGAATCCCTTGCCGGAGACTTCAACGATACCTTCTGCGTAGGTGATCGGTTCGTTCGGATCGGGATCGGGGACATTGTCACTCTGATGGCCGCCGGAGCCATCATTGCTCGTATTGTTGCCACCGCCGCCGGAGTCGCTGTAGTTACCGCCATCGCGACGGGGTCGGCGTCCCTTGTTGCCTGATCGGCGCGGACGGCGTGAGCGGCGGGGTTCGTTTTCGTTGGTGCCGCCGCCGTTGTTCGCGCTGTCGGAGGTGCGAGGGGCTTGTTCGGTGGTGTCTTGATTTTCCATGGTAGCGAATGAGTGGATGGTCGGTTCGTCAGGCCAGGGCCTGGAGTTCGTCGAGAAGGGCTTCGGAGTTATCGAAATTAGAGCTCACGTCGGGGACGTGTCGGACGTCGCCGGCGTCATAGCAGGTTTAGGAGATCTGGGCGGTGGTGGTCGCGATGACAGGGGCGACGTCAGTTTGGGCGCGGGCTTCGTAGTTGATCTCCTCGGCGTGGATCGACTGGCATCGAATCGACGGGATAGCGGCGCAGAGTCGCGGATCGGATCCCGGGTTGCCGCCGCCGAGGCGAGAGGCAATCGTGATCTCCTTCGACAACTGGGGAAAGCATCTCCCGCGTTTGACGTCGAGCGCGCCTTTGAAGCGTCTGATTTTCAGCCATTTTCCGTGGCCGCTCATGCGTGTGCGTTGATGGGAATAACTCGGTGAAAGTCTCCAGGGCCGGGTGGCGTCGGTTGACGCGGGGACCCGGTGTGGGGTGAGTGTCGAGCGGGGGAAACGTGTCGGCCGGTGGCTGCGATTCACGATTATCCGCGGGGGCGGATGGGTTTGCCCTGCTCTTGGCGTAAGGGAACGCTGGTTTGCGGGGGGTGTCAAACGGTTTCTGTCTCTTGGACGGGCGGCGCAATGGGTTTGAGGCTTCGCCTTTGGGCGGAAACGTCGGCGGGAAGCCGACGGATGCACGCGGGACGCGTGCGTTCTCCAGCGGCTCACGCAGCTACCAAATTATTCTTCTGAACCTTCTCGAAAGCTTGTTGGAGGTCGGTGAGGATGCTGGCGAGGATCTCGGCCTCCTCGTGGTTGAGATTGCCCCGGGTCTTTTCGCGGAGCATCTCGAGTTGGTCGATGAGCATGCGAGCGACCGCGAGATTGGGTTCGGTTTTCCCAGTCTGCGGATTGGGGATGCGACCGAGGAAAAGGGCGCACTGTTGCGCCTGCATCATGATGAACTCGATGAAGCGCTGCGTCATCTCGCCGCTGTGCTGGGACTTTTGGATTTCTGCCATCGGGTCGCTTAATTCTGGGGAGAGGGGGACTCGGGCGCCGGCATGACGATGGTCTCAACGCTCCCAGGCTGACCGAAATATTCTGATGCCACCCGTTGGGTGTCGCCGACGGTCGCAGCTTCGACTTTGGCGCGGCGTTCTTCCCGGTAGCCGGTGCCGAGTCCGAAGAGGACATCGAGGGCGGCGGCTTGAGCCATGGCCGAATCGCTCTGGTCGCGGATGGCTTCGGCACCGAGGAGCTTGCTCTTGGCGCGTGCGAGCTCCTCGGGGGTGAGGCCATCCTGAGCGAGCGAGGCGATCTCGTCCTTGAACTCAGTGCGGACCTTGTCGACCTTGGTCGGATCGGTGCCGAGATAGAACACCAGCATCCCGGCGGTGGGGCCGATGAGCTGGGTGGTGCCGACGAAATACGCGAGGCCAAGCTCCTCGCGGATCCGGTTGAAGAAGCGGGAACCCAGGTCGCTGGACGCAGTGTCGATGAGTTCCATGATCACGCGGTCTTCGCTGGTGAGATCCACGCCGGGATAACCGATCATGACGATCGCTTGGTTCTTCTCCCGGATCTCGGTGACGGTCTCGTCGGTATCGAGCGTTGGAGGCGTCGGGAGATTGGTCAGGACATCGCTTCCTTCCGGGAGGTCGGAAAGGGCGGCTTTGACCGCCTCGTAGACTTCGTCGGCGTCCACGTCTCCGAAGATGGAGAGAACGCCGTTCTGCGCGGTGACGATCTTTTCGTAGAAGTCGCGGACTTGTTCGGCGGTGAGGTTAGGGACGGATTCGGGGCTGCCATTGCCGCGCAGGCCGTAGGGGTGGTCGACGAAGAGATTCTCGCGGAGGACATTGCGGGCGACGGCCGTCGGCTGATCATTCTCGGCTTTGATGCCAGCGAGCTGGGCCTCCTTTTCGCGCTCGATCTCGGCTTCGGGAAAGGTGGGGTTGATCAAGACGTCGGTGAGTAGGTCGAGGCCGAGCTGGAAATCCGGCTTCATGACGCTGACCTGGACGCTGAAGCTGTTGTTGCCCGCGCTGCCGGCGATGTCGCCGCCGACGGATTCGATGGTGTCGGCGATCTGTTCAGCGGAGCGGGTCGTGGTGCCCTTGGTGATGGTGCTACCGAGAAGCGTCGAGATGCCGTTGTCCTTCGGGGTCTCGGCGAGCAGGCCGCCTTTGAACACGGCGGCCATCGAGACGAGGGGCAGACGATGATTTTCCCGAACGAGCAGGCGGAGGCCATTTGGGAGGGTGAATTCCTTCACGGAAGTGTCGCGCGGGGCCTTCCGGGTCCTCTCGGCGGCGATGAGGGAGCCGACTGGGTTGAGGGAGGCAACGGTGAGTTTGTCCTCGGTGAGGTAATGGGTCGCCACGCGCTGAATGTCATCCGCCGTCGTGTTGTTGAGGGCGGTGAGGTAATCCCGGGAAAAGTTGAGGTTGCGGGTGAGAAGCCAGTTGGAGCCATGGTCGGCGGCCATCCCCCGGACGGTGGTGAGTGCGCCGAGCTGGGACGAGAGGAGGGACTTCCGGGCCTTGGCGAGTTCGGCGGACGTCACGCCGTCTCGCTTCAGACGCTCCACGATCGCGAGGGACTCGGTCGTCGTCTCGTCGCGCTTATCGGGATCGGTGACGGCTTGGATGACGAAGATGCCTTCGGCGGCGAGGGCGTAGGAACCGGCATCGATGGTATGAGCGAGGCCTTTCTTCTCACGGATCTCCTGATTGAGCGGGCTGCTGTCGCCGCCACCGAGAATGGTGCCAAGAAGGTCGAGGGCGGGCATGTCCGGGCTGGTGACCGAGGGTACGCGCCAAGCGAGGTTAAGCCGGGTGAGTTCAGTTGGGAATTCCTCACTCACGTCGCGGCGTCCCGTCTGGTTGGGTTCGGCCGGGACGTAGACCGGCGGGAGGGCGACCCGGGGGTAGTCGACAAAGAAGTTCTCGACCTGGGACTTGATGGCCATCGCGTCGACGTCGCCGACAACGACGAGGAAGATATTATTGGGGACGTAGCGAGATTTGTAATAATCGACCACGTCCTGGCGGGTGAGGCGATTGTAGATGTCGAGGTAGCCGATGACCGGGTGGCGGTAGGGGCTTTCCGTGAAGACACTGCTGAAAAGCTGGCGCGAGCTCACGCGATTTGGATCATCGAATCCCATGGCAAATTCGCGGCGGATCACCTCTTGCTCCTTCTCGTATTCGTCGGCGGGGATGGTCGCGTTCATCATCACGTCGGAGACAATGTCGACGGCTTCGCTCACCCCGGAGGAGGGGATGTCGATCCAGTAAACGGTGCGATCGAAAGACGTGTAGGCATTGATGTAGCCTCCGAGGTCTTGCACGGTGGAATCGATGACCCCCTTGCCGCGTTTGTCGGTGCCCTTGAACAGCATGTGCTCGAGGATGTGGGACAGGCCGGCGCCCATCCATTTGCCTTCGTCGATGCTGCCGGTCTCGCACCAACCTTGGACGCTGGCGACGGGCGCGCTGTGATCCTCGTCGACGATGAGGGTGAGACCGTTGTCGAGGGTGAAGACCTGAGCCGAGCTAGAAGGGAGGGTCGGGGAGGCGGTGGGGCTGACGGCGGGGGTGGTCTTGGTGAAGGCGGGAGTGACGATGAGGGCCATGAATACTGCGGAAAGGACGAGACTGCGGGACATTTAGTCCGGTTTGACAGCGGGGTCGGCGGATTCGCTCAATTTTTTTCCTTCGGGGCGAAACGGAACATCGAAGGCCATCTTAAAATCGAAGCCGTCTGCGAAGGCCTCGGCGGTGTCCAGATCGGTCTTACTGAAGACTTGGGCCTCGACAAGATTAAAGACGAGGTTACCGATGTCAGACGTGGTGCGGACGCCCCAGTAGTCGAGGACGGAGCGGGCCATGGGACCGTATTCCTTGAGGGCTTGACGACGGCAGCCGTCGAGGAGATCGGCTGCGGGGACGTCCTGAGATTCGTCTTTGCTGACTTTGCGGCGACGTTTGGCGGCTGCGTCGAGGGCGTCGCGGAGAAAAAGATAAGCTTCCGCATCGTAGCGGGGATCTTCTTCGCAGATGGCGGCGACGGATTCGTTGAAGCTATTGGGCTGCATTTGGCGGGTAGTCGGCGGCGACGGGCGCGGGCGTGCCGCGGGTGCGAACGTGTTTTACGACGAGACCCGTGACAAACGCGAGGAGGATGGCGACGACAAGGATGCGTTCGCGGCGGGTGAGGCGAAACATTTGTTCGAGAACGGACGGCGGGTTTTCGGAAGACGGAAGGTTCGGGGTCAGCGGACGCCGGATTCGTAGGCGTCGAGGAAGCGGCTGATGGAGTCGGATCTCGGGGGGGCTTCGGAGGATTGTTCGGTGTCTTCGACGATGTCGGTAAAGATCTCGCTGTCGGCCTGGATCTTGGTGGCTTCGACGTAGTCGAGGTATCCGTCGATCTCGGTGGTCTTGCGGCCGAGACCGGCGCGGACTTCTTCGGCGGAGGCGATCCGTTTCTCAAGGCGGCGCTTGGGCTTGCGGATTAATTCGGAAACGATCTGGAGGTATTCGTCCGTGAGGCCCTTGTAGAGCGGGTGAGCTTTGAGGCTGAGCCGGAGGAGGTCATTGCGCATCTGGCTGAGAATGAAATTGCCGCTGTCGCTGCGGGCGATGGCCCCGAGGGCGAGAGGGCCCGACATGGCGGCGACTTCGGGCTTCTTTGGGTCCGGGAGAGCTTGGACGTCGAGGATGGTGGAGAGGGTGCTGGCGGATTCGCGGACGCCGAGGAGATCGATCCGGTCGGTGGCGGATGCGGCGGCGATGGCGAGCGTCCATTTGCGCGACAGCGCGTCCCGGTTGCCATCGAGCGACGGAAAAAGGTCGACGATGTCGCTGGTCGACGGGGGCGAGCGGCGGGGGACCGCGAGGTAATAATGCAGGCCGGGGCGGCCCTCCGGCAGGGCTCGCAGGGTGTCGAGCATCGCGAGCGATTGGGCGGCGAAGATCACTCTGGAGGTGGGGTCAAGCCGGTCCGCGCGGGTCCGAAAAAAACTGTCGATGCGGGGTGTCTGCCCGGCGGCTAGGAGAGTCGCGTAGGCGGCGGCTTCGGGACCACTGGTGCGGATCGCAATTTTTTCCAGCAGCCCGGCGATCACCCAAGCGGGCGGGGTCTCGAACGAGCGGCCAGCGCTGGTTGGGTTGTCGCGGTAGGCGTATTCGAGCAGGATGGTGCCCATGAGGTCGCGGCGAAACTCTGGCTCGTCGACCACGGATGGATCGAAGACGTCGAGCTGGATCTTGAGTTCGCCGCGATCGATCTCGTAGAGGCGGACGCTGCTCTTCGGGGCATTGCGCTGCGTCGGTGCCGGAGCGGTGAGGTTGATGATGATCGTGAATTTGAATTCGTCATCGATGCCGAGCAGCTTGAGAAATTCTTCTTTGTAGTCCTCGGCTTGGCGGGAGATGGCGGTGCGCGTTGCCGGATCTTTTGCGTAGATGACAAATTGCTTGGACGAGGAGATCGAGCGGTCCTTGAGATTAATGCTCTCCTGGGAACGAGCGACGCCAATAGCAAGAGTCGCGAAGACGAAAGCGGCGACGAGTCGGATGGAAGACACGGGACAATCAGTTGAAGATGACGGTGGCGGATTCTTCGGTGAAGGAGATGGATTGAGCGTCTTCGAGAACTCCCAGCTCGTAAAAAAGGCGGTCTGAGACGGGCTTCGCGGTTGCGGTGAGCAACGACGCAAGGAAGGCGGGCAGGGGGAGCCGACCGAGTGTGCCACCGACGACCCGAGTCTCGGTGCCGCCGTCGCTCCGGGTCTCCGGGCGGAGCGCCAAGTCGATGAACAGGGGGTAGCCATTGACCCGCCGCTCCATGAGCAGATGGACGGTGTCCAAGTGAGGAGCGAGGACCGCGCGGATAAATTCGACGCGGATGTGGGCATTCTCGTCGGCGGTCGTGGGCGGGACCCGCTCGGCGAGATAGCCGTTGATGAGGCCCCAGGGGTATTCGATTCTCTTGCCGCCGCCGCCGCGCGAGACATCGGTCAGTCGGTCCCGCATGGATTGCGACACCTCCACGCTCATTGGAGGGAAACTCGGAAGCGGATCGGGCGCGCGCACGATCTGGATGACGGCAGCAAGGATTGCGGCGAAGAAGACGATCCGGAGACAGCCGAAGAAAACGGAGAGCGGTGTCGCGGGCCGCTTGACACCATCCGGTCGGATATTGGGATGATGACGTTTCGCTTTGTTTGCGCGCTTCGCGTCTGCGGGGGGCGCGGCAGGTCCCGGAAGCGGGCGGGGCCGGAAGGAACGGGGGCACCGCTGCCGCCGGCCAGACGAGCTCCGCAGTCCTGACAGAACGTGCGGGTGGCGGAGTTCATGAATCCGCACTGGGGACAGGCGGTCTGGTCGCCCGGCGTCGGGTTAGCCATCGGCTTTCTTCGGTTTGGGCGCAGGTTTGGAATCGGAGGTCGCTGCGGGCTTCGCGTCGGATTTCTTGTCGCCACCGCTGGCCGAGCTGGAGTCCTTTTTTGCGGCGGCTTTGTAACCCTCGCTGCGGTAGTCGGTGATGTAAAAGCCGGATCCCTTGAAGATGAGGCCCGCGCCGGCACCGAGCTGGCGCTTGATGTTGCCTTTGCCCCATTTTTTCATCTGGCAATGAGCCTCCGGACAGACGCTCAGCGCATCGTCCTTCATCGATTGGAAGATCTCGAAAGTCTTCTTACATTTCGCGCATTTGTAGTCGTAGGTAGGCATGAGAGTTGTTGGGAAAAAGGAACGTAGCAGAGGGAGGAGAAAGACTGCAATGGGTGTGAATGGAAGGTTTTCGTGATCGATGCCACCAGCTTCGGGCGATCCGACGTATATTCGATATGAGCGAAAACGTAACCCCGAACCCCGAAAAAGACCCGTCCGATTGGGCAACCGGTGACGAGCCGATGACCGGTCCGCAAGCCTCCTACCTCAAGACCTTGTGCCAGGAAGCCGGCGAGGAATTTAACGAAAATCTTTCGAAAGCGGACGCCTCCAAGAAGATCGATGCGCTGCAGGGTAAGACCGGACGGGGTTCAACTTAGGACCGCATTGGTCGGGGCGCTGAGCGATTCGCGGGCGGTCACCAGGGGGATCGTCTGGCGCTCGCGCCCCAGGAAATAGCTGACCTCCTGAAAACCCGCGTCCGCCAGCTGATCGAGGGCTTCCGCGTAATCTGCGCCAACTCGGCCGGGACGGTGGGCATCGGCCCCGAGGACGACGGGGATGCCGCGTTCGTGGGCCATCTCGAGCTGCGAGAGTGATGGATTCATCTCGGGCAGCGCCTTGTTCAGGCCGCTGGTGTTGAGTTCCATCGCGACACCGGTGGCGGCGATCCGGTCGAGGGCGCGTTCGATAAAGGGGCGGATGCGGGAAAAATCCCACTCGGCGGGATCTTCGTTCTTGATGAGATCGGGATGGGCGAGCGTGTCGTAGAGTCCGGTCTCGGCGGAGGCCGCGAGGTGGTCGTAATAGACCTGTTGGTAGTCGAAGACGGAGCCGCGATCGTAGGCGTCACGATATTCCGGCACGTGGTAGTGGACGGATCCGAGGACGTGATGGAGCGGATGCCGGGCGTGGAGTTTCTCTAACCATCGCTCCACCCCCGGGTAGTAGTCGGACTCGAGGCCCAGGCGGACGTCGAGACGGTCGGACCATGCGTCGCGGGTCTGGGCGACGAGGTCGGCGTAGCGGTCGAACTCGTCAGGCCGCATCCGGACGGGGGCCGAGATCCCATCCGGGAGAGGGCAGTGGCAAGTGACGATGAGACCGGCGAGATTGCTCGAGTGAGCTGCTGCGGCGTACTCGGTCGGCTCGCCGATGGCGTGGTTGCAGAGGGGGGTGTGGCAATGGGATTCGTAGAGAACGGGCGCGGGCATGGGTGGCGGGAATTTGGCAGTGCGAGCTTGACGGCGGGGCGAGTGGGTCGTTTTCGTCGACTCATGAAGTTCTACGTCTTGAGCGCTCTCGCGGGCGTGGTTGGTTTGACCGCATGTTCGACGACGGAGAAGCCGGATGCAACCGCTGTCACGCCGGTCCCGCGCGCTGCGGCCGGAACGAGCGAGGGAACGACGACGTTGTTCTTGGGGGAAGGCGGGCGGATTTATTCCCGGACCTCGGCGGCGAAGAAGGCAATGGCGCGGTCCTGGTGGGAGGGCGATGGCGTGTCGGGTTCGCCGTCGGTGGTGATCCGCCTCTCGGAGCAGACCGCATCTTTCTACAAAGGCGGGAAGCTCGTGGGCGTCTCGGCGGTCTCGACCGGTCGCGAGGGCGGATCGACGCCGACAGGAAGCTTTCGCATCACGCAGAAAAGCCGTGATCACCGCTCGAACCTCTACGGCGACTACGTCGGTGCTGATGGACGCCCCGTCGTGAGCAATATCGGCGTCTACGAAGACAAGCGCCCGGAGGGCACGACGTTCCTAGGCGCGCCGATGCCGTATTTCATGCGGATCGTGAACGGTGTCGGGATGCACACGGGCTTCCTCCCGGGATTCCCCGATTCGCACGGTTGTATCCGCATGCCGGATGAGATGGCGGAGAGATTTTTTGCCAACACGAGTGTCGGCACGCCGGTGCGAGTGGTGCCTTGAGCGGAGGCGAGGGTCACCATTTGACCTTCGAGCGGTATGTCTCCCAGTCTTCGTCGTTGGTCACGGCGACGGCTCCGAGTTCGATGGCTTGGGCGATGAGCAGGCGAGTCAGTGGATTCACCTGTGGGAACCAGTTTACTGATCTGGTCGGTCGAATTAAGCGACGATCTTGGTCGATGCAGCTCGTGCAAATCCTGGATCGCAGAGCGACGCGGCCGCAGGGATAGAATCCGGTCGCCCGCTCACGCCGGGACTGATTTCTCGTCCATCTCGTCCTTCGAGGCTCGGATGCGCAGGGGGCGGGCCCGGAAGAAATTGGAGAGGTCTTCGATCATGAGGTAAAGGCTCGGGACGAGAATGAGCGTGATGACCGTGGCGAAGAGGATTCCGAACCCAAGGGAGATCGCCATCGGGATGATAAATCGGGCCTGGCGGGAGGTCTCGAAGATCATCGGCGCCAGTCCGCCAAAGGTCGTGAGCGTCGTGAGAATGATGGGTCGAAAACGGCGGACGCCCGCGTCGCGGATGGCGTCCCACGGGTTCATTCCGTCGCGCCGGAGCCGATTGGCATAATCGATGAGGACGAGCGAATCGTTCACCACCACGCCAGCGAGCGCGATGATGCCCATGATGCTGATCATCGAGATGTTGTAGCCCATGATGATGTGGCCGAGGACCGCGCCGACGATGCCGAACGGGATGCTGAGCATCACGATGAGCGGCTGCGTGTAACTGCGGAACGGGACCGCGAGCAAAAAATAGATGAGCATGAGCGCGAACAAGAAGCCCGTCTGCAAGCTCGAGAGGCTGTCGGCTTGGTCGGCTTGTCGACCCTCGTACCCGTAGCTGAGTCCGGGGAAATCTCGCGCGAGTTGCGGGAGCACGGACGCGTCGAGGGTGTCGATGAGGACGCTGGTCTCGCCGATGGGATCGACGTCGGCGGACACCGTGATGGTGCGTCGGCCCTCCCGGCGTCTGATGTCGCGGAAGGCACGACCTCGCTCCACGGTCGCGACCTCGGCGAGCGGGACAAACGCCCCGCCGGGCGTCGAGACGAGCAGAGTATCGAGATCGTATTCGCTGGTGCGCTCGCTGGCGGGCAGTCGGACCATCACCTTGATCTCATTGCGCCCCCGCTGCTGCCGGAGGGCTTCCGCGCCGAAGAACGAGTTGCGGACTTGGCGGGCGATGTCGCGCGAGGTGAGGCCGAGAGCTTCGCCCGCTGGTTTGATCTTGAAATCAAACTGGCGCTTGCCGGGTGAGTACCCGCTGTCGACGTCCTTGACGGCTGGATACTCCTCGAGTCGGGAAGCGAGCGTTGTCGCAGCTCGGTCGAGCGTCTCGGTGTCACGGTGGCTGAGTTCGACGGACAGTCCGGCCCCGGAGCCCGGCCCGCCCCGGTCCGACTCGAAGCGGATCGATTCGACGCCCGGGATTGTGCCGGTGGCTTCTCGCCAGAGTTCGCTGACTTCGCCGGTGGAGATCGGGCGGACGCCGGGTTCTTGGAGGTAGAGGCGAACCGACACTTCGTTCTGATTAATGAATGACGCCACACCGATCCCGAGGCGGTCGCCCCCATTACTGGCGATCACGCGCTCGGCGGCTTCGATGATTCGCCGCTCCACCGTCTCGGCGCTGGCGAGTGGACTCCCGAGCGGGAGGCGGGCGGACACGACGGCTTCGTCCGCTTCGACGCGCGGCATGAAGATCACCCCGATGCGACCGCTCTGGATGTAGGCAAGCGTGATGAGGAGTGTGCCGAGGCCGATGGCAACCGTGAGGCCACGCCAGCGGAGAGTGCTCTCGAGAAATGGGCCGTAGACGGTCTCGATAAATCGGCGGACGCGCCGGGCGAAGGCCTGCTGCCAACCGTGGAGGCGGGCGGTGAGCGGATTGCCGGGCTGACTCCGAGTGTGGGCCAAGTGCGACGGAAGGATGAGGAGTGACTCGATCCAGGAGATGACGAAAACGGTGATCACGACGGTCGGGATCACGCCCCAAATCTTGCCGAAAACCCCGGGAACGAAGAGAAGGGGAAGAAACGCAACGACGTTGGTGAGGATGCTGAACGCGATGGGGAGCGAGACGCCGCGCGCGCCGACGACCGCAGCGTCGAAATTGCTGAGGCCCCTTTCGCGGGCTTCGTAGATGTTTTCCCCAGCCACGATGGCGTCGTCGACGACGATGCCGAGAGCGACGATGAAGGCAAACATCGAGATCATGTTGATCGAAACCCCGAAGAACGGGAGGAAGAGCATGCCGCCCAGGAACGAGATCGGGATCCCCATCGTGACCCAGAAGGCGAGCTTGAACTCCAAAAATAGACCGAGCACCAGCAGCACGAGCAAAAACCCGAAGAACGCATTCTTCATCAGCAGTGAGAGGCGTTGGCGGTAGGTGTCGGAGTCGTCGATGCGGAGGGCGATCTCGACCCCAGGCGGGAGATCGCGGCGGATCTCGGGCAGCAGCGCCTTCACGGCATCGGAGACGCCGATGGGTGTCTCGTCGCCGATCCGGAAGATGTCGAGCCCCATGCTGCGAGTGCCGTCGAACCGCGAAAATTTGTTGGTTTCCTCGAAGTCCTCGCGCACCGTGCCGATCTGCCCGAGCGTGAGCACCGTGCCTTCCGGCGTCGTGATGATCGGGGTGTCGGCGTATTCGCGGGCGTACTCGCGCCGGTCGTCGACGCGGAGGAGAATCTCGCCGGATGCCGTCTCGATCCGCCCGCCCCCGGTGATGATGGAGGCTTGATCAATGCGCCGGGCGACCTCGTCGAGCGAAAGCCCGTAGCGGCGGAGGGTGGCCTCCGGAATCTCGACGACAAGTTCGGGCGCGCGCGAATCGTCCAGGTCGACCTGGGAGATGCCGGGACTCTGCAGCAGGGTGTCGCGGACGTGCTCGCAGATCTCGCGTAGGACGCCCTCGGACACGTCACCGTAGATCTCCAGATCGACCACGTCGTTGCGCCGCGAACTGAGGGTCACGTTGGGCCGCTCGGCGTCTTCCGGAAAGGTCGTGATGCGGTCGATGGCTTGCTTGATGTCTTGGTAAACTTGAGTGCGGTCCGCGCCGATGAGCATCTCGGCATCGACGGACCCCGAGCCCTCGCGGGCGGTGGCGGTGACTTCCTTCACGCCCTCGATACTGCGGATCGCCTCCTCGACGACGAGCACCACGCCGCGCTCGACCTCCTCGGGGCTACCGCCGGGCAGGGAGACGCCGACGCTCACCGTGTCGTTCGAGAACTCCGGGAAGACTTCCTTCTTGATCTGCGACGTCATGAAGAAGCCGCCGACCATGAGAAAAATCATGAGCAGATTTGGCGTGACGCGGTTCTCCGCCATCCACGCGATGACTCCGGAACGAGCGTTGGTGGGCGGCGGACGACTGGTCATGCCTACGGATCGCATCCCCGCTACCGAAAAACGAGCGCCACGTTGAGTTCAGCCTACGCTCAGCGCGCAACCCGCTAGCGAATCTCGCCACCTCCGGCAGACGTTCGTTCGGCCCAGCGGCGAAGGCGGGTCCATTGAAGCTAAGGCGAAAGGTGCTGGGAGCTAGACCGGCGAGCGATCCGCTACGTGAGGGCTACGGGAGCTCGGGCACGGCGTCCTCGAGCAAGGTTGCTCCCTCCGTGCGCAGGGGCATGCCTTGCACGGGGGTCGAAAGGTCGGTCGTCACGATGCGGTCGCCGACGTCGAGTCCGCTCGAGACCAGGATCTCGTCGCGACCGCGGAGAGCGACTTTGACGCTGCGGATGTCGAGGGTGCCGTCGGCGGCGAGTAGCCAGACCTGGTCGTTGGCGCGGAGGAGATCGCGGGGGATGGTCGCGACGTCCTCTAGCTTACGACCTTCGAACTCCACCCGCACGAAGGACCCGATAAGGAGGCGGGGCTGGCTGGGATCGGCCAAGCTGAGGGGATCGGGCACCTTGACGATCACGCGGGCAAGTCGACCGAGCGTCTCCAAGCTCGCGGCTAGCCGGAGGACGGTCCCCGTGCGGGTCTGGCCGTCCGGCCAGGCGGCGTCGTCGATGACGGTGACCTTCGACCCGGCGGAGTCATCCGCGGCGGGGAAGGTGATCCATTTCAAATCGCTCACCGGAACGGTCGCTTCGATCCAATAGTGATCCGTGCCGATGAGGGTCGCGACCGGCGTCGTCGGGGTCACTCGCGCCCCGGCGTTGAGCGGTCGACCGTCGATGATCGCGTTGAACGGTGCCTCGACGGTGGTGCGGGCGAGATCGACGGTCGCGCCTTCGAGGGCGGCCTCGGCGGAGGCCAGGTTGGCCCTCGCCATCTCGAGTTGAGGTCGGCGAAGAACGAGGTCCTGGTCCTGCTCGGTAACGACTTCGCCGAGAAGTTCGAAGTCCTGGACGGCGACCGCTTGGGCACCTTGTTCGATGCGGAGGTCGGTGGTGGCCTGGGTGACCGTGGTCTCGGCGACGCGGCGGGCGAGTTCGTAATCGAGGGCCTCGATCTGGAGGAGGGGGTCGCCTTTTCTGAAGGTGCCGCCCGGGATAAAGTCGGGGTGCACGGACTCGATCTCGCCGCCGACTCGGGGCATCAGCTCGACCGATTGGGCGGGTTGGACGGTGCCCATGGCGTCGATGCGGACGGGACGGGTGGCAAATTCGACCGACCGAACCTCGACGAGCGTGGCTTGGCGCTCGGCGGGCTGGGATTGCGCCTTCGGCGGAGTCTTCATCAGAAGGTAAGCTCCCGCGATCGCCAGGAGGAGGACCGCGAGGGGAACGAGACGCGCGGTCACGCTGCGGCGGAGGACGGGAGGGGTGGGATCGGTCATGGGGCTGGGTCGGTTCTCCGGTGGGCGACGACGAGCTTCGTCAGGGGAGGCGCGTTGAGTTCCCAACTGCCGCCGAGGGCGCGGCAGAGATTGATGCGTTGTTGGAGCAGTTCGCGGCGGGCGGTGAGGTAACTACGCTGGAGCTCCTGTTCGGTGGAGATCGCGTCGAGGACGCGGAGGTAGTCGTTGGTGCCGTTGAGGTATCCCTGCCGGACACCGCGCAGAGCGGCGGTGGCGAACTCGAGTTGGCGCTCCAGGCTGCGCAGAAATTCTCGCTGCCGGGCTTCATTCGTCAGAGCGTCTTCGATCTCACCGAAGGCCTCGAGGATCGTCTGTCCGTAGAGGTCGAGCCGTTCGGAGAGCACGGCGCGGACGCGGGTGACTTCGTTGGCGCGGACACCTCCGTCGATGAGAGGCGCGACGAGATTTGCAGCCAGGGTCGCGAGGTAGTTATCGAAGAGATCGCGGATCGCGTCGGCGTCCGTGTTGAAGTCGGTGGTAAGGCTGATGCGGGGAAAACGGTCGGCGACAGCAGCCCAGACGCGGCGGTCGGCGGCGAGGACGTCGTAATACGCGGACCGGACGTCCGGTCGACGCTGGACGAGGGCGGCGGGGAGGCCGGTGGCCGGAAGCGGCCCGGGGAAGAGCAGCTTAGCGATCCGGGGGGCAACGGACTTGGTCGGGACCTGGCCGAGGAGAATGGCGAGCTGGTGCTCGAAGATCGCGGCGCGACCGCGGGCGAGCGCAAGATCGCCGCGGCGCGACTCCTCGAGCTGGCGTTGCTGGAAGACATCCAGCGACCCGACCTGACCCTGGCGGAAGCGAGTCTCCACGAGCTGCGTGACATTTTCGTTGAGTTCGAGCTGCGCCTCGAGGAGATCGACTTGGGCATTCTGTTCAACCAGCTGATACCAGGTATCGGCGACGGACGCCGTGAGGGTGAGCGCTGCGGTCCGAAGGTCCTCGGCGGAGGCCTTGGCATCGAAGACGGCGGCATCGCGGGTCGAACGCACGCGACCCCAGAGGTCGAGTTCGTAGCTGACCTGCAGACCGAGGGCGTAGGTGTCCTCAACGTCAAACTCCGTTCCGCCAGGGAATTCGTTCCCCCCACCGCTCGTCTGCGTTTGGCGAACTGAACGATCAACTCCCCCGGTTCCGTCGAGGTTCGGGATGAGCGTCGCTGCCTCGATGCGAGCGATCGCGCGAGCCTGACGCAACCGATCCCACGCGGCCCTCAGATCGAGATTCTCGATCAACGCCTGGTCGATCAAACGGTCGAGAATCGGATCGTCGAAGCTCCGCCACCACTGGTCAGGAAGCGGAAGGCCCTCCGTAGCCGAGAACCCGTCGGCGATCCCAACCGGTGGGACGATCGGCTTGTCGGGGGCCGCGCATCCCGCACCCAACGCAAAAACGAGCAGCGCGAAAGAGCCAAAAAATTTCCCGAGGGGGAGGAACGACATGCGCGGGAAGGTAGGTGAACCGGAGGTGATATCAAGGTTGCGACCCGACTCCTCGCGCTCGTCGCACGGTAGCGGCCACGAGGAATCCCGCGAAAGCGGTGCGCCGTTCCTTTCCGTGGCTCACAAATCAAGCCAGCGGAGTTCGACAGACCCCGGATCCCGCCTGCCAAAACTTCAGCGCAACCAGGGGGCCAGCGTCCATGATTGGTCCTTCAATTGATGTGAGTTGCGACGGTTTGGCGGCGATCCCCGTCCATGCTCTCTTCGTCGGCTACTGCCTTCTCGGTTCAATGGCTCTGAAAAACGACCGCGCAGGTCGCCCGGTATCTTCAGGGCTATGAGTGCGCAAGATTCCACCGAGTCCGCTTACCGGCGTATTCTTCGGAAATGTCATCCAGACCTGACGAGATGTCCCGAGGAGAAGATCGCCTTTGGCGAACTAACCCGGCTAATCATTGGAGCTTACAAACGTGGCGACGGCGAAATGCTCTTGGAAATTGAGCAGCTGGGATTGGTCTACAGCAGGCCAATTCCTCCTCCAGAACCTGATCCAGTTGACCCGCTGGATGGTGCCCAATTCGGCGTCACGCGCGAGTTCGCGGGCTTTTTGGCAATACGAATCAGTGCGCTGATTGAACACTG
>CAWDOJ010000010.1:0-43973 GCA_963803825.1 uncultured Verrucomicrobiae bacterium | reverse complement strand
AGGCTCTTCAGGGTTTACAGTGGGAAAAGATCGAGCTTACCGAGGAAGAAGAGAATTCTGGTCCGATAGTTGAGGAAAGAACGGAATCCACGGGCGGCAGACTTGAGGGATTGGATTCGTGAATTGAGAGCCTCGGTAGCCGCGTTGGTGATGCGGTGGCTCAGGAAAGTGATGATATTCTCAAAGTGGTTTTTGAGGGTTTTCGCCACCTTCTTGATGGGCTCGAGTTGAGAGCGGCGAGCCCAGCCATACCAAGCAGCGAAGAACTTGCGGGCATTGGCCTCGTAGCGGAAGTCCCAGAAGCGGCGGAAGTTTTCCTTGATGGCCCAAGCGCGAGCGCTCTTGAGATCGGAGTGACGCAGTTGAGAAAAGCGGCAGACATCCTCCTCTCTGAGATGATCGGGGTTGTAGCCGAAGAGGCGCTGGGTGCCCTTGAGGCGTTCGTCTCCCATGGCTTGCAGGCGTTTGTTTTCGGCGCGCACGACCTGGCTCACTGCCTTGTTGAGATGGGCGCTGATGTGGTAGCGGTCGTGGATCAGATCAGCCTGCGGGGCGTAGTCTGCGACGCTGGCACCAAAATGCCCGCTCATGTCGGCGGCCACGGCTTCCAAGCCCGCGGTGACATCCTCGGGTAGGCATTGCCAAAGGACTGCCGCGCTCTGCTTGTCGTTGCCGTCAGTGACTTCCAGCACCCGGCTGCCTTCCAGATCAGTCATGAGCGAAATGTAGCTCTGCCCACCGCCAAAGCTCTTTTCATCGAGTCCGGCGTAGCGCAATCCACTGAGATCGCGACGCTCGAGCCCCCGCTCAACGGCCCGTCGCATGATCCCGTGAACTTGATCCCAGCTCAGTCCCAGCAAACGCGCCGCCGAACTCACCGTTGCACACGCTCGGATCACTTCGATGGCAAAACGCTCGTAAAGCAGCGTAAAGCGACTGCCCTTTCCCGCCCACGGCACCGGCACGCTTTCCACCCGCCCATCAGGCAACCGCAACCGCGGAACTCGCGCCGCCAGCAACGTCTCGAACCCGCACGTATCCATGTGCTTCCAGAAGCGCTCGACATGGTCATGGCACGGAAGTCGATGCTCTCCATCCTCACTGGCCCACAATGTCCCCCGCTCATACCCGAGCCGGACCACCACCCGCTTCTCACTCACGGCCAAGTCGACTCCTTCAACCACCCACGGACTCTTCAATCCCAAGATCTGCGCGTAAAACTCTGTATCCTTCATCGCACTCCTTCCTACCCGCATCCATCCTCTCCGTTCAAACCCTCTTCAGTTTCCCACTACAATCTCGGAGGAGCCGCTTCAATCCCCAACGCGATCACTACGCAGTTCTCGCCGCCGATGAAGACCCCATCGATCATCACTGCCAACCAGTCCGCTCCCTTCAAGTCGCGCTCCCGGACCATCGCCAATTGCTCCCGGCTTTTTTCCTCCCACATTCGCGAGATCGCGCTCTTGCTGATGTCATCCTTTTTGACTCGGGCCAATCCTCGCTGCGACATCCCTTCGGCCACCAGTCCGACGACTTCCTCGAAAAGTCCGGTCTGACTCGACGCCGCCCGGTAACTCTCCAATTCGACCTCGCCGTCCTCGACGTGACGCACCCTCGGTCGCTTCACGCTTTCCTTCCCTCCGCCCAGATACACGCTGCCCTGCTCCGATCCGCCCCGTCGATACTCGCCCTCCGCCTTCGGGTGATACTTCTTGCCGCAGAGCCCTTCCACCTCGCTGCTCATCATTTCCCACAACGCCGCTCGTACCGAACTTCGCATCAGTTCGTTAAATACTTCGCTGGCTTCTCTTTCTCCGCCTTGCAGGAAGGCTTCTCTCAGTTTCTCTTCGTTCATGGTGGTGGTTGGTTCTTTTGGCTTTGACACCTCCACGCTCTCGCGTGGCTGAACCTGCCACCACCTCTATTTTAACGACTCATGGGACACTTCCCACAGCTACCCCGGAATACACTCGGACCGCCCGACAGGTTACACCAGCACCGACTATCAACGGCCCTCTGGTTCAAGCGCCCGCTCAGTCGGGACTCTCTCCTGTGAGTAAACAATGGGAGTAATCCGTCGTCGGCAGTCGCAATGCTCAAGGGCAGGATCGGTTTACAGCCGTCAGAAATTGCCCAGCTATTGCCCAGCAGCAAATTTGTTACCGGGAATCAATCAACGCAACCCGTTGATTATAAGAACTGCACCCCCCCGGGCTCGAACCGGGAACCAATTGATTAAGAGTCAACTGCTCTACCATTGAGCTAGGGATGCTCGTGATTCGCTTTCGCGAGCGAGGAAAATTGCCACGTCGCCTCTTGGCTGCCAAGTCCGAAGTTTGGTTCATGACCGAATCACACTTTCCGGAGCGCCCGACATCATCGCAAACGCTTGACGATGGTGGTGAGATAGACGGGGTCTGGGTGGGTGGCTCGGTATTTCGTAATTTCCCGCTTCTCGACCGCTTCGAAGCCGAATCGCTCAAATACCCTCGCACCACGCCGATCCGCGAACGTGACGACTTGTCCGAAAACTGCAGGTTCTCCAGCCGTTCGCAGGTAATCGAAATAGACGTTAATCAAAGCTCTCGTCGTTGCAAAGTTCTGGACCTCGCGCATCTGATTGAAATGAAAATGCGCCATCGCCTTAGGCTGCTCCGGCACTTCCTTCCGCGCTTCGCACAGGATCCAACGCACGTAGGCGCGGGTCGGCCTCGAGTAGCTTGCGTAGCGCAAAAGTCCCTTGGCGGTCAATTCCCAGGCCAGCCAGAAGTTATAACGCGACTGCTTGGCCGGAAATCGCGATCCTAACAAATAACCTTTCACCACGCCATCCTTCTCGACGACGAGCGACGACTCCGGCTCTTGGTCCGTATAGTAACTTGTCAGGTAATCTGCGAAAAGTTCTCGGTCTTCAAACACCGGATCGATCGCATCCCCAAGATAGCCCGTCTCGCAACAAATCCCCCGTACAGCCTCGCGATCCCTTGCTTCGTAGGGTCGAATCGCAATTCCTTCCGGCAACGCCACGTTCTCTACGGGTTGTAGGAGGCAATAACCTCACGGTAAATCGTAAACAATCGATCGAAGACCGACCGCCAACTGTATCGCTCCCGAACAATGGCGCTCGCAGCCAACCCCTCAGCGCGGAGATCGGTTGCGGCCACCGCTTGGATCGCGCCCGCCAACGCCTCCGAACTGTTCTCCCGCGCCCAGTGGATGCGGTCGTTGAAAACGATTCGGTCCATGTAACTTCCTCCGATGCCCACCACCGGCGTTCCGCACGCCTGCGCCTCCAGGGTCACGAGCCCGAATGTCTCCAGGATGCCCGGATGGACAAACAGATCCGCAGCCCGGTAGATTCGCGCCAGCTCGGCCGCATCACCACAATAGGGCATCCAATGCACTGCCCCAGTTCGCTCGCGGAGACGCGAGACGTCCCGCCGCCCACTCCCGTCGCCCACGACGTGCAGATGAAAGCGGCCGGGATCGGATCGAGTCAGCATCTCGAACGCCCCGAAGAGCGTCCGCACGTTCTTCTCCGGGGCTAACCGGCCCACGTAGAGGAGCAGCACCCGATCATCGGGCACGTCCAATTTTTGTCGAATGACCCGCCGACCTTCGGGTTGGAACGTCTCGACGTCGACGCCGAGCTCCGTCGTTACAACGTTATCGACCCCCCAAGCCCGCAACAGTCCCGCCAAAGCGGGACTCGGCACCAGCGTCCGTTCGAATCGGTTGTACAGCGTCCGCACGTACCGTTGAGCCACGTCTTCCGCGATCTCTACGGCGATCCGCCCGAAATACTTTGTCACGCTCCGCAGATACGCCTCCGGAAAATGGGAGTGATAGAACCCCACGGTCGGGATCCCCAGCGCCCGACCCGACGCCACTGCCTTCCACGCAACCTGATACGGATCGCCCGATTCGATCATGTCCGGCTTCTCCAGATGGAAGATTTCCTCGACCTGGCCAAGTCCGATCAACGCTCGATAGCGCGAAGTCCGCGAGACCAAAGGCGATTCGATCTCGTAGACCCTCGCCCGCTCGTCTCCCGTGCGACGCGTCCGCTCCCCGGGGATGATGAGAACGTGTTCATCCCCAGGCGCGTGCTCCCGCAGATACTCGACCTTCTGCTCGACGTAGCGCTTCACCCCGCCGCTCACCGGCGAATAGAACTGAGTGAGGTCGCAGATCTTCATCTCGGGGGGGCGACGATGGGAACGGCTCATCAAGCCGCTGGCCGACCTTGGCCCATCCGACCTTCGACTAGAGGGTCAATCCTCGTTCGCCGCCAGCCAGCGTTCCGCATCCATCGCCGCAGCGCAGCCCTGCCCTGCTGCGGTGATCGCTTGCCGATAGACGTGGTCGGCCACATCCCCGGCCGCGAAGACCCCGGGTAAATTCGTCGAAGTCCCCCCCTGCTGCTGGAGATACCCGGCCTCGTCGGCGTCCACTTTCCCCCGAAATGCGACGGTGTTCGGCTCGTGCCCGATCGCAACAAAGACACACTTTACCTCCAGCTCACTCTCGTCCCCGGTCTCGAGGTTCTTCAAAGTTACGCCGCGCATCTCACCCTCATCGTCCGTCAAGTACTCGGTCACTGCCGAGTTCCACACCGGCTCGACCTTTTCGTTCGAGAGCGCTCGCTCGGCCATGATCGTCGACGCTCGCAGCTCACCTCGGCGATGGATGAGATACACCTTCGAAGCGAAGCGCGTGAGAAAAGTCGCTTCTTCACAGGCGGAATCCCCCCCTCCCACGACGCACACCGGCACGTCCCGGTAAAACGCCCCGTCGCACGTGGCGCAACTCGTCAGCCCGTGGCCGATCAGCTTCTTTTCGCCCGGCAGGTCCAGCCACCTCGCCGAAGCACCACTGGCGATGATGAGTGCCTTCGTCTCAACCCATTCCTCATCAACTTTCACGCGATTTACGCCGTCGACCTGCGCAAATTCCTCGACCGTCCCGTATCGATAGCGCGCGCCAAAGCGCTCGGCTTGCTTGTGCATGTTGATGATGAGATCCGGGCCGTCAATCCCTTCCGGGAATCCTGGAAAATTCTCTACCGCCGTCGTCGTCGTCAACTGCCCACCAGGCTGCAGCCCCTCGAGCACCAAGGGCTTGAGGCCAGATCGAGCCGCATAGATTGCCGCCGTCAATCCCGCGCAACCCGTCCCCACAATAATCACATCTTCCATAAGAACTGGGAACTAAACACCATCCCCGCCCACCCCACAAGACCCTGGCTGGACTGGTATCCTCACCGGGCCCGTGCGTCTTGGGAGAAAGCCACGGCAGGAACGAGACTTGCCTTCCTCCCACCACGACCGAGCGGCAAACTGCGGCAGCCGGAGCCGACCGCACCCCCCTTTACTGCCTTCGTTACCTTCGGTTCAAAAACGTATTTTGATTCGTCTTTCCCTACCGTTCCTAGCTCGCTCCCCTTGTTGACTCGCTCGCTCCCGCTCGTCTCGCCCTTCGGGCTGCATCGCGGAGCCCATGCAGTCTGCCCCGAGCCTTCCCAGCTCCGGTGCTCCGTTCAAAACGTATTCGTATTTGTCACCGCTCCGCCGCCGTCACCGTATTTGCCATCAGCATCGCGATCGTCATCGGCCCCACCCCCCCGGGCACCGGCGTGATCGCGGCGCACTTCGGTGCCACGGCGTCGAAGTCGACGTCCCCGACGATCCGATAGCCACGCTTAGCCGACGCGTCTTCGACCCGGTTGATACCCACGTCGATCACAATCGCTCCGTCCCGCACCATGTCGGCCGTCACGAACCCCGCCCGACCAATCGCCGCGATCACGATGTCCGCCTCCCGCGTGATCGCGGCCAGATTGTTGGACCGCGAATGCGCCACCGTCACCGTCGCGTCGCCGCCCGCGCCCCGCGCCATGAGCAACAGCGCCAGCGGTTTTCCCACCAACATGCTGCGCCCCACCATCACGATATTGGCCCCCCGCGTCTCCACCCCCGCCTCGGCCAGCAAGCGCTGACACCCCAGCGGCGTGCAGGGCGCGAACCCGCTCGGATCATCGAGCACCAGCTTCGCCACGTTCTCCGGATGCAACCCATCCACGTCCTTGCGCGGATCCACCGCCCGCACGATCGCCGCCTCGTCGATGTGAACCGGCGGCGGCGACTGCACCAGGATCCCGTGAATCTCCGGGTCAGCATTTAGGTTTGCCACTACCGCAAGCAGCTCGTCCTGCGTCGTCGCGGTCGGCAACTCGATCTTCTTCGACAGAATCCCCAGCTCGCCCGCGATTTTGTCCTTCCGCCGCACGTAGGCGAGCGAAGCCGGGTTCTCACCGACCATCACGACGGCCAGCCCCGGAGTCACCCCGCGCTTCTTGCAGGCGGCGATCCGCGATTTCGTTTCTTCCACGACTTTTGCCGCGATCTCCGTGCCGTTAATCAGATTCATGATTGAGAATGTTTTCGATCTTCGCTCGTTCGGCCTCGAACGCCTCTGCGTCGGCCGTCGGCGGGATCACTTCGTAGGGGAGCATGGTGACGTCGATCCTCGAGAACGGCCACGGGATTCGGAACCCGTCCCAACTCCGCACCTCGTAAAAACGAGAAAACCGCGCCTTCACCGGCAAGATCCGCGCGCCCGTCGATTGCGCCATGAGGATCAGCCCCGGCCCCATCACGTAGCGCGGCCCCTTCGGGCCGTCCGGCGTCACCGCCAGATCCGCGCCACTCTGCAGCCATCGCCGACACTCGACGAGTGCCCGCGCGCCCCGGCGTGAACTTGATCCCCGGATGGCCCCCATGCGAAACCGCGCCATGACCTGCGCCAAGATCTCGCCGTCCTTGCTCGGGCTAGTCAGCACCGCAACTCCCTTCCGGTCCCCCGGATACCGACATTGGTAGGCCTTGGTGATCCCGAGGATGCGGTTGTGCCAGAAGGTCAGGATGAGCGGGAAGTCCGGCGAGTCTGCCAGCATTCCGCTGCGATCATCGACCCGCAGGCGAACGGTAAAGAGCAGCCCCTTCAACAGCGCCGCACCCACGTGACCCAGGAGAACCTCGCGCTTCACGCCACCATCACCCCAATTGCCTTGGTCAAAACGGGGCGGGCCATCGCCGCCAGCTCTTCATTCGCGAAACCCAACCAAGACACCCCCGAAGTCACGTCCAACGGCGCGTCCGGAAAGTCTCCAAACGGCGATTCGTAAATGACCCCCGCCTCCTGCAAGATCAGCGCCGCCGCCACATCGTACGGGTGACAGACCAGCGTCGACTCGAGGTCCAAACACGCAAAAACGATTGGCCGGATATCCCCGACGAACCGGTCATGTCCCATGAGCAGCTCGTAAAATTGCCCGCCGCTCGAGATGTATTGATCGTCGAAAATGGTCGGCGATTTTGTCGCTCCCAGCCCCACGAGTTCGTCCCAAACTTGTTCCTCGATCTGAGAAATGAGCGTCCGTCCCTCGGGGAAAAACTTCGCCATCGACGCAAACCCGTGCCGGAAATCCTTGGCCCCCGACGGCCGCACGTCCAGCGGTGCCCGCGACCCGTCGAGCACGTTCACCGCGTCCGCCACAACCCCGCCGCCCCGCGTCGCGCTCAATTGGTCGGCCCGCCACTGTTTGGTAGTCGGGATCTCGGTCATCATCGCAACGACGATGTCCGAAAGCATGGTCCCCGCCCCGAGCTGCGGTGCCAGCCCTGCCAGCGCCCAGGCCGCCCGCTTGTCGTACATGATTCCGCGCGTCCCATCGATTGGATCGATGATGCATTTCCACTTCGTATCCGCCGGGTGCGTCCCGACGGGGAAGCAAAGCGGCGTCTCTTCGTCCACGCCCTCCAACACTAACTCGACCGGCTCGTCGGCAGGCCACTCGGCGATGAACCACTTGGCAATCGCCTCCTCGCTCACCTTGTCGATGGCGTAGATCGTGTCCGCCGCCGACTCGTGCGCCACGGTGCTCATCGCCTCGACGGATGCCGCATCCCGCCCGGCGATCACCGCGTCCCGAATCGCATCGCCGAGCGCGCAAAGCAGGACTCGAAACTGTTCTTTGTCCATAGCCCAGATGAATCAGACGATCACGTTTTTGCCCCGCAACCCGAAGGATTCAGCGGCACTGAGCAAGCGTTTGTCATTCGAGTAAACGACCGAGCACCCGTGCTCGCGCGCGCTGGCCAGGTGCATCGCGTCGGCTGCTCTTAGGAAAACTGAGGGTGGAAGATTGCGAAAATAGCCTCCTAATCGGTCGATCAGATCCGCGCTCAGCGGTAGCCAGTGAAACGCTCCGCCGTCCGAGTCCTGCGCAAACTGCATCAAGATTCTCCGCAGTTCGTCGCTGGAGATGACTCCCTCCCGCAGCTTGCGGTGCATGGCTGCAAAGACCTCCGCCCGTCCGTGAAGCGAACAGATCCAAGCCTCAGGAGTCCGCAGCTCCCGGACCTCTGCCCAACCTTGCTCCCGTAGATAAAGTCGCACGATGTAGTTGGCATCGTAGTAGTTCACTAGATGCGATCTGCCTTCACGTCGTCGAGAATCTCATCAATCGTCATCTGCCCAGGCTTCCACGCGAGCTTCCCAGAATCTTCGAGTTCTTGGTATCCCGGCACCTTGTCCCGCGAGTCCCAATCAGTCTTTCCGTCCTCCTTCATCACCGACTCCCCAACGGGTTCGATCGCCTTCAATTCTGCCACCGCCTTCCCGCGATCCGTCACCACGATTGGCATCTCGGCAGCCTTCCGCACGAAATGCCCGGTCCGCGCGTGGAGGTCCCGGATCGATACTCTGAGGGCCATCATGCCGCAAAGTGTCACGCGTGACACACCGGGTCAACTCACGGGAAAATGCCGTTCGCCAGGTAGTGACGGCCGACGCGGTCGATCGCGAAGTAGTAGGCCGCCGTCCGGAGGTCCGGCATCTCGTGCTTCTTCCAGATATTGCGCACGTTCTGGTAGGCCAGCGACATCGTCTCCGCGAGCGCGGTCCGGACGAAATCCACCTCCTCGGGGCCCGTCGTCAACCCCACTCGCGTCTCGGTGTCAAATTTTCGCCCGGTCAGCCCTTCGACCGCCTCCACCATCTGGGTCCGCGATAGCTCGATGTAGCGCGAGTTCATCCGGTCGAAGCTCACGTGCGACAGATTGCGCAGCCATTCGAAATACGAAACCGTCACCCCGCCCGCGTTGAGGTAGAGGTCCGGGATGACCAAGACGCCACGCTCGAGAAGGATCTGTTGCCCGTCGAAATCCACCGGCCCGTTCGCCGCTTCCGCCACGATCTTTGCCTGGATCTGCCCCGCGTTGTCGGCGGTGATCTGATTTTCCAGAGCTGCCGGGACGAGGATGTCACACGCCATCTCCAATACCGCCGCCGGGTTTGCGATCCACTCCGGCCCCGCGAACTCCGCAAACGACCGGTGCTCGTGAAAATGCGCGACCGCAGCAGGCACGTCGATCCCGTCGGCGTCGTAGATCCCACCACCGAGCTCGCTGATCCCCACGACCAATGCGCCCGCCTCAGCCAGATACTGAGCCGCGTATTGACCCACGTTCCCCAGGCCCTGCACGATCACGCGCTTGCCCGCGACTCCGGTCGTCAGCCCGAGCGGCTCCACGTCTTCCGCGTGCGCCAGACATTCTTTGATTCCGTAGTAGACCCCCAGACCCGTTGCTTCCTTGCGCCCCGGGATCCCGTGGATGTCCAGCGGCTTGCCCGTCACGCAGGCGTAAGGATTCGCTTCGTTGAAGTTCAACGCGCGATACGTGTCTGCGATCCACGCCATCTCCTGCTCGCCCGTCCCGTAGTCCGGAGCGGGCACGTCGACCGACGGACCGATAAAATTTTTCTTATTCAACTCGGCCGTGAGCCGCCGCGTCACCCGCTCGCGAAACCCCGGCGACGATGCCCGCGAATCGATCACCACCCCGCCCTTCGCCCCGCCGAAGGGCACGCCGACGAGCGCGCATTTGTAAGTCATGAGCGCGGCCAGCGCGATCGTCTCGTCCAGCGTGACCGAAAGACTGTAGCGCAGCCCCCCCTTGCACGGCAGACGGTGGTGGCTGTGCTCCGCGCGGTAAGCCTCGACGACGACCACGTTTCCGTCGTCGTCCTTCACCGGGAATTTCATCCGGTAAACGCTGTTGCACGTCTTGACCTGGTCCAGGATGCCGGGCGAGAAGTCGCTGAACGCGGCGGCGCGATCGAAGTAAGAACAGACCGATTCGAAAAATCTACTGCGTTTCTCGGCGGGAGGTGCGGATTCCATAAGGCCGCCGATCCTACGCGCCCCCGCCCGCAAGCCACGTAAAAAACCGCACCGCGATCCAGCCGACCAGCAGTGAGATCGCGATCACGACCATCAGTGCACCCGCGAGCATCGCCAGCACGACACCCCAATCGCCCTTCGTCGCCTTCCGGTTTCGCCCAGCGTGTTCCCGCAGCAGCGCGTAATTTTTGTTATTCGACTTGAACCAGGCGGAAAAGACGTCGCCCAGCACCGGGACCGCCCCGAAGACGGTATTCAGCAGGACGTTGCCGACCATCCGCATGAGCACCACCCGCGGCAGCCCCGCCCGCAGGCCGTTGAGGATGATCACCCCAGACAAGACCGCCGTCGACGTGTCCCCGACCCCCGGGATTAATCCAATGATGGGATCCAGCCCCACCCGCAGCTTCGTGCCGGGGATCGGGATCAGATCATCAAGCACGTAGGCCATCAACTTCGACAAGTTCGGTTGGTCCCGGCGTTTTTCGGGAGGCATCACTTCAAAGTCCATATCGTCGCTCTGGTTCGGCATTCCCCACCAATCCGCGCCTACCGTTCCGAGCGCAATCTTTTCGATTGGCAGGTTCGAGCTTTCGCCTGACCGTGCCCGCATGCGCTTCCCCGCCCTCGCCGCCCTGCTGGCCATTCCCATCCTCCACGCCGATCCGGCCACCACCACCGCACAGGCCGTCGCCGACGCCTACGGGATCCAGGCGTGGCCGACTGTCGAGCGCGTCGCCTTCACCTTTAACGTCGATGCACCTGGGAAGAAGGTCACCCGCGCCTGGACTTGGGAGCCACCCAGCGGCGAGGTCACGCTCACCGACAGCGACGGGTCCACGACGACTTACCAGCGGCACGAAGCCACCGACAACGAGGCACTCGCCAAGGTCGACCAACAATTTATCAACGACAGCTACTGGCTCATCTTCCCTTTCCATCTCGTCTGGGACAGCGGCACCACGCTCACGGAGCAGACCGGCCCCCTGCCTCTCCCCATCGGTGAAGGCGAAGCCGCGAAGTCCCTCACCATCCAATACGCCGACGACGTCGGCTACACTCCCGGCGATGCCTACGATCTCTACCTAGACGCCGAGAACACCGTCCTAGCCTGGACCTTCCGCAAAGGCGGTGCCGAAAAAATCACCCTGGCCACCACCTGGTCAAAACCCGAAACCTTCGGCCCCATCCGCATCCCCACCGAGTTCCACGGCAGAGACGGCTTCCGCATTTTCTTCACCAACGTCTCGATCAACGCAAACTGACCGTTCACCCGATCGCCGCCTCGACCTCGTTCGCCGCGCGCCACCCCGTCTCCATCGCGCCGTGCACCGTCCCGCTCGCGCCGTAGGTATTCGACGCCTCGCCGGCAAAGAAAATCTTGTTCGCCAGCGGCCGAGCCAGCGCGTCCCGGCTCGCCTCCGTCGTCAGCACGGTCGGGTAAGAGTACAGTCCGCGGATCCAAGGATCAGCGCCCCAGTCCGAGACCAACCCCCGCTCGAAGGACCGCGACGCGATCTTCGCGCCGAATAACTCGTCAAGTTCTTCGAGCCCGAATCGCACCGGATCAACACTCATCGCGTCCAATTTCTCCGCCCGCGCCCCACCGACAAACGCCGTCAGCACAAACGACGTCTCCGATTTTCCCTTACACGGTGCCCAGAACTGCGGCAGGAATCCGTCCGTGTGAATGAAGTAGGTCTGATCGTCCCAGAACCGGTGCTTGAACTTCAGGATGATCTTCATCCCCGTGTCCATCCCGATGCTATCGGCCGCAGCGATCTTCTCCCGCGGCAGTTGCGGTGAGAAATGGATGAGCCGCTCGGCCAGAATCGGCAACGGCACCGTGACGACCACGGCTCGGGCTCGCAATTGCTCACTGTTCTGAAGCCGAACGGTCGGTTCGCCCGACCAATCAATCGCCGCCACCGGCGTATTCAAGCGGATCGATCCCTTCAGTCGCCCGATCATGGGTTCGAAAAGATCCAGATACCGACCCGCCAGCGTGTAATTCGTCTCCCGAGCCTCCCAGCCTTTCTGGTAACTCGCAAATCCCCGCATCGCCAGCCGGTCTAGCGTCGTCCCGTGCTCCACGCCCAACCGCGACGAAAGATAATGCCAAGCCCGCCTGGGAAAATGCGATCTCACGAGATACTCCTCCGCCGACCAATTCTCGCTCCGGTAATCGCCTAGCGAATCGATGAGCTCGAACGCCCGCCGCACCGCCGGATCCATTTGCGCTTGATCGAGCGTCTGCAGCTCTCCGTCCAGCCGCAGCAGATCGTTCAGCGTCATGTGCGAGACGAGATCCATCCCTTGCTCCGCCGCCAGCCGAGCCACCGCATTGTCCATCCCGTGGACTTCCTCCGCGCCCAACTCAATCGGCACGTCGCCAAAGTTATCCAGCGACCGCACCCGCCCGCCGACGTGATCCGAGGCTTCGACCACCAACGGTCGATGCCCCCCGGACAGCAAAGAGTCCGCTGCGCAAAGCCCAGCCACTCCCGCCCCGATCACTAAAACATCAAATTCCTCCATCGGCTCCCGCAGCCCCCCGACTCACCGCTCGTAATCTTGCAATCATCAACGACCTCACCCGTCCACCGCGTGAGCCAACAGGTCCTCCCGTGAGACAAATTCCACGGCTGAGGCATGCGTTGCATTCAGGAAGATCGGCGGCGCGACTTCGGCCTCCAGCGCTTCCTGCCAGCGCGTCACGCACAAGCACCATTTGTCCCCGGGCTGCAATCCGGGGAACCGCATGTCCGGCTTCGGCGTCACGAGATCGTTTCCTCGCTCAAACGAAAACCGCAGAAATTCTTCCGTCATCTCGGCGCACACCGTGTGCAAACCCACGTCCCCCGGCCCGGTGTGACAGAACCCGTCCCGGAAATACCCGGTCATCGGGTCCACACAACAACACTCTAACTCGGTGCCAACAACGTTCGATGCCATCGCCAGACAATACAGGTTGAACCGAAGGTAACAAAGGAAACGAAGCTTACAGGTCGCGCTCGAAGAATTTCTTCACCCCTTTTTTTTCTTTCGTTCCCTTCCGTTCAAGACCGCATTCGTATTTATTCGAGGTCGATCAATCCCGCTAGCGCCCCCGTGAACCCAGCGTTGTAATCCAGCGCCACCTCGTTCGTGATGTAGTTCGACCGATCGTCGGAGTAAGCATCATCGTCCGGTGCCGACGGCCCGCCCACCAGTGCCCCGTGGAGCACAAACCGATTCTTCGCAGGACTCTGGATGTCATTCGTCGTCGATCCATGCGAAGCGCGGTGATGCGGATTGCGCGGCGGATTATTTCCGAAACCCACCACGTAACTCCGCCCGTTCGGGTTATCCCCGAGCATGTATCGGATCTGCCGCACGGCAAAATCCCGGTAGCGATCCACGTGGTCTGCCCCCGGTACCTGCGCGTAGATCAAGGCCAGCAACGCCGTGTTCGCCGCGTATCGCAGAGACCCCCATTGATCCAGCCAAGCCAGCCCACCCCGCGTCGTCTGAATCCGCTTCCCGCTCTCGCCGACCGTCCAGTAATTCAGCCATTTGTTCACGTCGTCGAAGTACGACCGCTCCTTCGTGATCTCCGCCAGCAACACCGCCACCCCGTAGCGCTTGTCGTCCCAAGACTGCGTCCAAGTCCACGCTGCCCGGTCGCGCACTTCCGCGTAGAATTGCTGAGCCTTCACCAGATACCGTCGGTCCCCCGTCGCCCTCGCCAACCAAGCTGCCGACCAGGCGAGTTCGTCCAAGTAGCCGCTGTAGCTGTTGTAATAAGCCCGCGCGTCCACGATGGAATCGGTGTATTCGCCCCGAAACCGATCCGCAAACGTGAACAACCGCTTCGCGTGATCCAGGCACTTCTCGGCGTAGGCATCCTGCCCAGCCTTCTTGAACAAGATCGCCGCGCTTGCGAGAGCCGCGCTCGCTTCGCCCACCAGGTCGCTGCCTGGGTTGTCCTCGTCCAGTTTGAAGGCCGGTCGCGCCATCGTCATTGCTTCCGGCGGTCCCCAGAAAGCGTGGTCCAGATCGCCACGCCCGACCTGACCGTAAAAGACGTTCGCCTCCGGGTGCGCCTTCATCAACCAGTCCGTTCCCCACCGCACCGCCTCCAGCAGCTGCTCCATCTGCCCGCTCTTCTCGTAACCGCCGCGAAAGACGATCCCGCCCCACGACAGCATCGTCATCGAACTCGCCATCGGTAGGCCAAATTTCACCCCGTCCCCCGCGTCGTAGTAGCCCCCGGTGAGATCCACCCCCACGTCCGCACCATCCTGCATCCCCGAGTCACCCCGCCAGTCGACGCGAAATCCTTCAGGCAGCCGCCCCGACCGCTGCGCGTCGTAGAAGAACAGCGATTTGTCCAGCGCCTCCGCGTAATCTAGCCGCTCCGTCGACGGCGGCACGGGCGTCGGCATCGCGATCTCGGGCGTCATCCCAGGGACGGCTGGCGGCATTTGCGGCGTCGGCGTTGGTGTGGTCTTAGGTCCTGGCATTTCGTTCAGCGCGATATCGCGCGGCCCCCCGACGATCGAACCCGGTGCCCCAACAAAACCAAAGCGCACCTCTCCGCCCGGCGGGATCGTTTGATTCCAAGGCACCGTCCTCGCGTCCACCACGTACCCGTCTGCGGTGATGTCGGCGATGTGCGCGTTCCACATCCCGGTGATCTTCGCCGGGTATTTAAAAGTCAGCGCCCAATTCTCGATTGGCGCCGAGCCGTTGTTCCGGATGACCACCTCCGCTTGGAATCCCGACGACCAATCGGAGACAACCCGGAAGCTCACGGACGCTTCCCCAGCCCGCACGTCCACGTCCGGCGATCCCGCGTAGATCGGCGCTTGGGTTACGCCGTCCCGCTCCATCGGCGGAGCATCTTCCGGCCCGTCGCCCGCGATGACGGGCTGAAATACCACGTCCGTCGGCTCCACCCCACCTGGCGCGGCTTGGAAGCCCACCGACACCGCTTGCCGCGACCGGATTAACCGCGACCAATCCTCTGGTGCTAAAAGATACGTGTTTCCCTCCCGCTCCACGACCTTCGCGCCCCAAAGTCCGGAGATCTCCGCGTCCAATCGGAAGCGCAACCGCCAATCCTTCACCTCATCGGGCGACTCGTTCTTCAGCTTGATCTCCGCGATCAACCCCGCCCCCCAGTCACTCTGCTTCGAAAACGAAAACGCCACCGGCTCCTTTGCCACCGCTGTCCCAACCAGAAAAACAACGATCACGACCTCAAGGAGCGGAGATTTCCAATCGGCGACCCAACCCAAAGCGAAGTTCGACATTCTCACGTCGCCCCCCCCTCGCGCCACCGACACGCGTTTGGTGCCGCCACCCCGATCTGATCCAGCACCCGCCACACCACGGTATCCACCAATTCCTCGATCGACTCGGGTCCGCTGTAAAACGAAGGCATCGCGGGAAGCATCTGCGCCCCCGCCTCCATCACCGCAACCACGTTGCGCGCGTGCACGAGGTTCCAAGGCGTCTCGCGCGGCACGAGCACCAGCTTCCGGCGCTCCTTGAGAAAGACGTCGGCCGCCCGCAGGATCAGCGACTCGCTCGTCCCCGCCGCGATCCGCCCCACCGTCCCCATCGAGCACGGCATCACCACCATCGCGTCCCACCGCGTCGACCCACTCGCAAACGGAGCGTTCATGCTTTTGTCCGAGTGTTCCACCGTCCCCGCCGGCACCCGCAGCTCTCCGATCTCCTCTTTCACAACCTGCCGTGCGTAACCACTCAGCACGAGATGCACCTCGTGCCCCCCGTCCGCCGCCACGTGATCCAGCAGCCGCTGCAAATACAGCGCCCCGCTCGCCCCAGTCGCCGCAAAGACAAATCTCATCCCAACAACCCCGCCCCCACCAGCGCCGCTCGCGTCGCGCTCGCCTGGTCGATCTTCTCCGCGTACAAGTCGACCGTCGCAGCGTCCGGCTCGACCCGCGTCGCCTCGTCCGTCGCGACACAATGGTCAGCTAGATCTCGTAGCGATGCGTCCGACCCGCTCTCCGAAGCCGCCTGCCAAGCCGCCTGCACCGCGGCCCCCAGTCCCGCACCCTCCGCCGTCCGCAGGCACACCACCGGTAGCGCGAAGATGTCTGCGCAGATCCGCCGCCACGCCGCGCTGTTGCTCCCCCCGCCCGTCAGCCGGATCTCCGTCGGCTCGAGTCCCAGCTCCGTCAACCGCCGCAGTCCGTAACCCAGTCCAAGGGTGACTCCTTCCATGGCCGCGCGAGCCAAGTGTCCAGCGGTGAAGTTCCGATCCGTGATCCCCAACAGCGATCCTGTCCCGCTCGGCAAGCTGGGCGTCCGCTCGCCCGTGAGGTACGGCAATAACAACAAACCCTCCGCCCCCGCTGGCACCTTCGCGATCTCCGCGTCCACCTCCCCCCGCTCCCAGCCAAACAGCTCCCGCGCCAGTTCCGTCACCAGAGTCACGTTCATCGTGCAGAGCAGCGGCAACCATTTGTCCGTGCTGTCGCAGAAGGCCGCGATCTCCCCGGCCGGATCGATCACCGGCTGCTCCGCACTCGCGTAAAGCGTCCCGGACGTGCCCAGACTCGCCGTCACCACGCCGGCACCGAGATTCCCCGTCCCGATGGCGCCCATCATGTTGTCCCCACCCCCCGCGCTCACGAGCACGTCCTTCGGCAGATCCAAGGACTCCGCAAGCTCCGGCTTCACCCGACCCACTGACCGCAGCGACGACCCGAGCGGCGGCAATTTTTCCCGCAGCCCCACGGCCGTCGCATCGATCAACGGCTCGGACCATTCCCGCGTCCGCACGTCGAGCAGCCCGGTCCCCGAGGCATCGCCAAACTCCATCCGCGCCTCTCCCGTAAGCCAAAAATTCAGATAATCGTGCGGCAACATCACCACGCGGGTCTTTGCCCAATTCTCCGGCTCGTGATTCTGCAGCCACCGGACCTTGGGAGCCGTGTAGCCGGGAAGAATTCGATTCCCCCCCAGAGCCAGCGCCCGCTCCCCTCCGCCGACCGCCTCCTCGATCATCCCACATTCCGCGACCGTCGACGTATCGCACCACAGCTTAGCCGGGCGCACGACGTCCCCCATCTCGTCCAGAGCCACCAACCCGTGTTGTTGCCCGCTCACCCCGATGGCGCCGATTTCTGAGGCGCGATCGCCGAGGGCCGCAACGAGTTCCTGGATCGTGCCCGTCGCCGCCGCCACCCAATCACTCGGATGCTGCTCCGCCGCGCCGACGGGCAGGCCTCCGATCAAGTCGTAAGTCCGCGACGCGGTTCTGAGCACCTCCCCGCTCACGACGTCCAGCGCGACGGTTTTGAGACTCTGCGTTCCGCAATCAATTCCGAGGGCAATCATCACGACAAGCTAGCCACCGACTGCCTCGAACAAAACGTAGAAATGCGCGCCGCCCTTGAAACCGCCGCGCTCTTCACCGATAGCTTACCGATGGCAGTGCTAGAAAAGGACGGAATCCAATACCGCGTCGGCAACGAAAAACTCATCCGGGTGTCCGAGTCCGCCGGCACGAAGCTCCGCACCCTCCTCACTCGCCAAGGCCGCCTGGAAAACGGTGGACTCCGCGTCGCCGTCATCGGCGGAGGTTGCTCCGGCCTCCAGTACAAGATGGATCTCGTCGATGGCCCCGCCAACCGCGACATCCTCGTTGAGTCCCGCGAGGTCCGCGTCGTCGTTGATCCGAAGACGGCCCTATTTGTCAGCGGTTCGGAACTCGACTACAGCGACGACCTCCAGAAGGGCGGCTTCAAAGTCACCAACCCCAACGCGGTCGCCCACTGCTCCTGCGGCGAATCCTTCTCCGCTTAGGCACGGGGACCGCACGCGTCCTCGCGGGCGAGATGCGGCGTCCCGCCGCATCAATCGGCAACTTGAGCAAAGCGAAAGAGCCGCACTGCCCTCACCCCGCCCTCCCAACTCACCGCTCCCACTCCACCGCTACCCAAACGGAACTCCGCGACCGTGAATTCTCGTTCGTCCACCCCGACGCCGCCGACTTCGCCGCGCCCCCCGCGCCGGCAAACCGCCCGCTCCAAATACCCCGCCAACCCCGTCCCCGCGCACTTAAGAGCTGCCTCTTTGCTAACCCACATTTCAAGAAAGGCTCCCCGCAGGTCTTCACTCGGCAACTCAGCCATCCACGCCGCCTCCCCCGCCGGGAAGTAACGCCGCGCTAGCTCCAGCCAAGGTCGCGACCTAGCGCCCGCCTCGACGTCCACCCCGACCGGGTGCCGCGAGACCGCCACGACGATCTCGCCCGCCGAGTGCGAAAGGTTGTGTTCCAGCCCCCCCCCGACCCAGCGCGGCTTTCCGGCGTGGCTGAGCTCCAGCTTGACCTCGAGCGGATCAACGCCGGCCATACCGCCTAGAATCCGGCGCACTCCGACCCGGGCCCGCCGCCGCGTCTCTTTCACTTCGCCAGCGGGGATCCCTTCGCTATCGGCGATCTCGGATGCGGTCAACGCTCCGGTCACGTCGGCACCTCGATCAATCCACCAAACGCAGACATCGTCCTGGCCACACTTCACTTCCCTAAGGCTACGAGATTCCCAATCAGTAGACACCGAATCAGACGGGTAAGAAACGGTGCGCGGCATAAGTCCAAAGATATTTTAATAAAAAGTTCAACTTTGCCTTGCAACGGAAAAGAAAACGCTATTTAGCTTAAGCCTTATGGACTTCACAAAAATCAATCCCGAAGTTGTTCGGGAATTCCTCAAACTCAGCGAAGCGCGCGAATCTCTCATGCAAGAGGTCGCTGGCATCGACAGCCAGATCGCCGCGCTCTCCAATGGCAAACTCCCCCGTGGTCGCAAGGCTGCCGCTGCCCCTGCGGACAAAGCCCCCGGGAAACGCCGCGGTCGCAAGCCCGGCTCGAAGAATGCACCAAAGACGGATAGCAACGACGTGGCCGCTGCTCCTAAGGCAAAACGTGGTCGCAAGCCCGGTAGCGGCAAGCGCGGGGCGATGAAGGAGCAGATCACCGCTCTCCTCGGCAAAGCCGGCCCAGAAGGAATGGCAGTCAAAGATATCTCCGAGACCCTCGGAGTCAAAAACCAGAACGTTCACGTCTGGTTCAGCACGACTGGAAAAAAAGTTGATGGCATCAGCAAAGTTGGCGAAGCCCGCTACGCGATGGCACCAGCCGCCTCACCAGCCGCAGCACCGGTTCCGAGCCACGATCCGGCACCAGCTCCCGAAGCCGCCGCTGCTTAATCCCGACCTTCAAACCTCTTATCTCCAGCCCCGTTCGCTCCGGCGAACGGGGCTTTTTTTTGGATTTCACAACACCCGCGCCAACAGAGCGTCCGCGGTCCCCAGGCCACCGTCCCTGTCCGCAACGAATCCCCCCTGCCGAGCAACCGCTGATTTCACCTCCGGAATCGCGTTTGCCGGACACGCGGCCACCCCGGCAACCGCTTCGTCTAACATCGATAGATCATTGAAATGATCCCCTGCGGCGAAGACCTCCGCTGCGCCGATCCCCAGGTGACGACTCAACTCAGCCAAGGCCGCCCCCTTATGATAGTCCACGTGGCAGAAACGAAGGTAGATGGTGTTCCGCTGGTAGCTAAACTCCGGAAAAGCTCTCTGCACCGCCGCCAAACTAGCCGTCACGCCCTCCATCGCCGCCTCGTCCGTCGTGATGAGGCCGACCGGCAAGCCGTCTTCGCGGATGATCGTGACGTCCGGCGACGACTCGACCCTCTGCAGGATCTGATCGAAGATCGCGCTCGATCCCGCGAATAATGCGGCATGCCGCTCCCGGCAGACCGTGACCCACGGCTCCAAAGGCAGCCATCCCCCGCCCGCCTCCGCTACGTGGATATCGCGCTCGTTGGTCAGGATAAAATCCGGCGCGACCGGCGCGCCAAACACTTCCAGGCCCTCGATTGCGTGCGGAAGCGAGCGCCCCGTATTTACCGCCCACAGACCGCCACGGGCATGGAATTGCGAAAGCGCGTCCGCCAGCAGCGTGCCGCAAGTCAACTCCGTCGGGTGCAAGACCAGCGTCCCGTCGAAATCTGTGCTTAATAATCTTATCCCCTCACTCATGGCCGCAGATGATCGCGGACCGCGCCCCCGCAACAAGAGCGAAACGGTTTCATTTTGCTCCGAGGTCTGTTCTGATTCGACCCATGAAATCTGCTTACGAAATCGCCATGAGCCGCCTCGACGCCGAGGCCCCCGTCGCCAAGCTCACCGAGGCCCAACGCACCGAGATCGCCGAGATCGAAAGCCTCTACCGCAGCAAGATCGCCGAGCGCCGAGTCTTCCTCGAAGGCGAACTGACAAAATCCTCCGGCAACCCCGCCGAGTCCGAAATGATCCAGAAACAACTCACCAGCGAAGTCGCCCGCCTCGAAGAGGAGTCCGAATCGAAAAAGGACAAAGTCCGGAGTCGGTAAGGCAACGGGACCCCGCCGCGCTTCGCACGCCAGCTCTCTCGGAAGTAGATAGCCGAGGGGCGTGGCGGGACTAATCCGCCGCCAACGCCTCCCAATGGGCGCGCGCTTCGTCCGTCACCTCCGTCGGGACGGTCACGGCCACCCGCACGAACAGATCGCCGCGCGTCCCGTCGGTCTTCGGAAACCCTCGGCCAGTCAGCCGCATCTTGGTTCCGTTGGGAGTCCCAGCCTTCAGCTTTAGCTTCGCGCGACCTTCCAAGGTCCGGACCTCGATCTCCCCGCCAAGCACGCACGTCCAAGCTGGCACCTCGGCTTCCACCCAGAGATCGCTCCCGTCCACGTCAAAGTAGGGGTGCTTCTGGAGCTTCATTCGCAGGAATAAATCTCCGGCCGACCCGCCGCTCACACCCGGACTCCCCTGCCCGGCCAAGCGGATGCGTTGCCCGTCCCGCACGCCCTTCGGGATCTTCACCGTGTAGCTTTGGACTTGCTGGGAACCATCTCTCCGCAGGCTGATCTGCCGCGAAGCCCCACCAAAAGCTTCTTCCAAGGTCACCATCACGTCCGCCTCGACGTCCGCTCCCTTCCGCGGACCCGCGCCGTAGGCATCGCCGAAACCGCCCACCCCGCCACCGCGCGACTGGCCGCCGGATCGCCGCGCTCCAAACATCTGCTCGAAGAAATCGCTGAACCCCGTCCCGCCGAACTCGTATTCCACCCCGCCACCGGGCTGCCCGCCCCGCGAGAACCCGCCGCCCGGAAATCCACCGCCGCCGCCCTGGCCCGCCTGCTCCCAATTCTGTCCGTAGTCGTCGTATTTCTGCCGCTTCTCCGGGTCGCCGAGCACCTCGTACGCCTCGTTGATGCCCTTGAATTTCTCCTCCGCCGACGCTTTATCGGCGGCGGCCGCCGTGTCGGGATGGTGCTTGCGCGCGAGTTTGCGGAACGCGCTTTTGATCTCGTCTTGGCTCGCGGTCTTCGGGACCCCGAGCGTTTGGTAATAATCGCGAAACTGAGCAGCCATAATTCGAAAAGAGCGCGGACGTTATCACCGATTCCGCCCGGGAGGGAAGCCGCGCCGTCGGGTTTTCATTCCTCCCAGCACCCACCCCAGCACTTTCGACTCGCGAGCCCGCCGACACCGTGCGTATAAAGTCGGCGTTCTCTTCCCCCAAAACGCCGGCTTAGCTCAGTGGTAGAGCAGTTGATTTGTAATCATCTGGTCGTCGGTTCAAGTCCGACAGTCGGCTCCCCTTCCTCTGTCCCCACTGGCCTATCCAAGGCCCGCTGCCGTTCACTTTGGCGGTCTCGAGCGACCAGCATGTAAATCGACGGCACGACGAATAACGTGAAGGCCGTGCCGATCAACATCCCCGTCACGAGCACCCAGCCGATACTATTGCGCGCACCCGCCCCCGGACCGCTCGCCAGAATGAGTGGAAAATGCCCAGCCACCGTCGCCACGGACGTCATCAGGATCGGTCGGAGCCGAGTCCCCGAAGCCTCGATGATGGCCGTCAATTTGTCCTTCCCACTGAGCTGTAGCTGGTTTGCGAATTCCACGATGAGGATACCATTTTTGGAAACCAACCCGACGAGCGTGATCAGGCCGACTTGGCTGTAGACGTTTAGCGTCGTGAAGCCGAGGAACGGGAAGAGCAGCGCGCCGGTCAACGCCAACGGCACCGACCCGGCGAGAATGATGAACGGATCGCGGAAGCTCTCGAATTGCGCCGCGAGCACCAGAAAGATCAGGACCACCGACAACCCGAACATCGGCAAAAATCGGCTGCCCTCCACGCGCAACTGGCGGGAACTCCCGGCGTAATCGATCCCGTAGCCAGCCGGTAGGATCTCCGCGCATTTGTCCTCGAGGAAGGTCAACGCTTGATCCGCCGTGGTCCCAGGGGTGATGCCGCCGGCGAGCGTCACGGAGTTTAACTGTTGGAATCGCTTGATCTCGCGCGGCTCAGTCGAGGTCTTCAAGCCAGCGAAGGTGCGCAGTTGCACAAGATTCCCATCGGGCCCGCTCACGTAGTAATCGAGCAGCTGCTCAGTCGTGAGGCGATCCTTGCGCTGCACCTGCGGGATGACTTTGTAACTGCGGCCCTGGATCTGGAAGCGATTGACGAAGTTGCCACCGATCATCGTGCCGAGATCCGCACCGACCTGCCGGAGGTCGAGTCCGAGGGCGGCTACCTTGTCGCGGTCAAACACGATCTCGGTGAGCGGTTGGTCGTATTTGAGATCGAGATTAGTGAAAATAAATTTCCCGCTCGCCATCGCGGCGGCCTCGAGTTCCTTCGCGACCTCAAAGAGTTCTTGCGGCTCGGCGGTCGAGGAGATCACGAACTCGACGGGGAACTGGCTCCCACCCGGTAGCGGCTCCGGCGTGACGACGAAGACCTGCACCCCCGGGATCTTCGCGATCTCGGCGTTTGCCGCGAACGACAACGCGTCGGTGTCGGTGTCGCGCTCGTCCCACGGCTTGGTCACCATCCCCGAGAATCCGCCCCCAGGTCCCGTCCGCTGGAAGACATGATCCGTCTCCGGGAAGCTCGCAAACACGTCGTAGATGCGGCTCGTGTAGAGCGACACTTGGTCGAGGGTCGCCGTCGCGGCGGTCTGGACGATGCCGAAGACCACGCCTTGGTCTTCCTTCGGAGCCAGCTCCTTGAAGAGATTCACGAAGAGGAAAAAGATCACTCCAAGACCCATGACGATCACCCAGAGCGTGTAGACGACGGGGCGGTAATTCAGCGAACCCGCCAGCAGCTTCAGATATCGTCCGCGCACCCAATCGAGCCGACGATTGACCCATCCCGCAAAGCCGCGCTCGGAGTCGCCCTTGCGTAGAAATTTCGACGACATCATCGGCGACAACGTGATCGCTACGAAGCCGGAGATGAGCACCGCCCCAGCGAGCGTGAACGCAAATTCGCGAAAGAGCGCTCCCGTCAAGCCGCCTTGTAGTCCGACGGGCGTGTAGACGGCAGCCAAGGTGACCGTCATCGCGATGATCGGCGTGAACAACTCGCGCCCACCGCGGATGGCGGCGTCGAAGCCGGACATGCCATTCTTCAAGTGGCGCTCAACATTTTCCACCACGACGATGGCGTCGTCGACGACGAGGCCGACCGCCAGCACGATGGCCAGCAGCGTGAGCAAATTGATCGTGAAACCGGCGACCAACATGAGGAAGACCGCGCCAATTAACGAGATCGGGATCGCGACGAGGGGGATGAGGACCGACCGCAGCGATCCCAGGAACAGGAAGATCACGATGATCACGATCACCAGTGTCTCGGCCAACGTCTTGATGACGTCCTGGATCGCGTTATCGATGTACTTGGTCGAGTCGTAAGGGATGCTCAGATTGATCCCCGGCGGCAGCGCGTCGTCGATGGCGGGTAGGGCGTCGCGAACGCGCTTGATCACCTCGAGGCTGTTGGCCGTCGGGAGCGCCCAGATCCCGATAAAGGTCGCCGATTGATCATCGAAGCGGACGTCTTCGTCGTAGCTCTCGGCCCCGAGCTCGACCTTCGCGACGTCGCCAAGCCGCACGATCACGTCGTCCTGCTCGCGCACGACGAGCTGCTGGAACTCCTCGGCGGACGTCAGGTCGGTGTTGGCCACAAGATTGACCGCGATCATCGAACCCTTCGTCTTGCCGATGGCCGACAGGTAATTGTTCGATGACAGCGAGTCCCGGATGTCGGTCGGCGACAGCCCGTAGGCCGCCATCTTCTGCGGGTCGAGCCAGATGCGCATCGCAAAGGAGCGCGCGCCCAAGATGTCGGCGCGTTGCACGCCAGCCACCGCCGTGAGCTTGGGCTGCACGACGCGGGTGAGGAAGTCGGTGATCTGGTTGGAGTCCAGCTCTTCCGAGGAGAAGCTCAGATACATCGAGGCAAAGCGGTCGTCGGCGTTCTCGACCTCGACCTCCGGAGCCTCGGCCTCGGGCGGGAGGTCATTGCGAACCTGGGCGATCTTAGCCTGGATCTGAGTGAGCGCCGCGTTGGTGTCGTAGTTGAGTTCGAGGTGCACCGAGATCGTGCTGATCCCCTGCGCACTCGACGAATCCATGTAGTCGATGCCGTCCGCACTCGCGATCACCCGCTCGAGCGGCGTCGTGATGTAGCCGCGGACGAGGTCGGCGTTGGCCCCGACGTAGATCGTCCGCACGGTCACGACCGAGATGTCGCTCCGGGGATACTGGCGGACGTTCAGCGACTGGATCGCCGTGAGGCCGGCGATCAGGATAACGATGTTGACGACCAGCGCCAGGACCGGGCGCTTGATGAAGAGGTCGGTAAACTTCATCGCCTCAACTGTCCGTCACCGTCGGCGCGGGATCGGCGTTGGGCTGGATCTCGTTGTTCACGTTCACCGGTGCGCCGTCTTTGATCTTGAACGTCCCGGAGCTGACCACTTCTTGACCCACCGCGAGACCTTGCGTCACCTCGACGAGATCGCCCCGACTGGCGCCGAGTTTGACAAACTGCTGCCTGACACCAACGAAAGGTTCCGCCGCCTCCCCATCCTCACCCGGGTCGGGCGTGATCTTTTCGACGATAAAGACCGAGTCGCCGTACGGCGCGTAGTCGATCGCCGACGCGGGGATCGCGATCACCGCGTCGCGCATCGGCAGAAGCACCGCCGCCGTCACGAACATGCCAGAGCGCAACTTCCCGTCGGGGTTGGCCAGCGTGGCTTGCACCCGGACGTTGCGGGTGGTGGCGTCGACGTTGGGATCGATGGCGGTGATCTCTCCTTCGAACTTTTCGCCCGGAAACCCGTCGGCGCTCACCTCGACCGTGCGACCCGTCTCCAATTGGCCGAGCGCTTGCTGCGGCAGACTGAAGTCGACGTGGATCGGGTCCAACGACTGAAGCGGCACAACCTCTTCACCGCTGTTGAGATACTGGCCTAGATCGACCTCGCGGATCCCGAGCAGTCCGTCAAAGGGAGCACGGATCGTCTTGCGCTCGATCAACGCGCGGACCTCCTCGGTCGCCGCACTGGCTTGCTTGTATTCTGCCGCAGCTGCGTCGTAGTCCGATTGCGAACCCACCCGTTTCTCGAGCAATCCCTGGACTCGGTCGAGATTGACCTTGGCCAGATCGCTGCGAGCATTTGCCGCGTTCAGCTGGGCCAGCTCCTGCCGGGTATCGAGCTTGACGAGCGCTTGCCCCTTCTTCGCCGCCGTCCCGGATCGAAACGAGATCTCCCGGATGATTCCCGGGAGATCCGTCGAGACCATCACGCCCTGCACGGCGTTTGCCGTGCCCACCGCCGTCAACGTCGGTTGCCAGCGCTGCTGATCGACTTGGTAGGTAGAGACCGCAGGCGGCGGGGGGGCGAATTTCTCGCCCATCGCCATCCCGGCCCTCACCTGCCCTATCTTGATGTAGACGAGCGCTGCGACGATCACCGAGACCGTCGTCAGCATGATCGCGAAGCGCTTAAGCATTCAAAGCCGCTTCGACCTCGGGCACCGGACCAGCGCCGTCCGTCCGGCCTTTGCCGAACTGCGAATCTGCCAGCTTGAGTCCATCCCGGATCTTTTTCGACAGCGCGTTGTATTGCGCCCGCTCCTTGTCATTGAGCACCGCTGGGATGGCGGTCACGAGACGGAAGTATCCCGGGAGTAATTCCCGGAAGGTCGCCTTTCCCTCGGGTGTCGCCGTCACGCGGAGGGCTCGGCGGTCTTTCGGATCGGCGGAGCGCTTCACCATCTTGTCACGCTCCAGCGTATCGAGCAGACCCGTCATCGTCGCTCGGGTCACGCCCGTCGATTCCGCCAGTTCGCTCGGCTTGAGCATGACCCCTTCTTCCATGGAAAGCAGCATCATCACCGCAAAGCGGCCAGGCGTGATGCCGTGCCGAGAGAGGTATTGATTTTCCACCGCCGCCACCGCATCCCCGGTGCGGACCACCGTCAAGAAAAGCTCACAAGCTTCCGGATTGAGACCCTCTTGCTGGCGAGCAGCCTCGATAAGTCGGTCGTAACGGGGGAGTTCGTTGATTGTATTCAGGGCCATGTGTCGTGCTGTTGTTGTTTAACTATGTTGATATCTAACTTTATTAATAGTCAGCTCGCTCACAAGAGAAAGTTTCGTCGTTTCTGCAAAAGTTTTCGCTCGCTTGCGGACTTTACGTCTCCCGAGGTTCGGTCGAATGCATAAAATCTCGGGGAATCCCCTATCCGAATGAGAAAATTTTACGCCAAAAATCTTCTTAAGCCCGCCACTTTTCCTCCTTCAGCCCAGCAAGCACGAAGAAAGTCCGCCGGGTGGATCTCGTGTTCGGAGAAGAATTTTCGATCACCCCCGCAGTTGAACATGATGTCATCCGGCAGATTTCCTACCAGAAAAGCCTGCGCCTTCTGCGCCACCCGCGGGAACCAAGCGATCCCATCGAACTCATCCTCCCGCGACGGCAAACTCTGCAGATCGAACTTCTCCTCAGTCCAGCCGCCATCCTGGACATTCAGGAAAAAGTCCCGTCGCGCCGAAGCAATGAGGAGGGTGGTCTCGTAGTCCGGTTCGCCGCGACCATGCAGATCCTCCGCGTGGTCAAACAAGAAAATCGGGCGCAATCCGATCTGCTTCAGGATCGCCGTCTCGTCCGCGTCGAACAGATGCTCGGCCGACCGCTCACCCTCGCCGTAGAGAGCGACGGCCTTGGCGTGAAGCGAGCGAAAATTCGTAGTCCAGAGATAATTGTCCATGCGCCCCAGACCGTCGGGAGTTTTGCCACCAATGCCAGCGGTATTTTCAGGCCTCGATCCACCCGTGCCCGACAACCGCCCCCAGGTATGCATCGCCCCCATCAGCCGAAAGGGTCGTCGGGAGCGCAGGGGCCACCTCCATGGCCCTTGCGTTTGTCACGAACTGCCCCGACCTCCGAAGTTGCCCACCGCCGCCGATCCGCTACTCTCCCCGACCCAATGCCGCTCTTCCAACTCCGCAACGTCACGCTCAGCTACGGCGGCGCGCCCATTCTCGATTCCGTCGACCTCCAGATCGACCCCGGCGAACGCGTCTGCCTCCTCGGTCGCAACGGCGCGGGTAAGACCTCCCTCCTCCGCGTCATCGGCGGCGAAGAAACTCCGAACGCCGGCGAAGTCATCCACCCCCCCGCCACCGTCCTCACCCGCCTCCAGCAGGAGGTCCCCCGCGACATCGGCGGCGAGGTCATCGACGTCCTCCGCACCGGCTTGAGTCCTGATCGCCACGAGGAAGAATGGGAAGCCGACGTCCGCCTCGAGAACCTCGCCGAGGCCATGAACCTCCCCGCCTACGCCCCCTTCGCCGACCTCTCCGGCGGCCTCAAGCGCCGCGTTCTCCTCGGCCGCTCCCTGGCCGCCCAGCCCGACGTCCTGCTCCTCGACGAACCCACCAACCACCTCGACCTCGACTCCATCCTCTGGCTCGAGAATTTTCTCCTCGAGACCAAGCCCACGCTCCTATTCGTCACCCATGACCGCGCCTTCCTCCGCCGCCTCGCCACCCGCATCATCGAACTCGACCGCGGCCAACTGACCTCCTGGGCCTGCGACTACTCCACCTTCCTCGAACGAAAAGCCGACGCCCTCGCCGCCGAGCAAAAGCAGTGGGCCACCTTCGATAAGAAACTCGCTCAGGAAGAAGCCTGGATCCGCCAAGGTGTCAAAGCCCGCCGCACCCGCAACGAAGGCCGCGTCCGCGCGCTGGAGGCCCTCCGCCGCACCCGCAGCCAGCGCCGCGAACGCGAAGGCACTGCCAATCTCGCCCTCTCCCAAGGCGGCACCTCCGGCCAAAAGGTCATCGAGGCTACCGACGTCTCCTTCGCCTACGGGGAGAAGACTATCATCCGCGGCCTGAACACCATCATCTGGCGCGGCGACAAGATCGGCATCATCGGCCCGAACGGCAGCGGGAAAACGACCCTCCTCCAGATCCTCCTCGACCGCTTGGCTCCGACAAGCGGCGAAGTGAAGATCGGCACCAACCTCGACGTCGTCTACCTCGATCAGCTCCGCGCCCAGATCGACGACTCAAAGACGGTCGCTCAGAACGTCGCCGGCGAATCCGACACCGTCACCTTCAATGGCCAGGCGAAAAACATTCACAGCTATCTGCAAGATTTCCTCTTTCGCAGCGACCGGATCCGCATGCCCGCCAGCGCTCTTTCCGGCGGCGAGCGCAACCGCCTCCTCCTCGCCCGACTCTTCCTCCAACCCGCCAACCTCCTCGTTCTCGACGAACCCACCAATGACCTCGATGCCGAGACCCTGGAGCTATTGGAGGAACTGCTCGTAAACTACTCCGGCACTCTCCTCCTCGTGTCCCACGACCGCGATTTTCTCGACCACGTCGTCACGAGCACCCTCGTCTTCGAAGGCGATCACGAAGTCAACGAATACGTCGGCGGCTACGCCGATTGGCTCCACCAAAGAGAAAAGAATAAACTCGCTCCGACTCCCGAACCCGTCGCACCGACGAAACCCGCCCCAAAAACCGAAAAGGCCGAAAGATTTCTCAACGTCGACCGCCGCGAACTCGAAGCCCTCCCCGGCCAGATCGAAGGTCTTGAGACCGAGCACCAAGAGATCTCCGAGCGCCTAGCTAGCCCCGATCTCTACCAAGACAGCCCGGAAGAAATCCCGAAGCTCCAAGCGCGCCTAGCCCAAATCGAAAAAGAAACTCAGACCGCCTTCGCTCGCTGGGACGAACTCGAATCGAAGCGCAAAGCGTCGGAAGGCTAAACCATAAGTCCAGTTCGTTTGATCCTCACGCGAAGCCGCGAAGCATCATCCGTCGAGACATCATCCTCTGCGCCTCTGCGTGAAAACCCTTCACCGTATTCCTTCGCGCCCGTGCGCCTTCGCGTGAGTCAAATCACCACCACAACACCGTGAAACCAACCGACATCCACCCCGGCCAACGCTGGGCCTCCGACACGGAACCCGAGCTTGGCCTCGGCATCCTTCTCAAATCCGAGTTTGGCCGCGTCGAGATCTATTTCCCCGCCGCCGCCGAGCACCGACAATACGCGTTGGAGTCCGCCCCCCTTCGCCGCATCCTCTTCCGCCCCGGCGACAAGATCCGCACCCATACCGACGCGCAACTCACCGTGGAATCGGTCGAGACCACACCCGAAGGCACCGCGATCTACATCACCTCCTCCGCAGATGGTAACCAAAGCGGCACCGCCGCCACCCCAGAGTCCGAGCTCGCCGACACCATCAGTTTCAGCTCCCCCGAAGACCGCCTCCTAGCCGGCCGCCTCGACGACCTCGCCACCTTCGACCTCCGCGTCCGCACCCTTGCCCACCGGGCACGCATCCGCCAATCCCCCATCCGCGGCTTCGCCGGAGCCCGGATCGACCTCATCCCCCACCAGATCCACATCGCCTCCGAAGTCGCCAGCCGCCTCGCCCCGCGCGTCCTCCTTGCCGACGAAGTCGGCCTCGGCAAGACCATCGAAGCCTGCCTCATCCTCCATCGCCTCCACCTCACCGGTCGCGCCGACCGCGTCCTCATCGTTCTACCCGACCCGCTCGTCCACCAGTGGTTCGTCGAGTTGCTCCGCCGCTTCAACCTCCTCTTCAGCCTGTTCGACGAAGCGCGCCTCGCCGCCATCGAAGCCGGCGAACCCGACGCCAACCCCTTCCTCGACAGCCAACTCGTCATCGTCAGCACCCAATTTCTCGCCAATGCTCCCCGCCGCGGCGGCCAAGCCGTCGCGGCTGGTTGGGACCTCCTCATCGTCGACGAAGCCCACCACCTCGAGCCGGACAGTTCCGCCTACGACCTCGCCGCCCGCCTCGCCGCCACCATCCCCGCCGTCCTCCTCCTCACCGCCACCCCCCAACAACTCGGCCTCGAAGGCCACTTCAGCCGCCTCCGCCTCCTCGACCCGGACCGCTACAGCAACTTCGAAGCCTTTGTCGAAGAGTCCAACCACTACACCCAGGTCGCGAAAGAAGCCGACGCCCTCATCGACAAAGAAGCCCCCCCCAGCGAACTCGCCGACCTCCTCGACCGCTTTGGGACGGGCCGCGTCATGTTCCGCAACACCCGGGCCGCCCTCACCGGCTTCCCCGAGCGCCGCGCCCACCTCACCCCCCTCACGATCCCCCGCATCCCCTGGCTCGTCGACCTCCTGCGCACCCTCGATCCCGAGAAAATTCTTCTCATCTGCCGCACCCGCGAACTCGCCGAGCAAACCTACGAGGCCCTCCTCAAGGAGATCGCCGTCACCGCCGCCGTTTTCCACGAAGGCCTCACCCTCCTCCAGCGGGACCGCAACGCCGCCTTCTTCGCCGAACCCGACGGCGCCCGCATCCTCATCTGCTCCGAGATCGGCAGCGAAGGCCGCAACTTTCAATTCGCCCACCACCTCGTGCTCTTCGACCTCCCCGACGACCCCGAGCTCCTCGAGCAGCGCATCGGCCGCCTCGACCGCATCGGCCAGACCGGTAACATCCACGTCCACGTCCCCTACGAAGAGCGCACCAGCTCCGAGATCCTCGCCCGCTGGTATCACGAAGGTCTCGACGCCATCGAACACAACCTCCACGGCGCGTCCGAGATCGCCACCAAGCTCGACCCCGACCTTCGTGCCCTCCTCGAAGAACCCGACCCGAAAGCCCTCGCCGCCTTTCTTCGAGAGAGCAAAGCCCTTGCCGCCACGGTCACCCGACGCCTTTCGCAAGGCCACGACCGCCTCCTCGAGCTCACCAGTTCCCAACCCACCCGCGCCACCCCGCTCATCGACCGCATCCGCCGCCGCGACTCCGACCCCACCTTCGAAGAATACCTCCTCGCGCTCCTGGACCACTTCGGCATCCACATCGAAGAGCTCGGGCATCGCGGCTACCTCCTCCGCCCGGGTCACCTCACCGACGCCTTCCCCGGCCTCCCCGACGAAGGCCTCTCGGTCACCCTCGACCGCCCCCGCGCGCTCAGCCGCGAAGACCTCGGCTTCTTCTCCCAAGACCACCCCATGGTCCGAGGAGCCATCGACCTCCTCCTGGGATCGGAGACCGGCAACGCCACCTTCGGCCTCTGGCGAGCCGGCTCCCCCGAGGCAATCTACCTCGAGTCCCACCACATCGCCGAATGCGTTGCCCCGGCAAACCTCCACATCGACCGCTTCCTGCCCCCCAAGCCAATCAAGACCATCGTCGACCACCGCCTCCAAAACGAAACCGACAATCCAATTCTTGCAAAAGCCAAACTCGAAAAGGCCGACCCCCACCGCCTTCTAAACAACGACACGATCAAGCGAAAGCTCCTCCCCTCGATGCTGGCTGAGACCCAACGCCTAGCGGAAGAAGACTTAAAAACCCTCATCGAGTCGGCGACGAACACGATGGAAAAATCTCTTCAGACCGAAATCGACCGCCTCAAACACCTAAGCGAGAAAAACAACCAAATCCGCCCCGAAGAAATCGAAGCCGTCGAGACCCAGCGGACCAACCTCCGCACCGCAATAGCAGGCACCCGCCTCCGCCTAGACTCCCTCCGCCTAGTCCACCGCACGCAACCGGAGGAATGATTTTTCGAACAGAAGGTAACAAAGAATAATTCAGGGAGCGGCGATTTTCAATTGCCAACCCAACTCAAAGGCGAAGCCTCAAACCCCTTTCACCCCCTTCGTTACCTTCGTTACCTTCTGTTTGAAATGTCTTCGTATTCGTATCTGCATTAGCCACGTCAGCCCTTTTTGTCCCGTGCTCTGGCAAACCCGCCGCCACACCCTCGACCTCACCCGTGAGTCCGCCCTCATGGGCGTCCTCAACGTCACCCCCGATTCCTTCTCCGACGGCGGCACCTACACCGACCCCGACTCCGCCACGGCGCACGCCCTCCAGATGGAACGCGAAGGCGCTACCATCATCGACGTCGGCGGCGAATCTACCCGCCCCGGCTCAGCCCCGGTCCCCGCCGCCGAGGAGCTCACCCGCGTCCTACCCGTCATCGAGCGCATCCGCCGGCAAAGCGATGTCACCATCTCGATCGACACCTCCAAATCTTCCGTCGCCGCCGCCGCCATTGGGGCCGGAGCCGACATCATCAACGACGTCACCGGCCTCACCGGCGACCCCGCCATGCTGGATCTCGCCGCTCGCACGAAGGTCGGCGTCATCATCATGCACATGCAAGGCAACCCGCGGACCATGCAGCTCTCACCCACCTACAGCGACGTGGTCGCCGAAGTGCGGGAATTCCTTCGACAGCAAATGGAGGCATCGATAGCGTCCGGGATCGACGAAATGGCCATTGCACTCGACCCCGGCATCGGCTTCGGCAAGCTCCCCGACCACAACCGCCAGCTCCTCGCCGCCACCGCCAGCTTGTCGACGCGCAACCGCCCCGTCGTCATCGGCATCTCCCGCAAATCCTACCTTGGCCACCTCGCCGGGACAAAGGACCCGGCGGACCGCCTCTACCCCGGCCTTGCCCTCACGTGCCTCTGCCGCGAGCGCGGCGCCCGCATCTTCCGCGTCCACGAAGTCGCCCCCCACCGCGACGCCGCCCGCATGACCGAGGCCATCCTCCAAGCATGACTCCCATCCGCGTCCATCCGCGCCATCTGCGGTTCAAATGAATCCCGAGACCCTCACCGAGATCACGGACTACCTCCGCGACAATTGGACCGCCAGCATCGAGATCGGCATCATCGCCGTCGTCCTTTACTACGTTTTCAAATACCTCAAAGGCACCCGCGGCGCCCGCATCCTCATCGGTATCGCCGTCATCTTCATCACCCTCACACTCATCTCTCAGATCTTCGAGCTCGCGGTCATCGGCTGGCTTCTCCGAAGTTTCTCCGTCTTCCTCGCCATCGCCCTCGTCGTCATTTTCCAACCCGAACTCCGCCGCGCCCTCACCGAACTCGGCAGCCATCGCTTCTTTAGCTCGTCCTTCGAGAAGAAAGAAACCATCGAAGAACTCACCGACACGGTCTTCGAATTAGCCGGCAAAGGCCACGGCGCCCTCATCGCCGTCGAGCGCGAGATCGACCTCAAAGCCATTGCCACCACCGGCGTCATGGTCGGCTGCGAATACAGCAAAGAGCTCACTCTCACCATCTTCCACCCCAAGACCGTGCTCCACGACGGCGGCATGATCGTCGCCAACGATCGCATCGAAGCCGCCGGCTGCATTTTCCCCCTCACCCAACGCGAAGACCTCGACCGCAACCTCGGCCTCCGCCACCGCGCCGCCTTAGGCATGAGCGAAGAATCCGACGCCATCACCCTCATCGTTTCGGAAGAGACCGGTGCCGTCAGCATTTGCCACAACGGCGTAATCGAACGAAACCTCAACGTCGAAAATTTCCGCAAACAACTCAGCCGCCTCCTCTTAGTCGAAGACGATGAAAACGATTCTACAAAACTGGCAAGCTAAGATCATCTGCGTCTTCGTCGCGACGGTCCTCTGGTACATCATCAACCAGAACGTCACCGACCGCGACACCCGCCAAGACTGGCCCACCCCCGCCGCCTCGTTCAATTAGCGATGCGGTTGGCCGCAAAAACGCGTAAAATTCCCAAAGGAAATTCAGACTTCACTCAGCCGCATCATCCATTTTTGAGCCTTCTGCGCCTCTTTGCGGCTAAATCCTCACCCGTATGAAATTATTCGGAACCGACGGCGTCCGTGGCGTCGCCAACGTCCACCCCGTCACCGCCGAAGTCGCCCTCAAGCTCGGCCGAGCCGCCGCCCACGTCTTCAGCGAAAACGGCGGACCCTACGCCCGCCAATCCGGCCACCGCCCCAAGATCGTCCTCGGCAAAGACACCCGGCTCTCCGGCTACATGCTCGAGAACGCTATCGTCGCCGGCATCACCAGCCTCGGCGTCGACGTCCTCGTCATTGGCCCCCTCCCCACCCCCGGCGTCGCCTACATCACCCGGTCCCTCCGCGCCGACGCCGGCATCGTCCTCTCCGCGTCCCACAACCCCTACGAAGACAACGGCATCAAGTTCTTCCGCCACGACGGCTACAAACTCGACGACCAGGTCGAAGCCCGCATCGAGGCCCTCGTCTTCTCCGGCGAGATCGACAACATCCGCCCGACCGCCGGGAAAATCGGCCGAGCCACCCGCATCGACGACGCCCTCGGCCGCTACGTCGAATACGCCAAACAATCCTTCCCCCGCGGCCTGACCCTCGAAAGTCTCAAAGTCGTCCTCGATTGTGCCAACGGAGCCGCCTACAAAAGCTCCCCCTGCATCCTGCGCGAGTTAGGGGCCGACCTCACCGTCGCCCACAACGCCCCCAACGGCACCAACATCAACGCCGACTGCGGCAGCACCTATCCCGACGAAATCAGTCGGCTGGTCAAAGAGACCGGAGCTCACATCGGCATTAGCCACGACGGAGACGCCGACCGCGTCCTCCTTGCGGACGAAACCGGCACCGTCGTCGACGGCGACGAAATCCTCGCCATCGCCGCCATCGAAAACCTCAAACGAGGCACCCTCACCCACAACACCCTGGTCGCCACCATCATGAGCAACTACGGCCTGGAGGAAGCCCTCGAACCCCACGGAGGCAAAGTCATCCGGACGAAAGTCGGTGACCGCTACGTCATCGAAGAAATGATGCGAAGCGGCTACACCGTCGGCGGCGAGCAAAGCGGCCACATGATTTTCCGCGATTTTTCGACGACCGGCGACGGCATAGTCAGCGCCCTCCAGATCCTCCACATCATGCTGGAAACCGGCAAACCCCTCAGTCAGCTCAAGTCTCAGCTGAAAAAATACCCCCAAGCCCAAAGGAACCTCAAAGTAAAAGAAAAGCCTCCCATCGAAACCCTAGAGGAAGCCAACACCCTCATCGCCGAAACCGAACGGCAATTAGCCGGGAAAGGCCGAGTCCTCCTCCGCTACAGCGGCACCGAACCAAAAATCCGCCTATTGATCGAGGGCCGCAACGAATCCGAACTCGAAACCGCCGCCAATAAAATCGCCACCGCAATAACCACCCAAATCGGTGCCTAACCCGAGCGCGCCAGCGCTGCCCAACGCCGAACCCCGCCGCCAAGCCAAAGACACCCCGATCCTCACGCGAAGCCGCAAAGGGATTCCAATCATCATCCAAAGCGTCGCCGGCCTCACCCTCCTCTACTGGCGCCTTGGCAAACGCATCCAGACGGAGGACCTTAAAAGCGACCGCGCCGAATACGCCAAACAGGTCGTGTACTCACTAGCTGCAAAATTGGGTTGGACCCACTTCAACGCGATTCTCCCGCTCAAAGACGACCTCCGGCGCGACTTCTAAGCCGAGATGTGCCGGATCGGGAAATGGAGCACCCGAGCGCTCGCGGACAAGATCGACTCCGGCGAATTCTACCTCGTCCTCCTCTTCTACCACCGCCGCCTCAAGCGCCTCATCGTTAGCGAATTGAAGCTCAGGGACTTCAAAGCCGAACACAAAGGGCAGATGGAACTCTACCTCCGGTGGCTGGCGAAGCACGAGCAACAGCCCAGCGAAGAATCCCCCCTCGGCATCAACCGCTGCGCCGGAAAGAAGGCCCAGCAGATCGAGTTCCTTGAACTCGACCAAACCGGCATCCACGTTGCCGAGTAGCTTACCTGTCTCCCATCCCGCAAACTCCTCCAACAAAAGCTCTCGACGGCGAACTCGCGCCAGCTACAGATCCCATTCGCATTCCCTCGTCGACCACGCTGTCAATGCCTTATCCATTGCCATTATGGATCGCCTTTAGAAGTTGGTCAAAACCATCAACGGCAGCGTCAAGAGCAGCCGTATGGGCGCTCGAATATCCTTCGGGTAGCGGGGCGCCGTTCAGCAATGCCCGGGCACCGGCAAAACTTTTTGCCGAATCGAGATACATGCCCGGCTCTCCACCGTAAAAGGTAGCATAAAATGATGCCATGGCTTGAGCTACTGCTTGGGGCTTCCCTCCATCCAATTCGATGACACGCCAGGCGATCTCGGCTCTTGCGCAGGCATCGGAGTCGAAATCCATCTCTGTCTGTCTTTGGATGACGACGTATTTTTCCTGAAGGGGCACTAATGCGCGCGTCTCCGAACCGACGTGAAGGTCTGGCAAACGATCGCGCAGAATCGCCGCGGAACTTGCTGCGCTGTGGGCGATTTGAAAGCTGGCGATGGGAGAGAATCCATACCCAAAGGCAAAGGTCTTAAAAGCCGCCAGCGTCTGCCCGAATCCGCCGCTTTGCTCGTTCTGCCAGGATTCGATTTGAAGCTCCGCTAGCTGCGGAGGTGAAAAGTCGACCATCTCTGGTGCCCGTGGCCACAACAGATAAACGACAAACGCAGCAACGATGGAGAGAAGGACTTTGGTGATTGGACGCATAGGGGACTATTTTTTTCTTAGAAAACCTCCGACTCTTCCAGCGAAAACCGTTAATCGGGTCACCCAATGGGGGTCAGGCAATGATTTCTGATTGACTTGGGTCACCCAATGGGGGTCAGGCAATGATTTCTGATTGACTTGAGTCCCTGGCGGATGATTCTGACGGAATGGCACGAAGCATCCGAATCGAGTTCGAGGGCGCGCACTACCACGTAATGGCGCGAGGGAACTGCCGCAATCCGATCGTGCGCGACGACAAGGACCGCGAAATGTTTGTCAGAACTCTCGCACAAGCCTGCGAGCGGACGGGGTGGCGGGTCCACGCTTGGGTATTGATGGGTAATCACTACCACCTGTTCTTCGAAACGCCGGAAGCCAATCTGGTCAGCGGCATGACTTGGATGCAGAACACCTATACGCGCCGCTTCAACGTAAAAAACAACGAATGGGGTCGGCTCTTCGGTGATCGTTACAAAGCAATCTCAGTCGAGGGAAGCGAGCGGATGTATTTTGAAACGCTGATGAATTACATTCACCTGAATCCGGTGAGGGCGGGACTCATCGACGTGCGAGGTGGTCAAAGTCTGCGCCAATATCGCTGGAGTAGTGTCGCACTTGGATACGCCCTGCGACCGGATGATCGGCCGCCATGGATGGCCTGCACTGCGGGGCTACAGACTCTTGGCTACGACGATTCGGTAGGTGGTAGGCAGCAGATGATCGATGAGTTAGATGCGCGGGCGCGGGCAGAAGATCGGCAAAGATGCGGTCTGGTGGAACCTCCGAAGGACCGAGATCGCCGCCGGAGCAATTTTCGCGACGGGTGGTACTGGGGGAGTGAAGGGTTTGCGGAGAATTTAATCGCGACGAAGAAGTCGCTTTTCTCCAAAACGTTTTCGCCGGGCTATCGGTCCTCAGCAGAACAGAAGTCGCACGGTGAGAGAGAAGCGGAGGCGATTGTGGAAATTGGATTGAAATCCGAGGGGATCGGAGACATCCAACTATCCGCGCTGCCGGGGTCGGACCAAAGGAAGGTCGCGATTGCCCAAAGACTGCGGGCGCAAACGACGGTATCGTTGCGTTGGATTGCTGAGCGCCTTGACATGAAGAGCGCCGGGAACGTTTCGCACCTGCTCTACGGTGCGCGCCGTAAACCGGTGAAAGACGTCTTAGACAAGGATATCAACGATCAGAAATGATTGCCTGACCCCTAGTTCACGGTGAAAGACGTCTTAGACAAGGATATCAACGATCAGAAATGATTGCCTGACCCCTAGTTCACTTGGTCATTGATTACTTTAGCCGGACGCGGAAGGGGCCGCGGATCTTGCGCCAGAGAATGGCCTGACCGCCTTGGCTGAGCTGGATCTTTCGCTCGGCTTGCAGTTCGAAGATGAGTGGGCGGAGGAGTGCTATCGGATGGGCATCGGTCGGGAGGAGTTCGCGCGAGAGCGCACCGGGGCAGATGGTCGTGCCCGGCTTGAGCGCACGCAACCTTTCAACGATGGCGGTCTTCCAAACGTTGCGCTCTCTCTCGGCCACGACTTCGGACCGTTTGCGCAGACCCGCGCAGCGACGACTACAGATCCCATCATCCGCTTTAGCCGGGAGCGGCAAAGCGCACACGAGACACCGCCCCTCGGCCTCGAGATCCTTCATCGATTCGACGGGCCGCGAACGCCAACGCCGCTGGTCTCCCTAGAGGATCTCATGGTAGACGGCCGAGACTTCGGCAGGTTTGCCCGGTTCGACGGTGGCCTCAGCCGCGCCTGCATTTCCCGAGATCCAAGCCTGCACCATGATCGCGCTCGTCGCACTGCAAGCCTGCAGTCCGTAGGAGTACAGGGCGGACACCGGACGTGTGGGGGAATGCAATGTTGTAGATCCGCGGGCAGGCGGCACCATTGCTACCAACGACTTGGTAGGCGGCATCGACGTCGATCCCTCCGGTATGGAGGGCGGGCTCTTCCGCATCGTTGACGAGGTGTTTGCGTTCGTCATCTCCGAGCTCTGCGACTTTCGCCGGGTCGGCGAAGCGAGCCCGCGCTTTTCGAACGGTGCCATCGGACACGAGCGTGGGAAATGGGAATGCTTCGAGATCGATGGGCTTTTGTCCACTACAGTCGACAAACATTCGGTAAGCCATATCGCGCTCATCCTCGTCGCCGTTGCGGATCTTCAACCGGGTCAAACCCTCCCCCGGTTCCGCCGGGACTACACTAACCATCCCCGGAATCAGCTCGAGGATGCCAGCTTTATCGAGGGCTAGCAGCATGCGAGCGGAGCGCAGCGGCAGCGCGGCGATGACGTTCATCAGAAAGGGCATCACCGTCGATCTAAGCGCCAGATGATCTTCGGCTGGGAGGAGTTCCGCGTGGTAGTTTAGCGTGTAGAAGAGGTCATCGATTACCTCCTTCCAGTGGACGGGGTGATCGTTTTTTACGGAATGACTGGCTTCCTTCAATTCGTGACGCATTCCTGCGAACGCATTGTCGTAGGCGTGGGTCGACGTCATTTTCTCGGCAAATTCCTCAAGGCCAAAATCGGGGTCGCCGAGCAGCTCGACGAGTTCGTCGTTGCGATCCCGGCGAAAGGCTGCGCGAAGGGCCGGGCGACAGACTTGATCGAAAAACGTGTTCAATCGGAGAAAGCCGTCGTCGCCGACCAGGCCTAAAAGGGTCTGCCGATCGACGTGTCGGTAGATTTCGCGAAAGGGTTTGTCCATCTCGTATTGCAGGTGGGGAAGCAGACCGAGAGCAGAATGCATCGTGATCCGAAAGTCTTCCGTGCCGGGATGTGGACGGTAGAGCAGATCCTCGCCGTCGGGTTCGTAGGTGCCGTGACGATGCGATAGCGACGCCACCACGTCGAAAGCGCTGAGTGACGCGCCAAGCGTGCCGACCGTCATCGCAAAATGGCCATCCTCGGGCGGCAACAACTTCGCGATTGGCCACGGGGATACGTAATAACCCCGATCCGGTTCATCATCCGTTGCCCAGGTGTGTCCGGTCGCAATGATGACTCGCTGAGCCCGGTGGGTGCCACCATTGACATCGGTGAGTTCAACCAGGCCTTCGGTCGGGAGGTCACGTAGATCCGAGATCTCACATCCCGCGTGTTCCCGGACGCTGAGACCATGATCCCGAAGTCGCTCGATGATCGCTCGGTATTGCGCGCTGAGGTAACGCCCGAGAGCGATCCGACCGTAGACCTCCTTGTCGCTGACCTCGCTCGCGGTCAGTCCGAACTCATCAAGCGTCGTGGCGTCCTGCGCCCGCAACCAGTCGGCAAACGTCTCGACAAGCGGCGGCAGCTCTTCCGACGAGATATTGGACATATTGAAGCGGTCGGTAGTGTTGGGATTGTAGGGCATCCCCATCCCGACCAACTCGCCCTTCTCGTAGATTGCGACCTCCGAAAACTCCCCGTCCAAAGCGGGCAACGCATCGAGGAGGTGTTTGATCAAATAGATGGCCGATGCGCCGCTACCAATGATAGCGAGAGTCGAGGAAGGTTGCATGCGAATAGAACTGTGAAGTAGGTGTTGGACTAATACGTATCGTGGACGCAAACGGCTGATTCGAAACGAATGATGGCGATGGATTCAGAACAAATCGGCAAATCGCCCACGGGTGACGGTGACAACCCAACGGGCTGGGATGCCCGCCTCGTGCATATCTTCATCTCGAATGGACACGACTACTGGGGCCGACGCGGGGCCGGGCGGATGTCGCACGGGATTCAGTCCGTCGAGCGCGTCGAGTGCGTAGAAGGTTGTGGATTGCGCGGGGACCGGTATTTCAACGAACGTCCAGACGCGAAAGGTCAGGTGACGTTTTTTGATGTCGCTGTGTTCGATGCCATTCGCGAGCGGTTCAAGTTGCCCGCGCTGCCAGCGTCGATCTTCCGGCGCAATCTCGTTGTGGCTGGGGTCAACCTGCGGGCCTGGAAGGGTAAGCGATTTTCCCTCCAGGGCGTTGAGTTCGAGGGATCGCAAGAGTGTAAACCTTGCGATTGGATGGATCGGACCATCGCCGACGGTGCGCAAGAGTTTCTGCGCGCCGAATTTCGGGGTGGCTTGCGAGCAAAGGTTCGCTCTTCCGGTGTGCTCACCATCGACGGCTCGAGCTAGTCGACCAAAAAAAATTGCGAGCGCAGTCTCCTACGCTCGCAATTTCGAGAGATCTGACTAGCGACCGTCCCCGTCCGCATCACGCGGAAGCGCGTGTTCGACGCGATTCCAAGCATCGCGACTAGCGTGCTTCGCCTCTTCCCAAGTGAGCTTCGAGTCACCTTTGATCTCTTCCCATTCCGCTTCGAGCTTCGACTCGGACTGGTCGTAACTACTCCCGGCAGCCGCGTGCTGGCCGTAGCCTTGGTAACCAACGCGGTAGGCCGGCGAATAATCTTGGTCGTAAGTGTACTCGCTCGTGTCGTCGACGTAGTCGCGGGATTGATGCTCATCGCGCCAATAGGCATCTTCAGCGGTCGGGTCGATGGCCTCCGCTACGCCCTTGCCAGCCAGTCCACCGGCGACACCGCCGACGACAGCACCGACGACGGCACCTACCGGACCGCCGACGACGCCACCGATAGCGGCACCAGAAGCTCCGCCGCTCGCAGCGCCAACGCCGCTGCCGACGGGATGCGCACCGGGTTGGCCAGTGAGGGGGTCAAGATTTTCGTCGCGTTCAGGATGCATTGGTTCACTCATAATATTTTGTGTTTAGGTTGATTGATACGGACGCTGGAAACGTTGAACCGACGTCTGCCGAAGGTATCGGAGTTCGTCTCCAAACTGGATGTCCGCCGACGGACCTACGGGTTAATCAGATTCGACAAGGCCGTCTGCAGTTTGACCCGACCAGCCTCCGCGTCCTCGGTTCCACCTCCCGGAGCAATTGAATGAGTCTCCTCAAGATCCGTCTCGAGGTCGTAGAATCGCCCATCGGTGTAGAGCTTATACCGAGCACTGCGGACCATTCGTTTCTTCCCCTTCTCGGAGTTAAAAACCCACTCGCGAGGTGTCCCAACCTCCCCTTTGATCTGCGGCAGAAACGAGACCCCATCGAAGGTCTCACCGACCGGCAAATCATAGCCCGCTGCGGCAGCGAAGGTTGGCAGGAAATCGACGAAATCGACCAAGTCGTCACTGACGGTCCCCGGGACTGTCTTCGCCGGCCAGTTGACGATCAGGGGTACGCGGATCGCCATTTCGCCCGGTTTCCCCTTGCTGCCCGGCAGCCAGCTTTCGCCCGGATCCAATTGGCCGGGGAGCCTGCACCCATTGTCCGACGTGAAGACCAACAACGTGTTCTCGCGGATCCCCTTCTCTTCGAGTTTGTCAACGACACGACCGATCATCTTGTCCATGTAGGCCACCATGTCCTTCGCGTATTGCGGCTGGCCGATGTTGATTTCCTTCTGCTTACCAATGCGTTCGAGGTAGGTGAGAATGTACTCGCCTGGCTTCTTATCTTTATAGTGTTGGATGAGCTTCTCGTCCTCGGTGAAGTCCCTGCTGTCGGGCGTGGGCGGGAACGGGTAGTGCGGGAGCTTGAACGGGTAGTAGAGAAAAAACGGGGACTCCGCGTTCCGGTCGATGAAGTCGACGACGAAGTCACAGATGATGTCCGGCCCGTATCGACCCTCGAAGCGCGTCGCGCGTCCCGGACCACCGCCGACTTCGACCGACCACTCGTCTCGCTGGACGTAGTCGGGCGCTTGGTTGATCTCTTTCAAAAATCCCCCGCTATTCCAGACCATGATGTCGGGGAGCCAGTAGGCGTAGAAGTTCATCTGGATCAGCGCTTCGTCGAAGCCGCGGGCATCCATGGCCATCCGCATCCCACCGACCATCCACTTGCCAGTGATCGCGGTCTTGTAACCGGCATCGCGCATGACAGTGGCGAAAGTCGGCACAAACTTTTCACGGGGGGTGTTGAGATATTTTCCAGACAGGATGAGGCTACGCGAGGGCGTGCACCAGGTGGCCGAGAAGCAATGGGTGAACGTGACTCCGGTCTCGGCCAATCCATCGAGCACGGGTGTGTCGAAGCTAGTCGAGTTGCCGTAGACGGCGAACGACTGCAGGGGCAAATCGTCAGCGAGAAAGAAGATCACATTCGGGCGATCCGACTTGGCCTCTGCCGACCCATTCGGGCAGGCGAGTAAACCGGCGCACCCGGCGGTCACGAGAGGCTCTTAGCGTGGTTTGTTTCATGAAAATGGCGTTTGGTGATGTTAGTCCTCGGGGTCCCAAAGATAATAAGGGTGCTTGGCCCCCTGGTAGTCTTCGTGGGCGATGAAATAGCGACCGTCGGCAAGTTCGTGCAGGCACATCGAATTCTGGCCGAGATCCATCGCGGCTCCGGTGCCGTATCCGATCTCGCGCTGCGGCTGCAGAAGACCGACAAAGCTCGCATCGGCCATCCGGTAGACGCGGATTTCCGGACACTTTAGCTTCTCGTAGGTCCCGTCTGGGAGAGGCTGCGAGCGGAGGTCGTAGCCGATGAAGAAGTATGCGTCGTCGACCGCGTGCAGGGCGGTCGGCATGTGCTTATCCTTCCTGCCCTGATGCCCACCGTCGCTTGGCTTCACCGGAAGTGCGTCGCCGGTGAGATTCCAGATGCGCTCGGGGTTGGTCTTAGGATCACCGTCGAACAGCGTCGACCATTTGTCGTAGCGGCGCACCTCGTTGCCGATCATCTTCCCGATCCGGTCCATTGGGTTGGCTTTCGTCGAGCAACCGATCAGCGCAATGTCCTCTTCTGGGATGTAAGTGACTCGGATCAGGCTGTCGATGTCATCCTCGGGAACGGCTACGGTGATCCCGTTATCGAATCCCAGATCGGCACTTCGTGTTCGTTGAAGCCAACAAACGGCACCTTCGTAACGTTCTGAGCATTAAACAGATACATCGAACCGTCCGGCGCTATGCTGACGTTTGA
>CAWDOJ010000009.1:0-81191 GCA_963803825.1 uncultured Verrucomicrobiae bacterium | reverse complement strand
CGCGAGTCGTCGGGAACCAGATCGAAGCGGAAACGTATGACTCCGGGGTAGGGGTCACGGCCATTCCCACTGCGGAGCCGACCCGGATTGGGAGCATTGAGTCCGGCAATCACGTGCGCTACGACGGTTTCGACTTCGGAACGACGGGAGCGAGGCGCTTCAACGTGGCGCTGTCGAGCGACCGCAACGGTGGAGCCGTGGAGGTCCGGCTAGGATCGGTCAACGGCCAGTTGGTGGGCACGGCCAGCATCGACAACACCGGCGGGTGGAATGACTTCACCGAAGTGTCCATTAACCTCACCCAAGTGGTGACCGGGACGCAGGACCTGTTTCTGGTGTTCGAAGGAGGTAGCGGCCTGCTGCTGGACGTGGATTGGTTCGAGTTCGAGACCGACGCGATCGTGGCGAGCGGATCGGATCTCAACACGCTCTACCAAGCCGAGGGCTTCGACTCCCACGAGCGGGTGGTCGGGATCTACAACGGGGGAACGGGCCAGAAGATCGGCAACATCCGCAACGGCGACTGGGTGCACTACGCGAACTTCGACTTGGGAGCCGGGGCGAGCAGCTACGAGATCACGCTGTCGAGTGACCGCCAAGGGGGGAACGTCGAGTTTCGACTGGATTCGCCGACGGGCCCGCTGATTGCGACCGTCAACCAAGGAGGCACGGACAACTGGAACGACTTCGATCTGAACGTCGGGACCTTCGACGTGCCAGCGAGTCAAGTGAGCGGAGTGCGCGAGCTTTACCTGGTGTTCACCGGGGGAAGCGGCTCGCTCCTGGACGTGGATTGGTTCAAGATCCTGTCGGGAACGCCACCGCCATCGAGCACGGCGCTCTACGAAGAAGACTTCGAGGGACCAAACGGATTTAGCAGCACGTTCGCGCTCGACGTCAACGGCAACGGGGTCGGACGGGTCAACGTCCCGTCATCGGGCAACGTGACGGCCAAGGACGACTTCGGCGGACCGAGCGGAGCGATCCCGGTGGACAGCCAGACCCAGCAACTCGACCTGCAGGTCGATCTCCAGCTGCCGGCAGCGATTCAAGGCACGGTGGCCGCGCGGATGGTCGTGCGGGTAAAGAAACAGAACGGCGCAGGGACCAGCGCGATCAACGGGAGTTACCTCGACCTCGACGCGAGCGCGGTGGGGAGCTTCGTGACCTACAGCGACACGATCAACCTGCCGAACGACGTCGAGAGCATCCTCGATGTGCGCTTGCGCGTGAACCAGAACACCTCCGGATCAGGCAGCCAATTCCTCTACTTCGATAACGTGAAAATCAGTGCGCCCTGACGTTTGATCACGATCTGCTTCTCCGCAGCGACGCCTCGGTGGCCTCGAGCAATTCACGCTCCCACACGACCTTGGCCTAACGAGAGGTCTTGGAGATATCTTGCCGTAAAGCCGGGTCGAGGTTGGCTCGATTGAGCCACTGCTCGGCAGCGGTCTGGTCACGACGGAGCCACCGGCGGGCGAGGTCGACGACCTTCTCTCGCCGGGCCGTTGGGTTCGTGATGGTCTGAGCCATCTCGAGTGCGGCGTCGGGCCGACTCTCGGCAACCGAGTTGGCAAATCGCTCGGCGATGGCGTCACGATTGGCTCCGAGCTGGGCGGTCGAGAACCAAGCCAGGGCACCGGCGGCGTCGTAGCGGGTCCAGCGTGCGAGCACGTCGCCGACGGATGGGGCCTGCTCGCTACCACTCAACGTAGCGGCCCAATTAGCGGCAGCTGAGGGGTCGTAGCGCGACCAGGTGTTGGTGATGCGGGAGAGGGCATTCTCACGGGTGGACGGGTCGACGATATTGGGGAGATACTGCACGGAGGCGGCGGGATCATTCTCGGCGATGCCACCGATGACTCCAGACCAGATGGCTTCGCGAACGGCGGGATCGCTTTGAGATTGAGCCCAGCGACGAGCGGCCTCGGGGTCGTTGCCGCCCCAGGTATTGGCGATGCGGCGGAGGGCGGCGTCCTGCTCTTGCTGATCGGTCACGAGGGTTGCGAGAGTAATGGCGTCGGCGGGACTGTCGGAAGCTAGCCGCCCAACGACCTCTCCGATGAGCTGATCGCGGTCCGCGTCGACGGGTCGGGCCTGAAGCCAAGTCGTCGCGGCGGCGATGTCGCTACGGGTCCAACTGCCGACAACGCTACGCAGCAGGTCATCTTTGAAAGCGTCGGCGGGGAGGGCCTCGGTCCAAGTGATGGCGGCGGCTGGATCTTGGTCTTCCCATTCGTTGATGACCGCGCGCAAGGCAGCCGCGCGGTTCTGTCCGGCTGGGAACTCGGTGGCGCGCGCGGCGGCGTCGGCGGGGTCGTCCGATGCGAGCGCACTGAAAACAACGTAGGCGAGCGAACGCTGAGTTCCCGGGGGCTGGGATTGCAGGTAGCTGATCGCCCGGTCGGGGTCTTTGTCCACGAGCGCGGCGACGATGCTGGAGCGTCCCGAGCGACCGATGTCGGCGTCGGGTTGGGACTCCGTCCAGGCGAGGGCGGCGTCGACGTCGGTTTCCGCCCAGCCGCCGAGCGCACCGACCAGGGCCGAGCGCTGGGCGTCGCGGGGGAGACTTTGGGCGTAGCTGATCGCCGACGCGGGATCGAGCCGCGCCCAGGAAGAGAGAATGATCGGGAGGAGCCGGAAGCGGCGCTCACCGTCTCCAGCCGCCCGGATGGCGTCGGCGGCTTGGCGAGCGGTCTCGGGGGTAAGATCGAGCGAGAGCGCCGCGACGAGAGCGTAGCGGCGGGAGAGATCTGTCTCGGTGAGGACGGCGGCGACGCGCTGCTCGAGGGGCTCGTTGGCGACCGTGAGGGCAGCTGCGATGGTCGGTGCGGGCCGGTCGGGAGAAGACGAGGTGGACTCTGGCCGATCCGTCCGAGCAACGGCGGTTGCGACATCGATCTCGGGTGCGGGTGGGCTGGAGCGCGGAACGAGGATCCCAGCGACAAACGCGAGAAGAGCGGTGATGGTGACGAGAAGGAGGGATTTCATCAGACGTTAGGGAAGATGAACAGAGTGACGGGGCCTGGGAAGGCTTGGTGCATGGAGGACGAGACGGTGAAGCGAGCGCGTCCACACCGGGTGCTGAGTTGAGACAGCGGGACTATGGGATACGAACGCGGGCTGAACTGAGGGTAAGGAAGGTCGCAAACGGATGAGCGGAGGGGATGCGAAGCGGATTTTTGGCGTGACATTAAAGTTGGGAAAAGGCTTATTTCGTTCCCATGACCTGGCTGCTTATTGCTGGTGGGATGATGGTGACTTCGGTGACCACCACGGAAACCACCACGTTCCCCGACATGTATAACCACACGCTTCTGGGCGAGGAGATTCTCGCTGAGAAAGTGGTCACTCGCAACCGCTGGGGCACGCCGATGCTGCCGGACGGCACGGGGGGTTACAGCCTGATCGCTCCGATCAACGAAGATTACATCGCGCGGAGTCTCATCATCCCGCCGAAGACGACGGGCGTGGCTTATCGTCCGCTACCGGCAATGGTTGTGACGGTGCCGGTCGATGTGATCGTCAACCCCTGAGTCGATGGGCGGAGAGGCGTCGTCACCTCCGCTTCGACGAAACCGAAAACTTTTGAGAACCTGCGGCGAGATTCGTCGCGGGCTTTTTTCGGACTGAAATGCGAGTGAGGGCTTTGGTGTTCGTGGGGATGCTGGTCGCCGCGGCGGGCGGAGGTTTTTTTCAAGCCCAGGCGGCGGACGCGATCCAACTCAAGACGGGGGAATTGGTCTACGGCGACATCACAAGCGCGACGGAGACGGATCTGGTGATGGTGATGGACTACGGAGTCCACCGCTACAGAATGGACGAGATCGCTCGCATCTCGGCGGACGACGGAAAACTCAATCTGCCGGATGCAGAGCGGGAGAAGTCGCGGCGAAAGTTCCCGAGCTGGCGGGCGATCTACGGGCGTTTGATTCAGATGCCTTGGGGGGCGGACGCGCACCAGGCACCAGCGGCGGTGATCGAGGAGGGGGTACTCAACGGAGTGCCTTACACGTCGTATCGGAGCGCGGGGGGTGGGTACGAGATGAACATCTACGGAGATCCGGACGAACCGGCGGCGGTGGAGATGGGCGTCTACGATGAGCTGGTGGGGGACGTGGGGGCGCAACAGAATTGCCGGGATTTCATCGCGGGACTGCTCGATTTCCCGCCGGACTCGGACGCGGTGCTGGAGATCGCACCAAGTGGGGGACGGGCGGATCGCGGGAACCTGCGGATCGAGATCACGCCGCCGGGGGCACCGGGGAGCTACGGCGGATGGTGGGTGCTGGCAAGCCGCCCGAAGGCACTGGACGCGATGCGGGCCACGGCGAGCGAGATCGCGGCGATCTCGGAGCCGGTGCTGGAGGCAAGGAAGGGCGAGGCCGGGTGGACGCGGGAGGAGATGAAGGAGTTCCGCGGGACGGGGAGAGATTCGGACCGGGTGTTTGACCGAGGATTTTACCGCAATAACGCGGGGGAATACGCGAGCGGAAGCACGAACCCGGAGCCGAAGTCTTGGTGGGAGAAGGTGTTTGGGCGGTAGGGATACGAATGCATTTTGAACAGACCATCGGCGGTTGGGAACCCCGGAGCTCGGGGAAGGCTCGGGGCAGATGGCATCGGCTCTGCGATGTCGCCCGAAGGGTGAGACACTGGAGCCGACGGGAGTCGAGCGACAGAGCCTGCCAATGGGCAGCCCGAAGGGCGGAGCCGTGGGAACGGCGACGGCAACCGGGAGCGAGCGAGTCAACGCCTGGAGTGCAAGCTGCGAAGGGTTTCGAATGCGCTGAATACGGATTTGAACAGAAGGGAGCAAAGGGTTCGGGATAGGGTCCTCGAGCTTTCACCCTCTTCGTTCTCTTCGTTGCCTTCTGTTCAAACCCGTATTGGTATTTTCTAAAAACCCGTTGCCGTTTTCGCCGATAATCGTGTAATTACACGACATGCGAAATTCCGAGCGTTTGACGGAAAAACAGGCGCGGGTGGCGCGGATGGTGGGTGCCTTCGAGGAGCGGGGGGAGCCGGCGTTTGTGCCGGATCTGGCGCGGGCGCTGGGCTTGGCGGGTGAGAGTAGTCTGACGCCAACTCTACGCATACTCGTGCGCGAAGAGTGCGTGACGCTGCGGGGCGGCGGGAGCAAGGGGCGGTCGCGAGTGGTGCGGTTGACAGCGCGGGGCCGCTACGCGGTGGCGCTGGGTGGGGTGCCGCTGCTGGGATCGATCCCTGCTGGGCCGCTGGCGGAGGCGATCCCGGAGATGGTGCTGGAGGAGCGAGAGCTGCTCAAGGTGCGGCCGGGGGATTTTTTGCTGCGGGTGAGCGGGGATTCGATGATCGGGGATGGGATCATGAACGGAGACAAGGTGCTGCTTCGGCCGGAGGTCGAGGCGCGGTCGGGTGAGATCGCGGCGGTATTGGTGGGCGATGCGCACGAGGCAACGCTGAAGCACGTGATCCCCGATCCGGCGCTTGGGGTGGTGATTCTTAGGGCGAGCAATCCGTCTTACGTCGACGTGCGGGTGCCGGTGGAGGAGGTGCGGATCGCGGGGGTGTTCCGGGGTTTGGTGCGTGGGGTGGAGGGGGAGGATGCCTCGTGATTGGTGGGAATGCCCGTGCGCGCTGAGGAGCTGCGGTGGCAACCGGGAGCGATCTGAGGTGTGTGTCGTCGGCTCTCCCGCTTCGCGGGATGTGCCGAGTCGCTGCGGCGGGACGGCGCAGCTCGCACGCGAGACGCGCGCGTTCCCCGTGGCTGAGTGCATGCGATGAGTGGTGATAAAATTATTCAGTTTCAGGCTTTGCGGGCGAAGTTGGCGGAAGATTTTCCGGCTCCGCGGGTGGAGAGTGGTGGGCGGGTGCCGACCGGAGTCGCTTCTTTGGACGGCGAGATGGGAGGATTGCGCCGGGGGGCGGTGAGCGAATTTGCGGGGTCGCTGGGTTGTGGGGCTCTGTTTTTGGAGGCCTTCTTCGGGGCGGCGCGGATGGCGCGGTGTCCGGTGGGATTGGTGGACGGGGGATGTTCGTTTGAGCCAGGGGATTGGGACGCGGCGTTGCTGCGGCGCGTGCTTTGGGTGATGGCGGCAGAGGGGCGGGCGGCGCTCAAAGCGGCGGATCTGCTGCTGCGAGACGGAAATCTACCGATGCTGGCGCTGGATCTCCAGGGGCTGCCGGAGGCGGAGTTGCGGCGGATCCCGGTGAACGCTTGGCATCGGTTTCAGCGGGTGGCCGAGGAAACGGAGACGGTGTTTGTGGTGGTCACTCGGCGGCCCATGGTCGAAGGGGCGCGGGTGCGGATGGTGGCTGGAAACCGCTGGGGACTGGAGGCTCTGCGGTCGCTACGGAGCGAATTGATGGCGCGGATGGAGGTGCGGGTGGCGGAGAAGTTCGTCGTGGCTGGGGAGTGGCGCGGAGAAGACGCGCGGAGGTCGGCGTGAGGAAATGTGCGATTTACGATTTATGACTGATGATTTGGGGAGTGGTTGTTGGGGGCGAGTTTTCAACCGAGTTCTCACGTCACTCCGGGACTTCGAGGCCCTCGGCTTGGGCGAGGGTGCGTTGGTGATCGTCGAAGGTGAGGAACAGGCTGGCCTCGAGTTGGAGGGCGGTCGCGACGTGGAGGATGTCCATGGCGCGGTGGCCGCCGGTGAGGGTGTGCGTTGCGGAAAGCCTCCGGGCCTCGGTGAGGGTGGCGGCGAGGCTGACGGGGGCGATGATGAATCCACCGGCTTGTCGGTCGGCTTCGATGTTGGAAAACATGGTCATGCCTCGCTCGGTGGGCAAAAAGCCTCGGCACATGGCGAAGCGAATGGAATTCGAGAGTTCGAATTCGTTGAAGCTGCTGATCGCAAGAGACTGGCTCTGTTGGTTGGCGATGACTTTGGCTCGGTTAGTAAAACTGTCGTTGCCGTAGAGCGAGAACAGGAAGCCGGTGTCACAGCATACGGGGCGGAAGGCTACCACTTGCCGCCAGCCTCTTCGCGAATGATGCGGGATTGCTCTTCGGTCAGCATGGTCTCGTTAGTGCGGTCTCGGGTGAACGCAGCGCTCTTCGACCAATCAAAATACTCTGGGTGGAGGGTTTTTTCCGGCACGAGGCGGGCGATGGGTTTGCCTCGGCGGGTGATGGAGATTTCCTCGCCGGCTTCGATCCATTTGAGGAGGTCGGCGTAATGATTGCGAAGGTCTCGGATGGTCGCGGTGCGCGTAGTGCTACGGTAAGTGTAGCCGAATGGGGGGAGGAGTTGGCGAGGATTTCGAGGATTGGAAGGATTTTTTCTGGTCGGGTTGGGGGAGCGGTTTTTGGCCGGGTGGGGGGATTACCGTGCACGCGGTGATCTTGCTTCCTCAGTTCCGGCTGCAGGCGGTTCTTCGGTGGCGGGAATCGGAGGGCCCGGTGGCGGTGATCGATGGGACGGCGAACAAGGGGGTGGTGCTCGAAGCGACGGCGGCGGCGGGGGTATTTGGCGTGGGGCCGGGGGTGAGTTCGGCGCAGGCGATGGCGCGGTGCGAGACGCTGCGCTTGCTGGCGCGGGTGCCGGCGCAGGAGCGGGCGGCAAACGCGGCGCTGGTCGAGGCGGCGCTTTCGTTCTCGCCGAAGGTGGAATGGACGGCGGACGGGGTGGCGACGGTGGATCTGTGGAATGCTTCGCGAACGGTGTGTTGGCAGCAGCTCGGGGAGCGGATGATCGGGCGGTTGGCGGCGGTGGATCTGCGGGCGTGCGTGGGGGTGGCGAAGAATCCGGATCACGCGATGCTGGCGGCGCGCCGGGCGGCGGAGACGTCGGGGAGACTCGCCGAAGAAGCGGTCTGCGTCGTGCGGGACGCGGGAGAATTTTTTGCAAAGTTGCCGATGGAGGTGCTCGTGGGTGGTGAGGGCGCTTTTTTGTCGGTGCTGGCGGATTGGGGGGTGCGGACGGTGGGGGAGTTCACGAAGCTACCGAAGGAGGCGGTGATCGAGCGGTTGGGGCCGGGGGCCGGGCCATGTGGCAGCGGATCGGCGGGCGGTCGAAGCGGGTGTTGCGATTGGTGTCGGCACCGGAGGAATACGTGGAAGCGTTCGAGTTCGAGCTGCCGGTGGAGACGACGGAGCCGCTGTTGTTTCTGCTGCGGCGGTTCGTGGATTCGTTGGGGGCGCGGCTGCGGGAGGCGGGGCGCGTGGCGGGGCGAATGACGTTGACGCTGCCGGTGGATGGCGGGGCGGAGGTGCGGCGAGTATTTTCCGTGCCGGCTCCGACGACGGACGCGGCGGTGTTGTTTCGGATTCTCGACACGTATCTGGAGACTCTGAAGCTGGAGGGGCAGCCCACGGGGGTGCGGCTGGAGATCGGGGCGGAGCGGCCGATGAATTGTCAGCTGCAGTTGTTTGGTCAGGGACTCAAGGACCCCAATCGCTTCGGCGAGACGCTGGCGCGGTTGCAGGCGGTGGTCGGGGAGGACGCGGTGGGAGTGCCGCGGGCGGCGGATTCTTGGCGGCCGGGGGACTACGAGTTGGCGGGAACGGAGGGGCTGGACCTCGATTCGGAAGGGGAAGAATCGGCGGTGGGCGAGGAGAGGGTCGGTCTGCCGCTACGGCGGGTGCGGGGTGGCGGGCGGGAGATTTGCAAGGAGGACGTGGTGCGGGCGGCGGGTCCCTACCGGGTGTCGGGGGATTGGTGGGAGGATGGGTGGGTCGTCGAGGAGTGGGACGTGGAGTTGCGGAGTGGCGAGGTCGTGCGGGTGGCGAAGCGAGGGGAGGCGTGGTTGGTGGGGGGAGAGTATGAAAGTGGTCCAAGGTCGGACGGTCGAAAGGTCAAGCGTCAGGAATCCGCTCGGCTCTCTCGCTCCGCTCGATTTGCCGAGGGCGGCACCGAGACGGTGCCGCTCGCACGCGGGACGCGCGCGGTCCCCGACGGGGTGATCGCGGTGGATTTCGGCGGGGAGGACGGGGCGTGAGCGAGTACGTGGAGTTGCGGGCGCGGAGTGCGTTTTCGTTTCTGCGGGGGGCGTCGCAGCCGGAGGATCTCGTCGTCGCGGCGGGGGCCCTGGATCTGGGGGGGATCGCGGTTTGTGACCGGGACGGGGTGTACGGGTCGGCGCGGGTGCACGCAGCGGCGAAGGAGGCGGGGGTGCGGGCGATCGTCGGGGCGGAACTGACGATGGAGGGCGGTGGGGTGCTGCCGGTGCTGGTGAAAGACCGGACGGGGTATCGCAATCTTTGCCAACTGATCACGCGGGCGAAGCTGCGGGGGACGAAGACGGAGTGCGCGGTGGGGTGGGGGGAAGTCGGGGAGTCGGCGGAGGGCTTGGTGGCGCTGTGGGGAGGGCGGGCCGATGCGGATGGGTTGGACCGGTTGGTGGGGGCATTTGGAAAAAAGGACGTCTGCGTGGAAGTGCGGCGGCATTACCTGCGAGGGGAGAATCGGCGGAACGATTTGGTGGTGGAATTGGCCAAGAGCCGGGGCGTCCGGGTGGTCGCGACAAACGGGGTGCTCTACGCGACGCCGGAGCGGCGGCGGGTGCTGGACGTGTTCACGTGCATCCGAAATCACACGCATTTGGACAAAGCCGGTCGGTTGCTGAGTGCCAACTCGGAGCGTCACCTCAAGTCGGGCAAGGCGATGGAGCGGTTGTTTCGGGATCTGCCGGAGGCAATCACGAACACCGCGCGGGTGGCGGAGCGGTGTGAGTTTTCGCTCGAGAATCTGGGTTACGAATTTCCGACGCTGGACGTGCCGGAGGGGCAGACGATGGCGTCATGGCTGCGGGTGCAGACCTACGAGGGAGCGCGGCGGCGGTACGGGGCGCGGCTCTCCGAAGCGGTGCGGCGGCAGCTCGAGCGGGAATTGACGCTGATCACCGACCTGAAGTTCGCGGGGTATTTTCTCATCGTCTGGGATCTGGTGAATTTCTGCCGGGACGAGAATATCCTCGTGCAGGGGCGCGGAAGCGCGGCGAACAGCGTGGTCTGCTACTGCCTGGGCATCACGGCGTGTGATCCGATCAAGCACAAGCTGCTCTTCGAGCGCTTCTTGAGTGAGAGTCGGAAGTCGTGGCCGGACATCGACCTGGACCTTCCCAGCGGGGACCGGCGGGAGCGGGTGATCCAGGAGGTCTACCGACGCTACGGGAAACACGGAGCGGCGATGACGGCAAACGTGATCACTTATCGCGGGAGGAGCGCGATGCGCGAGATCGGGAAGGCGCTGAATTTTCCGCCGGAAATACTCGACCGCTTCTCGCGGCTGCACGCGGCGGGGGATTTCCCCCACACGTTGGAGCTGCGCGCGCAGCTTGAGCAGGCGGGGCTGCCGGTGAGCCACGCGCGGTCGGAGGCCGCCATCGAGCTCTATCAGCAGATGCGGGGACTGCCACGCCACCTGGGTCAGCACTCGGGTGGGATGATCATTTGTCGGGACGCTTTGAGTTCGGTCGTGCCGCTGGAGAATGCGTCGATGCCGGGGCGGGTGGTGGCGCAGTGGGACAAGGATGATTGCGAGGACCTCGGCATCGTGAAGGTCGATCTGCTGGGGCTGGGCATGATGGCGGTGATGCAGGATTCGCTGGAGATGTGCCGGGACCGGCGGGGGGACGTGCGGGACATGGCGGCGATCCCGCCGGACGACGCGGCGACTTACGATCTCATGTGCGCGGCCGATACGGTGGGGACATTTCAGGTCGAGAGCCGGGCGCAGATGGCGACGCTGCCCAAGTTGAAGCCACGGTGTTTTTACGACGTCGTGATCCAGGTGGCCGTGATCCGACCGGGGCCGATCCAAGGTGGGATGCTGCACCCGCTGTTTGCCCGGCGCGCGGGGGAGGAGCCGGTGAGGTACCTGCACCCGTCGCTGGAGGATACCTTGGAGCGGACCTACGGCGTGCCGTTGTTCCAGGAGCAATTGCTCAAGATGGCGATGGTGATGGCGGACTTCACCGGGGGCGAGGCGGAGGAACTCCGGCGGGCGCTGAGCTTTCCATCGTTCGCACGAGAAGATGGACAAAGTGTGCGTGAAGCTGCGCGCGGCGATGGCGGCGAAGGGCATCGAAGACGGGGTGGCGGAGGAACTCGTGCGGTCGGTGCAGTCATTTGCGGTCTACGGATTTCCCGAGAGCCACGCGATCAGCTTTGCGCTGATCGCGTACGCAAGCTGCTGGTTGAAGACGCACCGTGGGCCGGAATTTTTCTGCGCGTTGTTAAACAATCAGCCGATGGGTTTTTATTCGGCGGCGACGCTGGTGCAGGACGCGAAGGTGCGGGGGATCAAGGTGCGGGCGGTGTCGGTGCTCACGTCGGGCTGGCGCTGTGGGGTGGACGCGGACGACGGGGTGCGGCTGGGGTTGTGCGTGGTGCGGGGGATGAGCGAGGCGGAGGGCGAGCGGATCGTGCGCGAGCGGGCGGTGATGGCATTTACGAGCGTGGTCGATTTCAAAGCGCGGACGGGCTTGGCCAAGGACGTGCTGCGAAATCTGGCGCGGATCGGCGCTCTTAACGGGTTGGCGGAGCACCGGCGGGACGGACTCTGGCAAGTGGAAGAACCCGTGCGGGTGGGGGATCTCTTCTTAGAAACGGACGGGGAAGATCCTCGCGAAGCGCCGCTGCGGGCGATGGGGGCTGGCGAGCGGCTGGGGGCGGATTTCGCGGGGACCGGGATGACGACGGGCGCGCACCCGATGGCTCTGGTGCGAGACGAATTCCCCGAGATCTGGCGAGCGAGCGATCTCGCGGAGGCGCGGCAGCACGAGGACGTGTGGATCGGCGGGTTGGTGATCTGCCGTCAGAGGCCGGGGACGGCGAAGGGCTACGTCTTCATCAGCGTCGAGGACGAGACCGGTGTGGCAAACGCGATCTTGGAGCCGGATTTGTTCGAAGAACGGCGGCTTTGCATCACGCAGGAGCGGTTCCTACGAATGCGAGGGGTGGTCCAACGCTCCAAAGACGGGGTCATCCTCGTCAAGGCGCGGGTGATCGAAGCGATGCGCTACGGCGAAGCGCTCACGGCACCGGGGTCGCACGATTTTCACTGACCGGGTTCGCCGGGCGGCGGCGGAACGTGAGGCCGAGCGAGATCGCGAGCAGGGCGACGTCGCGGAGAAGCGTGTTGACCATTCTCTCCCGGGACGGAGGCGACTCGCCGAAGCACCCGCAATCGACGATGAGTCCCTGGCTGAGCGCCCAGGCGATCGCGAGGATGAACGCAGCGAAGAGACCGGACGCGAGGGCGGCACCAAGGCGGACGGTGCGGGGGATGAGTAGAAAGATCCCGGCGACGATCTCGACCCACGGCAATCCGATGGCGAAGGCGGTGACGGCACCTGGCGGAAGAATCGAAAACCCGGCGATGGTGATCGCGAAGCCCTCGCTGGCTCCGGCTTTGATGAGGCCGGCCGTGAGCAGGAGCGCGGCGACGAGGATGCGGGCGGCGAGAACGAGAAAGCGCACGACTCCGAAGCTAATGGGCGGGGGCTGACGCGTGGCTAGAAGGTCCGACGGCCTCGAGCGTGTCGAGGACTTGGCGGGCGGCGCGGACGTTGTGGACGCGGAAGATGGCGGCTCCCCGGAGGTGGCCAGCGACGATGCAGGCGGCGGTGCCCGCGTCGCGGTCTCGCGGATCCGGGCGGTCGAGGACCTCACCGATCACGGTCTTGCGCGAGACCGGGAGGAGGATCGGGCAACCGAGAGCGGCGAGGCGGTCGAGGTGGCGGAAGATCGTGAGGTTGTCGGCGCGTTGCTTGGCGAAGTCGATCCCGGGGTCGAGGATGAGGCATTCCCGGTCGAGTCCGGCGGCGGTCGCTTGCTCGATCTTGCTTTCGAAAAATTCCACCACGTCGGCCACGACGTCGGGATACGTCGTGGCGAGGTGCGGGACCTTCGGCGCTCCGCGGGTATGCATGACCAGGAGAGCGGCTCCGTGAGCGGCGCAGAGACGCGCGTTCTCGTCCGTCGGAAGACCGCCCATGTCGTTGAGGATGTCGGCCCCGGCGGCCAGGGCGACGGCCGCGACGGGCGGGCGCCAAGTATTGATTGAAAGCAGCGGGGCGTCCGGACTCGCGAAAGCCGAGCGATAAGCCGACATCGCTGGCAGGAGGCGGTCGATCTCTTCCGCCTCACTGATGGGCGGGCGGTTCGTGCGGGCGCTTTCCGCCCCGATGTCGAGGATGTCCGCGCCGTCTCGCGCGAGGCTGACCATTTTTGCCGATGCCCAGTCGGGATCAATCGATCCGTCTCCGCAGAACGAATCGGCATTGACGTTCACGATGCCCATGATCAGTGGGCGGCGCGGGAAGGTCAGGCGGTGGTGGCGAGCGCGGAGGTCCATGGAGCGGTGGCGACTGGGGCCGGTGCTTCGGGCTTGTGATACGGAGCATTCTCTTTCACGCTTTCCTGGGAATCAACTGCCATGAGTTTTATTGAATCGGTCTACGAGAAATTGCGAAGGCACCCGAAGCGAATTGTGTTTCCCGAGGGAGACGATCCGCGGGTGCTCCGGGCTGCGCAGACGTTCTACGAAGAGAACCTCGGGGTGCCTGTGCTCCTCGGACGGCGCGAGGTGATCGAGAAGGTCGCCTTGGCTGAGAAGGTCTCCCTGGACCACGTCGCCATCATCAATCCCGAGACTTCGTCGGATCTACCCCGCTTCTGCGAGTGGATCGAGAAGTTGGACCGCTATCGCGGCTACGGGATCAACGACTCCAGAGCGATCATGGTGAATCGCAACTATTTTGCGTCGATGATGTTGCAGCTCGGTCTGGTCGATGGCTTGGTGGGTGGCGTGAGTTCCTACGGCGGGTCGTTGCTCCGACCACTGCTGCAGATCGTGAAGCGCTTCCCCCACGCTGAGGTCGTGGCGGGCTGCATGGTGGTGTCTGTCCCGGACAGCACCTTTGGAGACGATGGGGTGCTGTTTTTCAGCGACTGCGGTGTCGTTCCCGAGCCGACGATGGAGCAACTCGCGTCCATCGCCTTGCAGACCGGGATGCTCGCGCGGCAAGTCTTCTCCGCGAAGGCGCGGGTGGCGCTATTAAGCTTCTCGACGAAAGGGAGCGCGATCAACCCCACGACTGAGCGGGTGTCGCGGGCGGCGGCGTTGACTCGCGAGCTGGCGACGAAGCATGACATCGAGATGGAGGTCGACGGGGAGCTCCAAGCCGACGCGGCTTTGCTGCCGGAATTAGCCGGGATCAAAGCTCCGGGTGGAATGGTGGCGGGCAAAGCGAATTGTCTGATTTTCCCAGATCTGAACTCCGGGAACATCTCGGTAAAGCTCGTGCAGCACCTCGCGAAGGCTCGCGTCTACGGGCAGCTGATGTTGGGGTTGACCCGCCCAGCGGCGGAGTTGTCGCGCGGCACGCATCCTGACGAGATCGTCAGCGTCGCCGCGCTGGTCGGCCTCCAAGCCATCGAATACCGCAAACTCTACCCTGGGGAGCAGGCGGCGGTCTGACGATACGGCGATTTGAACACGACGACTCCGCGCATTTTCGTCGCTGCCACGGAGCAGGACACCGGTAAAACCACGACCTCGCTGGGCCTCTACGGGGTGCTGCGAAAGAGGTTTCCGAAGATCGGCTTCATCAAGCCGGTCGGGCAGCGATTCACCGAAGTCGATGGCGTGAGGATCGACGAAGACAGTGTTCTCATCCGCGACACCTACGGGACGGACACGCCCATCGCCGACATGAGTCCCATCGCGGTGGAGCCAGATTTCACCCGGCGATACATCGAGAAGGCCAACAACGACTTTCTGGTCAAGCGGATCCAGAACTCATTCGACCGCGCGACCTGGGAGAAGGAATTTGCGATTATCGAAGGCACTGGCCACGCGGGGGTCGGGTCGGTCTTCGATCTTTCGAACGCTCACGTCGCCAAGCTGCTCGGTGCGAAGGTGCTGCTGGTGACGCCCGGTGGGATCGGGCGGCCCATTGACGAAGCGGCTCTCAACAAAGCTCTGTTCGACTCGATGGGAGTCGAGGTGGTCGGTGTCGTAATGAACAAAGTCGTGCCGTCGAAGATCGATTACATCTCGGATTTCGCGAAGCGGGGCTTTGCCCGGTTGGGTCTGGAATTGCTCGGCGTCATCCCGCAAGAACGGCTGTTGGCCGAGCCCACGCTGGCCGACATCCGCTCGAAGATCCGCGGCGAATTTCTGAGTGGCGAGGACGCGGTGCGTCGCCGCGTCGCCACCGTGATGATCGGAGCGATGCGCCCGACCAACGTGCTGAGCCGACTCGAGGAGCGGACCCTCCTCGTGACGCCGGGCGACCGCGAAGACATCATCCTAGCAGCCCACTCGGAAGCGGAGCAGCAAGGGGCGGACGGTGGACACAGTATCGCCGGCCTCGTGCTTTCAGAGTCGCTCCGCCCGACGGGGCCCGTGGCGAACATCATCGCGAATTCGTCGCTGCCGGTGATCGCTTCGCCGATGGATAGTTACACCATCGCGAGCCGGATCAATTCCATGACCGTGAAAACGCTCCCGGGTGATTCGGACAAAATCTCGCGAATCCAGGAATTGGTCAGCGAGCACGTCGACGTGGATCGTTTGCTTGCGAAGATCGGGGTGTGAGGGGGAAGTCCCGCCTCAGCGCGTCGTGCAGGCCAGCCAGAGCTTCTGAAGGCGATTTAGGCGGTAGCGTCTTCGGAAAACTTGGAAGTTGTCCGCGCGCATCTTGCCAAGCGTGCGTTCGTAGATGGCTCGCATGATCTCGGCGGTGCGAAGGGCGGCGCGGTCGCTGGCGGGTAAGGCCTCGGCGGCTTGTTCATAGAAGGCGGTCGCTCGGTCGGCCTGGAACGCTGCAAGGCGGCGGAAGTTGGTCGAGTCTCGCGATTCCAGGATGTCGCTTTCCTTGACGCGAAACCGGTAGAGGTCCTCCGTCGGCAGATAGATGCGATCACGGGCCGCGTCTTCTTTCACGTCGCGGAGGATGTTCGTGAGTTGCAGGGCCAGTCCGAGAGCTTCGGCGTAGGACGCGCTCCCGGGTTGGGGGGCACCGAAGATCCGGATGCTCGCCAGACCGACGGCGGAGGCCGCGCGCCAGCAGTAGGCTTGGAGTTCGTCGTAAGTGTCGTAGCGGGTCTGGCGCAGATCCATCGTCATGCCCGCGACGATCTCGACGAGGAGTTGACGATCGATCTCACGACGCTCGATGAGGTCGCGGAGATCCGCTGGGAGGTCGCTGGGATGATCGGTTAGCGCGCGGGTCCACGCCGCGAGCGAGCGTTCCTTAGACGGTAGATCCAGCTCGTCGGTATCCGCGATGTCGTCAACGATGCGACAGAAGCGGTAGAAAACCAGGGCGTCATCTCGGCGGTCGATCGGCAGAAAGGCGAGCGCAAAGGCGAGGTTGGAGTTGGTCTGGCCGGCGGCTAGTCCGGCGGCGATCTGGGCGGGAACGAGTTCGGTCATGTTGGTTTACCTTTCGACGGGCAGTCGCGATGGGATCCGGGATTGGTAGAGGCAAGCCCACGAGACGACAAGCCATCCGGTCAGGACGCCTGCCGCGACGGCGAGTCCGCAGCGCCCGGCGAGCGCGGCGACGGATTCGTGGCCGAAGACGGCGGAAAGGAAGCCCGCAGCGGCAGCCAGGACGAGGTTCGAGATCGTGGCGAAGGACAGAAAGAGCGCGGCAGCGGCAAGCTGGGATGCTTTCGTTCGGACGACGCTGATCCACGCAGCGCGCAGCGAAAGGTTCCGGAAGATCAGCGTGATCGGAACGAGAACCGTGCCGAAGAGGAAGGCGCAGAAGATGGGAGAGGCCCAGTGGGTCACGTAGGCGGAGAGGAACGGGAGGTCGGCGAGGTTGGCGCCAAGGTTCGGAAGAACGATCAAGAAAGACGCTACCGCGAGGAAGACAAGCGCCCATCGGGAGACACGGGCCAATCGGCGACAGGTGAGGTGAATGAGATCGCGGTGGTCCAATCTCGAGCCGCGTCGCCAAAGGCGGGCGATGAGGGAAAAGTAGGTGAGCAGAAAAAAGCCGAGCAGCAACTCGAACGGAAGCGCCCCGAAGTTGACAAACGCCCCGCCGCCGAGAACCAAGGTTTGCGGGATGATCGCGGTCAGCTCGGGAAGGGAGAGGATGACGACCGGTTTGGCGATGGCCATGAGTGCCGACAGCGTGAGGCCGACGAGAAGGAGAGTGCCCGTGCGCGGGAGGCGTTGTGCGAAAGCTGCTCGAAGCACGCCGAAGACGCCGTCGACGTTGAGGAGGAAGCGAATCGCCAGAAGAGCGGAGACGGGGAAGGTGAGCGTGAAGATGTGAAAGGTGCTCCCGGTCGTATCGAGAGCCGAACGCCAAGTCCAATCGATCAATTCGCTGGCGGCGGGCGGGGGGAGTCGCGTGGCGAAATCGTTTGCCCAGAGCCAAAGATCATCCCGCTCGCGAACGCGCACGAGGAGAATCGCAGCGGCACCGAAGAGTCCGTAGGCCAGCCCGAACAGGGCGGGCACGCGCCAGGCGTCGGGGTAGCGGGCGAGACAAGCGGCACCGCACCCGAGCGCCCGCCGGGTGCTCGGATGAACGAGCGCGCTGAGACCGGCCAGCACCCCGGCGGCGAGCAGGTTGGTGGGATAAGCGCTCAACACGGACGCGACGTTAGTCACGGGAGGAGGGGAGATCTAAGAATTATGTTCGGCCCAACTGCTGCCCATGGTCGCTGTCTCGGGGGCGATGCTGCAGATTCCGCACAATGAAGGTGTGGTTTGGACGGCGAGCATGTTTACCTTCGTCAGCGGGGTGGACTACGAGATCCGGGAGATTCGTCGATCTTCCCACTCCGAAGCTAAACCGCACCCATGAAAACCATCGCCATCGTCGGGCGCCCGAACGTCGGGAAATCCGCTCTCTTTAATCGCCTCGCTGGGCGCAACATCTCGATCGTGCACGATCAAGCTGGGGTCACGCGGGACAGAATCAACTCTGTCTGTCGCCTCGCTAGTGAACCCTTCGAGATCGTCGATACCGGCGGGATCGGCGCGGAGCCGGACCCGGATTTCTCCGAGGAGACGCACTTTGCCGCCGACGTGGCGATCGCGACGGCTGACCTGCTGCTCCTGGTCGTCGATGGGCAGCTGGGCGTGACGCCGCTCGACGCGGAGCTGGCGGAGAAGGTGCGCCGCTCGGCTAAGAAGACCGTCCTCGTCGTCAACAAGATCGACACCGACAAACACAACATGATGCTCGGCGAATTCTCCCGCATGGGTTTCGAATTCATCGAAGGCGTGAGCGCCGCGCACGGGCGAGGTATCGGCGGCCTCGTCGCCCGCATCGAAGAGCGCGTCGACCTGACGGGCGCGGATGACGAAGCCGACGCGGACGAACATCCGCCGAAGATCGCGATCATCGGTCGCCCAAACGTCGGTAAATCTTCCCTCATCAACGCACTGCTTAACGACAAGCGCACCATCGTGAGCGAGATCGCCGGGACGACGCGGGACGCCATCGACATCCCCTACGAATTTGACGGGAGAAAATTTATCCTCGTCGACACGGCGGGCATTCGCCACCGGTCGAAGCACAACACGTCGGTCGAAGTCTTCAGCGTGATGCGTTCGGAGAACGCGATCTCTCGCGCGGACCTGAACATTATCGTCATCGACGCCACGATGGGCGTGACCACCCAGGACAAAAAGATCGCGGGCCTCATGCAGGAAGCGAAGAAGGCGGCTATCATCGTGCTGAACAAATGGGATCTCGTGAAGCCGGAGGATGGTCAGAACGAGCGCGAGGTCTTGAAAGAGAAACTTGATCGCATTCGTGCGGAGATGTTTTTTCTGAGTTACGCGCCCATCGTCGTCGTCTCGGCGAAGGACCAAACGAACCTCCCGCGGCTGTTCAACATGATCGAGAAGGTCCGGCAGCACGCCCAGCGCAAGATCGGCACCGGCGAGCTGAACCGCATCCTCGCCCTGGCGGTCGAGCGCCAGCCGCCGCCGATCCGCAGTGGTCGGCGCTTCAAGATTCTCTACGCGACGCAGGTCAGTAAACCCGAGGCCCGGCCCTACGGGCGCGTCGAGTTCCTGCTTTTCGTCAACGATCCACGCAAACTGTCGGACAGCTACGAGAGCTTTCTCTCCGCACGAATCCGCGAGGAGCGCGAGTATCCCGGGCTTCCGATTGCCTTCAAACTCAAGGGCCGCAAACCCCGGGATCGCACCGCGCCCGGGAGCGGCGGCGGGAGCCGCCGCAAGAAACCGGAGGTGCAATGAAGCTGAAAGCGCCGCGCCCAGCCCGGTGGCTTTGTTCATTCTCCGTCTTGACGACCGCCGGAGACGGGTCCTATTTTCCCGCCATGCCCGAAGCGCCCGATTCCGAAGATTTGTTGATTCGTCGATTGCTGCTAGGGGGTGCGATTTTCGTGGTCTCTGGCGCCTTGGTGACGGCGGTCATCATCGCCTTCGCGGTGTCGACCGACTTCAACGTCATGAATTGGCTGGAATAGGCGGTGGTCTGAGATCGACCGACGACTTCGCGATCACGGCGCACAGGCAGCCGCCGATGATGATGATCTGCCCGGAAACGTAGACCCAGAGGAGCAGGAGCATGATGCTGCTGATCGAACCGTAGATCTCGGAGTAGTTGATGAACCGGGGCAACAGCGTCACGAAGCCGACCTGCACCACTTGGAGGAATACACTCACCAGGAGGGCGGGCAGCCAAACTTGGGAGAAGCGGACGTTCGAGCGACGGCGCGGCGCGAGTCGGTAGAGCATCGCGAAGGCGTAGAACAGGACGATGGCGCTCACGAGGTAGCGCGACCAATCGAGGACCGCAAAGATCGCAGCCAGATCGATGCCGGGGACGGTGACCGCAAGAATGTGCTCGAGCGATTCGGCGACCTGCCGGACCACTTGGATGAGCGCGGGAATCACGATCCCGAGCACAAAGGCCGTGCCGATCACAGCGACCATGAGCAAGCTCTTGAGTGGGACCTGCCACCACGGAATGGCCGCCGTCCGCCAGGCTTCGTTCACCGCGAGGACCAGAGCTTGGAAAAAGCGGAGCGCCGTCCAGATGAGGATCGTGACCGACAGGACGCCCACGCTCCCGCGGACGCGCTCGAGATTATCAACGGACGTGAAGATAAGGAGGCGTTGCGCTTCGGACACGGGCGCGAAGTTCGCGATGGCCGATTGGATGTCGCTCGAATCGAATAAGAATGATCCGATGGAAAGGATGAGTGCGGCTAGCGGGACGATCGAAAATAGTGCGTAGTAGGCAAACGCTGCCGCCCTTTGTTCCCCGCCGATCAGGATGTAGAGCTGGATCGCTTCAAGAAGCCGTCGGATTGGTCGGGGCAGGCGATCGAGGAAGGGTGTGCCCATGCGTCGGGGGGGGAGGGAGCGCTAGGCGACCGCCGCGCCGCCCAGTTGTTCGACGAGATTCGGAAGCTCGGCGAGGGTCCGGATGGTCGCGGTCGGGGTGACGTCCGCCGTCTCTTCCGAGCCGGGGACCTGGATCCAGATGCTCGGGAGGCCCGCGTTTGTCGCTCCGGCGATGTCGCGTTCGAGGCTGTTTCCGATCATCACCGCTTCGTTCTTCGGAGCGTCGAGTTCGGCCAAGAGACGATGGAAGATCTCGGCCGCAGGCTTGCCGATGTCGTGTTCGCCCGAGATCGCGATGGCATCGAAAAACCCGCCGAGGCCGCTGGCGGCGATCTTCTCACGCTGCAGGTCCGGTGCTCCGTTCGTGAGCAGACCCACGCGGTAGCGTGACGACAGGCGGACGAGGACCTCCATCGCGTCGGGCATCAACCGAGCGAGGCGGCGGCGGGTCTGAGCGTAGGCGCTGGCGAGACCCTCGGCGACGTCGGCACCGTCGAGCTGCTGATCGCGCAGCGCGGCGTCGAAGACTTGGACTCGGTAGACTTCGGCCCACTCGCGCAAAGCGCGGAAGTCCGGGGTGTCGGTCGTGAATTTTCCCCAGAGGCATTCGAACGGGGAGATCCCGATCCGCTTGCAGAATGGGCGGACGCTGGAGGCGTTGGCGAGCCGGGGGGCGTGGGAGAGAACCGACCGTTGAAAGGCAGCTTCGTTGGCGCCGAGCTGAACGAAGGCCATCGCCGAGGTCGTGGCGATAGCTTCCTTGGTGACGGCGGCGTCGACGATGAGGGTATCGTCGAGGTCGAAGAGAACGGCGTGGATCGGCATGCGTTTGGTGATACAGAGAGCCGGGGAGATTCCGAGGGAAAACGTCGAAATTTCCGCATTGCGCGGCTTCGCCGCCGAGCGCATCGTTCGCGGATGGTTGCACTCGGTATTCTCATCGGCTTAGTCGTGCTCGCGGCCTTGATTGGGTTGTATTTCGTTGGTCAATACAACGCGCTTGTCGGTCTGCGCAATCGCTTCAAGAACGCCTTCGCCCAGATCGACGTCCAACTCAAGCGGCGCAACGACCTGATCCCGAACTTGGTGGACACGGCCAAGGGCTACCTGTCCCACGAGCGCGAGACGCTCGAAGCGGTCACCGCGGCCCGAACGACGGCGATGTCTGCCGGATCAAAAGCGGCGGCGGACCCCGGCGACCCGGCGGCCATGCGGGAACTTGCGGCGGCCGAGAGCGGTCTCAGCGGCGCGCTCGGTCGCCTGATGATGGTGTCCGAAGCCTACCCAGATCTGAAGGGAAACCAAAACATGCTGGCACTCCAGGAGGAATTGACTTCCACCGAGAACAAAGTCTCCTTCGCTCGGCAGTCTTACAATGATGCGGTGATGGTCTACAACACGAAGCGCGAAGTGTTCCCAACGAATTTTGTGGCGGGCATGTTCCAGTTCGCTGCGGCGGAACTCTTCAGAATCGAAGACTCGGAGGAACGAGAAGTTCCCGAGGTGTCGTTCTAGCGTCCTGCGGTGGTGAGGAGCTTGCGGACCATCGCGACGTGGGTCGTGCTCGGATGCGCGGTCGGCCTGGTTGAAGCGGACGAGATGAGCGGCGTTGCTGCCGAGATCCGGCTGCGGGACGAGACCTTGGTCGTGGCGAACGTCCTGCCCAATGGTCCGGCCGAAGCGGCGGGTCTGCGGGCGGGCGACCAGATCCTCGCGATCGACGGCACCACGGTGGCGGGCGTATCACTCGAAGCAGCTGCCGCTCTGCTCCGGGGGGAGCCTTTCACGTCCGTCGAGCTGCGGGTGCGGCGAGATGGAGGTGTGATTCCGGTCGTCTACCACGTGATGCGTCAGACGTTCGAAGTCCCGAATGCCGGATCAAACTAGCTAGCGGCTGATCCGCTCACGCAGAGCAAACAAGCCGATGGCGGCTCCTGGGAGCGCCAGCGCGGGCCAGAAAGTCGCCAGCGGAGAGGCGGGTGCCAAAGCGGTGATGGGAGCTAACACTGTCGCTTGGCCAAGCTGGCTAGCGACGTAGGTCGTCAACTCGTAGTCACCAGCCGTCGGCAAAATGACGGTCGCGGCTTGCAAAAGTTTGTTCTGGGCGGCTTCGTGGGTCGCCGGGATGCGGTCTCGGTTGAACGAGGGAACGACGCAACACGGCGACACCCACGCTTCCGCCGACTCCGCCGCATCGGTCCGACCCGTCTCGGCGAGCGTGAAGGCAACGCTCGCGTCGGGGACGGGCTCGTCCGTGCGAGCATCTTGCACGAGGACGCTGAAGTCGACCGGCCCAGCTCGAAGGACGGCAGGATCGGAAATGACGGTCACTCGGTGTGACCCCACGACCTCACTCGAGATCACGGCCCCACCGTCCGCGTGGACGATCGAGAGCATCCCAGCGAAAGCCAGGACAGATGTGAACCAGCGTGTCATCATGGTCATATCATCCCCCGCATCTGCATGGGTTGGAAGATAACCCAAATCCCGGCGATGAAAAGCAGCGTTGCGACCGCAGCCCAGGGCAGAACCGCCCGCCAGCGCGAGTCCGTCCGGTAAATGAGTAAAAGTGAGAGTAGGAAGCCTGCGTCGAGCAGCAAGATCTCCAAACCGATCAACCCCTCCCACGAGACCACGGGCGCGACTCCCCCCGGGAAGCCGACGAGGCGCAGGACGACGGGAACGAAACTGAGAAATCCGGTGATGAAATGGAACGAAAAGTGTGCCAGCCACATCCCGAATCCCAGGGGAGCCAGCGCCATCGAGTAGCGACAGACCGTCGCCCATCGAGTTTGCCAGACAGATGCTTTGATCGCGCCGCTCGTTTGGCCGAGGGCCGAGATGGTGGCGGCGGCGAGGGTGAGGGTCACTGGGGCCAAGAACAGGGTGGCGACGAGGAAGAGGGTCGTGAACAGAAGGTGACTCAGTCCAGTCGAGGAGGCGTAAGCCTGGATCGGTGCCGTCATCGCGGCAGCATTGGCGAAGGCTCCGAACGTGAGCAGGAGAACGAGCGCGGCTAGGTCGGGGCGATTATCGTAGCGACCGACCGAGGAGCGGGGAAGATCTCGGAGTACATCGGCTCCGGGGACGGTGGGTTGGATGGCCACGTTGTCGTGCGGACAAGCGCTCACGCAGTCGAGGCAGAAGGTGCAATCGACGTTGCCGGACTTGCGAGGTTGGAAGAGATCCAGCTCGCAGCCTCGCTGGGCGGTGTTGCCCTTGATGCAGTCGTAGGTGCGGCAAGATTGGCAAACGGTCGGATCCGAGACCCGGACTTCCGTGGGTGAGGCGACGGATTGGACGAAATGGAACTGGCCGATCGGGCAGACGTATTTGCAGAAGGTGCCGTTCCGGAAGATACCGTCGATGGTGGTCGCGGCACCGAAGTAGCCGAGCACGATGATCGCGGTCCACCAGGGGTCGTTCCAGAGGCTGAAGGCTTCGTAGCTCCACAGGTAGGCCGCGATCAGTGCGACGGGGAGCCACTTGGTCGGCCATGGCCAGGGGCGGGTGGACGGCGGGATGCGGAGGATTGACTGGACTCGTTGGACGATGTCGCGGAAGAGCGTGAAGGGGCACGCGTAGCAGAAGGCATTGCCGACGAGGAGGAGGGCGATCACGCTGAGGCCGCGCCAGTGGGTCCACGGGAGGACGCCCGCGGCGTTGAGCGCGGCGACGCTCGGACCGGTGAGACCGTCGACGATGATGATGGCGGCGAGAGCGAGGAGTAGAAATTGCACGGGGCGTCGGATCGCGACGAGGAACTGCGTGAGAGCGTTTGGCCGGGCGTCGCGTGGTGAGCGCGAGACGGCGGGACTGGGCCGCCGGTGGGTGCGCCGGTCGGGGCTCAGGCAACGGATCGCGATGAGGCCAGCAGGAAGGATGAACGCGATGGACCCGGGTACCCACATGATCGCGCCCGCCGCCGCCTGGTCATCGAGAGCGCTCAGACCGGAGACCCGCGGGGCGGTGGCGTACGTGGGGTAGAGAACTTTGCCGTAGAAGGTGATGAATCCGGCCAGGGCGGTATTCTGCAAGTCGGCGAGCAGAAGGTAAGGAATCGCGGCCCAGCGCGGCCAGACGGGTCGACTGGGCCAGGGTAGGACCACGGACCACCAAAAGAGAATGGCCGTGAGCAGGAAGGAAGCGTGCTCGATCTGGTGCCACGTTTCGTTCCGCAACGTGAGATCGTAAAAGGGGGGAATGTGCCAACCCACGTTCGATACCACGAAGGCAGTCCACGCAAAAAGTGGGTGAACCAAGGTCGCACCGACGCGTTTGAGAGGAGGCCACACGAGGAAAGGGCCGAGTGCATCGACTCGGAGCACGCGCGGAAGTCCCCAGAGAGTCGGGAGAAACGGATTGCCGAGGAGAAGAAGGGGCGGGGCCAGCATGGTGAGCAGGAGGTGCTGCACCATGTGGATGCTCAGGAGAAAGTTCGCGAAGGCGTCCAGCGGCGAGCAGACCGCGACCAGGATCGTGAAAAGCCCCGCTAGAAAAGAGACGAGGTGTCCGGAGCTGAAGCGGGCCGGGACTTGATGGCGAAGCCTCAACCAGCCGCGGACGTAGAGCAGCCCCGAGAGGACGAGTGCCGCGACCACCGACGGCGGAAAATTCCAGGAGAGGATGGCAGCATCGGCGGTCATTCCGTCGAGCCGAGTCTGCCCGGCGGCCGATTCCCGTGCCTCATCGCGGCCCCCTCGGGGCAAAAAACGAGCGGCGGGGATGCGCCCCCGCCGCTCGGCAAAATCGAATTAGGCGGGTGATCAGAGCGAAGGGCTCTTCTGGTAGGTCCGAGTGTAATCGTAGCGCGACTCGAACCCAAGCTCAGGCGGGAACTCCGCGTAGCCGCAATGAATCCAAGGGATATCGCTGCGGTAGGGCGGCCTGTAAGTGCCACGGCTCGTGGGAAACGGGAAAAGCAAGGTCTCGTAGACGCCAAAGCCAAGCCGAGCGAACGAGCGCCCGACGCCGCGAACGAGTCCGTATCCGAACGCTGCGCTATTCCCTTCCGCGTAATTGACCCGCGCAATCGACTCGGTGAGCTCCGTGTAGCCGAAGGCGATGTTGCTGATCCCGCGGCCTAGTTTCCGAGTCGGACCATAGTCCGACGCGGGAGGCGCTTGGATGTCCGCAAGGGCGACGGAGGCTCCGATTGTGAGGGCAACGGCGAAGAGGGCGGGAAACTTCATTGGATGGAAGACTTATGAGGTCTGAACGAATTCCCTGGCAAGCTTTTTCACAACGGATCTCTCCCTTCGGCATGTCATCGCCAATGTCCCGCCCCGGAAGTCGACCGCAGGCTAAGACTCTTCTTCGAGCCAAGCCGAGACCATTTCGTAGGCTTCCTCGTTCTCAGCGGTGAGCTTGCCGTCGGGTCCGTAGACCTTGAAGCTCGGCACCGACTGGATGCCGTATTGAGCGGTCACCGGGGAAGACCAATCGATCCCCTTGACACCTTCGCGGTTGATGTCGACCTCGACGATGACGAGATCGTCGCGCTTGGCGTCCAAATCGTGAAGCAGCGGGGCGATCGCGACACAGGGTGGGCAGTATTCACTCGTGAAATCAAAGACCGTGGTCTTACCCGGAACGACGTATTTTTCGATGTCGACTTTCTCGCCGAAGGCGATGCGCTGCGGCTCGTCGTCGGCGGCGATGGCGACGACCGGAAGGATGAGGGCCATTGCAACGGGGATGAGGGTGCGGAAGTAAGTGGGAGCTTTCATATGATTCGGAAGATGAGTTGGAAGACCAATGACGTGCCTCCGGTGGCAATTTGCAAGTTCTTGTGGAGCAAAATGTCGGGGTAGGCGCCCGGAGGCTCCGCCGCCAATCCTCGTCAATCTGGATATCGCGCCGGGTTAGCGGACTGGATGACGTCCACCCAGATCGGGAGAGCGAGGTTGGCGCCGTAGCCGCCCTCCATGATCTGCCGAGGTCGGTCGAATCCGACCCAGACGCCGCAGGTGAGACTCTCGATGTAACCGATGAACCAGGCGTCGCGCGAGTCGTCGGTCGTGCCAGTTTTACCGCCAGCTCGCCGGCGGAGCCCGAGTCGGCGCGCGCTGGCGGCGGTGCCGCGGGTCATGACCTCGCTCAGCAGCGCGAACGTCTCCTTTGCCGCGGGGGCACCGAAGAGACGGAGTCTCGCTCCGGTGGCCTTGTAGATCGGTCGACCCTCCGCGTCGCTTACTTCCGCAATGATGAATGGCTGGAGACGGGTGCCTCCGGTCGGAAAAGCGGTGTAGGCGGCGGTGAGGTCCTTGAGCGTGGTCTCGAATGCACCCAAACAAATGCTGGGAAAGCTGGGCACGGCCGGAGCGAGTCCGGCGCGGACAAAGGTCTCGGACACCAAGGGCAATCCGGCCCGAAGCCCGACGCGGACACTCGAGGTATTGCGAGAGCGAGCGAGGGCGTCGGCGACCGAGATGTCGCCGCCAAATTTGCCGTCGGAATTCGCCGGATCGTAAGCACCCAAGTCGCGGGGGATCTCGCCCGGCGTCAATCGACCATCGGAGATGCGGTCGTCCGCACGTAGACCGGCTTCGAACGCGGTCGCAAAAACGAAGGGCTTCACCGTCGATCCGGCTTGGCGCTCGGCGTGGAAGGCGCGATTAAACTGACTCTCACGGTAGTCGCGTCCGCCGACGATGGCGCGGATGCCGCCGGTGCGATTGTCGATGGCGATCACGGCGGCTTGCAGCACATCCTCGGGTTGACTCGTGGCGCTTTTAGACTGGTGGGGGTAATTCGGCAGGCGTTCGATGGTGGCGAGGCGATTGGTCACGATCCGAGTCGCGGCTCGCTGCAAGGCTGGATCGATGGTGGTCGCGATGGTGAGGCCCCCGGCGTCGAGTTGATCGGGGGTGAGCACGAGGTCGAGTTCGCGTTGCACGGTCTCCATGGCCCAGCCGAAGCGGACGGTCGACGGCGGCCGCGGGGCAAGCCGGATCGGTGCTGCCTTGGCGGCTTCGGCCTCGGTGGCGGTGATGATGCCGAGGCCGCGCATGCTCTGGAGCACGAGATCACGCTGGCGGGTCGCGGCGGGGAGGTCGTTGAAAGGCGAGAGGCGGGTCGGGCTGCGGATGAGGCCGGCGAGGAGGGCGGACTCCGAGAGGGTGAGGTCGGCGGCGGGCTTGCCGAAATACGCCCGGCTGGCCGTGTCGACACCGTAGTAACCGGAGCCGAAGTAGATCCGGTTCACGTAAGCCGAGAGGATCTCATCCTTCGTCAGCTCGGTCTCGATGCGAAAGGCGAGGGCGGCTTCGACGAGTTTGCGCTGCAGCGTGCGTCCGCCGAGCGGGAACGCGTTGCGCGCGAGTTGTTGCGTGATGGTCGAGCCGCCCTGCCGGATGCCGCCAAAGAGCAGATTCCGGACGGCGGCGCGCGCGATCCCGACCGGATCCACACCGTAGTGAGTGAAAAACCGGTTGTCTTCCCGCGAGACGAGGGCGTCGATGAAGTCGGGCGCGATGCGGTGGAAGGGGGCCACGATGCGATTCTCTCCCGCGAGGCGGCTGTAAAATCTCCCATCTCGGTCCAGGACGATCGAGCGCTGAGGCAGTTCGTTGATTTTGCTCAGATCGAAGGTCAGCGCGTAAAGATAGAGCCCGACGCCCCCGAGGCCCCAGATCACGGCAGCGGCAACGGCGAGCTTCAGACCGGTGACGAAGCGGGAGCGGCGGCGGCGGACGGGGGGCGTTCTGCGCCGAGCAGATCTGCGTTTCGGAGCTTTCTTAGCGGGCTGCGAACGGGCGCGTTGCGAGCGTTTGGGCGGGGACTTTCGCGGCACGGGACGCTTGCGAAGCTACGGAATGGTTCGCATAAAGAAAAGTCGCACGTCGTGAAGATTCAAATATTGACACTTTTTCCGGGGATCTGCCGGGGCGCGCTGGGGGAGAGCATGCTGAAGCGGGCCGCCGACCGTGGACTGGCGGACCTCGAAGCGGTGGATCTCCGTGAGTGGACGACGGGCCGCCACCGGGTCGCCGACGGCATGCCCTACGGCGGTGGCCCCGGGATGGTCATGCGGATCGAGCCGATCCACCGAGCGCTCACGGATCTGCGGACGCCGGACACGCGGGTCGTGCTCATGACGCCGCAGGGCCGCGTCTTCGATCAGCCGATGGCGCGGACGACCGCCCGGGAAGTGAAGCATCTCATTCTGCTCTGCGGGCACTACGAAGGGGTCGATCAGCGGGTGGCGGATCACCTGATCGATGACGAGTGGTCCATCGGCGACTACGTCCTCACGAACGGGGCTCTGGCGGCGCTCGTGGTGACGGATGCGGTCGTGCGGCTGCTGCCGGGCGTGTTGGGGGACGAAGATTCGGCGGTGCAGGATTCGTTCGGCGAGGGGGATCTCGGCATACTCGATCACCCGCACTACACCCGACCGGAGGAGTTCGAGGGTTGGCGCGTGCCCGGTGTGCTGACGTCGGGCAACCATGCCGCCATCGCCACTTGGCGTCGCGAGCGGGCGTTGGCGCTGACTCGCGACCGACGCCCGGATTTGCTGGACGCGACCGATTCCTGACCTCAGCCTCCGCCGCCTCATGCCCAGACACGATTCCCGCACCTTTGATCAGCTTCGCCCTCTCAAATTCGAACCCGGCGTCGCTCCCCACGCGATGGGTTCTGTGCTCGTTTCTGCCGGGAACACCCGCGTCATCTGCGCTGCCATGGTCGAGGACAAGGTGCCGCGTTGGATGAAGGAGCAGAACGTGACGGGCGGCTGGATCACCGCCGAGTATTCCATGCTGCCTTATTCCACGCTCACCCGGAAGCAGCGCGACGTCAGCCGCGGGAAGCAGGACGGGCGGGGGACCGAGATCCAGCGCCTGATCGGGCGATCCCTCCGGGCGGTCGTTGATCTGGAGGCGCTGGGGTCGCGCACGATCTGGGTCGATTGCGATGTGCTCCAAGCCGATGGTGGGACGCGGACTGCGTCCATCACTGGCGCGGCGGTCGCCATCGCGTTGGCTTGCCAGGAATTGCAGAAGGCGGGGAAGGTCAAGCGCTCCCCGATCAAGCAGATGGTTGCGGCGGTTAGCGTCGGCGTCGTCGGCGGCGAAGTGCTGCTCGACCTGGATTACATCGAAGACAAGGACGCCAGCGTGGACATGAATCTCGTGATGACCGACAAGTTCGAGTTCGTCGAAGTCCAAGGATCGGGCGAGGAAGCATCGTTTACCCCGGACGAACTGACGCAGATGCTCGCCGTGGGCCGCGTCGGGATCGAGCAACTACTTGCCGCGCAGCAGACCGCACTCGGCAATTAGCCCAAAACCTAGCTTGACCACTCGACGTGGGAAACGGATAGTCCGCGTTCCTCAAATTTACGTTTTAAGATTTTATGTCCAGACAGTGCCAAATCACCGGAGCCAAGCCGACCATCGGAGGTCGCATTCACCGTCGCGGTCTTGCGAAGAAAAAGGGGGGCATCGGCATGCACGTGACCAAAGTCGTGAAACGCGAATTTGTCCCGAATCTCCGCAAAAAGCGGGTCTGGGTGCCGGAGCTGAAGAAATTTGTCACCGTGAAAGCAACGGCGCGAGCGTTTAAGACCATCGATAAAAATGGTGCCTACAAGACGCTGAAGAAAGCGGCTATCATCAAGTAGCCGTCGGCCTTTCGAGGCCGACGGGTCTGCCCCCGATCCCCCAGGCACTCCGTGGCGTTCACCGTCGACAGCGTCAAATCCGGCAAGACGTATCACCTCTACCATCGCCGACAGAAACTGCGGGGAGGTCAGGAGGTGTCGCTGTATTATTTCGCTGGCACGGCGGGAGAAGGTGCTATGGATGCTCTGCCCGAGGGCTACGAGGTGTCAGAAAATCAGAAGACCGGGCTGCCGTTACTGCGGAAGATCCGCTGACCGCCTGGTGCCTGGACGCGCTTTCACGGAGCTTTTGCGTTCATCACGTGGCCTCGCAGCTCCCAGCCGGTTGCCGGGATCGCGCTCGATCCTAGGACAAAAGCGTGCGCTCCGCCGAGATCAGGCTCGCGGGTGAGATTTTGCGTAGGTTTTCTTCAGGCGCTCGGTCGTTACGTGGGTGTAGATCTGGGTGGTCGAGAGGCTCGCGTGGCCGAGGAGGGTCTGCAGACTGCGAAGATCGGCACCGTTGTCGAGCAGATGGGTGGCGAAGCTGTGACGGAGCTTGTGAGGGCTGAGCGTCGACGGAAGTCCCGCTTGCGACAGGTATTTCTTCATCATTGCCCAGATCGATCTCGCGGACAGGCGGCACCGTGATTTGTTGATAAACAGCGGTCCCGTGACAACGTTTGCCCGGTGACGATAAGTTGAGATTGCGGTGAGCGCCGGGCCGCCGACCGGGCACACCCGCTCCTTCGACCCTTTGCCGACGACTCGAAGCGTCTCCGAGTACGGGTCGACGTCGCCAACGTTCAGGGAAGCGAGTTCGGCGAGCCTCAATCCGCAAGAGTAGAAGAGTTCGAGGATTGCGGCGTCCCGCGCGGCCACCCAGCGCGGAGCTTGCTTCTCTTGAGGAGCGACACCCGGAGCCGCAAGAAGCAAATCGACTTGCCGCAGCGTCAGGAATGAGGGCAATGATTTTTCCGGTTTCGGCAGGACAACAAAGCTCAAAGTGTTCGTCGGGAGGTTTTTGCGCTCAACTAGAAATTTGTAGAACGTCCGGAGGGCCGCAAAGGTCAACCGAACGGTGGCACGGGCCAATCCGCGCTTCATCAGGTCAAAAAGAAACGCTCGGAAGTCCTCCGGCGTGGCGGATCGCCAAGTGACATCCGGCCGAAATCGACGGAATTCCGTCAACGCGTGGCGGTAGGCAACGAGTGTTCGCGGTGAGGCGTTACGCTCGCCCTCCAAGAACACGAAGAACGAATCGACGAGCGGATCGCGCTGATGGCGGGGCGTGGAAGGCATGGCGTGGAGGCGACAGCTTCGGGGTTCGGCGGTCGTCGGCCTGCGGTCCGGTTATTTTGAGGGCAGATACTAGGAACTGTGGCGGCCGGGACCCGTGCTGAATCCCGTGGGAGACCGAGCGACGACCTGGATCTCACTGCCATCGGCTGGAAACCTGAAGTGGTCGCGAAGCCCGCCCGCCGGATCCAGAGAGCTCGGCTCAGCCTCAACGGAGAGGGTGGAGCCGGTGTGACCACCTTCGAAAACGATCCCGGCGCTGCCGTCTGGAAGAAAATGGCTGCCTGACTGCGGAGCAAAGTAGGAAAACGGCGCGCTCAAGCTCCCTGAAGCCCAACTCGACTCAGCTTCTCGCGCGTCGCTCGACGGTCCGCCGAGACCCCAGCTCGAATTGGCGGCTCCCGCCCGGCTCGACTGCACACCCTGCAACCAGCTGCTTAGTGTATTTGGAAACCCGCTGGATTCTGCGGCGCCGAGCCAACTGGAGATGCGGTCGAGCGACCAGCTCGAGGGGCCGGCGATGCCGGACCACTCCGAGCGAGAGGACAGGTGTTCGGAGTTGGTTTCACCGCCCGAGGCATGGGACCAACTCAGGGTGGCACCCTGCAACCAGCTCGAGACTTCCTCGGGCGACCGCGAGGAGAAGGTCGCCAGCAGCTCGCTCGCGAACGCTCCGGACGCCAGACCACCCGAAGCGATCCCGCCAGATGACCCGGCGGGGGACACGAGATGCCCAGACGACAAAGATTCGGATGATCCGCCTCCCAGCGAAGCGCCGTTTCCAGAGCTGATGCGCTCATTCAACGCGGCGTGGACTCGAGAGTGAACCTCGGCGGAGCTGATCGAGCCGTTGGAGAGTTCGGTGTGCAGCTCAGGACCGGCGAGTGCGGCCAGAAGCACCAAGGGATCCATGCTCGGGGAGTGCCCGTCTCCGTCACCGGCGGATAGGCCAAAGGCCGAGAAGTCGCCGTTGCGCTGCATCCGAGCCACGGTCTCGACCAGATTGCCCTCTTCCTCCACGGAGGCAGCGAGGTTATCAATCAATCGCTGAAAGCTCAGGTGAAAGGGCACGGTCGCGAAAGCGAAGTCCTCGGATTGTGAAACCCCCTCGGGCGGGGTTTGCACGGCGACCGAGCGGGAGATCGGCTTCCACTGGTCGCCCCGGTAGAAACCGATCTCCACGGCGTATTCGGCACCAGCTTGGCTAACGGGGATATACCAATTGTGAGTTTCAAACGACACTTCGATCTCGGCTTCGATCTCCTCCGCACCTCGGAAGCACCGCAGCGAAGCGGGGCCGCCGGGGTGGTGAGCGATGTCGATGTCCCAATAGCAGAAGAGCCAGTGCGGTTCCTGAGCGATCAGAAAAATCGTATCCTCGTCGTAGCGGCGCGGGAGTTCGCCCAGGTTCTCAAAGTCTTCGCTGCCGACAGCGGGAGAGGAAGTCAAAGCGTCGGTCGAGGCGTCGGTCGAGCCGACGGCTTCGCTCGGGACGGTCGAGTCTTCGATTTTCCTGGGCATGATGTCGTCGGAGCTACGATTTGAGCGGCAATTGGTTGAGTGCTCGGCCCGACAAAATGCATTCCGAGCGATTCCCGACAATGCTAAACTCGTGCCCAACGCAAAATTTTTTGGGCGGTCAGCTTGAAATGCGAGGATCAACCCTTACCGTCTGCACTTATGAAACCGAAATCACGGATTGCTTCGATCACGTCCTTGGCCTTTCTCAGCTTGGCCTCTGCTTCCGTCCTGGCTCAAGCGCCACCCGCCACCGCAGCAGCGGCCGCGGCACCGGCCACCACGTCTCCCGCTTCGGTCAATCTAGCCAAGGGGCTGAGCAAGGCCTTCGCCGACGTTTACGAGAAAGTCTCGCCGGGAGTCGTGGTGATCGAGGTCGAGCGCGCACCCGATCCGAACCTCTCGGCGGAATCGTCTGCACTCCAATTCTTCTTCCAGAATCAAGGCATGGCCGACCGGATGCCGGGGAATAGCCGACCCGAGTCGAACCAGGGGTCGGGGTTCATCATCACGAACGACGGCTACATTCTTACTAATAGCCACGTGCTGGGCGAAGGAGGGGAAGGCGAGATCGAAGTCACGCTGCACGACGGGCAGACCTTCCCCGCGACACTGGTCGGCATGGACCCAGCCTCGGACCTGGCGGTCCTTCAGATCGACGCGCCCGATCTTCAGCCGGTCGAACTGGCCGACAGCGACAAAGTGCGGGTCGGAGAATTTGCCTTCGCGCTCGGTGCCCCCTATGACCTGCGGTATTCCTTCACGTTCGGGATCATCGGTGCCGTCGGACGGACGGGACTGACGAACGGCCAGGACTACGAGGAATACATCCAGACCGACGCCTCAATCAATCCGGGCAACAGTGGCGGACCGCTCGTGGACATCGAAGGACGGGTCGTCGGCGTCAACACCCTGATCAACGGGATCAACCGCGGTCTGGGTTTTGCGATTCCCAGCAATCTCGCCAAGCAGGTGTCGTCCCAGCTCATCACCAACGGACGATTCATCCGCCCGTGGCTAGGGATTGCGATCCAGACTTTGGAACCAGAAAACGTCGATTCCTCGCTTTTTCCCGGCCTGGATAGCGGCGTGATTGTGATGCAGATGGATCCTCTGGGGCCGTCCGCGCGAGCAGATCTGCGTCGTGCCGACGTGATTATTTCAGTGAACGGCGCGTCGGTTGAGTCGGCGTCTGATCTCCAGAGGGAAATCCTCAAGCGGGAAGTGGGTGACAGCGTCCGATTAGAGATCTGGCGGGCTGGGAAACTTCAAACGGTCGAGGTCCAGACGGCAGAGCGGACGGACGGGCGCATGCGGGCGTCGAATCGATTTGAGCCGACGGACCCTACGCCGACGATGCCGCCGGAGGGGGTTCGTAGGTCGTTGGCTGGGTTAAACGTGAAGGCGCTCACTCCGGATCTCGCGATCGCCATGAAAGTGCAGGCCGAGCCGGGCGTACTGGTCACCGCCGTGGCGGAGGGCAGCCCAGCGGACATCGCGCGGATCGAAGTCGGCGATGTGATCACGTCGGTCGGGAACAAAGAGGTTCGGACCTCGGACGAACTCGAAGCTGCTATCGCCGCGAATAGCGGCGGTCGGGGAGTGACCCTCAACGTGAATCGTGGTCCCAGCAAAACCTACGCGATCCTGAAGCCGTAGACGGCTCGCGCCTCGGCTCGAAGGGGAGGCCGGAAGGGAGGCAAGAGAGGCGAGTCTGCCTTCTTGCCTCGCAACCTCTCCAACCGACTCGTCAAGAAAGCGTGCGTGCGCTTAAACTCCCAACGAGTCGTGAATCGGTTGCTTGTAGAAATAGGTCGAAGTCAGCGTGTGGCGATCGTGCACGAGCTTAAGCGATCTCAGGGGCTGCCGGTCAAGGAACTCGCGAAGCGGCTCAAGATGAGCTACATGGGGATCAAGCAGCACTGCCTTGATCTCGAGCGAGACGGCTACCTCGACACCTGGCGCAACCCGCGACCGGTCGGACGCCCCGAGATGCTGTATCGCCTGACTCGCAAAGCCGACGAGCTTTTTCCGACGGAGTCGAATGCCCTCTCGATGCAGCTGCTCGATGCGGCGAAACAACTCTTTGGACCCACGGCCCCGGCAAAAATGCTGTTTCTCTATTTTCGTCGGAAAACGGAAGGCTACTTGGCAAAGGTCAAGGGAGAGGAGAAGGAGTCTCGCGCCAGATGGTTCGCACGCGTTCGTGAACGTGAGGGTTGCATGGCGACGTTGGAGACCGAGTCCAGCCTAGCGATCGTCGAGCGACACAGCCCGATCCTGGATCTCCTGGCCGCTTACCCGGAGACGGCCAAACTTGAGCAGGACCTCGTCGCAAAAGTGATCGGCGGCCCGGTGCGGCGCGAAACTCGGAGCGCAAGCGGACTCTACGAGTGCCGGTTTGTGATCGGGTAAGTGTGGGGGCGCGGCGCTCCGCTCGATCAGATCCCAAGTGGTGGCCGAGCCGCTTCGGTCGGTGTCGGCGAGCGGAAGTCGCCGCTGCTCTAGGAAGCCTCTCCTACTCGTTGAAGTAGGTCGGGGGTGTCTCGGTTGAGGGCTCGAGTAGTTCACCTCTGGCAGACTCGGCGTCATGCTTTTCGCCGTAGCCTTTGACCGTGGTCTCGGCCTTCTGCATCTCGCAGGCCGGGGTGGCGACGAAGATGAGCGCAAGGGTGGAAGCGGTGAAGAGAGTGCGAGCAGTTTTCATTCGATGATTTCGAGTCCGACCCGGAGGTCTCTTTTTTGTCCCGAGGCGCGGAGGAGGGTGCGGAGCGCTTGGATCGTGTGGCCGCCCTTGCCGACGACTGTCGCGATGTCGGATTGCCGCATCGCGAGGTGGTAGGTGACTTCGCCGGGCCGTTCGTCCTTCGTGATCACGACATCTGCCGGAAACTCGACAAGCTGAGCAAGGACGTATTTGAGGAACTCTTCCATGGCCGGGTCGGATTGGCGGGGCTTGCGAATGAGCGCGGAGGGTCGTGCCCCGCGCTTCGACCCTGCAGAGGCGCTTGCTTGGTTAGGCGGCGACTTCGGCTTCGCTCTGCTTGCGAGCTTTGGTGATGATGTTCGAGACGGTCTGCGACGGGCGAGCGCCGACGCTGGTCCAGTAATCGGCGCGGTCGACGGCGATCTTGTAGTTCTCGCCTTCTTTCTTCGGGTCGTAGGTGCCGATGATCTCGATGAAACGCCCGTCGCGAGGCTTGCGCTGGTCGGCGACGACGATCTGGTAAAAGGGGTGATTGCGGGCGCCTTCGCGCTTGAGTCGGATGACTACCATTTTCTTTTAGTTGCTGAGTTTGGAAGTTTTGGAGTTCAGAGGTTCTGAAGTCTTTTATCGTGGCAGGCCCGGGAGGCCGGATTTCTGGGCTTGGGCCATCATCTTTTTCATGCCGCTGCCGCCCATTTTCTTCATCATCTTCCTCATTTGGCCGAAGCGCTGGAGGAGGGTGTTGACCTCGGTGACGGTGACGCCGCTGCCGCGGGCGACTCGTTGTCGGCGTCGGGCGTTGAGAATCTCTGGCCTGGCGCGTTCTTTGGGAGTCATGGAGAGAATGATCGCCTCCACCCGTTTCATCTGGCCCTCGTCAATCGAGGAATCGGTGAGCTTACCCATGCCGGGGATCATGCCAAGTAGATTCTCGAGCGGTCCCATGCGTTTGAGCATTTTGAACTGCTGCAGGAAGTCCTCGAGATCGAAGGAGGCCGTCTTCATCTTCCGCTCGAGGCGAAGCGCGTCTTCTTCGGTGATGGCGCTGGCGGCCTTCTCGACGAGCGACACGACGTCGCCCATGCCGAGGATGCGGCTGGCTAGACGGTCGGGGTGGAAGGGCTCGAATTGATCGAGCTTCTCGCCCGTGCCGGCAAATTTGATCGGACGCTGGGTGACGGCGCGCAGAGAAAGCGCCGCTCCACCGCGAGCGTCGCCGTCGAGCTTCGTGAGGATGATGCCAGTGAGGCCGAGGGCTTCGTGGAAGTGCTCGGCCACCGAGACAGCCTGCTGACCGGTCGCGGCGTCGCAAACGAGCAGGACTTCCTGCGGATTGAGGTATTCTTTGAGGGCCTTGATCTCGGCGATGAGCGGCTCGTCGATCTCCTGGCGTCCGGCGGTGTCGAAGATCTGGACGTTGCCGCCATTTTCGGTGCCCCAGGCGAGGGCGCGCTTGGCGACGGCGAGCACATCTTTCTCCGTGGGATCAGGCGCAAATACGGGGACGTCGACTTGGCCAGCGAGGGTCACGAGTTGGTCGATGGCGGCGGGGCGGACGAGATCGCAGGCGATGAGATTCGGCGTGCGGCCTTGGGATTTGAGCCAACGGGCAAGCTTAGCGGACGAGGTCGTCTTGCCCGCGCCGTTGAGTCCGACGACGAGGATGCGGGCGGGCTTGTCGAGGTTGAGAGCTTCGGAATCGCCGCCGAGCAGGGCAATGAGCTCGTCCTGGAAGATCTTGATGATCTGCTGACCCGGCGTGACGCTGCGGGTGACATCCTCGCCGAGTGCTTTCTCTTTGACGGAGGCGATGAAGTCTTTGGCGACCTTGAAGTGGACGTCCGCGTCGAGCAGCGCGAGCCGGACTTCGCGGAGTGCGTCGTTGATGTTTTTCTCCGTGATGGCTCCTTGGCCACGGAGGTCTTTGAAGACGTCCTGGAGTTTGTCGGAGAGGCGGTTGAACATCGGTTGGTCGGTCGGAAGGTCTAAGGTCGGAACGTTGGAAGGTCAAATTCAGCCACCAGCGGCAACTCGGAGTAGCTCGAGGCGGTCGTCGGTCGCCAGGGGCGTCTGGCTCCACTCGGAACGCAGGAGTGCGACGGTGTTGTGTTCGACGAGGATGGTTCCGGGCGGGAGCTGGAGCTCGGCGATGAGTGCGGCGACGGTCGTGGCGGATGTCTCGTGACCGGTGCCGTTGAGCTTGATGAGCACCTCAGAAGCCCTGGGTCCGGGCGAGGCTCTGGAGTTCGGTTTGGAAGGCGAGGACGTCTTCTTCGGAAGGGCGGTAGCCGGGGGTGGCGGCGTCGAGGCCGAGTCGTCCCATCTGGTCCATGTACCAGCTGGCACCCTGGCCGTCGGAGAAGGTGACTTTGCCGCTGATCATGGCGTCGGGCCGGGCGATCTGATCCACGGTCACGGAGACGCGGCCACCGGATCCTGCGGGCGGAAGAATCTCGTCGGGCGGAAGGGCGTCGGCGGGAGCGCTGGTGGCAGGTTGGGTGGGGTCGGCCGCTGGCACCTCGGGTTCCGGGTCAGACTTCAGAGTGAGCCGGAGGTCGTCGACGAGAAAGCGCGTCTCCATGAAGGTCGCGGTGATTTGAAATTCTTCGCGCAGCTTGCGCTGGACTTCGGAGAGGGATTCTCCCGCTTCGATCCAGCGGGTGACGGAGGCTTTTTGGTCGTCGGTAAGCGTCATGGAACCCGGGAAGTTCGCCGCAATCGCCCGAAATGTGGAGCGCAAAAATAAGACCGTTGCCGCCCGGGTCGACGGCATTGTTTTTGGGGTTCAACGCGACGCCGTTTAAGCGTTGTATGAGCGGATGGGTGGTAGTGATTGCGACGTTCTGGTTGTGGGGGCGGGACCGACTGGATTGGCGCTCGGGATTCAGTGCCGGAAGTTGGGAGTGAACGTGAGGGTGATCGACATGCGCACCGAGCGCAACCCGCACGCCGAGGCGCCGGGCTTGTGGGCCGCGACTCTGGAGGCTCTCGAGACGATGGGGTGCGCGGCTGGTTTGCTGGAAGCCGGGAACGAAGTGCGCGCGATCCAGATCTCGGCCGAGGGGACGCTTTTGGCGGAGATGGACGTGTCGCACGGGGTCGAGTCGCGCTACCCGCTGCCGCTGTTGCTGCCGCAGGTCGAGACGGAGCAGATTCTCATCGATCGCCTGCTCGAGCTCGGCGTGGAGGTCGAGAGGGGCGTGCAACTTGCGTCTTTCGCGGTGGATGCCTTGGGGGTGCGGTGTGAGTTGAGGGACTCGGAGGGCGATCCGCTGACCCTGCGAACGCGGTGGCTTGCTGGCTGCGACGGGGTGCACAGCGCCGTTCGCCACGGTGCGGGCATCGATTTTATCGGCGAGGTGAACGAGGAGCGTTTTGCGATCGGGGACGTCGAGATCGATCAGGATCTCGAGATCGACGTGGTGCAACTCGATTGGGCGGGCGAAGGGACTCTCGCACTCTACCCGGTGGTGCCGGGAATCTGGCGAGTGGTGGCAGACCGGCGGGGCGACACGTGGGAGCATGGACCGGCGACCATCGAGGAGCTGGAGGCTCACCTTGCGGCGCACGGCCGGGGCGATTGGAAGCTGTCAAATCCGATCTGGCTGTCGTCGTTTCGCGTGAGCGAGAGGCGGGCCGCGACTTTCCGGAAGGGACCCGTGCTGTTACTGGGGGACGCGGCGCACGTTCACAGCCCGGTGGGCGGGCAAGGGATGAACGCGGGGATTCAGGACGCGTTTAATCTTGGGTGGAAGCTGGGCTTGATCGCGACCGGGCGGGGCGATGAGGAAGCGTTGCTCACGAGTTACGACGTGGAACGATCTGGGGTGGCGTCGACGGTGCTCGCGGCTGCGGTCGAAAGAAAGAAGCTGACTTCGGTGAAGAATCCTTTGCTGCGCGCGGCGCGGAATGCTCGGGTGCGGGTGCTTGCGACGACCGAAAAGTTTAAGGAACAATTTGCCTCTGAAATGTCCGGCCTCCGCGTCGTCTACGAGCAGAGTCCGATCATCGACGACGACTCCGCGTGGCACGAGGATTGGCGGTCACAAGGGTTTGAGCCGGGCACGCGGGTGCGCGGGGTCGATGTGTTTTGCCCTCGCCGAGACGCCGAGATGGCACTGTTGGACGAGATGGCCGGCGGCGGGCACGCGGTGATCTTGTTCTCGGGACGGAAGCCGGATGCGGAGGACGCGGAGGCGCTGCGAGAATTTGAGGAGCGGGTGCGGGCGTTGGGCGGAGACTCGGAGAAATTCGTGCGGGTCTGGCGCGGGTCACGTCCGCCGGATGGGGCGGAGTGGTTGCTGGACCTAAAATCCGAGGCGCACCTGCGCTACGGCGTCGAGCTACCAGCGGCTTACGTGGTGCGGCCAGACGGATTCGTAGCGTTCCGGTGTTCGCCTTTGGATGCCGAGCTGATGGCGGGGTATGCGGAGGTCGTGCTGGGGGGGAATACGAATCCAGTTTGAACAAAAGGTGACGAAGGGCATGCGTTCGGCTCCCGCTGGCGCGGATTGCCGATGAGCGCTGCGGCGAGACGCCGCAGCTCGCACGCGGGGACGCGTGCGTTCCCCGTATTCTTTGTTTCCTTCGTGACCTTCTGTTCGAAAACTCAGGACAATTTGACGTAGGGTGACAATCCCTGAAGTCCGCCTTCTCGACCGAAGCCGCTTTCTTTGTAGCCACCGAACGGACTCGTGGGGTCGAATTTGTTGAACGTATTGGCCCAGACGATGCCGGCGCGGAGCTTGGCGGCGATCTTGAAGATCTTGGACCCCTTGTCGGTCCAAACTCCGGCGCTGAGGCCGTACGGGGTGTTGTTGGCTCGCTCGATGGCTTCTTCGGGGGTGCGGAAGGTCATGACCGAGAGGACCGGGCCAAAAATCTCTTCGCGGGCGATGCGGTGGGCGGCGGTGACTCCGGTGAAGAAGCTGGGGGGGAAGTAATATCCTCGCTTCGGCAGGGCGCACTTGGGCTGGACGAGGTCGGCACCTTCGGCGACGCCGCTGTCGACGAGTTCGCGGATGCGGGCGAGCTGCGCGGCGCTGTTGATCGCGCCGATGTCGGTGTTCTTGTCGAGCGGGTCACCGACTCGGAGGGTGCTGATGCGGTCGCGGAGGCGGCGGATGACTTCGTCGTGGATCGACTCCTGGACGAGGAGGCGCGATCCTGCGCAGCAGACATGGCCTTGGTTAAAATAAATGCCGCCGACGATGCCTTCGACGGCCTGCTCGATGGGGGCGTCGTCGAAGACGATGTTGGCCGCTTTGCCGCCGAGTTCGAGCGTGAGCTTCTTTCCGGTGCCCGCGAGGTCGGCGGCGATGCGCTTGCCGACGGCGGTGCTACCGGTGAAGGCGACCTTGTCGACGTCGGGGTGATTGACGAGAGCGGATCCGGTCTCGCCAGCACCGGTGACGATATTCACGACGCCGTCGGGGAGGTCGGCTTCTTGAAAGATGCGGGCGAGGTGGAGCGCGGTGAGGGACGTGGTCTCGGCGGGCTTGAGGACGCAGGTGTTGCCGGTCGCGAGGGCGGGCGCGAGCTTCCACGCGGCCATGAGGAGCGGAAAATTCCACGGGATCACCTGACCCGCGACTCCGAGGGGCGAAGCGGTCCGACCCGGGAAGGCGTAGGCGAGTTTGTCGGCCCAGCCGGCGTAGTAGAAGAAGTGGGCGGCGACGAGCGGGAGGTCGACGTCGCGGCTTTCCTTGATCGTCTTGCCGCCGTCCATCGATTCGAGGATTGCGAGTTCGCGGGCCTTCTCCTGGATGAGGCGGGCGATGCGGTAGAGGTATTTGCCGCGTTCGCGTCCGGACATGGGTCCCCAGACTTTCGTCTGGGCGCGGCGGGCGGCGGCAACGGCGCGGTCGACGTCTTCGGCGCTGGCTAGTGCGATGGAGGCTAGCTTCTTCTCCGTGGCGGGATTGATCGTGTCGAAATGTTTGCCGGAGGCGGGGGCGCTGAATTGGCCGTCGATGAAGAGGTTGTAGGTCGAGTCGATCTCAACCGGCGTCGTCTCGGGGGCGGGGGCGTAGGCCCAAGTGCCGAGTTTGAGAGAGCGTTCACCAGCGGGGACCGGGGTGGTGTCGAGCTGGTGGGCGGCGGCGTTCGGGTGACGGTCCGACTTCGCGAGAGCGCGGGACGATTTGGATTTTTTGGCGGTTTTCGGCATGGCGAGAGGCTCCTGCAAACTAGAAGTTTGCGTTACGGAAGGGAGAAGTATTCGGCGCTCTGGTAGGGGCCGTCGATTTGCTTGGCGATCTGCATGAGGACGTCGTTGGCGAGCGTGCTTGCTCCGAACCGGAAGAGGTCGGGCGTCATCCAATCCTCACCGAGCACTTCGTTGACCATCACGAGGTAACTGAGCGCTTGTTTGGCGGTCTTGATGCCTCCGGCGGGTTTCATCCCCACCCGGAGGCCGGTGGCGTAGAAGTGGTCGCGGATGGCTTCCAGCATGACGAGCGTGACCGGAAGGGTGGCGGCGGGGCTGACTTTGCCCGTCGAGGTCTTGATAAAATGAGCGCCGGCGGCGATGGCGAGGTCGCTGGCGAGGCGGACGTTGTCGTAGGTCTCGAGTTCGCCGGTCTCGAAGATGACCTTGAGGTGCGCGGCCCCGCAGGCGTCGCGGACGGCGGCGATCTCGTCGAAAACTTGCCGGTATTCGCCCCGGAGGAAAGCTCCTCGGTCGATGACCATGTCGATCTCGTCGGCTCCGTAGTCAACGGCGAGGCGCACGTCTTCGAGCTTGACCGAAAGCGGCATGAGGCCGCTGGGGAAGGCGGTGGCCACGGCAGCTACGTTGATGGTGGTGCCTCGGAGAAAGCGTTTGGCGGCGGGCACTAGATTCGGGTAGACGCAGACGGCGGCGGCGGACGGGACTCCGTAGCGCGCTTCGGCGGGGGCAATGGCCTTCTGGCAGAGGTAGGCGACTTTGCCGGGGGTGTCCTTGCCCTCGAGGGTGGTGAGATCCATCATCGAATACGCGAGGCGCAAGCCGGAGAGCTTGGTCTCGGCCTTGATGCTGCGCTTGGTGAAGGAGGCGGCGCGTTCTTCGACCATGACCTGGTCGACGGAGGTGCGGTGAATCGAGGGAGCGGGTAGGAGAGGGAGAGTGGGAGAATGGGTCATGACAGGCGGACGAGGTCGCGGATGAATTGAACCCAGAGGAAAAGCATCCCGCGGGCCGAGTAGCGGATGTTCTTCTCGCCGTCGCGAACGAGGAGTCCGCGGTCGAGATTGTGGACGATCTGGTCGCGGAGGTCGGACTCCAAGCGGGTGCGGACGTCGTCGGGAGTCTGCGCTTGGACGGCATCGACACCGACTTTGCTGCGGTCGAGGAAGAGTCGGTGCTCAGAGAGCATCTCGGAGAACGGGAGGTCGCCAGCGGTCCGGTGCAGGCGGAGGCTGGGAAGGAGGCGGAGGCCGTAGGAGAACGGGTAGTTCCAAGTGGTGTAGATCTGGCCGTCGGGTGTGCGCGAGGTGATCGACACGTAGAAGAAAGCGAGTTCACTCTGCTCGACCAGGCAGATCGCGGTCTCGGTGCGACTCTCGGGCTGGTAGAGAACGCGGTAGAATTGGCGCTGCTCGTCGTGTTCCCAGCCGATGTCGTCGACGTGCTCGAACTGCTCGGCTTCCACTTCGTCAGTGAGTTCGTTGAAGTTCGGGAAGTCGGATCGATTCGGGGGGCGGCGGTCCTTGAGCTGTCGATCAATCGGGAGGCGCAGCTTGCGGACGCGGGTGAGGATTTCCACCCACGGGAGCAGAACCCAACTCGCTGCGAAGGCGACGCCAATGAGGAGGTGCCCGCCGATCAGCCAACCCGCGAGGAAGGAGGTCGCAAAGATCCCGAGCGTCCCGATCCGGTGCACCATGCGATGCCGGTAGGTGCGCAGCGCCATCGCGAGGACCGCGACCGCGAGGACGATGAGGACGTTGGCGAGCATCAAGGGGCGATGCTATGCGTCTTGAGGAATTTCTCAAGCTGCCCGGTGTCGAAGTCCGGGAGGACCTTGCCGTCGGGGGTCTCGAGCGTGGGCGTGAGGGATTGGCCCGAGATCGATCTCATGTGGTTGAAAGCCGCGCGATCCGCCTGCACGTCGATCTTCTCGTAGAAATAGCCCCGTTGATCCAGCCAAGCGATGGCATCGATGCACCAGGGGCACCACGTTTTCACGTATATTTTCATCGGTCCGACGGTATTCTCAAAGATCGGGACTTGCCAGCGTCGCGATTGTGCCGCATCTTCCCCGCTCTTAACGGTGCCTTCGTCTAGGGGTTAGGACACGGCCCTCTCACGGCCGGTGCAGGGGTTCGAATCCCCTAGGCACTGCCATTCTGAGCTCCTCGGTGTGGTTCAGTCCGATTTATGAATAATTATTCGACACATCCGGTTGCTGGCGCGGCAATCGCCACAGTGGGCCTAGTTGGAGTGCTGGTTCTCAAAGGATTCATCCACAGCTGGTTACCCGATCCGGTCCACGAGGACTACCCCGAAGCACTGGACTGCGATCCGGCGGCTGCGGCGGCGCACCAGCGGTTATGCGCCCGGCGGGCGAAGTGAGTGGACACGGGCGCAGGGGGATCGAGATCGGGGACGTTCGCGAGTTGTCGCCGCCGACTGGTGGATTCAGATACGGCCTTCTGCGGCTGGAAGCCGCCGTTCTTTAAGCGCCCGAGCTTGGGAAGGCTCGGCGCAGACTGCATCGGCTCGGCGTTGTCGCCCGAAGGGCGGGCCGAGCAGGAGCGAGCGGGTCGACTTTACATCTGGGGGCTAGTCACGGAGCTGCCGTGGTAATTGCTGGGGGTGCTGACGTCGGGGGAGGTCGGACCCCGTTCGGGGTATGGGCCGTCGCGGGTGACCTGACAGGCCGGCAAGCCAAGCGCTAGAAGGATCAAAGTGATTCGTGTAATCATGGCGTTTTGACGCAGCGAAATCCGCCGTGGTTGGTCCCGGTGGAGATGTCGCCCTTACCCCGCCCGCCGGGCTTGTAGCGGCTACAGTATTGATCGGTGCAAAGGAAAGACCCGCCTTTCTGCACGCGCTTGGGGACGCCGGGTTCCGCCGGGTCAAACGAGTCGCTCGGGCCGGTCGGATTGACCGCTAGCGCCCCCTCGGCAGCGATTTTTTGATAGGTATCGGGGCGATACCAATCACTCGCCCATTCCCACACGTTGCCCGCGACATCGTAGAGGCCGTAGGCGTTCGGCGGAAACGATTTGACCGGGGCCGCCGCAGCGAATCCGTCGGCGACGGTATTGTTATCCGGAAAGTGACCTTGGTAGGTATTGGCGAGCAATTTGCCTTCGGGGGAGAATTCGTCGCCCCAGACAAAGATCTTCTGGTCCAGGCCGCCTCGAGCCGCGCGTTCCCACTCCGCCTCCGTCGGTAGACGCTTACCGGCCCACTCGGCGTAGGCGGTGGCGTCTTCGAAGCCGACGTTGACGACCGGATAATCCTCGAGCCCCTCGAGGTCACTCTCCGGACCGGTCGGATGTCTCCAGCTCGCTCCGGGCACGTAGGACCACCAGCGCAGATTGCTGTCCAGCGGGACGGCCGTATCCGGCGGCGCGAAGACGACCGCGCCCGGCACGAGCAGCTCAAGCGGAGCACCGGGGAAATCTTTCGGATCAAGCGGGCGCTCCGCCACGGTCACGTAGCCCGTGGCGTCGACGAAGCGAGCGTATTCCGCGTTGGTCACCTCGGCCTCGTCCATCCAGAAGCCATCGACGTAGACTTCGTGAACGGGCTGCGCGTCCGGAAATTCCTCCTCCGACGAACCCATGGCAAAAGTGCCAGCCGGGATCCAGACCATGCCGTTGGGCGCGGCGGCCTCAGCCGTTGCGATGGCTAACAGGAGAGCGAAGAGGGGGCGGAACATGAGTCTTATCTACCGCGACTTGCTGGGCTGCGCGAACGCAAAGTGGGACGGGGCACTTGATATCAAAATGCCCCGGGGCGGTGGGTCAATCTATTCGATAAAGCCCCAGCGCTTGGTGATGGGCCAGAAGACAACGAAGCCTTTACCGCTGATATTCCTCTCCGCCACCAGGCCCCAGTAGCGGCTATCGCTCGAGTTGTAACTGTTGTCACCCATCGCAAAATAATTTCCCGGCGGGATCTGGAACGATTCATCTGGACCGCTGAGATAGTAGCCACGAGGACCATTGCCGTAGCCCCGATAACCGTCTTTTTCAGACATCACGCGCCCGAGCATCTTGTCGGTCGCGAGCTTGCCGTTGACGTAGAGATTGGGTGGGTCGATCCGGAGTTCGTCCCCGGGAATGCCGCCGATCCGCTTGATGTAGTGTTGCGAGCCAAGGCCAGGCGCAATTGTGCGCTCGATCAAGGTGATGCCGGTCGTCTTGAAGACGAACACGTCGGCGCGCTCAGGTCGGATGAAGTTGTAGGTCAGCTTGTTGACAAGAACGAAGTCGCCGTTGTCGACCGTGCCTCGGACGATGGGCTGCCCGGCGGCGTAAAGACGACCTTCGGTGACGTTGAAGTCGTCCTGCAGCTGGCGGATAGGGGCGAACACGCTGTAGGAATTCTTGTCCGTCGTGATCTTGGTGAAAGTGAAGTAATTTGCGAAAGAATTCTCTTTCAGACCAATCACGCGCTCATCCGCCTTGGCCACGACGTTGAGATGGGTGCGGCCACCGACAACGAAGTCGAAGGCGCGAACGAGGAGATTAGGCGGCGGCTCGGCAGATGGGGTGCCGACCAAGCCGTAGAGGGTCGGCTGCATGGAGCCGGTCGGGATCTTGAAGGGTTCGAGCAGGTAAGCGCGGACGCCAGCGGCGATGACGATAGCAACCACGATGACCTCGACGTTTTCGCGCCAACCCGCGTGGTCGCGGGGCGGGGCGACGCGACCAACGAGCTGGTCGAGTTGAGCGATCCGGTCCCGCACTGCGCCGCGACTGCGTTCTTTCGCGGCCCGCTCGAGTCCGGTGATTGCCTCCTCCAGCGCCGCGTAGTCAGCGGGGGCAAGTCGGTCCGCGCGGTAGCGTTGAACCCGGCGAGCGGCCTGGACGTAGTTGCGCGCTTCCTTGACGTAGCGGGGCTTGAAGAACATCGGACGGCGATGAGTAGCCGAGGTCTTGGCGGGACGAAAGGGAAAAGTCCGATTCGTGACAGGGTGAGCAGCGACCGCATCCCCGAAAGGACTACGAGACTTCATGACGATCGGGACTTCGGGCTGGATTTTGGGGGGTGGGTGGGTTCGAAGTGAGGGAGTTGTGAATTTTGGAGACCGAGAGATTGCGTTGGCGCGCGAGGTGGTGGAGCGGACGCTGGATGGTCTGCCCGCAGAGATTGCTGGTCCCGTGGCGGCGGTGTCGGTGTTTGTCGAGGATTTGCCGGGCGCGGATGATCTGGAGATCGGAGTCGGGCGGGATTGGTTGGGGATCTTCGAAGGGGCAGCCTACGGCGAACTTGGGCGCATCGATCCGCCGAGGATCCGGATCTGGTGCCGGAACGTGTGGCACTTTGCTTCGGGGCGGGAAGCCGACTATCTCACAGAGGTGCGCGTGACGCTCCTGCACGAGATCGCGCACTTCCTCGGGATGGACGAGGCCGATGTGGCCGAGCGGGGACTCGAGTGACTGCTGGGTGCGGCGCGGCCCGGGGGGCTACGCCGGGAGGGGGAAGCGGGCGGTGAGGGAGGTGACCTTCTTGCGGACTCTCGGCCAAAGCCGCCTCGTCGCCTTTGGCTTTAAGGGCGGCGTCGATGAGGTCGGCGATGTCCATCATCTCGTCTTCCTTCATCCCTCGAGTGGTCATGGCCGGGGTGCCGATGCGGATGCCGCCGGTCTTGAAGATCGGCTCGGTGTCGAACGGGATGGCGTTCTTGTTGACGGTGATCGCGGCTTCGTCGAGCACCTTCGACGCCTCGGCTCCGTTGATGCCCGTGGGCCGAAGGTCGACGAGCATGACGTGATTGTCGGTCCCGCCGGAGCTGAGCGTGTAGCCGAGGCGGACGAGCTGGGCGGCGAGGGCCTTGGCGTTGGACACGATCTGGGCCGCGTAAGCTTTGAAGTCGGGCTGCAGGATCTCGTGGAAGCAGATGGCCTTAGCGGCGATGACGTGCATGAGCGGGCCGCCCTGGACGCCGGGGAAGACGAGGCTATCGATCTTCTTGGCGTATTGCTCACGGCAGAGGATGAGTCCGGCCCGCGGGCCTCGGAGGCTTTTGTGCGTCGTGGTGGTCACGAAGTCGGCGTGGTCGATGGGACTCGGGTGTGCGCCGCCGGCGACGAGTCCGGCGATGTGGGCCATGTCGACGAAGAGGTAGGCGCCAACGGAATCGGCGATCTCACGCATGCGGGCGAAGTCGATGGTGCGGGGGTAGGCGGAAGCACCGGCGGTGATCATCTTTGGCCGCACTTCGGCGGCGGTCTTCGCGAGGGCATCGTAGTCGATGCGACCCGTCTCGGCGCTGACTCCGTAGTGGGTGGTCTCGTAGAGTCTGCCGGAGAAATTAGCCGGGTGGCCGTGAGTGAGGTGCCCGCCGTGGGCGAGGTCCATCGTGAGAATCTTGTCTCCGGGGGTGAGGACGCTGAAGTAGACGGCAGCGTTGGCCTGGGAGCCGCTGTGGGGTTGGACGTTGGCGTGGTCCGCTCCGAAGATCGTCTTGGCGCGCTCAATGGCGAGTTTCTCGACGACGTCGACGTGCTCGCAGCCGCCGTACCAGCGTTTGCCGGGGTAGCCTTCGGCGTATTTGTTGGTGAGGCAGGAGCCTTGGGCCTCCATGACGGCGCGAGAGGTGTAATTTTCGCTGGCGATGAGCTCGATGTGCTCGGCCTGACGGTGGGCTTCGGCGTGGATCGCGGCTGCAACCTCGGGGTCGGTCGCCTCGACGTGGGGGATAGTTTCGGAAGTGGCGATTGGGGCGGCGGTCGAGATCATGCTTTGGTCGATGTGGTTGAGAAGAGCGGGGAGGGCGCGTTTGATGGTGTCTTTGCAGCGGGCGTAGACTTCCGGGCCTTGGCCGATGGGATCGGGGACGTCGCGGGCGGGATCATCAAATTCCCGGACGAGTTTAATGCGGCCCTGGGAGGTCGGGAAGAGGAGTTCCATGAGCCGCTGATGGTCACGGGTCATGGCGAAGATGAAGTCGAACTGCTTGATGAGCTTTTCGGTCACCGGTTGGCTGCGCTGCCGAGAGATGTCGACGTTTTCTTCCTCGCGGAGGACGTCGATGGCTTCGCGGCTGGGGGTCTGGCCGGTTTGGGCGCTGACACCCGCAGAAGCGACTTCGATGTCGGGTCGATCATTGACCAGCGCTCGGAACAAACCTTCGGCCATCGGGCTGCGGCAGATGTTGCCGGTGCAGACGAAGAGGACGCGCTTCATGGACGGGGAAGCGTAAGGGCTGGTGGTGGCCGTGTCAATGGCGGGCGGCACCATCAAACGACCGTCGCCGCAATTCGGAGTGTCCGGCTGTCGCCGGATTGGATTGGGTCGGGCCGGCGGCTGCCGGACCGCTCCTTGAGTTGAGCCGGTTTCCGCTTACTCCTTTCGGATGATGACTGCGCGGGAGGTCGCGGAGCCTTTTCCGGCGGTGTCGGTGACGTTGAAGCGGACGGGGTTGCGACCGACGAAGGTGCGGACATTGATGCGGAACAGACCCGTGGCAGGATCGAAGGGCAGGAAGCGGGTGATGTTGCGGGTCGTGCCATTGTTGCGCTGGCGTTTGAAGCGGACACGGACGGTGGCGACGCCGACGTCGTCGGAGGCCAAACCGTCGATCCGCACGCGCGACTCGGTGGTGCGAATGCGATTGGCCCCGATGACGGAGACGGTCGGGGCGGCTAGGTCGGTGAGGGTGTAGTGGACGGTGACGTTGGGGATGCGGTCGTCGATCACGCTGCCGACACCGAAAAGTCCGTTGATTCCTTTTCCCTCGAGAAGGAAAAGACTGGGATCCGAGGACTCAACGGTTCCGGTTCCGTCTCCGTTGGTGTAGCGGATATTTTCGGTCGCATCGACGCGGCGGACGTAAATCGCCGCTCCCGCTCCTCCGGGGACCGCGATCGGGCTGGAAAGGAAGAGGATTGGAGTTGGGACGTTCAGCGCGGCGGTGGTGACCACACCGCCCCCGGTGAGCGTCCAATCGGCGGCGGTGGTCTCGCTGCCGACATGAGTGCCCGCTTTTCCGTAGACCTCGAAGGTGTCGGTGAGCGGCAGGGACGCAAAAGCGAACTGCACCCCGGTGATCTGGAGTGGGCGGGTGGCAATCACGTCGAACATGAAGCCGTCCTGTGAGTTTCCGCCCGCAAAAGTCGTGGTGAGCGACCGGGTCTGAGCGTGGGCGGATGGAATCGCAGCGGCGGTCAAACCGGCGGTGGCGATGACGAGGAGGAGGGGGCGAATGGCATTCATGGCGGCAATCTGACAACCGGATCACTTTTTTTACAAGAAACTTCTGCGTATCATCTGGCCGCAAACATTGAAACTCCGCTTCTCTGCCTGGGATTTCGGAATTTTTCCGTCGCCCGGCGAACGACGCTTCATTATCTAAACGAGGAGATGGAAACTCCGCCCGCCACACCACCCCGCCGGACGCCGCTCTACGACAAACACGTCGAGGCGGGCGGAAAGCTCGTGGACTTCGCGGGTTGGGAGATGCCGGTGCAATACGCGGGGATCATGGCCGAGCACCGGACGGTGCGCGACGGGGCGGGGATTTTTGACATTTCGCACATGGGGGAGTTCACCGTTCATGGCGAGGGTGCGGTCGCTTGGCTGGACGGACTGCTGACCAACCGGGTGGCCAAATTGTCCGAGGGTGAGGCGCAGTACACGCTTATGCTCAACGAGACGGGCGGGGTGATCGACGATCTCATCGTCTACCGGACGGGCGAGCACGCGTTTCTGCTCATCGTCAATGCGGCGAAGATCGATGAGGACCGGGCTTGGATGGAGTCTCGCTTGGTCGACGGCGTCGAGTTTGCGGATCGGAGTGACAGCTTCGCGGCGGTGGCGGTGCAAGGTCCGAAGGCTCGGGCACTGTTTGGCTGCGTCTTCGGGGAGACGCTCGCCGAGGCTCGGAATCGGGTCGTCTCATCCGTGTTTTCCGGAGCGGCTGTGTTTGTCGTGACGACGGGATACACGGGGGAGGATGGGTTCGAGATCGTCGCGCCGGCGCAGACAATCGTGTCAGTTTGGGAGGCTTTCGTCGGAGCGGGGGCGGTGCCTTGCGGACTCGGGGCGCGCGACACGCTGCGGTTGGAAATGTGTTACCCGCTCAATGGCTCGGATCTGTCGCCCGACCGGACGCCGATCGAGGCGGGGTTGGGGTTTTTTGTGGATCTGACGAAAGACAATTTCGTGGGGAAAGAAGCGGTGGAGCGGCACAAAATCGACGGCGCACCTTCCCGCTTGGTCGCTCTCGCGGTGGAGGAAAAATCGCCCCCGATTCGGCCGCATTACCGCGTGATCGTCGACGGCGAGGAAGTCGGCGAGACGTGCAGTGGGGCGTTGTCGCCGTCGCTTGGATACGGGATCGCGCTGGCGTATCTGCCACCGCATCTGGCGAAATCGGGCCAAGAGGTCGGAATCGAGGTGCGGGGGAAAATTTATAAGGCGAGCGTGCGGAAGAAACCGCTTTACGTGCGGGCGGCGTAGCGAATGTCGCCGGAAAGACAAATACAGCTTTGAACACAAGGTAACGAAGGTCACAAAGGGGTGAAGAGTTTCTGATAGATTTATGAATGTTCCAGACGATTTGAGATACGCGGAGTCGCACGAGTGGGTGCGGGTCGATGGTGACGTGGGGACGGTCGGGATCACCGATCATGCGCAGGCTGAGTTGACGGACATCGTGTTCGTCGAGCCGCCGAAGGTCGGGGACGTGGTCGAGGCCGGGGCGGCCAGCGCGGTGGTCGAGTCGGTGAAGGCGGCGAGCGACATCTACTCGCCGGTGGGTGGCGAGATCCTCGAGGCAAATGCCGCTCTGGATGCGGATCCGGCGTTGCTGAACACCGATCCGTTTGGCGAGGGATGGATCTACAAAGTGAAGCTTGCGGACGCGGGTGAGTTGGATGCTTTGAAGTCGCCGGATGCCTACCGGGAGCAGATCTCCTGATGAGCGAAAGTGTCTTTGAGGCTGGCCGGTTTGCGCGGCGGCACATCGGTCCGCAGCTCGACGAGATCGAGCAGATGTTGGCGGCGGTTTCCTCTCAATCGCTGAACGAGTTGATCGGCGAGACGGTGCCGGAAGCGATCCGGCTCGAGGGCGGGTTGGATCTACCCGCAGCGCGGACCGAGGAGGAGGCGCTCGCGGCGCTTGCGGAGACGATAGAACCGAACCGCGTGTTTCAGTCGTGCATCGGGATGGGCTACGCAGATTCCCACACGCCGGCGGTGATCCGGCGCAACATCCTGGAGAATCCGGGCTGGTACACGGCCTACACGCCTTATCAAGCCGAGATCGCGCAGGGGCGGCTCGAGGCTTTGCTCAATTTCCAGACGATGGTGTGCGATCTCACGGGCATGGAGATTTCGAACGCATCGCTGCTCGATGAATCTACGGCTGCGGCTGAGGCGATGGCGATGTGCCACGCTTCGAAGAAAGGTGACGTGTTCTACGTTGCGGCGGATTGTCATCCGCAGACGATCTCGCTCCTGCGGACGCGGGCCGAGCCGATGGGGATCGAGATCCGGGTGGGGGAGATCGAAGACTTCGACCCGGCGGCGGAAGGTGTCTTCGCGGCCCTCGTGCAGTATCCGGCGACGGATGGGCGGATCCGCGAGCTCGGGCCGATCATTGCGAAGATCCACGAAGCAGACGCACTAGCGGTGGTCGCAGCGGATCTCCTCGCTCTCACACTGCTCCAATCGCCCGGCGAATGCGGGGCGGACGCGGTGGTCGGGTCGTCGCAGAGATTCGGCGTGCCGCTGGGTTACGGCGGGCCGCACGCGGCGTTTCTTGCGACAAAAGATGCGCACAAGCGGCGGTTGCCGGGGCGCCTGGTCGGCGTGTCGCGGGACTCGGCGGGTAATCCGGCGCTGCGCCTCACGCTGCAGACGCGGGAGCAGCACATCCGTCGCGACAAGGCGACGAGCAACATCTGCACCGCACAGGTGCTGCTCGCAGTGATCGCGTCGATGTACGCGGTCTACCACGGGCCGAGCGGATTGCTGGCGATCGCGCGGCGAGTTCGGCGCAAGGCGGTCGCGCTGGCGGAGGCGATTCGTGGGCTGGGCTGGACGGTGGCGGAAGAGCCGTTTTTCGACACGATCCGGGTGGATCTTGGCGACGTGCAGTCAGTCGAAATCCTGCGGCTGGCTGAGAGCTATGGGATCAATCTGCGGGCGCTCGACGGTCACACGGTGACGATCTCGCTGGACGAGACGACGACGGAACTAGGAGACTTTCTGCGAATTTTCAACCACGGCAACGAACCGGCGGACGCCGCCGTCGAGACGGAATCGGAGCTTCCCGAGGCTTTGCGGAGGTCGCTGCCGATTCTCACGCACCCGGTCTTCAACCGCTACCACACCGAGACGGAGCTGATGCGCTACATCAAGCGGCTGGAGAATCGCGATTTGTCGCTGACGACTTCCATGATCCCGCTCGGGTCCTGCACGATGAAGCTCAACGCGGCGGCTGAGATGCTGCCCGTCACGTGGGAGAAGGTCGGTGGGTTGCACCCGTTTGTGCCGGTGTCGCAAGCCGAGGGCTACCAGCGCATGTTTGCGCAGTTGGAAAGTTGGTTGGCGGAGATCACGGGCTTTGCGGCGGTGTCGCTGCAGCCGAACGCGGGTTCGCAGGGCGAATACGCGGGCCTGCTGACGATCCGGGCTTACCACCGGTCGCGGGGCGACCTCGGGCGGACGATTTGCCTCATCCCGATGTCGGCGCACGGGACAAATCCGGCGAGCGCGGTGATGGCGGGGATGAAGGTCGTGCCGGTCAAGTGCGACGACGCGGGCAACATCGACGTCGCGGACCTGCGGGCAAAAGCGGAGTCCAATCGAGATGCGCTGGCCGCAGTCATGGTGACCTACCCTTCGACGCACGGCGTCTTCGAGGCGTCGATCCGCGAGATCTGCGAGATCGTGCACGCGGCGGGCGGTCAGGTCTACCTCGACGGGGCAAACATGAACGCGCAGGTCGGGCTTTGCCGCCCCGGGGATTTCGGTGCGGACGTCTGTCACCTCAATTTGCACAAGACCTTCTGCATCCCGCACGGCGGGGGCGGACCGGGGGTCGGGCCGATTGGCGTCGTCGCTCACCTCGCGCCGTTCTTACCGGGTCATTCGGTCATCAAGACCGGGGGCGATCAAGCGATTGGCGAGGTGTCGCAAGCACCTTGGGGTAGCGCGAGCATCGACGTGATCTCGTGGATGTACATTGCGATGATGGGGCCGGATGGACTCGCCGAAGCGACGAAGGTGGCGATCCTCAACGCAAATTACATGGCTGCTCGGCTGGAAAATTATTTCCCGGTGCTGTATCGCGGAAATAACGGGCGCGTGGCGCACGAATGCATCCTCGACATGCGGGAATGGAAGGACCGGGCGGGCGTCGAGGTCGAAGACGTGGCGAAGCGGTTGATGGATTACGGTTTTCACGCGCCGACGATGAGCTGGCCGGTCCCCGGCACGCTCATGATCGAGCCGACGGAGAGCGAGTCGAAGGACGAACTCGACCGCTTCTGTGACGCGATGATCTCGATCCACGGCGAACTGATCGCCATCGAGTCCGGCGAGTTGCCGCGCGACGACAATCCTCTCCAGCACGCTCCGCACACGGCGTCGGTGGTCTGCGGCGACACTTGGGACCGGGCTTACTCACGGGAGCGCGCGGCGTTTCCGCTGGAGTATCTGCGGGACTACAAGTTTTGGCCGGCGGTCGGGCGGATCGACAACGTCTTCGGCGATCGCAACGTGTTTTGCACGTGTCCGGCGATGGAAGACGTGGTGAGCGAAGAAGTGCTGGAGCGGGTGTAGAGCGCCGCCCGGGGAGGGGGCGCGTCAATCGCCTTGTCGTTGCGTCGCTTGAACACGGTGTTGTCAACCAGATCGGGAGCCGCCCTTACTGCTGCGAACTCAACAGCGCGGCGGCCCGGCATTTGAGCTTGAAGAAGACGCTCGCGTTCTCGTAGGCGTACATATCGGCGGGGGCGGATCTGGCGAAGTCGGCGAGGAGCATTCGTTCGACTTGGGCGGCGAAGGGCTTGCTTTCGATGACAGTGGAGAGTTCGAAATTGAGCATGAACGAGCGGTAGTCGACGTTGATCGAGCCGACGACGGCGAGGTTGTCGTCGGCGAGAACGACCTTCTGATGCATGAAGCCGGGTTGGTAGCGGTAGATCTTCACTCCGGCGGCGCGCATGCCCGGGTAGAAGGTAAATGCGGACAGCCACGGGAGGCGGTGGTCGGCCATCTGCGGGAGGAGGAGGCGGACTTCGACGCCGCGGATGGCCGCGTGGGCGATGGCCGTGACGAGCGCGTTCTCGGGGACGAAGTAGGGCGAGGCGAACCAGAGGCGGTGGCGGGCGGATTGGATGATCTCGAGGTAGGCGGCGGGGCCGCATTTCCACGGACGATCCGGGCCGGTGGGCACGGGGCAAGCGAGCATCTCGCCGGTGGGCGGCTCGATGTCCCAGGGCAAATCGAGGATCTCGTGCGTGGAAAAAAACCAATCCTCGATGAAGGGCATCTGGAGCGCGCGGACGACGGGGCCGGTGAGGCGCATGAAGGTGTCGCGCCAGGGGCCGAACTTTGGGCTGAGGCCGAGGGTACTCGTCGCCGACGTTGAGCCCACCGAGGTAGGCTTCGCGCCCGTCGACGATGACGAGCTTGCGGTGATTGCGAAAGTTCATCCGGAATCGTCGGCCCCGGTCGCGGTTGGTGACGAAGACCTCGAGATGGACGCCGGCGTCGGTGAGGGCGAGCCGGTAGGACTTGCCGAGCTTGCGAGAGCCGACCTGATCGATGAGCAGACGCACGGTGACGCCCCGGCCCCGGGCGGCGAGGATGTGACGTTGCAGCCGCTGCCCGAGGCTATCGTCTCGGAAGATGAAGAACTGGATGAGAACGAATGACTCGGCGCGGTCCAGCGCGCCGCAGATCGCGTCGAAGGTCTCCTGTCCATCGATGAGGAGCTGGGCGTCATTGCCGCGGGTGGTGGGGAGGTGAGTCAAGGGCTCAACCAGCTCGGAGATCTCGCCGTAGATCCCGCTGAAATTTGTGCGGTAGGGAGCGAGCGCGGTCTGCGCATTTCTCAGAGCCGAGTCGAGGGCCTCGAAGTCGCCGGTGCCCGCGTGGGGGTAGCCGGAGAAACGCGATTCGCCGAAGACGAGGAAGAGCGGGATGGCGGCGTAGGGGAAGGTGATGAGCGCGAGCGCCCAACCGATGGCGGCCTGCGGAGTGCGCGAGATGAGGAGGCCTTGCAGGGCAAAAAGTCCACCCGCGGCGTGGAAGAGAACCGTGACGATGGCGAGGAGGGATTCGACGAACACGCTCTTTTAGAAATTAGAAAGGTGAAATGGGGAATGAGAAATGCAGAATAACGCGATGGCGAGTTTGGTTTCCGTGGACGTGGCGTTGGCCGCAAATCCCTACGAGGTGTGGATTGGTGACGGCTTGTTGACCAGTTGCGGGGAGCGGATTGCCGCTCTGCACGCGGGGCGGGCGGTGGCGCTCGTGAGCGATACCAACGTCGCGAAGCTCTACGGCGGCGCGGTCCGGGCTTCGCTGGAAGAGGCGGGGTTCCGCGTGACGCCGATCACCGTCGCGGCGGGAGAACGCTCAAAGAGCTTCGCTCGCGTGGAAGAGATCTGCGACGCGATGATCGTGGCCGGACTGGATCGCGGCGCGTTGCTCGTGGCGCTCGGCGGGGGCGTGGTGGGTGACTTGGCCGGCTTCGCGGCGGCGATTTATTTCCGGGGCATCCCGTTCGTTCAGATGCCGACCTCGGTCATGGCGCAGGTCGATAGCTCGGTTGGCGGGAAGACGGGGATCAACGCTCGCGGTGGGAAGAATCTCGTGGGGGTCTTCCACCAACCGCTCGCCGTCCTCGCGGATCCGGGTGCGCTGGCAAGCTTGCCGGAGCGAGAGTTTCGGGAGGGATTCGCCGAAGTCATCAAGCACGCCGTCATCGCGGACGCGGACCTGTTGGGGGAATTGGATCCGGCTCGCCGGGATGGGCTGGATGAGCTGATCGCGCGGAACGTACGGATCAAGGCTGGGGTCGTGGTCGCCGACGAGCGGGAGCGGAGCGGGCAGCGTGCGTTGCTGAATTTCGGCCACACCATCGGGCACGCGATCGAGCAAGCGGCGGGTTACGGTCGGTATCTTCACGGCGAAGCGATCGCCATCGGGCTGCACGCTGCGCTCCGGCTGTCGGTGGAGCGAGCGGGCCTGACGGAGACGGAATGCGCCCGAGTGGTGGAGAAGTTGGAGGCCTTTGGCCTGCCGGTCCGGATGCCGGACGATCTGTCGGAGGAGGCGATCCTGGAGGCCATGGGGCGCGACAAGAAGTTCGAAGCTGGCGCGATCCGCTTCGTGCTGACGGAGCGGCTCGGATCGGCGTTTGTCTCGGACGCAGTCACGGCGGACGACGTCCGGCGGGTGGTGGCCAGTCTGCGGGAGTGATCGACGGCCAACCCGGGACTTGACCTCGGACGGGGCGGTTCGCAGGATTCGCGCGCTTGATTGGCTCGAATTACAACCACCTCGACTGGGATACGGAGTTTCTTGCCAGCAATCCCGTCGTGCGCACGAAGCGCTTCGGGATGCCGGCCGAGGCCAAGGGCGTACGGTATCCGATCCGACTGCTGCGTTACTGGTTTGGCTATCACCTTCTCCGCGTCGAGGCCGAGCGGCTGGGACGTCCGGTCGATGTCGCCGAGATCGGCGTCCACACGGGGCAATTTCTAGAGTTCGTCCGCTCGGCGCCGGTCGTCCCGGAGATCGGGGCCTGGACCGCGGTGGACGCCGTCATGCTGAACGACAAGCTGCGCAAGGCTGGCTACGACGATTTCTGCGAAGCGAACCTGGAGGACGATTCTTTCCACCTTCCGCGAGAATACGATGCGGCGATCCTGCTGCACGTGCTGGAGCATTTGTTCGAACCCGAGCGCGTGCTGGCCCGCGTCGCGGAGAAAATGCGGCCCGGCGGTGTGCTCATCGGTGGATTTCCCGTGCTGCCCGACGTCCTGATCGAGCGCCGCGAAGCGGCCGTGCGCAAGACGGCGGGACCGATGGGCCACGTGAGCATCTTTTCCCCGGAACGGGTGGTCGCCATGGGGAAGGCTGCGGGCTGCACGACGGAGTTTCTCTCCGGCGCGTTTCTCATGCGCAGCAAAGGGAGCCCGCTGGAGAACTCGGCGGCGTGGATGCAGTTCAATCTCCGCTGGGGCGCGACGTTGCCCTGGTGGCCGGGCGAGGTGTATTGGCTGATGCGCAAAGACTGAGCGGCCGTCCGACGCGGCTTGTGCATCGCCGGACTAGGGCGCATCGTCGCAGGGTGAAGCTGAGTCTCGCCCAGAAGGAACAGTTTTTTCACGAATTGACCCAGTCCCTGCGGAGCGGTCGCTCGCTCCCAGAAACGCTGGAGCGAAAAGCCGGCAAGCGCTTTGGCACCGCGACCAAGCTTGCCCGCCGGATGATCGACGGAGCGGGCGAGGGGTCGGCGGCAGAATATTTCGCAGCGGTCCCGGGGGCATTTTCTGCTTTGGATCGCGAAATGGTCTCCGCCGGGGCGGCTGCCGGGCGACTGGACTCGGTCACGGGATACCTGTCGAGCTACTACGAGACACTCGACCGGACGCGTCGCCGGATCATCAGCGGATTGATGTATCCGCTTGTGCTTCTCCACGTCGCGGCAGTTCTGCTGGCGGTCCCCGTCGCGGTGACTGGGGGCATGGAAGCATTCATCCCGGCGGTCGCGAAGGTCCTCGGGGTTTTTTACGCGTTGGTGATCGCGGTCTGGATCGTCGTCGTGCTTATCTCGCGAGCGGTGAGGCGGAGCGCGGGGGCGGATCGGACGGTGATGCGAATCCCCGTGCTGGGTGGTGCCCGCGTGGCGCTGGTTTCGTCCCGATTCTGTCAGACGATGAACATCCTCGTGCGGTCGGGAGGCGGGATCCTGCGCTCGATGGAGCGGGCCGGGTCGGTCTGCGAGAGTGCACTCTATCGGCAGGGCGCGGACGACGCGGCGGCCTCGGTCAGAAATGGGGAATCCCTTGCCGACGCGGTGGAAGATACCCGGGCATTTCCCGATCTGGTCGCGCAGGCCTTCGCAATCGGCGAGCAATCGGGCCGGCTCGACGACGAGATGGAGCGCCAGGGCAAGCGCTACGACGAACAGCTCGAGGATCGATTGAACGCGTTGGCCTCGTGGATTCCCCGCATTGTCTACGCCGGGATCGCGATCTACATCGGGTGGCGAATCGTCGCTTTCTACGCTGGGTATCTTGGGCAGATCAACAGCCTGATGGAAAATATCTGACCGACACGCAACGGTCCGCTTTTGGACTTCGCGCCGGGGAGGCGTTCCGAGAGGATGCCCCGATGTCCGAAGACCGCGAGCCAATCACCGTCGACATCGTCGACGTCGCCTTCGGCGGCAAAGGAGTCGCCCGCTTGCTAAGCGGCAAGACGTGCTTCGTGGGGGGTGTGATCAAAGGGGAGCGGGCCAGTGTCGTCGTGACCAAAGTCGGGCGACGCTACGTCGAAGCACGGCTCGACAAACTGGTCGACAGGTCGCCGCAGCGCGTCGAAAGCCCCGTGCCCGTATTACACGGCCTGCGGTGGATGTGCCTACCAGCACGTGGCCTATCCGACGCAGCTCGCGATGAAGCAGGCGCAGATCGGACAAGTTCTCAGACGCATCGGAGGCATCGAGACGCCGGACGTGCGCGAAGTCGTGGCCAGTCCGCTAGAATACCATTACCGCAACCGCGTCACGGTGCATCGCCGAGGCGGGCGAGTCGGATTTTACCAGCGCGAGGGGCAGGGACTCGTCGACGTCGAGCGCTGTCTGCTGGCTTCCGAACCGGTGAACGCTGCGCTGACAAAGCTCCGCTCGGATCGGCGCACCCGGGACGGTGAGGCGGCAACGCTGCGGGAGCACGGGGGGATGTTTGGATTTCATCAAACAAACGACCACGTCGCGGCGCTCCTTCTCGAAGCCGTGGAAGCGGCCTGCGGGGAAGGCGGACCACTGCTGATCGACGCCTACTGCGGAGCGGGGTTTTTCGCGCGGCGCGTCGCCGGGAAGTTTGGCAAAGTGGTCGGCATCGAGTGGAACGATGGGAGCGTGGCCCTGGCGCAACAGGCCGCGGGCGACAATGAGGAATACCTCGCGGGCGACGTGGCGGATCACCTCGCCGAAGTGCTCTCGCACCCGGAGCGTGCGGGGGCGACCGTCGTGCTCGACCCGCCAGCGCAAGGACTCGACGAGCGGGTGATCGCCGCGCTGCTCGAGCGTCCGGTGGCTCGGATCATCTACGTGTCCTGCGATCCTTCGACCTTGGCCCGGGACCTGAAGCCGTTGGGTGTCGGCTATCATTTCAAGTATGCGCAGCCCTTCGACATGTTCCCGCAGACGGCGGAAGTCGAGGTGATGACCGTGCTGGAGCGGCGGACCTGACCCGCCGAGCGAATCGAGGGAGATCATGCAAAGGCGACGGTTCGGACGGACGGAACTCGCCATGCCCGTCCTCAGCTGTGGGGGGATGCGCTATCAGCAAACGTGGAAAGATCTCGCGCCGAATCAGATCGAGGCGGATTCCCAGGCGAACCTCGAAGCGGTCATCCAACGGGCGTTTGCGGTGGGCATCAACCACGTCGAAACGGCGCGCGGCTACGGCTCGTCGGAGGTGCAGCTTGGTCAGATCCTCCCGACGTTCCCGCGCGAGAGGTTGATCGTTCAGACCAAAGTCACGCCCAGCGGGGACCCGGCGGAATTTTTGAAAACGTTTGAGAAGTCCCTTGCGTTGTTGGGGCTGGATCACGTCGACCTCTTTTCCTTTCACGGGTTGAGCGACCGGGAGACGTTCGACTGGACCCTACGAGCTGGGGGGTGTCTGGAGATCGGGCGGCAGCTCCAGCGCGAGGGTCGGGTGAAACACCTGGGGTTCTCATCCCACGGATCGCGCGACTTGATCACCGAGATCTGCGCGACCGGGGAGTTCGACTACGTGAACCTGCATTGGTATTGGGTGAACGACCGGAATTGGCCCGCCGTCGAGGAAGCAACCCGGCAGGACATGGGCGTCTTTATCATCAGCCCAAACGACAAGGGCGGGAAGCTCTACGATCCTTCACCCCGCCTCGTCGAACTCTGCTCACCCCTGCATCCGATGCAGTTTAACGATCTTTACTGCCTGCTCCGACCGCAGGTGCATACGCTCAGCATCGGTGCCGCGCGCCCCGCCGACTTCGACCTTCACCTGGCGGCGCTCGAGCTGTGGGACAATGCGGCCGAGCTGGTCGGTCCGATCCGGAAACGACTCGACGACGAGCTTCGCCGCGTGCTCGGTCGAGAATGGATGGCGCGGTGGGAGCAGGGGATCCCGGAGTGGGATCGGATCCCGGGTGGCGTCAACGTCTGGGAGATCCTGCGATTGGCCAACCTAGCGCGAGGTCTCGGCCTGATCGATTTTGCGAAGACGAGGTATAATTTGCTCGGCAATGCGGGGCACTGGTTCCCAGGGGAGAACGCCTCGCAATTCGACGAGGATGAACTCCTGCGCGCCGTCGCTGGCAACCCGTTTGCGTCGTCGATCCCGGATCGGCTCCACGCGGCGCATGAGCTTCTGTTCGAGACGCCGACGAAGCGTCTGAGTGAATCGCAGTGACTGTCTGGCGTGAGATCGTCGCGAGCGCACCTCTAATCGTTTTGGAACAGAAAGCCGTCCTCGACTCGGATGATCCGATACCCTTGTTCTCCGATCGATTCGTCGTCAACGGGGGCGATGGACCGCGTTGGCTGGCTGACCGGGATGGCGCGAGCGACCGTCGGGGCGGTGGCCGGGGCCACTTGGATCGGGATCGCCGAGGCGACACGTGGGGCCGTCATGGTCGTTGAGTCGTGTTCGGCCAAGCCGAGACCACAAGAACTCACCGGGGTCATCGCTTTCGGGATCTCGGCAACGTAGGCGTACCCCGCAGCTTGGCACGTCGCGGTGGCTTGTAGGCCGGAGCGCCGACAGATCGGACCACGGACTCGCGGGACGTCGATACCAAGCCGGTCCGCCGCGAAGTCGCGCTGCGAAGCTTTCTCGATGAATTCCACCCAGATCGGCAGCGCCAACGTGCTCCCGTAGCCTTTGTTCATGATGCGCTGCGGTTGGTCGAGGCCGACCCAGACGCCACAGGTCAGACGGCTCGTGTAACCGACGAACCACGCATCTTTGTAGTCGTCGGTCGTGCCCGTTTTCCCGGCTGCTGGCACGGTGAGGCCCAGGGTGGAGGCCTTGGCAGCAGTGCCGTTGCTGACAACCTCCTGCAGAATCTCGTCGACGATGGCGTCGGCGGGTGGATCGACGGCGGGAAGCGAGGCTTCGGTGGCCTTGTAAATCGTGCGCCCCGCGCGGTCGACGACGTGATCGATGATGTACGATTGGCGGCGAACGCCCGCGTTCGGGAAGGTCGTGTAAGCCGTGGTGATGTCTTTCAACGTCGCCTCGAAAGCGCCGAGGTAGGTTGCAGGATTCGCCGGGATCTCGCCCAGGCCGACCCGGGCGGCCAGGGCGGTGATTGCGGGCAACGTGGCGAACTCGCCGATCCGCACGGCCATCGTGTTGCGTGATCGGACGAGCCCGGTGGCGGCGGGGAGAAGGCCAGCGTCATTTCGGTCGGAATTCTGCGGTGACCAGTCCGATTGGATCGACGCGATCTCGCCGGGGCGGATCGGACCGTCGTCGACGAGCGTGCCGGGTAGGAGTCCCGCCTCGAACGCAGCGGCGTAGATGAACGGTTTGAAGGTCGAACCCACCTGCCGCTCGGCGAGAAGGGCGCGGTTGTATCGGCTCTCGACGTAATCCCGCCCGCCGACGATGGCAAGGATGCCACCGGTAGAATTGTCGATGGCAACGAGGGAGCCTTGCAGATAGGCGGGATCGCCGCCTTCCGGATCGTACAGAAGCCCGCGTGGGATGAGGCCAGTCGGCATCCGATTCGATCTCGGCGAGGGTCTCTTCTACCGCGGACTGGGCGATGAGTTGAAGGCGGCGGTCGATCGTGGTGTAGATCTTCAGCCCGCCTCGGGCGATGACCGCGGAATCAAGCACGATCCGGAGGTCACGCAGGACGGCGTCCATGGCGTAATCTTGCTGCACGACGGGCGGGAGGCGTTTGGCAGCGGGCATCTCCTCGGCACGAGCGGCGTCGGCTTCGGCGGTTGAGATGAGCGCCAAAGTCTCCATCCTGGCGAGGACCTGATTCCGTTGGGAGATCGCTTTCGCGGTGTCCTCGAGCGGGGTAAATCGATTGGGGCTACGGATAAGGCCGGCGAGGATGGCCGCTTCGGAGAGCGTGAGATCCTCGGCGTTTTTCCCGAAGCAAGCGCGCGCGGCGGTCTCGATCCCGTAGAGTCCACGACCGTAGAAAATGCGGTTCACGTAGGCTTCCAGGATCTCGTCCTTCGTCAGCTCGCGCTCCATCCGCAGGGCGAGGAGGGCCTCGATCACCTTGCGCTCCCACCGGTCGTCCGCAAGTTGATAGGAATTGCGCGCGAGCTGTTGGGTGATGGTGCTCGCCCCTTCCTCGACCTCGCCGGAGCGCAGGTTCGTGATCGCGGCGCGCACGATGCCGCGGACATCCACCCCGGGGTGGCTGCGAAAACGATCATCCTCCCGCGCGAGCAGAGCGTCGACGAAGTTCGGCGAGACCTCCGCCAGCGGCACGACGTAGCGGGTCTCGCCAGCGAGCCGACTGTAACGCCGTCCCGATCGATCAAAGACCTCGGAGATCGCGGGGATTTCGTTGATCTTTTCCAGATCAAACGAGTTGGCGATATCCTGGTAGTGGCGATAATGCGGGTACAGAAACGCCACAGCGACCACCGCCGCGATGATCCCCAGGGCTACCAGAACGAGGGCGAGGCGGAAGAGGCGACGTTTCATGGTCCGGAAACCTTAACGCTGGCCGTCCGCTTGGCGGGTGTGCCAAGCGTTGTAAACGAGCGGGGAGATCTCCGATGGTTTGATCTCGCTGCGACCGCCCCAGAAGACGTTCGTGTAGGAGACCGGGATACCGATTTGAACCAAGTGGTCGTCGATTGCAGCCTTGTGAGCCAGCAAGCGATCACGGTCGGTGCCGTGGGCCACGGCCATGATGTTGACATCGTTAAATTCTGGCCCGCCCTCCCGCCAGTAGCAGTGGGTCAGGATCTCGTGTCGACCGATCTCGGCGCCCGCCTCCACCTCGCGGCCCGAAGGAACCGCCCAGTGAAAAAGTCCATTAAATCGGGTGACGCGGACGCCACCTTGCGAGGGTTTGACGTGTTCCAAAAACGTGGAGAAGCGCCCGATTACCTTCCGTTCGTTGAGGGACTCCGCCACCCCGCAGAATTCGTCGAGGGACACGCCCGCAGCTGCCGCCCGGCGCTCCCACGCGGGCTCCGCGATCTCGTCGGGTTCGAACTCGCGCTTGAGTTCGAGCAGGATGGTCCACTCAGCCTCGGAGAGGTGAACGGTCTCGACCTTCAGCATGCTGGCGGGCGCATCCGAGCGATCACCGTATTCGATGGTCTTCCGGCGAACGTGGCCAACCCCCAGGGCGAAGATCCCGCGGGCGGGCATCAGGCGGTAGGATTCCGCACCGGTGAGACGGAGCAAGGCGTCGCAGTGTTCGGTGAGTTCCCGTCCGGCGGGGACCTTGACGGTTGTCCAAAGCTTGTAGGCTTGGCCAGGGATCTTGGCGTCCGTCGAACGGATGACGACGTGGCCAGAGAACGGATCTTCCTTGGACATGAAGTCGAAGGTTGCGTCCAATCGATCGGTCGGGACTTTCCAGGCGACGAGGGCTCCCTCCGCAAGGTTCGTTGCGATGAGCGTCTGCCGGACCCGGCGGATCGTGCCGGCCTCGAGCATGGCGCGGATGCGGGTGGTGACGACTTCGAGGTCCACGCCAGAGAGTCGAGCTATCTCGGCGAACGGTTCGCGGGAGAATCCGCGAATCTTGTCTTCGGAGATGGCGAGGATGCGGGCGTTGGTCGGGTCGTCGTGCTCGATAGGTATCATGGAAAAAGTGGCAGTATCGTCCAATTCAGAGGCCGAGCAAGGAAAGGGCGCGCCGGACCCGGGCTACGAGCGGCGGACTTGATGCGTCGCCTCGGCCAGCGGACGGACGAAGGCGGCAATCTGGTCCGCGAGGTCGGCGTCGCTGCCGTGCTCGGCAATCTGGCGGACGATGGCGCTCCCGACCACCACCGCGTCGGCGTGCTGAGCCACTGAGGCCGCCTGCTCCGGATTGGAAATTCCAAAGCCGACGGCGATGGGAAGATCGGTGTGTCGTCGCAACTCGGCGACCTGAGACGAGATCGTGTCGGCTAGCTCGGTCTGCTCGCCCGTGACGCCTTCGCGAGACACGTAATAGATAAATCCCTCGGCGGAAGCCGCGATCTGCGCCATCCGGGCTGGTGGGGTCGTCGGTGCAATGAGGCGGATCGCCTTGAGGCCGTGGGTGCCCGCGAGATCTGCGTTCCGCGCGGCTTCGTCGGGTGGCAGGTCGAGGATGAGGACGCCATCGGCACCCGCCGCAGCGGCTTCGCGATGGAAACGTTCGAAGCCGAAGGTATAAACCGGGTTGAGGTAGGTGAAGAGAACGATCGCGAGATCGGGACAGCGGCGGCGGATCGCCCGGAGGGAATCGAGCAGATTGGACACTTTGGTCCCGGCGGCGAGCGCCCGGCTCGCGGCGGCTTGGATGGTCGCGCCGTCAGCGAGAGGATCCGAAAACGGCACCCCCAACTCGAGCAGGTCGACTCCGCTCTCGGCTAATCCGCACGCGATCTCGACGGTCGCTTCCCGGCTCGGATCACCCCCGGTGATGTAGGCCACGAAGCCCGCTTGGCGATCCGATTTGAGGCGAAGGAAGGTCGTGTCGATGCGGTTGGCCATAGGTAGTGGGCTTTGCCGAGGGGCGGGGAAAAAGTGCACGGGATGCCCCGGGGCTTGTCAAGCGTGGCACCCGGACGCTCGAATCTAGCGGACCTCGATATTCTCCATCGGGATCAGCCGTTGCAGGGCGTCGGCGAGCTCCCACTTCTGCCACGACGTCTGATCGCCCGTGGCCTGACGCATGATCTCGACGTAGCCTGCGGAGGTCCTCCGGAACTCTTCGGGCGTCGCGGCTCGAGCCGCAGCAAGTCGATTCTCGTCGAAGACTAGCAGCCCCCAGCCTTCGTCGCTGCTGGCGCGCGGATCAAGGGCGGCTTGGACCGTCAGCTTGCCTTCGGTCCGGCTCCCCCCGCTGGGATCCAAATCATAGAGAGCTTTGATCTGCTCGAGGTCCGTGAGGTAGGAGACGAGAAACTCGCGACAGTGGCCGATCACCTTCGCGCTCGGTTTCGACCGCGAGTCGTGCCCAATCTCGATGGCAGCGGGGCGGGCGGGGTCGCCGTAGATGTTTAAGCGGTAGCGGTCGTTCGCTCGGAACGAGAGGTAAGGGACGTTCTTGAAGAGACCCGATGTCGCGGGGGTCGCGGGAACGTTCTCGAGATCGGTTACCCAATCTTCGGCGTAGAGATCGGAGAGGGGGATCCACCAAATCGGAAGCTCGTCTTCCGCCAGCATCTGGCTGACCGGAAGGTTCGCGGTGATGCCGTCGTAAATCCGCCGGATGGCGCGCTTCGGAAAAACAACGGCCCCTTCGCCCACCTCCATCACGACCTGATCTTTCGATTGGGCGATGATCGTTCCCTTCACCCGATTTCCGCTTTTGAGAAGGACCTCGTCGACGGCGTGGGCTGGGAGAGCGAAGGCGAGCGTTGCAGATACGAGGACGGCAAGTTTGCGCTGTCGAACGATGGCGGGTATGGCTTGGCGCGATTTCATCGCCTCCGTCCTACTCAAAATGACTCCGTCCCTTAAGCTTTCTTTTCTCTTCGCTACTTCGTGCATCGCTTTCGGCTGCATCTCCGCGCCGCCGAAGCCGCAGTTGGCACCAGGCGCGGCGGCAGAAAGTCGGGCACTCGACACCGGAGACTTCTGGTGGGGAGTCTCCACGAGCGGCTACCAGACCGAGGACCGGGTGGCCGAACCCGGCGAGGTCGGGTACTTTCAGACCGATTGGGACCTCTACATCAAACGCGGCCGGGCACCGGAGCGGGGGCAGGGGACCTTTTCTTGGACGGAGTTCGACCGAGATATCCGGTTGTTGAAGGCCATCGGGGTCAATCACTACCGGTTCGGGGTGGAGTGGGCCCGCGTCGAGCCTCAACCAGGTGTCTACAACGAAGCCGCGATCCGACGCTACGTCGACATGGCGCGTCGGACCCGAGCGGCGGGCATCGAGCCGATCGTGACCCTCTGGCATTTCACGTTTCCGGATTGGCTGACGGACTTTGACCGTCCGGGCGAGTCCCACTGGTTGCACCCGCTGGCCGACCAGCACTGGCGCGACTACGTGACGCGGATGACTAAGGCGCTCGCACCGACGGTTCGCATTTATTCGCCGCAAAACGAGCCCAACGGGATGCTGCCGCTTTCCTACTTAGCTGATCACTGGCCACCGAGCACGCTGCTCAACACGTTCGCTTATCGGAGAGCCCTGAACGCGGCGGTTGCGCAATTTCGCGAGGCGGCGGAGATCATTCGCGAGATTCGGCCCGATGCGATCATCATGAGCGTTCAGGCTCTGCCATGGTGGCAGCGGGACCGGATCTGGGACCCAACCGGGATGGTGTACAATGCGATGCGCCGCGTGTGCTTCGATCACCTCGATGGCATCTATGATGTCTGCGATATCGTTGGCTTCAATTATTACTACAGCCAGAACGCGACCTTCGCGGACTTTTTCTACGCCGGTCGTGGTGAGCAAAGCGAGAGTTACACGCAGATGGGCTGGGTCATCGATCCGGAGTCGTTTTACAAACTCATCATGGACGTCTGGGAACGTTACCAGAGACCCATGGCGATCATGGAAAACGGGATCGGGACACTGAACGAGCAGAAGAAGATCAAATACCTCCGCGACCACATTAATCAAATGCGCCGCGCGATGGCGGACGGTGCCGACATGCGCGGCTATTTCGCGTGGACCTTAGTCGACAACTACGAGTGGCACGAGGGCTACGACGCAAACTTTGGGCTGTCCATTATGGACCCAGATACCAAGGAGCGGACTCTCGAGCCATCCGGAGTATTCTACGGCAATCTCATCAAGCGGTTCGGGAACCTGCGTTCGCGCATCCAGTAGCGAGTCCGCCCGGCGGGATCCGGCCCGCGCGATTCGGCCCAACCTCGTCGAGTCCGCCAGAACTTCTCGCGGTGGGGTCCAGCGGGGCCTCCTGTCGATGACGAGCGATCACAATTGGTCCGTCCGACGCTCACGGATTCTCCCAGGCGCCTCGGGCCGAATCTGGGAAGTGTCGCTACAGCGCCAATGGGGACAAGTCCAGTTCACTGGCAGATGATCTGCGAGCGTTCGAGCAATTCACTTTGTTATTCACATTCCCGTAAATCCCTATCACCGTCGGTGTAACCCATAACCTCATACAATATATGTCATGTATAATCGAAGTCAGGCAGTCAGGAAGAGAGTTTCGTCAGCGAAGTCCAGAGATCCGTTCGAGCAATCCGGTCGCTAGACTCGCTCGGGCTGTGGCGCAATCTCGCACCATCTTTCGGAATGGCCCCCACCGAGCTGGCCGGAGGGCCAAGTAGCCTAACAAGCGCAAAGTTCCCGCGACCGGTTGGCGGGCCGCGCCCGAGAGAATCTCGGCAGGCACGACTAGGCTCGAACGCACGTCGTCGCTAATGACCCGTAGTGTCACCGCCGGAACCGCGTGTTCGCGACAAACTTGCCGCAGGGTCGAAGTCTCCATGTCGACGGCTTCTGCCTGCCTACGTCTTGCGAACTCCCGTTTTTCGCTGGGATCGACTAATACCTGGGCGCTCTCGGCCAATCGGACGGATCGCACCTTCGCCAGACCGCAGCTCTCTTCTGCGGCTTCATCGCAGTCGTTAGTGATCAGATCGCCAACCCTAAGATCGTCGAGCAATCCACCGGCAAATCCCGAAATGACGACCTTAGAATAGGCCTTAGCTTCGAGAGCCCGTTCGAGCGCTTGCCGAGCAGCAGCAGATCCGACGCCAGTGTGAAGGCAAGTGACTCCGGCTTTGCCGCTCGGGTGCCGAGACCGAAAGACCGCGCTTTCAAACGGAACGGCGAAGGTGATTAAAATCACGGATCGACGCGCGCTCCCTGAGTCTCGTCCAGGCGAAGCTCGATGGAAAGAACCTCGGTCCCCTCTCCCGGCGAACCGGCCTTCGAGCTGAAGTCGACCTCATCTCCCGCCAACGCGCGTCGGAACGGTTCAGCGTGCTCGCTAGGCACCATGACCGACCAGCGGCGGGTGGGGTTTTCGCCCTTGGACGAGATATCGACAACGGTGGCACCGGCTCGTTCGACAACTTCGAGGAAAGCTTCTGCCCGCGACTCCATCTCATCGGCTCGGCTGGCTGCCAAAACAATCACTCGCTCAGAATCGATCTGGTTGAAGTTCTCTCCGAACGTTTGGTCGGCGATTGATTCCAGCGAAGTCTGGAGCGGCGCGGTCGAGATAGGTCGATTCGGCTTTTGAGGATCTTCGCGGAAATAGTAACTGATGGCGACGACCGGGATGACCAGGGCCAGGAGAACAACGGCAACGATGATCCCAACCTGCGGCGTGAACCGAAAGGGCGGGCGGGCGGACGAATCGTAGTCGGACATTGCGAGCTCAGTGGGAATTTGCGGGTCCGAAAACGTCAGAGGCCCCGGCGTCCGGCCATCGCGCGTTGGAGGGTAAGTTGGTCCGCGTGCTCGAGCCCCCACCCGCCGGGAGTCCCTGCGCGATCCGAGTCAAGGGGATACCGGCGGTCTTCAGTTCGTCGGCGATGTAGTTTGCGGTGGCTTCCCCTTCGACGTCGGAACTTACAGCCAAGATGATTTCCGTGGGATGTTCGGTCCGGATCCGCTCCGTTAAGGAAGCGATGCGAAGGTCGTCGGGTCCGACGTTATCCAGCGGCGCGAGCCGTCCGCCCAGCGCGTGGTAGCTCCCACGGTAAGACGCCGTTCGCTCGATGGGAAGAATATCCGTGGCCGTCTCGACTACGCAGATCTCCCGGCCCGTTCGGTCAGCGTCGGCGCAGATGGCACACAGCGTCTCGACCGCGAAGAAGCCGCAGCGGTCGCACGATCGGATCGCGCCTGCGGCCCGGGTCAGGGCCGCTGCGAGATCATCCGGGCGAGCGTCCGGGCTGCTCGTGAGCCAAAGCGCAATCCGCTCGGCACTACGGGGGCCGATGGAAGGCATCCGGCGGAGTTGTCGGGTGAGCTCTCGGAACGGCTCCGGGTAGTCAATGGTTTTCACCCGGGCGTCACGCGATCTCGACGAGCGACTGCGCGGACGCCGAGCGAACTGGCTCGCCACGTCGAGCGCGCTCAGCTCGCAGGATGAAATTGTCCAACGCGGCGTCGGGGATCCCGCGGATCCTCGCTTTCTCGAATTCGGCCAAGGCGGCCGCCCAATTCTGCTCCCGGTAGTAGATTGCCCCGCGCCAGAAATGGTCCCGGTTTTTGACGCCTTCGGGCGACAGCGCGCCTTTGGTCGTGAGCAGTTCGTAGAGCTCGATCCTCTCGTTGCTCTCTCGCCGGAGCATGTCGATGGGCCGAGCCTCGAAACCTTCGCGAGCTTCTCCTAAGGTCTCTGGACCGATGAGAATGCGGCAGCCGTAATTTGCGCAGGCCGCGCACAGGCGACGCGCAAACTCCACTACCGGTCCCGCCACGCTAAATGCTCCGAGCCGCCGGCCGCCGTAGGCTCCCACGATCATCGACCCAGAATTAATCCCAACCCGGAAATCGAGGCGTTGGTGCCAGCGGGTGTCGCACTCGCGATTGAGGGTATCGATGCGGCTCGCTAGCTCGAGCGCCGCTTTGCAGGCTGCAGACGCGTGGTCTTCCCGAGGTAGCGGTGCGCCGAAGACTACGCGGAGGCTCTCGCCGTTGCACTCGTCGAGGTAGCCACCGACGTCGACGAGGTAGTCGGAGGCGGTCCGGAGGTAGAGATTTGTGAGTTCGGCGTATTCGGTGGGTTCCAGCGATTCCGTGAGCTCCACGTGATTGTGCACTTCGCAGACGACCACGCTGGCGTCTTGATCCGTCCCGGCGAACGCCAAGGGAAGGTCGGAGTCGACGAGGCGGTGGAACTCCTTCGCGGAGAGGCGGTGTCCAAAGAGACGCTGGAGGATTTTTTTCCGCGATCCAGATTCACTGCCGCCGTAGAAAGCTGCGATCGCAAAGCTGACAACGACCGCGACCACCGCTTGGTAAGGCGAAACGAACGTTCCGAAGAGGGCAAAAACGACGGTCCCCGACAACAGAAGAAACACCGTGGCACCCGCGACGAAGGTCTTTCCCACGGGCCGCGTGATGTCGACGGTCGTCCACGCAAGCGCAAACGCCAACAGCGTCGCCAGACCGTATGACCACCCTTGATTCACCAGGGCGAGGCTCCCGTCGGGCGCAAACCGCGTGAGCAGATCCGCCGTCGCGACCTGCAACGTGCGGAGCCATCCGGAAGCGTCGAGGAGAAGAAAGGCGCACGTCGCGACGACGCCGATGATGATCGTGGCTTTGAGGAGTCTCATTCGGGAGCGCACGATGCTGCCTCACTCGGGCGGACATTGCGATAGGATTCCACGACCCATTCGCTGAGAACGCCGTCCGGATTGTCGACGGCCCGCAGCGGAATCTCGAACTCCGAGCGCCCACTGTTCTTTCGGATGAGCTGGAGGCCAAATTGATAATCTTTGAAGAGCGTCTCGCACAGGTCGCGGATCCCGGCATTCTCCCGGACCGCTCGGGCCACGAGAGCTTCGGTGGCGGCAGATTCGAAGCGAATCGCGAGATTGAATTGATCCTGAAAGCGCTCGGCAAATTGGTCGACGATGGTGGCAAGCGAGCGTTCCTTCTCGGCGTGGCCAGTCTCGAGAAGCGTCGCGAGCGCGCGTTCAGGATCGTCGACGAGCGGCCCCGTCACGTTGAAGGACGTAACCCCGGAGTCCGGCAGCTCGTATTTGAAGTCTCGCATCAGCCGCTCGCACACGGTGAGCAGCCCGCGCGCACCGGTCCGCTCCAACTCCGCCCGGCCCGCGATCTGGCGGAGCGCTTCGTCCTCGAACAGCACCTCGATCCCGTAGGCTTGAAATGCCCGCTCATATTGCCGGATGATGCTGCCTTCGGAACGACGCATGATCTGAAACAAGTCCTCCGCCGTGAGCGAATCGCACACGACCCGGACCGGCAGACGTCCAATAAATTCCGGCTCCATCCCGTAGGCGACGAAGTCCTGGGTCGTCGCCTCGGCGAGCAGGCTCTCACCGTCGATGAGCGACGTCGGGTCGGCGCCAAAGCCAACGCGCGATTGCTTCAGGCGCTCCCCCACCCGCTCGGACAACTTGTCGAACGCCCCGCTGACGATGAAGAGGATGTGGCGGGTGTTGATCGATTCACTCTTGGACTTCTTGCCGCTTTTGCCGCGCTGCATGTCGAATGCGGCCTGCAGCTGACCTTGGATGTCCATCGGGTTGCGGGACGCGACCTCGGTCTCTTCCATGAGCTTGAGAAGCGTCGTCTGGACGCCTCGCCCGCTCACGTCGCGCCCGCCCGCGCCGCCGGACGCCGCGATTTTATCAATCTCGTCGATGTAGATGATGCCGTGTTCGGCCAGCGACAGGTCGCCGTCGGCTTTGGCGACTAACTCGCGGACGAGATCTTCGACGTCGCCGCCGACGTAGCCGGTCTCGCTGAACTTCGTCGCGTCCGCCTTGACGAACGGCACGCCGATCAATTCGGCGATGTGCTTCACGAGGTAGGTCTTCCCCACCCCCGTCGGACCGACGAGGATGACGTTCTGCTTGGCGTATTCGATGGACGCGTTCGCATCCTCGGCCAGCAGCTTTTCCGCGTAACGCGCGTGATTGTAGTGATCGCAGACCGCGATGCTGAGGACTTTCTTGGCCTCGTCCTGGCGAATGACGTAGCGGTCGAGGTGGCGCTTGATGTCGCGTGGCGTGTAGTCGAAGTCGAACAGGTCGAGGCGCTCGTGACCCCCGTCGTCTTCGGCTTCACCCGTCGGTGCGGTCGACTCGGTCGTCGGGGAATCCTTCTGCTCGAAGCCCGAACGAAGAAACTCCGTGAGCTTCTGTTGAATCTGTTCGGGTGTGAGATGGGTCGGGTCCTGGCTCATGCGGCAAAGGTAGGTGACAAACTCCCGCTGTCCACGAGGGAGTCAACCGCGTCAATTTCCGTCGTTCTCGACTTCGGCCGCCAGCTCGTCGAACAGCGCTTTGATCCGACTTCCGGTCGTCGTCGCGCCCCTGGCCTTCTGGATCTCGCGCAACAGAGCCTCGCGCCCCCCCGGCTCGACGCGAGCGGCTTCCGCGCGCAGCTTCTCGTAGGCGCGGATGTCCACGAGGTAGGGCGCTGCGACCGGTGCCAGGGCCATGATCCAATCGTTCGGCACTCCGGGTGTCGCCCGCGAATACGCCTTCAGAAATGGCGCAGCGTCCCGCACGTAGCCGGTCTCCCAGTTTTTCAGCCCGTAAGCGAGCAGTGCGAAGGCCTCGAAAGTATCCCCGGCATACCTCTTCGCCGTGGCTGGCGAGATCGCACCCTTCCGACTCATCAAGCGTCCGAGTTCGACGAAGAAATTGGCTAATTTCTGGTCCGCCGCTTGGTCGCTGAACAGCCCGTCCATCTCGAGAGCGTAAAAGACCTCGTCGGCCGTCCGCATCTCTCCCGCCAACAGGGCCGACAATCCCTCGAGCGCCCGCGCCCAGTTGCGGCTCGGCTGCCGCCCCTGGCTTTGATCGACGGCGAGCGCGTAGGTCTGCCGAGCCTGCGCGTATCGCCCGGTGATCAGCTCCTGTCGACCCGCCGCGATGGAGGCGTTGAAGCCATCGACCGAGAATAATTCCGTGACCGCCGCGTCGGAACCGTCGGTCGGAAACACCGAATCTCTGAATAGATATAGCGCGACGCCGCTCGCGAGCACGACCAGCAGCGTCGTCATCCAAATGAGTCCCATCACCGTCCGCGTCCGCTTCGTTTCGACTTGGATTCGCTCGGTCTTTCGGCTTGGTTGCTTGGACTTCTCGATCAACGTGTCCCGGGCGTAGGTCAGGTGGCCGATGAGTTCCTCGTACGATGCGTAGCGGTCGTCCGGGTCCTTCTGCAGCATCCGGTTGATCACGTAGGCGGTCTCGCTCGAGACGTCCGGTGCGAAGGCCTGCAAGCTGACCGCTTGGCTCTTGATGTGCTTGAGCGCGACCATGGAGGCTGTCGACGCCTCGAAGGGCGGTCGCCCCGCCAACGCGTGAAAGAGAGTTCCCCCCAGACTGTAGAGGTCACTTCGGAAATCCTCGGGACGGTTGTCGAGCTTCTCAGGCGCGATGTAATACGGCGTCCCCCAGATCTCACCCCGTTCCTGCGCCTCCTCGATGAGCAGCAACGCCAGACCAAAATCGACGATCTTCGCCGTCGTCGCGTCGGCGAAAAGAATGTTCCCCGGCTTGACGTCGCGGTGCAGCAGACCCCGCTCGAGCGCGGCCGCGAGGCCTTGGGCGATCTGGATGCCGACGCCGAGGACCTGAGCCTCGGACACGCGGCCCTGGAGCGTCATCAAGTCGTCCAGTGAACCCTTTTCCACCAGCTCCATAGCCAGGTAAAACTGCCCATGGTCCTCGCCAAACGAGAAGACCTTCACCACGTGCGGATGGTTGATGGACGCCGTCACCCTCGCTTCCTGAGCGAGTTTCTTCCAGTCGGACTCGGTCGCTCCCGCTTCTTTTTTAAGAATTTTGAGCGCCACGGCGCGTTGGAGATTCAGATCCTTTGCCTTGAAGACCGAACCCATGCCCCCTTCCCCAACTAGCTCCAGCAGCGTGAAGTTATTAAATTGCCGCCGCGCCCGGATCGCTTCGCCGCACTGGGGGCAAGACACCTCGGAGAAGGGCATCTCGTCCGTCACGTCCACCAGTTGCCCGCACGCCGGACAGGGTTCGATGATCTGGGGAGTCGCTTCCGACATGCTAACCGGTTAACATCCCGACCTCCCCGGAGCAATCGCCGAAAACCACCGTATGTCCACCGATCCCATCCTCGTCAGCGCCGAAAACGCCGGCACCCGCTTCGACCAATTTCTAGCCGATCGCCACGGCGATCTCTCGCGCTCGCGCATCCAGACCCTCATCCGCTCCGGCCACGCTCGTCGGAACGGCGAACCGTCCCGTCCCGCCGAACCGCTGCGCGAGGGCGACTCCCTCACCCTCGAGGTCCCCCCCCCGGTCCCGGCCGAGCGTGCGGCCGCCGAGGACATCCCGCTCAAGATCCTCTTTGAAGACGCCGACCTCATCGTGCTCGACAAGCCGTCGGGTCTCGTCGTGCACCCCGGCGCGGGCAACGCGACCGGCACCCTCGTGAATGCCCTGCTGCATCACTGCGGTGGCCTTTCGGTCATCGGCGGCGAAGAACGCCCCGGCATCGTGCACCGCTTGGACAAGGAGACCAGCGGCAGTCTCGTCGTCGCCAAGAACGACCACGCCCACAACTCGCTCGCGGGGCAATTCGCCGACCGATCCGTCGAAAAGATCTACCTCGCGGTGGTCTACGGGGTCGTCCGCCGACCGAAGGGCGAGATCACCGCCGCCATCGGTCGTCACCCCGTCCACCGCCAGCGTATGGCCATCTCCGAGCACGAATCCGCCCGTCCAGCGGTGACGGAGTGGCGTCACCTCCTCACGACCGACAACCTCTCCCTCATCGAATGCCGACCCCACACCGGGCGGACCCACCAGATCCGCGTGCACCTCAAGCACATCGGTCTGCCCCTGGCCGGCGACCCGGTCTACGGCAAGCGCGGTCCCTTCACCCGGCACCTGCTCCACGCCCACCGCCTCACCTTCGATCACCCCGTCACCGGCGAGCGGCTGAGCTTCACCGCCCCGATCCCAACCGATTTTCCGCTCGTTCCTCCCCCGGGTTCCGGCCAGCATTGACGGAAGATGGACCGCTTCCACCACGCCGTCGCCACCGCCCTCCCGCTGCTGGAGCGCCTCCGTGGCGGCATGACTCCCTCCCCCCGCACCACGCGTCAGACCCTGCACCGCCTCAAGGAAGCCGCTCACGCGAACCGAGTCGCCGCACCATCCGCCGAACTCCCCAAACCATCCGCCCCAGCGGATCCGTCTCCGACCTTCCGACCTTCGACCTTTGACAACAGCGAAGCAACCTCCCCCACGCTCATCCCCGCCCGCAAGTGGACCCTGGGCGAACTCCGTGCCGCCGCGATCCATTGCACCGAGTGCGCTCACCTCGTCGGTAGCCGCACCCAGGTCGTCTTCGGTGTCGGCAATCCCACGGCGGACCTCATGTTCGTCGGCGAGGCCCCGGGCGAAGACGAAGACGCCGCCGGCGAGCCCTTCGTCGGCAAAGCGGGCCAGCTACTCACGAAGATCATTCAGACGATGAACTTCACCCGCGAGCGCGTCTACATCGCCAACGTTCTCAAGTGCCGCCCCGACCTCCCGCCCGGCGAATCCGGCAACCGCAAGCCGAAGCCCGCCGAGATGGCCACCTGCTTCCCCTGGCTCGGCGAGCAGATCCGCCTCGTCCAGCCCAAGGTCCTCGTTGCCCTCGGAGCCACCGCGACGGAGGGCCTCCTCGGCGAGAAACGTCCCATGCGCGACCTTCGCGGCCAATGGCTGGAATACGAAGGCATCCCGACCATCGTCACTTACCACCCCGCCTACCTCCTCCGAAACCAGTCCATCACGGAGAAGCGCAAAGTCTGGGAAGACATGCTCAAAGTCCTCGAGAAGCTCAACCTTCCGATCACCGAAAAGCAGCAAAAATTCTTCACCTAATCCAATCAATCCGCGCCCATCGGCGGTCAAAATTCACCCCGACACTTCGCGCACAAACTCACCGATCCGCCCCATCGCCACCTTGATCTTCTCGAGCCCCGTCGCGTAGCTGCACCGCACGTGCCCTTCCCCGCACGCCCCAAACGCCGTCCCCGGCACCACCGCCACGTTCTTCTCCCTTAGCAAACGCATCGAGAATTCCCGACTCGTCAGGCCCGTCGACGTGATTTTGGGGAAAACGTAAAACGCCCCCCGCGGCTTGAAGCACTCCAGCCCGGCTTCATTCAGCGCGCTCACCGCGAAGTTCCGCCGCCCCTCGTATTCCCCTCGCATCTTAGCCACCGCGGGTCCGCCCCGCTCGAGCGCTTCGATCGCGGCATCCTGACTCGTGATCGGGGCGCACAGGATCGAATACTGGTGGATCTTCATCATCGCGTCGATGATCTCGCCCGGCCCGCACGCGTACCCGATGCGAAATCCCGTCATCGCGTAAGCCTTCGACATCCCGTTCAACAAAACGGTCCGCTCCCGCATGCCAGGGAATGAAGCCAAGCTACGACAACGCCCGCCATCGTAGGTCAATTCGCTGTAGATCTCGTCGGTGAGCACCAGCAGATCCCGCCGCACGCACACTTCTGCAAGCGCCGCCCCCTCGGCTTCCGTCAAGGTTGCCCCGGTCGGATTCGTGGGGAAGTTCAGCATCACCACCCGCGTCTTCGGCCCGATCGCTGCATCGAGGTCCGCCGCCCGCAGCACAAATTCATCCTCCGCCCGCGTCGGGATCGCCCGCGCCACCCCGTGAGCAAGCGCCACGCTTGGATTGTAGGAGACGTAACACGGCTCGTGGTAGAGCACCTCGTCGCCCGGGTTCAGCGTCGCCCGTAGCGCCGTATCGATCGCCTCCGAGACCCCGACCGCCACCAGCACCTCCGACTTCGCATCATAGCGCAGCCCGAACGACCGATTCACGTAGTCCACGATGGATTGCCGCAGCCGGGGGAGTCCAAGATTGGAGGTATAACCAGTCCGACCCCGCTCCAGCGAATAGATCGCCGCCTCGCGGATGTGCCACGGCGTCACGAAGTCCGGCTCGCCGATCCCGAGAGAGATCACGTCGTCCATCGATTGGACGATCTCGAAGAAATCCCGAATTCCGGACTTGGGAATCGTCCGGATGTGGTCCGCAACCCGTCTCCTCACGGCGAGACCGCCAAGCGCTCCGCCGTCAGGTCCTCGTGGTGGAAGATCCCGTTCTCCTTGTAAGTCTTCAGCCGAAAACGCGTCGCCGTCGATAGGACGCCCTCGATGGTGCTCAACTTCCGCGCCACGAAGTCGGCGACCTCCCGCAGATTGCCCGCCTCCACCTGGATGAGCAGATCGTAGCCCCCGCTCATGAGGTAACAGCTCTGCACCTCCGCGAACTTCGCGATCCGCGACGCGATCCGGTCAAAGCCCCCGTCGCGCTCCGGAGTGATGCGGACCTCGATCAGCGATGTCACCAGATCCGGCGACCACTTGTCGCGGTTGATCACCGTCTGGTAGCCGATGATGACTCCCCCCGCCTCCAACTCAGCCACCCGGGCATTCACGTCCTCGACCGATAGATCGAGCAATCGCGCGACGTCCTCGCGCGGCATGAACGGATTGTGTTCGAGAAGATCGAGGAGCGCTTGCATCGGAAAGTCGACCACGATGCATTCCGCGCGAACCCCATGCAATCAGCATTGTGGAATGGGACGATCTCGCCTAGAAACTTTCCCATGCCCGCAGCAAAGAAGAAAACCGTCGCCAAGAAGCCCGCCCCGAAGACAGCTTCGCCCACAAAAGCCGCCACCACCGGCGTCAAGAAAACCGCCGCCGCCGCGAAGAAAAAAGCGACGATTCCGAAGACTGCGTCCGCAAAGGCTAAAGCGACCAAGTCCATCCCCGCCGACCGCGAACAGAAGCTCGCCGAGCAGGCCCTCAGCTACGTCGATCAGGCCGCCGCCGTCCTCCGCGACCGTATCCGCGACGGAGCCACGCAGACAGCCAAAGGCCGCATCGCCGCCAAGAAGAAGGCTAATACTCTCCTCACCCGCGCCAGCGGCAATCTCAACAAAGCCGTCGACTCCGGCACCGCCAACCTCCAGAAACTCCTAGGAAAGCTATAACCGGGGCGCAAGCCGCAAGTCGGGAGCGCACCCTTCCAGGGTGCAGTGACGGGCTTCCCAACCCGTCACAAATCGCACGCAAGTGCACCCCTCTCGGTCACCACCCGCCCCACCGCAGCGTCGTGGGCACCCAGCGGCACCGCCCCCACGATCTGCCGATCAAACGCCACCCCCACCCGCACGACCCCCAGCGGCAAACCGGCCAAAAACCGGTCATAGAACCCGCCCCCCCGCCCGAGCCGCCCGCCCGCCCGGTCAAACGCTAACCCGGGCACCAGAACGAGATCGGCTTCGCGCGGATCGATCAACCCCGCCGTCACCACCGGTTCGCGCACACCCATCGCGCCATCGCCCATCTCACCCGGCTCCCCGCCTTCCCGGAACTCGAGTCCAACTCCCACCACTCGCGGAAACCCGAACCGCACCCCCGCGACCTCCCCACCCCACCAATCCGGCTCGCTCGCCATCGGCGCAAACCCCAGCACGACGCGCGCCCCAACCCGCCCGATCTCCGCCCGCACCTCAGCCGCCACCCGCGCCGATGCCGCCGTCCGTTCCGTCGCCGACATCCCGCGAAGGGCCGATCGCATCGCCAACCGCATCGTTTGCTTTTCCTCGGAAATCATAGAAAGGTCCCCCGGCAAAGATGGTTCGAAAAATAATTAAAACCAAGCTCGGCGAGCGGCGCCGCCCCGAGCACCACATCACGATGAAGCCCGGCAGCGGCTGGCACAAACGCAACTTTCTCGCCGAGGTCCTCATCCCCACCCTCTTCACCCGCCGCAACGGGTCGAATCTCCAGCCCGACTTCCCCCCCATCGGCGAGAACCAAGTCTGCATCACCTGGACCGGCCACGCCTCCTTCCTCATCCAGACCGCCCGCACCTCCATCCTCATTGACCCCAACTGGGCGAAGTGGCTCAAAGTCATCAAGCGCATTAAGCACCCCGGCCTCGAGCTGCACCACCTCCCCGACATCGACCTCGTCCTCGTCACGCACGCCCACTTCGACCACCTCGACAGAAAGACCCTCCGCGCCGTCGCCGACCAGCAACCCATCGTCGTTCCCGAGAACGTCGGCGGTCTGGTCAAAAATCTCGGCTTCCACGTTGTCCACGAGCTCCCCGTCGGCGCATCCATCGAGCACGAAGACGTCCGCGTCACCATGACGCCCGCGTACCATTGGGGCGCGCGCATGCTGCACGACGTCCACCGAGGCTTCGGCGGCTTCCTCATCGAAGTCGGTGGTCGCTCGATCCTCCACGCTGGCGACAGCGCCTACGTCCCGGGATTTTTCGAAAAAATTGCCGACCGCCACGACGTCGAGATCGCCCTCCTCCCCATCGGAGCCTACGAGGCCCCCAGCAAACGCGACGTCCACATGAACCCCGAGCAAGCCGTCTCCGCCTTCCAAGAACTCCGCGCCCGCACCTTGATCCCGATGCACTACGGCACCTTCCGCCTCAGCTACGAACCCCCCACCGAACCCCCCGAACGCCTCTGCGAAGCCGCCCAAAAGGCCGGCATCCTCCAAAACATCCACATCCTCACCGAAGGCCAACCCGTTCTGTTCTGATCTTTCAAGGCGGGAGCACAGGCTTCCAGCCTGTTGGGCAAGGCATCCTGCCGAGCACCCCACCCCGCATGCGAAGCGTCACTCTTCCGTTTCCCCCAGCACCTCCCGCAACCCTTCGTAACTCCCCGGCCGCTCCGGATTCTTCGCCAACCCCCGAATCACCCCTGCGGCCAACCGCCCCCCCTCGCCGTCGTACTCGCGCGAGAAACGCCCGAACTCTGCCCCCGCGTCATCCCCGGCCCGATCGCTCACCACCCGAAGAGCCACCATCGGCACCTCATTCGCGCCGCACGCCACGACGAGGCCAAAGAGATTCATGTCAATCGCCCCCGCCCCGGTCCGCTCCCGCAACCCATCGCGAAACGAATCCGAAGCGCTGAAAATTTCCCCACTTGCCACCGCCAGCCGCGGCAAATCCCCCAGCCCAGTCACCCGCTCCGGCACCGCCAGCTCGAACGTCGCCGCCCGCGCCAGCGAAAAGCCACTCCCGTCCTCCGTCCCCCGCTGATAAGCCACCACCCGCTCCACGCGAAACCACTCCCCCACTTTCGCCTTCGCATCCAAGGCCCCGACGGGTCCGACCGAAATCACCAGATCGCACGGATACTTCCTCAGCACCCCCTGCACCGTCACCGCCGTCGTCACGGCCCCCGCCCCCATCTTCGCCGCCACCACCCGATGATCGCCCAAGTCGAGAAGTTCCACCGAAGAACCACCGACCTTCACCGTCCGCCCACCGCTCCCCCCGGCCTCCGCACGTAGAGCCGCCACGTCCCCGTCCAGCGCGTAGAAAAAACCAATCGTGTCACCCGACGCCGAACCCGCCGCGAATCCCAAAATCGTCAAAGCGCCAGAAAATGTCCATCTACGAATCATCACCCAACGAGCTAGCTCAAATCGGTCAACCACCGCAAGCCTCAGAAAAGCGACATTTCAAGGAGCGGCG
>CAWDOJ010000008.1:0-150049 GCA_963803825.1 uncultured Verrucomicrobiae bacterium | reverse complement strand
TTTCTCGCTCGTGTCGTTAAACGCCGCCAGCTCCGCCGCGGTCACGTTCATCAACTGATTTGATTTCTGAAGCTCCAGCCGCAATTTCTCGAACTCGGCCAGTCGCCGCACAATCTCGGTCGTGCCGAAAAGAATCGCGTTCTGGTTTTCGAAGTGCAGATCCAGCGCGTTGATCTTGCGGATTTTCTCCAGCAGATCCGCCGCGTAATCCGCCAACTTTCGCAGCCGCTTGAGCGGTCTCGTGATTACTTCCAACATCGTCTTATTCTCCTCCCTCCAAGAGCCCCTTGCGTAGGAACAACACGTCTTTTTGCTCGAGTCGACCGTCGCGCGGCGACCGCCATCCCCCGCACTCGTCAAAGTAGCGGAATCCCAGCGAATCCAACAACGCCAGCATCTCGCTGAAGATTCTCGCCTCCGGAGCGATTCGGTTCAGCGTCAACTCGAGCAAGATTCCGTCGACCTGCTCCAAAAATTTCGCGCCTCCCGCCAGCACCCGGTGCTCTGCGCATTGGACGTCGACCTTAATCAAGCCGCGACCCTGGATCGACAGCTTCTCCGAGATCGTGTCCAGAGTCTCGATGGGCACGTCCAGCGGACGTCCTCCCGCGGGCACGCTTCCCGCGATGAGACTGCTGTTGAACAGATCGTCGGAGACGTGAAACGTTACCTGCCCGGGCTCGTCGCCCATCGCGACCTCCAGCACCTCGAACTCTGGGTGTTTGTCGAAGAACCACGAATTCTTCTCGCGGTAGATCTGTGCCAGCGGCTCGACGAGGATCTGACGTGTGTCCGGAAAAACTCGCGAGATCAGGTCCGAAAATACTCCGTTCGATGCGCCCACGTCGACGAAGAAATCCGGCCGGTAGCCGAGGTTCGCCAACCGCCGGTAGGGGAAATAAGACTCGTGCAGCCCATGGTAGATGTCCGCCGGGGCGGACTGCTCCATCCACACGCTCCCACTCCCCTCCATCGGCGCAAACGCCCGCTCGAACCGATCGTCCGCCGGCGCTTTTCCCTCCAGACTTTTCCAAAGCCATTCGTCGATCCCCTCGTCCGAAAACAACTTCGCCGCCGCCGCCGCGTTGCCGCGAATTTCCCGCTGACGATCCGCCCCGTTGATGTCCTCGACGGCCGCCGCAAACGCCTTCGCGTCATACGGGCAGATCCGGCCGAAATCGAACCGCCGCACGCACTGGCTCGACGCCGACTGCTCGCTCCCGATCACGATCATCGGCAGATTCCCCGCCGCCACGCTCGTCACCAAGCGCGTTGGGATGCTGTATTTCGCCAGCCAATCCTCCTGATCGTCCGGCGACGACGGCAACACGCCGAACGCGTATTTTCGGATCTCCGCGCAGATCCGATCCTCCGGCAGCGCCCCCTTGAAGACAATGCCGTCCCTCTCCAATTCGGCTTCGTCGAAGTCCACGAACTTCCCGGCATTCCCGTACCAATGAATCGTCACCCCGGAGTCGCGGATCACGTGCCGGATCTCGTCCAGCCACGTCTTGTTCCAGATGTTCCCCATCAGCACCCCCGTCTTCCCGTGCTCGATCCGGTCGGACGGGATCGGCTCGGTCACCAAGTCACGCGCCCGCACGACCGGCGGCAGGATGAACGTCTTGATCCCGAATTTCGTCTCGTAGGCATCCCGCATCTCCGGCGAGATGACGAACACCACGTCCGCCTTCTCGAAGGCCTCGCGCAACACGTGATCCGGAATCCGGCGATTCGCCAGATTCTGGTCGTCCATGATGTAGATCATCAACGGCACGCCGCGCGTGTCCGCCACCGACATCGCCAGATACACGTCCTCGACGCTGAAGGGCACGCACATCACCCGCCGGATCTGATAGGGTCTCAGCGCCTCCAGACCACTCGAATACATCCGGTAGCGGCTCGCCTTCCAGCCGCTCAGGAACATTTGGACGATCCCGAAATCGTTCACCGGATACGCCTGGCACGTCCAGACGTGCATGATCTTCCGCCAATCCGGGAACATCCGTTTGATCAGGATGCCCGTCCCGTGCAGGTCGTTCACCTCGACGTGCGTGACCATGAGATCGACTTCGAGCGAATTGATCAGCTTCGCCCGCTCGAATTCCCAATCCGGCAATCCCGCCGCCGGATCGTAGCGCGGCTCCGGCCGATCGGCCTTGACGAGGTCGTTGAGCTGCACGCGCAGCTTCGCCGCCCGGTCGTTGAGGGTGTCTAAATGACTCATAGTATTTCCTGCGGGCCGCATTTAATGCGAAACCCCCATCCGTTTTTCAAGCACTTGCCTTTTCCGTCGTCTCGCGGGCCCGGCGATAAATCTCGTAATCGAGCGCGTTCACCCGCTGAAATTCCGCCGCGACCGCCCCCGGCACCTCGTCTCCGTCGCTCGCCGACCGGGCGTTCGTCCGCTCCAGCGGCTGGCCCGCCAACCACTTGATGGCCGCTCGCGCCCGAGCCACCGAAGCGCTCGGCGCCGCTCCGTCCAGCACGCCCCGCATCCGATTCAGCAGGATCGGCAACCCCGCCACGTGATCCTCCGCGGAGCCGACGAAAAAGTAGCGCCCCAGGACCGCATCCACCGACCCGGCGTCGCACCCGAGCCGCTTCGCAATCGGGTTTTGCAGCGCTGCGAGGTAACTCCCGACCGACTCGTAAAGGCCCGGCTCCCGCGCCACCGCCGCCGCGTCGTGTCGCCGGACGTGGTGAAAATTCGAAACCGCCGTCGCCAGCGGATCCCGCACGAACGTGAAGAGCTGAAACCGCTCCGCGTCGGCCCAAACGCCCGGATACCGCCGCGGCAACAAAAACGCCCCGTGCGTGAAATGCCCGCAGAGCAGCGAGTCCGCCGTCAGCCGCTCGGTCGCGAACGGGAGATCATCGACGACACCGGCCTCCCCCAAGAACTCCGTGTGGTCCTCGGCCATCCCGAAGACCCGCCCGAAGAATTGTCGGAGGCTCGTGCCGTAGGACTTTGGCAAATGATTGAAAACAAACACCGGCCCCCGGTCCGGCGCGGCCACCCGCCACCGTCGCAGAATCAGCCCCCGGTCCGCCCGCCGCCCCGCTCTCGGACCCGCCAGGTTGGCAATCGCCCGATCATAAAGCGCGTAGTCCTCCCGGTTCTGCCGTCGAAAAGCCTCCGCCACCGTCGGGCTCGGCGAATCCGCGCGAGGGCATCCGCCGAACTCCTCGACCAGCGAGCCCCCGAACCGGGTCGCCGCCCGCAGCAGGGCCTTCACCCGCTCGGACGACGCCCAATGTCCCGCCGCCAACGCGAAGGCCCGCAGCGACTCCTCCATCCGCTCTTCGACCACGACCACGTCGAAATCCTCGACCCCGACCCGCCGCCTACCCAGCACCCGCGCCAACTCACGCGTCAACTCGTCGCGCCGCGAATTCAGGAACGCATCGAGCGACCCGAACACACCCGGTCGCCGTTCCATCAGACCGGGTTGCGCCGCCACCAGATGGCGATACACCACGCACTGCACGGCAAGCGGCTCAGCGATCGCCGTCACCCGAAATGCCGCCCGATTACGAAACAGGCGTCGATAGGATTCAGCCCGCTTCCCACCAAAATGCCCGCAGAGCGCGGTCCCAGCATCAATCAACCCCTCCGGCACAGTCACCGGATCCTTCGCCGCCAGATCCCCCGGCAGATCCTCGCGGCAGCAGAAAACCGCCCGCAGGAGGTGACCCAGCGCCAACGCCGACACCCCCGGCACCCGAACGAAGACCGTCCCCGCCGATTCCTGGTCCTTCACCTGGTCAAAACGACGGAGAAAACCCTCCAAACCTACTTCACCAAGGGCTCGCCCAACACGGTCCGATGCCGTTCGCCGAGCAGCGCGATCGCGTCGTGATACATTTCGTAGTCCAGTTCGTTCTGAGCGCGGAAGATCCCGCGCATCTCGTCGGACACCTCGTAGGGCTTGCGCGCCGTCGCGTTGATCCGCGGCACCTCGACCGGCTCGCGCTCCATCAACTTCGCGACCAAGTTCACCGAGGCCTGCAAATATTCGGACACCGCGACGAAGAAATACGTCTCCAGAAACCCGCGCATCTCGCCGTCGAACTCGTAGAATCCCAGGTGATGGGACATCGGGTTCTTCATCTTCCGTAGATGATCCTCGACGGTCGGAACGACGTCTTTGCCCTGCCTCTGACGGTAAAAGTACGCCGAGATCGCCCGCTCCATCGGATCCCGCAGCAACGTCACGATCCGCACGTTGCCCCGCGCGATTTCCTCCGCGTAACGCTCGCGCGGCCGGATGCCGTCGTGGATCAGGTGACCGCAGATCATCGTATCCGTCGGCAACGTCGCCAGATCGACCTTGGCCCGCATGAATTCCTCCCATCGCTCCGCGTTCGCCTTTCCGGGTGGCTTCTCCAAAATCAGATCGAGGCCAAGCCCCCGAAAAACCTCACGAAATGACTGCCCCGCGCACTTCGGCACGTGCTGGTAGATGTAGTATGTCTTTTCCATAAAATTGCTACTTAAGCCCTCCGGGACCGGGCGCGTCAGCGCATCCATCCAATTCTGTCATCCTGAGCGAAGCGAAGAGCCGAGCGAGGCAGCCTTTCATTTCGGATTCGTTTTTAAAAAGGCAATCTCTGGCTCTTCACTACGTTTGGAATGACAGATCAAAAACGAATCGAGGCCAGCTCACGCCGTCCCCGCCTTCTCCAGCGCGCTCACCGCGTGATCGTAGAGCGCGTAATCCAGCTGATTCCGCTCGCGAAAAATCGCCAGCGTCTCCTCCGACAGCGCCTGCTGCTGCTGGTCGCGCGCCGACTTGTTCTCGTGCGGCAATCCCTGCTCGCGCACGGCCGCCAGTCCCATCCGGACCCGTTCGACGCTCCGAGTCGGGGCCGCCTCGTCGAAAATCGTCGCCACCCGGTCGACCAGAATCTTCATCGACAATTCGACCTGATCCGCGACGCCCACGAAGAAATACCTTCCCAGCACCTTGAGGTAATTCTCCGTCGTGCACGGAAAGCTCGCCGCCATCGAGTTGTGGGTCTTTCGCAGATAAGCTTCCAGCGACGCGAAGCGATCCGGGTTCTTCTCCGCCACGTGCGGCTTCTTGCGGAGCGTGTAATAGAAGAGCGACGTCTGCATCTCGAGCGGCTCGCGCAGAAACGTGAACAGCCGGAACCGCGGATTGCTCAGCGTCTCCGGATAACGGTCGACCAGATGTTTGCCCGGGCTGTTGAAGTGCCCAAGCAGGAAATCCTCCGCGCACAGCGTGCGTGGATCGTAGGGGAGGTCGTCGAAATTCTCGTTGCTGTCGAACGTTGCAACGTAGTCCGGATGCGGCGTCGTGAACTGCCGGAAATACTTCCGCATGCTCGTGCCGTAACATTTCGGGATGTGGTTGAAGACGATCACCGGCTCCATTTCGCTCGGATCGCTCATACCGCCCCTGCCTCCAAGCGTTTCGACGCCGCGTGGTGGATCCGCGCGTCCAGTGAGTTCCGCCGATTGAACAGAAACCGATCCAGGAAGCCGGCCGAGTTCATCAATTTCTCGATCTCGACCTCGCGATCCGGCTCGGGTGGCGCGGCGCTCCAGCGGCGGAGCTGATACTCGGTTCGTCGGACGTTCGGCGTCTCGTTCGCGCCGTCGATCGCCTCGCGCAGGACGCGAAAAAGTCCCCGCATGCTCTCGGCTTTCCGCTCGTTCACGCCGACGAACGAATAGCGATCCAGCGCGGCTTCGAACGTCTGCGCCGTCACCCCGAGATACCAGGCCATCGGGTTGCGGCGCGTGCGCAGAAATTTCCCGAACGTCGCCGGGCAGGCCGGATCGCCCCGGCGCGAGACGTGCAGATACGTGACCGCCGCCAACCGCAACGGCTCGTCGACGAACAGAATCGTCTCGAAGCGGTCGTCCGCGAAAAATTCGGGATACAGCTTCTCGATGAACACCGCACCCGGCCGGAAGTGCGACCGAAAGAGGAAGAGCTTCGCCGCCGACAACCAGGCCGGATCGACCGGCCGCACGGGCTCACCCGCCTCCGGAGCCCCGCCGGTCGCGTCTGGCTCGTCGTGGACAACCGCGAAATTCGAGTAGATGAACTCCACCATTTCCCTCGAACCGCACCCCGGCAACTGGTGAAACACGAACGCCGGCTCGACGACCACCTGCGCCCCTTTCGTTGCCCCACCGCTCACAGCCACTCCTTTCTCACGCCACCCATCATCAAAAACCGGCTCAGCTGCGAGCGAAACTGCTCGGCGTAATAAAGGCGCGTCATCCGCCGCCGACGTTCGGGATCCGCCGCGAAATCCGGTCGGAGCCAAGACATCTCCGTCTTTCCCACGTCCGCCATCTTCGCCGAAGTCTTCTGCTCGGAGTGCACCCGGAAGCATCCGAGAAAACGCGGCACCCGCACGATGTTGGCCCCGGCGTCGCGAAACCGCTGGAGCAAATCCCAATCGAGCGCAAAGTGGAAATCCACGTTCAAAGCCCCGCCGACCTTCTCCCAGATCCCGCGCCTCCAGAACAACGTCTCCTGCGGCACGTAGTCGAAATACGTGAGCGCCTCCTCGCGATAAGGCGGCGTCACCCACCGCCCGATCTCCTCGTCGTGCTCGTTCACCAGAGATCCGGTGCCCGTAGACCACGTCCACCTCCGGATGCCGGTCGAAGTAACTCCCGACGTAGAGCAGAGCTCGCGGCATGAACAAATCGTCGGAATTGAGCCAGCCCATGATCTCACCGTCGACCATCGAGAAGGCCTTATTGATCGCATCGGCCTGACCGCTGTCGTTCTCGGATTTCCATTGGAACCGATATTCCTCGGCCAACGGCTTGATCACCTCGACGGTGGAGTCGGTCGACGCGCCGTCGCAGACCGCGTAATGCAGCCGCGGGTAGGCCTGATCCATCACGCTGCGGATCGTCCGCTCGATGAAGTTCGCCTGATTGAAGGTCGGCGTCACGATCGAGATCGAGGGGTAACGTCCCGTCGATTCGGTCAGGTCGAGCGGTTCCGGAACGATGGGCTGGGCCGGGTATTGCCGCAGATTGCCCATGCGCCGCGGGAACTGGTTCAGGCAATTCTGGCACGTCCAATCGAAGCGCGTGTTCGCCCACTTGTTCGCGCGCCGCATCAATCCCAACGGCGGCGGCGCGCCGGGTTCCGGCTTACTCGGCGTCCCGGTCATGAGGGATTTTCGCTTTCTGCGGCGGCTTGCTCTTCCAATTTTTTCTTCCGCCGCTTGGCCGCCCCGCGCTCCCTCGTCCCGGTCTCGATGCCCAGATCCCACTCGCGAGGCTGATAAAATTTCCCGTCGAATCCGCCCTTGCGCTCCGAGACGACCCGAAACCGCTTCCCGCGCCGCCGCGCCAACAGCGTCTTGCGGGAATAAATCGACACCCGGGTCTGGTAGAGACCGGGAAGCAGGCCGAGCCAGGGAAATTTCACCCGCACTTCGTATTCGCCCTTTCGGACCTCGACGATGCGCGAGCAATCCTTCTTGGTCGTCATCTTGAGCACCTGCTGCTCGGTCATCGATTGCGCCATCGTCTCCAGCGTCGGCAGCTTCATCACCTGCAAGGCGAGATTCATCAAATCGACCCGATCGTCGACTTTGACGACGATCAGAATCTCGGATGACTTCTCGTTGTAGATCCGGGGTTCGATCTCGTCCGCGCCCTCGGGCGCGTCGTCGTTGAAGAAGTCGACCGACGCGACGTTCGCCTTCTCGCTCTCGATCACCGGATCCGCCGTCACGCCCAGTTCATCCGAGGACTGCCGCTGCGTGCTGCCCTTCCGCTTGGAATGCAGCTCCTCTTCGTAGCGCTCGAGGACTTCGGTGGCTTTCCCGAATTGGACGGCCTTCCCCTCGGACACGTAGAACGCCAGATCGCACACCGCCAGCAGGATGTCGGGGAAATGGTGGACAATGATGAACGACGTCCCCGCATTCCGCAGATCCTGCAGGGTCTTGATGCACTTCTCGCGGAATTGCATGTCTCCCACCGCGAGCACCTCGTCCATGAGCAGGATGTCGGGCTGCGTGTGGATCGCGCACGCGAATCCCAGCCGCGCCGTCATCCCCGAACTGTAGGTCTGCACCGGCGCGTCGAGCGCGTAGCCGATCTCGGAATATTCGACCACCTGGTCGAACTTCGCGTCGATCTCCTCCTTGGTCAGTCCGAGGATCGACATGTTGGTGTAAATGTTTTCCCGCCCCGTGAGGATCGAGTTGAACCCCGCTCCGAGGGCCAGCAGCGGAGCCAACCGACCCCGCACCGTCACCGAACCCGTCGTCGGCTTGATGATGCCGGCCATGATCCGCATGAGCGTCGTCTTCCCGCTGCCGTTCGTCCCCACGAGCCCCATCGCCATCCCGCGCGGCAACTCGAAACCGATGTCCCGCAGCGCCCAGAATTCGTTCTTCTTCAGCTCGCCGACCCGCGGCGGAATTCCAACGATTTCCCGCCCGATGTCCTGCACGCCGTAGTAGAGCGAGCGCTTCAGATCACGGCAGAACCGCTTCGACACCCCCGAGACCTCGATGCACGGCGGCCCGCCGGGCAACGCCCGCGCCGGGGCATCCTCGTCGTCCCAGTCGTCGTCGTCGTCGAAATTGTTTTCGTCCAAATCCGTCATTATCTCGAAATTAAAGCCCTACGAGCTCCACCGTTCCACGATCTGCGGAGTCGCCGCGCGCAGCAGCGCCATCGCGAGAACCAATCCCACCACGATCACCACGATCATCACCGCAAACTGCGGCAACATCGTCAGCGGCTGGCTTGTCGCCAGTTCCCGCGCCGTCACCAGCACCGGCGTCACCGGATTCGAGCGCACCACCGTGGCGAACCACCCGTCGTTGTCCGGCGAAGGCATGGGGAAGATCACCGGAGTGATCACCAGACCCGCCATCATCAGGTAGGGCAGCATGGCCCCGATGTCCCGGTAGAGCAGTCCGATGGGCGCGAGCAGCAGCCCGATCATCGTCCCCAGCATCACCAGCATCAGGTAGGCAAACGGAAACAACAGCACCGTCCAGCCAAGGGGGATGTGGTAAACGAAGAACGCCGCGATGATCAGCAAAAGGTAAACGACGATCTCGACCCCCAACTTCATCACGTCCGCGAGGATGATCGCTTCCCGCGGAAAGCGCACCTTGGTGAGAATTCCCTTGTTGAGGTTCATTGCCATCATCGGCCCCTTCAACGCCGCCTGAAACATCTGCCACATCGACATGCTGATCAGCACGAAGGCCGGGTAGTAGATGTCGGTTTTCCCGAGATCGGCCAGATTGTTGCGCCGCAGCACCGTCATCCCGACCGTCCACATCACCGGCGGGATGATCAGCCAAAACCAGCCCAGGAACGATTGTCGGAACTGGGCCTTGAGATCCCGGTAGGCCAGCATCCCGGCCAACTGGCGACTTTGGAGCAGATCGGTCCACATCTCCCCAAAGAACTTCGACGGAGACGAGACCGTGCTCTCCGCGCCAAACGTCCTGACGACGTGGTGTTCACTCTCCAGACTCATACAACTTTGCGGACGTAACGTCCTCCGCCGGAAAATCCAAAATCCAAAATCAACTGCGCCCTCAAGGTCTCGAGCTTTTTCGTTCGTTCACTTGGTCCGAGTTCCTCACAACGCGTCGACCTCTGCCAGCCACAATTCCGCACTTGCGTCGCTTGGCATGCGCCAATCGCCCCGCGGCGAGAGCGCCACCGTCCCGACTTTCGGTCCATCCGGCATGGCCGAGCGCTTGAATTGATTCTGAAAAAATCGCCGGTAAAACGTCCGCAAATTCGCCCGGATCTCGTCGGGCGAGAACTCCTCGTCAAACACGCCGCAAGCCAGCGCAAAGATCTTCGCCGGGCGCTCCCTCAGCCGAACGACGTGATAAAGGAAGAAGTCGTGCAGCACGTAGGGACCGATCTCCGCTTCCGTGTCTTGCATCCCACCAGACGTCGGCACCAGTTCGGGCGAGATTGGCGTCGCCACGATGTCGCGGAGAAGCCCCCCCACATCGCCGCAAAATTCTTCTTCCGCACACCATTCGATAAGATGCCGCACCAGGGTCTTCGGGACCCCGGCATTGACGTGATACATCGACATCTGATCGCCGTTGTAAGTACACCAGCCCAAGGCCAGCTCCGAGAGATCCCCCGTCCCGACAACCAATCCGCCCGTCTGATTCGCTACACTCATCAGCAATTGCGTCCGCTCGCGAGCCTGCACGTTCTCATACGTCGCGTCGTGCAGCCCGTCCGCGTGCCCGATCGCCCGAAGGTGCTGTTCGACTGCCTCGCCAATCGGGATGACTCGCACGGATGCGCCCAGCGCCCGGGCCAGCTTCTCGGCGTTGCTCTGGGTGCGGTCCGAGCTTCCCCGGTCCTGGCATCACCAGCGCTTCGACCGCCGAAGCGTCTTTTCCCGAGGTCTCCAACGCCCGCATCGTGACCAATAGCGCCAACGTCGAATCCAAGCCCCCCGACACGCCGATCACGGCCGAAGCAGCCCCGACGTGCCGCATCCTGCGGGCCAGCCCCGTCGATTGAATGGCAAAGATCTCCCGGCAATTCGCCGCCCGCCCCGCTTCGTCCCCGGGGATAAAAGGCGTCCGCGCCACCAACCGCCGAGGGGTCAGTCCGCTCATTGCTTCAGAATTGACGCCGAATCGCACCGGTACAAACCGCCAATCGTCGCCTGCCGCCGAAGCCGCGAAGGTTCCGTTCGTCAGGCGATCACCTTGGAGCCGGTCGAGGTCTACGTCGGCGACACTCCACGTGGTCCGAAACTGAAACCGTTCCGTTTCTGCTAGGATGACTCCGCACTCCGCAATGAGACCGTGCCCGGAGTAGACGACGTCAGTGGACGACTCGCCCGGTCCCGCCGATGCGTAGAGGTAACCCGCTAGGCACCGCGCGCTTTGTTGGCGCACCAACTCACGCCGGTAATCGGCCTTTCCCAGGATCTCGTTACTCGCCGACGGATTAGCGACGAGGGTCGCACCCGCCGTGACCAGGGGTCCGCTCAGCGGTTCCGCGCCCCACAGATCCTCACACAGCTCGATGCCCAGTCGGATCCGAGCGTCGGCGGGATCGGCGAAGATGAGATCGCACCCGATCGGAATCAATCGATCCCCGACCAGAACCTCCTCGACCAACAGCGTCTCGGCCCGCGCGAACCAACGCTCTTCGTAAAATTCCCCCGTGGTCGGCAACGATGTCTTCGGCACAATCCCCGCCAAACCATCGGGCGTCACCACCGCTGCGCAATTGTACAACCGCGAGCCTGCCACCATCGGCAAACCGAGCACCACTGCCACCCCAGTCTCCGCCGCCGCCGCGGCGATGCTCTCCACTCCGGTCAGCGCGGCTTCCAAGAGATTAGCCTGATAAAATAGATCCGCGCAGGTGTATCCGGTGAGTCCCAACTCGGGAAAAACCGCCAGCGCGACGCCCTCCCTTCCCATACCCCGCATCGCCGCGATCGTCGCGTCGACGTTGAACGACACGTCTCCTACCCGAAGCTCCGGTGCCACCACCGCGCACCGGAGATATCCCATTTTACTCCAATCCATCACCCGCAATTCGTAATCCGTACATCGTTCATCGTAAATGTTCCCAAGCTGCCGCCCCTGGCCATCCGTGCACAGAACGGGACCCTCCAGACAACTTGAGAATAAGACCCGCGCATTGAGGGATGAATACCAGAGCGAACGCGACGCTCCAACGGTCGCGTTGCCCCAACTTGATCTGCCCGAATCCGTCAGATCAAACAAATTACTATCGGCCCAGCCGACCGGGTTACGGCGCGAAAGCACTCGAGCCGGGCGGCGCTGGGGGCCAGCAGCGCCTCAGACCGCTTCGGCCTTACGTCGATTCGGGAAGCGAATCGAACAGGGAACCTTCGCGCTGGACGGACGAGACGGCGCATCAAATGCAAAACCTGCGGCGAGAGAGCCGCACCGCCCAAAGGAGTCATTACGAAACTCGAAGACGATCGTCGTCGAGTTTCGTGGCCACCTTGGGCCGGGGCTTCGCCGCAGGTCGACTCCGCAAAGTGGAGATGAAGGGTCCATGTTGAGTTGAGCAACGAAGTCTGCGATCACCCCCCCCATGCAGTTCCGGCCACCGCGTGATGACACCCCGACTCGCCGCGTCCCTGACTAGCGCCGCGCCCGCCGGAGCACGATGACCGATCTCACGCGGGTCCGTTCTCCGTTTTTCCCTTCGACGAAGACCTTGATGCGATTCCGCCCCCGCCTTAAGTCTACCTTCGCCCGCCAATTGGACAAACCCATCGCACGGAACTTCTCCCGGCGGAAGCGATTGTTCTCCAATACTACGCGCTTCGCTCCCAAGGAGCGGTTGGCAACGCCGCGCACCGTGAATCGCCGGTTCTGAGTGATTGCCCTTCGGCCCGACGGTTTGATGACCTGACCGATGAGATCCGACGATTCCCGCGAGCCGCTGTCCGCCCCGACACCGTAAATCGCCTGCCCCCCCGCGATGTCGTCTCTCAACAGATCGTCGACGTTCGAAACGCGGCTATTCATGAGAGCCGCTACATTTTGTCCCGCCTGATCGGGATGGTCCAATCCCAATACGTGGCCGAACTCGTGCAGCGCTACCCGGCGGAGATCGTAAAGCGTAGTTCCGTTTGTCGAGCGCGTCAGCGGGCCTCGGTAGGAATTGAAGTCGAGGTTGGAATTAAACACAACGTCCGCTTCGACGATCTGCGAGTTCCGCGTGCGGAAGATTGTCACCGCTACAGCACCACCAAACCCACCTCCATCGACCTGCGTATCGAAGTACACGTTGTTGAAAGCATTCCGAAACAGGATTGGAGCGGTTGAATCACGGACAACGCGGAATTGCGCGGAGGCGATGTAGCGATTCCAGGTCGCCAAAGCGCCCTCAGCGACGACGCCCCAATCGGCGCTCCCGTCCAGCAGCGGCCCCGAGGTCGGCCCAAGCTGCAGCTCCATCGTAATCGCTGGACCGGGCCAAGAATCTCCCGAGATCTGGAACGCATCGGCGGTCAGAGCGCCGCTCAGCATCAGCAGCGCAAGCCCACCTTCACGACACCCCCTGCGCCTCATCTTGCCGCCTTCGACTCCAAAACTCGCCGCTTCACCAAATCCCCAAACTCACCGAGCGCCATGCGATCATCCGACCGGAGAATTTGCCGCGTTCGTGCTGCGTTCACGGCGATTTGACCTTGTGAACTCAACCTCACCACGCCCCGTCCGTTTGCGTCTCGTTCGACGTCGAGCTTCCCCCGAGACCATCCGACTACCGGACAGGCCCGCGTCCGGTCACCCGACACGAACAGCACCGCCTCTTCGCCGACGCGAAACGTTGGGATGCCCTCCACGACCATCTTCTCATCACCGATGGTCCCGCCGAGAAATTCCAGCTTCACGACATCTTTGTCGGCTCCCTTGTATCGCTCCAAGACGGCGAAAGTGACCGTCGAAAAAATGACTCGTCCCCGCTCGGACTCCCGCCATTCGGAATCAATGCCGTCCACGCGTGCGAGGAAGATCTCCGCTGCGTCCTCGACTTGGTTGTCAAACGTCATCGGAATCAAGGACGTCGCTCGAAGCAGTCCGGCCAATGCGATCACCAGCGTCACGGGGGTCCAGAATCTACTCATGCCGCTCTAACCTACTCTCATTCGAGCGGCTCGCTACCGGTCATTTTTCTCGAAGCCTCGGACCATCGCACCATCGCACCATCGCACCCGGGAACCACTCAGCCCTCCCCCGCAACTCGGAACCCAAGTTTTTCAAAAAAAGCCCGCACTCGATGTGCGATGTCTCCCTGCATCTCCACCTCCCGATCTCGGCGCGTTCCACCGCACCCGCAGTCCTGCCGTGCCTTTCGTGCCAGATCGTCTAATTCTTGGACCGAGATCCGGGCGTCGAATCCACTCGCCACGACCACCGTCTTCCCCCCCCGGCGGGACTTTTCACGCCGCAGGACCACGCGGCCCTTCACGGACTCCGTGGACGCCGGGACGGCGGGTGAATCAGCTGGCCCAGCGGGCAAACCATCGAGGTTCATCGATCCGAATGGATTGCTGGTCAATCCGCTCGGCGACCCGGCGACCGGGACCCGTGTCTTCCCCCGCCCCACGGCCGACCTACCTCTTTGCTCTCCGGTCTCTTCGAATCGCCACAGCCTTCGTGAAGGCAAGCGCGAATCCGTCCTCGTTGACCACTGCGAGGATAAATTTATTCCGCCCCTCTTCGAGCTTCATCCGACCTCGCCAGGATCCATCCGCCGCCGAGCGGAAAAACTTGGTCGTCCCCGTCCGCCTGTTCTGCAGAGCGACCTTCACGCCGCCGCCTTGGGTGCCCGAAAACACCACCGAGCGGCGCCGCGTTCGAATTCGCCGTTGCTTGCGGTTCGCCAGTTGGATCGTCGGCGCGTCGAAGTCGTCCCTCCCGTCGCCGACTCCTCCCGCGGTGAGTGGATCGATCAGGACCACGTCCCGGTAGATCGCTTTGGCACCCTCGATGTCATCCGCCTCGAGATTGTCCACCGTCTCAGTGCCTCCCGAATTCATGATCGCTGCCACCGTTTGCTGCGGCACCGCTTCGTTCGGATGGTCAAGCCCAAGCAGGTGTCCTAGCTCGTGAATCGCAATCCGACGGAAATCCTGAAGGTAACGTTCGCCGGTCGAGTCTGCGACCAATGCACCACGGTAGGAATCCCACTCCAAACTCGTGTTGAAAATGATATCTCTCTCCGCCGTTTCAAGCGGGCCAGTGTCGCCCGGAGCCGCTTGGTACGTAAATCCAACGGTCACCGCCGCCACATCCCCAAAGGGCACCCCGTAGATCGTGTCGCTGAAAAACACTTGATTCTTAATGTCGCCGTCGACGGGTTCGAGACCAGGACGGCCCACCACGATCATTCGCGGCCTCCCGAGGACCGCGTTCCAGATCCCCGCCGCCTCGACAAACACCTCATCAAAGCTGGCCTTCCCATCGGACAAGGGTCCGGGCGATTCTCCCAGATCTTCTCGAGTCCCGAGGTCAGTCTCGATCTCAACCTCTGGGACTAGCCAGACATCTCCTGTGGGGACCCACGCCCACACAGCACTCGCTCCACCCAACAGGATAGCCGCCACGGCGACGGCGGCCGGTCGGATGAATGCAGGGTGAGGCAACATAGTTTTATCGCAGGATACCCTCGGGACACCCGCAACGCCAAGCTATCTTCTGGCCTCGTTCGAGCACCGCAGGAGCCATCCCTGGCAAGGGGGGCTTACGCTTCGACGCCGTCCGCGAGCCGCACTTAGCCCCTTACGCAGCCACCTTGGCCACAGCCCGCTTCCGCGCCGTCGCGTCCAAGATCTTCTTACGTAGCCGCAAGGATTTGGGCGTCGCCTCGACGTATTCGTCCGGAGCGATGTACTCCAACGCCCGCTCGAGACCCATGAGGACGGGTGGGGAGAGTTGGATTCCCTTGCCGTCGCCGGAGCTGCGCATGTTCGTCAACTTCTTCGGTTTGCACGGGTTCACCGGCATGTCGTCCGGGCGGGCGTTCTCACCGATGATCATCCCGACGTAGATCTCAGCCTGCGGACCGATGAAGAGCCGACCGCGCTGCGAGATCGTCTCCAACGAATAGGCCGTGCTCACGCCCGTCTCCATCGAAACGAGAACGCCGTTGTTCCGGCTCGGGATGTCGCCCTTATGGGGTCCATACTCCTTGAAGAGATGGCTCATCGTCCCGTGGCCCTTCGTGGCGTTGATGAGATCCGTCTCGAATCCGATCAACCCCCGTGTCGGGATCAATGACTGCACGAGCACCGTGTGCGGATTGTGCTGCATGTCGAGGATCTCGGCTTTACGCCCCGCCAGCGACTGCAGCACCCCACCCAGATCGTCGGTCGGGACATCGACGTAGAGGGTCTCCATCGGCTCGAGCAGTTTCCCATCTTCGTCCCGTTCGTAGATGACCTCGGGCCGCGACACGAGAATCTCAAATCCCTCCCGCCGCATCTGCTCGACGAGGATCGCGATCTGCATCTCGCCCCGCGCACTCACCTCGAACTGACCGGCCAGCTCGGTGTCTTTCACGAGGAACGACACGTTTGTCCGCGTCTCCTTGATCAGTCGGTCGCGAATCTGCCGCGCGGTGAGCAATTTTCCCTCGCGACCCGCCAGCGGGCCGTCGTTCACGCAGATGCCCATGGTCATCGTCGGCGGATCGATTTTGTTAAATGGCAACGCTTCCTGGTCTTCTTTCCCGGTGATCGTTTCACCGATGAAGACGTCCTCAAACCCAGAGATACCGACGATGTCGCCCGCGTGGGCCTCTTCGATCTGCACCTTCTCGAGACCCTCGTGGCTGAAGATCGCGGTGATGTTGCCCTGCTCGCGCTGCCCGTCGACGTGGATGCAGGTGAGGCGCTGGCCCTGCTTGACCGAGCCACTCCGGATCCGCCCGTAAGCGATCCGCCCCAAGTAGTCGCTGTAATCTAAATTGGAAACGAGAAATTGAAAATGTTCCTCCGCCTCGATGGTCGGCGCAGGGATGTGCTTCACGATGGCTTCGTAGAGCGGCTCCATGGTGTCGCTCTCCTGATCGATTTCGTTCTTCGCGATTCCGTCCTTTGCGCTCGCGTAGATGTGCGGGAAATCCAGCTGCTCATCCGTCGCGTCGAGTTCGAGAAACAGCTCGAAGACCATGTCGAGCACCTTGTGCGGACGAGCATTCTCGCGGTCGATCTTGTTGATGACCACGATGGGCTGCAATCCGTTATCGAGGGCCTTGCGGAGGACAAATTTCGTCTGCGCCTGCGGTCCGTCGTAACTGTCCACCACCAAGAGAACGCCATCGACCATCTGCATGATCCGCTCCACCTCCCCGCCAAAATCGGCGTGGCCAGGCGTGTCAACGATGTTCACGTGGTAGTCCTGCCAACGGTAGGCGGCGTTCTTCGACCGGATCGTGATCCCCTTTTCCTTCTCCAGATCCATCGAGTCCATCACCCTCTCGTCCACTTTCTGATTCGCGCGGAAGGTCCCCGACTGCTTGAGCAACTGATCGACCAAGGTCGTCTTGCCGTGATCGACGTGCGCGATGATCGCGATGTTTCTAATTTTATCCATAACGAGAGTCCCCTTGAAAAATTGAGGACGCGCACCATGTCAGCGCCCCCCCACCCTGTCAACCAACGCAACGAAACTAAATCAGCAACCCAAACTCATCGACGAAACGCTCCGAATCGCGCCCGCAATTCCTCCTCGACCGACAGCGGCTCGAACCGACTGCTCCCCGCTTGGTTGGCGACGGTTTCGCCAGCGACACCCTGCTCGAGCAAAATCGAGGGACACGACCCGTCGGTCCTACCTTGGCGAATAGGCGTCGCGCAGCGGGGACGGATGGAATCGGCGGTCGTGGCAGCGGAAGAATCATTCATGCACCCCCCCTTCAGAATCACGCGGCTCCAGACGCTACCAACACCTTTTCCGCAAGGGCTACCGACCGCCAGACAGCGCCGCCCGAAGCCGTTGGAGATCCGATTCTGGATCTGCCAATCTGATCGCCAAGTCGGCTGGCAGTCGCCTCACCAAGGCGCAGCCGAGGCAAGCCAGAGTGCCTCTCCGTTCTTGCTAGCAAGCGTTTCACACGCTCGCGACACGCGCCGACCCAATCAGGCGTTCAAATCATATCACCGGCTGCGGGACCTGTCCATCGGGGGGCGGACCTACCCGTCCGACCGCTCGGACTCGCCGGACTTGTCGGTCAGCCGATTGCTCGCATCACCGACGCGCACAGACGCCGTGTCCGATCTCGGCAGCACCTTCCGAACGAGCTTCGAAAATCCGCTCTCCGCAGCCTCTTCGTCCTCCGTCGACTGACGCACCGCCTGCTCCCAAACCGAAGCAAATCCCGGAGCCTGCTCCCGCATCCGCCGCACCGCGCCTTCGAGAATGTGCAAGTGCCGGATCTCCGCTCGACCGGGCTTCTGTTGCAATGTCGAAAGCGAAACGCGCAGATTTTCGTTCTGAACCTTCAGCGCGGTGAGGTCCTTCTGGAGCTGATCGTTGCCAGATGCGCTGATCTTCATCGTCGTATTGAGGTGCCCCTGCAACTCCCGCGCCTCCGCCTTCACCCGCTTGAGATCCCGTTTGACCGACGCCTTTGAAGTCATCCCATTCCACCAGAAAAACGCCGCTACCAAAAGTCCCGCGATCAAACCCCACGTGAAGGGTTGCTCCACTGCCTGCCAAAAATATTCCATGCCCCGTAAGCTAGGATTCTTCAACCGGAAGGCAAAACAAAACCATCACACCGAGCCCGTACCATCCCCGGCCCCAACCTTCCCCCGGACCGGATCCTCGCGCCCGGCGGCCAGACTTATCCTTTAGGGGGGTGCCATTGGACGTCTTGGAAGAATTCGTGAATCTCTCGGAAGGATCTGCGCCCCCCCCACGGCCTGGGCGGCGTCGCCAGAGTGACCAGCTGATAAAACGAACAGGGCCTTCGGTCCCGCCCAGCTCACTGTCGACCGCTTATTGCCCGCCGGGCGCGACCGCCGGATCGAATCGCGCGCGCGCAGGGCACCGGCATCCGAACGAATCGGGCCGCCACCGCCGCATCGTAGGAGGCTATTGTCACGAGGCCTTCAAGATGTCGCCGGAGGAAGATCAAACCCGTGCCCGCTAAGCGCCCCGTGATCCATCCAACCCAGACAGCCCACGCCTCGCGCGGCGACGAAGTGTCATTCTCCGGCCTCCTCGGCCTACCAGCTCGAGTCCCGTCCCGAGCCCGAGCGCCAGACGTAGACCGCGGCTTCCGCAGCCAACTTCGCCCCACCTTCCAGACCCAGCTTGCGCTTGATGTTCTCGCGGTGCTTCTCGATCGTCTTGACGCTCAAGTGCAGAGTCCCCGCGATCTCCCGGGTCGGCAGCCCACTTCCGATCATCCGAAAGATCGATAATTCTCGGTCGGTCAGGTTGTCCACTCCGCCTCCGATCTCAGCCGCTTCCTTATCGCTGCGACCCGCCCGCACCGCTTCGCTAAGATAGACATCCCCGCGCAGCACGGTTCGGACCGCCGCGTGCAGCTCCTCCGCCGCGTTGTCTTTCATTAAGTAACCCATCGCTCCGGCGCTCACGACTCGCCGGGCGTAGTCGTGTTCATCGTGCATCGTGAAGATCAACACGGGCAGCTCGCTGTGCACCGCTCGCACGGACTTGAGCACGTTGAGTCCGTCGGCTTTCCCCAGACTCAGGTCGAGAATCAAAAGGGACGGTCGAATCGCCTCCAAGGTCAGAAACAGTTCCTTGGTCGTTCGGACCGTGCCGATGATCGATAGATCCGCCTCTTGCTCAAGCAGCCCACGCAGGCCCGACAGAACGACCGGGTGGTCGTCGGCAAGCAGCACGTACCTCATCTCCCTCGACGGGATTGGTTTTTTTCGATTGATGGCGACCGGCATGAACAAGGTCTTCCGTTATAACGTCTGGGCAAGCGCTTCCGCCATCGGGGTTTCCCCTATTTTGCTCGGATTTTGTTTCATCCTGCCCGCATCGTGGTGCTTTTCGCTCGTTCGGAGGCCATCGTAGGTTGTCCGGCCAACATTCTTTTCCTTGGCGATCATTGCTCAAGCGTCTAAGCCGGAGTCCTCAGCTATGGCCTCATACCTCACCTCCCAAGACGGCAACGTCACCATCCTCGAGATCTCCGGACGCATCGAACCCGACAACTGGCAGGAATTGCACCACGAATTCCAGACCATCACCGACGTCGAAGGGATGAAGCACCTCGTCGTCGATCTCAAAAATTTGGAATACACCGCCTCCGCTGGTTTCCGCGAACTCTTCATGGTGGGGAAAAAACTCGCCCGCCAAGGGGGTCAGTTGGCCGTCTGCTCCCTCCAGGGCGACGTGCGGCGGATCTTCGACCTCGCGGGATTCGAGACCGCGTACCCGATTTTTTCCGACCGACCGACCGCCGTCAGCCACATTCGCGACGCGTCCTGAGGACTCCGTGAAGCCCCCCACTGTCGCGATAGCGGGTGGAGGAGCCGCTGGTTTTTTTGCCGCCATCACGTGCGCGGAGTCGAATCCGCGCGCGGAAGTCCACGTCTTCGAGCAATCAGCTCACTATTTGACCAAAGTGGCGCGGTCTGGGGGCGGACGCTGCAATGTCACTCACGCTTGCCTCGACGCGCGGCAGCTTTCCACCCGCTACCCCCGCGGAGAGCGACCGCTCATCGGACCGCTACACCACTTCGGGGTCTCCGATACCCTCGAGTGGTTCACGTCGCGGGGAGTTGACCTGAAGACCGAGTCCGATGGCCGCATTTTTCCGCGGACGAACCGCTCGGAGACCATCGTCGAGTTGCTCCTGGGTGCTGCTGAGCAAGCGGGCGTCCACCTCCACTCCCGGGCGGGCATCTTGAATGCTAAAGCGACGTCCAGCGGCTTCGAGATTCAGACAGCCGAGGGCCCCTTCGAGTGCCACCGACTGCTCCTTGCAACGGGTGGCAGCCGCGTCCCGGCCGGCGCTCGGATCGCCGCCGCGTTCGGTCACACGCCGCAGCCTCCCGTGCCGTCATTGTTCACCTTCGACGTCGATGCCGATTGGGTTCACGAGCTGGCCGGGGTCGCGTGCGAGGCCGAGTCGTCCATCCCGGGCACCCGATTTCGCCAGATCGGCCCGCTTCTTTTCACCCACCGTGGTCTCAGCGGCCCCGCCATTCTGAAGATCTCGGCTTGGGCCGCGCGTGAGTTGGCCGAGCGTGACTACCATTTTCCCCTGAACCTCAGCTTCCTTCCCGGCCATTCGGTTGCCTCGGCCACGGCGATTCTACAAGCTCAACGCGAACGCTGTCCGGGCCGCCGAGTCTCCAACGCCCCCGCCGCCGATCTCCCGGCCCGTCTCTGGGAATCCCTTTTTGCCGCCGCTTCCATCCCGCTCGACACCCGCTGGGCGATCCTCTCCCGCGCCCATCGAGACGACCTTGCCAACCGTCTGGTCAGCACCACCGTCGACGTCTCGGGTAAGAGCCTCAACAAAGACGAGTTCGTAACTTGCGGTGGCGTTCCCGCCAAAGAAGTGGATTTTAGGACGATGGAAAGCCGCCTTCAGCCCGGACTCTACGTTGCGGGCGAGCTTCTCGACGTCGACGGGGTTACGGGCGGCTACAACTTTCAGGCCGCCTGGACCACCGGGTGGCTCGCCGGGCGAGCCCTCGCCCAGCCACTCTCGGAGGCCGCTTGAAAAAACGCCGTTCCTCCCACCGCACCGATCCCGCCGAGTCCGTCGCCCTCGCCGACGTCCGCTCCGTCTACGCCGACCTTGCCGCCCGACCCATCGAACGCGCTTGCACCGTTCGAACGGAGTGTTGTCATTTCAAGGTGACCGGACGCACTCCGCAACTCACCCGCGGAGAAGCCCGTCTCGCGGCCCGCGCTCTGCGGGCCACTGGCCGCAAGGCTTTGCCAGAGCGCGACGACGGTGCCTGCCCCATGCTCGATCCCCGCACCGCCCGATGCCTCATCTACGCAGCCCGTCCCTTCGGTTGCCGCACGCACTTTTGCGCTGCCGCCGGGGGTCCCTTCGCCCGATCCGAAGTCCTCGATCTCATTCGCCGGTTGGAGTTGGTCGACGAGGCGCTCGGTGGCAGCGGCCCACGCGCGATTGGTCCCGCAGTCGCCACCGAACTCTCGATGAAAACCTAGCCGGCTTCCGCAATTCTCCTGTCCCGCCCCCCCATTCAAGGAATCAAGAGCACCTGTCCGACCTGCAAGTTGACGCCGCCGTTCAGAGCATTGTGGTTCGCATCCGCGATGTCTTTCCACCGCTGAGGGTCTTCGTAAAAGCGTCGGGCGAGCGAGGCCAGCGTGTCGCCTTTCTGGACGGTGTAGCGCTTCGCCGCCGCACCGGTGCGCTTCTCAGCGACGGGCGCATTCGAATCGGCGCGCAGCTTCTCGTCTCGGACCGCCTCGGCTTTTGTCGCAGCCTGCGATCGTTTCCGTTCGTCTTTCAGATCCTTCTCCAGCTTGCTGATCTGGCCTTTGAGTTCACCGTTCTGCTCCTGGAGTTTCAGATTTTCGTTCTTGATTCGCGCCGCTTCCCGCTTCGTCATGAGTCCGCCATCCGCCGCTCGCGTGGCCAGGACCAATTGGATGCGCTCGATGTAACCTTCGACCTCTTTCTTCAAAACGTCGGATTCCGTCATCTTCAGGTAGCGCCGGTAGTGATGGAGGGCCGAGACAGGGTCCTTCAACTTATCGTCGAAGATGAGCGCGAGTTTGTAGTGGACGTCCGCCGTCTTCGGGGTTCCATCCAGCACGGCCTCATACATCCAGACGGCCTTCGGAAAATCCCCAGCCTGGACCGCTTCGCGAGCTTCGTCCTCGTCGTGAGTTCTTGTCGGCATCTCGAAGTCTTCACAAGCGGCCAATCCCAGACATCCGAGCAAAACCAAATTTCTCCAACCGCGTAAGACAACCGTTTCCATCCCCAACACCTAGCGAACCCAACCCAGCCTCGCCAATCAAACAACGTCGCGTCAACGTCAGCCTCCATGCTCAAGGCTTACCTGCTCCTCGCGATCGCCATCCTCGCCGAAGTCGTTGCTACGTCTTTGCTCCCCCTCACCGAGCACTTCACCAAGCCGCTTCCCAGTCTGGGCGTCGCCCTTGGTTACGGCACCGCCTTCTACTGCCTAACCCACATCCTGGAACGCATCCCTATCGGCATCACTTACGCCGTCTGGTCTGGCCTTGGGATCGTGCTTCTCGCGGTGGTTGGAATCGTCGTCTACCAACAGAAGCCCGACCTGCCAGCGATCATCGGGATTAGCCTCATCCTCGTCGGCGTCGTTATAATCAACGCCTTTTCTAAAATGACCCCGCACTGACAACGAATCCGAAAAGACGGTTTCTCTTTTCACTCCTTCGCGCTCTTCGCGACCTTCTGTGCAGAGAACCACCTCAACGCCGGTTGAACCCAGCCATCGTCCGATCTGCCTCGCGCTTGGCCTCGCGGGTCTTGAGTGCCGCCCGTTTGTCGACCGCGTGTTTGCCCTTCCCAACCCCAATTTCGACTTTCACCTTCCCTTGCTTCCAATACATCTTGAGCGGCACGAGCGCCCGACCGCTGACGTTCGACTCGCCGAAGAGCTGATCGATCTCCCGCTTATGCAACAGGAGTTTTCTTTTCCGCTTTGGCTCGTGCTGCTCCGCGCTGGCCTGCGCGTAGGGCTGAATGTCGGCGTCACATAGAAAAATTTGCCCGTCTTCGATCCTCGCGTAAGCACCGCGCAGATTCACGTGCCCTGCCCGGATCGACTTCACCTCGGTGCCCCTCAATTCGATTCCAGCCTCGAGCTTCTGCTCGATGTGGAACTCGTGAAAAGCCTTCCGATTAGTCGTGATTTCCGCCGAAGCCATGGCTTCGCCGCGCGCCGGGCGGCGCTAGTCCTCCAAAGGTAACGGTTCGCGGGTCACGAGCTTGCCCGCCATGATCTCAGCGAGAGCCGTATCGGCGAAGGTCATCCGAGGCTCGACCTCGACGTGTGGGCGCATGCCGCTGCTCAACTGGCGGACGCGACGCGACACCATGTTGATCAAGATCTGTTTGTCCTCAATCTTCTCGTTGGCCTGATGCAAAAGTGCGTAGTTCATAGGTGCTAATCCGTCTCGGTCTCCGCAGCGACATCGTCACCTGGCAGGCTCTCACCGACCATGTAGCGAACGAAACGCCGAATGATTATGTTCTCGCCCAGCTCGGCGATCTTCTGGTTCACCACGTCTTTGACCGTGAGGTCCGGGTTTTTGATGAACGCCTGCTCGAGCAAGCAGATCGTGCTGTAAAATTTGTCAACTTTGCCATCGACGATCTTCTCGACGATGTTGGCTGGCTTATCCTTCATCTGCGCTGCGTAGATCTCGCGCTCGTTGGCAACCACGGCGGGATCGACCTGCTCGCGGCTCACGACCGTCGGGTGCGAAGCTGCGATGTGCAGCGTCACGTCCTTCACAAACTCCCGGAAGACATCCGTCTTCGCAACAAAGTCCGTCTCGCAATTGATCTCGACGAGGACACCGACCTTGCCCTGCAAGTGGATGTAAGAGGCAACGACGCCTTCTTTCGCGGCACGCCCCGCCTTCTTCCCAGCGCTCGCCATGCCCTTCTTACGGAGCAACTTCTCAGCCGCCTCAAGGTCGCCGCTCGTCTCGTCGAGGGCGCGTTTACAATCCATCATCCCCGCACTGGTTTTTTCGCGGAGCTGTTTGACTAAGGCTGAAGTGACTTCGGGCATGGGAATAAAAAAACGAAACGGGATTAAGTGGATTTTCTGGATTTACGGGACTCGATTTCTAGATTTTCTGGATCCCGTTAATCCGAAAAATCCTGCACAATCCTGTTTAGTTCATCACTCCGCGACGGCGGCGAGATCGACTTCGGTCTTCGCCTTGTGCCCACGGGCGCTCATCATCGCATCGACGAGCTTCTGGAGGATCACTCGGATCGAGCGGATCGCGTCGTCGTTACCCGCAATGGGGTATTCAACGCGTTCCGGATCACAATTGGTATCGACGATGGCGACGATCGGGACCTTGAGCCGGTTCGCTTCTGCAACCGCGATCTCTTCCTTGTTCGTGTCGATCACGATCAGCGCGTCGGGCAATTTCTCCATCGTCAGGAGGCCTTCCAAATTCTTGTGCAAACGCTCCCATTCGCGGTGCAGGGCCGACGCTTCCTTTTTGTTCATCCGCGAATAAGTCGGCGACTTCTCGATGTCTTGGATCACCCGGTAGCGAGCGACGCTCTTGCGAATCGTCTGAAGATTTGTGAGCGTCCCACCGAGCCACCGCTGGTTCACAAAGAGCTGACCGCTGGCTTGTGCCGCCTCGCGGACAGCCTCTTGGGCCTGTTTCTTGCAACCGACGAAGAGCACCTTCCCGCCGCCTTTAACAAGGTCGTGAAGGTATTTCGTCGCAGCGTCCAGTTGGTCAACGGTCTTACTTAGATCGATAATGTAGATGCTGTTTTTCTCTTGGAAGATGAAGTCTTTCATCTTCGGGTTCCAGCGCTTGGTCTGGTGGCCGTAATGCACCCCGGCCTCGAGGAGTTCTGTCATCATTTCCATTTTGGAAGATTGGTCGATTGTGTCTTCAGTCGTCATGCCAGGTGGTCTTGTTTAGCCTAACTGGCCTCTTGTTCAATGAATACGGGTTCAGGTTCGGGTTCGGCGATGGCCTCCCCGAGGGTTTCGATGTCGAAGTCGCGATTGGCTGGGAAGCCAGTTCCCGCCGGGATCAGATGGCCCATGATCACGTTCTCCTTGAATCCACGCAGACGGTCCACCTTGCCGAGCGTCGCCGCTTCGGTGAGGACCCGCGTGGTGTCTTGGAAGGACGCCGCTGAGATGAAACTGTCGGTTTCGAGCGACGCCTTGGTGATCCCAAGCAAGACGGGGGAAGCTTCGGCGGGCTTTCCACCCTTCTCCACAACCGCCTCGTTCTCGTTCTCGAAGACCTGCCGATCAATTTGGTCGCCCCAGAGAAGCGTCGTATCGCCGGGATCGGTGATCTTCACCTTCCGCAGCATCTGGCGAACGATGATCTCGATGTGCTTGTCGTTAATCTCGACACCCTGGAGGCGGTAGACCTCCTGCACTTCGTTGAGCAAATGCTCTTGGAGGGCCTGCGGTCCGCAGATCTCGAGAATCTCGTGCGGGACGACCGGACCATCGGTGAGCTGTTGGCCCTTGGTGACCAGATCGCCCTTGAAAGCGATGATGTGCTTGCTGAGCGGGATGAGATGCTCTTCCTCCGCGCCCGTGTCGACGTCTTTCACGATCACACGGCGTTTGCCACGGACGGTGCCGCCGATGTCCACGATGCCGTCGATCTTCGCGATTTCGCAGGCGTCCTTCGGACGACGAGCTTCGAAGAGTTCCGCCACGCGGGGGAGACCACCGGTGATGTCTTTCGTCTTGGCGATCTTACGTGGGGTTCGAGCCAGACGCTGTCCGGCTTGCACCTTGGCCTTGTCCTTCACGTCGACGTGCGCGCCGGCTGGGATCGAGTAGCTGGCGAGGACTTCCTTGTTGTTGTCCTCGATGACAATCTGCGGGTGGAGATCCTCTTTGTGCTCGATGACGACCATCCCCATCGCGCCAGTGGTCTCGTCGACTTCCTTGCGAATGGTGACGCCCGGGATCATGTCGCGGAAAGCGATCTTACCAGCGCGCTCGGTGATGATCGGCACGTTGTAGGGATCCCAAGTGATGAACGTGTCGCCCTTTTTGACCTCGCCACCGTCGGGAGTCGAGATGACCGAGCCAACCACAATGTTGTAGCTCTCGAGCTCGCGACCGTCCTTCGCATGGATCGTGATCGACCCATTTTTCGACAGGACGATGAACGTGCCTTCGAGCGACTGCACCGTGCGCATGTCGTTAAATTTGACCGTGCCGTCGTTCTTTGCTTTGACGATGGGCTGCTTGAACGTCTGGCTCGCCGTGCCACCGACGTGGAAGGTTCGCATCGTCAGCTGCGTGCCCGGCTCGCCGATGGACTGAGCAGCGATGATGCCGACCGCCTCGCCGAGTTTGGCCTCGCCGCCGTTTGCCAGGTTGCGACCGTAGCAAAGCTTGCAGACACCACGCTTGGACTCGCAAGTGAGCGCCGAGCGGATCTTGAGCTGCTCGATGCCCATGTGCTCAAGCGCCGCTGCGGTTTCCTCGTCGATCACTTGATTCGCCTTGACGACGGTGGAGGACGTGACCGGATTCTTCACGGTTTCGCAGCTTGTGCGACCGATGATCCGAGTCGCGAGACTCACGACTTCTTCGTCGCCCTCGTAGATCGGACGAACGACGATACCGCTGACCGTGCCGCAATCGTCTTCCGTGATGATGACGTCCTGCGCCGCGTCAACAAGTTTCCGAGTGAGGTATCCCGAGTCAGCGGTCTTTAGCGCCGTATCGGCAAGTCCCTTACGAGCTCCGTGAGTCGAGATGAAGTATTCGAGGACCGACTGGCCTTCGCGGAAGTTCGAGATGATCGGGCGTTCGATGATCTCACCGGATGGCTTGGCCATGAGGCCGCGCATGCCAGCGAGCTGCTTGATCTGGGTCCGGTTACCGCGGGCACCCGAGTCGACCATCATGAACACGGTGTTCATTTCCGGGCGTCCTTCGTTGTGCTGAAGGGTGCGGAAGAGGGCGTTAGCAACTTCCTCGCCGGTGTGGGTCCAGATGTCCTGCACCTTGTTCTTGCGCTCGCCGTCGGTGATGATGCCCCGGCGGTACTGCTTCTCGACTTCGGCGATCTGCTTGTAAGCGGCGTCGATGAGCGGTGCCTTCTCCTTCGGAATGATCATGTCGGAGACACCGATCGAGATACCGGCTTTTGTCGCGGCTTCGAATCCAATCTCCTTCAGACGATCCAGCGTCTCGACCGTGCCATCCTGGCCAACCGCTTGGTAGCAGCGCCAGATGACGTCGGAGAGCTGCTTCTTACCGCAGACCTTGTTGTAGAACCCGATGTCGTTTGGCCAGATCTCGTTGAAAACAACGCGACCGGCAGTGGTCTCGATCACCTTGAGTTCGGAGTCGCCGTAAACCGTCTTCTTGCCGTAGTCTGGGTTCTTAAAACGGATGGGGCTGTGCATGTGCACGGCTTTCTCAGCAAGCGCGAGTTCGACCTCCCAAGGCTCGGAAAAGAGCGAAAGGCGGCCCGTGTCGACGAACTCACCCGGCCGTGGGGTCTGCGTAAGGTAGTAGCACCCAAGAGGAATGTCTTGCGATGGCGTCGTGACGGGTTTGCCGCTCGAAGGCGAAAAGATGTTATTCGGCGCGAGCATGAGCAGGCGCGCCTCCATCTGTGCCTCGACCGAAAGCGGGACGTGCACGGCCATTTGGTCACCATCGAAGTCGGCGTTGTAGGCCGTGCAGACGAGCGGGTGGACGCGGATCGCTTCACCTTCGATGAGGATCGGCTCGAAAGCTTGGATCGACAGACGGTGAAGCGTCGGGGCGCGGTTGAGGAGGACCGGGTGGCCCTTGGTCACCTCGTCGAGGATATCCCAGACTTCCGGCGTCTGCCGCTCGATGAGCTTCTTCGCACTGCGGACGGTGTGGACGTAGCCGAGTTCCTTCAGTCGGCGGATGATGAACGGCTCAAACAGGACGAGCGCCATCTTCTTCGGCAAACCGCACTGGTTGAGCTTCAGCTCTGGTCCGATCACGATGACCGACCGGCCCGAGTAATCGACCCGTTTCCCGAGCAGGTTTTGCCGGAATCGGCCGCCTTTGCCCTTGAGCATGTCGCTCAGGGATTTGAGAGGACGATTCGCTGCGCCGGTGACGGCACGTCCGTGACGACCGTTGTCGAACAAAGCGTCAACCGCTTCCTGAAGCATGCGCTTCTCATTGCGAATGATGACCTCCGGCGTCTTGAGCTGGAGCAAAGTCTTGAGACGATTGTTCCGGTTGATGACGCGGCGGTAGAGATCGTTGAGATCCGAGGTAGCAAATCGTCCACCTTCCAGCGGAACGAGCGGACGCAGGTCCGGCGGAATGACCGGAAGCACCTCGAGGATCATCCACTCGGGACGCGTCTTCGATTGAGCAAAGCCCTGGACGAGCTTCAAACGCTTAGCGAGCTTCTTGCGGAGTTGTTTGCTGCGGGTCGCCGTCATCGCAACTTCGATCTCTTCGTTGACAGCGTGCAGGTCGGTGGACTCGAGGAGACGCTTGATCGCCTCGGCCCCCATGCCAGCGGTGAAAGTCTCGCCGTATTGGTCCTCCGCCTCGCGGAACTCCATCTCGGTGAGGAGCTGGCAGCGCTGGAGAGGCGTGTTACCGGGGTCGATGACGATGTAATCCTCGTAGTAAATGACCCGCTCGAGCTGACGACTTGTCATGTCGAGCATGAGGCCGATCCGCGATGGCATGCACTTGTAGAACCAAATGTGCGAGACCGGCACCGCCAGCTCGATGTGGCCCATGCGCTCGCGGCGAACGCGGGACTGCGTCACCTCGACGCCGCAACGATCACACACGATTCCCTTGTGCTTGATTCGCTTGTACTTACCGCAAGAACACTCCCAGTCCCGCGTCGGGCCGAAGATGCGCTCGCAGAACAAACCACCCTTCTCGGGTTTGAAGGTCCGGTAGTTGATCGTTTCAGGATTTTTGACTTCGCCTTTACTCCAACTACGAATTGCTTCGCCCGAAGCAACGGTGATACCGACCTCGTCAAAGTATTCTTCGGGTTCGGCCTGACCGGTCAACTCTCGCAAACTATTCTGAATCATAAGATATGGGTTGGATGTGGGTCCAATGAGTTGGGGTTAGATGGCGATGTCGGGGAGGGCGTTCGGGTCCTTCGATCCGACGCGGACGTCGAGTCCGAGGCCCTGCATTTCTTTGATCAACACGTTGAACGACTCCGGCGTGCCGGCGTTGAGGGAATTATCGCCCTTGACGATGCTTTCGTAGATCCGGGTCCGGCCCTGGACGTCGTCGGATTTGACGGTGAGAAGTTCCTGGAGCGTATAAGCCGCGCCGTAGGCTTCGAGGGCCCAAACTTCCATCTCGCCGAAACGCTGTCCGCCGTATTGCGCCTTGCCACCGAGGGGCTGCTGCGTAACGAGCGAATAGGGTCCGACGGCGCGGGCGTGGATCTTGTCCGCAACCAGATGGCCGAGCTTGAGCATGTAGATGTAACCGACAACGACCTGCTGATCGAATTTGTCGCCCGTCCGCCCGTCGAAGAGGGTGGATTTGCCGGTTTCGTTGATCCACTCGTAGCCGGGCTTAGCCTTGGCTTCGACGAGGTATTCGCGGATGCGTTTCTCCGTGATGCCGTCGAAGACCGGAGTCGCGACCTTGAACCCGAGGGCTTTGGCGGCGACGCCCAGGTGGGTCTCGAGGACCTGACCGACGTTCATTCGGCTCGGGACGCCGAGTGGGTTGAGCACGATATCGACCGGCGAACCGTCTTCGAGGTAAGGCATGTCTTCCTCGGGAACGATGCGGGCGACGACGCCTTTGTTACCGTGGCGACCCGCCATCTTGTCCCCGACGCTGAGCTTGCGCTTGCTGGCGATGTAGACTTTGACCTGCTTGATGATGCCTGGGTCGACATCATCGCCGCTTTCGACGAGGCCGATTTTCTCTTCCTTCTCGGTCTCGAGTTCGGTGAAGCGGTGCTCGTGTTGGCTGATGATCTCGCGGATCTTGTTGCGGATCGGCGACGGGTCGATTTCGACGTGCTCGTAGACCGAGGCCAGCTTGCGGAGAAGCTGCTTCGTGATCTTTCGATTGGCCGGAATGATGATCTCGCCGGTTTGTGCGTTCACGACGTCGAGCGGAATCTTCTCGCCAAGGAGCACATTCGAAAGCGCCTCCGTCAGCTGCTCGTGCAGCTCGTCCTTGCGACGCTTGTTGTCGTCGAGGATCATCTTCTGCTGCCGCTTGCTCTCGGTCGGCGTCATCTTCTGCTTGGCGACTTCCTTTTTCGAAGAAACCTTCACATCCATGATGATGCCGTAGGTGCCCGAAGGAACGGTGAGGGAGGTGTCCTTCACGTCCGCAGCCTTCTCGCCGAAGATCGCTCGAAGAAGACGCTCCTCGGGAGCGAGTTCGGTCTCACTCTTTGGCGTGATCTTCCCGACGAGAATGTCGCCAGGTTTGACCTCAGCTCCAACGCGGATGACGCCATCGGGTCCGAGATCCATCAGTGCTTCTTCGCTGACATTCGGAATATCTCGGGTGATCTCCTCCGGTCCAAGCTTGGTGTCACGAGCGCCGATCTCAAACTCGTCGATGTGGATCGAGGTGTAGATATCCTGCTTCACGACCTTCTCTGAGATCATGATTGCGTCCTCAAAGTTGTAACCGTTCCACGGCATGAACGCGACGAGCACATTCCGTCCGAGGGCAAGTTCGCCGTCTTCCGTGTTCGGGCCGTCGGCGAGGACATCGCCCGCCTTGATCTTCTGCCCCTTGGCGATGATCGGCTTCTGGTTGATGCAGGTGCTCGCGTTCGAGCGCATGAACTTACGCAGTTCGTAGACGTAAGTCCCGGTCGCCGGGTCGTGCTTAAACTTGCGGCGGCCCTCAGGCATCAGCCCATCTTTGGTCACGACGATCTGGTCGGCGGTGACCGATGCGGCAACGCCGTCGCCGTCGGCAACGATGACAGCCTTCGAATCGCGGGCGACTCGGCCTTCGATCCCGGTGCCAACGATGGGCGAATCCGAGATGAGGAGGGGCACGCCTTGGCGCTGCATGTTCGAACCCATGAGTGCGCGATTCGCATCATCGTGCTCGAGGAACGGGATGAGACCAGCAGCAACCGAAACGAGCTGCTTCGGCGAAACGTCCATGTATTGGATCTGCTCCGGCGCAATTTCGACGAAATCGCCTTTGTAACGACAGGAGACCATGTCATTGACGTAATTGCCCTTCTCGTCGAGCGGGGCGTTAGCCTGGGCGATGTAGAAGACCTCTTCGCGATCACCGCTGAGATACTCGACCTCGTCGGTCACGCGTCCGTCCTTCACCTTCCGGTAGGGCGTCTCGATGAAACCAAAATCGTTGACGCGGGCAAACGTCGAAAGCGAACTGATAAGACCAATGTTCGGACCTTCCGGGGTCTCAATCGGGCAGATGCGACCGTAGTGAGATGGATGAACGTCGCGAACTTCGAAGCCCGCACGATCTCGGCTGAGACCACCCGGCCCGAGAGCCGATAGACGACGCTTATGAGTTAGCTCCGACAACGGGTTCGTTTGATCCATGAACTGGCTCAGCTGCGAGCGACCGAAAAAGTCGCGGACCACAGCGCTGAGGGCCTTTGGATTGATCAGCTTTTGCGGTGTGATGTGCTCGGTCCCGACGTCGTAGAGAGTCATCCGCTCACGAACGAGGCGCTCGGTTCGCGCCAGGCCGACACGGCACTGGTTGGCGAGGAGTTCGCCGACGGTCCGCACGCGACGGCTGCCGAGATGATCGATATCGTCGACCATCCCCTCGCCGAGACGAAGCTCGATGAGGTATTTCATCGCCGCGACGAAGTCTTCCTTCACCAGGATGCGGGTGGCCTGATCGACATCGATGCCGAGCTTCTGGTTGATCTTGTGCCGACCAACCCGACCGAGGTCGTAGCGCTTTGCGTCGAAGAAGAGCCGCTTGAGCATGCTCCGCGAGTTCTGGACGGTCGGTGGATCGCCCGGGCGGAGCTTGCGGTAGATGTCCTTGAGAGCTTCGTCCTCATCGTGGGCTGGATCCTTCTTCAGCGACTTGATGAGCGTATCGTCGTTCTTCGTGTCGATGACCTCGACCGTCGAGTGACCAAGGGTGATCAACTCGCTGACGGTGGTCTTATTCAGAGGTTCGAAGGCTCGGGCGACGGTGATTTCGCCATCGAGGATGTCGGCGATGAGAACCTTGGAAGCAATCTCCTCATCATCCAGCTCCGGGTTGAGCTTCATCTTCTCAATGTCGTAGAAGAGACTGATGATCTCAGCGTCCGAGCCGTAGCCGAGCGCACGAAGGAAAGTTGTCGCAAGAAATTTCCGGCGGCGTTTGCGGCGGTCGAGGTAGACGTAAAGCAAGTCGCTCGTGTCGAATTGGACCTCAAGCCAGGAGCCACGGTCCGGAATGATGCGGAAGCTGTGAAGCAGCTTGCCGTTGAGGTGCACATCGGTCTCGAAGCAGATGCCGGGCGACCGGTGGAGCTGAGAAACGACGACGCGCTCGGCACCATTGATGACGAACGTGCCCTGCGGGGTCATCAACGGGATCTCGCCCATGTAGACCTTCTCCTCCTTGGTGCTCATCTCGTCCTTGTAGCGAAACGTGACGTAGAGGGGCGCGCTGAAGGTCTGGCCCTCCCGCTGGGACTCGAGGAATCCCATCTTGGGTTCGCCGAGGTCGTAGCTAACAAAGTCGAGGCTCGCCTTCTCCTCGTAACCAAAAATTGGAAAAAATTCCTTGAAAACCGCCTGTAGACCGACCTCTTTGCGCTTGGCTGGCTCGACGCCCTGCTGGAAAAATTCGTCGTAGGAATCGATCTGAAGTTCGATCAGATTAGGCGGAAGAATCGCTTCCTTGAGTTTGCCGAAGTGAATGCGCTCGATCATAGGTCGGAATACGGGGTGGTTGCGGTTGCCGAAGGGGCCTCAGGGGAGTGACCAGGAGTCGCGGTCAGAAGGGACGACAAAAATCCCGCTCGGCGAAGAAACTTCGCTTTTGCGGGAACGTTATCGAGACTGGCGGCGGCGCGTGATCGCTGTGATCGCTGAGAAAGGACCTTGGGCAAAAGGGTGATCGTTAGAATTAGAGCCGGACCGTGCGAGTCGCAACAAAAAACTTGCCAAAAGCAAATCTTTTGATCGCCCGCACGGTTCCCCGGCAGAGGGTTACTTGATTTCGACTTTGGCGCCGGCGGCTTCGAGCTTCTTTTTGATCTCTTCCGCTTCTTCCTTCGTCACGCCCTCTTTGAGGGCCTTGGGAGCGCTTTCGACGAGAGCCTTCGCTTCCGCGAGGCCGAGGCCAGCCACGTTGGCGCGCACTTCCTTAATGACGGCGATCTTGTTGCCGCCGGTCTCCGTGAGGATGACGTCGAAGGCTGTCTTCTCCTCGACAGCTTCAGCGGCTCCACCGCCTCCACCACCGGCCGCGGCAACCGCGACGGGAGCTGCGGCGCTGACGCCCCATTTTTCTTCGAGTGCCTTCACGAGGTCAGCGATTTCCAGGACGGTAAGTCCGCTGAGCTTGTCTACAATTTCGGTGTTATCTGCCATTTTATGTTTGTTGGTATCGTCGCTGACCGAAGCCTTCGGACAATTTGAGGTCCCGCGGCTGCGGGACCCGACGAGGAACCTTTGAGGTTTGTGGGTATCCACGAGGTCCGGCGGACGCCGACTCGCGAAAGTGGTAGCCTAAGCGGCGACGCCCCCTTCGGCGTCGGCCTTGGCTTGAAGAACGCGGGCCAGGGAGGCGCCGGGTTCGTTGAGAGTGCGGACCAGTTGGGTCGCGGGCTGGAGCAACAGGCCGAGGAGCTGGGCCTGGAGCGTCTCCTTGGACGGAAGGTCAGCCAGGGCGGCGAGCTGATCGGGAGTGAGCGGCGCGTTGTCGAGAACTCCCGCCTTCAGCTCCGGCTTCTTGAATTCCTTCGCGAAGGTCTTGAGGACCTTGGCGGCAGCGCAAACGTCGACATCGCCCGTGACGACGGCGTTCTGCCCGGACAGGGCGGCGGCGAGATCGGGCATGCCGAGTTCGCGCGAAGCGATTTTGACAAAGCTATTTTTGACGACGTGGATCTCCGCACCCGCTGCGGTCAGCCGCGTGCGCAGCTCGGCAAAGTGGGGGACCGTCATGCCGGTGTAGTCGGCGACGATGAGATAAGGGGAATCCTTGAAACGGGCCGAGAGGTCTTCGACGATGGTGGATTTTTCCGGACGCATGGTAATTCGTTGTTCGGTTAGTTCTTGAGGAACGGCGCGGCGTCGACGCCGAGTCCGGGCGACATGGTCGCGCTGAGGGTGATCGCGTCGACGTACGCGCCGCGGGTCGTGGCCGGGCGGGATTTGACAATCGCGTTGAGGACGGCAGAGCCATTCTCGAGGAGAGCTTCTTCGGTGAACGAAAACTTGCCAACGGGGACCGCGATGTTCGCGTTCTTATCGAGCTTGAATTCGACCCGACCGGCCTTCACTGCCTTCACGGCGGCGGCGGTATCGTCGGTGACGGTGCCGGTCTTTGGATTCGGCATCAGGCCGCGGGGACCAAGGACTCGACCGAGCTTCCGAACCTCGGACATCGCGGACGGCGTCGCGACAGCAACGTCGAAATCGGCAAAACCACCCGTGACCTTGGCGATGAGATCCTCAAAGCCGACAAATTCGGCGCCCGCCTCGCGGGCGGCATCGGCCGAATTCCCGGTGGCAAACACGAGGACGCGGACAGACTTACCGGAGCCGTTCGGAAGCGGGCAGGTGCCGCGAACCATCTGGTCGGACTGCCGGGGGTCGACACCCAGCTTGAGCGAGAGCGTGACGGTCTGGTCGAACTTCGGCGCGGGGAGCGTCTTCAGGACCTTGATCGCTTCGGCGAGCGGGTAGTGGCGTTTGACGTCCACCAACTCGGCGGCTGCCTTGTAGCGTTTACTGCGGTTTTTTTGCATTTTGAAAAGCAGTGCGAACGTTCGCCCGGGCGAACTCCTGCGAGTTTAGGTAGAGATTTTTTAGACTTCGACGCCCTCGACCTCGATGCCCATCTGGCGAGCCGTGCCGCAAAGCGTGCGGAAAGCCGCCTCATCGTCGGCGGTATTCATGTCCTGCTTCTTCTGTTTGACGACGTCCATGACCTGCGCCTTCGTGAGCTTGGCGACCTTCATCTTGTTGGGTTCCTTCGATCCGGCGGCGATGTTGGCAGCCTTCTTGAGCAGGATGCCCGCGGGCGGCTGCTTGGTGATGAAGGTGAAGCTCTTGTCCTTAAAGACGGTGATCACGACCGGAAGGATGTCGCCCGCCTGCTTCTGCGTGGCGGCGTTGAATTCCTTACAGAATGCCATGATGTTCACGCCTTGCTGACCGAGGGCCGGGCCGACGGGAGGAGCGGGATTTGCGGATCCGGCAGGGATCTGGAGCTTGATGTATGCGACGATTTCTTTAGCCATGACTGAAAAGGGTTCGCGCTGCGGGCAGCGGAAAAGGGTCGAGAAGGTCGGGACTTTCGCCCCGCGAGTCAAGCCGCATTTTCGAGAAATTCGGAACCGATGCAGAGCGAAGACGACGAGGTCAGAATCTCGGCGATCAGTCTGCGCTCGCCCGAGGTGCCGAGCGCCGTCTATCCCCGCTCGTGATCACGGTCGGACGGTATCTGCCCACCCCGGGAGGTCGGAGATCTCCGCCGAGATCGGGATGAGAGAATAGCTGTAAGCAAACGATTCGGCAGCGAGCACGTAGGGCGGGAGCGGCAGCGCGCCCCAGCTGTTGTTGCCACCGACGCCGGTCTGAGCGAGATCTGCGTTGACGGAGACTCCGTCCAGGCGCTGGAGTTTGAACGTGTAATCCGCGCCTTCCATCGCAACCGGATCGAACGGTCGGCAGCTCGTGCTCAAAAGGTCGGCACCCTTGATCAGAACGCCTTCCCCCGCCGGATCTCGCAGCGCCATCCAGCGGACTTCGACCTTGTTCCCATTCTCCTGCGGGTGACTGTAATCGATCCACTGGTCATCGACCGATCCGTGGTAGACGCCGACCGGCTCGAAGGCCCTGTCGACGTACGTCGGATCCGGCCCCCGACCATGCCAAGTCACTCGGTCAAATTCTCGCGGCACAGTGAACCTCGTCCCCCAGCGCAAAACGTGAGCTTGGACGTCGTGCCCTGCGGTGTAGGCCACCACGATCCGGATGCCCCCGTCCGCGCGGACGGTGTAGTTCATCGTGATCTCGCCCAGCCCATCGGCGAGATCCGACGCGACGGTCACCGTGGCCGACGCGGGGTCAAACGTCAGGGCGCGCACCGTCGCGGTCTCGGCAGCGGTCCGGAAAGCGGGATTCACTCGCTTGGGGCGGACCCAGCCGCGATCGTTGTCGGTCAAGGGTCGCCAGAAGTCGATCTGCGGTCCGGTGCGAAGTCGCTCGATGCCGCCGTAGAGGTAAGAGCTGATCCGTCCGGAAGCTTTATCAATCGTCATCGCAAAGCCTTCGCCTTCCAAACGGAGGCTACTGCTATCCTCCGACTTCACGAGTGCGGGCGGTGCCAGATCCTGCTCCGGCGTCTGGAGCGGACGCGAAAGCGGGAGTTCGTCCTGGGCGAGGACGTGTCCCGCCGGCACAGACGGGCTGCTCTTGGCCTGGATCCACTCGACCCACACCGATTGATCCAGCGACGAATCCACCCGATTCGCCGGTAGGTCCAACTCGAGATCCACGGTCTCACCCGGTGCCAGATCCACCGGACGGATCTCCCCGGAGGCCACGACGAGGCCTCCGCTGCGCAGCGACCAACGGCCCGTCACCACTTCCTTAAGATTCAGAAAATCGAACCGGTTCGTGATTCGAATCAATCCCAAGTCCGCGTCCTTCCACTCGGTCTGAACGGCTTGGTAGATGTGTTTGACGGCCTTCAAGCCCGGGTGCGGTGTCCCGTCCGCCGCCAGGAGCCCGTTCATGCAGAACTCCCCTCGCTTCTCGGCGCGTTTTGCATCCCGAGCATCGTCTCGGTAGTTCGCCCAGAACCTCCCGTAGGCCAGCACGCTATCGCGACCGAAAGGGTCGACGTAGCCAGCGGGCACCGGTTGACGGAGTCCTTGATCTTGCCAGTCCCAGATGAAGCCCCCGTGATGCCTCGGCGAGGATTCGAAGCTCTCGAGATACTCCTGCAAGTTGCCGTTGCTGTTGCCCATGGCGTGGGAATACTCGCAGAGCAAAAACGGCTTCCCCGGGTGCCCGGTCATCACCGGCGGGGCGTACATCATGCTCCCAAAATCCGAATGGGTCATCTCGGGCCGCAGCCCGGAGCCTTCGTAATGCACGGGCCGCGTCGGGTCCGCCCGATGGATCCAGTCGATGCACGCGCGGAAATTTGGCCCGTCGCCCGCCTCGTTTCCCAGCGACCAGATCACAACCGACGGGTGGTTTTTGTCGCGCTCCACCATACGCCGCTGCCGGTCGACCATCGCCTCGGTCCAAGCGGGATCGTTGGCGACCACGTTCTCCAGCGAATTGCCCGCCCAATGCGTTTCCAGATTTGCCTCGTCGACGACGTAGATTCCGAATTGGTCGCAGAGTTCGTACCACGCCGGATCGTTCGGATAATGGGAGGTGCGGACGGCGTTGATGTTGTTTCGCTTGAACCGCTCGAGGTCACGAATCATCGCATCTCGACTGACCGAGTGGCCGGTCTGCGGATCGTGTTCGTGGCGATTGACCCCCTTGAGCCACACTGGTCGACCGTTGACGAGAAACGCCTCGCCGCGGATCTCGACCTCGCGAAAGCCCACGCGCTGAGGGATCACCTCCAGCGTCCGACCCGCCTCGTCCCGCAGCGTGATCAGGAGCAAGTGGAGATCGGGCGTCTCCGCCGTCCACGGGAGCGGCTGCTCGACCGCCAATCGCAACTTAGTCCGAGCCGAAGCCGGTGCCGTCGTCCGCCCCAACTCCTCGCCCGCCGGGGATAGGAGAGTTGCCTCGATGAGACCGTCCGGCTGCTCGATCTCGACCTCGACCTGCAACTCGGCGTCCTGAAAGTCCTCGTCAAACTCCGTGACGACCGTGAGATCTCGCACCCGCTGCGCCCCGGTCGAGACGAGGGTGACGTCGCGAAAGATCCCACTGAGCCGCCAGAAATCCTGATCTTCCAGGTAGGAGCCGTCCGAAAATCGATAGACTTCGACCGCCAGCAAATTCTCCCCGTCCTGGAGATAGGGAGTGACGTCAAACTCCGCCGGAGTCCCGCTACCCTGACTGTATCCGACCCGCCGACCGTTCACCCAGACGTAGAACGCGGAGTCTACGCCCTCGAAACGTAAGAAAGTCCGCCGCCCGTCCCAATCGTCTGGGATCGTCAAGTGCCGCCGATAAGAGCCGACCGGATTCCAGTCCGCGCTCACGTCCGGAAACCGCTGGGGGAAGATCAGGCCAGCGTTGCGGTAGATCGGAGTGCCGTAGCCCTCGAGTTGCCAGTTCGACGGGACCGGGATCGTTGGCCATTTGGAATCATCGAAGCCTGGCTCATAAAACGACGCCGGACGCTGATCGGGCGCCAACGCCCAGTGAAACTTCCAATCCCCGTTCAGGGATTTCACCCAAGGGGTCCCGAGCGGATCAGCCTCCCGAGCGAGAGCGGCGTTGGGGTAGGCTCGAAAGGTGGCGTGAGGTGGCTCCGCGTTGATTTGGATCATCGTCGGGTCATTCCACTCCGGAGCAGCGGGCAGATTTCCGGCGATCAAAACGCACGCTCCGAGAGTGCGGCACACTGTCATTCCATCGTTGATCGCTGACCCATGGTCTATTTCTTCATTTGTCGTCGTTCGCAGTCAACGGAGTTCCCGCAACGTGCGTTCGCGTGGTTCCGCCAAATCGAGTGAGACCGGGGCTACGGTCCGGTTTGCTGGACATATAGCCGCATGAATTGGGGAGACTGGTCGGCGGTGGAAGTCCGGGAGGTTGCGCGGAAAAATTGGTAGTCGCCCCGGACGCCGAGATCGGTTTCGACGACGTGCGTCGGGCCCGAGAGCCAACTGCCTAAGTCGAACGAGACCTCGGGGTCCCGCGTCTCGTTCGGCGCCGTGAGGTCTCGGGCGAAAACGACGGAAAATTGCCCATCGAGCAACTCAACGGTCGGACTGGCCGTGGGATCGTGCGTCCCGGTGTAAGGCGCGGGACCGCCCGCGCCCGCCAAGACGGAAAACTTATCGACGTCCACCGCGCCGGAGCCCCACCCGCGATCACGAGATAGAGATCGTGGATCCTGTCCGGGGAGCGGGTCAGAACGAAATCCAAGGTCGAGAACGCACCGCTTGCGCCCGTCGGATTCAGCGTGCGACTACCGATCAGTTCGCCGGTCGGATCATCGAGTCGCAGCTCCACGGTCTGCCCCGCGATCCCACCGGCAAGCGTGACGACAATGCGCTCGGCGTTTGCCCCAAAATTGTAGCGTTCGTAGCGAGCGAAGGACCCGTCCCCGGTCAATCGCGCAACTTGCCCGCTCCCACCCGCAGCGACCGTCGCGCCGAAAGCGGAGGCAAATTTTTCGCCTTGAGTCGGGTCGGTGGCTGACGGCGTGCGATCGCGCCCGACCACCAGTTTATCGAGGCGGAGCCAGGGCATCGTCGGCGAGGCGTTGCCCGGGAACATCCGAATCTCGTTCAGCCCGGGACGCAAGTTCACGTCGATGGTCTTGGTCTGGTAGGTGGCGAGATCGCCGGTGTCAGCAAAGTCGAATTTCCCGATGTTTTCCCTCGGCGACCGGAACGCGAGCGTCATCTCCCGCGCCGACCCCGAATTATTCGCAAAGTGAAATGTGATCGGGGTGACCCCGCCATCACCGCCGTCGACGACGTTCCACTGGAGGTGACCACTCTGCGTTTGGAAGTCGACGAAGGTGACGCCGCCATCTGTTCCCGTCGTTGTGCTGCTCTCCGAATCAAAGCTTTCTGCCTCGATCGTCTCCGCAAAGCTGAGCCCCTCGGCGTTAAATTGCAGCCAATCCAGGTCGACCAACCGCCCGGCACCACCTTTAACAACCAGAAACAAATCCCGCGTCCCGGTGGGGATCGAGTCCAACCAGACCGAGATCGTCTGGAAGTCGTCCCAGCCGCTCGAGTCGGACGGATCGACCCTCACCTCCCCGACGAGCGTGCCGTCCGGGGCGTCGAGGCGCACCTCGACGGTCGCACCGACCCCGGCACTTGAAATGGACAGATCGAGCGTCGTGACGCCGGTATCGAAGAAGCGGGAATCGAAGCGAATCCAGTCGCCGTTGCGAGTCCCCGACACCTTCGCCCCGAAGCTGGCCGCCGCCGAGCTGGCGGTCACGATGGTCGAGCTATTCGTCGCGTTGAACCCCTCCGCTTCGATCCGGACGCCCGCGATCGGATCGGTCGGTCCGCCTTGCACGGAGAGTTCCATGCTCCGAGGCTCGGACACGCCACCGCTCGGATCGGCGACCAGGAATGAGAACTCGTCGCGTCCGACGAAGCCCACGAACGGGCGGTAGGCGAGACTCTGCCCCGCCGACTCGATGAGACCGTGCTCCGGGTGCTTGGTGACGAGGTAGGTCAACGGCTCGCCGTCGCCGTCGGCCCCAGCGAGCGCGAGCGGCTTCGGAGCATCCTTGTCCACGAGGCCGTAGCCCGGGGTGGCGGTCGGCCGAGTGTTCGTCGAGCCGTCGGCCCGAAAGGTTGCGAAGACACCCTGGCTGGCATTCTCGTAGGTGCCGGTGCCGCGCTGCAGCTTGAGCGCGCGGATCAGGTAGACGACGTCGCCGGGGCGGGTGGTTGGATCCGTGAAGCTCAGACCCGGGACCGCAGAGGGATGCAGGCGAGCGAAGGGTCCGGCCGTCGTGGCTGCTCGGTAGACGTGGTAGCCCGAGACCTCGGGGTCGGGACTTGCGTTCCAGCTCAAGTGGACCCCGCCACCTGCGGCGACGGCCCGTACGTCGGTCGGTGGGGCCACCGGGTGTAGGCGGATCGTCGGATCGCCCTGCATCGTGTGGAAGGTCGCCCGCTCACCGCTTTGGAAGATCTCTTTGTAATCCTCTCTCTCGGCGTTCTGCATCGTCCGGATCGAGAATCCGATAGGTTCGCCCAGCCCCAGATGGTGCAGGTAATAGCCGGGATACTCCGACCATCCGCACGTGAGCGCCGTCCCCGACGACGCGATGAACGCCCGCATGAACGCGTCGGGGTAGTCCCAGTCGACGGAGTAACTCCCGCCCTCGAGCGTGAAGACGGCGTTGATGTTTGCCGCCGCGAGATCCGTGCTCTGGATCCCGTTGACGCTCGTGTAGTCGCCCGTGTTCCCGAAGAAAGCGAAGAGATTCCGATCTGCCGACAGGGCGTCCAGCTCGTTGCGGACGGTGGGCGTGAGGCCGAGTTGGCGAACGAAATTCCACGGCCCCCAGTTCGCGTTGATGTTCTCACCGATCACCGCTTTCGCGTCCGTGCTCACGTGCCCGTGCCGCCACGCGTGCGCCTTCGCCACGTAGCGCTTGAGGAGATCGACTTCCGACCCGTTGAAAGCGGGCATGTCGGAGAGGTCGATGCGCCCGACCATGAGATCGACGTCGCTCGGCCAGGTATTCTGATCGAATTTGCCGTCGCCGGGGCGGTTCCGCCAGCGCGGGCGGACGTTTGTGCCGCGGTCCCGCGTGTCCGTCCAGGTCCCCTCGAGTTCGCCGTAGTAACCGTCAGCCGGGAGCGCGCGAAGGAAGTGGCCGTCCGGAATGTGCCAACCCGAGTAGGGAATCGGCACGCGCCCGAAGAGCAGCACCGCCTTCACGTTGGCCGGGTCGGCGTTGTGATCGGCCAGGATGAGATTCTTCACCGCCGCTACGTCCGACCCGTCGGTCGGATCGCCGTTGTCTCGCGGGACGTCGTGCCGGATCACCTGCCAGCCGTCACCGACCAGATCCCGAGTCAGCACGCCCAGCTCGCCTGCGCAGGCGTCGGCAATCGATTGATCGACCACGAGGATGACCTTGCCCCGATCCTCGACGAGCGGCAGGTCGATCCCACTCGCCACGTAGGCGTAGAGCCCGGAGTGGAGAAATCGGTATTCGTAAGCGACGCCCGGCACCAGCGTCGTGTCCGTGAAGCTGGTCTGGTCGACCGCGATGGTCGCCAGCGGAGCCGGCCAACGGCTTCCGCCCAGCGGGCGTCGGCTGATCTCGCCGGTCGTGGTGGGCGTGGCGTCCCAAGAGAAAGCAATCGAATTTGTCCCCACCGTGGCTACGACCGGAAAGATCTCGTCACCGCCGCCAGAAGCCACCCCGCTGACTGGGGGTGTCGACAGCAGGAGAGCAATCCAGAGGGGGAGCCAAGCTTGGCGACAGAACAGACGTTTCATGGGGGAAACGGCGAAGGGCGGAGCCGATAGTTTAGCACGGGCGCGGGCGCAAGGGTGCAGAATTTTCCAAAGCGTCAGGCCGGAAGCAGCCGACCTACTGGACGAGCCTCGTCATCTTGTTACGGAATTCTCCCGGCTCCATCTGGCCGACAAATTCCTGCGCCGCGGGCCGGTCGCTCTTGATCCAGGACTCCAGCGCCCAGCGGATGCGGCCGCGCTGAAGCATCGGCTTATCGATCGTCTTCGCCCACGCCGCCGCCGAGGCGGGATCCAGTTGGGCGACCGAATTAACGAAACTAGCCACTGCCTGATCCCGGACAACGCCCCTCTCCAACTCGCCCAGATACTCCGACGCTGCGGGGGCGTCCCGCTGGGCCCAAGTCTGAACCGCCGCTGCCGTCGCGGCGGTCCGGGCCGCTTCGGTGTCGAGCTTCGCCGCCCAGGCCACCGCCGCTTCAGGAGCAAGTTGCCCGTAGGCATAGGCGATGTCATCGACCGCCGAGTCGAGGCCGTCGCTCGACATGGTCAAAGCCGCTTCGGCGGCGGCAGCGGGATCGTTGCGGGACCAGCCTTCCAGCGAAGCGGCGACCGCCCGCGTCCGCTCGATGGGCGGAAGGTTCGAAGCCCACCGGAAGGCAGCGGCAGGATCGACCTCGCCCCAGGCCTCCACCGCCGCCGGGAGGACTTGCGCCCGGATGCCCGGGACGAGATTGTCCAAGGCTAGGGCCGCCGCCGGGGCGTCCACCGCCGACCATTTTCCCACCGCCGTCGCGAGGGCTTCCGCCCCACCGCCATTCCGCGAATGGGCCAGACTCCACGCGTAGGCAGCCGACGGATCGATTTCCGCCCAGCTCTCCACGACGCTCCGCAGGCCGTAGGAAGTGGCCAGCTCCCCGCGAGCCGCTAGATCGGCCATCTCGCGCGGGGCGATCTTCGCTAGGTCACCAGCTCCGAGTTGCAGCAGATACGTTCGTTCCCTCGGTCCGAGTGCTTTGGCGATCTCCCAGGCCCGCTCGGGATCTTCCCGCGCCAGATTAGCGCCAAACCGCATGATGAACTGATTTCGCATCGGCCCTTCGGGAAGAGCGGAGATGGTCTCCCAACCCGCCGCACCTTCGTTCGCCAAAGAACCCGCGAGCGTCGCGATCATCATCCAATCAACCGTTTCTGGGTAATCCCGCGCTAAGGCGACCTTCGCGCGGACCTCGCGGATCCCGGTCACCTCGTGGAAGGACCGGAAGGCTGCGCGCGCGACGTCCGGTCCCCTCGCCGTCGCCCACGCCAGCACCGCACGGGGCTGCGTTACGTTCCAGGCGTTGAAAACGCCCGCGAGCGCCCGGTTCCGAAACGCGCCGTCCGGCAATTGATCAATAAAGGCGAGCGCCACGTCCAAAGAAGTCTGCGCCCATTCGTCGAAGAGTCCGAACGCGACTTTATCCGAGTCCGCGGGATTCTGCTGGTGCATCAACTCCGCGCCGCGCCGCGGGTGGCGTCGACCCAGCGATCGACCGAGCTGATACAGGGCCATGCGAGCGGAAGACTCCGGTAGGCTCGCGAGGTAGCTCGCAAGTGCTTCGAGGTCGACCAACGCAGCGCCCGACGCCCAGACGGGCACCAATTCCTCGCGGACCGCCAGATCAAACGCCGCCTTCGGGTCGCGTTCCGCTAGGCCGGTCAGCCCGATCCACCGCGCAAAGTCCGCGTCGATCCCCGCCAACACGAGACGATTCACGTAAGTGCGGAAGCCGGTGGAATCTCGAAAATCGATCTGGAGGGTCTCGATCTCGACCCCATTCACCGTCCGCTCGGTAGTCACCACCATCGCGCTTGGCTCGACCCCATCCACCTGCGCCCGGTCGGACGCGGGGCCGCTCGGCTGGACGGAGGTCCCGATTCGAACGAGGCCAAATGCCCCCCCGAACCCGGCAACAACCGCCAAGCCAATGACCAGTAGCCGCTTCATGGCCGCCCCCCGGCGAGGACGCTCGCCGCCAGCTCCTGGTCAGCGGGCGAGCGCAGCGCCGCGTTGAGCGCGGCTCGCCCGCCGGACACGTCGACTCGGCGCCATGATTCCGCGACTTGCCGGATCGCGTCCGCGCGCAGCTCGGACGCTTCGATCTCGGAGAGGACGCTGGTTGCCCGGTCAAGGTCGAAGTCGCGCAATTGTATGGCTAAGGCGACGCGCGCCGAATCACGACGTTCGCCCCGGGGCATCCCGACGACGAACGACTCCGCCGCAGCCGGATCGACGTAGGTCCACTTCTCGAGCAGGTCATTAGCCGCCAGGCGCTGCTGATTGGGCTGATCGGTGGCGGGCAAACTGCGCAAAAACGCCGCAGCAGCACCCGGATCCGCCTCGGCGAGAGCGCTAGCAATCCGCCGAGCGTTCGCGGCCCGACGATCATCCGGCAGCGCGGCGACGACCCGCCTCGCACCGTCCGGCGTTGCGTTGTCCAAGGTGCGGAGCATTCCCTCCGCGAGCGCGCTGCGATCGTCGACCGGCAGCGCGTCGAGTTGCCCGACCAACCCCGCCGCGTCGACGTGGCCCCAGTTGGCCCCGGCGGCTCGCAACGCCTGCTGCCGCACACCGGGTTCCAACCGGTCGAGCAGGCGCAGCCGGGATCCGAAGTCCGCGCCAATCGACGAGAAATTCATCGTGAAGAGCCCCGGCAACAAGGTCTGGAACTGTTCCGCGCCCACGGTCTCGGTGAGCGCGGTAAACGCCCCTTCGAAATCGTCCCCCGACCAGTCTCTCAGGACGGCCTCGACGGCGCTTCCTCCGTCCGCCAGCTCCAGCCGAGCGACCGCCAGCTCCAAGGCCGCTCGGGGATCCTTTCGAGTCAGGTTCTGAAAGACCCTGTGCACCACCGCCCTCCGTTCGCCGGGCAGCAGGTCCTCGGACCAATCGAGGGCCGCCAGCGGATCTTCGCGCGCCAACCCGTCGGCCACACCCCCCACCAACCGCGTGAGGAGCTGGCCCGGCGGCACGCGTTCCATGAGACCCTTGATCGCCGTCGGGTCGCTCGCCAACTCTCGTCCGATCCAGCTGGCAAAATGGGAGTCCGCCAACTCCGGTTTTGTGAGTAACTCGTCGAGAGCCTCGCCCGCGTCGCGGTTGACCAGCGCGTTCAAGTAAGCGGACCGCGCTTGGTCGCGCTCGCCGACCGGCAGGGCTTCGATGAACTCCCAGGCGCCGGCCGGATCGTCGGAGGCCCACTGGTAGAGCGGCGAATGCGTGAAGGACCCTTGGAGTTCGGCCCCGAGTGCCTGCGCGGCCTCCACTGCGGCGCGGGGATCGTTCTTCGCCCAGGCCGAGAAGAGACTCTGAGCCTCGGACCCCGCCTCGGAGTAGGCCCGTAGGTAGGCCAAGCCGTCGGCCGGAGACGACTCGCCGTAGTGCCGAAGCAAAGCACGCACCGCAACCGTCCGCTCGATGCCCGGCTCCAGGCCACCGACGTAGGCCGCCGCGCTAGCTGAGTCCCTCGCGGCGCGGGCTGACACCACGACCGCGATCGCCGCCTCCCGCTCGCGGGCATCGCCCATCACCAGACGCTCCGGCGAGACCCCGAGCGCGACCAAGCGCTCAGTTAGCTCGGCTCGATAAAACGCCTGCAACGCGGGCGCACTTGTCCGGTCGGCGATGATCGCCCGGAGACGGGCGAGCATTTCCGCCTCATCAGCGGCATCGAGCGTCCGGAAAAAATCCGCGACCTGCGCCGTCGTTTCCCCACCAAGGCGAATCGGTGCGGTGGTGCTCGACGGAGACTGCGGAACCATGGGCGTAGCCAGCGTTGCGGGAATAAGCGCGGCAGCGTCCGCCGGGCTAGGTCCGGTCCAACCGACCACCCCGCCAATTACGGCACCCACCAGGAGTCCAATCAAGACGGCGCTCTTCATCGATTCTCCCGCTCCTTCAATTCCCGCAGGAGGCGCTCGCGCAGTTCGCGTTTGCCGACGGTCTCCGCCCATTTCTCGGCCGAAGCCGGATCCAGATCTCTGATTGAACGCACCAACCCCGCCGCCGCTTGGTCGCGATAGGGGCCGGGGGCCAGCTCGCTCACGTAGTTCGATGCCGCGCTGGCGTCTTGGACCCCCCACTTGCGGAGAATTTTATCCACGACCCGTCCGCTCATCTCCGAGGACGGGATCGTCTCCGCCCACTTAGCCGTTTCCAGCGGAGCGCGGTCGGACCAGCGCCACGCGACCAGATCGTAGGCTCCGCCCATCCCGTCGACCGGCAGCGCGTCGAGCTGCTCCGCAGCGCCGACGGGATCGGTCGAGGCCCAACCCTGCAGCGCGCCGTTGACGGCGCGCGTCCGCGCGAGTGGCTCGAGATCCTGGGCGTAGCCCAACGCCGCGCGCGGGTCCTCCGAAGCCCACGCCATGAGCGCCGGCGTCAACGCCCGCGCTCGTTCGCCCGGCGGGAGACGATCAAGAGCGTCCACCGCCCGGGCCGGATCTGCCTCGGCCCAATTTCGCAACGTGGCCTCGATAGCTTGCTCACGGTCACCCCCTCGGAGGTTCGCCAGCGTCCACGCAAACGCGGCGGGCGCGTCGGCTTCCGACCAAGTCTGAACGACGTCCGCGACCCCACCGTAGGTCGGGTAGTCGCCCTCCGTGGCGTAGGCAGCCGCTTCCGCCGGGGCAATCTTTGCGATTTCCCTCAGCGCGAACACGTCCAGAAACTCCGACCGTTCTTCCGGATCAAGCAAACGCGCGATCTCAAGCGCGGCGGCGGGATTCGATTGCGTCAGATTTCGTCCGAGCGAGCGCATTGCCATTGTCCGCGTCGGCCCATCCGGCAATCGCTGAACGATCGGCAAAACCCCCACTCCGCGCTCGGCGAGAGCGTCCGCTATCTGCGAGACCATGCCGAAATCCGGCTGGTGCGAAGACGCTCCAGTCAACTCCAGCAAAGCCTCCGGCTCACGAATTCCGCCGAACTCCCACGTGGATTGCCAAGCTGTCTGTTGAGTCCGTCGATCCTGTCCCTCTGCCCACCGCAACAGGCCCGGGCGATCCCGCCGACCCCATTCCCGAAAAATTCCCCAATGGGCGATGTGCCGCATTATCTTCGAATCAATCCCAGCCGCACCTTCCCGTGCCGCGCTCGGCGCGAGGGCCGCCCAACTCTCGAAGAATGGTCCGACGACGGATTGGGCTTCGAGCGGAGCGAGCTTTCCGATGAGATCCCAGCCCAACTCCGGATCCGTCCGTCCGAGGGTCGCGAAAAAGCCCGCTGTCGCGTTCGCGACGTCCATCGCGGCGTAGATCGTTGGCCCCTTCAGCGTCCGCACGGCCTCGAATCCGCCGACTGGATCCACCATCGCCACAGCCACCGCCCACACGGAACCCGCGCCCTCGGCTTGCGCGAACGCGAAGCTTCCCGGTCGGTCGAGGCGGAGAGCTTCGCGGATGGCAAGCCACTGGGCCAAATCCCTACTGATTCCCCTGGCTTCCAGGTCCTTGATAAAATCCGCCAGACCCGACGCGTCGGTCGATTCCGGCACCGGCAGCGGCGGGGCCGTGACAGCGGGTAACGACGGCGAACTCGGTGGAGTCGCGGGGATCGCAATTGCCTCGGCTGGGATCGGCATATCCTGTCCACCAACCGAGTCGGGCGCTCCGGATCTTCCCAATCCGAAGCCCACCAGTGCAGCTGCGACGCCCAACCCAACCGCCCGACCCCACGTCACCGCGACCTTCATTTCTCCTCCCGGAAAAGCACCGCCGCCCGCTCGCGATCCTCGGCGGATAGTAGCAGCGGAGCGAGGGCCGTGCGCCCGCGCGCGGGATCGACCCGCGCCCAGTCTTCGGCCAGCCCGCGGATCACCTTCGCCTGACTTGCAGCCGACAACCGAGTCGCCACGTCGGTCGCAGCCTTCGAGATCGAAAGTCCGGAGTTCGCGGACGAGCACCGCCGCCGCTGCGTCCTGCGTTTCCCCGCTGGGCAGGGAGTTGACAAAAGCCCGCGCCCGCTCCGGCTCGGCGTACGTCCAACGACTGACGATAGAGTTCAGTCCGCTGCGTTTGCCGGCGGACTCATCGCCCTCCGGCAGCGACGCCAGAAAGTTCGCCGTCTGCTGAAAGTCCTTCGCGGCGAAGTTGTCCGCGATCTGGCGGGCATACTTCGACCGCGACTCCGGGGGCAGCATCTCCACGAGATCGGCGGTCGTTTCCGGCGTCAACGTGAACGCAATTTCCATTGCTCCCTCGGCGAACGCCGCTCGGTCGGCGGCACTGAAGTCGCCCGCTCGCTGAATGATGGCTCTACTCGCGCCGCTGGCACCGCCTGCGGCACGGAAGATCTCCAGCCGCAGACTAGGCTCGAGATCCTTAAGCTGAGCCAGCCGCCGATCCAGCGAGGCGGCGTCTGAGTGAGTCTGGTATCGGAACAAAGCGCGACCCGCCACGCGGATGATACCCGCGTCATTGGTCTCGAGCATCGCGGCATACGCCGCGTCGAAATCCGAGAACGCCCAACTTTCTAACACCCCAGCGATGGCCGGTCCGCGCGCCGCTTCGTCGAGTTGTTCGTCCGCGAGCGCGAGGGCAGCTTCGGGATCTTGCGACCCGATCGAATCGAACAGGCTACCAAGCGCCGCCTCCCGCTCGCCCGGCAGCAGCGTCCCAGCCCACGCGATCGCCGCCTCAGGATCGCCCGCCAGCGCCCGGCCTAGGCCGCTGATCAATTGCATCCGTCCCCGCCCCGACGGGAGCCGGTCGATCACGGCATCCGCATCCGCAACGTTATCGGCGATCTCCGCCCCAATCTCGCTCGCGCGGTAGCTGTCACTCAGCTTCTGGAAAGTCGATCATGGCTTGCAAGGCAAGCTCCGGATCCTTCCGAATGGCGGCGCCGAGATAGGCGTTCAAAGCACGACCTCGCTCGCCCGGCGGCACCTGTTCGACCCACCGGAGAGCCGCCACCTCATCGGCCTGCACCCAGGTGGCGAGCGCCGAGTCGTAGGCCCACCCAGACGGGTCGTCGGCTTCGCTGGAAGCGGTCAACGCGGCGACCGGATCGTTCTCCGCCCAAGCTCGGAAAAAGCCTGTCAATGCGGTCTGCGCCGCCGCGTCGCGTTCGATCCGGGCAAGTCCGCGCGCGGGATCGGTCCGCCCAAGGGCAGCGAGCACGACGGCCATCGCCTCGGCGCGTTCGCGCCCCGTCGGGAGATTGGCAACGAACGCTTCCGCGCCCGGCAGGTCCGTGGCGACCAATTGCTCGAGTACAGCGTTGCTCGCCGCCTTCCGGTCGCTTCCCTCAAGCTCGCCAACCGCTAGAAGCTGGTCCCCCGCTCCTAAATCGACGAGTCGCTCGATGATTGCATCGCGATAAATTTTCGTCACCAGCGGCGGCCACGAACGTTCCGCCACGATCTCCCGCAGACCCGCCAGCAGCCGCCCCGGATCACCGGCGAACAGGTCCGCCACGAGTCGCTCCTCGGACGGCGCCGATCCCGTCGAAGCGATCCGGCGTTTGCCTCGCAAACGGGCGGCCTTTCGCTTAGCCACGATCGCCGCCGGCTCCACTCGCGCAACTTCGGAGGTAGCCCCGCCACGACCAGCGACAAATCCCCCGAAGCCAGCGAGACAAGTCACGCCGACGAAGATCAAAAGGGGAACCAGGGAAAAGCCAGTCGTCATGGATCGCTTGGTTCCGGAATGTTTACTTCGGCAATCGTTTTCGACAAGTCCCGAACTCTTACCCCCTCTCCGCCGCAGCGTCCTCATTCGTCGACGGATTTTCTTCGCACCACCTCACTCGTCTTGATTCAACCAAAGCATGCCGACACCCGCCGCATCGAAAATCAGCGCGTTCCTTGGAGGCCGTGACCTGCCGGGACTCCGGGCCTACTGCGAAAAACTGCCCGCTCACGAGCTTGCACGACACTTCACCGAGCTCCCGCCCGCCTCGCGCGGAGCCGCGTTTCGCGCCCTGCCGACGGGACTCGCCGCCGACGCGTTCGAATATTTTCCCAAGCTCGAGCAGCAGCGACTCCTCCACGCCCTCGGCGACCAGGAAGTCGCGGAGATCCTGGACGAGATGGCCCCCGACGACCGCACCGCTCTCCTTGAAGACGTGCCCGCACCCGTCCAGCGCAAGCTCATCGATCAACTCAACGCGGGCGAACGCGAGGTCGCGACGCGGCTGTTGGGTTACGACGAAGACAGCGTCGGCCGATTGATGACCCCGGACTACGTCGCGCTCGATGGCTCGATGCGAATCGGCGAAGCACTCGACTTCATCCGCGAGCGCGGGCGCGATAGCGAGACGCTGAACGTGGTCTACGTCATCGATCCCGACGGTCGGCTCATCGATGGCCTACGAATCCGCAAGCTGCTGCTCGCGACCCCGGACTCCCGCATCGCGGACATCGTCTCGCACACGCTGGTCTCGCTCACACCCGAACAACCCGCCGAAAGCGCCATCGCGGTCTTTCGCCGCACCGATCTCTACGCACTCCCCGTCGTCACGGCGGACGGCGCGATGCTCGGCATCGTGACCCTCGACGACGTGCTCGATGTCGCCGAGCAACGGGCGACGGACGACATGCAGCAAGTCGGCGCCTCGGCGAAGCTGGAGCTCCCCTACCTCGAACTCTCCGTTTGGCGCATGCTGGTCAAACGCGGCCCCTGGCTCGTTCTCCTCTTCTTCGGCGGCCTGCTCACGGCCAACGCCATCGCCTACTTCGACGGCGAAATCGAGAAAGCCGCCGTGCTCGTCATTTTTCTCCCACTCATCATCGCCAGTGGCGGCAACTCGGGATCACAAGCCGCGACGCTGGTGATCCGAGCGCTCGCGGTCGGCGAGCTTCGGCACCGCGATTGGTTCCGCGTGCTCGGGCGGGAAATCCTCAACGGCCTCGCCATCGGCGGCACGCTCGGTGCGATCGGTCTGGCCATCGTGGCGGTCGGCGCGCAGTTCAGTTCGATCTTCACCGTTCATTGGCCGCTCGTCGCGCTGACCGTTGCGATCTCGCTCCTGGTCGTCGTCCTCTGGGGTAGCCTCGTCGGCAGCATGCTCCCCATCGCACTGCGCCGGTGCGGCCTCGACCCAGCCACGTCGAGCGCACCCTTCGTCGCGACGTTTGTCGACGTCACCGGGATCGTGATCTATTTCAGCGTCGCCGCGACTTTGCTGAAAGACCGGCTGCTGTGATGGTCAGCGGCTCGCCGCCTCGCGGATCGCCTCGCCCAATCGGTAGGTGTCGAGATTCTCGTCGTTACTGAGGACGACGACGGCCAGACCCGTTGCCGAATTGATGCTCAGATACGTCGACGTCCCGTCCCAGGCGCCCGTGTGGCTGCGCTCGTCACCGACGATTTCCCAGCCGAGGCCGTAGCCCGTGCCGCGATCCGAGATCGGACGGCCGTTGTCGAGGCGACCGTTGGTCCAAGCTTGGTCGAGGGTGCGCTCGCGGACAACACGACCCTTAGTCAGCCGACGCAAGAATCGAGTGAGGTCACTGAGCGAGGTGTACACGTTGCCGTCGCCAGTGATGTTGGTCAGAAATTGCGAAGGCTGAGCGCGTCGGCCGCGGACGACGTAGCCCTTCGCGGCCCCATCCGGATACCCCGCCGTGCCGTCGTAGACGACCGACGAACGCATCCGCGCCCGGCGGAACATTCGGCGCTTCATGAAGTCCGCAAAGGTCCGATCAGTCACGCTCTCGACGACGCGGGCGAGCAGCGTGTAGTTGGAATTATTGTATTCGAACCTCACGCCGGCCGCGGTTTTGGGCCGAGTCGTGTTCAACCAATCGACGTGGGTCTCGGTCGTCAGCGCCGCAAACGCCGCGTCGCTCCCGCGAAAATCGTTTGAGTAGTCCCGCAGACCCGACGTGTGCTGCAGGAGGTCGCGCACGGTCACGGCCCGACCGCGGTTGGGCACCCGATACTCCGGCACGACGGATGAGACCTGCGCGTCAAGGTCGAGGCGACCGCGCTCGGCGAGATGAAGGATCGCCAAGCCCGTGATCGGCTTCGAGACGGAAGCGAGATCGAAGAGCGTGCGGTTGGTGATCGGTGTCCGCTCGGGGATGTCGGCGAGGCCAACGGTCTTCGTCAGAATCGGGCGTCCACTTTCGACCACCAGGATCGCGACGCCGGGCCCGTTCGGCACGAGTTGGCCCGCGAGCAGACGGTCGACTTCGGCATTCAGATCCGCCGCTCGCGCGATCGGGTGGGACAGAACGAGCAGGGCGGCAAAGGCGAGTCCGGGGCGATACATGACTCGACCCTAGCAAAAAATCGACAGGCCCGCGAACTTCCATTGCATCAGAACGGCCAGAAGATCGGGATGAGCCACGTAGCCGTGCCCCAAAGCATCAGATTAAGCGGGATCCCCACCTTCGGAAAATCGGAGAACTTGTATCCGCCCGCTCCGAAAACGTAGGTGTTCGTCTGGTAGCCGATCGGTGAACAGAAGCTCGCACTTGCCCCGAACATGACGGCCACGATGAACGGACGCGCGTCCACGCCCATCGTCGCGGCAATGCCGATCACCACGGGCGTCATGAGGATCGCCACCGCGTTGTTGGTCACGAGTTCGGTCATGATCGAGGCCATCAGATAGATCGCCGCCAGCACGACGACGGGACCGAAGTCCGCCAGCCCGGTCGCGATAGTCTCGGCGATTAATTTTGCCCCGCCCGTCGTCTCCATCGCTTTGCCGAGGCCAAGCATACCCACAATCAGAAACAGAATCTTCCATTCGACCGAGGCGTAAGCTTCCCGCGGATCCAGGCAACCGCTCAACACCACGATCACCGCCGCCGCGAGCGCCGCCGAGACGATGGGGACGATCTCGAGCGCGGAAAGCACCATCACGACAATGATCAGACCAATCGCGATGGGGGCCTTCTTGGTCCGAAACGGCCGCTCGGTGGTCTCGTTCAGGCTCAGAAAATCGTCCTCCTCGCGCAGCCGCGAGATGTTCTCCGTCGGACCTTCGAAGATGACCGTGTCGCCGAACGCCATCGGGATATCCTGAAAATTCTCGAAGAGATTCTGCCCCCGTCGGTGCAATGCCGCCGCCGCCACGCCGTAGCGGCGGCGCAATTTCATGTTGCGAATCGTCTGCCCGATGAAGCGCGAATCCGGGCCGATGATCGCCTCGACGAGCTGCAGCGACCGCGACGCCGTCCCGACCTCCGGCTCGTTGTCGTCGTCAAACGCCAGGCCCTGCGTCTCTTGGATAGCCGCGATCCCCTTCGCGTGCGCTTTGAAGACCAGCACGTCCCCCGCCTCGATGATGAGCCGGTCAATGGCCACGTCCGACACCCGCCGCCCACCCCGGAAGACCTCGAAGACGCGCGTTGTCTGGCTGAGCCCGATCTCGGTCGCGGCAAATTCCTTCCCGACCATTGGCGAGTCGGCCTTCACCACCGCCTGGCTGCAGAAGCTCCGCGTATCCTCGCTCGACAGCAGTGACGACAAGGTCTGACGATCTGGCAGGATCCGACGCCCGACGGTCAGGATGTAGGCCGTCCCGATCACCGAGTAGACCACGCCCATCTTCGTGATCTCGAAGATGGTGAATCGCGGCTGTCCCATCTCGTGAGCCACGCCCGAGACGAGGATGTTCGTCGACGTCCCGATCAGCGTCATCGTCCCGCCCAGGATCGCGAAGGTCGACAGCGGCATGAGCAGCTTCGAAGAGATCACCCCCGAACTCCGCGAGAATGCCAGCAGCACGGGAAGGAAAACCACGACGACCGGCGTGTTGTTCACGCACGCCGAGAGCGGAATGACGATGATCGCCATGAGCACGAGCGCCCGCAGTTCGCTTTTTCCCGCCGCCCGGGTGAACGCCCGAGCGAGCTGGTCGATGGCCCCCGTCCGCTCCAGCGCCGCGCTCAGGACAAACATCGCGCCGATGGTGATCGGAGCACTGTTACTGAAGAGATTGAGAACGTCCTTCTCGTTCAGAATCCCCAGGGCGATCACGGCCACCAGCGCGCCCAACGCCACCAGATCCGGCGACACCCATTCCTTGATGAAGGCCACCAGCACAACGCCGGTCACAGCGAAGACCGCCAGCATTTGAAAAGTTTCGAGCGACATGAGGAGCGCTCCGCAAAAAGCACTCGCGCGGCCACCGTGTCGAGACGGGAAATGCCTGGCCGCTCATTTCTCATTCCCCATTTGGAATTTCCCACTACAAACCTGACCGTGCTGAATTACATCTGGCTCGGTCTCGTGCTCGCGGGCGTCCTCCTCGGGGCGGTCACCGGGCAGATCGCGGAGGTCACGCAGGCCGCGTTCGACTCCGCCGAGCTGGCCGTCCTCAAGATCGCGCTGCCGCTCGTCGGCATCATGGCCTTCTGGCTCGGCATCATGCGGCTCGCCGAGAAGTCCGGCCTCGTCGCGATCCTCGCCCGCCTCCTTCGCCCGGTCCTCACCCGCATCTTCCCGGAGGTCCCCGCCAGCCACCCCGCGATGGGATCGATGCTCATGAACATCGCGGCCAATATGCTCGGCCTCGCCAACGCCGCCACTCCGCTCGGCCTCCGTGCCATGCAGGATCTGGAGAAACTCAACCCCCGCCCCGGCACCGCGACCAACGCGATGGTCACCTTCCTGGCGATTAACACCAGCTCGGTCCAGCTCATCCCGGCCACCACCGTCGCCTACCTGGTGGCCGCCGGCTCGACCAACCCCACCGCCATCATCGGCCCCGCCTTTGCCGCGACGCTCTGCTCGACCATCGTCGCCATCACGGCCGTCAAATTTCTCGAAAAACTCCCCACCTATCGCCTCCCGCCCATCGTCTCCACCGACGACGCGCCCGCCGTTGAAGCTCATCCCGACGAAGAGCCGCCCCCGCCCATCCGAAGCTGGGGTGTCGTCGCGCTCGCCGCTCTAGCTATCGTCTTCGCCGCCGTGTCCGTCGTGATGGTCCTTGCGCCCGAAGCATTCGCGAGTTTTGCGAATAACACCCGCGCCGCGCTCGGACTCACGGCGGAGCCCTTCGCCTTCCCGGACCGCTGGCTGGCCAACGGCTACGGCTTTCGCGCCATCGACACGATCTCGCTGCTCGCCATCCCGCTCGTCCTCGCGTTCTTCCCACTCTTCGCCGCCGCCCGCTCGATCCCCGTCTACGAAGAATTTGTCGAGGGCGCGAAGGAAGGCTTCCACGTCGCGATCCGCATCATCCCGTTCCTCGTCGCCATCCTCGTCGCCATCGGAATGTTCCGCGCGGCGGGCGGGATCGACCTCATCGCCAAAGCCCTCGGCCCCTTCCTCCAAGCCGTCGGCTTCCCGGTCGAGTTGCTCCCGCTCACGCTCATGCGCCCGCTCAGCGGCGGCGGGGCGAGCGGGATTTTCAACGAGCTCATCCGCGAGGTCGGCCCCGATAGTCTCATCGCGCAGATGGCATCCTGCATCATGGGCAGCACCGAGACGACCTTCTACGTGATCGCGGTCTACTTCGGCTCCGTCGCCGTCCGCCGCACCCGCCACGCCGTCCCCGCCGGCTTACTCGCCGATGCGACCGGGGTGATCGCCTCGATCATCGTGTGCCGCTGGATGTTCGGCTGACGCATCGACGCGGTCTTCACGCCGCGGCAGGGGCGGCGCTCATCTTCAGTGCAACCGCGCTTCACGCTGGCAAAGCCGCCGACTGCCTTACCGAATATTCGCTCTCACTGCGCGAAAAATTCCCGAACGTCGCCGAGTTGGACCTCCCCCGAACCCGCACAGAATCCGTGACCCCTCGCCAGAGGTTGAGTTTGCGCAATGATTCCAGGCGGGCTTCCCGCCTAGCCCATGTTGGTCGGGGATGGCAGTGGTCCGATCCCTGCGAAGGTTGCCGGCAGCCGTTTCCGGCGAACTGACCTTGGCCTTTCTTGGGGCACAAATGACCTACCCCGCTTCGGCCAGCGACTGCCCGAGCGCGTTGAGCACGATGTCGACGTTATCGCTCGTCGACGACTCACCCATGAGCCCGATGCGCCAGACCTTGCCCTTGAGCGGACCGAGACCGGCACCAACTTCAATGCCGAAGTGATGGAGCAGATGCGTCCGAACCTTCGCCTCGTCCACCTCGTCCGGCACGCGCACGCTGTTGAGCTGCCAGAGCTGATGCCCCGGCTGCGACGCGATCTCGAGGTCCAATTCGGCAAGCCCAGTCTTCAACTTGTGGTGATTCCGCTCGTGCCGCGCGAACCGCTCTTCCAGCCCCTCCGCAAGCACGAGGCGCAGCGCCTCGTGCAGCGCGTAGTTCATCGAGATCGGAGCCGTGTGGTGATACGCCCGCTCGGTACCCCAGTAGGATGCGAGCAAGTTCACGTCCAGATACCAGCTCTGCACTTTGGTTTTCCGCGACGTCGCTTTTTCCAAAGCCCGGTCGCTCAGCGAGACCGGCGACAGTCCGGGCGGGCACGAAAGACACTTTTGCGTTCCGCTGTAGACCGCGTCTACGCCCCACTCGTCCAACTTGACCGGACACCCCGCCAACGACGTGACCGTGTCGATCAGCAGCATCGCGCCCGCTTCCTTAGCGACTCTTCGAGATCGGCTCAATCGGAGTGAGCGCTCCCGTCGACGTCTCGGCGTGGACGACACCGATCAACTTGGGATGGCGCCCCTCGATGGCCTTCGCCACGGCCTCCGCCGTGATCACGTGACCCCACTCGGCCTCGACCCGGATCACCTCCGCGCCGCAACGCGAAGCCACGTCCGCCATGCGCCCGCCAAACACACCGTTCACGCAGACGACCACCTCGTCTCCTGGCTCCACCAGGTTGACCAGGCAAAATTCCATGCCCGCGCTCCCCGTCCCGCTCACCGGGAACGTCATCCGGTTTTCCGTCTGAAAGACCTCCCGCAGCCCCGACTTGATCTGCTCCATCATGTCGATAAACGCCGGGTCGAGGTGACCGATCAGCGGTTTGGCCATCGCTTCGAGAATCGACGGCGCGACCATGCTGGGGCCAGGGCCGAGGAGAAGACGAGAGGGTGGGTGGAAGGGCGCCATGATGGGTCGGAAGGTCAGCGGGTCTTCGCTGCGCTTGCGAGCGAGAGGAGCGTGATGCCGTAGAAGATCGAGTTGATCCCGTAGAGCAGCCCGATGATCTGCGGCGCATCGCTCGGGAAACCGACGAAGATCATGCCGCCGAGAAGCAAGGCGACGATGCCATTGACGAGCATCAACCACTTGGGATGACCGGTCGGTCCCCGGAAACTACCGATCAAGAAAACGAGCCCCTCCGCGATGAAGAAGATCCCGAGCACGATGGCCAGGGACAAGACTCCCGCCGTTGGATCGAGTAGCAACATCAACCCGACGACCAGCCGGATGACCGCCAGGACAACCGACGTCGCGCGGTGGTGCTTTTCTTGACCGAACACGACCGCCCCAATCGAGAAGACACCGCTTATCACGCAGAAAATCCCGATCACCTGCGCAATCGCCAGCGCCGCGATGATCGGAAGCGCGATGGCGAAGACACCGACCAGAAGCGACGCAACTCCGAAGAAGATCAACCATCCGGGGGTTTTTGGAACGAGCGGAGTGGCGGCGGCGGGGAGATTCGATGCGTCCATGTCGACAAGAGAAATAGCCGCGCCGCTTTCCAACGTCAAAAGCGGATTCGATCTTGCGCTGCTCTCCGCCCACCGACCCTCTACAGATCACCCGACGGCACTTCGCTTCCCGACGATGAAGCGTCCTACCCCCACCAAGCTCCCGTTCGTTCCCGTGCCGCTTCTGTTTGGTCTCACGCGCTTCGCATCGGTCGAGGCGGAGCTTATTTAGTTCAAAACCCCCTCGCTCCAACCCGGTAGCGCGGTCGACGCCTGCTTCATCCCGGAGTTCGGCGACCGGGTGATTTTTCGAGGCGATCTAACGACTTCTTGCCCAGCGCGTGATCATACAGTGCCAGTTTCCGGTCTCCGGGGACCCAACTGCGACTGAGCGATCCTCCCTCGAACGCCTTCGGCGTTCATTTTCGATGCCAGCGTCGACCGCAAAGCTGCGATGTCCGCCAGCGTGTGCGCAGCGCTCAGCGTCACCCGCAATCGAGCTGCGCCCCGAGCCACCGTCGGATACCGCACCGCTGGCACCCAGACTCCGCTGTCACGGAGCTGATCCGAGAGGTCGACCGCCGCTTTCTCGTCGCCGATCATCACCGGCACAATCGCACTGGTCGCTCCCGCATCGAATGCCTTCACGTTCCTCCAAAGTCGCTCGCGTTCCGGCTCCAGCTCGCCCGCATCGAGCAATCGCACCGCTTCGCCCGCCGCCGCCGCCACAACTGGCGACGGCGCAGTTGAAAACACAAAGCTCCGCGCTCGGTTCACCAGAAACTCGATCAGACTTCGGCTACCCACAACGTAGCCGCCCGCAGCCCCGAGCGCTTTCCCCAGGGTCCCCATCTGCACTTCGATCCGATCCGCGACCCCCACCGCCTCAGCCAACCCCCGCCCCCGCTCCCCCAGCACCCCGACCGCGTGCGCTTCGTCCACGAGTAGCCAAGCTCCCCACCGCTCCTTCAGCTCCGCGATCTCACGCAGAGGCGCCACGTCCCCGTCCATACTGAAGACGCTCTCCGTCAGCACGCCGATCCGCCCAGCCGCACCAACCCGGGCCCGCGCCCATTCCAGATGGCGAGCCAGCCTTCCCAAATCGTTGTGCGGAAAAATTCTCAGCGTTGCCCCGCTCATCCGCGCCGCATCGACCAAGCAGGCGTGGCAAAGTTTGTCTAAGATGAGCACATCGCCTTTGCCCGCGAGCGCCTTGATCGTTCCCAACGCCGCCGCGTAACCCGTCGAGTAAACCACAGCCGCTTCCGACCGCTTGAAGGTGGCCAACCGCTGCTCGAGCACCGCGTGCGGCCGCTGCGTTCCGCTGATCAAACGCGACGCCCCCGCCCCCAAGCCATACTCGTCCACCGCCGCCAACGCCGCCTCCCGCACCCGGGCATCCGCCGCCAGCCCGAGGTAATCGTTTGAAGAAAAGTTGATCAACTCCCGGCCTCCGACCCGCGCCACCCGACCTTGCGGCCCATCGACCACCCGCAGCCGCCGACGCAATCCCGCCGAATCGATCTCGCTCAACTGCCCCCTCAGCCATTGGTCAAAGTCACTCACCCTTTCGCGGCCTCGGCTGGTTCGGCGGGCAACCTCACCCCCGCATCGCCGCCAGCATCTCGACGACCGCCGCTTCCATCCCGACGACCGTCGCCCGCGCCACGATCGAGTGCCCGATGTTGCAGCTCCGTGAGTCCCGCGATCTCGCGAATGCGCGCGACGTTCGAATAATTCATCCCGTGGCCGGCATTCACGATCAGCCCAGCCGCCAGCGCCAGCTCAGTCGCCGCCCGCAGCCTCGCCACCTCAGCGTCCAACATCGCCCCTTCCGCGTTCGCAAACGCCCCCGTGTGCAACTCGACCGCCTCCGCCCCCAGCCGCACCGCCGCTTCGATCTGCGCCTGATCCGGATCGATGAAAAGGCTCACGCGCGTCCCCATCCCCTGCAACCGGCGCACCGTTTCCCCCACCTCCGCACCGTGCACGACGCAATCCAACCCCCCTTCCGTCGTCACCTCATCCCGGCCCTCCGGCACGAGACACGCGTCCTCCGGCCGCACCCGCAGGGCGATCTCCACGATCTCCGGATCACACCCCATCTCGAAATTCAGCTTCGTCGCAATGGCCTCCCGCAAAGCGAAAATGTCCCGATCCTGAACGTGCCGACGATCCGCCCGCAGGTGAGCCGTGATTCCGAGCGCCCCTCCCCGCTCCGCCGCGAGCGCCGCCTCCACCGGACTTGGTTCCGCGTTCGCCGACCCCGGCATCGCCCGATACCGAGCCTCCCGGATCGTCGCGATGTGATCTATGTTAACGCCAAGTTGCACCTTCGACACTCGATCACGGATGGACACCGATAGACACGGATAATTCAGTCAAATTGAGTCCCCCATCCGAGTTCATCCGCGTCCATCCATGGTTCGAGACCCCTAATGCCGGAAGTGCCGGACGCCCGTGAAGACCATCGCGAGGCTCCGCTCGTCGGCGGCCGCGATCACCTCGTCGTCACGCTTGCTGCCGCCAGGCTGGATCGCCGCCGTCGCACCGGCCTCGGCGGCCGCGATCAGTCCGTCCGCAAACGGGAAGAACGCGTCGCTGCACACCACGCTTCCCTTGAGCGAGAGCCCCGCCTCGCCGGCTTTCCAGACCGCGATCCGGGACGCGTCGACGCGGGACATCTGGCCCGCGCCGATCCCCAGGGTCCGCCCGTTTCCGGCGTAGACGATGGCGTTGCTCTTGACGTGCTTCACGACCTTCCAGCCGAATTCCATGGCCTCCAGTTCATCCTTGGACGGCGGCCGCTTGCTGACGACTTTCTGCTCCAGTCCGTCCGTCTCGGTGGAGTCGTGATCTTGCACGAGCATCCCCGCCAACACCGCCCGCACGTCGCGCGTGTCGGACTCGGGTGTCTTGAGGAGCTTCATCAGCCGCAGGTTTTTCTTCTTCTGGAGCAGGGAGCGCGCGTCCGCCTCGAAGTCGGGCGCGATGATTACCTCGCTGAAGATCTCGCTAATCGCGCGAGCCAGCGGCAAGTCAACCGGGCGGTTCGCGATGATGATCCCGCCAAACGGAGCCTGTTTGTCGGTCGCAAAGGCCTTCATCCAAGCCTCTTTGAGATCGGGGTCGCTCGCAACACCGCAGGGGTTGGTGTGCTTGAGAATGGCGACCGTCGGCCGGCTGAACTCGGCGATCAGTTGCGTCGCCGCCGTGATGTCCAGGATGTTGTTGTAGGACAGTTCTTTGCCTTGCAGCTTCTCGAAGTAGTCGGCGAAGCCACCGTAGAGTTCGGCTTCCTGATGCGGATTCTCGCCGTAGCGAAGGCGCTGGGATAGCGGCAGACTTACGGAATACACCGAGCTCGATTCACTCTCACTCCCGAGGTAATTCGAGATCGCCAGGTCGTAGGATGCCGTGGTCGAAAATGCCTTGATGGCCAGTCGCTCCCGCGTCTTCACGGTCGTGGTCCCATCGCTCGATTGCATCTCTTCGATCACGCTCGCGTAGTCAGCCGGATCGGTGATCACCGTCACGGATTGAAAATTTTTCGAAGCGCTCCGGATCATCGAAGGCCCACCGATGTCGATGTTTTCAATCGCATCGGCCAGCGTCGCGTCCGGCTTCGCGACCGTCGCTTCGAACGGGTAGAGATTGACGACGACGAGATCGATGGGCGCGATGTCGTGTTCCTTCGCCGTCGCGACGTGCTCGTCGTTTTCGCGCAGGTAGAGCAGCCCGCCGTGGACTTTGGGATGCAAGGTCTTGACCCGCCCATCGAGGATCTCGGGCGACCCCGTGTAGCTCGAGATCTCGACCACCGAGATCCCGGCGTCCTGCAGCGCCTTGGCCGTCCCGCCCGTCGAGACGATCTCCACTCCAAACGCGGCTAGTCCCTTGGCAAATTCGACCAGGCCGGTCTTGTCCGAAACTGAAATAAGTGCACGCTGAATTTTCATAATTAAAGGGTGAAGAACCACGGATAATCCGGATTTCGCGGATGATTCAGTCCGGACCCATCCGTGCTATCCGTGGTCAAAAAGCATTAGGCAACCACCGTCTCTTCGTGGTGGTGAAATTGGATCTCGTAAAGTTTGCGGTAGAGGCCCGATTCCTCGAGCAGCTGCGCGTGCGTGCCGATCTCGGCGATCTTCCCGTCGTCCATCACCACGATCTGATCGCTTTTCAAAATGGTCGACAGCCGGTGCGCAATCGCGATGACCGTGCGTCCTTGCGCCAGTCGCTCGAGCGCGGCCTGGATCATCCGCTCGCTCTCGCTGTCCAACGCACTCGTCGCTTCGTCCAGCAGCAGGATCGGAGCGTTCTTGAGCAGCGCCCGCGCGATGGCGAGCCGCTGCTGCTGCCCGCCGCTCAGCAGGCTTCCCTTGTCGCCGACGACCGTGTCGTAGCCTTCGGGCTGCTCCATGATGAACTCGTGCGCGTAAGCCAACTTGGCCGCAGCCTCGATCTCCGCACGATTTGCCGCCAAGCGGCCGTAGCGGATATTCTCGTAGATGGTGTCGTGAAAGAGAAAGCTCTCCTGCGTGACGATCCCGATCTGCTCGCGCAGCGACTGCTGCTTGATCTGCCGGAGGTCCGTCCCGTCGAGTCGGATCGAACCCGACTGCGGGTCGTAAAATCGAAGCAGCAGATTGAGCAGCGTGCTCTTGCCCGCGCCGCTTGCGCCGACCAACGCGTAACGCTGATGGGCGGGGATCTTCAACGAGAGATCGCTCACCGCCGGCTTGCCCACCCCGTAGGAAAACCCGACGGAGTCGAACTCGATGGCACCCGCCGCCCGCTCGATCACCAGGGCGTCCGGAGCGTCCTGCACGCTGGCCGTTTTTTCCATCAGCTCGAAGATATTCGTCGCCGACGCGAGACACTTCTGCATGAGCATCGGGATGCGACTCAGCCGCTTGACCGGCTCGTAGAGCAGGAAGATACCCGCCATCAGCGCCACGAACTTCGTCGCGCTCAATCCGCCGAAATACACGTAGCAGAGCGCCAGCACGACCCCGAGGGCCGACACCGCTTCGATCATCGGCTGCACGATCTCGATGCTCTTGCGCACCTTCATGCTCGTGCGGCACTGCAAGTCGCTCGACACGTCGAACTGCCCGCTCTGGTAGTCCTCCCGCGCAAAAGATTTGATGATCCGGATACCCGCGAACGACTCCTGCAAGATCACTGCCATTTGGCCCGCTTCGTTCTCCTCGGCCTTCCCCGCGGTGCGGACCTTCTTACCGTAGATCGCCACCGGGATGATGCAGATCGGGAAGAGGAATAACGTCGTGAGACTGAATTTCCAATCCATCCAGACCAACACGCAGACGCCCGTAATGACCGCGATCGGGTCTTTAAAAATGTCGCCCGCGATGGAGACCAAGGCATTCTGAGCCATGCGCGTATCGTTCAACACGCGGGAGATTAGTTTGCCCGACTTCGCTCGGTTGAAGAAGTCCAGCGACTGCGACATCAAGTGCGCAAAGAGCTTCGCGCGCATGTCGCGCAGGATCCGCAGGCTCACCCAGGCCATGCAGTAAGAGTTGAGATACGACAGGACACTACGCGTGATCATCACGATCGGGATCAAGGCGACGATCCAGAGGAACTCGTCGATCTTCACGCCGTCGCCGTCGTCGGCCGAACTCAACACGTCCTGCTGCGACATCCCGGGCGCGACGTGATCGAGGACGTACTTTGCGATCAGCGGCAGCAATCCGCTGATCACGCCGAAGGCCATCCCGAAGGCCAACCCCATGATGAACCGCGCCTTGTAGGGCTTGAGGTAAGTCGCCAGCGTGAAATACGGCTTCCAGAGTTCGCGCACCAGCTGCGGGAACGGGATCTTCTTTTTCTTCGGGTCAGCCAAGGTCGGGTGAGTTCAGGGCAGGAGCGCCGGTTGGAAAAGCCCAAAATACCACCGCACCGTCGCAGGACCGACGGCCAACCAGAGCGCGGCGCCCAGCGCCAGATACGGCCCGTACGGAATCTTTGACCCCGCCTTCCCCCGCGTCGCGAGCAACATCCCACCACCCACCACCGCGCCGACGATCGACGAGGCAAAGATCGTGAAGATCACCGCCTGCCACCCGAGAAACGCACCGATGCACGCGATAAACTTCACGTCGCCAAATCCCATCGCCTCCTGCGGGATGACCACCGCCGTTGCTCGGCCCGTCAGCGAGCGGACGTCTTCGATGGCCACCTCGCGCTCGTCCACCACGACCTTATTGTAATAGAGGCGCACCTCACCGAGCACCGGTTCGCCATTCAGCTCGCCGCTCGCACATTCCAGCACCACGGCATCGGATTCCCGCGAAAAAATTTCCCCCCAATCCGTGCGGTCGCCCCCGAGCTCAAATTCGGGGCGCTCGTCATCCGGATGCAGCCGGAAAGCCTCCGCCGGCTCGAGCGAGTGCCGCTGCTTCCCGAACGCCTTTTTCCCCAACTCGACCACGCCCCACAGCAGCCCGTAACCCAACGCCGCCGCCCCCAGCGACCACAGCAGCCCCTGCCACCAGACATCGACGCCCATCACACCCGGCAGCCCCGTGCTGAAGATCACCCCCGCCACCGTCCCGCCAATCGTGATCTCGTCTGGGATAATCAAGAAATCGAAATCGATGAACGTCGCCGTGATCAGCAGCGCGACGAAGACCCAATAGACCGGAGCCAGCGGCAGCCCGAACGACATCCACACCGCCCAGAAGGCCAGCCCAGTCAGCAATTCCACCCCAAGATATCGCACCGAAAATTGCGCCCCACACTTCGCGCATCGCCCGCGTAGCAGCACCCAACTGACAAGCGGCAAATTGTGATACCAGGGGATCAGCGTTTCGCACGACGTGCAGAAGGAGCGCTTCGGATCGGACAGCGAGATCTCCCGCGGCATCCGGTAGATGCACGCGTTCAAAAACGACCCCACGACCGCCCCCAAGACGAACGCAAAGATCGAGAAGACGCCCGCCAAGTCCTCCATTCGAGTATCGAAATTCAAAAACCGCGGATCACGTCAGCTTCGCGTCCACCATCTCACAGATCACGTGGAGCAGGAACTTCTGCGCCTCCTGGATGCGCGCCGTCTCCTCGCCCGCCACCACCATCTCCAGATCGGCCGCTCCCTTCGTGAAGCCCCCAGTCCGACCCAGCAGCGCAATCGTCGTCACCTCGTGCCGACGCGCTTCTTCGACTGCGGTGAGCAGATTCCTCGATTTCCCACTGGTCGAGATCACCACGAGCACGTCGCCCTTTCTCCCGTAAGCTTCGACTTGCCGTGCAAAGATCTCCTGAAATTCGTAATCGTTCCCGACCGCCGTCATCAGGCCGCCGTCCACGGTGAGCGCAATCGCCGGATAGGCCTTTCGGTGCTCTTTGAAACGGACGACAAATTCCGTCGCGATGTGGGCCGCGTCCGCCGCGCTCCCGCCGTTGCCGCAAAGCAGCAATTTCCCGCCGCCGAGCAGACATCGCTCGATGAGTCCAGCCGCCTCGACGATCTTCTCCTCCAGCGCCTCGGTCCCCCGAAAGGTCTCCACCGCCGCCGCGAGTGCCGTTTTGAAATGCGTCATCCTGCCTCCTTCTCGAAAGCCACGCGCGGATCGTTGGCCAATGCGCGGTCCAAGTCTGGCCAAGCTTCGTCCTCGTCCGACGGCTGGAAGACGTGCAGATACACCTTCGCCGCCACGGCAGGATTCCCCGCAAACAACCCATCAACGGCCTCCGCGAGCTTCCCCCCATCGGGCTGCGGCGGGATCTCCTCCAGGATCCCCTCCTGGTGTTCTAACCCGCAGGCATCCAGAAAATCGGTGATCATGCTCCGCCGCTGCCCCAGCAACCAGTTCTGCAGCAACTCCAGCGCGACGTCCTCGTTGCGCTTCATCGCCAGCACCGAGCGCATCCATTCGTGGCGATCCGCGCGCGGCTTTTTCTCGAGAAACACGGACCGCAGTCGACGACGAGTCGCTGTCACCTGCATCGCGGCCTTGTAGGCATCGCGATTCTCCGACGAGATCTCCTCGAAGATCTCGTGGTTTTCGGCGGGCGTCAGGTGGGCGAAGATTTCGTTGGCGTTCACGGAGCTTGAGACTTGAGCCGCCAGCGGTCGAGCCGCCAGCGGGGCAACCGATATGCGACAACCCCGGCCCCGAGTCAAGGCCCACGCAACCGCGCTTCGTGGGAGCGCCCCGCACCCCGCGCACCCCGCGCGCCCTGCGTCGCTCGGGGGGGCGATGCCACGGGGAGAACTCGCGCGAGAGTCGCACCACGCACCGCCGCGAAGAATCTACGGAGTGCCCCACCACTCCGAAGATCGACCACCAGACTCTGGGCCGATCGGCTTGGAGTTTGGTGATCGGACTGGGCGGGGGCATTTTTGGCGGGTGAAGTTCGCGGGGAGAGGCGGACCTTTTCTCGGGGTCAGCGAGGTGGATTGCGATCGCACCCTCGTTTGACAGCGTTCGCCAAACTGGCTTTGATCCGCCCGATGATATCTCGCGCTGCCGCCCCGTTGGCCCTTTTGCTTTGCTTGCTCTTGGCGGCGTGCGCGACCGCGCCGCAGAGTCCCGTCTACCTCGAGCGGGCCAACGTCCTTCCGCTGGATCTCAACGACAACTTCGAGTTCCGCAAGCAGCAGCTATTCTTCAACGATCCTCGGAGCTACCTCGCGACCACCAGCGAGACCATCGAGATGCTCCGGCGTCGGATCAATCATGGCGCCATCACCCCCCGCGACATCGACGACGTCACCGGGCACTACTTCTCGTTTTTCTGGCGCACCCGCGAACCCGCCGACGTGACTGTCCGTCTGGAATACCGCCAGGCTGCGCTCAATAATTTCGTCCTTGCCCAGGAACTGTATTACCCCGACGCCACCGGTTCTTTCCAATCCGACTTCGAGGTCACCGGCGACGAATACCTCGAGAATGGCAAAGTCTCCTCTTGGCGAGTGCTCCTCATCGTCGACGGTCGCATCGTCGCCTTGTCGCAGTCCTTCATGTGGAACTAGTCGCCAGCTCGCCGACCTAGCCCGACTATGAGAGTGGATCGCGCTTCAGTTGACACCGCCCACCCTTTAACCGTAATTCTCCGGCAACAGTGACGCAAAAATCCACGGTTCGAGCGGGTCATTTCGACCAAACGGTATGGGTCGAAGTCGACGGGCGGGGCACTTTCCAAGTGAGCGCGGGTCTCAAGGAATACACCCGCCGCATGATCGTCCGCGGCTACCGCCAGATCGTGATCGATCTGGAGAATTGCGAGCTGATGGACTCCACCTTCATGGGCACCATGGCCGGCATTGCCCTCCGTCTTCGGGAGATGGGCAGCGGTGGCCTCACGGTGCTGCGCGCCAATCCGCGCAACACCGCGCTGCTCGAGAACCTCGGCCTCGACCACCTTTTCTCGCAGACCCTTCCCGATGGCGTCACCGATCCGGCGACCATCCCATCGGGTGAAGAGATCCCGGCCGAAGCCACCGCTGGGGCGGACGATCAGCGGACGACCATGATCGATGCCCACGAGACGCTCGTCGAGATCAGTCCCGCGAACGAATCCAAATTCCGCGACGTGATCGAGCTTCTTAAACAGGAGCCCCACAAGGAATCGTCCGAATCGTAGGCCGCCCGCTCCCGCAGCCACTCGCCGCCTGCGCCCAGTCCAGCCGCTCACCACCCGCGCCATGACCCTTCTCTTCGCGGTGCTCTTTGCACTCACGCTCACGACGCTCATCGTCGTCTTGCGCCGGAGTCAGACCCGGATCGCGGCATCCGATAAGGCGCGCTCAGACATCGAAGCCGAGGAAAACAAAGTCTTCGCGTTTCTTCACGGCCTCGGCGAAGCCTTTTCCGAAGGCGTGCGCTCGGCCGATCTCCACCGCCTCATCGTCGAGAGCGCCAGCCGCATCCTCAATTCCCACGGCGGCGCGCTCTACCTCGTCGACGAAAACGACACTGCCCTCGTCCCGACCTTTCTCTCCAGCGCCTGTCCCCCGCTCATCGAACTCCCCGACCACATCATCGAGCAGGGCCACTCCCTCCCCATCGCGATCGACAGTTACGTGAAGCTTCACGCCGTTGCTCGCGGCCAAGGCGTGCTCGGTGAGACTTGGGAAAATGGCCACCCTCGCCTCGTTCAGGTCGCCGATTTTCCCGCCAACGCCAACCGGCCCCGGTCGCTCCAGCTTCACAGCGCCCTCCTTGCTCCGCTCATCTACCGCCGCAAGGTCCTCGGCCTGCTCGCCGTCGCCAATGGTCCGATGAGCCAGCCCTTCGCGGAGTCCGATCTCCAACTTTTTCACACGATCTGCGAGCAATCGTCCTTCGCGCTCTACAACGAGATCGTCTACAACGAAGCCAACGAGAAGAAGCGCCTCGACCACGATCTCGCCGTTGCCCGGGACATCCAATCCATCCTCCTGCCATCCGACCCGCCGCCCGTCCCCGGCTACGAGATCAGCGGCATCAACGTCCCCGCCCGCCAGGTCAGCGGCGATTATTTCGATTACCTCCACGTCGACGAGCAGCGCACCGGCGTCGCCATCGCCGACGTCTCGGGCAAGGGCATCCCCGCCTCCCTCATCATGGCCATGTGTCGCAGCGTCATCCGCAGTCAAGCCGCCGGCAACACCTCCGCCACCGACCTGCTCCGCCGCGTGAACCGGCAGCTCTATCCCGACATCAAGCAGGACATGTTTATCAGCATGCTCTACCTCATTCTCGACAACCAGAGTGAGACCATCCGCCTCGGTCGCGCCGGCCACGACGCCCCCTACCTGCTGCGAGCCGCCACCGGCGAGATCGAGAACATCAACCCCAAGGGCATGGCTCTGGGCATTGACAGCGGAGAAGTCTTCGATAGGGTTTCCGCCGATTTCGAATTTCAGATGTACCCGGGCGATTGCCTCCTCCTCTACACCGATGGAGCGACCGAGGCCCTCGACCAGGAAGGCAACGAGTTCGGCATCACCCGGATGCTCCAGGGCCTCAACGAAGGCGCGACGACGAACGCCGCAGACATCGTTCGGACCATCACCGACGACCTCAAGAAGTTCATCGGCAGCTATCCGCAACACGACGACATCACTCTCATCGCGATCCGAAAATTATGACCGACCCAGCCTCTCCCAACGCGACCGAACCCGAAGAACTGCCCGCCGACGCAACCGAAGTCATCTCGCCCGAAGCCGCCGTTGATCCAGCCGCCGAGATCGCGAAATACCGTGACCAAAGCCTGCGCTCGCAAGCCGAACTCGATAATTTCCGCAAGCGCGCCGCCCGCGACCGCGAGGATTCCGTCCGCTACGCCAACACCGGTCTCCTCGACCGCCTCCTCCCCATTCTCGATAACTTCGAGCTCGGCCTCGACGCCGCCAGCAAGTCCACCGACGCCTCCGGCATCCTTCAGGGCATGTCGATGGTCCGCAAGCAGCTCCAGGATTTTCTCACCGAGAGCGGAGTCGAGACCGTCGACGCCGAAGGTCAAGTCTTCGATCCCAACGTCCACGATGCCCTCGGCGAGGAAGCCACCGCCGAAGTCGCCGAAGGCACCGTCTTTCGCCAGCTCCGCAAGGGTTACAAATTGCGCGACCGTCTCCTCCGGCCCGCCACTGTCATCGTCGCCAAAGCCCCCGGAGCCGACGTCGCTGCCAACGCCGACGCCTCCTAGATGACGACCAAGCGCGACTACTACGAGATCCTCAGCGTCTCCCGCACCGCCGGAGGCGACGTCATCAAAAAGAGCTACCGCAAACTCGCGGTCCAATACCACCCGGACAAGAACCCCGACGACCCCACGGCCGAAGAGCGATTCAAGGAGCTCGGCGAGGCCTACGACGTCCTCTCCGATGAGGAGAAGCGCTCGGCCTACGATCGCTACGGCCACCAAGCCTTCGCCCAGGGGGGTGGGGGCGGCGGACGCAGTGCTGCGGGCCACGACCCGTTCGACATTTTCCGCGAAGTCTTCGGTGCCAACGGCGGCGGCGGCAGTGGCGGCGGCGGGGGGATCTTCGACCAATTCTTCGGCGGCGGTGGTGGTGGTGCCGAGTCCGGCGGGCGCCAACGAGGAGCCGACCTCCGCTACGACCTCCAGATCGAGCTCGAGGAAGCCGCTAGCGGCGTCGAGAAAGAGATCGAGATCCGCAAGCTCACCGAGTGCGACACCTGCACCGGGACTGGTGCTCAGAAGGGTTCTTCCTCGGTCACCTGCTCCACCTGCCGCGGCCGCGGACAGGTCGTCGTCTCCCGCGGTTTCTTCCAAGTGGCCCAGACCTGCCCGAATTGCAGCGGTAGCGGGACCGTGATCGAGCGGCCTTGCAACGCGTGCGAGGGTGAAGGCCGTCTCGAGCAGAAGTCTCGAATCAAGTTGAAGATCCCCGCCGGGATCGAGCACGGCTCGCGCCTGCGCTCCAGCGGCAACGGCGAAGCTGGCCTCCGAACCGGTGGTTCCGGCGACCTCTACGTCGTCATTCACGTCAAAGAGAGCGACACCTTCGAGCGCGACGGCAGCGACCTCCACACCGACGTCCCCGTCCCCTTCACCACCGCCGCCCTCGGCGGCGAGATCCGCGTCCCCACCCTCAACGGAGCCGTTAACCTCAAGATTCCGGCAGGCACCCAAGGGGGAGCTACCTTCAAGGTCAAAGGCCAGGGCATGCCCGTCCTCCACTCCGCCAGCAAGGGCGACCTCTACACCGAGGTCAAAGTCGAGGTCCCCCAGAAGCTCAACTCCGAGCAGCGCAAGAAGTTGGAAGAGTTTGCCGACCTCTGTGGCGACCACAACACCCCCATCCACAAGGGCTTCACCGAGAAACTCAAGGACCTGTTCTCCTGATCCACGCCGGTAGCGCGGCGCTCGTCAGCTGGCCCCGCGCGCCCGATTCGGCACTCGCTCTACCTCCGACCTCCAAACCAGCAGACGACTGGCAGACAAACGGCGGCCACCACCGGCAGGACGATCCCGAACTCCGCGCCCACCGCCAGCGCCCCCAGCAACCAACAGCCCACGAGAATCCCCGCCACCACCACCCGGTCCACCCGCCCCCCCCGCCAAAACGGCACCGAACCCACCAAGAGCACGGGTAAGATGCCCCACCACCAAGCCTCCCCAGGCACCCGCGCCTCCAACCGAGCGCCATCGATCGCCAACTCGCAGACCACGATCCGCCCCCGGAACAACGCGTCCAGAGCTGGCGAGATCACCCCCCCCTCCCCCCGCACCTTCTCGACCATCAAATCGCCGAAATTCACCCTCGCCCCGGGGCCCTCGCCGCTTCCGAGATCGCTCGGCAACGCCTCCCCCTTCCGCGCGAACACCACGGGAAACGTCACACCCGCCAACTTCGACCGGAGCAGCGCCGCGTTCGCTCCCCCCGCCACCGGCTCCGCGAACACGACCGCCCGAGGCGCAAAACCCTCCACCGCTCGCAGCAATAAAGCCGCGTCGAGCGCCTCGATGTCCGGTCCGGTCGACGAGTCGATCTCCACCCGCGTCACCCCTTCGTCCTCGACCCGCACGCCCACCCATTCCTGATAGATCGCGTTTGCGCCCCACAACCCGCCAAACTGCCCGGTCACCTCCGCAAAAGTCAGCCCGCCGGCCAAGGCGACCAGCACCACCGCCCAAACCATCCGTTTCCCGATCCCCATCATCATTCGAATTCTTCCGAGTTAGCCGCAAATTCTCCGCTCGGAGATCACCGCGCGAGCAACTCCTGCGCGTGCGCCAGCGCCGCCCCACCCGTCCGGCTCCCCAGCATCCGCGCGATCTCCTCTTCCCGGCTCCCCTCGACCACTCGCTCCAGACCAGAGATCGTCCGTCCACCCACCACCGATTTTGCCACCACAAAATGCGTCGTCGCCGCCGCCGCGACCTGCGGCAGATGCGTGATGCACAGCACCTGTCGCGCCCGGCTGATCTCCGCCATCTTTCCGGCCACGGCGTGCGCCACCTCGCCGCCGACGTTGGCGTCGATCTCGTCGAAGACCAGCACCGGCACCTCGTCCTGCGCGGAAAGGGACGTCTTCAATGCCAACATCACCCGGGAGATCTCCCCGCTCGACGCAATCGCCCGCAGCGCCTGCGCGGGTTCCCCCGGATTCGGCGCAAAGACAAATTCCACGGTCTCGAGCCCATCCGCCGCCGGTTCGTCCACCGCGTCCAGCCGCACCTCGAAGCCGGCTTTGAGAAAACCCAAGTCCTGCAGGTGCCGACGCACCTCCGCCGCCAGCTTCGGTGCCGCCTTCCCGCGCAGCTTCGACAACTTCTGCCCCGCCACCCGCGTCGCCTCCCGCGCCGAGGTGATGTCCGCTCCCAGGTTGGCCCGCCGCTCCGACCGCCCGCGTAGCTCCGCCAGCCGCGACCGAGATTCCTCCAAGAATGCCAAGACGTCCGCCACCGTCCGCCCGTATTTGCGCTTCAGATTTTCCAGTAGATCCAACCGCACCTCGACCGCCGCCAGACTCTCCGGGTCCGAGTCGATCCGCTCCCCGTAACCTGAGAATTCCCGCGCTAGATCGCCCACCTCCTCCGCCAATGCCGTGACCCGACCGGCCAATCCCTCGGCCCCCACCGCGTCCAGCTTGGCCATCTCTCGCGCCAGCCGACCGACCTCGATCAACCCGTTCTCGAGCGAGTCCTCCGCGCCGACGAGGGCGTAGCCCGCCGCCGCCGCCAGTCCCGTCAACCGCTCCGCATTCCCTCCCGCCATCTGCCTAGCGACCAGAGCCTCTTCCTCATCCGCCACCAATTCCGCTTCGTCGATCTCGCTGACCTGATGCCCCAACAGATCGATCTCGCGCTCGACCGCTTGCACCCCCGCCTCGCTCTCCGCCTGCTCCGCGACCAATCCCAGCCACCCCGCCCTCGCCGCCCGGTAGTCCGCCGCCACCTCCACCGACCCCGCGAAGGCATCGACCAGCCGCGTCTGCGCCTCCCGGGAAAACAGCGATTGGTGATCGTGCGGTCCGTGCAGATCCACCAGCCGATCCCCGACCTCCCTCAGCAACGAAAGCGTGCAGGGCGAACCATTCACAAATTGCCGCCCCGCTCCCGCCGCCGCGATGACCCGCTTGAGAATCAACTGCCCATCCTCACAGCCTTCCACTCCAGCCGCTTCGAGCAACCCCGGCACCACCGACCCGCCCGGCAGATCGACGACCGCCTCGACCACGCACTCTTTGGCCCCAGCGCGGATCGCTCCCTTATCCGCCCGCTCTCCGAGCAGCAGCTTCAGCCCGCCGATCAGAATTGACTTTCCCGCCCCCGTCTCCCCGGTGATCGCGACAAACCCGCCCGGCACTTCCCATTCGAGCGCTTCCACCAACGCAAAATTCCGAATCCGAAGCGAAGCCAACATAAGAAGGAAGCCGAAATCTCTCACGCCTTCGCGCAGAAGTCGACGTCAGGAGACTCTCCGGCAACCCGCGCCACCGGGAGCCGACCGCATCTTCCATCTCATCTGCATTCTTTGTCACCTTCGCGACATTCTGTTCAAAACTGTATTTGGATCACTCACCCTCACCGAAACACCTCCGGCACAAATTCCATATCGCTCGCCTCCGCGACCGCCAACCGGATCTGCGCCTCCAGCACCTCCATCGGCACCGGATGCTGATACCCCTCCAGGCATCTCCGGACCGCCGCGACGGGCTTCAGACCTTCCAATTTCGCCACCCGGTAGATTTTGACCGCCAGCGCGTCCGCCGCCCCCGGCGTCAGCAAGCCCGGCAACAACGGCTCGAGCTTCCGCAAAATCCTCATCCGAAATCTCGACCTCCCGCCGCCGACACAAAGCCCGCAGCAGATCGAAGGCCTCGCGCGAAGTCGTCGTCGGGAAGATCGGCACCTTCACGTCGATCCGACCGGGCCGCTTGAGGTCCACCTCCACCAGATCCGGGCGACTGGTCGCCAGCACCCACACGACTTTCCCCCGGTTCGCCGGATTGCTCATCTCGGTCGCAAACATTGAATAGATCCGCCCCGACAACCCCCCGTCATTCCCCGAAGCGTCTCGCCGCCCCAACACCTGATCCGCCTCGTCCACGAAAACAAAACAACGCCCCAGCGCTTGCAGCAGGCGGAAGATTTTCTCCAGATTCCCCTCCGTGCTGCCCACCCATTTGTCGCGGAAATTCTTGAGCTTCACCACCGGCACCCCCGCTTCACCCGCCAGGCACTCCACCAGATAAGTCTTCCCCGTCCCCACCGGCCCGCACACCAGATATCCCATCGGCAGAGCCCGCAGATCGTTCGAACGCCAAAGGGCAAAGTCCTGCCGCAGCATTTCCTTTAATTTCGGCTGACCGTGCACGTCGTCCAGCGACCGCGTCGGCTCGATGAACTCGATCAGCCCATCACACTCACGCTCCACGATCTCCCGTCGCATCGCCACGAGATCGCCCGTCTCCAGCGCCTTCCCCGCGTGCTCCCACCGACGCAACCGGCTCTCGATGGCGTTAAACGACGCGCCCCGCAACTGCACCGCCAGCGCCCCCAACTCACCCGCAAATCCTCCCAACGCCACCGGATAGCGCGGAGCCAGATGCCCGAACGCCGCCGCTAATTCACTTGGCTCCGGCAGCGGCACTTTCACCGTGACCGCCGCTGGATTGTTCACCAGTAGCGGGTGCAGATCATTCAGATTCTCCGCGAGCAAGAAGGTCGCCAGCGCGTGGGAAGTCAGCCGCGCGTCGTTGCTCCACTCCCGCATCAGCAAAGCAATTGCGCTCAGATCGTAGTTCAGCGCCCCCGGCACCGCCGGAGCCACCAGACTCGCCGCCCCCACGATCAACGCGACCTGCGGAGCCGGCCTCCCCATCGCCGTCAGATTCGAGCAATACCGGAAATAATGCGTCAGCGTTTCGACCGCCGCTCGCGGGGCCTTCGGCAAAGTCGGCGAGTCGCTCACCGGCGGCCACTTCGCAAATTCCTCCCCTCCCCGCTCGACCCGGATCCCGTTGCCCAAGTCGTAACTCAGAACCACGTCAAACTTCGGCAACAGAATCGACAGGAAAAAATCCCGCAGACTTCCCATCGCGGGCGAGCGCTCCGCCCCCAGGAAAAACCGATCTTCGATGTTGCCGTAGAGCACGAATTGCGACGCCGCCCCGCTCTCGTAGGCCGACACCACCTCCGTGGCCCATCCCGGCAACGCCGTTTTCATCGCTGACAAATCAACCGCGGAGATTCCCAGTCCCGCCTCACCACAGATTACTGCGCTGTCGGACCCATTGACTTCGTCGCCTCTCCCGATTCTCCGCTGCCGCCTCCCTCCGAAGCCACGCCGCCCTCCGACTCCATCGCGATCCCTTCCGCCGCCGCAAAGTCAGCCAACGCCAAGTCCGCCAGAGCCGTCTGCTCGGCTTCCTTCATCTGGATCTCCGGCGTCATCACGCTGTCCCGCGCCACCCGCGCCCGGCCCGAGGCCTTCTCCCGCTCTTCCTCCACCATCGAATGCAGCCGATCCAGCGTGTCGCCCGACCCGCCGAGTTGACCGATCATTCCCGACGCCATCTCGGTCAACTCCGCCTGCGCCTTCTTCATCTTGAGGTCACTCAATCCGTATTTGAGCGCCTCGATCTTCGACTTCGCCTCCTTGATCGACACGTCACGCGCCCGCAGCAGTTCTTGATAAGTCTTCTCCGCCTCGCCCGCCTGCGTTCGATTCTCCGACAACTCCCGCGTGATCGTCTGCAGCCGCAGTGCGTTCTGCGCCGCCAGATCCCGGTTGCCCGCCCGCAACAACGCGGTCGTCCGCGCCCGCAGCTCCCGCTCCTCGGTCTCCAGACCCTTGACCTGGGAGATCAATCGCTCGCACAAGCCCGCGTGCGCCGCCAGACCCTCGTTGTATCGCGACACCTGCGCCCGCAGGTTTTCCTTCTCGACCTCCAGCAGTGCCTCCGGGTTCTGCTTCTCCAGACCCCCGATGAAAAGACCGAAAAAACCGCGGACGAGATTGCTGAGTCGTCTGAACATAAGCCCTTATCCGCGCAATCGACCGCCCCATCAAGCCGAACTTCGATCTCGAGGATCGAGGGACTCCGCAAACGCCCTACCGCCACTCGTGCTTCGGATACCGCCGCTTCAATTCCGCCTTCATGCCCGGGTAGCTTTCCTTCCAGAAATTGGCCAGATTAGCGGTCACCTGCACCGGTCGGAAGTTCGGACCCAGCACCTGGATCGTGCACGCCACGCTCCCACCCCCGACCTTCAGATCGGACGTCACCCCGTAGAGGTCCTGGATCCGAGCCGCCACCACCGGAGCCGCCCCCTCCGCGTAGGTCACCTTTGCCCGCCGCCCGCCCGGCAGCTCGATCCGCTCCGGCACCCACCGGTCCACCAAGTCCGCCTGCCCCGCCGTCAGCCACCCGCGCACTCCCGGCTTCACCGCCCGGTCCTTGATCTCCCGGTAGCTCGTCGCCCCCGAGCAGATCTCCGCGATGAGAATCTCACGGTCTTCCTCCGCGATCCGCTGCACCCCACTGTCCGCCCGCCAAGCCGCCAGACAATTGATCCGCACGATGAGCTGCTCCACCTCGTCGTCCCAATTTTTGAGCACCAAGTTCCCGCGAAAAACTTCCGCCGCCAGACAAGCCGAAGCCGCCGCCGAAGGCCCGGCATCCCGGTCCCGACTCGCCAGCACGAGATCTCGGAAAACCTTCGCCGTCCGCTCGACCACCCGCTTCTGAGAAGCATCGAAGATCACCTCCGTGCGCTCCGAAAAATCCGCAGGAAACATCTCTCGCAACCAATCCTCATCGATCTCACTCACCAAGTTGAGAACCACGTTTGCCTCCCCCGCTCTCCCCTCGATCTCATCGATCGATCCCACGACCACCAAACTCGCCTCCCGCACCACACTGTCTTTGGCGAGCGCGCCCCGCCGCCCGTGCGTCAGATCGAACACCCCACTCCCCACCCCGCGCCGCACCCCCACCTGATCCGCAAACCCCGCCAAAACGCACCGCCCCAACGCCGCCTCCGCGACAGTCCACTGGTCCGATCGGACCAGTGATTTGTCGCGGTCGGCCGAGGGCTTTGCGTTCGCTCGGGCGACCTGCCGGAACTGCTCGGCCAGCTTCTCCACCTGCCGGGCCGTCTCCGCGTGGACCCCGAGTCCGCGGCAATCCTCCAACCGGAACCGTCGCTCTTGCGCCCATTCCAAGGCGCGCATCAGCATCACAAAATCCGACCCCGCCCGGCCCCACGCTTCTTCCCGCGCCTCAACCGTCCGCTTGTCCGCCCGCAGCAGCAACGTTCGCGATTGCACCAGCGCCGCGATGACCGCCGCCTCACGTCCACAGCCCAGATCCTCCGCCGCGAGGAACATCCGGGCGTAGCGCGGATGCACCGGGAAGGCCACCATCCGGCGTCCGACCGGAGTCACCGTCCCATCCGAGGCGACCGCGCCCAAGTCACGCAACAGCCCCTCCGCCCGCTCCAACGCAGCCGGATCTGGCGCGTCCAACCAACGAAATTTTCCCAGCTCGATCACCCCAGCCGCCTTCAACCCAAGCACCACCTCGGTCAGATCCATCCGGCGGATTTCTGGCTCCTCCCGCAACGCCCGCGACCCGTTCGACGACTCCGTCCACAGGCGCGCACACCGACCCGGCCCCGTCCGACCCGCCCGACCCGCTCGCTGATCCGCCGCCGCCAGGCTGATCGGCTCCACGTAGAGCGTATTGATCCCCCGGCGTCCGTCGAACCGCGCCCGCCTCGCCAGACCGGAGTCCACCACCAGCGTCACCCCGTCGATGGTCAGCGAGGTCTCGGCCACGTTCGTCGACACGATCACCCGCCGCTCCGCCCCCTCGCCGACGGCCGCGTCTTGTTGATCCGCCGTCAGTTCGCCGTGCAGCGGCAATACCGGCACCCCGGCACCCAGCCGCCTCCGCACCGCCTCGATGGTCCGACGGATTTCGTAAGCACCGGGCATAAACACCAGCGCGTGCCCCGACGTCCGCGACCATTCGACCGCGACCGCTTCCGCCGCCGCGTCCCAGATCTCTCCCGCAGCCGCCCGCCGCGCGTAGACCACTTCGACCGGAAACGTCCGGCCCGCCGACTCCACCACCCGGCAAGGCGCGAGATAATCCGCGATCGCCGCCCCGTCCAGCGTCGCCGACATGACCACGATCCGCAGATCCGGCCGGTCCGACTCCTGCAGATCCAGCGCCCGCGCCAGGGAGATGTCTCCGAAGAGATGCCGCTCGTGAAATTCGTCGAAGACCACCGCCGCCACCCCGCTCAGAAATGGATCCGCCTGCATCCGCCGCAGGAGGATCCCCTCCGTCACGTAGAAGATGCGCGTTTCGGCCCCCGAACGATTATCGAGCCGAATCTGATACCCCACCTCGCCCCCGACAACGCCACCCCGTTCCGACGCCACCCGCGCCGCCAACAGCCGCGCCGCCAATCGCCTCGGCTGCAGCACGACCACCTGCCCAGCCGGCGCGTCCCAGGTCTGCGCAGCGTCCACCAGCATCTGCGGCACCTGGGTCGACTTCCCTGACCCGGTCGGAGCTTGCAACACCACCCGATTCCCCTCACTGACCGCCGCCAACAATTTCTCCCGCACCTCGAATATCGGCAAATCCATCCCCGACCCTAGCATCGCCGATCCACCACTCGCCAACCTCCGATCTCCGCCGACCGATCAGCGGCGAATCACACTGGAACCCCGCGCAAAAGTCTCGTAGTGTCCGCGCAATGACCCTCCGTCGTCTCCTCGCCGTCGCCTTTCTCGCGATCTCCCTCGGCGGCCTCCGCGCCCAGGATCCCGCGCCTCCGGTCGGCCCTGACCACGAAGCCGCCCTCATCCCCATCGACCCCGTTCTCACCGAGGAGGATCTGGCTGCTGCGGTTGTCGTCGAGAACCTATCGATTCCGACTCCGGGAGAGTTTTTTGCCGCCATCAACAAAATAGACCGTCCGAACTGGTCCCAACTCGATCGCCCCGGACCGCTCGCCGCCACCACCAGCCGCGCCCGGCTATCGCTCAACGTCGGAACCCGCGTGGCCGACGGCTTCATCGCCGTCGAGGCGCAAGATGGGCAGCAGGTCAAGAACACCGGCAAAGACATCATCGATCTTGCCCGCGGCCTCGGCGTCTCCGAGACGATCTTGGCCCGGGGCAACTCCATCGGCGATTTTGCCGACAACAACGAGTGGACCGCCCTCAAGGAGGAGCTCGAGGCCACCGAGAACGAGGTCAAGCTCCAGATGGCTGCCCAGCGGGATGAGCCGCTCATCATCCTCGTGACCGCCGGTGCCTGGATCCGGGGCATGCAAGCCGCCAGCGAAGTCATTGCGACGAACTACTCCCCCCTCGCCGCCGAACTTCTCCGCCAACCTGCGATCGTGGATTACTTAGGCCAACGTCTCGGCGAACTCCCCGACCGCCTGCAGGACGACGCCCTCATCCAACAGCTTCAAGCGGGAATCTTGAGCATCGGAAAAACCACGGACCTACCTGCCGACCAGACCCTTTCGGAGCAGGACGTCAATGCCGTCCGCACCACCACCACCGACCTCATCTCCGCCATGAACGAGTCCGCATCGGAATCATGACACGCCTCCTTCCCATCCTACTATTGACCACCGTCGCCCTCACCGCGTTCGGCGTCGACGAGAGCCCCGGCGGACCGACCCAATCGACGACAGTGGTGCCGACTCCAGATAAAAACGGCAACGAGGCCGCCGCCCGCCGCGGCGCTCTCGAGCTGGCCAGCGCCTTTTCCAACGACGGCTACAAGATCCGCGACGGCTTCTGGTATGCCTCCATCGAGACCGGCAAACCTGTCGTGCTCAAGGTCAACCTCTTCGCCGGGAACGAATACTGGTTCTGCGCCAACGTCGTCGCGCCCGGTCGCGCTCTCAGCGTCACCGTCACCGACTTCGAAGGTTACGCGGTCGATCAGCAGGACTACACGGACGCGACCCACACCGCCGCCGGGGTCGAACCCAACGTCAGCGGCGAATATTACATCCAGGTCGCTCTCACCGAAGGCGACAAAAGCGCATTCTGCCTCCTCTACACTTACAAATGACGACCACCGATCCGATCACCATCGAGGCACTCGGCGGCGATAACGTCCGCCATTTCTCCGTCTTCCTGGACAATAAGGTTGGAGCACTGCTCGAGATCGTGAAGCTCCTCGATCACCACAACGTCATCGTCCTCGCCCTCAGCATCCAAGACTCCGCCGAGAGCAGCATCTGCCGTTTTATCGTCAGCGATCCACCGCTTGTCGAAGAGCTCTTCGAGATGAACGACATCGCTCACAGCATCAGCGAGATCATCGTGACCGAACTCAAGGAAGGTGCCGCCGACCTTGCCCGGGTCCTCGCCGCGCTGCTGAAAGCGGAGGTCAACATTCACTTCAGCTACCCGCTCCTGATCCGTCCTCGCGGGCGCGCCGCCCTCGCCCTCCACCTCGACGACACGGAATGCGCCACCTCCGTCCTCCGGGGCGATGGCTTCCCGACCCTCAACCAATCCGACCTCTCCCGATGAAGAAACTCGCTACTCTGCTCGCCACCCTCACGCTCGTCACGACGCTCACCGCCCACGCTGGCATCGAGATTGTCCAATCCATTGAGACCACGGGTCCCGCCCAGATGAGCATGGAGGTGACCGTTCTGGTTGATGGCGACCAAGCCCGCTTCGACATTGGCGACCAGATGTCGACGCTCATGAGCGGCGGCGCTTCGGAAGGTATCACCACCCTCATGCACGGCCAGAAGATGGCGATGACGATGCCGGCCTCCGCGATGGACGCGATGAAAGCACGCATCCAAGATGCCGAGGAGAACGCCGATCAGAAACCCGATATCAAGCCCACCGGTGCGAAAAAGGAGATCAGCGGCTTCGCGTGCGAAGAATACACCGGCACCGTCGCCGGGATGCAGGCCACCTACTGGCTGACCAATGACATCCCCAATCAGGATGAGATCGTCGAACAACTCAGCGCGCTCGCTGGCGACATGGATCCCTTCAAAGGGGCGCTACTCGATGACGACTTCCCGGGGTTCCCGATCCAGACGGAGGTCACCTCCCCGCAGTCCGGCACGAGCACCGTCACCATCAAATCGGTCACCGAGAAGGATATCCCCGCCAGCACCTTCGTCGTCCCCGCTGATTACAAGACAACCGCGATGCCCAGCTTGGGCCAATGAGGCCTCGGCCGCGAGCGGCTCGACCGCCCGCTGACCGACTGGCGATCAAGAGCGCAAGCTCCGCCCCGTAAGATGCGCCCCCGAGCCGCCCTCATTCTAGCGGCGATTCTCCTCCCGACGCTTCGATTCGCCAGTGCTGAACTGACGCCCGACGAGCGGCGCCGAGCCGACCGTTACGCCGAGATCCTCCGCGAGGATCCCGCCCACGTCGTGGCCCGCCAGCGGCTTTGGTCCCTGCACGCGACCTCCGGCGATGCCGCCGCCCTGCTCGCCGACTACGCCTCCCGTGCAACCACTTCTTTGCCCGACGCCCTCGTCCACGCCTACCTTCTCCTCCAGAGCGGGAGCCCCACCGCCGCGCTCGCGGCTCTCGCCACGGCCACCGCCAACTTCCCCAGCGATCCCGCCCCGCTCATCGCCCAAGCCGAGATCCTTTCCACCGAGAATCAGGACGCCATTCCAACCCTCGAAGCCGCCCAAGCCCTCGCGCCCGACGATCCGGAGATCGTCGCTCGGCTGATCCGAGCCCGCTTGGCCGTCGGCGACACCGCCGCCGCCGAGGCCAACCGCTCCGCCGATCCCTCACTCCGACAAGAAATCGCCGCGCAGCACCTCGCAGCCAATCGACCGACCGAAGCCCGATCTCACTTGGAATGGCTCGTCGTCAACGGCGATCCCGAGCAGCGCCTCGCCGCTCTCCGCACCCTCTCCGAGATCGCCGAGAAGGCCCGCGACCTCCCCGCCGCCGTGGACGCTACGAGCCAAGCCCTTGCGCTTCTCGGCTTCAATCATTGGCTGCGTCCAGAACTCGAGGCCCGCCTGACCAACCTCCGCGCCCGAGCCGGGTCCCTCCCCGACCATCTCGCTGATCTCCGCACCCGCGCCAAGGCGGATCCGCAGGATTGGCGGCCTTGGCGCGAGATCGCCCACATCGAACGCACGCTCGGTCGTCCGTCTGAACAAATCGATGCTCTGTCGCGCGCTCTCGCCGCCGCGCCGACCGACAACGCACTCCGTCGCAGACTCGCTGACGCCGAAGCCGACTTCGGCGACCTCGACCGAGCAATCGGCCTCGTCGACGAACTCATCGCCGATACCCCCAACGATGCGGACGTGCAATTTCTTCGCGCCGAGCTCGATCTTCGCAACGACCAACCCAACGAAGCCCGCCGCCGCGTCGATTCCCTCGTCGAAGCCGATCCCACCCTCCGTCCCCGCGCAACGTCGTTCTACGAGGCCAACCGTCTTCCGGCCGCCGCCCGCGACTTGTGGACCCAAGCGGCGGCGCAGGGCGACCCAGCCGCCAGCTTGAAGTTGGCCTCGGCTCAGCTCAGTTCCGGCGACCTTGCCGCTGCTCTCGAGACGCTCGGACGGGGGCCTGCTGGACCCGACTTCTCCCTCCGCGCGGCCGCCCTTCTGCGCTCATACAATCAAGCCGCCCGATCCATTCCTTTCCTCGAATCGGTCGACGGACTTGAAGCATCTCGACAATTAGCCGCTGCCCTCGTCGCCACGGATCAAGCCGCGAAAGCCGTCACCACCCTCGAAGCCGCTCGCGTCGATCATCCCAGCGAAGCCGCGACCCTCGACCGCCAGATCTTTGACATCCTCGCTGCCGATCCCGAGGGTCTTCGTGTTCATCTGGCCACGCTGACCGTCGACCGCCAAGCCCGCTGGGAACGCTGGTTGGAGGCCGCCGAGCCGGTTGACTCGAACGATGCCCACCCTCTCGTGCCCGACGCCACGGTGCTCGACGATCTCGCTGTCGCCGCTGAGAAGGCCCCCGGCTCGGCGACTGCCCTCATCGAGCTTGCCGCCGCTCGTCAGGCCGCTGGCGATTACTTCGCTGCCCTCGAGGCCTGGACCAGCGCGTTCGCCCTAGCCTCAGCCAGCGAGAAAACCGCCCTGCTTGCACCCATTCTCGCCACCGCCGCCCGCCTGCAACTGCCCGACCGCGGCCTCGGCTTCCTCACCGACTACGCGGAGAGCCGCTCCGGCGAAGCCGACCGCACCTTGGCGTGGCTCGACGCCGTCGCGTTCGCCGAGAAGAGTGGCAACTTAGCGCTCCTCGAAGCCACCCTCGCGGGCGCGCCCGACAATTACCCTACCGCCGTCGCGCGAGCCGCGATCCAGACAGCCCAGGGCAACGACGACGACGCCTTCGCCACGTTGGAAGCTAGCTCCCGCCTCGCGGCCGACCAACCCGCCGCCCTCTCCCGCACGCTCACGGCGGCGACCCGCACCGGCGATCAAGCCGTCGTCATCCGCTCCGCCGCCCGCCTCACGGCGAGCGGCGACACCTTCCCGATCTGGCAACAAGCCGCCAGTGCCCTCGAGGCTGCCGGAGCGACCGATCCCGCCAACGCCACCTGGGACGCTATCCGCCGGAAATTCAATCGCGACCCCGCCGCTCTCGCCGCCGCCGCCGAGCACTTCGAGAGCAACGGCGACCGAGAGGCTCACGCCGAAGCGATCTACGCCGCCGCGCTGCTCGATCCGACCGACCCGATCCCGCTTGCGCAAGCCGCGATCCTCGCCGACCGACGCGGCGACCGCGAACGAGCCATCGCCTTCAACGATCAGATCCTTGCCGCGACCGATCCGCTCGCACCCGACCCCGCCCGCTTCCCTGGCTTCGACGAAGTCTCAGCCGAAGCCACCAACGCCGCTCACTCCCTCGCCATGCGAGCCATCGGCGGCCTCGCCGACACCTTCAGCGTCGCCGCCGTCCGGGCGACCGCAGATCGCCCGACCGCGACTGGTCCGGCCGAGGCCCGCTTGACGGCGATCCGCGACCGCGCCCGCCTCTCGACAGGTGGCTCCAGTCGGGATCAATGGCTCGCGTGGTGCGCGGCAGCTAGGCCGTTCGAAGCCGCTTGGGGCTTCTACGCTGCGGACGAGTTCAAACCCGCCCACTCCGCCCTCCTCGATGTCCTTGCGACGTCCAACGATCCCGCCTCCGCCGAGCGCGCCCTCATCTGGAACGCCCTGCGCCGCTCTTCTTTCGCCACTCTGCGCGATTGGATCAATTCCGACCCGACGGTGCGCCGCCGCCGGACCGAGCTACTCTTCCTTGGACTCAGCCGCCTCCTCGCCACCCACACTTACGAGATGGCCTCGGATCAAATCGAAACGCTCTTCCCCCGCTCGGCCGCTGCCCCTCAGAGGGATCCTGCGGAGAAGCCCTCCGCCGAGAAGGAACCGGCCGACCCGGGCGCGAGGCATGCGACCGTCACCAACGTCGAGCGCTGGCGGGCAGCGTGGCTGTTCGCCGCCCACGCTCGCCTCGAGTCCGCTCTCCAGCTCGCCGCCGATGCTGGTGACTTCCCATCCGAGCAACAGATCGCCGAGACCCAGATCGCCTCCTGGCACCTCCTCCTGGGCCACCGCGATGAAGCCCTCTCGGCCCTCGCACCGACCGCTTCACTCCCTACCGACGGACTTGATTCACCAGCCGCTGCCGCGCTTCGCCTCCAGTGGTTAATCATGACGCCCTCCGAGCGCCGGTCCCTCCTCGCGACGATTGGAAGTGGTAACGCCACCCGCTCCGCCCTCCTCGCTGCGTTGGATAAAAACGCGGAGACGCTGGACGACCGCGCGCGGCAACTCGTCGACGAGTGGAAGGCGACCAGCAGCGGCACCGCAGTCGGTCGGTCGTTCAGCAGTCTTGTTCGCGGCGCAATCACCCAATCGCACGCGTGGAATCTTCCTGATCTCGCCCTCGCCATCGGGGAAGCCGCCGCCAACAGCGACGCTCTGGTGGCTAGTCAATCGGGCGACGCTCTCGCCTGGCGGACCGACCTGGCGGGGCTGATCGCCGGCTCACGCCTCATGCTCGCCGCCCCGCGCGAAACCACGTTCGTCGTGGACGACTTGGACTCCCAGCACTTCGACTTCCAGGCGTGGGCGACTCTTGCCCGCCGCCTCGACGCCGCCGGGTATGCCGCCGCTGCCCTCGCCGTCCGGGACGAGCTACTCGAACGCCACCCCGACGATCCGGCCACCATCAACGAACGCGCGATCTCCGCAGCCTCCTCGGAGGACCTTTCCCTCCAAGCTGACCTTCTGGAGCGGACGCTCTTCTCCGGCCGCCTGGGTTCGAACTTTCCCGCGATTGTCTCCCAGACCGAACAGCTCGCGGCTCTCCGCTTCGAACTCCACGAACCCGCCGCCGCCTTGCCCTACATCGACCGCGTCCTCGACCTTGCCCCCGCCGATTCCCGTTTGGTCGCTCTGAAAGATGAAGCCCTCCGACGGCTCGGTGACACCGACGGTCGTCGCAAACTTTGGTCCCACCAGACGGACCTCGATCCCGCCACCGGCACGCTGGGCCGAGCCCGCTTCCTCATCGACGTCGGCGAACCCAACCTCGCGATCTCCGCTCTCCGCGCTCTGCTTAAATCTCGGCCAGCAAATGCCGCCGAGATTCGCATTCTCCTCTTCGAAACCGAAGCCCGCCACGGCGACCAGAAAGCGGCCCTCCGAGAGCTCGAACGCCTCGCCTCAACGAACCAATGGGACGCCGTGGGCCGACTGGCGCCCGCCGTCGCCGCGTCCGGCGACCCAGCGACAGCCTCCGCTGTCCTCCGCCGAGGACTCACCCTGGCCGCCGACCCCCGCGTCCGCTTCGCCTGTGGTCGCATTCTTCTCGAACTCTCGGATCCGTCGGCTTCTCTCGATAGCCTTCAAGCCGACATTGGCCGGATGCGCCGTGCCGCCGAGGCTAGCCCCGAACTCATTCCGGAGCTCTACGAAATCGGGTCGAAGCTAGCTTCGAAGTCCGAGCCTTTTTCCCGTTGGTTCGTCGAGCAGATGCGCCTCGAGTGGAACGACGGCGCTGGTTCGACCCTCGCTGGCCAAAGACTCTTCGACTTCGATCCGCCCGACCTCGACACCCACCTCGATCAGTTCCTGAGCGACCGCCACTACGACCTCGAGGCCTGGACCGCGATCGCTGCCGATCTGGCCCAAGGCGGACACGCGCGAGCTGCCGCTCGCGTCTATCGCGAGTTAGCCACCAGAGCGCCCAACCACCCAGGCTTCAACTTCCTCGAAGCCAGCCAACTCTGGCTCGCCGGCGACCACTCCGCCGCCATCCGAAGCATCGATCCTTGGATCTCCATCCGCGCGTTCGATCCATCGATCCAACGCCAGGCCGCCGATTTTTTCCGCGACATTGACCGCCCTGCGCGAGCCAGACAGCTCTACGCCGAGATTGTCGCCGAAGACGTCGCGGTTCGCCACCCGGAGGCCTGGATCGAACTCGCCAAACTCACCCAGAGAACAGGGGACTTCGCCACGGCTAAACTCTTCCTCCTCGCGGCCTTCGCAAATCCGAAGGCGTCCGATTGGCCCGCCATCGCTGCCTTCCTCATCGAGCGCGGCAATCTCGCATCGCTCAATCCAGACGAAAACGAATTTGATCTCTCTCCAGATCTGCACGACCAAGTCCGTCTCGCCGTGGCCACCAGCCTAGTCGACCAAGGGAGCTACCGACGGGCCCTAGATTGGCTCAAACCCAGTAACCTTCCAAACGCCGAAGTCGCCGAGACTCTCCAAGACATCGCTCAGCGCGGCGATCTCTTCGCCAAAGTGTCCGCTTTCTGGGGCCGAGCAATAGCCGAACGACACCACAGCGCCGAACTCCAATCACAATTCGATGCTTTCCAATCTTTTGCCGCGATCATCGATCTCGATGCTGATCAAGATCAGAAAGCAGACACGCAGCGCCAGTAACCGTTTTGCGGTGGGGCCTCAGCGCCAGCCGCTCGACCCTCGAGCAGTTTTTTCTCAAGTCGATGCCAACAGCCTGAGCTTGCAAAAAGGGTCGATCCGCTTCAGCGCCGCTTCCGAGGGGCGCTACGAGCACCCCGTCGATAAGCAACGTAGCCACGTCGCGATATCCCCCCGCAGCTCGACCCTCGGATCGACCTCGCGAGCGAAGGGCGCAGCTGCCGGACTAGCGCGAGTAGAGTTCCACCACCAACTGCTCGTTCGCAATAGGGTTGATCTCGTCACGGGTCGGAATCCGGACGACTTCCCCCGTGAAATTATCCTTATCGACCATCACCCAATCCGGGACCGGCACCACCGCCGTCTGGTCCATGCTTCGCTGCGCCAATCGGCGCGAACCCTGCACATCCTTGATGAGGACCTTGTCCCCAGGCCGCAAGTTTGCCGACGAGACGTCGTGCTTCCGACCGTTGATCTGCACGTGCCCGTGCGACACCATCTGGCGAGCTGCAGCCCGTGTCTTGGCAAACCCCATGCGAAACACGACGTTATCCACGCGCGTCTCGAGCAGTTGAAGCAACGTCTCACCCGTCACACCGCGCTTGTTCAAAGCGATGTGGAAATAACGGCGAAACTGCTTCTCAAGCACTCCGTACTGGAAACGAAGCTTTTGCTTCTCGGCTAGCGCGAGCGCGTAGTCCGAGACCTTCCGACGCGACCCCTTGGGTCCGTGAATACCGGGACGATAGTTTTTCCGTTCGAATGCCTTGCCCGATCCCCCCAACATGACGTTGAAGCGGCGGCTGACTTTGGTTTTGGGTCCTGTGTAACGAGCCATCTTGAATATGCGGTTTTAAAATTGTGAATTTCCGGTCGGTGTCAGACGCGGCGTTGCTTCGGCGGGCGGCAGCCATTGTGTGGCACGGGCGTCACGTCTCTGATTGTGCTGATGTCTAAGCCGATTGCCTGCATCGCCCTAACGGACGATTCACGACCGGACCCCGGTCCCTTGACGCGGACTTCGACTTCCTTTACTCCGTGGCTCATCGCTTGACGACACGCGTCTTGTGCGACCATCTGAGCGGCATAGGCGGTGCTTTTCCTCGACCCCTTAAAACCACACTTCCCAGCGCTCGACCACCCGAGGACCGCTCCGGTCAGGTCGGTGATCGTCACGATCGTGTTGTTGAAGCTCGCCTGGACGTGCGCGATACCCGTGTGGACATTTTTGCTTCCCTTGGCCTTAACGACTTTGATCGGCTCGATGTTGTCGTCGAGCGAGATGCTGATGGCAGAGGGTTGAGCTGACGTCGCCGGCTCAGCTTCTTTCTTCTTCGACTTCTTCGCAGCTTTTCCCTTCGGAGCAGCCGCGTCTGCCGACTTGGCCTCTTCGCCCTCGGGGGCATCGGCTTTCCCATTCTCTGCCTTCACCTCGTCGGCTTTCGGAGCTGCCTCCGCTTTCGGTGCCTCTTCCGTCTTCGGTGCCTCTTCAGAGTTCGCCTCTACGGGCGCAGTCTCCTCCTCGGCGGGCGCCGTCTCTTCTGCGGCAGGCGTCTCGGCTACCGCTTCGTCCTTGGGAGCAGCGGGGGTCTCGGTCGCTTCGGGAGTGTTCTCAGGTGTGACTTCTGCCTTCACCTCGGTCTCGGGCGTCTCTTCGTTCGGTGTATTCTCTTCGTCGGCCATGGTGATTCTCGTCTGGATCTATGGATCTGGGGATTAAACTTTGCCTGTCTTGGCGTTTGGATTGCGCTGGATGCCGACAGTGCGGCGCGGACCCTTGCGGCTGCGGGCATTGGTCGAAGTCCGCTGACCCCGGACCGGAAGTCCGCGGCGATGGCGAATCCCACGGTAGCAATTGATTGCCTGGAGCCGCTTCAGATTGCCCTGGATCTCCCGGCGAAGATCACCCTCGATGATAACCCGGCTCTCGCTGATCGCATGAATCAAGGTGCCGATCTGCTCCGGCGTCATGTCTTTTGCGCGAAGATTCGGATCGATGTCCGACTGCTCAAGCAGCTTCTTAGCGGTCTTCGGTCCGATGCCGTAGATGTAGGGAAGCGAGGCTTCGATGCGTTTGTTTCCAGGGATGTCGACTCCAAGTAGGCGGGGCATAATGTTTATTAAGTAAAGATTGGCGTTTGAAACTGGACCGTCCGATCACTCGAAAATCGAGAATCGAAACCCGGAGAATCCCTATCCCTGCCTCTGCTTATGGCGGGGGTTCTTGCAGATGACGCGGACGACATTCTGCCGCTTGACGATCTTGCAGCTTTCGCAGAGACGCTTGACGGAGGCTCGGACTTTCATGATTTCGGTGAGTAAAAATTAGCGGTCGGTGGCCATTGGCCGGTGTCATGCGGCGTCGCTGCGGCCCGGACGAGTTGGTCTGGGAGGATGCGGATGATGGGCATCCTCTCCTGGCTCCGGCAGCTTAGTCGGGCGTCCCTCCGGCTGGCGTGTTGAGATGCCAAACCATCGTCTAGGGACACCTCGACGACCGTATTCCCTACTTCAATAGAGATCTCCGATTGATTGTCAACACTTCTGGTGCCCCGTCGGTGATTAAAATTGTGTGCTCGAAGTGCGCCGATGGCGATCCGTCTTTTGTGACCACGGTCCATTGGTCGTCCAGCACTTCCACTTCCGCACCGCCCATGTTGATCATCGGTTCGACGGCAAGCGTCATCCCGGCTTTCAGCTTCGGACCAGTGCCCCGCTTCCCGTAGTTGGGAACTTGCGGGTCCTCGTGCAATTTCCGACCCACGCCGTGGCCGACAAACTCGCGCACGATCGAATACCCGTTGCGGACTGTCTCGGCCTCGATGAAGGAGCACATGTCTCCCAGCCGTCGACCCGCCCGGGCCAATTCAAGCGCCTCATTGAGAATTTTCTCCGTGACGTGCAGAAGCCTCTCGGTCGTTGGATCGATGATTCCCACCGGGATCGTCGAAGCCGTGTCGCCGATGTATCCGTTGAAAAGGACCCCGCAGTCGAGCTTGACGATGTCGCCGTAACTGATTTTCCGCGGCCCGCCGTAGCCGTGCACCACCTCCTCGTTCACCGAGATGCAAAGTTCCCCGGGGAACGTCCCCCGGTAGCCTTTGAAGGCGCTCTTCGCGCCGGCTTGCTGAATCAACTCCCCAGCGAGATCGTCCAATTCCTGAGTCGTGATCCCCGGGGCGATCCGATCAGCGACTTGGTTGAGAATCCCCGCCGCCATCTCGCCTGAGCGGCGCATCTTCTCGATCTCGGACGCTGACTTTCTCGGGATCACGCCTTCACCCCCGAATTCAGACCCTTCGAGATCACCGCGAAGACGGCATCTCGACCCGCCGAAGCGTCGATGTCGAGGAGAGCTTCGCATTTTCGGTAGTGTTCGATGACTGGGTTGGTGTGCCACCGGTGTTCTTGGAGCCGCTGATCCAACGCCTCTGGCGTATCGTCCGCTCGCCTTTCCAAGCGCGCGCCGCAATCGTCGCAGCCATCCCCCGGTTTCAAGTTGTGAAAGGTCATTCCGTAGGTCGCCCCACAGCGCACGCACGTCACCCGATTGAGGATGCGATCCCGAATCACCTCGTCGGAAAGCGTGAGATTGATCGCCAGATCAACCTGACCGCCCCGCCGTTTGAGTTCCGCGTCGAAAGCCTCCGCCTGACCAAGGGTCCGCGGAAAGCCGTCGAGCAGAAACGAGTCCCAATGCCCTTCGTCCAGCCAATTGATCAGGATTCGCACCGCAACAGAATCAGGGAAGAGTTTCCCTTCCCGAGTCCACCGCTCCATTTCCTTGCCCAATTCGGTCCCTCGGGCTCGCTCCTCCCGCATCATCGCGCCCGTCGAGGCGGACGGGATATTGTGCCTCTCCGCAATCATCTCCGCTTGCGTTCCCTTGCCGGAAGCCGGGGGACCCAGGAGCACAATCCGACGTTTCACAACGTCCGCTTTACTGCCCGGATGCAAGCCAGACGGTCATCCCGGCGATCACGACGATTGCAATGGCCAGGTAGATCCACACGAGTGAGGTGTCCGAGATGACGTTAGTCGATCCCATTCGGCGAGTCTCTCGAGAACCCCGAATCTTTCCTTTACGAAGGAATCCGTCGTAGTGGCGCTGGAGAAGGTGCGTTTCGATTTGGCGCATGGTGTCGAGCACGACGCCGACGATAATCAGCAGGCCGGTGCCGCCAAAGAATTGGGCCGTCATGTAGGGGACCTGCAACCAGCGACTGAGCAGCTGAGGCAACACCGCGATGATCGTCAAAAAGATCGCTCCAGCGAAGGTCAGCCGAGTCATCGTGTAGTCGAGGAACTCCGCCGTGGGCTTACCCGGACGCACGCCGGGGATGAATCCACCGTATTTTTTGAGGTCTTCGGCGATCTGAGACGGCTGGAACTGCGTTGCCACCCAGAAGTAGGAGAAGAAGAAAATCATCGCGCCAAAGAAGACGTAATGGGGCCACCCCACCGTCAATGCGTCGGCGATCGAAGCCGCCAACTCGGACTGCGGAAACGCCATTTGAGCAATCGTCGACGGGAAAAGGAGAATCGCCTGGGCAAAGATGATCGGCATGACGCCCGCGTAGTTCACCTTCAGCGGCATGTATTGCGTCTGACCGCCGTACACCTTCCGGCCGACGACGCGCTTCGCGTATTGGATCGCGATCTTTCGCTGCGCCTGCGTGACCGCGATGACCGCAGCGATCACGATCAGCAAAAATGCCACCATCAGAACCAGCACGACGGGACTCACTTGAGCCGCATCGCTTCCCGAAGGAACGAAGGTATTCCAAGCCTGAATGAGGCCCGCCGGGAGCTGTGCGAGGATACCGACCGTGATGATGAGGGACACCCCATTTCCGATTCCTCGATCCGTGATCTGATCGCCGAGCCACATTAGGAACATCGTTCCCGCACTCATGGTAAGGACCGTTAGTAAGCGGAACCCCATTCCAGGATCCGACACCAACGGGATCCCTAAACGAGCAATTGTGTCGCTGATTCCAGGAAGAAATGGGTTCGCCTGCGGATTCTCCAGCGATAATGCGAGCAGGTATCCCTGAAAGATACAGAGTGCCAGCGTTGCGTAGCGGGTGTATTGCGTGATCTTCTGCCGTCCGCCATCTTCACGGGAAAGCTTGCCCAACCGCGGAACAACCGCCGTCAGGAGCTGCATCATAATCGACGCCGAGATGTACGGCATGATGCCAAGGGAAAAGATCGCCGCAGCTTGCAGAGCACCACCGCTGAACAAGTTGAAAAGCGCAGCCACGCCCCCGCCGGTATTCTCGCCCGCCGTCTGAAACCAAACCCGCAGGACCTCGGCATTCACTCCCGGGGTCGTGATCGCAGCACCGACGCGCATGATCACAATCATCGCGAGCGTGAAAAGAACGCGCTGCCGGAGTTCCGGAATTTTGAAGATGTTAGTAAAAGCTGAAATCATAAACTCAGGGGAAAAACGGGACGGCGATCAAACGTGGGCAGCCCAGGTGGCGCAATCGAAAAAGGCGGGGCGCCGACGGTAAATGCACGCGCGGCTTAAGATCCGCTGCGTGCATCCCAGTCGATGCGAGTGGCCTCGCCCCATCTCTGACCGATTAGGTCGATGGCCGAAGCGCTGCCGTCTTCTCGCGAAGAGAAATCGAGCCTCCCGCTGCTTCGATCTTCTCGCGGGCCGTAGCCGTGAGGTGATCGATCTCAAGAGTGAGCTTCTTGGTGATCTCGCCGCGGCCGAGCACCTTCACGCCGTCCAGCTTCCCACGAACAAGTCCCTTTTCGCGCAAAGCAGCTTGGTCGACCGTCGCGCCATCATCGAACAAACGGTCCAAGTCGTCCAAGTTCACCGTTCCGAAGACCGTTTTGAACTGCTTGTTGTTAAATCCCCGCTTGGGCAGCCGACGAAAAAGAGGCATCTGACCGCCCTCGAATCCAGGGCGAATCGAGCCACCAGCCCGCGCCTTCTGACCCTTGTGGCCCTTGCCGGACGTCTTGCCCTGGCCGGAACTTTCGCCGATACCAAGGCGCTTCTTCCGGTGCTTGGCACCGGGATTTGGTTTTAGATCGTGAAGTCTCATTGCAGTTTTAAGCGGTAACTACCGTTTCTTCGACCTTCGGCTCTTCGGCGACGGCCTCGGTCTTCGGTGGAGCGATGCGTTTGCCGCGAATCGCCATGATTTCGTCACGCGGGCGGAGAAGCTCGAGTGCGCTGAAGGTCGCTTTGACGACGTTCGCGTGATTGTTCGAACCCTGCGACTTCGCGAGAATGTCGCGGATGCCGACGGCTTCGATGACGGCACGGACGCCGCCACCAGCGATCACACCCGTTCCAGCCGAAGCTGGACGAAGCATCACGCTGCCACCACCGAACTCGCCCTGCACCCGGTGCGGGATGGTCGTGTCACGCATCGGATAATCCTTCAGATTTTTGCGAGCAGCCTCGGATCCTTTTCGGATCGCCTCGGCGACTTCGTTTGCCTTGCCGAAGCCAAAGCCAGCTTTCCCCTTTCGGTTGCCCGTCACGATCAACGCGCTGAAGCTGAAGCGGCGACCGCCTTTAACGACCTTCGCGCAACGATTGATGAAGACGACCTTCTCGGTAAATTCCGACGGCTCCTCCTGGGGGCCCGGGCCGCGACCTTTCCGGTCCCGGCTGTTTCTGCGATCCATTGCCATAATGCTATTTCCTCAAAGGGGGGTTAAAAGTCGAAGCCCGCTTGCCGGGCTGCGTCGGCGAGGGCCTTGACCTTGCCGTGGTATTGAAAGCCGCCTCGGTCGAAGACGACGCGTTTGATGTTTTTGCCGGAAGCGCGCTCGACGAGGAGTTTGCCGATCTTCTCGGCCGTCGCGACGTTGGCGCGAGCGTTGCCAGCACCGCGAACGTCCTTCTCGGTCGTGTTGGCTGAGGCGAGCGTTAGGCCAACCGTGTCGTCGATAACTTGTGCGGTGATGTGGCGACCGGAGAAATGGACAGCCAAGCGCGGACGCTCGGCGGTACCGCGGACTTTTTTGCGAACCCGCGCGTGGCGGACTTTTCGAATACTGAGATGGGCCATGGGAAGTTTTCTTTAAATTACTGAACCTTCTTACCTTCCTTACGGCGAACGATTTCGTCGCTGTAACGCACACCCTTGCCCTTGTATGGCTCCGGCGGGTAGTAGGCTCGGATGTTGGCGGCGCACTGGCCGACGCTTTGCTTGTCGATCCCCTCGATCTGGATCTTCGTGTTGTCGGTCACAGTGACCGTGAGACCCGATGGGATCTCGTGATGAATCGGGTGCGAGAAGCCGAGATTCAGGTTGAGCTTCGATCCCTGCATGGCGGCTTTGAAGCCGACGCCCTGAATCTCGAGGTTACGCTTAAAGCCGGTGGAGACGCCGGTGATCATGTTATTGACCAAGGCGCGGGATAGACCGTGGAGTGCGCGCAGACTGCGGGCATCGCCTTCGCGCTCGAAGGTGGCTTTACCGTCTTCCACGGTGAGCTTGATTGACTTCGGCAGCGTCCATTCGAGCTTACCCTTTGGTCCTTCGACCGTAACGAGCCGGTTATCGCCTTCCGCGACTTTTACTTTTTCCGGCAGGACAATTTCTTTTTTTCCGATACGTGACATGGCTGGATCTCCTTAGATGTTCGTACTTCAGGATTACCAGACGTAGGCGAGTAGCTCGCCGCCGACTTTCTTCCGCCGTGCTTCGTGGCCGGTCATGATTCCACTCGACGTCGAGAGGATTGCGATGCCCATCCCGCCAAGAACGCGCGGGATCTCGGTCGATCCGACGTATTTGCGGAGACCAGGCTTGCTGACGCGTTTGAGACCAACGACAGCGGAGACTTTCTTGACGAATTTCGTCTGAATCTTGATGACGGGGAACTTGCCGGTCGTGTCGACCTCGTAGTCCTTGATGTAGCCCTCATCCTTGAGGATGCGGGAGAGTTCGCCCTTCATCTTTGAAAATGGGACGTCGAAAACTGGCTTACTCACGGCGGCTGCGTTGCGCAGGCGGGTCAGGAAGTCGGCGATGGGATCTGATACGGTCATAGTGTGTGCAGCGATTCGAGCCGTGGCTCCCGGGACAAATGCCGGGAAACCAGGAAACTAGCTTTGAGTCGCAGCCTCCTTGTCGTCCTCGGGCTCGGCCGCTTTAGCGACGGGCTCGGGTTTTGGTTTGTCGGAGAACGGAACGCCCATTTCGATGAGCAGATCTTTCGCCTCCGCGTTCGTGGTAGCCGACGTCACGATCGTCACGTCAAAGCCGATGTTTCGTTTGATCTTGTCGAGCTCGATCTCCGGGAAGATTGATTGATCGGATACTCCCAGGGTGTAGTTCCCGTTGCCGTCAAAGGCTTTCGGGGACACGCCACGGAAATCACGAATACGCGGGAGCGATGTCTTAATGAGGCGCTCCAGAAATTCATACATCGTGCGACCGCGCAGGGTCACCTTCGCTCCGATGGGCTGAGCTTCGCGGAGCTTGAAGTTCGCAACGCTCTTCTTCGCGATGGTCTCGATCGGACGCTGGCCCGAGATCGCGGCGATCTCGTTCTTCGCGATCTCAAGGGACTCCTTCACGTCCTGGGCCGAGCCGACGCAACTGTTGATGACAACTTTCGTCACCTTAGGAATCTGATGCACGTTGGTGTAACCATGCTTCTCCTTGAGCGATGGGACGACGCGGGACCGATATTCGGTGAGGATTTCTGGTTCTGCTAGAGCGGACATGGTCTATTAGGCGGCCTTCTTTTTATCGGTCGCGCCTTTCTCGGTGAGTTTGACGTTCGAAATGTGGATAGGACCCTCACGTTCCAGAATCGCGCCGTTCGGCTGATCCTGCGATTTCTTCTGAGTCTTCTTGATCATGCGCACGCCCTCAACGAGGACCTGAGCCTTTGGTCGAATCACCTCGAGCACCTTGCCGGTTGATCCTTTGTGGTTTCCGGCGATGACCTCGACGGTATCGCCACGTTTGACGTGAAAAATTGTCTGAACTTCTTTTTTCATGGTCAGAGGACCTCCGGGGCAAGCGAGACGATCTTCATGAAGTTCTTCTCGCGGAGTTCGCGGGCGACCGGTCCGAAGACGCGAGTGCCGCGGGGATTGGAATCTTTGTCGATGATGACGACCGCGTTTTTGTCGAAGCGGAGAACGGACCCATCGCGCCGCTTGATTGGATGCGCGGTTCGAACGACGACCGCGCGGACCACGTCGCCCTTCTTGACGGCCCCACCGGTCGAAGCCTCCTTGACGTTGCAGGTGATGATATCGCCGACGCCAGCGAATTTCGTCGCCTTGCCGATGACGCCGATCATGTGCGCCCGACGGGCACCCGTGTTGTCGGCGACGTCGATACTGGAAAGTAGCTGAATCATAAAAAAGAGGCGCTTAGTGCTGGGTGATCTCAATGAGCCGCCAGCGCTTCATCCGACTGAGCGGGCGAGTCTCGGCGATGACGACGCGGTCGCCGACCTTGGCTTCGTTCTTCTCGTCGTGAGCGTGGAACTTGGCGGTCTGTTTGATAATCTTGCCGAACTTCGGATGCGGCACGCGGGTCGTGGTCATCACGACAATGGATTTCTCCATCTTGTCGGAAACGACGATGCCAACGCGCGTCTTGCGGAGCGATCGGGTGGTGGGTTCGAGAGTGGCGGTGATGTCTTCGCTCATGTTACTTGGCGGTTGCGGCCTTCGATTTTTCGACAATCGCAGCCTCGAGACGCGCGACGTTGCGGCGGATCTCTTTGATAAGGTGGGGCTTCTCGAGCTGACCACCCTGCTGCTGAATGCGAAGATTGAATGCCTCCTGCTGAAACTCGCGCTTGCGCGCAGCCAGTTCTTGGAGAGTCATCTCGCGGGCTTCTTGGATTTTCATCGTTTCGGTAAAATATTTTAAGCGTGGTGACGCGATAGGAATCGCGTGCGGACGGGGAGCTTATTCGCGGCGAGGCGCAAGCATTCCTTTGCGAGCGATTCCGGGATACCGGCGATCTCAAACAAGATGTTGCCAGGACGGATCGTGGCGACCCAATACTCGGGCTGGCCCTTACCCTTACCCATTCGGGTCTCCGGCGGTCGCTTCGTCACGGACTTGTCAGGGAACATCCGGATCCACAACTTACCTTTGCGCTTCATGTGGCGATTCATGGCGACACGAGCGGCCTCAATCTGCGTGTTGGTGATCCAGGCGCGCTCGAGCGTCTGGAGTCCGTATTCGCCGAAATCAATCGAGAGCGTGCGGGACGCGTTCCCCTTCCGGCTGCCGCGCTGCGACTTCCGGTACTTCACGCGTTTGGGCATCATTGGCATGTCAGTGTCCTCCTAAAAATTGGTGTGGTTAGCTGGCGGCGATGGGCTCTGGAGCCGGTGGCGGCACGGCGGGCTTCTCTTCTTCCTTGTCGGCGGGCTTCACGACCCAGCACTTGACGCCGATCTTCCCGGCGGTCGTGTCGGCTTCGCAAAATCCGTAATCGATGGGCTGGCGCAGGGTGTGAAGCGGGATTGTTCCTTCCCGATACCACTCGGTCCGGGCGATTTCCGAACCGCCGAGGCGGCCCGAGATGCGGACCTTGATGCCCTCAGCACCCATATCCATCCCGGTTTGCACCGAGCGCTTCATGGCGCGGCGGAACGAGATGCGCCGCGCAAGCTGGCTGGCGACATTCTCGGCGACGAGCTGCGCGTCGATCTCGGGCTTCTTGATCTCAACGATGTCGATCTTGACCTGCTTGCCACCCGCGATGTTGGCCACCTCTTGCGTCATGTTTTCGATCTCCGATCCTTTTCGACCGATCACCACACCGGGACGGGCGGTGAAGATCGTGATGCGCACCGTGTTCCAAGCGCGCTCGATGAGGATCTTGGAAACGGCCGCCGTCTTAAGCCGACTCGTGAGGTGCTTGCGGATCTTTGCGTCGACGAAGAGAAACTCGCTGAGTTCCTTCTTGGAGGCATACCACTTCGATCTCCAGTCACGAGTGACCGGTAGCCGAAATCCGATTGGGTTGACTTTTTGTCCCATAACTTAGTTTTTGGTTTCCTCGGCGACCACGGGCGTCTCTTCGGATGGAGCTACAGCAACTGGCTCTTTTGGCTCAGCGCGCTCGACCTGATCGTTATCGGTCGGTTGGGCCGCCTTCGCTGGCTTCGTCTTTTTCTTAGCGCTCTTTGGCTCGCGCCGCTTGATCTCGATCTCGTCGGTCAGAGTGATTTTAATGTGCGAAGAACGCTTACGGATGGCGCCCGCACTACCGCGCGCTTTCGGTCGGAACCGCTTGAGAGTCGGCCCTTCACCGACGACGGCTTCCTGGACGACGAGGCTCTCAGTGCGGAGGTTGTTATTGTTCTCCGCGTTCGCAATGGCGCTCTTGAGCGTCTTGATGATGAGCAACGCGGCCTTCTTCGGCGTAAACTGGAGGAGGTTGAGCGCTTCGGTCGCGGGCAAACCTTGGATTTCCTTGGTCACTTCGCGTGCCTTGAAAGCCGAGATCTTCGCGTAGCGATATGTCGATTGAACCTGCATGAATGTCTGAGTTTGATTTGCTGAAAATTTGTTTCGAGTTGCGGCCTAATTCCTGGCATTCACCCGGAGTCGGTCCCCGATTTTGATCGGGTTTTTTTCGTTGTCTAAATTCTGAACCACCGCACCGCTAATTCCCTCTCGGACGTCGACGACTTTGACCTCTCCGATCCGATTGCCGTTGCGCCAGACCTCGAAGGTCATGCCGATTTTCACCCCCTGCTTGTCGCCGATATTGGCGACGACGAGGGACCATTCGTCCTTCAATTCGGTCACCATCCCATCGGAGAGACTTGCGGCTAAAGATTGCGCTGGGACTGCCTCGAGGGAAGTTCCCAGCACCTCCTTTGCTTGGCGGAGCTGCGTTTCCGCAGCCATCCGGTCTTCGGCCGGAATTTCGCGGGCAGATTGGATAAGGGTTAGCACGGTCTCTGTCAACTCGATCAATTGAGTTCGCAGCTCGGCGTTCTCCTTCTTTGAGTTGCGGAGGTCGCGGACAGCCGCGATGAGGCGCTGCTCGACCTTTGAGGTGTTGCCGTCGAGTCCGTCGATCCCGAGAGCTTGCAGCTTCAACGAGAGTTCCTCGGACTGGCGCTTGAACATCTCCGCCTCGGCGTTGGCGTTGGCGAGGCTACTCGTCAGCGCCTGAACGGAGTTCTGCAATAGCAGCAAACGCTCGTAGATCGGCGCATCCCCGGTGGGCGCGTCGTTCCGTGTTCCCGAAATAACTTCCGGGACGCGTGATTCAGAATTTGTCAAAGATCGACTGTCCTGCCCGTTGGCAACGAATGCCAACGCGAGGACGCCAAGGACTGGCGCTATCGCGACCAGTTTCATCCCTGGATTACTTACTCACTTTAGCGGTGTGAGAACCGTGCCGTTTGAAGATCCGCGTCGGCGAAAATTCTCCCAGCTTGTGGCCAACCATGTTCTCGGTCACGAAGACCGGGATGAAAGTTTTGCCGTTGTGCGTGTTAAAAGTGTGACCGACGAAATCCGGTGTGATGGTCGAGCGGCGTGCCCAGGTCTTGATGGGCTTCTTCGTGTTCGTGTCGTTGAGCTTGTCGATCTTCTCGAGCAGCTTCATGTCGACGTAGGGACCTTTTTTGAGTGAACGGGCCATGGCTTACTTGGATTTGCTCTTGTTCTTGCGACGCTCGACGATGAAGCGGTCAGATGGTTTGTGCTTGGTGCGAGTCTTGAAGCCCTTCGCGAGCTGACCCCAGGGGCTGACCGGATGCTGGCGTCCGCCACCACCCTTGGACTTTCCGTTACCACCGCCGTTGGGGTGATCAACGGGGTTCATGACCATGCCGCGGACGTGCGGGCGCTTGCCGAGCCAGCGAGAGCGGCCGGCTTTGCCGCTGGAGACGTTCTCGTGGTCGGTATTGCCGACTTGCCCGACCGTCGCATAGCACTCGACGTGAATGCGGCGAAGTTCGCCGGACGCGAGCTTGACATTGGCGTAGTCGCCTTCGCGACTCGCGATGACGGCTCCGGTGCCAGCGCTGCGGACGAGCTGAGCGCCACGTCCAGGGATGAGCTCGAGATTGTGAATCGTGATGCCGAGTGGGATCTTGCGGATCGGCATCGCGTTGCCAGGTTTTGGCTCGGCTTTTTCGCCAGCGGTGACCTGAGCGCCCGCCGTGAGACCGACCGGAGCCAAGATGTAGGCCTTCTCGCCGTCTGGGTACTTGAGCAAGGCGATGCGGGCCGAGCGATTCGGATCGTATTCGATCCCAACGACCTCCGCGACGACATCGCGGTTCTTGCGCTTGAAATCGATCATCCGGTAACGGCGCTTGTGCCCACCGCCGCGATGGCGCGAGGTCATGCGACCGTTATTGTTCCGACCGCCCGATTTCTTAAGCTTCCGAAGAAGTCTTTTCTCGGGTTCGGATTTGGTGATCTCCGCGAAGTCGGGCAGTGCCTTGAAGCGGCTAGCCGGAGTGAGCGGTCGAAATGTTTTGAGTCCCATGGCGTGTGTCCCGTCGCTTAGACGAGGTCGAGTTTGTCGCCCTCTTTAAGGGTGACGATGGCTTTTTTCCAGTGAGCGCGACGACCGAAGTCGGCGCGACGTTCGCGCTTCTTCTTACCGGCGTAGTTCATTGTGTTGACGGACGTGACCGACTTCTTGAAGAGCACCTCGACGGCGCGCTTGATCTCGAGCTTGTTGGCGCTGCGGCTCACCCGGAAGACGTATTTGTTCTGCGTCTCGGAGAGTAAGGTCGCCTTCTCAGTGAGAAGGATGGTCTGAATGTTATCGAAGATCTGGCTCATGCTGCGAGGCGTTCGGAGAGTTTCTGGATGCCGTCACGGGTGACGATGATTTTGTCAAAAGCCAAGAGCTGCTCCGTGTTCACGTCGGCGGCGACGGTGAGTTGCGTCGTTTTCACGTTGCGAGCGGACTTGTAGGTCGTCTCGTCGAAGTTTGCTCCAATGACGAGGGTCTTCTTGGCTCCGGCGAACGCATCGTTCACGAGGGCGACGAAGCCTTTGGTCTTCAGTTCGGTCACGGCGAAACTTTCAACGATGAGGACGTCGCCGTCCTTGATGCGCTCGGAGAAGGCTTTCCGGAAAGCCAGTTTCTTGACGGCTTTGGGAACGTGCTTCGTGTAGTCGCGAGGCCGAGGGCCGTGGGCCGTGCCGCCGCCACTCCAGACGGGAGAAGATTTGTAGCCAGCGCGTGCCCGGCCCGTTCCCTTCTGACGCCAAGGCTTGGCACCGGAACCGGCGACTTCGCCCTTGGTCTTCGTCTTGGCAGTGCCACTGCGGCGAGCGGCCTGCATGGCAACGACAGCGTCGTGCACGGCTTGCAGGCCTTTTTTCTCGTCCGTGATGAGAACGATGTTGGCGGATTCCGCGTCGGCGGCGGTGAAAGTTGCTGCGCTCATCTTAGTCGTTCGACTCCTTCTTCACTTTGGCTTTTTTGATCGAGGGGCGGATCACAACGTAGGATCCCTTCGCGCCAGGGACCGCTCCGCTCACGAGGAGCAGATTGTCCTCTTCGCGGACCTGGACGATCTTGAGGTTCTGGGTGGTGATGCGGTCATCGCCCATGTGGCCGGGCATCTTGGTATTTTTCCAGACGAGGCCGGGCGTCGAGCCGGCTCCAACGGAACCTGTCCGACGGTGCATCGTGTGACCGTGCGAGGCGGGCTGACCCGCAAAATGGTGCCGCTTGATCGGGCCCTGGAAACCTTTTCCCTTGGACTGCCCCACCACATCGACCCACTGGCCGACTTCGAACGTGGTCACCGGGAGGTCGACACTATCAGGGGCGGACTCGCCGTCCTTGAGGCGAAATTCTTTCACGAAACGCTTTGGGGTCGAATCCGTTTTGCCGAAGTGACCGAGCTGGGCCTTGGTGACACGCTGCGGCTTCTGGTCGTCGAAGCCGACCTGGATGGCAGTGTATCCGTCTTTCTCGCTGTCGCGGACCGCGAGCACGCGGTTACCACCTGCGGCGATCACGGTCACGGTGATGGCGTTCCCGGCGTCGTCGTAGACGCGGGTCATGCCGAGTTTTTTTCCTAAAAGTCCGATGCTGCTCATGTTCCGGGTCAGATCTTGATGGTGATGTCCACGCCAGCCGGAAGATTGAGCTTACGGAGCTCGTCGACGGTCTTCGCGGTCGGCTCGACGATGTCGAGGAGGCGCTTGTGGGTACGGATCTCGAATTGATCCATCGATTTCTTATCGACGTGGGGCGAGCGGTTCACGGTGAACTTCTCGATGCGGGTCGGCAGCGGAATCGGACCAGTGACTTTGCTCCCGGTGCGTTTGGCTGTCTCGACGATCTCGAGCGCCGAGGCGTCGATGATCCGATGATCAAACCCCTTGAGGCGGATGCGAATTTTTTGGCCGTTTTGCATGTGAATTAAAAATCAGTAGTTTTGATCGAGGATCGAGGCGAGGACCTGGGGCGGAACTTCTTCGAAATGGGACGGTTCCATCGAGTAAGAGGAGCGGCCCTTCGAAAGCGAGCGAATCGCGGTCGCGTAGCCAAACATCTCTCCGAGGGGCACCTGGGCGTCGACCGTCGTGAGGAGGCCCTTCGTTTCCATACCCAGAATGTGAGCGCGACGTCGGTTGAGATCGCCGATGATGTCGCCCTGAAATTCGTCCGGCGTGATGTTTTCGACCTTCATCACCGGCTCGAGTAGAACCGAATTGCCGTTTCTGAGCGCGTCTTTCATGGCGAAGATCGCCGCGAGCTTGAAGGCCATGTCGTTCGAATCGACTTCGTGGAAACTCCCATCGACGATCTCGACGTGGAGGTCGATGACCGGGTGGCTGCTGACGACGCCGTTCGTGGTGGCCTCGACGAGACCCTGGAGGACGGACGGGATGAATTCCTTCGGAATGGTGCCCCCGGTGATCCGATTGTCGACGGTGTAGCCTTGCCCACGCTCGTTTGGGCGGACCTTGATGACGACGTGACCGTATTGGCCCTTGCCGCCGGACTGGCGGATGAGCTTGCCTTCACCGTCGGCGGCGGTGGTGATCGTCTCGCGGTAGGCGATCTGCGGCTTGCCCGCGTTGGCTTGCACCTTGAACTCGCGAAGCAGCCGATCCCGGATGATCTCCAGGTGGAGTTCACCCATTCCGGCGATAATGGTCTGCCCGGTCTCTTCGGTCGTCGAAACCCGGAAAGTTGGATCCTCTTCAGCGAGACGGGCCAAGCCGACGCTCATCTTGTCAGAATCCGCCTTCGTCTTCGGCTCGATGGCCATCGAGATGACTGGATCTGGGAATGAGGGTGGAATGAGGAAGACTTGGCGTTTTTCGCTGCAGAGCGTGTCGCCGGTCTGGACGTTCTTGAGGCCGACGATGGCTGCGATGTCCCCGGAGTAGCAGGCGTCGACATCCTCGCGCTTATCGGCTTGGATCTGGATCAGCCGACTGACCCGCTCACGCTTCTTCGTGCGCGGGTTGAAAACCGTGTCGCCTTTTTGAAGCTTGCCGGAATAGACCCGGAAAAATACGAGCTTACCGACGAACGGATCGCTCCAAAGCTTGAACGCGAGCGAGCAGAAACGCGCATTGTCGTCGGTAGCAACGAGCACCTCCTCATCGGTCGACGCGTCTTGAGCCGCTGCGGGCGGAACATCGAGCGGACTAGGAAGATAGTCGACGACGGCGTCTAACAAAAATTGAACGCCCTTATTTTTGAAGGCGGAACCGCCGACAACTGGCACAAAGCGATTCGCGATGGTCTGACGGCGAATGGCAGCTTTGAGGTCCTGCTTGGTGATCTCCTCGTCAGCGAGAAACTTCATGCCGACATTCTCGTCCAAATCACACATCCGCTCACGAAGGGCCTCGTAAGCGAGAGCGGCCATCCCCTTCAGGTCAGACGGGATATCTTGGATCTCGTAGGTCGATCCGAGCAGATCGTCGTCGGAGTAGACAACCGCTTTCTGATTGAGCACATCAATCTGACCCCGAAGCGTGTCTTCCTTACCAAGCGGGATCAGCACGGGGAGGCAATTCGCGCCGAGCTTCGTGCGCATGCTCTCCATCGCCGCGTCAAAATCTGCGGCGACCCGATCCATTTTGTTGATGAAAGCGATGCGCGGGACGCTGTATTTATCCGCCTGACGCCAGACCGTCTCCGACTGCGGCTGAACGCCCGCGACCCCGCAAAATACGGCAATCGCCCCGTCAAGAACGCGGAGGGAACGCTCCACCTCGGCTGTGAAATCCACGTGTCCGGGGGTATCAATGATATTAATCCGGACGTCGTCGCCTTCGAAAGATTTGAAGATGCCACCTGCCTCAACCCGCTGAACCCAAGAGCACGTCGTGGCAGCGGAGGTGATCGTGATCCCGCGCTCGCGCTCCTGCTCCATCCAATCGGTCACCGTGGTGCCCTCGTGGACTTCGCCGATCTTATGGATCATGCCCGTGTAGAAAAGGATCCGCTCGGTGAGCGTCGTCTTTCCCGCATCGATGTGCGCGGCGATCCCGATGTTGCGAGTGCGCTGCAACGGATACGCACGATCAGGCGAATTTACATTCGCGATCTCGATCGGGTTATCCTGGAGCGTCGTGGGCATCGGGGTGGTGAGAAGGTTCGAAATCGGTTAGCGCCGGGCGCGACTACCAACGGAAGTGGGCGAAAGCACGGTTTGCCTGCGCCATTTTGTGCATGTCGTCGCGTTTCTTAATGGCATTACCCTGACCGGCAGCCGCGTCACGCAGCTCATTCGCGAGAGCGTCCTTCATCGGGATCCCGCGGCGGTTATTGGCGAAATTAACGAGCCAGCGCATCGCGAGGGCAACCTGGCGTTCTTGCGGGACCTCCATGGGGACCTGGTAGGTCGCACCACCGACCCGGCGACTTTTGACCTCGAGGCGGGGCCGGACGTTATCGATAGCCTTGTTGAGCGTCTCGAGTGGGTCGACCGTGTCGCTACCCTCGCGGGACTTATCGATGGCCCCGTAGACAATCTTCTCGGCGGTGGCCTTTTTACCACGACTCATGACCGCGCTGATGAGACGCGCCACGAGGGGACTCGCGTAGCGGCTATCGCGCTTGACTTCTTTGTGAATGACTCGACGACGACGGGACATGGCTTCTTTCCTTTGAAATTGTTGTTAGCGCTTCTTGCCGCCCTTACCCTTAGCGGGAGCTTCCTGACCGGGCTTCGGACGCTTCGCGCCGTATTTCGAGCGACCACGGCGACGGCCGTCGACTCCGAGGGCGTCCAGCGCTCCGCGAACGATGTGGTAACGCGTGCCGGGGAGATCCTTCACCCGACCACCGCGAACGAGGACGATGCTGTGCTCTTGGAGGTTGTGACCTTCGCCACCGATGTAGGCGATGACCTCTTCTCCGTTGGTAAGACGAACTTTGGCGACTTTCCGAAGCGCGGAGTTCGGCTTCTTCGGGGTTCGCGTCATCACCTGAACGCAGACACCGCGCCGCTGCGGGCAATCGTTGAGCGCGGGTGATTTGGATTTCACCGTCACTTTCTTGCGTCCGTGGCGGACGAGTTGGTTGATCGTAGGCATGAGCGTTTTAAAAATTCGGATTCCGAGGCGTCCAGAGGACAAAAAAGCCACACAGGAATGTGGCTATCCTTCGTTCCCGTCGGAGTGCGGGAGAGAGGAAACTAGCGACTCGCGAGTTCGAATCAATCAAATTCGGAAAAAAAGATCTGGTGTCTGTTGCCTCATTGAAATGGACACCGAGGGGTCGGCGGTGGAGATGGAGAGAAGATTCCAATGCCTCAGAAGGGTGGACACCGTGGGTGATGTCCGAGCCGATGAGTCAAGTGAGCCTGAAAGAATACGTCCCGCGGATGAGAAGCCGCTACGCTGCGATGAAAACGAAGACGGCGCGAAGTCGGACGTTGGATGATTTTTGCGAGATCAGTGGGTTTGAGCGCAAACACGCGATTCGGGTTCTGGGAGGAACGAGGCGTTGCTCGGAGTCGGGCAAAAAGGTGGGAGCACCGGTCAAGTATGGCCCGGTGGACGTGGCCGTTCTGGTCGTTTGTTGGGAGGCCATCGAAGCGGCCCAGCCATTCACGCTCAAAGGCATTGACAACGATGGAGGCGGAGAGTTCCTCAACTTCCACCTGGTGCATTATTTCCGAGAGCGTGAGATCAAGCAGACCCGCTCACGGCCTTACCGTAAAAACGATCAAGCCCACGTCGAACAGAAGAACGACACCCACGTGCGCCAGCTCTTGGGATACGACCGCTTGGACAACCACGATCTACTCCAACCACTCAACGAGCTTCTGAGCTTCTGGAGCCTTTGGAAGAATCTGTTTTGCACGACGATGGAAAAAATCAGCCGCACTCGGGACGGCCGCAAAACGCGCCGCACGCACGTCAAGCGCCCCCAAACACCGGCTGCCAGATTGCTCGAGAGCGGCCAGCTGAGCGCCACGCAGAGTCGCTGGATCAAAGCCCAAACCAAGCTGCAGAATCCTTTTGAGATGAAGCAACTCATCGACGTCAAACTCGCCGATGTCATGAACCTGCGCTCGAGCCGGCAGCCCGATCCCGGGCGCAGACTTGTTGGTGAGACCACGAAATCCCGCCTCAACGGCTTCATCCTTGACGTCGGCTCCATCTGCTCCGTCCTTCCCTTCCCGCAATCCGCCAGCTACGTCGCCGCCACGTTCGGCGTGCTCGGATCTTCGAGATCGCTCTACGAAGAAGTCCGCACCCACGGCATCCGCGTCCACTGCCTTTGCCCGGCCGCAGTGAACACAGGTTGGTCCGAACTTGCTGGCGGCGAAGACTCGATGCCTTGGCCCCGCGAAGACCGCATTCAACCTGCCGACCTCGCCGTCACCATCATGGCCGGGGTCCGCACCTCCACCGTCATCGGCGTCGGCGTGGCCACGCTTGCCGCCTTCGTCGGAGCCGGTGGCCTCGGCGAACGCCTCGTGGCCCCCCGCAGCTTCTGACAGCACCTGCGGAAGACCGCTCGGCCATCTCCCCGGGATCACGCAGCGTTCCCGGCAGCCGGAGGGCTACCGCCGAAAAAACCAGCCCCGCCGCTGCGACCGGGCTGGTTCTCGTATTTCGGAGCGGATCCGCTGCGTCAGCCTTGGCATTCGCAGCTGCTCTCGCAACAACCAGCACCGGAGGTATGACCGGTCGCGCAGGCATCGCTGCAATAGAGGACTCCCATTTTTTCAACCTGGTGGCCCTCGGTCACTTCACATTTGCAATCGGGGCACGCGCACTTTTTCGTTTTTGTGTTCATAGAATGAATACATGAGCGTATGTGCAGGTATTTGGCAATTGAATATTTGTGGTTAGTTTCTCAGACTGCTGTTGTGATCCCAGCGAATCGACCACCCGAATGTGAAGTCCACCACGACGGCACCGACGCGAGGCTCGAGTCGATCTCCGTGGCCGAGTCGCAGCGGATGGGGGAATTTTTTGCCGTGCTGGGCGATCCCACCCGACTGCGACTTATCTCGCTTTTAGCCGACGAGGAGCTCTGCGTCTGCGATCTTGCCCGGCAGATCGGCATCAGCGAATCCGCCGCGTCTCATCAGATGCGAGCGCTCCGCGCCAGCCGCCTGGTGGCGTATCGCAAAGAGGGCCGCCAAGTCTTCTACAGCCTGCACGACCACCACGTGCTCGATCTCTACCGCACCGTCCGGGAGCATCTGGCGGAGCCGTAGGTCCTCCGCCGCAGAGAGGCGCAAGAAGCGCAGAAGAGATGCATTCGGTCTCTCTCTTCGTGCCTTTTGCGCCTCTCCGCGACTCAAAAGTCACCTCCTCGAAGCTGCAACAGATTCTCTCATCCCGGCATTGTTCTTCGCTCCGTAGAAGCAAGGGCAGCAGCCAAATTCCTTCGCGAACGCTTTGCTGAAATGGCTGAGGCTGGAATAACCGACCGCCATCGCCGCCTCGGTCACGTTGCCTTCGCCCCCGCGCAACATCTCGGCGGCCCGAGCCAACCGCGCGCCCCGCAGACACTGCGAGATCGTCTGCCCAGTCTCGTCGCGAAAGATCCGGCTGAGATAAAATGGGCTGCAACCGACCAAGCGACCCAACTCCGCCAGCGGCGGCGGAGCTTCGAATCGCTCGGCCAAGATCTGGCGCACGCGTTCGACGCGATCACTGGCGATCCGTTGGGTTCGTCGGCAGAAGAATTCTTCCTCCGGCTCAAACATCCCGTGGGCCGCCGCCTCGAGCGCCTTTCCGTGCCGCCAGAACTCCAACCCCCCCGCCACCGCCGGAGGATCGAAAAATTGGCGCACCACGTCGCCCGCCGCGCGCGAGATCGCCGAGATTCCGCTCCCCCCACCACCAGCGGCACCGACTTCCAGAAACCTTCGCACCGGCTCGCGAGTGGACCGCGTCTCCTGCGGCAACCAACGCGCCACCCAGGACCGGCGGAGTTCCAAAAGCACAAACTCGTGGCGCCCCCCTCCAACCCGCCGCAAAGATCCCCGCCCGCTTGGAGCAGCGGCCACCGCGAGCTGCCCGGGGCCGATCTCACCAATCATCACGGACCCCGCTCCCACCGCTCGACCGCTCAGATTAAAACACATCACCAGCGTGTTTCCACCCAGCCGCCACGCTTGCGGTGCCTCCAGATCGCCACCCCACCAACGCACCCGAATCCCATCCCGCCGCAGATCCCCAAATTCGCCGCCCGTCTCCGACGCTAAATCGAGCAATCCCATCAACGCGATAATGTGCGACTGAGTCTCATTTGCAATCGGAGATTTGATCGATCTCGGGAATGACGCGAAAATGGGTCGATTCTGCACCGACTCGCTCGACGCGAATTCCGTACGCCGCGCTCAACCAGGCCCCCTCGAGGACCGCCCCGGCATCGCCGCTGGCCAACACGCGACCTCGCGCCATCAGGCAGACACGCGTCGCGTAGGTCGCGCAGAGGTGCAGGTCGTGCAGGACCACGACGGCACACCCGCCAGCCCGGGCGAAGTTTCGCACCTCCCCCAGCACCGCGTGCTGGTGTTTGAGATCGAGGCTCGCGGTCGGCTCGTCTAATAGGAGGGCGCAACCTTCGGTTTCACCGTCGAGCTGCGCCAGCGCCCGAGCCACGTGGACCCGCTGCCGCTCCCCGCCGGAAAGCGTGAGGTAATCCCGGTCGGCGAATCCGACCAGACCCACCTTTGCCAATGCGTGGATCGCCGATCTCGCGTCCCGGCTCGTCTCTCGCCCCGTCCATCGAGGAGCCCGCCCCTGCAGGACGACGTCGATCACCGCGAAGGAGAAGCTCAGGGCACTGCTCTGGGTCACCACCGCCCGACGCCGCGCAAATTCCAACGCGTCCCACTCGTCGAGCGCCCGCCCGCCGAACTTGACCGTCCCGGAGCCCGGCTTCAGCTCGCCCGCGAGCACCCGAAGCAGCGTCGACTTCCCCGCGCCGTTCGCGCCGAGAATCGCGGTCACCTCGCCCGGGCGGGCGCGGAAATCGACGTCGCTTAAGATGCGCCGACCCTTTCGCTCCAAGCGAAGTCCCCGCGCGCAAATCACGATTGCCAAGCCCCCTTGTTGCGCAGGAGCAGCCAGAGGAAGAATGGCGCGCCGATGATCGCGGTCAGGATGCCGATGGGGAGTTCCGCCGGGGCCGAGATCGTCCGGGCGACAACGTCCGCACCGACCAGCAAGCTCGCGCCGAGCAAGGCAGCACCCGGCAACAGAAAGCGGTGGTCCGGCCCCGCGACAAGCCGCACGACGTGGGGCACCACCAGCCCCACGAAGCCGATGACCCCCGACATCGCCACCGCTGCCCCGACCCCGACGGCCGTCAGCACGATCACGGCCCACTTGGCACGATCCACGTCGAAGCCAACGTGCCGCGCCTCCGCTTCGCCGAGCAACAACGCGTTCAGCGCCCGCGACCAGAGTGGCAGCAGACCAAGGGTGAGCGCCGCGCAGGGCAACGCCCAGCCGACCTTGCCCCAAGTCGCGCCACCGAGGCTCCCGAGACTCCAAAACGTCACGTCCCGCAATTGATCGTCCGTCGCCAGAAAGACGAGGAATCCCGTGAGCGACATGGCCAAAGCCGCGACCGCCACGCCCGCGAGCAACATCGTCGCGACCACCACCCGGCCCTCGTGCAGCGAGAGAAGGTAGATCGCCGTCATCGTTCCCAACGCGCCCAGAAACGCCGCGACCGGCAACAGCAGCGGACCGACCGCCTCCGGCAGATAACCGACCACCCGGTCGCCCAGCACGATCACCGCGACCGCCGCGAGGGCCGCGCCCGCCGACACGCCGATGATGCCCGGGTCCGCCAGCGGATTGCGAAAGAGTCCCTGCATCGCCGCGCCCGACATCCCGAGCACGGCCCCGATGAGAGCACCGAGCACGATGCGCGGCAGCCGGATCTGCTCGACCACCGCCCGCACGGTCGGCGACACGTCCGTCGAGCCGGTTGCGATGGCGGCCACGTCGCGGAGGGAGATCGCCATCGGTCCCGTCACCAGCGCGACGGCGACGACGCCAACCAGCAGCGCAACCAACCCGCCGAGCTGCCAACCCCGCCGCCGCGTGCGCCGCCGCCACTTCGCCACCGCCGCTTCCGCGACGTCGACCTCGAGCGCGACCGTCGTCACTCCCGGGCGGCCTGCGCTAATTCGAGTGCCGCCTGCGCCGCCCGTGGTCCCATTCCCAAAAGGTAGAGATCGTCCATCATGACGACCTTCCCAACGACCGCAGGGAGGGCCTCGAAGGCATTCAATCCACCGACGCCGGCGACCGTGCGCTCGCCGGTGACGACGACGGCGGGTGCCAGCGAGAGCAGCGACTCGGGCGACACGGGCTTATAACCTTCGTAGGTCGCGATGACGTTCTTCAGACCCGACGCCTTCAGCATGGTATCCGCCGCCGTGCCGGTGCCAGCCGCCAGCAGCACGCCGTCGCCCCGACCCATGAGGTAGACCGCCGTCAGCTCGGCGTCGCCTCGGACGACTTCGCTGGTCCGCGCGACCTCGGCTTCAAATTTCTCCGCCAGCTCGTCACCATCCTCGCGACGACCCAGCGCTCCGGCCACGCCCCGGATCTTCTCCGAGATCCCAGCGAGCGACGATTCGTCGGGGGCGGTGTAAATCGCCACCCCGCTCGCGCGGAGCTGCGCCATCACGTTCGGCGGACCCGCGTCCGGCGAAGCGAGGATGAGATCTGGCTCCAGCGCGAGCACGCCTTCGGCGGACAACGCCCGCACGTAACCGACGTTCGGCAAGGCACCCGCCGACTCCGGATACGAACTCGTCGAATCCACGGCGACCAACCTGTCGCCGTCGCCCAGCGCGTAGACGATCTCGGTGATCTCACCACCCAGACTGACGATCCGCTCGGCGGCCTGCGCCGAAGCAACGCCGAGCGCCAACACCAAGGAAAAGACGATTTTCACGAGAGACCCTCCGCGAGTTCGTGCCAGCGGACGTCCTCCGCCTCGCCCGGCTTCCGCTTGCCGAAGATCAGCGCGATGTTGCCGCCATCCTCATCGTAGAGTTCGACCGCCGTCACGATGCCGTCACGGGTCGGCTTGCGCACCCGCCACGCCGTGGCCACGCCGGAGTCGCGCAGGTGCAGATTGAACTCCGGATCCAGCACGTTGATCCATTCCTTGAACGGTTGGATGTTGCCCACCGTCCCGGTGTGAATCTGCAAGCACCCGCGGTTGCCGACGAAGACCATGATCGGCAACTCGCTCGCGGCCGCCGCGCGCAGGATCGTCCCGGTCACGTTCGTCGCGAGCGGTTGGGCAAATTCCTCGCCGATGAGTCGCAACGCCTGCACCCGCCCGACGTTGAACTTCTTCAACAGCCCGAAAAACTCGTGCGTGTCCTGCAGTCCCCGCCAGCCCTCGCGAAGTCCCTCGACGTCGATCTCACCATCGGGCCGGTCCGCTGCCGCTTCCGGCGACGGCTCGGCTTCGAAGGACGGCGATTGGTCGTCGGTCCGCAGCTCGTCGATGAGCCCGGCGAAACCGTCGCGATCACTCGCCTCCTTGAGGAAGATTTTGTGCATCGCCTCACCGTCCGCGCCAAAGATCTGGATGCTCTCGCTCGCGCCCGTCACCTCGTCCGCCCGCACCGCGAAGGCCGTCGACCACTGGCGCGGAAAGAGCCGCAGATCAATGTCCGGCCCGACGACCTGTCCCATCGCGCCTCCCGCAAAGAACCCGATCTCGCGGTAGTGTCCGTTGCGCTCGTGCACGGCGTGGTCGTTGCGGGTGAGCGCCATCACGTAGCCAAGCGACTTGCAGGCCTCCATCAACTCGTCCCACTCCGGACGCAACCGCGTGACGTGCGCACCGCAGCCCAGCGCCAGCAGCGCGGCTTCGCTCGTCCCGAGCCGCTTCGCCGCGTCGCGGATGCGGAGCTTGGGTTCCGCCGCCCGCAGGTCGGCCCATTCTTGAGAGAGATCTTTTTCGAGGAGTGTGGTCATGGATTTTGATGGGTTAAGTTCACTGGCGTCGGATGGTGAAGTTCGCGTCGTCCGCGTCGGCGGCCTGGATCGACCAGCGGCGCATGTCCTGAAGCTGACTCTCGTCGAGCAGCTCGGTGTGGCCGTCGAGCATCACCGCCACCGCCCGCTCGCCGTAGCGCAGATCGACAAACCCAAACGCCGCGGCGGCTTGGTCCTCGGACCACTCGTTTGCCCACCGCCGACTGCCAAAGAATGGCGATTTGACTTCGTAGTTCCCCAGCTCGCTTCGCGACCGCCGCGCCGAGGCAAACACGATCAACTTCGACGGCTCCGAGACCTGAGCCATGCGCGTCGCGCAGAAATTCCCAAACCGCTCCACCGCCCGTGGAGTCGGCACCAAGTCGCTCCCGCTGCCGTAGTGCCCGCCGACAAACGTGACGTTCATCCCCAGATTCGGCCCCACGCTGTCGGCGTAGTGCGAGTCGTCCGTCTGTCGCTCCACGCCGTTACCCGCCAGCACAAATGCCCCCATGTCGTAGTCCACGTAGGGCGCGAGCCGCCACGGATACCGCGCGCTCGCCGGGAAATGCACCGCGTTCCCCGCGGCGTCCACCGCTCCAGTATCGCTGTCGGCGTAACCCGGCATCAGCCGCCCGTCGTTGTCGCTGGCGTAGAGTTGGTAGCCCACGATGAGCTTGCGGCCCGCCGCGATCTCTTCGGCTTTCCTCCCCTCACTCTGCATCCGCCCGACCACCGGCACGGTGATCGCGGCCAGCACGGCCAGGATCGCCGTGACCGCCAGCACCTCGATTATGGTAAATCCCTCAGGCCTGCGCACGCCGAACCCTCCAGATCAAAAACCCGCCCGCCAGCGCGATCAACGCCACCACCGAAGGCTCCGGCACGGCGGCGAGATCACCCGAGAGCCGCCCGGCGAGGAGATCGCCAAACGACGGATCGTGGTTGGCGTTCTCCTTCAGGTAAAAAGCTGGGACACCACTCGCCGACTGCTGCGCGGTCGACTGTAAGGACGTCACCACGAGATCGAGCACCCCGGCGTTCGAGCCCTTCCCGGACGTAAGCCAGCACCAACGGATCCCCGACGTTGAGGTCGAACGTCATCTCCGACTCGAGCGCCACCGGCGACCCTGCGGCCAAGCCCGCGATCTGCCCGATGGCAAACGGGACCGCTGCGAACGCCTCCCGCACGTTATTCGACACGTCGATCAGTGTCCCGGTCCCGTCGTCTCCCAGCGCGAAGACGTTTCGCACTTCATTGAAGGTCCCCGGAGGTGCACCCGTCGAGAAAGTGGCATCCTCGGCGAAAGTCGTCGGGCCGAAGCCACCCCGATACCCCGCGCCAAACAACTCGACCGGCCTGCCCGCGTCTGCGTCCATCGCCGTCCCATCGTAAGTCGCCAGCGCATCTGCCGTCGGATCGTAGGCAAACCCCGCTTGGTTCACGGTCAAGGTCAAGCGCAACGTGCTCACGTCGTAATTCGCCACTCCGAGTCCCGCTGCCGCGACGCTGGTCGTGTCAAATCGTAGCCACATCTGGCCATCGCGATCGTCGAAGCTCGGCGACCCCACCGCGCCAAAGATCGGAGCCCCACCACGCGTCCCGGGTGACGTGTTAAACGGATACATCCACCGGTCGCCCGCCGGCTCGTCGATCTGGAAAGAACCCGCCGTCGCCGAGGCCAACGTCACGGCAAGCGCGGAGAGAGTGATGAATTTCATGAGCCGACGCTAGCGACCCGCCCCACCACGCGCTAACGGCAGCTTGCCGATTTTTAGCGGTTGCTTGCGGTCGAGACCGTTTCGGCATCCGACCGCTACGCCCCGTGGCGGAAGTTTTGCTCGAACGTCATTGCGCTCGACGCTCTCAACTCGTTCGCTCGAAGCCATGCGCTCGCTCATCACCGCCCTCCTCGCCCTCACCGCCACTTCCGCTCCCGCCGCCAACGTCATCTTTCTCCACCCCGACGGGGCCGGCATCGCGCATTGGCAGGCGGCACGGATGGTTCAGGTCGGCCCCGACGGCGACCTGCATTGGGACACGCTCCCGCAAGCCGCCGTCTACCGTGGGCACATGAGCGACGACCTTACGGGCACTTCCAACGGTGGGGCCACCGTCCACGCCTACGGCGTCAAAGTCCCCCGCGCCGGCTTCGGCAGCGATGGCAGCTCCAGCGCGCCGCCGACCTCCGCGGGCGGGCAGCCGCTCTCCCTCATGCAGGAAGCCGAGCGCGAAGGCATCCGCGTCGGCGTGATTAATTCCGGCAGCATCATCGAACCCGGGACCGCCGTTTTCCTGGCGTCTGCGGCCAAACGCGACGAGTACGCCACCATCGCCCAGCAGATCATCGAGAGCGGTGCCGATGTGATCCTCAGCGGCGGTGAAGAATGGCTGCTGCCAGAAGGCACCCCCGGCCGCCACGGCAAGGGCAAACGTCCCGACGCTCTCGACCTCATCGCCCGCGCCGACGAACTCGGCTACACCGTGGTCTACGACGCCGACGAACTCGCCGCCGTCCCGCCCGACACCCGTCGACTTCTCGGTGTCTTCGCCTCCGGCCACACCTTCCACGACCGGCCCCAAGCCGAACTCACCGCCGCTAATCTACCCCTCTACAAACCCTCCGCCCCCACCCTTGCGCAGATGACGGCCAAAGCCCTGGAGCTGCTCGGCGGCGACGAGTTCTTCCTCGTGATCGAAGAGGAAGGCTCCGACAATTTCGGCAACAACAACAACGCCCCCGGGACGTTGGAGGCCCTCCGTCGTGCCGACGAGACCATCGGCCTCGCGCTGGACTTCATCCACACCCACCCCGACACCTTTTTCCTCACGACCGCCGACAGCGAAGCCGGCGGCATGGATGTCGTCGGGATCTCCGACGAAGAAAAAGAATTCGCTCGCGCCGCGAAAGGACGCGACGCAAACGGCACCGCCTTCAGCCTCACCGCCGACGGCGAGCCCTTCGTTTCCGCCGCGGACCGGGCCGGGCGCGAGCATTCGTTCGTCATCACCTGGGCTTCACTCAACGATACCTCGGGCGGCATCCTCGTCCGCGCCGCCGGGGCCCACGCCGACCTCGTCACCGGCTCCTTCGACAACACCGACGTCTACCGGGTGATGCGCGCGGCCCTCTTCGCCCCACCCGAGTGATGCTGGGAGGAAAAACGATCACCCCGGCCACCCGTAGCCACGATATTCCCACCCTACGCGGCCCTCACCCAGCTCCAGCAGTCCAAACCCGAATCCGGTCTCGAAGTTCGGCCCGCGCCACCACCCGCCGCTCACCGCGCCCGCCATCAAAAACTTTCGCCCGGCCCAGTCGATCACCTCGTTCGAGTGCAAATGGCCCTGGAGAACGAGCGGCAGATTGCGACCCGCAAACAGCGCCAGCACCTCGTTGGCGTTGCCCACGACGAGATTCTCCGGCAGTCCCGCGCCCGGCTCGTCCTTGCGCTGCAGGAAGGTCGTCCGAAACGGAAGGTGGGTGACCAGCACAAACGCTTGATCCGAGGGCGTATCCGCCACGAGGTCCCGGAGCCAAGCCATCTGGGTAGGCCCGACAAACCCCCGGTAGACCGCCGCTCCGCCCGTCAGCTCGACCGTATCCAGCACCACAAACCGATACCCGCCCACTTCAAAGGTCCGGAAGTCCTCCTTGATTCCAAATTCCCGCCGCACCATCGCCCGCGGATCGTCGGCGGGCGCGCCGCCGTTCCGAGGAGCGGCACCCGCCAGATCGTGATTGCCGATCACGTGCTCCACGGGACGGTCCAGCGCGCTAAGAAAGTCGTGGTATTGGGCAAATCTCGGGCCGCACTCCGCCTCCGTCGACACGTGACCCCCGTGGATCGCGTCTCCGCCGCAGATCACCAGATCCGCCGCCACGTCCCGCATCGCCACCGCCGCCATCTGCAATGGCGTCCGCACCGATTCGTCGAAGCCAGCGTGCACGTCGGAGTACACCAATACCCGCACCGTCTCCCGTGCAGAAGGCTCCGCCCATCCGCACCGCCAACCCGCCGCGGCGACCACTCCACTCCCCGCGACTCCCCGCAGCCACGAACGCCGATTCACTTTTCCCAGCATGTCGGCACGATTCGCCGATTCACCGGCGGAAGTCCAATCATCGCGAGATCCGCCACTTCACGATCCGAAGCAGCCGCGCAAGTGAACGTCCGTTTCCAGAGCGTGCTGGATCTCGGGCAGGCAATCGCGGGCCGCCAGCACGGTATGAAAATCTTTCTTGATCGACGGCGCGAGCCGAGCGGCGGCGAGCCACTCCGATTGATCGAAAGGGTCGCTGGCGATAGCGTCCCAGAAGCCGGTCGCCGCGAAGAGTCCCGCGATGGCCGCCGAGTTCTGACCCTGGATCAGACTCATCAGATAACTCGCAACGCCGACCTGGAGACCGTGCAGACGCGGCCGCGCACTGTGGCCGTCCAGCGCGTGCGAGATGAGATGCTCGCTCCCGCTGGCCGGACGCGACGACCCGCAGATGCCCATCGAGATCCCGTTGAGCAGCAGCGCCGTGCCGAGCAGCTTGATCCCCTCGAGGTCGTGGGCCGGTCGGGCGAGAAATTGGTAGACGCTCGCGTCCGAGAGCAACGCCGCGAAGTCGTCCACCGGCGTGCCGACCGCGTGGAAGGCGCGTTTCCAATCGACCACGGCCGTGAACTTCGCCACCAGATCGCCCACCCCCGCGTGCCACAGGATGGTCGGCGCACCGAGACACACCGCCGTGTCGATGATGACCCCCATCGGCATCGAAGCCGGCAGGGATCGTCGGCGACCGCCAAGAGTCAGGCTCGCCTGCGGGCTGCAGATACCGTCGTTCGAAAGCGACGTCGGCACGGCGACGTAGGGGCGCCCCGCCAGAAACGCGACGTATTTAGCGACGTCCAGCGCCTTCCCGCCACCGAAGCCGACGATGGCGTCCAGGGGAGCGGGCAACTCGGCAAACAAACCGGTTGCGAATTCGAAACTCGCCGACGCCACCGGCACGCAGCCGCACAGGTCGATTCCGCGTGCCGCGAGCGCACCCACCAGACGCCCGCGGAGCCCGTCGTCCAGGCCCTCGCTCAAGAAGACCGCGACCCGCCGGAAGTCGTGCCGCTCGGCGTAGACCCCGACTCGATCAAGCGCGCCCGGCTTGACCCGCACCAGTCCCGGGATGGCCGTCTGGGTCGCGATCATGCCGTGAGTCGATGCGCGATCTCGGACCAGCGGTCAAACGCGTGGTAGGATTCGCCGCGCGCGTCCAGCGCATCCGCCAGCCACCCCCGCGCAAATCGGTGCCCGGGCTCGACGAGCAACGCCGGAGCCAGATCCGGCCGACCATCTCCCGCGAAAGCCACCGCGTCGGCCCGCTCCAGCGCGTCCCGCACGATCGCCTCCTTGTCGACGCCGATCTCTCGGCTGAAGAACGGCGAAGCTCCCGGCAGCGTCATGAGCAGACCGGCGTCCGGATCGAACACCCCGGGATTCGTGTGCACCGTCAACGACACGCCAGCCTCGCCGAACAAATGGTCGATGTACCATGAACAGCCCGCCGAAGCGACGACCACCTCCCAGCCAGCCGCCGCCAATTGCCTGACGCCGTCCGCCGCCCCCGGATCGAGTTCCATTTCCCGCGCGAGGGCCACCAACTCCACCTCCGTCGTCCGGATCCCGGCGAAGATCTCCGCCAGCGCGTCGAAGTGGGTGAGCTCGCCCGCGACGTAGCGCTCCCAGGGGTCATGTCCGGGCGGCGGCGGCCACCGCTTGCGCACGAGATCGTAGAAGTCATAGCGCGTGAACGTGCTGTCAAAATCCGAAACGAGGATCTTGCTCGGGAGGTCCGGTGTTTTCATCCTGTCATTCGCTGTCCGCGCTTTCCTTACCAGCGCACCTGATGGTCGCGCCAGAGAAAGACCCGGAGTCGGTCAATCTGGCTTGAGCCGTCCCGCCACTTTTGGAATTTTCCCGAGATGAGGTCCCGATTCCACCTGGCTTGCCGCGATCACCCCGGCTCCGTCAGCTGACGAAGCCACCGGACTCAGCTGACAAAGGCATGACGGATTTTCTCTTCGCCGCGCTCCCCATCGCGTTGCTCGTCTTCGTGATGACGAAGCCAAACGCGATGCCGTCCGCCCTCGCGTTTGCGCTGGCTGCGGCCGTCGCCTACGGCATTCAGATCCTGTTTTTCCGCACCTCCTGGGGGTTACTCAACGCCGCAGTGGTGACCGGTTTGCTCAACGCGCTCACGCCGATCTCGATCGTCTTCGGCGCGATCCTCTTCTTCGTCGCGATGGAGAAATCCGGGGCGATGGACGTCCTGCGGGAGTGGTTGCGCGGCATCTCGCCGAACCCCGTGGCTCAGCTCATGGTCGTTGGCTGGTCGTTCCAATTTCTGCTCGAAGGTGCGAGCGGTTTCGGCACGCCGGCCGCGCTGGCGGCACCCATCCTCGTCGGTCTCGGCTTTCCGGTCATGCGCGTCGCCACGCTTTGTCTGGTGATGAATTCCATCCCCGTATCCTTCGGCGCGGTGGGGACCCCGACGTGGTTCGGCTTCGGCGCACTCGACCTCGGTCCGGAGGAGATCCGCGCTCTCGGGTGGAAGACCGCCCTGCTGCAGACTGCGGCGGCACTCGTCATCCCCGTCATCGCGCTGCGCTTCGTCGTCACCTGGTCCGAGATCCGCGGTAACCTCGTCTTCATCTACGCCTCGATCCTCGCCAACGTCCTCCCGATGCTCGCGATCGCCACGGTGAACGACGAATTTCCATCCGTCATCGGCGGTTCCGTCGGACTCATCCTCAGCATCCTCCTGGCGCTAAGCGGCTTCGGCCTCGCGCGCGTCCCGGTCAGCTCGGACGCCGTCCCGCTGCTCTCCCGCCCCGTGCTGGTCGCGCTCGCTCCCCTCGTCGCGACCATCCTCATTCTCCTCATCACGCGCATCCCCTTCCTCGGCTTGCGCGGTTGGCTCACCGCCGCCCAGCCGAACCTCTCGATCCCGCTCGGACCCTTCGGCGATCTCACGGTCAGCCCCGCCCTCGTCGTCGCCATCGGCGATGTCCTGGGCGAGGGACTTGCTTGGTCCCATGCCGTCCTCTACGTGCCATCGATTGTTCCGTTCGTCATCACAGCGGCGTTGGCGCTGGCGCTCTTCCGAGCCGGCGGTTCGATCCCCGGAGTCCTGCGGGAGACGGTCAGCCGGATCAGCCGTCCGGTGCTCGCTTTGCTGGGCGCGCTTGTCTTTGTCCAGATCCTCATGATTGGTGGCGAGAGGTCCGCGACGATGATTCTGGGAAACGCGCTGGCCGGAGCTGCGGGCGGAGCCTGGCCCTACCTCGCTCCGTTCCTCGGGGCACTCGGCAGCTTTTTCTCCGGGTCGGCGACGATCTCCAACCTCACGTTCGGCGGGATCCAACAATCCATCGCTCTGGAAACCGGGATGCCCGCTTCGACCTTGCTCGCTCTCCAGTCGGGCGGGGCCGCGATGGGGAACATGGTCTGCATCCACAACATCGTCGCCGTCTGCGCCGTTCTCGGACTGATCAACCGCGAGGGCGAGATCCTCAAACGAACCGTGATCCCGATGCTGGTCTACGGACTGATCTTTGCCATCGTCACGTCGCTGATTTTCTGACGATCACGGCGTGCCGCGCGATCATGCCCGCTTCGCGAGCGCTCGAGGTCGACCGGTAGCGCAAAACGCGGTCAAAAGCCCCGGCGGTCAGTGCCGCCGAATCGCCGCGTTGTCGAATTGTCGGCTTGGCGGAACGGCTCGAAGAGCAATCGCATCCGCTCGTCGGAGATCCCCTCGCAAAGAAACTCGGGCTTATCGAAGCAACCGAGCGACTCCAGCTTGGATTAACCGCAGGGCCGACTCGCTGGTCTCCGTCCGCGTGGTCAGGCCGTCCGCCCGGGCCGCTTCGTCAGCCACTCGAGCACCAGCGTGAGCAGCGCGGGAAGAAACGTCAGCGCCACCACGGTCGAAAACAACAATCCAAACAGCACGATTGCGCCCACTCCCCGATACAGCTCCGTCCCCGCTCCCGGGATGAACACCAGCGGTGACAACCCGCAGATCGTCGTGATCGTCGTCATCAGGATCGGTCGCAACCGCGCCTCGACCGCGCCGCGCACCGCCTCGGGCGCACTCATCTCCCCACCGCGATAATTTTCCAGCGCCAAGTCGACGATGAGAATCGGATTGTTCACCACCGTCCCGAGCAAGATGAGAAATCCAAGCATCGTGATCATGTCAAACGGCTGGCTGATCCCGACCGCGTTCATGGCCCAAAGCCCGAAGATCCCGCCCGCGATGCCCAACGGCACGGTCGCCATGATGATCCAGGGATAGCCCCAATGCCGGTAGATCACGACCAAGAGAAGGTAACTGAGCACCACCGAAACGAGAAAATTCCCCCCCAACGCCTCCCGCGTTTCGTCGAGCTGATCGCTCGCGCCCGAGATGTCCACGCTCACGCCCTCCGGGATTTCGCCGTCGGCCCGCATCGCGTCCACGACCTCTCGCTGGACCACCCCCACCGCCGTCTCGAGCGCCAGCGACCGCGGCGGGATGACGTTGAGCGTGACCGTCCGCCGACCGTTCACCCGGCGGATCGCGTCCGTGTCGACGGTCTCGACCAGATCAGCCACCGACCGCACCGGCACCACCGCGCCCGCAGGCGTTGCAATCGGCAGATCCGCCAACGACGACAGCCGCTGCTCCGTCCGCGCCGTGCTGTAGAGAAAGACGTCGATCTTGTCGTCCTCCAGAAAAAACTCATCCACGTAGGCCCCGTCACTGAGCGCCGCCACCGCGTAGCCGATCTCCTCCGCCGAAAATCCTAATTCCGCCGCCCGCTCCCACCGTGGTTGCACCTCGACGAGCGGCTGCCCGAGCACCAAGGAAGACGGTTCGGAATTGATCTGCGGATCGTCAATCGCCTCCCCCGCCCGCCGGTAGGCCGCCAACGCGGTCTCGTAGATCGGCGCGAGTTCCGGTCCGCTGATGTCCAGATTCACGCTCCGCGTCCCCCCGTCGTTACTCGAAATGATCGACCCCCGCGACGCGAAGGACCGCATGCCCGGATACCGCTTGAATCGCTCGGAGAGAATCTCCATCAACGCGTCGATCTGCCCCGGATCCTTCGTCTCCGAGATCACCCGCAACGACTGCGGACCCGCGCTCACGATGAGCATCAGCAAAGCCGGCACCTCCGTCTCCCCCCGCGCAAATTCCCCGGGTTCGTCGTCCAGATAAGGTGCAAACTCCGCCGCCAACTCGTCCGCGATGCCCCCCATCTCCGCCAGGCTGTAGCCCGACGGCGCGATGAGAATCGCGAACGTCTTCGCCTCCTCGCCCTCGGGCAAATACTCCGCCGGGGGTGTCAGAAACGCAATCGCACCGACGGCCACCCCCACGGTCACCACCAAGCACGCGACCCGACGCCAAGCCGACCCGACCATCCAGCCGACGAAGCCCAGGATCGGCCCTTTGAACGGCGCCCAAGCCACCTCGCCGGCTTTCGGCTCGGGGAATCTCAGCCGCGCGCACGCCGCTGGCACCACCGTGGTGGCCGTCAGCATCGACATGAGAATCGCCGCCGCGATCGCGATCGCGATGTCGGAATAAAGCTGCCCCGCCTCCTGCTGCACGAAGAGCACCGGCGCAAAGACGAACACCGTCGTCAGCGTCGACGCCAGCACCGCCGGCCACACCGCGCGCACTCCCGCCAGCGCCGCGTCGAAGCCCCGCTTCCCCTTCGACCGCTCGCGCTCGATGTTCTCCAGCACGACAATCGTGTTATCCAGCGTCATCCCGATCGCAAAAGCGATGCCCGCCAGCGAGATCACGTTGATCGTCCGCCCGGCCACCAGCAGCCCGATAAACGCCGCCACCGTGCACACCGGGATCCCGCACATCCCGACCAGCGTCGCCGGGACCGACCGCAGGAAAATAAACAGCACCGCCGTCGCGAGCACGGCTCCAATGGCCAGATTCTGCCAGACATTGGCCACCGACGCCTCGACGTAGCGCACGTCGTCGCTAACCAGCCCGATCCCCAAGCCTGCCGGCTCCAGGACCTCCGTCCGCAACCGCTCGACCACGGGCAGCAACGTCTCGCGGATCGCGATCACGTTCGACCCCGTCTCCCGCCGCACCGCCAGCGTCAGCGAAGGCTTCCCGCCGGAGGACGACTTGGAACGGATTTCAAAATGTCCCAACTCCACCGTCGCCACGTCGCGCAGCCGCGTCACCGCGTCGCCGTCCCGCCGAAGGATGAGATCCTCGAACTCCGCGACGGATTGAAACCGCCCCACCGTCCGCAGCAGATACCGCCGCTTCCCACTGTCCACGTCGCCGCCCGAGACGTCCTTGTTCCGCGCGCGGATCGTCTCCCGCAGGCCGGTGAGCGTGACGCCGCGCTGCGCCAGCTTCGCCGGATCGACGAGGATCTGGATCTGCCGCTCAGCCCCGCCCCACAACTCGACCTGCGAGACCCCCGGCACCCGCTCCATCCGCGTCCGGACGTCGTCGTCGACGAAGTCCCGCATCATGTTCATGTCCAGCTGCCGCGGGTTCCCCGGCAGCGGCGTGACCGAGAAAAACAAGAACGCGTTCTCCGAAAATGAATTCGTAAAGAGCACCGGCTCATCGACGTTCTCCGGATAAGCCGGCACCTGGCTCAACGCGTTGTTCACGCGGATGAGAGCTTCGTTGATGTCGGTGCCGAAGGGGAACTCCAACTCCACGACCGCCTCGCCCGTCGTCGCGTCCGAGATCATGCGTTGCAGCCCGGGCAGGTTGCGCAGGTATTCTTCCTGCTCGATCACGATCTCCTTCTCGACGTCCTGCGGCGTCGCGCCCGGCCACTGCGTCTGGATCGTGATCGTCCGCACGTCCAGATCTGGAATCATCTGCACCGGCACCCGAAACGCCGCCAGAATCCCGAAGAGCAGGACAATAAAAACTCCCACCGTGAGCAGCGTCCCGCGCCGAACGAGGTAGTCGATCATGGGAGCTTGATGAATGATTTGTCCGCGTGCCGAGGCGCAGAGACGCAGAGGAATACTGTTTTCATTATCTCTGCGTCTCTGCGCCTCGGCGCGAGCATCCTCAACTTCCCTCCTCCCCGCGACCTGTAATCACCTCGACCGCCTGCCCCGGCTGCAGCGATTCGTTCCCCCGCACCACGACCCGCTCGCCCGCTTCGACCCCCGAGAGCACCTCCACCGTCTCTCCCATCCGCGACCCGACCTCCACCGCCCGCGACTCCGCGACCCCGTCGACGGCCACCCACACGCCCACCGACCCATCCGGCTGCCGCACGAGCGCGTCGCGCGGGACGCTCACCGCATCTCGCCCGCTCGCCAACCGGAACTCCGCCGTGCCCGACACCCCGGGAGCCATCACGTCCGAACTCACCTCCACGTCCAGCCGCACAAGGAACGTGCGCGTGATCTCGTCCTTCACCGGCACCCGCGCCACGATCTCAGCGGGAAACGTTTCCCCCGCTCCCGAGTCCAAACGCACCGTGGCACTCTCCCCCACGGCCATCGCCGCAAAAAACTCCTGCGGCGCCCGCACGTCAAACCGCACCGCGTCCACTTCCACGAGCTCCAGCACCGGCACCCCCGTCTCCACCCACTCGCCGACCTCCGCCATCTTCTCGCTGATCACCCCCGCAAACGGCGCGACCAGCCGGTGTCGCGCAACGACCTCCGCTTGCTCCCGCCGATCCACGTCCAGTTGTCTCACCATGGCCATCTGCACCCGCAACGCCGCTGCCCGCGCCGAGGCCTCCGTCGTCGGCAGCCCACCCGACTTCGCCAGCGTCGCCCCCTCCTCCGAAAGCCGCTTCGTTTCGTCAAATTGCGCGACTGCTTCCCGCACCGCCTCCGTCGACCCCTCTAGCGCCAGCTCCGCCAGGGTCGCGTCCAGTTCCAAGATCACCTCGCCTTCCTCCACCCGACTCCCCTCGTCGACCGCTACCGACGCGACCAACCCAGCCGTCCGCGCCGACAGCGAAGCCCGGCGCTCCGCCGTCACCGTCCCGGTGAGCGCCACCACTTCCACCACCTCCCCCCGCACGGCTTCCGCAACCGTCACCCTCGCGGGCGGCGCGGCAGCAAACACCGGTATTATCCCTGCGACCGTGAAACCAATTGCCAACGATCGCCGCATCGCCCCCACCATATTCAAGCCTCCGGCGACCCGCAACTCCCGCCAACCCAAACATTCAACGGCACCGGCCCTGCTCACAGCGCACCGGTTAGCTCACCGTTCGTCGCTCGACAAACCGATTTGATTCTAGCTAATTCAAGAGACCGCCCGACGTCCGACCTATGAGATTCTTTGTCGCCACCCTGTCCCTCACCCTCCTCGCCGTATCCTCCGCTCCAGCGCAGGTGATCTTCGCCAATCCCGGGCTATTCCAAGAGGACAACGGCGTCATCACGCAGCTCAACACCGGGTTCTCCGAACACAATTTCCCGTCCATCTCGCGCGACAGCCGGTTTGTGCTCTTCGCATCGCCCGATCCAGTCACCCCGGCGCTCCAGGTCCCGCCCAGCTCCGACGTCTACGCGTTCGACCGCGTCCTCGGGCGGACGCGGAAGATCATCGATACGACCACCGCTGTTCAGCAGCCGAGCGAGGTGCAGGTTTTTCGCCCAGTCTCGCCCGCATTCTCTCCGAACAATCAGGTCCTCGCCTACGGGCTCGAACTCAGCCGCCGCTCGGGCAATTCTCCCAACGGCACCGGTCGCACGCTCGTCGTCGCAGACGCCAACACCGGTCTACTCATTGACGAACCGACCAGCCCTCGCGGAGGTGCGGTGGACGACACCTTCGCCCTGGAGTTCACGGGAATCGCCTGGGATCCCAGCGGCAATTCGTTCGTCACGCCGACCCTGGTTCCCGCGCAGTCCGACGGATTGGCTGGAAATCTGCACGCGATCGTCCGCTACACGCGCGATCCGGCTACGGGTCGCTGGCCCGCGACGGCGCAGCTGTCTACGCCGCGTTTCACCTACAACAACGGCCTGGGCGGCTTCCGACCATCCGCTCAGCTGCAAATTTTCCCGGCCGTCTCACCATCGGGTGCCGGCCTCGCTTACTTCGACATCGCCGTCCCGGACGCGCTGGGCGGCACGCAACCAGCCACGGCCCGCCTGCTCGTCGCCGGCAACAACGGCGCTGGCGCGACCATCGTGCAGCAGTTTAATCCGGGCTTTTTCCCCGTTGGTCTCGCTTGGTCGCGCGACGGCACGCGGCTCGTGTTTTCGATTGCGCAACAGATCCAAAGCGGCAGTGGCTATTTCCTCCTCGCCAACCCGGCGACCGCCATCATCCGGCAGATCTCGACGGGAGGTGGTGCCATCACGGCAGTTCCAGGCATCGACACCGGGTATTTCCCCAGCGTTTCCACGGCTCCCCTGCTGCCACTCCTTACCCCCGACCGCTCACGGCCGCGGCTGTCGGTCCGTGGGCGCAAGACCATCGAGACCCTCCGCAGACGCGTCGTCATCCGCGGCACCGCACGCGACAATCGCGGCGTCACCGACATCGTGGTCAAAGCACGCGGAGCCAAAGCCACGAACGTCAAACTGCAAAGCCGCAACCGCTTCAAAGTTGTTCTGCGAGTTAACAAGGACAGCGGCCGGGTGATCGTGAAGCTGCGCGCCGTCGACGAGGCGGGCAACCGTTCGAAACAAGAGAAGTTCCGCATCCTTCGGCGCTGACCGGGCCCGAAAAAGGTGTAGGCCACCGCGACGAGTGTCACGATGGCCTACTGTTCCCCCCAGAACACCTCAGAGGTAGAGCAGCGCGCGTGCCAATTATGCCCCGACTCGGTTCTGGATGTAAATCCCCGGACCCTCCCCGCTCAGGACTTTCGCCGGGGCACCACCAACGATCGACCCACCCGGCACGTCCCGCGTGACAACCCCGTGCGCCGCCACCAGCACGTCGCTCCCCACGGTGACCCGCCCGAAGACGCAGCTGTAGGCCCCGAGATAAACGTTGTCGCCGAGGGTGGGGACGCCCGCGCGGTCCCCGATAAAGACAACCCCAAGCGATGCGTGGTTTGTCACGGTGCAGTTCCGCCCGATCCTAGTGCCCTTCACGACGGAGAAGCTTCCGGCGTGCAAAATGATGAACCCCGGGCCGATCTCCACCCCCCTCGGGATCTCGATGGCTCGCCGCGAGCTGAACCAAGCGAACAAGAACGCGCAAACGGGTCCGACCAAGCGCACATTTTGCAAATGTTCACGTGCCCGCATGAGCACGATCACGTGGAAACAGGCAGAGGTGGTCAAAACGTGACAGAACTCCCGCCACCCCGTCCGTCCCCGGTGGCGAAACAGGTCGGCCCGGATGACCGACCGAAGTGCTTCTAAGCCCGTCCGTTTGCTTTCCATCGAAAAATTCAGAAAGGCACTTCCTCACGATCAACCGCCCCTGTCAAACTCGCCCCCACCCACGATGCTCACCACCGCCACCGCCATTGTCCGCCGCCTTCGCGACGCCGGCCACGTTGCCTACTTCGCGGGCGGCTGCGTGCGTGACCGGTTGCGCGGCGTTCCCGCGCACGACATCGACATCGCAACGGACGCCCGGCCCGAGCAGGTGGCAGCACTTTTTCGGAGGACGATCCCGGTCGGCGCGCAGTTTGGGGTGATGATTGTCGTCGCGGGCGGCGCGCAGTTTGAGGTCGCCACGTTCCGCACCGAGACCGGTTACCTCGACGGTCGCCGTCCGGATTCGGTCGAATTCAGCGACGCGGAGAACGACGCCCGACGCCGCGACTTCACGGTCAACGGCCTCTTCCTCGATCCGGTCGACGAGCGCGTGATCGACCACGTCGGCGGCGTCGCGGACCTGGAAGCACGCGTCCTCCGCGCCATCGGCGATCCCGCCGAGCGCATCGCCGAGGACAAGCTTCGCATCCTGCGCGCGATCCGCTTCGCCGCGACCCTCGAGTTCGAGATCGATCCAGCGACGTGGGAAGCCGTGTGCGCGTCGGCACCGGAGATCCACGTCGTCAGTCCGGAGCGCATCCGCGACGAGCTGGTGAAAATTTTTACCTCGCCCCAGCGGGTCCGAGGGTTCGACCTCTTAGACTCCAGCGGGCTGTTGCGATTGCTGCTACCCGAGGTCGCCGAACTCCGGGGCTGCGAGCAACCGCCCGAGTTCCACCCCGAGGGCGACGTCTTCGTGCACACCCGCATCATGCTCGATCTGCTACCGCCCGAGGTCTCGCCTGCGCTCGCGCTGGGGGTCCTCTTTCACGACATCGGCAAGCCCCCGACGTCGTTTACGGACGAGACCGGGCGGATCCGCTTCAACGGCCATGAGCACGTCGGGGCGGATATGGCCTACGGGATCTTGCGGCGACTGCGCTTTTCTAACGACCAGATCGACGACGTCATCGCGCTCGTTCGCAACCACATGGCCTTCAAAGACGTGCAGAACATGCGCGTGGCCAAGCTCAAGCGTTTCCTTGATCGCGACACCATCGACGACGAACTCGAACTGCATCGCGTCGACTGCTCCTCGAGCCACGGGATGCTGGATAACCACGTTTTCCTGATCGAGAAGCGCGAGGAATTTGCCAACGAGCCACTCGTCCCTCCGCCGCTGATCACCGGTCACGATCTGATCTCGCTCGGCCAGACGCCCGGCCCCGCGTTCAAACAGATCCTCGATACCGCGCACACCGCCCAGCTCGAGGGGGCCTTTCCGGATCGCGCTGCCGCGCTCGATTGGCTGCGGGACGTCGTGGCGGACCGGTAGCCGGGGAAACCACGTTGCGAAACGTTGAGGGGTGTGTCTTACTTTAGACATGGCCGCGACACTTGTCTTCATCCTCATCGGCATCGCGATCGTCTACTTGATCTTCCGCGCAAAGCTCAAGCACGGCGTGGACCGCGCGGAATTCATCGTGACCGCTCAGCGCGCATCCGACGGGGAGCCCGATCTGAAGCCTTATCGCCGGCTCGTCCACAACCCGATCCTCAACGATCCCGAACTCGAAGCGACCCGCGGTCGACTCGTTCACCTCGACGACAAATACGGGCGCAGGAAGGGTGATCCGCTCTCCGAGGCCCATCGCCAGGAGCTCGCCGAGATCGTTGACGAACTCCGTAGCGTCTAGCGGCGCACCGCGGCACGAGATTTCTTTTCCTCCCCCGCCCGACTTCCGCTAACAAAAACGAGTGCATCACTTTCGCTACACCGGCGGTCGACTCCACTGCGAGGACACCGCTCTCTCGACCGTCGCCGACACGGTCGGCACCCCAGCCTACGTCTACTCCGCGACGACCATCCGCGAAAATTACCGTCGACTCGACCGCGCCTTTCACGAGGTCGACCACCGCATCTGCTACGCGCTCAAGGCCAATTCCAACCTCGCGATTCTCAATCTGCTGGCTGCCGAGGGAGCCGACTTCGACCTCGTCTCCGGCGGCGAACTTTTCCGCGTCCTCCAAGCCGGAGGCCGCTCCGACCGGTGCACCTTCGCCGGCGTGGGCAAGACCCGCGCCGAGATCGAATACGCGCTCGAGCACGGCATCCACTCCTTCAACGTCGAGGGCGAGGAAGAGCTGGCCCAGATCAACGCCATCGCCGCAGAGCGAAATGTCCGCGCTCCCGTCGCGATTCGCGTCAACCCGAACGTCGACGCTGGCACCCACAAATACATCTCCACCGGCAAGAGCCAGAACAAGTTCGGCATCGGCCTCGACCGCGCCGCCGACGTCTACCGTGCCGCCGCGAAGATGGACCACCTCCGCATCGTCGGGGTCCAGACTCACATCGGCTCCCAGATCCTCGACACGGCCCCGTTCGCCGAGGCCATCACAAAATTGATCCCGCTCGTGGAGGAGATCCGCGACGCGCACGACATCGAATTTTTCAGCATCGGTGGCGGAGTCGGCATCGTTTACGAAGACGCCTTGGCCAGCGGCCCGTCGGATTGGTGGGGCGCTCACCCGTCCCGCATCACCCCGGAGTCCTACGCCGCCGCCGTCGTCCCGCTCCTCAAGCCGCTTGGTCTCCAGATCCTGCTCGAACCCGGCCGCTTCCTCGTCGGGAACGCGGGTGCCCTCGTGACCTCAGTCGTCTCGGTGAAACGCACCCCCGCCAAACACTTCACCATCGTCGACGCGGCGATGAACGACCTCATCCGACCCGCCCTCTACGAAGGCCACCACGAGATCCATCCGCTCGCCGAACCCACGACCACCGACCTCACCAAGCAAGACATCGTGGGCCCCGTCTGCGAAAGCGGCGATTTCTTCGCCCAGGACCGCGACCTCCCAGCAACCACCGCTGGCGAGCGCCTCGCTCTCCTGAGCGCCGGTGCCTACGGCTTCGTCATGGCGTCCAATTACAACAGCCGCCCTCTCCTCCCCGAGATCCTCGTCGACGGTGCCGAATGGTCCACCATCCGCACCCGCCAGACCTACGACGACCTTGTCCGGGGCGAGTCCATCCCGGGGTAGGTCCTCAGCACCTCAGACGCCGTTCCTTTCGCGCTAGGTGTGCACCCCGGCGAGCACGTCCGTTTCCCTAAGACCGAGGTCGAACGGCTCGAGCGGCATCGGCTCGCCGTGATCGAGAAACTCCGCGCACAAAGCAAAAAATTCCCCCTCCCCCTGCGCCCGACGCACCGCGTGCAGGAATCTGCCCGTCGGCTCGACTCCCAGCGCGAGGTAGTTCATCACCTTCTTCACCCGCTGCACGCGCTGCCGCTCGTTCACTCCAGCCAACGCCGTCGATTCGTAGAGACCCCGCACGTAGTCGAGCACCTCCCGACCCGTCGGCAACAAGGCCTCGTCGCCCCGCAGGCGGGACCGGATCTGTCCAAAGATCCAAGGGTTGCGGATCGCTCCCCGGCCCACCATGAGGCCCGCCGCCCCCGTCTGCCTCAGAATTTCCAGCGCCCCGTCCGCCGACGCCACGTTGCCGTTGGCCAGCACCGGACAGCGCATCGCCCCCACCCCGTCCGCGATCCGATCGTAGTGCACCGCCGGTCGGTACCGCTCCGCCACCGTCCGCCCGTGCACCGAGAGAAGATCGATCTCGTGCCGACCAAAGACCTCGAGCAAGGCGTCGAACTCTCCGACGTCCGCGAAGCCCAACCGCGTTTTGACCGTGAACCGCCCGCGGACCGCCGCTCGCAGTTCTCCCAGGATCCGATCCACCAGCGGCAGGTCCCGCAGCAACCCGCCGCCCGCGCATTTTTTGTAAACCACCGGTGCAGGACATCCCAGGTTGAGATCGACGCCCGCGACCGGATGCCGCTCCTCGAGCTTCCCGAGCCGTCCGCACCAACGCCGCTACGTCGCTCCCGATGAGTTGCGCGACCGCTGGACGCCCCGTCGGATTCTCCACCACCGAACGCAGGATTCCCCGATCCAATCGTGACGTCTCCAATACGCGGAAATACTCCGTGAAATAGACGTCCGCCGCCCCGAATCCAGCGGTCAGCCGCCAGAACGCCCAATCCGTCACGTCCTGCATCGGCGCCAACGCCAACAAGGGACCTCCATCCCCCCATGTCTTCGTCACCTCCACCCAGGAAGGTTGACCCCCGATCAAGCCCCGCGCAAACCCGATTGTGCCCTACCCAGAGTCGCCACGGCGGTGTCCAGCATCCCCGCCAGAGTCGCCACGTCAAACGGTTTGAGAAGGTGCTCGCAGTAGCCGGCCTCGCGGCTCCGACTCCGGTCCGACATCGTTCCAAAACCACTCATCGCAATGGCGTATCCAACCCGTTCTGACCGGCACTCTCCCAATAAATCCAAGCCGCAACCATCCGGCAGACCCACGTCCGAGATCAAGACGTCGCATCCCGAGGCGTCCAACGAGCGCAACGCCTCTCCGACCGTCCCCGCCTCCCGGACCGCGTGGCCCAGTTGACGAAGAAACAAAATCAAATACCGCCGCGTGTCGGGATGATCCTCCACCACGAGGATATCCAAGCCCGGTGCGCAATGACTTGAGTCCCCGGCCTGCCCCGCACGAGCGTCGCCGTCACGCGAGCGCTTCGGCACCTCCGTCCGCGATCTGAGTTCCTTCGAAAATTCCGACACCAATTGTGCATCGTCCCGCGTCGCACCGGTGGCTCCCTCGACCTGCCCCCGATCCAGATTCACTGACCCCCGACCGCTTGAGGGCATTCTTGGGGGCAAAGGGGGGGGAATACTTGCACTCGCGCCATCTCCAACGAACGTATCCAATGAGAATTCAGATCCTCCTCGCGGCAACCGCCGCAGCGATCACCTCCTCAACCACCATGTCCGCAGCCGAATCCAAGACCGCCGTTCTCGCCGCCGGATGCTTCTGGTGCGTCGAGGCCATCTACGAGCGAGTCCCGGGGGTGACCGACGTGGTCTCCGGCTACGCTGGGGGGCACACCAAAAACCCAACTTACGAGTCATCAAACACCGGCCGGACCGGCCACGCCGAAGCGGTCGAGATCACCTACGATCCGGCCAAGGTGACGTTCGCCGAGCTGCTTGATACCTATTTCAAATCCTTTGATCCGACGGAGGGGCGGGGCGTCGCCCCAGACTTCGGGAGCCAATATCGACCAATCGCTTTCTACGCCGACGAGGCCGAAAAGAAGACCATCGAGGATAAGATTGCTGAGATTCAGCCCGACTACGACCGCCCCATCGCGGTCGAGATCGACCCGCTCGGGACCTTCTGGAGAGCTGAGGACTATCACCAGGACTACGAAGAGAAAAACCCGAACAACCCGTATATTCGTAACGTCAGCGTGCCTCGGATGAAGCGGGCTGGCGTCGAATAGGTTCCGTCACTGCGGACGAGGCTCTGGGCCGACGCTGTCAGCAGATCAACCGCAGCGCTGCCAATCCGGCAACGCCGACGACCAGCCACTCGAAGACGTCCTGTCGGATCCATCCCAAAACCCACCGGCCCACGAATCCTCCTGCGACGACGGCGGGACTCAGCATCAGCGTCATCCACAGCGACTCCGGGGTGATCAGTCCCATCCCGACCGAGATTGGCACCTTGGTCACGTTGACGATGAAGAAAAACCACGCCGCCGTGCCGACAAACGCCAGCTTGGGCAATCCGCAAGCCAGTAGGTAGATCGTCATCACCGGACCGGCCGCGTTAGCCAACATCGTCGCGACGCCCCCCAGCCCCCCCGCGACCCATCCCGCCTGCGGATACTCCGACACCCATCGTCGCAACCCGGGGGAGTGCTTCTGCACGACCAGCACCACCAACAGCCCCAACGTGACCCACCCGATCACCCGACCATAGATCCCCGGATCGATCATCGGCATCACCCACCAACCGACGAGAATCCCCAGCACCGCTGGCGGCAGTAGCCGAAACACCCTCGCCCACACGGCGTGGGCCCGGTACGCCACGATCGCAAAAAGATCCGCCACGATCAGCAAGGTGAGCACCGCGCCCGTCGAATCCCGCGCGGGCATCACCGACGCCATGATCACGATCGAGACCATGCCCATCCCGGCTAACCCCGCTTTCGCCATCCCGATCAAGACAGCCGCGACGCCAACGAAGGCCCATTCCCAACCACTCACCAGCAAGCAACTACCGGGAAACCGAGCGGTTCCAAATTCCTAAATTGCCGCCCGCGCCCTCCGCCGCTAACTTCCTCGCATGCCCGCCGCCGCCGAGCCACCGACCATCGAGATGTGGACCGACCACGAATTCCTCGACTGGCTCCAGCCCGGCGTCCACGCCGACCTCATCGACGGCGAGAAGTTTATGCACTCTCCCGTCAGCTTGAATCACGCCCGCCTCGTCCAATTCATTGAGCGCCTGGTCCTGTCGTGGATGGACCGCTCCCATTGCGGCGGCGAACTATTCCAAAAGGTCATTGCCGTTCGGCTTTCCCAACGCAACGTCTTCGAGCCCGACCTCACTTGGTTCTCCGACGCGCAGCTTCCGCACTTGGCTCCGACCCACGCACCCATCGCGCCGGCTTGGGTTTGCGAAGTCCTCTCCCCCCGCACCGCCGACCGCGACCTCGGTCCGAAGTTTGCCGCGTACGAAGAGCACGGCGTCCAAGAATATTGGGTTCTCGATCCTTCCCCAGCCCAGCGTCATCAATTTTTTTTCCGCGAAGACGACTACCTCGTCGCCCGCGAACCCACCGAGGGCTGGATCACCAGCCAGACGATCCCCGGATTCCGCGTCCGCCCGGACTGGCTCGACCCCGACAATCTCCCGTCCGCAGCGGCCTGCCTTGCAGAATTCGCGGCCTAGCTCGCTGCATTCCATCCGTCCCAACCGTGGTTAAGACCTTCCACCCTATCCGCTCATGAAAATCGTCGTTGCCTACAGCGGCGGACTCGACACGTCCGTCATCCTCAACTGGCTCAAAGAGACCTACTCCGCCGAGGTCATCGCTTTCTGCGCCGACATCGGCCAAGAAGAAGAACTCGACGGCCTCGAGGCCAAGGCGCTCCGCACCGGTGCATCCAAATGCTTCGTCGACGACCTCCAAGAGGAGTTTGCCCGCGACTTCGTCTACCCGATGTTTCGCGCAAGCGCCCTCTACGAAGGTCAATATTTTCTCGGCACGAGCATCGCCCGGCCCCTCATCGCCAAGCGCATGGTCGAGATCGCGGCCGCCGAAGGTGCCGACGCCATCGCCCACGGAGCCACCGGCAAAGGCAACGACCAGATCCGCTTCGAACTCACCGCCGCCGCGCTCTCGCCGGACCTCGGAGTCATCGCCCCGTGGCGCGAAGAGCGTTTCCGCGTTCTCTTCCCCGGTCGTAGCGAGATGATCGACTATTGTGCGAACCACGGCATCGACGTCGAAGCCTCGGCCTCCAAGCCCTACTCGATGGACCGCAACCTCCTCCACATTTCCTACGAGAGCGGCATCCTCGAAGACCCTTGGTTCGACTCCTCGTCCGCCGAGAACAAGGCGATGTTCAAACTCAGCACCGACCCGCAGGACGCCCCCGACACGCCCGAGACGTTGGAACTCGAGTTCGAGCGGGGCGATTGCGTTGCCATCGACGGAAAATCCCTCACACCGCTCGCCGTCATGAAAAAACTCAACGCCCTCGGTGGCCGCCACGGCATCGGTCGCGTCGACATGGTCGAGAACCGCTTCGTCGGCATGAAGTCCCGCGGCGTCTACGAGACCCCCGGCGGATCCATCCTCCACGCCGCCCATCGCCGCATCGAGTCCCTCACGATGGACCGTGAAGTCATGCACCTGCGCGATTCGCTCATCCCGAAGTATTCGACCCTCGTCTACAACGGCTTCTGGTTCGCCCCCGAACGCGAGGCCCTGCAAGCGTTCGTCGAAGAGACCCAGAAGACCGTCACCGGCACCGTCCGCGTCAAACTTTACAAAGGCAACATCATCGCCGCTGGCGTGAAGAGCCCAGTCAGTCTCTACAATCCGCACATTGCGACCATGGAAGCCGACCCCACCCAGGCCTACGACCAAAGCGACGCCACCGGCTTCATCCGCCTCAACGCCCTCCGCCTCAAAGTCGAGTCCGCCGTCGCCAACCCATCCTAACCTCTGGGGATCGCGGGCATCCTGCCCGCCGTGCCGGAGCTTCCAGCCTGGCACCAAGCTGTCGCAAGACAGCCGCCCGACCACACCTCATGCCGCCCGCACACTGCGCCTCCCGAATTTTCCTCGCTGCGCTCATCCTGCTGGCGATCCGCCCCCTCCTTCCAGCCGCCGCCGCTCCCGCCCCCGCCCCCGGCATCGAAGACCCGGCGACCGGACTATTCGCCATCCCGGGCTGCCAGATCGTTACCACCGATTGGTCCGACGGAGATAGCTTTCCCGTCGTGGCCCCAGGTGGTGAGCAGTTCACTATCCGCCTCTACGGAGCCGATTGTTTCGAGTGGCACATCGCGGACGACACCGACGCCCGACGCCTCCGCGCGCAACGCCGTTACTTCGGCATCCAAGACATCCAAGCGGCGAAAGATCTCGGCGAGCAGGGTGCCCTGCTCACCCGCCGACTTCTCCAAGCCCCCTTCACCGTCCACACCGCCTGGGCCGACGGGCGGGGCAGCGCGCGGTACAAACGATACTACGCATTCGTCACCACCAGCACCGGAGACGATCTTGCGGCCAGTCTCGTCCGTGAAGGCCTCGCCCGCGCCTTCGGCGTCTACCGGCAATCTCCCACCCGTTCGGCGAAAGAGACCGAAGCTCATTTCGACGATCTCGAACTCACCGCCGCCCGTCGTGGGGCCGGAGCTTGGGCTCTCACCGATTGGGATCGCATCGCCGACGAGCGCGGCCTTCAACGCGCCGAGGACGACGAACTCGAGCTCGCCCAGGGCAACCAGCCGCTGCGCGTCGACGAGCGGATCAACCTCAACACCGCCACCCGCGACGAACTCATGCGCCTACCCGGGATCGGCGAGACGATGGCCTACCGCATCATCGAGAAGCGACCCTACACCAGCCCCAACGAGCTGACACGAGTCAACGGCATCGGCGGAAAGACCTTCGCCCGGATCGAGCCCTTCCTCGAAACACCTTAGCTGCGGATCGATCTTCGCCGCTGCTTCACACCAGCAAGCCAGAAACCACCGCTGTCTGCAGTCTCGGCAGTCACCGCAAGCCCGCCGCGCTCAACGGGTCAGACAAGGTCGAACCCCACCACCTCCGCCCAGCAGCCAGCAATCGCTCGACCTGTTCCCCGAACGATCAGGCGTCCGTCATCCGGATCAGCTCAGGTTTTGCGGGGAAATGCGCCCTCGACTTTGCTGGCTCGGCTTTCGACCCTGCGTTGATGAGCACGTATTTGTTTCGAGAAAAAATGGAATCCGCCGGGGTGTCCGAGGCCGCCATCCGAGCCTTCGAGAATGGCTACGAACGCTTCGTCCGGAACGAAAACGCCCTCATCCCAGAGTCCACGATCTCGCCGGTCGCCTCGCTACCAAGTCTGGACGAAGTCCGCGATTCGTTCGCTGCCGCCGACTCACCCACGCTCCTCGCGCAGACCGCGATTCTGAAACTCAACGGCGGCCTTGGCACCAGCATGGGCTTGGAGCGGGCCAAGTCTCTCCTTCCCGTCCGCAGCGACGAGACCTTCCTCGACCTCATCGTTCGCCAGATCCTCTCGTGGCGCGAGACCACTTCCGATGTCCGGTTCTTGCTGATGAACAGCTTCAGCACGAGCGCCGATACCCGTGCCGCGCTTGCAAAATACCCCGCTCTCGGCGACCCCACCGAGTTGGAACTGCTCCAAAACAAGGTTCCGAAGATCGACGCGGCCACCCTCGCTCCTGCGGAATGGCCCGCCGCCCCCGATCTCGAGTGGTGCCCGCCTGGCCACGGAGACCTGTATGCCGTCCTCGCTGGCTCGGGGGCCATCGACGACCTGATCGACCACGGCATCAACTACCTTTTCGTTTCGAACTCCGACAATCTCGGCGCCACCCTCGATCCCGCACTCCTCGCCTGGTTCGCCGAGTCCGGCAAACCCTTCGCCATGGAGGTGACCGCCCGCACACCCTCGGATCGCAAGGGCGGCCACCTCGCCATCCGCGACGGGCAGCTCGTCTTGCGCGAATCCGCCCAGTGTCCCGATGCCGATCTTGACTCCTTCCAGGACATCACGCTCCACCGCTACTTCAACACCAACAACCTTTGGCTGCGCCTCGACCGCCTGCGCGAAGCCATCCGGGAAGCCGGCGGCTTCCTCCCGCTCCCCGTCATCCGCAACCAGAAGACCGTCGATCCTCGCGACAAAAGCTCGACTCCCGTTGTCCAGCTCGAGACCGCGATGGGGGCCGCCATCGAGTGCTTCCCCGACGCCGGAGCGATCGCCGTCCCCCGGTCCCGCTTCGCCCCGGTCAAGACCACGGGTGACCTTCTCACCCTCCGCTCCGACGCCTACGAGATCGCAGCCGACGGCCGAGCCACCCTCGCCCAGTCCCGCAATGGCATCCCGCCCCGGATCGATCTCGACGGTCACTACAAACTCGTCGATCAACTCGATTCCGCCACACCGGACGGCCCCCCGTCCCTCGTCGCCTGCGACACACTCACCGTCAGAGGACCCATCGTGTTCAGTCCCGACGTTCTGATCGCTGGCACGGTCACTCTCGACAACCCCTCGCGAGAGTCAGCGACATTACCCTCCGGCGAATACACGGACACCACCTGGTCCGCCTAGTCTCCCGAACCCCGACACCGCGTCCGAACCAAGGGAGCGAGCGGTTGGTCCGACTGGACGCAGATCCCCTTCGGGATTCAAGCGATCATTCGATCGAGCCCCCACACGTCGATCCGGCCCCAGCCGTGCAGCCGTAACAATGCTCGCCCGTTGCGATCTGGCGACCCTCCAGACCATCCGGCGTCACGTCCCAGAGGTTCAACCGCTCGCCGCCATCCCGCAATTGCAGCTTCAGCATTTGATTGAAATCGCAATCGTAGATTCCCCCCTCCCAATCCACGTTGATCGTGTCCCGGCACATGAGACCTTCCACCGTGGCCGGGTTAAAAGCCTCGACCAGCACCTCCAGATAACTCTCGTATCTCCCGTTGTTCTTGAGCCAGGAGGCGAACCGCGAGACCGGCAAATTGGTGATCGTGTAGAGATGATCAAACACGATCCCAAAGTGCGTCATCAGCTCCCGTTTGTAATCGGCCTCGAGTTCCGCCTGCGGACCCGGCAGCGCATCCCCATTTGGGTTGTAGACGAGGTTCAACGGCAGTTTCGGATCCGTTCCGTAGCCCAGAGTATTCAGCAGTTGCAGCGCCCGGATGCTCGCGTCGAACACGCCGTCTCCGCGCTGTTCGTTCACGTTGTCCGGCGTGTAGCAGGGCATCGACGCCACGATCTCGACTTCGTTCTCGGCGAGAAATTCTGCCATTCCGTCGTAGCCTGGTTCGAGTAGGATTGTCAGATTGCACCGGTCGATCACCCGGCGGCCCAGACTGCGGACGCGCGACACAAAATGCTGAAAATCCGGGATCATCTCCGGCGCACCTCCGGTCAGATCCACCGTCGGAATGTCCGTCGTCGCCAACCAATCGACGATCCGATCCACCGTCTCGCGCGTCATGATCTCCTTTCGCTTCGGCCCCGCGTTCACGTGGCAATGCGTGCACGTTAAGTTGCAGAGCTTACCGACGTTGATCTGGAGGATCCGCGCTTTCTCGCGGCGAAGAGTCAGATTCTGACCAACGAGGGTTCTAGCGAAACGATTCATGTGGATTGCAGTCGGTAGGCGGGTTTGAAACCGAAGTGATAGATCCCGCCACCGAGGAACCCTCCCGCGAGCGGTGCGACGATGTATACCGTCAACCAACCCCAGCCGTTCACGGTCCACGGGACCGAACCCCAGCCCACCAAGCTTGAAAAGACCCGAGGGGCAAAATCGCGCGCTGGGTTCATCCCGGCCATGGTCAACGGTCCGATGAGCGAGATGAGCAGCGTCACCGTCAACCCGATTGCGAGTGGCGTGAGCAGCTGCGGTCGCGTTTTGTTTCGCTCGTCGGTCACGCAGAAGATCACCAGCACCAACAGCGCAGTCGCGATCAGCTCCGCAGCAAATGCCGCTCCCCCCGACATCCGCAGGCGCGCGGCATCGGTCAAAGGCTGCCCGCCGGGGTTCGGATAGAATTCGCCGAAGATCATCGCCGTCGCCTCGCTTCCCGGCGCCCCCCGCACGATTTCGTTCTCCTGCTCGTACACGCGAAGACTGTCGCCGAAAACGAGGAAAAGCACCGCACTGGCGACCAGCGCGCCGGTCAACTGAACCCCGACGTAAGGCAGCACTCGCACTTTGGGGAATCCGCCGTAGACCGCCATCGCCAGCGTGACCGCCGGGTTGAGGTGGGCGTCCCGACAGCGATCCCGTGAGATAGATCGCCGTCGCGATCCCGATCCCCCAGACAATGGCGACTTGAAAGATCCCCACCTGCGCTCCGGTCAGCACCGCCGCCGCGACCGATCCGCAGCCGAAGAAAACCAGAATAAAGGTGCCGAAGAACTCGCCGACGACCCAATCGAAGACCGGCGTCCGCTTCCCATCGACCGCGCTGGACGTCGCGGCGACGTCCTCGATCAGATCCTCGATATCTCTTTCCCGCGACATTGCTCGAACTTCCCCCGGCGTGGACGCGCTACAGGCAATCGCCGCCGTCGACGCAACACGCCGCCGCGTCGGTCGTCACGTCGTATTCCAGCCCCTTCGTCTCGCGCGGATGCCGCAGCGCCGTCCGCGTGCAGTCAAAGGGTTGGGCGTCCTCCGGCTTGATGACGTCCACCGGATCGACGAACGCAAAACAGCAGCCATAAGGTGCTTTTTTGTAAAGGTTGTAGGTCTTGTCGCAGACCGCGTAGCGCACGCCGCGCTCCATCCGGTGCCCGTCGTCGTCGAGAACTTCTTTGAAAGGGCCCTGGTAGATCACCGCCTGATTTCGCTCGAGGCATGGCCCTTGTTTTCCCTTCATCGCCTGGATGGTCATCGAGCGAAATTCGATGCCCTGGACCGTCCGCCACGGCTTGGTGTCGAATTTCAAAATTTCGACCCCGTAAAACCCCGCGTCCGTGAAGGCCTGCAGGAAGCCCCGTTCGGTCAATGCCCCCGAGATGCAGCCGCTCCAGAGCTCCGGGTCATCCTGCATCTCCTGCGGCACCTCTTCGTCAGCGACGATGTCGCTGATGACCGCCCGCCCGCCGACGCGCAACACGCGGAAGATCTCATCGAACAGCTGCCGCTTCGCTCGCGATTCGACGAGATTCAACACGCAGTTGCTCACCACCACGTCGACACTCTCCGTGGCGATCAGCGGGTGCGTCACCCGGAGATCCTCGGCCAAAGCGTCTGCCGCGAGGAACGTGTCCGCTGTCGAGATGGGGTTCGCCCGCAACTCAGCGTCGAGTCTCTCGATGTCGAGCGCTAGATCCTGGATCCGACCCTTTCGGAACTCGACGTTCTCGTAGCCGATGCGCCCGCCCACGATGGGAGCATTGCGTCGCGCGACTTCGAGCATGTCGTCCGTCATGTCGACCCCGATCACGCGGCCCCCCGCGCCCACCACTTGCGAGGCAATGAAGCAGATCTTGCCGGTGCCGCTCCCCAGATCGAGCACCGTCTCGCCGGGCTCGAGATACTTGCTCGGATCGCCACACCCGTAGTCACGCTCGATGACTTCGTCCGGAATGACTTTTAAAAATTGGGGGTCGTAATCAACCGGGCAGCAAAGCGCCGCCTCGGCGGCTTGGGCTCCGGCAGCGTAGCGGTCCTTGGTGGCGCGTTCGGCGTTCAGTGTGGGCATAGCGGGTGGTCTTCTAGTCTTGTGGGGTTTGGAGGTCAAAGGTTGCTGAGTCGGAGGACGTGACGTCGAGGTGTATTCCGGGGATCGACTTCGCCAAGCGAAGTTTGTCGGCAGCCGACCGCACCATCCGACTCACTCGGCTTGGTTGAGCGACCAATCGTAGTCCTGGTAGGCGATCTCCGCCCCCTCCGGCAGGGGCTCATCCCGGTATTTTTCGATGAAGGCCTTCGTTCCACCGGCCTTCTCGAAGTCCGCCGCGTACCATTTAAACACCTCGAAGACCTCCACCGTATTGCCCACGACCTCGACGATAAGCGGATTGTTCGACACGGCATTCTTGGTGACTGCATCGAGTTGAGCGTCGAGCTGGCCTCCGGTGTAAGGCGTGTTCAGTAGCGGCGGGCACGAACGGCTGGCACAATTGATCGCGAAGTGGACGCGCGGATCGCTGAATTGCTTGAGGATAATCTGCTTCTCCAGGTGGTTCAGGCTCATCGCCTCGCCCGCGACGATGATTCGTCGATTCGTGAAGACGCCCCACAGCGGAGCCACCTCTGTCACGTTGGCGACGGGATAAGCCTGCAGCACTTGGTCGAGCATCCACGCATTGTAGGCGTTGATGTAAAACGCCAGCTTCGCGTCGCCTTCCAGCGTGTCCACGTCCTCGCCCGCAATCCCCGCGACCACGCCCTCGAGCGCGGCGACGTCTGCCGGAGCGGCGTGCCATTCCTCGTACTCGACTCCGGAAGCCGTCACGTAGCGACCGAGCAACTCGGCGTAAGTCGATCGCCAGTCCGGGTCGGCTGACGCATCGATGGAAGGTCCCGCGCAAGCGCTCAACAAGACGGCGAGAGAGAGAACGGCGATTCGGTTCATGGAGATTTGGATTGCGCGTAATACCATCCGTGCAACCGCGTCGGCGACACGCCCAGTTGGTAGAGAAGCAAAAACAGTCCGTTGCGCAGCGACGTCCGCCACGCCCCACCAGCGCGGTGGGCGCGGTCGGAAGTCGTCATCGCCGGGTCTAGGAGCACGATCCGTCCCGAGCGCCGCAGCCGCCGGGAAAATTCGACGTCCTCCATGAGCGCTAGATCGCGAAACCCTCCCATCGACGCGTAGTGCGACCGCCGCACAAAGATCGACTGATCCCCGAAAAGTGCGCCGAAACGCACTGCCCGCCACCGCTCGAACGGCTCAACCCACCGCAGCCACGGATGGCGGGCGTCAAATTTCCGATGAAACGCCCCCCCGACCACCGCCGCATCCGCCATCGTCCGCGCGACCGCCTGAACTTGATCTGCGTCTAGCTCCGAATCCGCGTGGTGGAACAACACGACCTCTCCTGCCGCAACGTCCGCTCCCAACGCCAGTTGCCAACCCCGGTTCGGCTTATCCGCGACGATCACGCGCGCCCCGAGTTCCTCCAATTCTTCCACCAGCCCGTCCTCCGGCACCGCAGCCACCACGATCAACTCGCGAATCCCCAGGTCCCGTCTCGCCAACGTCCGAACCAGCCCTCCGTCCCGCCAGCACGGAACGACCAGACTCACGGAAGTCAGGACGGGATTTGACGCGGGACCAATCATTGGTTTGAGAAAGAACACTTAATTCTCAACCTCTCTTTCGTCGATCTGCCATTCTCGGATCACTCGATCTTGGTCGGGGCAGAGTGACCGCCACCGAGAGATCCGCCGCTCACCGCAACAGGGGCACGAACAGATCCAGCACGTCATCGACGACGTCCCGCGCCCGCTCCGGTGCCTCCTCGAGAAGCCGCGTGCCGACTTCGACCGCTTCGTCGACCGTCGCTGCCGCCAACCGACCCGAGAGATCCTCCGTGGGCCGATCCAATGTGCCGCCGACCTCCAAACTCGTCCAGCGGTATCCTCCTCGCGACTCCGTGAAGACCCGCTCCCGCGAACCGGGCAGCCACTGTAGCGTCTGCGGGGTCACCCCGATTTGAAGATCCCCCGCCAGCGCCCCGCCGGGCCCGATGCGCACCACTCCCTCCAACCGCAGCAACCCCTTGGACTCCGCGACGAGATTCCGCACTTCCGTGACCCCCCCGTCCACCACGAAGGCCCCCGATAGCTCGTGCAACGGAATCCGCTCGAACTGCGGAGACCGAGTGAACAACGCAATCTCCCGCTGCATCGGTAAGCCAGTCAACGTGCCCTCCGTCAGCGTAAACTCCCCCGCCGCCAGCGCCTCCCTCCCCTCCCGGCCCGTGAGATCCACCGTGCCCGAGACCGTCCCCTCCAGCCGATCCTGCCATTCCGCCGGGAGCAAGGCCCGCGAATCCACCGCCGCCCATTCCAACCGGACCGCGAACGGCCCACCTGCCCCACCCACTTCGCCCGTCACCGACACTCTCCCGTTCGCGCCCGACCGCAGCTCCGCGTCGGTCACGTAGACGACCCCCTCCTGCAGCCGCAGACGATAGGATTCAATCTCCAACGCATCCCTCCCAGGCAACGTCAGCCGCCCCGCCTGACCGGTAAAGACCCACCCGTTCCCGTCGGGTTCGACCGTCAGCCGCGAATTGCTCACCCGCCCTCCCCCGCGCACACCAATGTTCAGATCGGCTACCGCCACCTCGCCGATTTCGAAACGCCGGGGCAACCACCCGCCACCCGCAGACTCCCGTGCCCCCACCTCCACCGCGCGCTCCACGCGGACCCCGACTTGGCGACCTCCCACTCCCAACTCCGCGTCGATCCGCGCCACGTCCAAGCGGTCGACCCGCCAAGCGCCATCCAGGATCGCCCGCCAATTGACGCCCGCCCGCAACTGCTGCGCCGTCAGCTTGATCAGAGGCCCATCCCCGATCCCCACGGCCTCTAACTCATTGGAAAAAACCGTCGATCCCGTCCATTGGAAAGGCTCGTAGACCGAACTCGCTCGCAGTGCCTGCGAAGTCCGAGCCTCGACCAAAGCTCGGAACGCCTCGCTCCGGAGATAACCTTTCACCCACAGATTCAGCCCGACGAGCAGAGCAACCACCCCCACCGCCAAAATCACCACGACCCAAAACCAACGCGCACGCATCGACCGGACCTTAGTCCCAGCCAATGCGTGCGCGGAAGTCGATTCCAACTGTCGCCGAGATCTTAGAATGCCAAGCGCAGACCAGCGCGGGTCACGGTGGCCAGGTCCGGTGCGCCAAACAGCAGACGCGTATCCGTGAAGATGCCGATGTGATCGGTGAAGCGGTACTCGATGCCCGTGCCCACGTGACCGAAGCCAATCGTGACATGATCAAATCCGACGCCGCCGCCGGCCATCACGTAAGGAGCCACGTTCCATTCGCAGATCGGGTAACGAAAAAACGCGTTACCGATGAACATGTGTTCCGCCGCGCCGCCGTTGCCGTACCAAAGTCCTTCGATGCCCACGCCGAAGTATTTGGCGAAGAAAAAGTTGAACGCACCGCCGCCACCGACTCCGGTGTTCAGGGTGTTACCACTCGTCTCGTAGCCACCGTCCAAGGGTGCACCCACGAAAGCTCCAAAGATGTCGACCTGCACTTCCGTATCACGGAAAAAGCAGGGTTCGGTGGGTTCATAGACCACTTGTTCTTTGAACGACTTGGCTTCAACGCCGCCGAAGGAAGGTGGCAGAGCCACGACGAGCGCAGCAAAACTGATCAACAGTGTTTTTTTCATAATCGATTGGTATTAAGGGAGCTAGTGCCCGGGGTTTCGTTTGGGCGGGATTGGTAAATAATAGCCGCTTGCAGCAAACGCAATGGAAATCTCCGTCGATTCTAGCCCCCTCCACTGCCACCCCCACCCTTGAGAGTTCTTTTGCTCCCAGCAACGACTGGCGGTAGACTCTCTCGAATTTCTCCCCTGAATGAAAACCATCCTCGCCTTCGACCAGGGCACGACCAGTTCGCGCGCCATCGTCTTCGACCACGACGGCAACATCGTCCACACCGCCCAAAAAGAGTTTCGCCAGATCTTTCCGCAACCGAGCTGGGTGGAGCACGATCCGAACGAGATCTGGTCGTCCCAGAGCAGTGTCGCCGTCGAGGCCCTCACCAGCCGCCGCATTGCCTCCCGCGACGTTGCCGCCATCGGCATCACCAACCAACGCGAGACCACGGTCATCTGGGATCGCAAAACCGGCGACCCCGTCTACAACGCCATCGTTTGGCAGGACCGCCGCACCGCCAGCACCTGCGACCAACTCAAAGCCGACGGCCTAGCCGAGACCTTCGCCGCCAAGACCGGCCTCCTCATCGACCCCTACTTTGCCGGCACCAAGATCAAGTGGATTCTCGATCACGTCGACGGCGTCCGCGCCCGCGCCGAGCGCGGCGACCTTGCCTTCGGCACCATCGACAGCTGGCTCGTCTGGAATCTCACCGAAGGGGCCGCCCACGTCACCGACGAATCCAACGCCGCCCGCACGCTCGTCTACAACATCCACGAGCACCGCTGGGACACCGACCTCCTCGAGATCCTCGGCATCCCGGAGTCGCTCCTCCCGGAAGTCAAAGGCTCCAGCGAGATCACCGGCGAAGCCACTACCTCCGGCATCCCCATCGCCGGCATGGCTGGCGACCAGAACGCGGCCCTCTTCGGGCAGACCTGCTTCCGGCCCGGTATGGCCAAGAACACCTACGGGACCGGCTGCTTCCTCCTCATGCAGACCGGCACCGAACCGACTCCTTCGCAGAATCAGCTCCTCACCACCTGCGCCTGGCGCGCCGACGACATCACCGAATACGCTCTCGAAGGCAGCATCTTCATGGGTGGAGCCATCGTCCAGTGGCTCCGCGACGGCCTGGGCATCATCCGCGAGTCCGTCGACGTCGAGTATCTTGCGGGGAAAGTCCCGGACAACGGCGGTGTCTACCTCGTCCCCGCCTTCGCCGGACTCGGCGCCCCCCACTGGGACCCCTACGCCCGTGGGACGATGGTCGGCCTGACCCGAGGCTCCAACTCAAGCCACATCGCCCGAGCGGCCCTTGAGTCCATCGCTTACCAATCCTACGACGTCCTCAAAGCAATGGAACTCGATTCCGGCATCAGACTCGGCGAGCTGCGGGTCGATGGCGGGGCCTCCGCCAACGATCTCCTCCTCCAGTTCCAGGCCGATCTTCTCCAAGTCCCCGTCGTCCGCCCGAAGGTCACCGAGACCACCGCCCTCGGAGCCGCCTACCTAGCGGGACTCGCCGTCGGCTTCTGGGAGAATCGCGACGAGATCTCCTCCCAGTGGGCCATCGATAAGACCTTCGAACCCCAACGCTCCGCCGACGAGATGGCCGTCCTCCACGCCGGCTGGAACAAAGCGCTGGAGCGGGCCAAAGACTGGGAACCCAAATCCTAGATTCCCCATGAACCGCCCCGAGACCCTTGCAAAGATCCGAACCGCTGCGTCCGAGAGCGAACCCTTCGACTTTCTTGTAATCGGAGGGGGCGCGACCGGCCTCGGCGTGGCCGTGGATGCCGCCAATCGCGGCTACCGCACCGTTCTCGTCGAGCAGTCCGACTTCGCCAAAGGGACGTCCAGCCGTAGCACGAAGCTCGTCCACGGTGGGGTCCGCTACCTGAAGCAGGGTAACATTTCGCTCGTTCTCGAAGCTCTCCACGAGCGCGGCCTTCTCTGCGACAACGCCCCCCACCTCGTCCACCACCTCTCTTTCATCGTCCCGATCTACACTTGGTGGGAGGGTCCATTCTACGGCATCGGGATGAAAATCTACGACCGCCTCGCCGGCAAACTTGGCCTCAAGCCATCCCAAATCCTTTCGCGAGAGGAGACCCTCGCCCGTATTCCCACCCTGGAACCCGAAGGCCTCCAACGCGGTGTTCTCTACTACGATGGGCAATTCGACGATTCTCGCCTTGCGATTAATCTTGCCCAATCCGTCGTCGACGAGGGCGGCCTCGTCGCCAATTACCTCAAAGTCGTCAGATTGATCAAAACCAACGACCTAGTGACTGGCGCGATCGTCCGCGACGAAGAAACCAACGAAGAGATCGAGATCCACGCCCGCGCCACCATCAACGCCACGGGAGTCTTCTCCGACGGCGTTCGGAAGATGGACGATCCCGACGCCCGCAACATCATCGCCGCCAGCCAGGGCGCTCACATCGTTCTCCCGAAGGAATTTCTGCCCGGCGACAGCGCAATCATGGTCCCGCAGACCCCCGATGGACGCGTTATGTTCGCCGTCCCGTGGCACGACCACGTCGTCGTTGGGACCACCGACGGCGAAGTCGACACCATCGAACTCGAACCCAAACCCTTGGAGGAAGAGATCGAATTCATCCTCAGCGGAGCCGCCCGCTACCTTGCGAAGGACCCCAAACGTTCCGACGTCCTCAGCGTTTACGCGGGTCTCCGTCCCCTCGTCCGCACGGGCGACGGAAAGGACACCGCCGCCCTCTCCCGAGACCACACCATCCTCATCTCCAACTCCGGCCTGCTCACGATCACCGGCGGCAAGTGGACCACCTACCGCCGCATGGCCCAGGACGCCGTCGACCAGGCCGAACTCATGGCCGGCTTCGACCGCCGCCCCTGCGAGACCGAGCACCTCCAAATCCACGGCTGGACGAATCAGAAAAACCCCCACGCCAACCTCGCCGTTTACGGCTCCGACGCGAAGTCCGTGCAAGCCATCGCCGACGCCGACCCAAGCCTCGCGCAACCCCTTCACTCCAAGCTTCCCTACATCAAAGCGGAGGTCATCTGGGCCGTCCGCGAGGAAATGGCCCGCACCGTCGAAGACGTCCTCGCCCGCCGCACCCGCGCCCTGCTCCTCGGCGCCAAGGCCACCGATCGAGATCGCCGCCGAAGTTGCCGCCCTCATGGCCCGGGAACTCGGCCAGGACCAAGCCTGGCAGGACAACCAAGTCACCGAATACCAAGCCCTCGCCGATCGCTACACGCTAACTTGACCAAGCCCGCAGGGCGCACCCCATCCGGAGGGCGAGGCTCCCGCCGAGCCGTGACAGCCGCAAAGCGGCGCAGAAGTCACAAAAAATACGGGGCACACCATGACCGGGAAATATCTGAATCCTCACGCGAAGCCGCGAAGCCGCGAAAGGATTTCGAATGCAACGTGTTCTTCGCGGCTTCGTGTGAGTCTCGATATTTCTGGGTCTGGCATCACACCCAAAGCCCTCAGCTCACGCTTACCTCTTCTTGAGCCTTCTGCGCCTCTTCGCGGCAAAAAATGACCTAATCCTGAAGCTCATACAACTGCTTCGAGCGAATCGTGCTCGTGAAAAGCGAGATCTTGTCGCGCACGACGAACTTCGTTCGCCGCAGCCGGAAGATCCCGCGCACCTCGCCGCTCTGCCCGTTGTTGAACCGCATCGTTCCCGTGTAAATCAGGCGCGAAGTCTTCGTCGAATACGACCCCGTCATCGTCCCCGTCGCTCCATTGGCCAGCGTCACCCGCAGGTTGAGCACGCCCTTCCGACGAAATTCGTAGTTCCACGTGATCTCGCGATCCGTAAATCCAGCCCGTTCGCAGTGTCGAAGTGATCGAAACCTCCGCATTCCTCGGAGGATCTTCCAAAGCAATCTCCGCCTCTCCCTCGAGCTCGCCGGAAATGCTCGCGAAGAAATTCGCCTCCGTCTGTTTCCCACCCCCGTCGAATCCACCGTCCAGCGAGCGAAACGGCTTCGGGCTGTTGCCAGCGTGTGCTGATGCCACCAGAACGGCGACGAACGCAGAGTGACCCCGTTCCTCACGAATCCACCACGGTCAGGCCCTCAGGGGGCGAAGATGTAGATGCCCGACGTTGCGGTTTCCGAACGAGGCCGTGAAGATGATCTGGCCGCCTGTTGTTGATGCCCGATTGCCGAACCGAAACGAACGTCGGAGACCTGCGGCTCGCTCCTTTGATCGGGAGGATCTGTCCAACCGCATCGATGACCGTCGGGATTCCATCCGCCGGAAGTAGATCAGAGGTTCAGCACTCGGTTCGAATCTGAAAGTAGGAGCACCCGCGACCGTCGATCCTGCACCAGAAAGGCAATGTCGCCGCCATCGTTGATCGCGGGAGGTCGAAAGGATCTTCAGCCCGTAACGAAGTCCAGTTCGGGCGACGACGACTGCCGAAGACGTGTCGAAACGAAGTCGACTTTTCGCCGGAACTCACGTCCGCTCGATAAATGCCTTGCGTTCCCGAACCGTTGCGGCGAAAGCCACGTAATCGCCGTCGGGGGTGACTCCTGGCTTCCCGTCGAAAGCATCAAACTTATTCGACCCGGCGGCACCTAAAGGATTCGGGGGCCACTCGAAAATCGTCACGAGCGGAGTCGGATCACCCGTTTCGTCCATACCAGATCCCGTCGAAGACATCGGCGTCCTCCGAGATGTCCGCCGTGAAAAAGAGCTGGTCGTTGTCGTCGAGAACGGGCTCGCCGAACAACTCGTAGGTTGAATCGATGGGGAGGCCGGGCGGAATCTCACCCACGCTGGCAATCGCATCGCCGTTCCGGCCCGCAATCCGGACGACAGATTCCGGACTCGTCGGAGCGGAGGAATCGATCGCATCGATCGAGAATTTCTTCTTCCGATTGAAGTCGAATGCGACCGTCATTGCGCTGAATCCGGTCAACGAAGCGAACTGAACCGAACGCCCATTGGGCGTGGCAACATTGAGATAATTCAGAGTCGAATCGACGACGACATCAGGGTCGAGCGCCGGGCCGCCCGCGCTGTACCAACCCACCCGACGGGAGTCGTTGACGATCGGCTTGCGCCCGAGGCCCGCCGGATTGTAAAGGCCGACGCGACGGATCCGCATGGGCACGTTCTCTTGAGCGATCATCTTGAATTTGCCGCGTGTTTTGAGAACGATCGCGGTGTTGTTCCGCGAGTTGATCCGCCGACCGGATACGGCGGTGAAAAAGGCGACGTCACCCCGTGAGTTGAACGAAGGATCTCCGAACGAACCAAACGTCAGCCGAGGTGACCGGGGTGGCTTGAATGACTCCCGCGTTTCGACAACCGTCGTGATCGTTTGGGAGAACGCCGTGGGCGCATACCCAACGCTGACAACGAGCGTTGAAACCAAAGCAGCCGCAAAGCTGACGGATAAGGGGCGAGAGAGCATTGGGAGCATAATCGGAGCAGTTGAGGGGTGGGCGTCGGAGTCCACCAGCCATCACCGACGAACAGGTCGGCAGTTAAACTCAGCGACGCCCGAAAACAAGGGGAATTTTCACTAAACTCCATGAGTTTGCAGAAAGAATCGCGGCAGAGGCGTCACCCGGAGCGACCGCTCGGAATTTCAATCCGCCCCACCGAGCTGGGAGTTGTCATCGAGGACGAAGTTGGCCCGAATAAGTTGCCTCG